>JAEYNP010000021.1 GCA_023412495.1 Pseudomonadota bacterium
AAACACCTGGGCGGTGGTTTGGTACCCATTCAAGGAACACACGGCCCTTTCTGCTCCTGAGGACTCTCGCCGCTTTAGGAGCCTGGGGCTCCTATCAGTGCATCTTGCCCTTGTTGCACACCTCGTAAATACTGACAGAGTCGATCAGTATCTTGCCGTTTTCCCTGGTCGCCCGCAACTCTCCGAAATCCAGGAGCCGGTAGATCTCCTTCTTGCCGAGCCCGAGGTATTTCGCGGCCTCGGGCACGGTGACCACATCGGGAAGCAATTTTTGGGGCATGAATGTCTGCATGAAAACTCTCCTACGTGAATTGTCGGTAAGACTCCGACAAGCAATGACTGATACAATTGTTTTCCCGCTCTAAGGAAGCAGCGGAAATGACCTCCTTCGTGAGCTTTTGCAAAATGGGATTGTCGTCCGAGATCAAGGCATTCGAAAAATTTTACCGCAGGCATAGAGTTAATACGGGCTGACGCCCACAACCCAAAGGTTGTTCTCCCCCCACAGCAGAGGGAACTCTTTTTAGTTACCCCCTTGAGGAGTACCTTCACGAAATTCATTCTCAAAAAACACGAAATGAATTTCTAAGGTACTAATATTCCGAAGATAAAATTTTGAGCATAACGCGGAGATTGGGCAAAAAGACCCTTTTTGCGAAAGACTCACGTGTCAGACCATAAGCACTGAACCACCATCCGAAAGGGGTTCCTGTTTACCTGGGCCGAGTCAGCCGGCTTTGAGGTTTACATCTGAATTTCTCGGTGTTATTTCTTTCCTCATGCGGGGCTGACGTGCAGCCCAAGGGCTGTTATCCCCTCCCACAGCAAAGGGGACTCTTTTCAGTACCCCCTTGAGGGGTAGAATGAATTTCTAAGGTACGAAAGAGTAGGATCATCGGCCGGGAAAGTCGGCCGGCATGTATCGGTCAAGGAGGAAGTCAGATGAAGAACGCCCTGTTGCTTGTGGATATCCAAAACGATTTCTGCCCCGGCGGCGCATTGCCGGTGCCCGAGGGCGACCGGATCGTGCCGGCGATCAACCGACTCATGCACGTGCAGTTCTTTCCGAAGGTCGTCGCCACCAAGGACTGGCATCCGCCGGACCACATCAGCTTTGCCAGCCGCTACCGGAAAGGAGTATACGCCTCGGTGGACACGCCCTACGGGCCGCAGATTCTCTGGCCCGACCACTGCGTCCAGGGAACATGGGGGGCGGAGTTCCATCCGGCTCTGGAAGCCGGTCTCATTCGCCAGGTGGTCTATAAGGGCACCAACCAGGAGATCGACAGCTACAGCACATTCTTCGACAACGCCCGGCTACAGCAGACGGGGCTTCACGCCTACCTACAGGATGCCGGAATCACCGATCTCTATCTCGCAGGCCTTGCCACCGATTACTGCGTCCTGTTCAGTGCCCTGGATGCCCTGGAACTCGGGTATAAGGTAACAGTGATCGAAGACTGCTGCCGGGGCGTCGAAGTCCGCCCTGGAGACAGCGTAAGGGCCTTGGAACGGATTGTCGCCGCCGGCGGACAGATAACGACCAGTCAGGATTTTATCGACGTGCGAAAGGAAGGAAGATAATGAGACGCGCACACCGGCAGTTGAGCGAAGGCATCCTGTTGACGGACCAGTACCAGCTGACCATGGCCCAGCTCTATTTCCGCCAGGGGCTGCACAACATGGAAGCACAGTTCGAGTATTTCTACCGTAAAAATCCGTCCTACGGCTCCCATCAGGCGGGTTACACCATCCTCGCGGGAACCGGCAGCCTCTTCGAGTGGATGGCGGAGGAGCGTTTCACCGAACGGGAGATCGACTATCTCAGGCGCCAGACCGGCCGCAGCGGTAAGCCTCTCTTCCACGCTGATTTTCTCGATTGGCTAATGAAGGACGGCCATTTCGGAAAAATCCGGATGAAGGGCTTGCAGGAGGGCCGGGTCGCCCACCCCACCGTGCCGCTCCTGACCGTCCAGGGTCCAATGGCTATGGCCCAGATCCTCGAGACGCCGCTCTTGAACCACATGAACTACCAGACCCTCATCGCCACCAAAGCCTCGCGTATGCACCAGGCAGCGACCGGCCGGCCGATCCTCGAGTTCGGCCTGCGGCGGGCGCAGGGGTATGGCGGCAATGCCGGGGTTCGCGGGGCACTGGTCGGCGGGGTGGATGCTTCCAGCAACGTGGGCATCTCCCATGCCCTGGGAGTCGATCCGAAAGGCACCCACGCCCACTCGATGGTCCAGGCCTTCGGGGCTCTCGGCGCAGGCGAGATCGGCGCCTTCCGGGCCTACGCCGAAACCTACCCGGACGACTGCCTCCTGTTGGTCGATACCGTCAATACCCTGGAGAGCGGCGTTCCCAACGCCATCAAGGTCTTCGAGGAGCTGCGCAGCAAGGGCCACCGGCCGGTGGGCATCCGCCTCGACTCAGGAGACCTCGCCCATCTCGCCCTCCAAGCCGCGCAAGCCATGAACGCGGCAGGTTTCCCCGACACCACCATCGTCCTCTCCAATCAGCTGGACGAGATGGTCATCTGGCAGATCATCAGCCAGATCCGCAGCGAGGCCCCGAAGATGGGCCTTGCGCCTGCGGACGTCATCAACAGGCTGGTCTTCGGCGTCGGCACGGCCCTTATCACCAGCCAGGGCGCTCCGGCCCTCGACGGCGTCTATAAACTCACGGCCGTAAAGGACGGAGGCCAGTGGAAACCGGCCATCAAGATCTCCGAGACGCCTGGCAAGACCATCAACCCGGGAACAAAAAACATCTGGCGGCTCTACGACCGGCGGGACAAGGCGGTCTGCGACGTCCTGGCCATGGAGGACGAGCGCCTCGACCAGGCCTCTGAGATCCACCTCCACCACCCGGTTGAGTTCCAGATCCAGCGCACCCTCACGCGGGAAGAACTCTCCCGCGTCGAGCGACTGAACGTCGACCTCCCCCAGACCGGCCCCGAATCCCCCCTCGCCGACGCCCTCGATGCCATGCGCGGCCGCCGGGAACACGACCTCGCCTGCCTGGACGACGGAGTGAAACGGATGGTCAACCCCCATGTCTATCACATTTCGCTGACGAACCCACTCTGGGAACTGAAACAGAAGCTGGTCAGGAATCAGAGGCCGGAAGCCGGAGGGCAGAAGCCAAAATAGAATGTCGCCTCCGGCGACCACATTATCTGTCTTCTGTCCTCTGTCCTCTGGCTTCTGATTCCGGTATCCGATCCAGATCGAAAAGCTGGACCACCTCCTCCGCCGGCAGCGGCCGGCTGTAGAGGTTGCCCTGGAGGAGTTCGCAGCGCAGGAGGCGGAGCATCTTGGCCTGCTCCTCCAGTTCCACCCCCTCGGCCACCACCTCGAGCCCCAGGGAATGGGCGAGGGTGATGATGGAGCTGACGATAGCCATGCTGTTGGGGCGTTCGGTCATCTCGACGATGAAGGAACGGTCGATCTTGAGGGCGTTCACCGGCAGCTGGCTGAGATAGCTCAACGAGGAATAGCCGGTCCCGAAATCGTCGATGGCGATGTGAAAACCCATCTCCCGGACGGCCTCCAGCTTGGGGATGTTCTGTTTCACCTCGGTCATCACCGCGCTTTCGGTGATCTCCATGTCCAGGCCGTCGCTGTAGCCGTCGGTGTCCTGCAGAATCTGGCGCAGGGAAGGGATGAAGTTCTTCTGCCGCAGCTGGATGGGCGAGACGTTCACCGCCACCCGCGGAGGGTTGAGCTTCATCCTGCGCCATTTGTAAAGATCCTCCGCCGCCCGCCGCATCACCCAGTCGCCGATCACGATGATCATGCCGGTTTCTTCCAAGAGCGGAATGAATCCGCCGGGCAGGACCATGCCGCTCTCAGGATCGGTATAGCGAAGCAGGGCCTCGAGGCCCATGAGCCGACCATTGGCGGCCGAGACCTTCGGCTGGTAATGAACATCCAGGGCCCCCCGCTCGATCGCCTTGCGCAACTTGGCCTGCATGGTGACCGAGTGGATGATCCGGTCGTTCATCGCCGCATCGTACAACAGATACGGTTCGTCCTTGCGATGAGCCCTCTTGAGGGCGATCTCGGCGTTCTTGAAAAGCGTCTCGGCGTCGCCGGCATCGGCGGGAAAGAGGGAAATGCCGACCTTGACGGCAATGTGGATTTCGGTGTCGTCGACCTGAAAAGGTTTGGCGAAGGTGCTGAAGACCTCCTGCTCCAGGATATGGGCGACCAGATCAGGTTCGTTGGTATTGGTGAAGGACAGAGCGAATCTCTCGGCCCCCAGTTTCGCCACCGTCTCGCACTCGCGGGACTCGCCGAAGCGCTCGGCTATCTGCTTGAGGAGACGGTCGCCGACGTGGCGCCCGTAGGTGTCGCTGACGTCTGAGAAATGCACCAGGTCGACCAGCAGCAGGACGGCGATCATCCCCGCCCGCTCCGCCGCCTGCAGCTGGAGAGAAAGTTGTTCCATCAACAGGCTGCGGTTGGGCAGCCCGGTCAGAAGGTCGTAGTACGCCAGGTAGTTGAGCTGTTCCCCTTTCTGGATATGTTCCAGGGCAAAGGAGAGGTCCCCCGCCATTTCCGTCAGCAGCCGCATCTCTTCGGATTTGAAAGCATCCGGTTCGGACGAGAAAAGAGCAAAAACACCGTTCACCTTGCCATCAATTTTGAGCGGCAGCAGACCGTAGGCTGGGAACCCCCCGGCAAAATCGTTCCAGGTCACCGGATTTTCCTCGTCCCGGTGCCGGACAATCGGCACACCCTCCTGGTAGACCCGATCAATCGAGCTGCTCACCTCTTCGCTGATCGCATCGACAGGGGAGGTCTGGCAGTTCGGACTGCCGCCGCCAAGATGGCACCAGGTATCGCTGACGATCTCCCCCGAGTTGCGCATGCTGATCCAAGCTACGGGATAGCCGCCCTGGTTGACGGCGATCCGGCAGGCCTCCGTGAACAATGCCTCGCGGTCCTCCAGGCGAACGATGGCCGAATTGATGCTGCTGAGAATGAGATAGAGACGGGCCAGATCCTCGGTAATGCGCTGGCTCTCGCGGAGCTCATAAGTGCGTTCCTCCACTCGTTGCTCGAGGGTCGCGTTGGCCTGCTGCAGCTGTTTGATGGTGTCGTTGAACCCGCGATGCATCATCTCGAACGGCGCCATCACCTCGGCCAGGAACTCTTCGCTGCGGCGAAGGTAGTCACTCATCCTTTCGATGGAGCCCCCGCAGCGCATGGCCTTCCAGACGACATCCTGGTGCATCGTCACCAGATCGAGAATGTTCATCTGGTCGGCAACTGCGCGACGGCCGAGCTCATAGGCGCACATCAGCCCCTCTTCGCCTTCTTCGGTGAGGGCGTATTCCTTCAAGGCGCGCGCATAAGCGTTCTTGAACGGTGTATCTTGATCAGCGGGTATCTGACTGCCCATGCTCACGACGAATTACCTCCAGGCGTCGTTGCATTGAAAAAGTAGCGGGCCACGAGGACGAGGGCATCGTCGCTGGACTTGCCGAACCGATCGAGAATGTATTCGGCAAGCTTGTCCGGCGGTTGGGGCTGGCTTATGGCCTGTACGAATCGGCAATCTATGCCGTCGGTGGCCAGCACCAGGATATCCCCGTCCTGCAACTGCAGAAAAGAGGTCTGCAGGCCGGGAATCCTCGCCCCGACGATGCCGCCGCGCATCGTTATGTACTCTTTCGGGAGGGCGGGATCCGCATGCCGGATCACTCCTTCCACATTGCCCACTCCGGCCCAGCTGAGCAGGCATCGTTTCCTGTCGATGGCGACCACGGTCGCCGCGCTGCCGCGGGTATTCTTCAAGGCCTCGTGGCAGCGCCGGATCAACCGGTCCGGCGCCTCCTCGATATGCCGTCGCAACACCTCGATCAAGGTCCTGCTGGCCAGCGCCGCTTCGGCCCCGTGGCCCAGGCCGTCAGCCACCGCGAGCAACCAGCCCGTCGTCGTTTCGGCCACCAGATGGCTGTCGCCGCACTGTTCCTCACCCGGGAAAGGCCGCATCGCGATGTGCCATTCCAGTACCCCGTTTTTGTTGCATTGGCCCGTCATTACCGCTGCTCCCATTTGACCATCGTCACCGTCGTGCCTTTCCCGACCTCGGAGACGATCTGGAAGTCGTCCATCAGCCGCCGCGCCCCCGGCAGGCCCAGGCCCATGCCGCGCGAGGTTGAATAGCCGTCCTGCATGGCCTGGGCGATATCGACAATCCCGGGCCCACTGTCGCGGGCGATGACCAGGAGGCCACGCCTGCCGCCTCTCACGATGCTGCGGAACTCGATCTCGCCCCTTCCGGCATACTGCACGATATTGCGGGCTATTTCGGAAATGGCGGTGGCCATCAGGGTCAGATCGCTCCCCGAGATACCGAGCGCCATCGCCAGTTCGCGCCCCTTCTGGCGCGCAAGCATCACCCCCGTGTCGGAAGCAACCTTGATGAGTTCACCGTCCATTTCTGCCGAGCCCGTCCTTGTTGTTATCGGCCTTGAGCATGGCGATGCCGTCTTCCAGGTCAAGGCACGTGATTGTTCCTTCCAGCGACAGACCCAGTTGGACCATCGAAAAGGCGATCTCCGGCTGGATGCCGACCACCGCCACCTTCGCGCCCAGGAGGCGGGTCATCTGCGTAATGGAGCGCAGAGTCCTCGCGGCGAAGGAATCCATGACATCGAGCACCGTCACGTCGATCACCACCCCTTTGGATCGATACCTGCGAACTGCCCGGACCAGGTTTCCCTGCAAATCGGTGAGATCGGTATCCGTCAGCGCGCCCTGGATCGAGGCGATCAGATAGTCGCCCTGTTTCAGGATCGGCACCTCCATCAGGCCTTTCCTCCCTCATCGTGTCCACCGGCTTTTTCTCCTTTTTCCACCCGATAGCCGAGAAGCCGTTCGGCATGCTCGATGCCATCCTGCAGCGCCCCCACCGTATAGACCGGCCCCAGGTCGATGCCCAGTGTCACCATGGTCAGAGCGATCTCCGGGGATATGCCGGAGAAGACCACCTTGGTCCCCATCAGCCGGGCCGCATCCACCGTCTGCACCAGGTGGTTGGCCACCCGCGAGTCGACGGTGGCCACCCCGGTAATGTCGATGACCACCACCTTGGCCCGGTTGGCCCTGATCGACATAAGCAAACTCTCGGTCAGCTGCCGGGCCCGCTGGGAATCGATCTGGCCGATGATCGGCAGCAGCAGCATCCCCTCGCGGAACGGCAGCACGGGGGTGGAAAGCTCCCGGATCGCCTCCTGCTGCAGGGCCCTGATGGTCCTCTCGCGGGAGTCGATATAGGTGTCGATGGCCAGCGAAATATCGAGAAAGGTCAGCTTCATCAGAGAGAAGAAGACATCCATCATCTCGTCCGGATGCGTCCGGTCGATCTCGAAAATTCGCTTCCAGACCTCGCGCAGGTAAAAGTTATACATGCCGAGGTAAAACTTGACCGGCAGGTCGATCCGCTCATGGATCGCCCCGATCTTGAGCCGGTCCTCGACATAATCGAGATCGTAGTTGCCCTGGGTCAGGCGGATGAAATAGGCCTTCTGCTTGGCCTTGACCCGAGCCAGCAATTCGGCGTCCGGGAAGAAGGCCTTCATCTCTTCGAAGGACAGTAGATGCCGGTAAAAGGCATCGATGACATCCTGGGCGTATTCCAGGGAGACCTTGGCCAGTTTGTGGAGACGCTCCTCATCCTCCGGGCCGAACTCCAGGATCTCTTTTCTTTTGGCGAGTTCCAGTTCGGAAATATCCATCATCTCGGCCAGGGTGAGAAATCTCTCGGGCAAGTGCGTTGAGGGTGGCGCCATGAAAAAACCTCTCTTCTGTGTGGGGAAAGATTGACGTGCCGCTGTTGCTGCCTGAGCTTTTAAAAGTCGTGTCAATATTAATAAGTATTAATCTGCGGCTTGGATAGAGGGAAACCCGCAAGGCCTTGCCTGGTATGAAAAGGTATATTTGATCGATCGTCGTGGAGGGGGATTTCAGGAGAGGGGCAGCAGTTGTCCCCGAACAGCTTCGAGAAGCGGCTCCGGACCGCCGCTGCCGTGGCATTCCGATATCGGCACGGGCATGATTACGCGTAAGCGTTCAGACAACAACGTGAATCTATTATCCAGGCAACTCGGGCCCTGGCACCCAAAGCTTCGCAGAACATAAAGACTCCATCTTTTCAGCTGTCCGCTGATCGATCAAAGCCTGGCGTTTCCCGGCCTATGCGAAAGACTGTCCCGCAAAGACGGCCATCTCCTCTTCATCCCGGCAGACGACCCGGTTCCGGCCGCCTTCCTTGGCAATGTAAAGGGCTTTGTCGGCCTGGCTGAACAATTCGCCCGGTTCCCGGGCATTGTATTGCAGCGATGCGACGCCGAAGCTTATCGTCACCGAGACCCCTACGGTGGAATCATGCTGCACGGCAAGACGCATCCGCCCGGCGATCTTGGCCGCCTGCCTGACATCGAGACCGGGCAGGAGAATGCAGAATTCCTCCCCGCCCCAGCGGCCGACCAGATCGGATTCGCGGGAGTTCTTCTGCAGGTTGGCGGCGACCATCCTGATCACCTCATCGCCTACGGCATGGCCGTAGCGGTCGTTGACCAATTTGAATTGGTCGATATCGCTCATGATACAGGAGAGTTCCCGGCCCTGCCGCCGGGCCTCTTTGAATAGCCGTTCGAGCCCTCGGTTCAGGGCTCGGCGATTGAGGAGCTGGGTCAGGGGATCGTGGGTGGCCAGGAACTCCAGTTCCTTATTTTTGGTCAGCACCTCTTCCGTAAAGATCTGCAGTTGAGTCACGGTCTGGTTGAGTTCCTGATTTTTCTCATCGAGTTCGGTCACGTTGTCGAAAGTGACGAGCACTCGCCATCCACCCCGGTCGTCCAGCACCCGAGCGGCATTGACGACGAACTTGAGCGGAGCGGCTCCGGCCTTCTCCATGACCAGGCGAACGCCGGTCCGGCTCGTTCCTTCCTTCAAAACCTGGAGCCAGGGGAGCAACCTGCCGTGCTGATTGGGATCACACCCCTTCCAACCCAGTTCCGAACCTTTGAGGCCGATCAGCTCCTCGGGGGTCTTGCCCACTGTTTCGGCAAAGGAGGTATTGGCAAGCACGATGCATTCATCCTCATCGAGAATGAGCACACCTTCTTTGAACACATTAAAGGCCTCCTGGACCCGGCCCGGGATCACACTCAACGGATCGAGCTCCCGCAGTGTATTCCTGGCGCGCAGGAAGTAGCCGAGGAACACGGCCAGGGCCACGAAGAGCACTATCGCGAAAGAGTTCTTCAGGGTGAACAGGGTATCAGAGCCCCCCAGGGGAGCAAAGCTTATCTCCACCGTCGCCCAGTGTTCGGGTATAAATCCCATCGATTTGTCGAAAAGCAGGATGCCGACCGCAAGCAACGCGAGACGGAGGCTGATTCGAGTAGCGCAGGTAAGTTGCATCATCATCCTAAGGAAAAAAGGTACTAAGTCTCAGGTATAGATCAGGAGGCAATTCACCTGACAACTTTCCTAATTCGGGCCTGTTTGTCAAGTAATATTTTTGTCAGGAGAAAACTCCATCACTTCTAAGGAGATCAAGGTTGCTATTATTTCGGAAAGTACTACTGTCGGACTAGGTAAATACTGCAATCCCCAGAATTTGCGCAGAAAAATAGCCAATTACCGCAGAGCTGCTGAAAAGACAAGGCAAACGCCGGCAACACCAGAACCTAGCAATGGCAATCCTGCCGGATATGAGTATTTACATGAGGGCTGGCAGAGCAAGCGGAGGGGGGAATCTCGCCTGCACCTGTGTCTGTCCCAGCCGGCGCGGCTAGAAAATAGCCTGCATATATGCCTTCGTTCAGGAAAACAAGGAAGGCCTGGAGAAAGCAAGAAACTGGACCACCGGATGGACGGTCCGGCTGCACCTTGTCATTTCTTTTTCTGCTTTTCCATTTCCTTCTTGAACTTCGCCTCGATGTCGGCAAAAAGATCCTGCTTCTTCTTTGCCATCTCCGCCTGCATGGCGGCTACCTTCTGTTCCGTGTTCTTTTTCTCCGACTGGAATTTTTCCAGTTCTCTGGCAAGAGCGTTATCCTCCACCTGATGTTTCGGCAGTTTTTCAATCTCCAGGTGATTGGCCACCGCCAGCTTGATCGAGAAAGGATCAGTCAGGATTTCCATAATCCCCTTTTTTTCCAAGCTTCTGCAGATAGTATGGCCCAGTTCCACGGAAAAGCCGAGGAGTGTGCAGACTTCTTCCAGGGCCGGTGGACAGCCTCCTTTGTGGTGGAGTACTCTTGTCGCTGCTACGAACAGATGGGCTTCAGTGTAGGCATCCATATCTTTTCATTAATAAAAATTAGTTATCTCGGAAGTGCCGTATAAACATAAAGATCGTTGCTCAAAATCCTGTTTCATTCCTCTCCCGCCGGCAAGTATCATGTTTCCGCGCAAGGGTGGAACCGGCGCAACGCAGCCTATTTCCCGTCGGACAGGGGTGCCGACGGCTTCGGCCCCTCTTTGGCAAACAGCTCGGGGTAGAGCTTACGCGCACATTGGGGACAGATACCGTGGCTGAATTCCGCCTCCGACCGGTCGCGGATATAGTCTTCCATCTGCTGCCAGTTCCCTTCATTGTCCCTGATCTTCTTGCAGGAGGCGCATATCGGCAGAAAACCTTCCAGATGTTTCAGCCTCCTGACTATCGAACGGGTAAAACAGACGGTCGCGAGAGCGATGGGAGCTATGACCAGGGTTTCAAATAATGACTCCCGCCAGTTGACCGGGGTAGCCTCCGCTCCCAGCAACAGAAACGGAATGTCGATCAGCTCATCGAGCCAGAGCAGGGCGATGACTACAAGAAATGCCACCAGCTCTACAGCCGCCAGACGTTTCGCCAGAAATCCTTTCCCCAGTGTCTTCATTGCCGATCCCCTCCGAAGGCAGCGGGCTTTTCGCCGGCGCCCCTCGCTTCACCTTCACGTTGCCCAATCAGCTTGTCTCCTTACATTGAAATATATACCCTCGATCCCCGTTAATTTCCAAATGGTTTCACAGAATGCAAGAGTACCCACCTTTTTCCCCGGCCCTGTGCGAAGCACGGGAAAATCAAAGACAAATATGGTATTTTACAACGGTACCTTCATACGTTGGCAAGAGCCCGGCCGGCGTCATTCCGGGCGGAAGATGAAATCTCAACCGGGGATGTCGGCTGGATCTGACAGATACTTCGATGAAAACAGACGGTATCGGCCATCGTTTTCTCCCGCGCCTCCTCATCGCCATTCTTCTGTTTCTGCCTGCCGGCGCGACCTCAGCCGAGAAGCGGGCGCTCAAGATCGGCGTGCTCGCCACCCGGGGGATAGAGCATTGCCGCAGGGCATGGACACCCACCGCCGAATACCTCACCGAGATGATCCCGGGAAGCACCTTCGTCATCGTCCCCCTCCCCCATGATCGGGTTGCCGAAAGCGTCGGCGCCGGCGAGCTGGATTTCATCCTGACCAATTCCTCTTTGTATGTGGAACTGGAAGAGGGTTACGGCATCAACAGGATCGCCACCCTCAAGGAGCGGCGACTGGGCCGGGCCTACTCCCGGTACGGCAGTGTCATCTTCGCCCGCAAGGACCGGACGGATCTCAAGAATTTTTCCGATCTCAAGGGGAAAACCTTCATGGGGGTGGCCGAGGAGTCGCTCGGCGGCTGGCTGATGGCCAGACGGGAGCTGGAGGAAGCGGACATCGTGCCGAAGCGGGATTTTGCCCGGCTGAGCTTCGCCCAGACCCATGACGACGTGGTCTTCGCCGTCCGCAACGGAGTGGTGGATGCCGGCTCGGTCCGAACCGGCACCCTGGAATCCCTGAAAGCTGAGGGCAAGATCGAGCTTTCGGATTTTTATGCCTTCCCCCCCCTGCGCGCCTCGGAGACGACCACCCCCTACCTCTGCTCCACCCGTGAGTACCCCGACTGGCCTATGGCAAAAGTCCGGGATACGCCGGACGAACTGGCGGAGAAGGTGGCCGTGGCCCTCCTGCAGATGCCTGCGGACGCGCCTGCCGCCCTCGCCGCCGAAAACGCCGGCTGGACCATCCCCGCCAACTACCAGCCGGTCATGGAGCTGATGATGACCCTTCGGGTCGGGCCCTACAAGGACCTCGGCAAGGTCACCCTGCGCGACCTCCTGCGCAATTACGGGCCCTGGTTCATCGTCGCAGCTCTCATGTTCTTCACCCATGCCGCCTTTACGCTGCTGGTAATGAAGCTCAACCGGCAGATCAAGGCCTCGCATCTGTCGCTCCTCACCGAGATCGAGCTGCACCGCAAAACCGACAAGGAACTGGAAAAGGCCAAGCAGCAGGCCGAGGCGGCGACGCAGGCCAAGAGCCAGTTCCTCGCCAACATGAGCCACGAGATCCGCACGCCGATGAACGGCATCATCGCCGCCACCGACCTGGCCATGGCGGAGCCCGTCTCCCCGGAAGTCGACCGTTATCTGCACATTATCCAGAATTCCTCCTACACCCTCCTCGGCATCATCAACGACATCCTCGACTTTTCCAAGATCGAGGCCGGCCAGCTGGAGCTGAAGGAGCGGGTCTTCCGCCTCGACGAGATGTTCGACCGGGTCATGGAGGTCTTCGTCAACCAGGCCGCGGAAAAAGGCATCGAGCTGCTCGTCGACATAGAGTGGCAGACACCCCGGATCCTTTTCGGCGACTCGCTCCGCCTGCAGCAGATCCTCACCAACCTGATCAGCAACGCGATGAAATTCACGCCGCCCGGCGGCATCATCCTGATCAGCGTCCACGACATCAGCGCAACCACCGAAGGACTGGTGGACGAACAGGTTATGCTATTCCTGTCTGTCAGGGACACCGGCAGTGGTATCGATCCCGCCTATATGCCCTATCTCTTCGAGCCATTTACCCAGGGCGACTCTTCATTCACCAGAAAACACGAAGGCACGGGACTCGGATTGTCCATCTGCAGAAAATTCGTGGAGATGATGCACGGCACCATCCGGGCCGAAAGCATTCCCGGCCAGGGATCGACACTCTCCTTCACCATCCGTTTGATTAAGGCCGGCTCCAATCTGCCTTCGCGGTACGTCTTCCCGGCCGATATCCAAGGACTCAACGTCCTCGTCGTCGACGACAGCGCCGACAGCCGGGAAATCATGATGAAGATGCTCCGCGCCTTCGGATTCCGCGTCCTGGCCCTTTCCTCCGGAGCCGAGGCGGTTGCGCGTCTTTCGGCCAAAGCTCAGGAACAGGAACCCATCGAGCTGGTGCTCATGGACGGCAAAATGCCCGGCATGGATGGCCTTACGGCCTCCCGAATAATCCGCGAAGAGCTCCATCTTTCGCTGCCGATCATCATGATGACCGCCTTCTCCCGCGAGATCACCAAGTCGGAAGCGGAAAAGGTCGGCACCAACGGTTTTCTCGCCAAACCCATCTTCCAGTCGACGCTCTTTGACGCGATCATGGATGCCTTCGGCAAGGAAGGGGCGCATCGGGGCGGGGTGAAAAAGGATTTCACCACCAGGGCCTCCATGTACAAAAAACAGCTGCAGGGCTGCCGCATCCTGGTGGCGGAGGACAATCTTACCAACCAGCAGGTGGCCCAGGCGGTGCTGGGCGGCGCGGGAATCGCCGTGACTATGGTCGCCAACGGCGAGGAGGCGGTAGCGGCGGTGCAAAGAGAAAGTTTCGACGCGGTGCTCATGGACATCCAGATGCCGAAGATGAACGGGTACGAGGCCACGAAGGCCATCCGCCAGCTGCCTGGCTGCGATGTCCTGCCGATCATCGCCATGACCGCCCACGCTTTGAAGGGCGATGAGGAAAAATGTCTCGAGGCCGGCATGGACGGCTATGTGGCGAAACCGATCAACCAGGATCGTTTGTTCTATACCCTGTGGCGCCGTCTGAAAATCAGAAGACAGAGGACAGAAGACAGAGGACAGAATAGTGTGTCGTCCGCGGCGAGAGAGGAGCTTTTGCAAACCGATTGCCGAAGGCAAGAAATCTCTCTGCCTTCTGACCTCTGTCCTCTGGCTCCTGATTTGCCCGGCATCGACATCGGCAGGGTGCTGCAGTCAACCGGCCTCGACTGGCGGACCTTCCAGGATATCCTTGCCGGCTTCTCAAGGGACAATCGGGATACCATCGCCAAACTTGAGCGGGCGCGGGCCGAGGGCGAACGAGAGGAGCTCATGCATATAGCCCACAGCCTCAAAGGCAGCGCCGGCAATATCGGAGCGGGCGAGCTGCGCGAGGCCGCCCTGGAGCTGGAGCAGAGCTGCAGTGAAAATGCGCCTGCCGACACGGTCGATGCCTGCTGCATGGAACTCAAGCAGGAGTTGACCCGGCTTTTGACCCTTTTAGCCCAGATGAAGGAGCCCGAAGGGGAGAAAGAAGCACACCTTCCGCCGCCCGCGGGACATAGCGACTTAAATACCCTTCTGGCGCATCTCTCCGAGGCGATCGATCGTGCGGATCCCCAGGAGATAAAAGCGAAGACGGCGGAGGTCGTCGGCCGGCTGCTCGACCAGCCGCTGCTCGAGGCCTCGCTCCTCGAGAAACTCAAAACCGAAACCAGCCGGTACGATTACGAACAGGCGAAGAAAACCATCCTTTCTCTGCGCAGTGCCCTGGGAGGGCTTCAATGAACAAAAACCGCTCGCTGGTCCTGATTGTCGACGACAACGCGACCAACATCGACCTCCTGGTCAACACTCTGAAGGACGAATACCGGCTGGGGATCAGCAAGAAAGGCGCCGCCGCCCTGGAATACGCGGAAAAATATAGTCCCGATCTCATCCTGCTCGACATCATGATGCCGGAAATGGACGGCTACGAGGTCTGTCGCCGGTTGAAGAGCAATGCGGCAACACAGGCGATCCCGGTGATCTTTATCACCGCCATGTCGGAGACCATCAATAAAACCAAGGGCTTTACCTTGGGCGCTGTGGACTATATCACCAAGCCTTTCCATGCGGCGGAGGTGAAGGCACGGGTGGCGACCCATCTGACGCTCTCGGCCATGAAGGCGCAACTCGAGGCGCAGAATGAGCTCCTCGAGGGGATGGTGGCAGAAAAGACCCGGCAGATCCATGAGATGCTCGACGGAATCATCTCCAGCATGTCGCTCATGGTCGAGATTCGCGACCCCTATACCGCCGGCCATCAGCAGCGGGTGGCCCGGCTGGCCTGCGCCATTGCCGCGAAGATGGGGCTTCCGCCGCAGACCATCGAAGGCATCCGTATCGCCGGTATTTTGCACGACGTCGGGAAAATCCGGGTCCCGGTGTCGATCCTGAACCGGACGGGGCAGTTGCTCGACGCCGAAATGGATGTCATTAAAATCCATCCGCGGGTCAGCTACGAGATCCTCAAGGGAATCCCCTTCCCTTGGCCCTGCGCCAGGATCGTGCTGCAGCATCACGAACGGCTCGACGGGTCGGGCTACCCCTTCGGGCTCCGCAGCGAAGAAATTCTCCTGGAAGCGAAAATCCTGGCGGTTGCCGACGTCACCGAGGCGAGTAGTTCCTTTCGCCCCTACCGCCCAGCCCAGGGCCTGGAGACGGCGCTGGACGAACTGCGCCAGTACAGAGGCATCCGCTATCACGCGGCTACAGTCGATGCCTGCCTCTCCATCTTTGCCGCGGATGAGTTCCAATTCGATCAGAAAGAGCCGCTGACGATCCCGGATTTCTGCAAAACCCAGGCTCCCTTGTATCGCTGAGGCCGGGAACCAGTCAAAAAAATCCCGAGCTTCTCCGAATTTCTTCGGAGACGCCCGGGCGGGGTTTGCGCCGTCTGCCGATGACCGCCGGCTATCAGCTATTTGAACGGGTTCATGATAAGCACCGGGCAATGCGCCCGTTTCAGGACCCGCTCCGCCACGCTGCCGAGGAGAATTTTTTCCAAGCCCTTGGCACCGTGGGTACTGATGATGATCAGGTCTGAATCGGCCTCCTTGGCGAGCTCGACGATCTTGTCGACCGGCTCGCCGGGCACCACCTGTCCGGTACAGCCGGGGCAGTGCCGTTGATTGTCCTGAACCAGGCTGGCCATGCGATCCTTCGAAGCGAGATAAATTTTGTCCCTATATTCAGCGGCGAAAGGAGCGCCGATCATGGCGTCGCCCGGATAGGCTGCAACGACATGGATGAAGTGAAGAGTCGCCCCCAGCTTCTCCGCCACATAGCAGGCATAAGCCACCAGCTTGTCGGTATTTTCTGAGAAATCGACAGGAACGACTATTTTTTGAATAGCTTTCATTTTTTCCCTCCTTTCAGATATTTTTTATCAAGCTGTTGCATACTCATCGGAATCATCATCTTCCAGTATTTTAACATAAAACTGGCTCTTTCCAAAGTCCCTCGGCAGGAACTGTATCAGCCCTGGGACGGCATTCAATTCCGTTCCAGGGGATAAGCCACCGCCTGCGCCAGCAGCTCAAGGATATGCACCGCCCGCATCGGGAGGCCCGCGCGGTTTATGATATCCTGGAGTTGCATTATACAGCCGGGGCAGGCGGTGGCGACGAGGGCGGCACCGCTCTGCCGAAGCCCCGAAATCTTTCTCCCGCCGATCTTCAAGCTGTCCTCGTAGTGCGAGGCCGAAAAGGTCCCGCCAAGGCCGCAGCAGGAGCCGGCATCTTCCATCTCGACGAAGTCGACCTGGGGCAGGGCTCCCAGCAGTTCCCGCGGCTCTTTGGTTATTCCCTGGTTCTTCAGGTGACAGGGATCGTGGTAGGTAATCCGCACCCTTTCCGGCCGTTTTTCCATGGACGCAAGCCTCGTCAGGAAACCGTCGTTTTTCAGAAAGATGCTGAAATCCATCACCTTACCTGCAAAAGCGCAGAAATCACCCTGCATCCCCGCATAGTACTCCCGGGCGCCGCGGTTGCAGGAGGCGCAGGCGGTAACTATCCTGTGGACAGGCCTCCCGGCGAAGGCCCGGATATTGCTCTCGGCCGATTCCTCCACCAGCTTTGCGTTGCCGGTGGAAAGGGCCGGGATGCCGCAGCAACGCTGAGCCCTGGGGATGAAGACGGAATAACCGAGCTTGCGGAGGATCGCCACCATATGCTCGCCGATCTCGGGGTAGAGATAAGTGATGGAGCAGCCGGCGAAAAAGCCGACTGTCGGCTTGCCGGGTTCACCCTGGTAGAATTCCTTCACCCGGTCGAAGAGATTGCGGAAGGCGATCTTCGGGAGTGTCCGATCCTTCATTGCAGCGAGCGGGAACCGGAGGCGCAGACCGCTGGACTCCGGCACCTTCTTGAGGAAAATGGGCGAGATTATCGCCCCGCCCTTACCCAAGGTCTTCATCAGCGCAGGCGAACCGAGCAGGGCCGCCACACCCTTGCCAAGGGGCGACAACCCCTCGTTGCCGGTGATCTCGCGGCGGATGGCGCCGACGATCTCGTCGGTCGGCACCTTGTTCGGGCACTTGGCTACGCAGGAGCCGCACATGAGGCACATGGAGATATCCTCCGCGAGCTGCCGCGTAAGGCCAGTCTCCCCGGCTAGAAGTGCCGCGGCAAGGGTCACCTTGCCACGGGCGACGGTCCCTTCCCTTTTGTTCGCCTGATAGGCGGGGCAATGGGCCTGGCAGATGCCGCATTTGACGCACTCGCGGATGACCTTCTCGTAGTCCCGCAGGGTTTTGTTCTTGCCTTTCGTCATCGGGGTGAGTTCGTGCCGGTCGGTCATCGGGAGGTCTCCGGGAAGATCTTGCCTGGGTTGAGGATGTCGTTGGGATCGAGGGCCGCCTTGATCCGCCGCATACAGGCGATGGTGGCGTCATCGAGCTCCAGCCCGAGGTATTTCTGCTTTGCGGTACCGATGCCGTGTTCGCCGGAAATGGAGCCCTTGAGGTCCACCGTCTCCTGGAAGACCTCGTCCAGGACCAGCTCCACCTTCTCGGCCATACCCTCTTCCCGCAGGTCAACCATGATGTTGACATGGATATTGCCGTCGCCGGCATGGCCGAAGTTGATGATCGGCACCTGATATTTTGCCGAAATCCGCTCCAGGGCGCGGATCATGTCGGGGACCTTCGACCGCGGCACGACGATGTCCTCATTGAACTTGTCGGGGTTGACCTTGCGCAGGTTGGGGCTGACGCTCCGCCGGACCTGCCAGATCCGCTCCGATTCCTCCGGGGTTTCGGCTATCTTCACCGCGAGCACCCCCAAGGGCTGGAGGATGCCCATGATCTTCTCGACCTGGGGGTCGAGGGTGGCCGGCTCGCCGTCCACCTCGATGATGAGCAGCGCCCGGCAGGTATCGTCCAGGGGGATGGCGCTCGCCCCGCGGATGCAGCCGATGGTGGCTGCGTCCAGGAACTCCAGCGTCGTCGGGATGATCTTCGCGCCGATGATCGCCGCCACCGACCGGGCCGCCCCCTCGATGGTAGGAAACTGGACCAGCATGGTCTTTTTGGCCGCCGGCTTGGGCAGGAGTTTCAGCGTAATTTGCGTGACGATGCCCAGCGTCCCCTCCGAGCCGACGAAGAGTTTGGTGAGATCGTAGCCCACCACGTTCTTGAGGGTCTTGCCGCCGGTGCGGATGATGTCGCCCTCGGGCGTCACCACCGTAAGTCCCAGCACATAATCTTTGGTCACCCCGTATTTCACGCAGCGCGGGCCGCCGGCGCACTCCGCCACATTACCGCCCAGGGTGCTGAACTCCTTGGAGGCGGGATCGGGGGGATAGAAAAGGCTCAATTTTTCCACCTGCCGCTGCAGCTCGCCGGTGATCACCCCCGGCTCGACCTCGGCGGTGAGGTTCTCGGTGTCGATCTCGATGATCCGATCCATGCGGGTCAGGACCAACACGATGCCGCCACGGATCGGCAGCGCCCCGCCGGAAAAGCCACTGCCGGCCCCGCGCGGGACCACCGGGATCTTCAGGCGGTTGGCGAGCTTCATAATGCGGCTTACCTGTTCGGTGGTGGAGGCATAGACCACCGCATCGGGTAGATGCTGCTTTTGGGTGGCATCGTAGGAGTGGGTTAATCTGTCCGCCGAAGAGATGGAGACATTCGCCGCCCCCACGATCTCTTCCAGTTCTTTCACGACCTGCTCATTCATTTTTGCTTCCGCTTTCTTCGCACATTTTCCCGGCTGTCAAAATCGCCTGCCGAACAATTCTCTCAAAGTCCTCGTATTTCACAAACTTCGGCAACCCGATCCGGACATTCACCGGAATCGGCAGTTCCCTGCGGCTTAAAAAGCCGCTTCCTTTACTCGACATAATGTAACCATTTGCGGCCGATTCATACAATGAAACTTCAATGTTATCAGACAATGAAGAAAAGGAGGCGGGGGCGTTCAGTTGCTGATGGAAGACTGGGAATACTGCTCAGCAGGAGCGAAGCATCTTTCGCCCCTGCCTTATTTCGTTTTGCCGAGAGAGGAAAAGATCAGGTAAAGGGGTCAGGCGTCAGGTTACCATATCGAGCGCAAGGCGCCTTACCCTTCTGTCTTCTGTCCTCTGGCTTCTGAATCAGAATCTGAATCCGCCGTTGACGGTGATGGAGAAACCGCTCAGGTCGCCATCGTAAGAGACCGGAATAGAAGCGACGCTGTCGTCGAGATCAAGATCGTCGGTCCAGCGGTACATCCCTTCCACACCGGCAAAAAACCGCTCGGTGATATCATAGTTCACGCCGGCCACCACATGGGCGCCGAACACTTGATCGTCGTCATCGTCGCTGCTGAAATCGCCGATCCGCTCCGTGTCGATGTCGCTGTCCAGGGTAGCCGAATAGAAGCCGACACCGACACCGCCGAAAATGCTGGCGGAACCGACCGGCACCTCGCCCTTCAAGGTCGCCAGGAAACCCGCCACCGAGAGTGTGTTGTCCTGGTCGAAGTTGCCGGCAAGATCATTTCTGCCGCTAACATCGCTGTCCACGGCAAAACCGTCTATCCCCACCTCCACTATCAGATTGCGGGTCAGGTATCGGCCATAGGCACCGGAAGCCTGGAAGCCGGCATCGAAATCGGCATCGTCGAGATCGTCGGTAGGTACGAACGCCCCGAGTTTCAACTGGGCGTAATTTGGTCTTTCCATTTCGGCCATGGCATTCCCGGCAAAAAGAAGACCCATCACATTCACTGCGGCCAGCATTCCAACCACCTGCTTTCTTCCCAAAATCATTTTGTTCCTCCTTTAGCTGATATTCATTTGCCGATGACATGCATTTCGGCTTCCATACCCATTTTCGATGCCGTCAACACAGAAACTGCTGTGCAGATGCCGGCCCCCCCCCGCACCTTAAGACCCTTATCCGGCAACTGTTCAAAATTCTGTAGCGAAGATGTTGGAAATTGTATCAATTTGTAGATTCTTCCGCCACTACTAAGACGCGACAGGAAAGAAAGCCGCAACCAGCCGTCCAAGCCTCAAATCCCGGAGAAGCCGGTGCCTCTACAAATTGTTACATTTGACGACAAAACAGCAACAGTCCGGTACTCCTGAGTATGCTAAGCTGGTAAAATCTGAACAAACCAAGCGATCGGAGCAATCGCCATGCCCCAACCACCCCGTATTCTGTTAGTCGAGGACGACAGGAGACTGGCCGAGCTGATAAAAACCTACCTGAGCAAACAGGGTTTTACCGTCGCCATCGAAGGCCGCGGTGATGCCGGGCTGCATAGAATTCTTGTTGACCAGCCGGATCTCGTCATCCTCGATCTTATGCTCCCCGGCATGGACGGCCTTACGGTATGCCGGGAAGTGCGCAGGGACTATGCCGGGCCGATCCTCATGCTCACCGCTCGCGAGGACGATACCGATCAGGTGGTCGGCCTGGAGCTGGGGGCCGACGACTATGTGAAGAAACCGATCGAGCCGCGGGTACTCCTGGCCCGGATCCGCGCCATTCTCCGCCGCTTCGCCCGGGCCTTTGTTCCGGAGGATGCCGAAGCTGCACAGATCGAGGAGCTCAATTTTGGCGGCCTTCGCCTCAGCCAGGCCTCGCAAACCGCAACCCTCGGCGGCGTCCCCGTCGATCTCACCAGCAATGAATTCACCCTGCTCTGGATTCTGGCCCAGAACGGCGGCAGAACCATGGACCGGGAGACTCTCTTCCAGCTCACCCGGGGCATCGGCTACGACGGGCTCGACCGCTCGGTGGACATCGCCGTTTCCAGGCTCCGCAAGAAACTCGGGGACAACACCGCCAAGCCCTGGCGGATCAAGACGATCTGGGGCCAAGGCTATCTTTTCGTCAAAGACGCCTGGGACGACAACGGATACAGCAGATGAAAAGGGTATTTTTGAGTTTTTATATCTTCCTGATTTTTTCCCTGCTCTTCGTCCAGTTTGTTCTGGGTCCTGCGGTCGAAAAGGTGGCCAACATCTACTTCCACGATAAGATTCTAGAGTATAACAGGCAGCTTGCCAAAGGTGCTTTTCATACCGTCGAACTCGATCTGCTTCGTCTGCCCATGCATGAATGGCAGAATCGTATAAGAGAACTGAAACCGCAGTTCGGCTACGATATTAATTTGCTCGATTATGCTGAGTTGCAACTGGGGCAACAGGAGCTGGACCAGCTTCGGCAAGGATTGATCGCCGTGATAGACGACGGCAAACTGCTTTTCCATCAGGTCGGAAACAGCGGGATGGTTCTCCGGAAAGGACCCATTTCCGCGCTCCGGCCCGATTTCGGTTTTCAGCTCACGATATGGCTGGCCATTACGGCAATTGTCGGGCTCCTTACCCTCGTCTGGATCATTCCTTACTGGCGAAAGCTTAATAAAATCAGCACGGCCGCGATCCGCTTCGGCAACGGCGACTTCAGCGTCCGGGTGAAGCTATCGAAGAGATCGTCACTCGCCCCCATCGCTTCCGCCTTCAATTCCATGGCCGAAAGGATCCAACAGCTGATCACCTCCCACAAGGAACTTACTAACGCCGTCTCCCATGAATTGCGAACCCCTCTGTCCCGCCTCCGCTTCGGCCTGGAACTGCTCGAGAACTCAGAGGATCTCGAGAACCGCATCCATTATGCCAAAGAGCTGCAGATCGACGTTGCGGAACTGGAGACACTGGTCTCGGAACTTCTGACCTTTGCCCGTTTCGACCGGGAACGGCCGGAGCTGCAGTTCGGCAGCCACAACCTGAAAACCTTTCTCCACCAGCTCCTCGATGAATCGATGGACGACGGCCCCATAGGCTGCGAGCTGCATTATCAGCTTGACGAGCAATCGGCCGAGGCTCGCTTCGAACCGAAATACCTGGCCCGGGCCCTCGGCAACCTCATCCAGAACGCCCTCCGCCACGCGGAAGGAAGAATCCAGCTCATCGTCATGCGCGACGGAGAAAACTGCATCATCCACCTCGACGACGACGGGCCGGGCATTCAGGAACCGGACCGGCAGCGAGTCTTCGAGCCCTTCACCCGCCTCGACGCCAGCCGCAGCCGCAAGTCTGGCGGCTACGGCCTGGGGCTGGCCATCGTCATGCGGATCATCACATGGCACAATGGCCGGGTCACCATCGCAGACTCCCCTCTGGGCGGCGCAAGACTCACCCTCTCCTGGCCGGGTTTTGTCGGTATGGATGCAAGTTCCCAAGGCGCTCAATTCATCAGTTGATAAACCCAAGGACAAGTCTCGTCGCGGGCGAAAGGCAAAGAGACCTCGGGCAGTCGCTCATGGGAGCCGAGGAGCAGCAGACCGCCCGGTGCCATAGTGCGGATAATCTCCTCCAGGGCCACTCGCAGGGGCTCGCCCTGATAATAGGTGAACAGATTGTTGCGGAGCAGGACGAGGTGGAATGCCCCGTCCGCGGACGGGGGTAGATCGCGCAGCAGGTCGTGCAGTTGCCAGTCGATGAGGTCCTTCAGATGCGGGTCGATCTCCCACCGGTGTCGGGGCAGAGGGGTAAAAAACTGTCGTCGCAGATCATCGGGGACTTCCCTCAAGCTGCCGTCGCCGTAAATCCCGCGCCGGGCGCGCTCCAGGCATTCGGGATTGGCATCGGTCGCCGTGATGCGCATGTGACTCGACTCCCGGGCACTCCCTGCCGAAGCCGTCCACACCATAGCCATGCTGTACGGCTCCTCGCCTCCGGCACAACCTGCCGACCAAACGTGCAGTCCTTGGGGGAAATGCTGTTTCAATACCGGGAGCCAGTGGGTTCGCAGGCGATCCCAAAGGCGGCGGTCCCGGAAGAACCGGCTGATGGTCACCAGCAGGCATTGGCGACACTGCTCGCCCGCGTCCGGGCGCTGCTCGACGAGGGCCAGATATGAAGGCATATCCGGGCAGCCCAGATCCTGCATATGCCGCCGGATACGTTTTTTCACACCCTTGCGCACCTTGCGGTAACCTGCCCACGGTAAGTCGAAATGGGCAAGGAGTCTACGAAAATCGTCATCGCTGGACATGGCTAAGCTTCCATGATTCAAACTTGAAAGATCTTGCGCTGGATGAAAAAATATTTAGCATACAATCTATTACATTCTGGAAAAAGCGGCAAAAGGGAGGAGTGCAAATGGTGAGGACGATGAAGACGCTTGCGTTGGTTCTGCAAGGCATCATTTTCTGTCTCGCGGCCTCCGGCGCGTTTGCCGCGGGGGCAAAACCGGTGGTGATAGCCTCCACCACCCAGATTGCCGACTTTGCCCGGCAGATCGCCGGCGACGCCATGGTCGTCAAGTCGATCCTCGCCCCCGGCGCCGACCCGCATACCTATCAGGTCACCCCCGCCGACGTCCAGGTGGTGCTGGACGCGGATCTCTGCCTGGAAAACGGACTGCACCTGGAGGGCAAGAACTGGATGGCAACTCTGGCAAAGGACGCCGGCAAGCCGCTCGTCACAGTAACCGACGGAGTCAAACCCATCGATATAGAAGTCGACGGGCAGAAAGTCGTCGACCCCCATGCCTGGTTCTCTTCGCGCAACGCGGCCATCTACGTCAACAACATCGTCCGGGCCATGATCGGTCTTACGCCTGACCGCAAGGAAGAGTTCGAAGCCCGGGCCAGACTCTATCTCCAGCAGCTCCGGGTGCTCGATGCCTGGGTGCGCGAGCAGGTGGACCGCATACCGCCGGAACGAAGGATCCTGGTCACGACCCATGACGCCTTCAATTACTTCTGCCATGAATACCGCTTCAATCCGAACAACAACTATCTCTCCATCGCCCCAGTAGGATGGTCCACGGGAGCGGAGGTGGGGGCGGGGATGACTCCGGAGCGGAGGCGGCGAGTGGTCGAGTCGATCCGTGAGTCGGGAGCGCCGGCGATCTTTGTGGAAACCACCATTAATCCCAAACAGATACGGGAGATCGCCCTGGAGACTGGAGTGGGGATCGGCGGAGAGCTCTATTCCGACTCGATGGGCCCGGCGGGCACCGCCGGTGAAACCTATATCGGGATGATGCGGGAAAATGTCCTGTTGATCGTCGGCGCCCTTCGCTGACATCCGTTCTGTCCCGATCTTCCTGAAAGGAGAATGCATGAGATTTCTTCTCGCTCTCGCAGCCTGGGTGGTGTTTGTCGGCGGTCTGTACAGCTATACCGCCTGGCGGGATGCCAGAGTTGTAGAGAGCGGAGGCACCGCTGCAGCCGCGCCGCCGGCCGCGGAGCGAAAGTATGACCTTGAAATCACCACGACCTTTTCCCTGGAGGAGGACCCTTTCGCCCTGCGGACCGATGGGGGCGGCAGCGAGCCGCTCGAACTGCGCCTGAACGGCCGCCCGGTGCCGGTACCGGTCGACGAAATCCGGCGCGGTCGGCCCTTGAAGCTGGAAGGGTTCGCGGGCACCGTGAGAGGCCGCAACGAAATCCATGTCAGGGCGAGCCCCCCGGTCGACGAAACCCTCGACAATGGCGTCCGTATTCGCATCTTCGAGGATGGCGCGGCCATTGCCGATGCAACCATCTGGGGCGGCGGAGGGGCGCTGGTTTCCGGCACTGTGCCCTTCTCCACCACCGGGGAGGAGCAAAAGCATGACCACTGACCGCCGCTATGCGATCGAGGTCGAGCACCTCACCGTCAGTTACCATGCCCGGGCCGCCCTCCTCGACGTCAGCGTCCGCATCGAGAGGGATCAGCTGGTCGGCGTGATCGGCCCGAACGGCGCGGGCAAATCGACCTTTATCAAGGCCCTGCTGGGTTTTCTCAAGCCCGATGTCGGCAGGGTTACCATCGACGGCCGCGACGTCCAGGAGGCCAAGGGCAGGGTGGCCTATGTGCCGCAACGCGGTTCGGTGGACTGGGATTTTCCGGTGACCGTCCGGGAAGTCGCGCTGATGGGCCGCTACCAGCGCATTCCCTGGTATGCCTCACCGTCCGCCGCCGATCGGCAGGCGGCCGCCGAGGCGCTGGCCATGGTGCGCATGGAGGAGTTCGCCGACCGGCAGATCGGTGAACTGTCCGGCGGTCAGCAGCAGCGCGTCTTTCTCGCCCGGGCCCTGGCTCAGGGCAGCGACATTCTTCTGCTGGACGAGCCGTTCGCCGGCGTCGACGCCGCCACCGAACGGGCCATCCTTGAGGTTCTGGAGCGGGCCAAGGGGGCGGGCAAGACCCTGGTGGTCGTACACCACGATCTGGTCACCGCCGCCGAGTATTTCGACAAACTCATCCTGATAAAGCAGCGGCTGTACGCCTACGGCGAGCCCCGGGCGGTCCTGCGGGAGGATCTGCTCAGCCGGGTGTACGAGGGCCGGCTGCGCATCTTCGGCACGGTGTTCAAGGAGGAGAAGGCATGATCCACGAACTCTTCATCGCGCCGCTCACCGAAACCTATTTCCAGAAAGCGCTGATCGGCGGCTCCATCGTGGCGATAGTCGCCGGCGTCGTGGGCTGCCTGGTGGTGCTGCGGCGGATGGCTTTCCTGGGCGACGCGCTCTCGCACGCCATGATCGCAGGCGTCGCCGGGGGGTATCTGGTGATGAAGTTGCTCTTCGGCCTGGAAGCCCATGCCCCGGGAATGCTCATCGGCTCACTGCTGGCGGCGGTCGTCACCGTCGCCCTGATCGGCTTCGTCTCGCGGATCTCCAGAGTCAAGGAGGATACCGCCATCGGCATCATGTACACCGGGATCTTCGCCCTGGGGGTGGTGGCGGTGTCGATCTTTCGCCACTATATCCACATCGATCTCATGCATTTCATCATGGGCGACATCCTCGGCATCGCCGACAGCGACCTGTGGGTGAGCGCCTTCGTCGCCGCCCTGGTGCTGACGGTACTGATCCTCTTTTACCGGCATTTCCAGCTGACCACCTTCGATCCGGTCATGGCGGCCTCTATCGGCCTGCCGGTGCTGCTGCTCGACTATGTGCTCACCACCTGCGTCTCGCTGGTGGTGGTCAGCGCGGTAAGCATGGTCGGGGTGATCCTGGTGGTAGGCCTCCTGATAACCCCCTCCGCCACCGCCTATCTGCTCTGCGACCGTTTGGACCGGATGATGGCGCTGGCGGCGCTGTTCGGCGTCACCTCGGTTATCGGTGGGCTCTATCTCTGCGTCTGGCTGGATTCCGCCGGCGGCGGGGCGATCATGCTGTTCTGCACCCTGCAGTTCCTGGCGGTGCTGATCGTGGCCCCGAAGTATGGTCTATTGGCCCGCTGGCTGCGCCTGCGGAGCCTCGTGCCGCAGCAGATCGTCGAGGACGTGCTCACCACCGTGCTGCGCTACGGCAAACCAACGCCGATGGAGACGATCAGACACTATGTCGAGGACGGCGTGCGGCTCAACCGGGCCATCCGGCGGATGGTCCAGGATGGCTTGCTGGGCGAGCGGGAGGGTGATTACATCCTGACGGAGAAGGGAGAACAGGAGGCGGCCAAGGTGCTGCGCGCCCACCGGCTGTGGGAAGCCTACCTGGAAACCATCGGCACGCCGCAGGAGCGTCTGCATGCCACGGCCCACCGGCTGGAGCACATCCGCGGCGGGGCGGCCGAGTATCTGGATGAAAAGCTGGGCCGGCCCGAGCAGGATCCACACGGCAAGGATATCCCGGGGAAATAGGAGTAAAAGGTTTACCCGTATCCTGGAAGAAGTCCCTAACCGATCCTAAAACGCTCCGTATTCATTGGGGGAATCCTCGGGAATTTCCTGGCTGATATCCCAGAATTCCACGATATACGGCCCTTCGAAGCGGAAAATGTGCACAACAGCCATCTCCGGCCTCGTTTTGCCGGGCCCGATGCGGGAATGGACGGCCACGAGATCGCCATCCACCAATGCCCGTTGAATTTCCAGTTTCATATCGGGACAATGGGCATGGCTTTCCATCATTGCGGTGAGCAGCGTCTCCTGGTCTCCCTGAAAATATGGATTGTGGTGTCGAAAGTCGGGGTGGATGTATTTCTCGTAAGCCGCCTCTATATCTCTTTCGATAACCATGCGGAGAAAAGACAAGGCGGCCTCCTTTCTATCGATGTCCGCATGCTCCTCCATCGGCACCGGCTGCAACATGCCGACCCGGTTATTTTCCGTATCGTGTAAAGAAACATACAACCCAACGCCTGGGATTTCCATGGGTTCCCCCAGAACTTCGCCGCCATTTTCCACAATTCTTCGCATGCTTTCCTCAATATCCTGGACGGCAACAACCACCGAGGGATATTGGTCCGGCCAGTCATCCTTTCTGGGATAAAAACCACCGTTGATTGCTCCCGCGTGTTTCGGCCGGCCTTTTTCATCGGTTTCGGTGGTGGCCGCCAGTATATAATTGCCCATCTCGGGCCCCAACTCACGGGTGACCCAGCCAAAGGTCCCGGAATAGAAAGCTGCCATACGCCCGGTGTCTCCTGCCGGCATCTCAAAATGGACGACCGGGTTCATTGCTGTCTTCGCCATATCGAATCCTCCACGATTGAGAAGTTTGATGGACTCGTAAAAAGTCCGATCTACTTCGTTGTAGGTCTGAAACGGCGCTTCGCTGTACCATATGTACTACCAAAGCACCGTTTCAGACACTACTCCTCGTATATCAAACATTTTCCAGAGTCCATCTCCACGGGTTGGAGCACTTTTTACGACTTTATCAAGTTTGACAATCGACAATGCCCCGGCACACCTCCGCGCTACCGAAGGCATCTCTGCTTCGGGTAAACCGTCTCGAGCAAAAGAGACACCTTTTCTTTCGCGAACTCAACCGACACCCGGCAGACCGCCATAGGACTCCTTGAGATAATTGCCCTCATCACGGTTCTCGGCGAGCCTGCGGAACCACCCTGCGATCGCTTCATCCTCCAGCGTCCAGCCGTGATCCCGCCATTGCTCACGGATATCGGGAACAGCGTCAAAAGTTGTCTTCACGATATCAACACCCTCCAACGAGCTCTCGCCACAGCACTCAAATGACATAATATCAGCAAGTTGCACAATATGCGCAAAGCCCTGTTCCACAATCGCCCGGTCGGGCCGGTGATGGAAGGCTACCGCCGTGATCAGATTTTGCGGGAACAGCCATTTCTCCAGCAACTGCCCGCCCACAGCATCATGGGTAAACGAGTAAGTCCGGAGTTCCTCCTGCAGCACCTCCTCGCTGCTGTACCGCCAATGCCCGAGCGTGTAGTCGTCTGCAAAAGTCTGCAGCATGATGAGCTTGCCGATATCGTGGAGCAGCCCGCCCATGAAGGCACTATCATCATCGATCTTCAGGTCCCTGGCGATGATAACGGCCGCCAGGCCGCAGAGAAACGCATGGGTCCAGAACCTGTCCATGAACGGTTTCTCCTTGTCGGGCAACTTGCCGAAGGAATTAATCAGGGCCTTGGTCACGGCAATCCTCCGCACCTCGTTGAAACCGAGGATCACCACCGCCGCTTTCAAGGAATCCGCCTTTTTCGGGCGGCCGAAGAGAACCGAGTTGGCAATCTTTAGAATAGTCAGGCAAAGGGATTGATCGGGAAGTATGGTGTGGATGACGTCGTCCGCCGAACTATCCGGATCGTTGACGACGGCCAACAGCTTCACCACGGTTGCCGGCAATACGGGAAAGGAATCGATATGCCGCTTGATGAGATCGCTCCGTTTTCCTTTGAATTCGCTTCGTTTTTTTTTCATAGGAGTGGACCTTCGGCATCCTTCCGGAATCGGGATTAAAGAGCATCACGCTCCGGGTCATCCCGGAGGAAAGTAGTGACAGGGAGCCCGAGGAAACTCGAGATGGAAGCAGGTGAAATTTTGCTTTCTCGCAAACTTTCACTCATACAATAAGCATTCGAATTCGCTGTCTCGTCGAAAATACATCTCTTGGGAGATCCCGGCAGGAGTCGCCATCCCCTGCCGGGCATCGAAGGGAATTTCACTCATTGAACTGGTGCTGAAGAAGGGAAGTTATCCTCGGCCGCCCGAACCGCCCCCGGAGCCGCCACTCCCACCCGATCCACCGCCGTTACCGCCCGAGCCACCACCGGAACCGCCGGAGCCGCCCGAACCGCCCCCGGAGCCGCTGCCGCCGGAACCTCCGCTTGAATCGCTGCCTCCATCGCCGCTTGAGCCGCCTGAGTTGCCTGAGTTGCCGCCGGAATTTCCACCGCCCGAGTCATTGCCGGTCGCAGCATTGCCGGTCGCGTCGCGACCGCTGAAGGCGCCCCCCTTGCCAAGTTCACCCGAGTGCCGATGGGCGAGGTGATTGGCCGCATTGTGCTCCGCTTCCTCGGCAAAATTGTGGCGGAGTTGCTCCATCTCGCGGAATGCATTCTGATGCTGGAGCGCCTGGGTCACGGTGATGGCTATTTCATCCGACGAGACACCGAGTCTGGCCATCGAGCGGGCCGCGAGCATCGTCTGCAGGCAAAGCTTTTGGCAATCCTCCCGATCGAGCTGCCGGGCCCGGACCCGCAGGCGAT
Source organism: Pseudomonadota bacterium (assembly GCA_023412495.1). Next base: position 29,827 of record JAEYNP010000021.1, read on the forward strand.
CGGCAACTCTGTCCATGTCTTCGGTTTTCACTCCCGCCGCAAGACAGTCGGCAATGGCCTCCGCCACGGCCCCATCGACTTTGCCGTCAGGAGCAAGCGCTCTCGCCACCTGATGCGCATAGCTGTAGCGGTGCCGGACCGTCTCCATGGCCGCCACGATTTCTTCCTCCCCTGCCTGCCTGGCTATTCCTTCCTTCGCCTTGTCAACCAGCGGCCCGGTCGGCAGCCCTTCCCGGGTAGCCAGCCGCATGGTCTGCCGGGCGAGCTCGATATTGCGTTCCTGAAAGCGATGCTCGCGCATCAGGGCGATCATATTTCGTTCATTCTCCCCGGCTGCCGCCGGTTCAGTGATTTCCGGCCCGCTCCGGGTTAGGACGCGTTCCTCCGACACGACCTTTTCCTGAGGCTGGGGCAGGGCGGCGTAGGCCGGCAGCGCCAGCCAGACCGCGGCAATTACAAGATAACGAATTCGCATGATAACCTCCTGAAAAAAAATGATTATTCCTAATAACGGCCGGACCGAGGAGCGCTCCGCCCTCTCGGCTCGAAAATGCAGTTCTCCGACCCATAGTCATGTTTTTCCCTCATTAAGCAGGACGGGAGGAAGGTTCTGCCATCCACCCGGTAGAAGTAGCTGTATGCGGCCGGCGGAAGCGTCGCCGCCAAGATCCCTTGCTCGCGGGAGATAGGCTTGCCGGCGGAGCCGTCGAGGGACGTGAACAGCAACGACGGTTTCCGCTCCCGGCCGGTCAAGGTACAGGGCGACCTCCCGCCCCTGCAGCCTGGCATGGTGGGTGGTGCAGGCACTTAGGGGCAATCCCGAGCAGAACGACGACAAGGCGGGTTGTTCCCATGGCACCTCCTGGGTTTCTGGTAACAAATGATGTTATTTTGCCACCGGTCCAGGCGGTGGGGGGGGGGGGGGGGGCCGGGGGGGGGGTGTATTTT
>JAEYNP010000109.1 GCA_023412495.1 Pseudomonadota bacterium
GTGCAGCACGGCGGCAGGCAGCTGGCTGACTACGCCGGCATCAGGAAAGCAGAATCGACCGGGCGCTTTCATCCTTCGCCTCGGTGATATGGGTGATCCCCGTCTCGCGAGCGGTCTCGCGGTTCGCCGCGTAGATATCGTCGCGGCTGATCTGCGAAACCTTGAACTTGCGAGCCCCCGCCAGGAGCTGCTGAATGCCGCAGGCGAGCTTGTCGGCCATGGTCCACATGGCGATCGCCCCGTAGGGGATGTTGCCCATCTCCTCTTTTCCCACCTTCTTCTGGACGTCGAAATAGGAGGCGAAGATTTCCTCCGGCGTGGTGCCGATCTCGGTGACCGACTTCGGCAGGCTGTCCCAGTTGCCGTTGATCTTCTCCCGCCGCTCAGGATGCAGCGCGCCTTCGATGTTGGTGCCGAGGAAGCCCGGGATCATGATGCCCCGGCCCATGCAGATCATCTTGACGAAGGGGGCGCCGAGGGCGAGGCCTTTGAAGATGCTGTCCTCCAGGGCGAAACCGCCGGCAAAGGAGAGATCGACCACCCGCTGCCCCCGACCGGCCAGGAGGCTCGCGTATTCGTAGGCCTTGGCGTGGAGGTTGATGGACGGCACGCCCCAGCTCTGCATCATGTTCCACGGGCTCATGCCGGTGCCGCCGCCTGAACCGTCGATGGTGAGGAGGTCGAGCCCCGCGTCGGAGGCGAACTTGATGGCCATGGCCAGTTCTTCCATACCGTAGGAGCCGGTCTTCAGCGAGATCCGTTCAAAGCCGAGGCTCCTCAAATAATCCACCGACTTCATGAAATCCTCGCGCACGAGTTCCACGGTTTCGAGGTGGGTGCCACCCAGGCGGCTGTGACGGGCAAAGGCCTTGATAGCCCCCTTGGCGAAGGCCTCCTGGACCTCGGGCAGGGCCGGATTCGGGTCGACCACGTAGCCGCGTTCCTTCAGAAAGAGAGCGTAGTCGAGGCTCGTCACCTGGATCTCGCCGCCGATGTTCTTTGCCCCCTGGCCCCATTTCAACTCGATGATACATTTGTTGCCGTATTTCTCGGACACGTATTCGGCGACGCCGTTGCGGGTGTCCTCGACATTCATCTGGACGATGATGGCGCCGTGGCCGTCAAAGTAACGGAGATAGATGTCGATACGGCGGTCGAGTTCCGGCGCCTCTTTGATCCGGCCGCTGTTGATGGTCGACTTCTTGTCGATACCGACGACATTTTCTCCTATGACGATGGGAATCCCAGTGAGCGCGCAGCCGACCGCAAAGGAGTCCCAGTACTTGGCGGCGATGAAGGTCGAACCCAGGGCACCGGTCATCAGCGGCAGGCGGGATTTGGTCTTCACCTTGTTGCCGAACTCGGTGGACAGGTCGACGTTGGGGAAGATGCAGTCGTCGGCATTAGACGTAAGCCCCTCATTCAAGCCCACCGCCCCATATGCATACCCTTGAATCCTCAAGGAATTATAGGACACCCCGACATGGGTGGTATTGTTGGCCCCCGCCGTTACCAGTCCGAAATCACGGGGATAGAGGAGCTTTCGCCCGACCAGGCTCGATTTCCAGGTCTCGCACTTGCCGGCGCAGTCGGCCCGGCACAGGGTGCAAAGACCCGATTCCGCAGGATTTCCTCTGTTGGCAGTTCCCAGGACATCATTCAACTTTTCGAAACGCATGGTGCAATCTCCTTTTCCGGTGCTTTCCCCGGCGGAGATGCCTGCCGTACGTTCGGCAAAAAAAAAGGCATCTGCCACCGAGAGGAAACAGACGCCGTTGTCCAGTATCTCTATTCAGCCGCACGCCGTTGTGCAGGCTGATAGTAATTTATTGTGTGTTTTTATTAGCGTGACTAATCATGGCTGTCAAGGCAAAATTGCAATTATTGGAATAGTTACAATTTCCGGGAAGTTGAAGAAAACAAGGCTCGAGTTCGTCGGATGCCCCATTTTTTCCATCCCTGCTTTTTGGAAAATGAAGTGGACCGAGTGGACATGTTGGCCGGCTGTCCACCCGGTCCACAACGTCCACCCTGTCCGCGCGGTCCACATGCTCCTCAGGAGATCCTAATGCGGGCTGACACCCGCATCCCAAGGGTTGTTATCCCCTCCCACAGCAGAGGGGATAAGTACCTTCACGAAATTTGTTTCTCAAAAACAAGAAACGAATTTCTAAGGTACTAATGCGGGCTGACGCCCGCATCCCAAGGGTTGTTATCCCCTCCCACAGCAAAGGGGACTCTTTTCAGTACCCCCTTGAGGGGTATAAGTACCTTCACGAAATTCGTTTCTCAAAAACAAGAAACGAATTTCTAAGGTACTAAAGCTCGTCCGAGAGGACTATCGCCTCGGCCACTTCCTGCATCGATTTCCGGGTGTCCATGCTGCGCTTCTGGATCCAGCGGTAGGCTTCCTCGCCGCTCATCCGCCGTCGATGCATGAGGATTTCCTTGGCCCGTTCGATGACCTTGCGGGATTTCAACTCCTGTTCGATGACGCGGGTCCTGACGATCAACTCGGTGTTGTGGATGGCGACTGCCGCCTGGCTGGCTACGGCGGCCAGCATGTTGATGTCTATTTCCGAGAAGACATGGGGCTTGGCGGTGAAGCAATTGAGGACTCCCATGACCTTGCCTTCCCTGCCCACGAGGGGCACACCGACCATGGAGACCAGCCCGAGTTTGGCCGCCATCTCCTTTTCCTTGAACCGCTCGTTGGCCAGCACATCATCGATAACCAGCGGCCGCTGGGTCGATGCCACGTAACCCACCACCCCCTCGTGCATGCGCAGGACCCTGTCCTTGACATATTCCCGGTCTATGGCCTGGGTCGCCTTCAGCCTGATCACCGGCGGGTTTTCGTTTTCGTCAACCAGCCACAATGAACAGATCTCCACTCCGGTCACCCGGGCGGTCACCATGACGATCAGCTTGAAAAGATCCTCGAGAAAGAGATCTGAGGTGATCGCCTGGCCAATATCAACCAAAGCCTTGATATAGCGGTCATAGGTCTGCTGCGTCGATTTTTCCATGAGTCTCTCTAAAAAACTGAAGACAATTTTCCTACCTTCCCTGCCCCGTTTCCTGATACCAGAGCAGGCCTTCCCTGGTGATGAGACTGTACTGCAGGTCGGGATCTATCTCGATAACTCCCATCCCTTCCATGCTTTTCAGTACCTGCTGCAATTCAGAAACATCAAGGTTCAACCTCCCGGCTATCGCCTCCGAGGGGACCAGTTGCGGCTCGGTTTCCTTGAGGTTGTCCGAAAGGATGGAAAGGACTCTGAGTTTCAGCTTGTGCATGCTCATAATCACCTCTTCCGTATCAAAATGGTCATTTATGCATGTTTTTTCCTATCATCTTTGTAGTCCAAATCGAGGGCTCCTGCAAACAGAAATGTTTTTACAATTAATTTTTCATTTATATTTTCAGTTATACTTAATTTCCGTAGACAATGCGCGACGGCAGCTGTTTTTTAATCTGGCGGGCTGGATGACGATTTGCCCTTTACACTTATGAGAGGAATTGATTCAGGGCCTACACGTTGTTAGGGTATAGACAAGTGACTTGATTGTTGAAAGAACGCGGCAACTCAAGCGGAAAAATGGTTATGGAAAGTACGCGAGAAAAGAGAACAACTTCCGGCAGATTTCAGAAAATACTCGAAGCGCTGTTCAATCAGTGGCCTCTCGTTTGCCTTCTGGCGATCCTGCTAGGCGCCATGACCGCCTGCCAGACTATCGAAGCCACCGGTGAGAGGCATCTCAGCTTTATCGGCGAGCAGCAAGAAATAGAGATGGGCGAGGCCTCCAACGAGGACATCGTTCGAACAATGGGGCTGTACCCGGACGAGAGCCTGCAGCGGTATGTGCAGGAACTTGGCATGAGCATGGCTCGAACCACCGAACGGCCCGAGCTGCCCTGGACCTTCCAGGTGGTGGACGACGATGTGGTCAATGCTTTCGCCCTGCCCGGCGGGTACATCTATCTCACCCGGGGCATCATGGCCCACTTTGAGAACGAGGCCCAGCTGGTCGGCGTGCTCGGCCATGAGATCGCCCATGTCACGGCAAAACACGCCGTCATTCGGGTGAGCAAGGCCATGATAACCCAGCTCGGGTTCGGCGTGGCGACCATTGCCGTCCCGGAGCTCCAGTCCTTTTCGTCCATTCTCGGCCAGGGCATGCAGCTCCTTTTCCTGAAGTTCAGCCGAGACGACGAGACCGAGGCCGACGAGCTCGGCATCCGCTATATGCTCAACGTCAACGAGAACCCGAAGGAGCTGATGGATGTCATGGCGATGCTCGCCCGCATCTCCGAGGGCGGGGAAAAGGGAACCATCCCGGAATGGGCCTCGACCCACCCGTACCCTGAGAATCGCATGGAGTTTATCGGGGCCCGCCTGGCCGAGCTGGGCCCCCGCGATTTCGCGCCGGTGGAGAGAGAATCGTACCTGCGGCGGCTTGAGGGCATGACCTATGGTTCCGACCCCCGCGAGGGATTTGTGCGAGAGTCCATGTTCTATCATCCGGCACTCGCTTTCCAACTCGAATTCCCGCAGGGATGGAAGGTCGTCAACCGGCGCAGCACCGTGGTGGGCCTCAGCCCCGGCCAGAACGCCGCCTTTCAGCTCAGCGTGGGCCAGCAACGGGATCCGCAGGAGGCGCTGCAGGCATTCCTCGGGCAAAGCGGCATCCAGGGCCGGTCGTCATCCGCCTCCCAGCTCCATGGCCTCCCGGCCGCAAACGGCGAGTTCCTGGCCCAGACCAAGCAGGGGGCCGTCCAAGGACAGGCCACCTTCGTCCTCCACAACAGACGCCTCTTTCAGCTCTTCGGCTACACTCCCCAACGATTCTGGAATCAGTACGGCAGCGCCATCCAGGATACCGCGCAGAGTTTCAGACGCTCGGCCGATGAAAACATCCTCAACGCAGAGCCACTGCGCCTGAAAATCGTCAGAACCGATGCCGCCGTTCCCCTGCGGGAACTCCACGCCAGGCATCGGGTGGCGATTCCCCTGGAAGAGCTGGCCCGCCTCAATCAGGTGGCTGCCGAAGAAGCAATTGAAGCCGGAAAATCCGTGAAACTTGTCATTGGCAAAACGATGTAGGGCGACGGCAGAATCCTTCCAGTCGCTCGGAATTGAGGAATAAGGAAGACAACACAATGAAACCGATTGCAGAACAGATCATACTCGTCACCGGCTCGACCGACGGAATCGGCAGGATCACCGCTAAGAAGCTTTCGCAGATGAGGGCGACCGTACTCATTCACGGCCGCAGCAGGGAAAAGTGCGAGGCGACTGTCAGGGAGATCCGCGAGCAGACGGGAAATGGTAAATTGAAATCCTATGTCCGGGACCTTTCATCCCTCGCCGAGGTCCGCAGGCTTGCGGAAGAAATCCAGTCGGATCATGAAAGCCTCCATCTTCTCATCAACAATGCCGGGGTCGGCCCCCGGCCGGGCGAACGGATCCTGAGCCGGGACGGTCACGAGCTGAACTTTGCCGTCAACTATCTCGCTCCCTTTCTGCTGACCCAGTTGCTGATCCCGGTATTGAAGAACGGCGCCCCCTCACGGATCGTCAACGTCAGCTCCGCAGCCCAGCAGCGGATCGAGTTTGACGACGTAATGCTCGAGCGTGGCTACGACCCCTACCGGGCATACGCGCAGAGCAAACTGGCCCTCACCATGTTCACCTTCGATCTCGCCGAGCGGCTGAAGAAGGATCGTATTACGGTCAACTGTCTCCATCCCGGATCCCTGCTGGATACCAAAATGGTCCGGGAAAGCGGTTATGCCCCGCGGGGCAGCGCCGAGTCCGGGGCCGAGGTCGTGGTCTACATCGCCACCAGCCCGGAGCTGACCGACACGACCGGTCGATACTTCGAGAAGAAGCTGCTCGTCCCCGCCCATGATCAGGCTTACAACCATGAGGCCAGACGAAAGCTCCGCCAACTCGGCGAACGACTCACCGGAATCGGCGAAACGGGTCACGGATTCGATCCATGATTTCCACGGCATAATCACCCAAGTCATGGTATGATAAAGCCGTAAAAAGTGCTCAAACCCATGGAGATGGACTCTGGAAAAAGTTCGATATACGAGGCGTAGTGTCTAAAACGGCGCTTTGGTAGTACATATGGTACAGCCAAGAGCCCTTTCTGACCTACAACGAAGTAGATCGGTCTTTTTACGAGTCCATCATGGTATAACGCTTCCGGGAAGGAAGCATTGCCATGATAACCCACTGCCCGGCTCGTCCGTTGCGACTCCACAAATCGGAAGGACCATGGAGACGAAATTGAAGATTTCGGAAAAGAACGGCTACACGGTATCACCGCCCCGAACGCTCTTTGCCAACCCGATGGTGAACCTGGTCGTCAGTACGGTGGAGTGCCGGCGCACCGCCATCGCCAAGGATTTCTACAAATTCCATTTCCCGGCCTGGGTGAATATCATCGCGCTCACCGAGGAGCGGGCCCTCGTGGTGATCCGCCAGTACCGCTTCGGCACCGACCGGATCGAGGTGGAAATCCCCGGCGGGTCTGTGAACGACGGGGAAGACCCCCTCGAAGCCGGACTGCGTGAACTGCTGGAGGAGACCGGCTATGCCGGGGAAAACGGCCGGGTCATCGGCAAGGTCTGCCCGAACCCGGCAATCCAGAACAATTTCTGCTACACCGTGCTGGTGGAAAATGTCCGCAGGGTGGCCGAACCAGAGCAGGACGACATGGAGGATATCGAGGTGCTGACCCTGCCGCAGACTGCCGTGCGGAAGCTGGTGGCGGACGGCACCATCAGCCATGGACTAGTCCTCAACGCCCTGATGTTCTTTGCCATGGACAAGGGGGATTTCGATCACTTAGAGATGCATGGGCGCACCCCGGACGATCATTCGCAAACGGGGAAATTCATTGACAGCGCGAGACTTTCCCGGTAATTCTTCCAGATTCACGACAAGTCTTGCCTGGATATTCTCCCGTCGTTCTCACCCGGGGAGATCTCGAGCTTTTTGAACATGTCATCCTCCTGCAGAAGAGGTTTTTTTGAGAGAAGCGGCAGTCTCCTGCCGCTTTTTTTATCATCGTCTATCGTCAAATTTCGGAAACGAACGCATCATGAGTGAAGAAAGCCAGCTCCTTTCCCAACGTAAAGAAAAAGCCGATTCCCTTGCCGCACTCGGCGTGAACCTGTACATCAACAGCTTCAAGCCAGCCCACGCTGTCAAGGACATCCTCCCCAGGGGAGAGGAACTCGGCCCCCAGGATGTGGATCCGGAAAGCATCGTCTATTCCGTTGCCGGGCGGATCATGGCCATGCGCAAGTTCGGCAAGGCCGCCTTCTGCACCGTCGCCGACGGCAGCGGCCAAATCCAGATTTATGTCAAACTGGACGTCCTGGGCGAGGAGATCTTCGAGACCTTCAAAAAATGGGATATCGGCGACATCGTGGGCGTCACGGGCACCCTGTTCAAAACAAAGGTGGGCGAACTCTCCATCCAGGCGGCGAGCATCGTCATGATCTCCAAGTCCCTGCGGCCCCTGCCGGACAAGTGGCACGGCCTCACCGATGTCGAGACCCGCTACCGGCAGCGCTACGTCGACCTGATCGTCACCCCGGAGGCCCGGGAGACCTTCCGCAAACGGGTTGAGATCATCCGCCTGGTCCGCGAGTATCTGAACGCCCATAGCTTCATGGAAGTGGAGACCCCGATGATGCAGCCCATCCCCGGCGGCGCCACGGCCAAACCCTTCAAGACCCACCACAATGCGCTCAACATGGACCTCTACCTGCGCATCGCCCCGGAGCTCTACCTCAAGCGCCTGCTGGTCGGGGGTTTCGAGCGGGTCTTTGAGATCAACCGCAATTTCAGGAACGAAGGTCTCTCCACCCGGCACAATCCGGAGTTCACCATGCTGGAGTTCTACCAGGCCTACGCCACCTACGAAGACCTGATCAAGCTCACTGAAGACATGATCTCGACCGTCTGCGAGAAGATCAACGGCTCCATGAAGATCACCTACCAGGGCACCGAGGTCGACCTGACCCCGCCGTGGAAGGTGCTGACCATGGATCAGGCGCTCACGGAGATCGCCGGCATCGACCCTGCCGTCCTGGCCGACGACGCCAAGGTCATGGTGCTCGCCAGGGAAAAAGGCATCAAGCTGGAAGAGAAAGCGGGCCCGGGCAAGGCCAAGACCGAGCTCTTCGAGCTGCTCGTGGAGGAAAAACTCATCAACCCAACCTTCATCACCTCCTACCCCACCGAGGTCTCGCCGCTGGCCCGGCGCAACGACCAGGACCCCACAGTCACCGACAGGTTCGAGCTCTTCATCACCGGCCGCGAGCTGGCCAACGGCTTCAGCGAGCTGAACGACCCCATGGATCAACTCGACCGGTTCGAGAAGCAGATCGCCGAGCGCGGCGAGGACGAAGAGATCCACCCCGAACTGGATGCCGACTACATCCGGGCCCTGGAATACGGCATGCCGTCGGCCGCCGGCGAAGGCATCGGCATCGACCGGCTGGTGATGCTCCTGACCGATGCCCCATCCATCCGCGACGTCATCCTCTTCCCCCATCTGAAACCCGAGGCGAAGCTGCAGCAGGAAGTCGCGCCGGAGAAACCCTAAGTTGTAAGTTGGAAGAACATGTTTGAATGGTTCATCGGCCTTCGCTATCTGCGGGCCAAACACCGGCACGGCTTCATCTCCCTCATCTCGCTCATTTCGGTGGCCGGGATCACCGTAGGGGTCATCGCCCTGATCGTGGTGCTCTCCGTCTACTCCGGCTTCACCGACGGGCTGCGCGATCAGATCCTGGGGGTCAACTCCCATATCATCGTCCAGCGGATGGGAGGAACCATCGGCGACTACGAGCTGGCCCGCGAGCGCATCCTCACCGTGCGGCACGTGACCGGGGCCACACCCTACCTCTACGCCCAGACCTTACTCAGCAGCACGGGCGGCGGTAATGGCGTGGTGCTGCGCGGCATGGACCCAGCCACCGCCGAAAATGTGGTGGGGCTGGCCAAACAGATGATCCAGGGCTCCATCCATGACCTCACCGAGCCGGAAAGCGATCGGGTGCCCAACATCATCCTCGGCAAAAATCTGGCGGGCGACCTCAGGGTCGACGTCGGCGACCGGATCCGGCTGATCTCCCCGGGCGGGCCGCTCACCCCCATGGGCATCATTCCCAAGATCAAGACCTGCCGCGTGTCGGGGATCTTCGAGACCGGCATGTTCGAATACGACTCGACGCTCGCCTATATGTCGCTTGCCGAAGTCCAGAACTTCCTCGGCATCGGCGACTTGGCCCACGGCATAGAAGTGACGGTCTCCCGCGACCAGCTCAACCGGGCCGACCAGGTTGCTGCAAAGATCACCGAGGCCCTGGGGCCGGGCTTCATCGCCAAGGACTGGATGATGATGAACCGCAATCTCTTCGCCGCCTTCAAACTGGAAAAGATCGGCATGTTCATCGCCATGACGCTCATCATTCTCGTCGCGGCGCTCAACATCATCAGCGCCCTGGTCATGGTGGTCATGGAAAAGAGCAAGGATATCGCCATCCTCAAATCGATGGGGGCGACATCTCGATCGATCATGAAGATCTTCTTCCTGCAGGGGCTGGTTATTGCCATCACCGGCACGACCCTTGGCGTCGCCGGGGGGCTCGGGCTCTGCGAGCTGCTGTCGCGCTATCAGTTCATCGAGCTGCCCTCCAACGTCTACCCGATGACCACACTGCCGATCAAGGTGCTGCCGGAGGACGTGCTGATCATCGCCGCCTGCTCGATTCTCATCACGCTGCTCGCGACGCTCTATCCCTCCTGGAAGGCCTCGGCCGTCCACCCGGCGGAGGTGCTTTCCTGATGGCTCTCTTTTGCGCCCGCGATATTACCAAGACCTACGGCAGCGGGCCCACCGCCCTGACCGTCTTGAGAGGCGTGTCCCTCACCGCCGAAGCCGGAGAGATGACCGCCATCATCGGCGCCTCCGGGTCCGGCAAAACCACTCTCCTGCAGATCCTGGGGACCCTCGACGCCCCTTCCGGCGGCGAGATTTTTTTCCGCGGCGAGCCGCTGCTCGCCAAAAGCGCCCGTGAGCTCGCCCGCTTCCGCAACCGGTCGATCGGCTTCATCTTTCAATTCCATCACCTGCTGCCGGACTTCACGGCGCTTGAGAACGTGATGATCCCCGGCCTCATCGCAGGCAGGACCAGAAAGGAGATGATAGAACCGGCCAAGGAACTGCTGGGCCAGGTGGAACTCACACACCGTCTGGACCACAAGGTCGGCGAATTGTCGGGTGGCGAGCAGCAGCGGGCCGCGCTGGCCCGGGCCCTGATCATGAAACCGGAACTGTTGCTGGCCGACGAGCCCACCGGCAATCTCGACTCGCGGGCCGGCAGCCTGGTTTTCGAGCTCCTGCACAGTCTCTGCCGGGAACGCAAGCTCTGCACCATCATGGTCACCCACAACAACAGCCTCGCCGAGCAGATGGATCATTGTCTGACCTTGAAGGATGGTATACTGGAACAGGCGTAACCGAGACAAAATAATTGAGCGCACCGAGAAATTTCATTCTGGTTTTTGAGGAAGAATTCGACCAACCCGTGCTCGGCATCTCATGACTATACCGGACCCTCCAATGATCCTGCCGCAAGCGCCGCGGCCTCTGCGCAGCCACAGGTCCATCGCTCTGACAGTCATCGGATGCCTCATCCTCACCGGAACACTCTTCTCCGGACTCTCCATCCTCTCCCTGCTCGGCTTCCGGAGCTTTCACTCCGCATTAACCGAAATGTCGGAAAAACTCGCCGACGGAGTTCAATCGATATCTACCGCAGAGCCCGCAAGTCCGCTCTTCGAACTCATCCCGCAGGTCCGGAACCTCGTCGAGCAGGCGGAGCATCATATCATGATCATCGCCGTGCTCTTCATTCTCTCGCTCCTCCTTACTCTCGCCTTCTTCTTGTATTTCCGGAACAACCTCATCCCCCGACTCACCCGTCTCAACGAGACCGTTCTCGCCATGGTCGAAGGAGAAAAGCGGGAGATCATCGACAAGGGCTGCGACGAAATCAGCGCCATCGCCGGCTCGATCAACTTCTTTGCCACTGAGCTCCATCGGGCGAAGGCGGCGGCGGAAAAATCGGCGATTACCAAATCGGAGTTTCTGGCCCACATGAGCCATGAGATCCGCACGCCGATGAACGCCATCCTCGGCTTTTCGGATCTCGCCCTCCAGACCGACAACCCATCGGACCATCTCGACTATCTCGGCAAGATCAACACCGCTTCATATTCCCTGCTCGGGATAATCAACGCCATCCTCGATCTGTCGAAAATCGAGGCGGGAAAACTCGAGGTGGAAAATGTCGATTTCGATCTTCGCGAGCTGCTGGAGAAGCTTGCCACGCTTATCAGCCTCAGATGCGAGGAATCGGGGATCGAATTCTACTTCAACATCGCCCCGAAGACCCCCTATGCCCTGAAAGGCGACGCCCTCCGCCTGGGCCAGGTCCTGACCAACCTGATTACCAATGCCTTCAAGTTCACCGAAAGCGGCTACATCATCCTGCACATCGCCCCCGATCCCGAACCACAGGGTCGGGAGCATCAGGTGCGCCTGCGGTTTTCCGTGCAGGACACCGGCGCCGGCATCACCCATGAGCAGGAGAAGAAACTCTTTGAGCCATTCACCCAGGCCGACTCATCCATCACCCGCAAATTCGGGGGTACCGGCCTGGGACTGACCATCTGCAAGAGCCTCGTGGAGATCATGAACGGCCGAATATGGCTGCAGCGGTCGGAGGATCCCGGCAGCACCTTTTGCTTCACCATTCCCTTCGACCGCCGTCCCGATCGAGCTGCAGACTTTTACACGGCCCCGGAAATCGCCGGCAGGAGGATGATCGTCATGTCTGAGAGGCCGCAGAGGGCCAGCGAACTCTCCTATCAGCTGGGCGCCTTCGGCATCGAGGTTTGCCAAGCGCTGACGGTTGCTGAAGTGATCTCCGCCTTGGTCGAGCAGCCCCTCGACAACCCTTTTGAAATTGTGATCCTCGATTGCGAGATCTATGCGCAACGCTGGATGGAGATCCCCGGAAAAATCAAGGCGGCCTCCCCGGCAGCCGTTTCCCCGGCCCTGATTCTTACCGGCATGCAGCGGCTGTCGACCCATTTTTCCGCCCACAATATCAAAGGCTGCGATTACTTTTTGGCCAAGCCGATAACACCCGCCCGTCTTCTCGAGGCGATCCTCACCGCCCTGGGAAAGGAGAACCCGACTCCCGTTTTCTCACCCAGCAACAAGCCGGTGACCGGGCAGGCGCTCGATCATTTCCGCGGAAACCGGGTCCTGCTTGCCGAAGACAACAGGATCAACCAGCAGATCACTATCGGTTTTCTTGATATCGCCGGACTCCAAACAACTGTCGTCCAGAACGGAGCCGAGGCGGTTGAACTGCTCGATAGGGACCCGGCTTATGACCTGGTCTTGATGGATATCCAGATGCCGGTCATGGACGGTTACCGCGCCACCGAGGCGATACGGAAAATGCCGGGGTCCGTCGGCAGGATACCGATCATAGCCCTGACGGCGCACGCCATGCAGGAGGAGAGAAAAAAGTGTCTCGACCGGGGGATGAACGACTATATCACCAAACCCATCAACCCCGAAGCGTTCTTTGCCACCCTGGGCAGATATCTTCGTCGCCGTCTCCCTGAGGCCACGTCGCCGGTTCGCCCGCCGGTTAAGGCCGGACTGCCGGAAGAACAGGCAGCCGGCAGGCACGGAATCGACATGAAGGCGGGCCTCGCCCGCACCATGGGCAATCCCACCCTCTATCTCGACCTTCTCGGAACCTTTCTCCAGAGGTATCGTTCATATCCGGAGACCATGCGGGAGGAGTTCAAGAAACTCTCCTTCGACAAGGTGCGGCAGATGGTCCACGGTCTCAAGGGTGTGAGCGGAAATCTGGCAATGAATAGTCTCCACTCCCAATGCGTGCAGCTCGAGGGGGCCATCAAAAGAAAAAAGATCAACGAATGCCAGTTGCTTTTCATGGATATTGAAGAGGAACTCGAAAAAATCTGCGGGTTTCTCCGGCAATATCTTGACAGATACCAAAATAATGTATGGAATATACCTGGCATGCAGGAGGAATATCCTGCCGGTTCCGAAAACAAAGACGCGCTGCTTACAGAGCTGGCGGATTCCCTGAAACGCAACAGTTCGAAGGCTTTGAAACAGATCGGACGCCTCCGCTCCTGTCTGGAACCGGAAGATAAAATTGTCTTTGCAAGAATTGAAAAACACATCAACAACCTGGATTTTGGGACGGCACATACGCTCCTGATTCAGTGGCAAGATTCGATCCGCTAGGAGGAGCGTAAGACTCATTCATGCAAGACGGACGCACGCCAAAAATCCTGATCATTGACGACAGCATCGAGCACATCAAGATCCTTATCAGCCTTCTGGGGGACCTCTATGAGATTTACTTCGCTAAAAGCGGGGAGCAGGGGCTGGAATTTCTTTCCTCCGTCAATCCCGATTTGATTCTGCTGGATATTGTGATGGCTCACATGGACGGTTTCGAGGTATGCCGACGGATCAAGCAGCATGAGAGATGGCAGGAAACGCCCCTGATCTTCATTTCGGCGCATGGTGAGGCCGAGGAGACCCGGGGGCTCGATCTGGGCGCCATCGATTATATCGCCAAGCCCTTCAATCCGGCGATCGTCAAGGCCAGGATTCGGAACCACCTGCAACTGCGGGCGGCAATGCGGGAGCTGAAACGTCTCTACACCCTGGCCCTCGATGCCAATCCACTCACCGGCCTGCCCGGCAACAACTCCATCATCAAAAATATCGAGACGAAGCTCGAGGCGGCCGACAGGTTCTGCGTCGTCTACACCGACATCGACAATTTCAAGGCCTATAACGATAAGTACGGTTTTGCCCGCGGCGATGAAGTCATCCGTTTCACCGCCGATCTCCTGAAAGCGGCGACAACCAGGTCGGGCGGCGCCGATGCCTTTGTCGGCCACGTCGGTGGCGATGACTTCATCCTGATAATCCCCTCCGAGTCTTGTCTGCTGGTAACCGAGGATATCATCCGCAATTTCGACAGGGACATCATCAACTACTACAACCGCCAGGATACCGACCGGCGTTGCATCCAGGCGACCGACCGGCGCGGCCGCAGGCAGATCTTCCCCATCATGAGCATCAGCATCGCCGGAATCGATCTCAGCCACCGGCGCTACTCCTCGTATCTGGAAGTCAACGATGCCTGCGCCGAAATGAAGAAGGTGGCAAAATCCATCCCCGGCAGCACGGTCTGCTTCGATCAGCGAAAGGATTAGTACCAAACCCGATTACAATGGCGCCTTTGGCGCAAAAATTTCTGGTTTCTGTCCCCTGGCGTCTGGCTTCTGATACAGCGATGTCTCTTCCAGCAGAGGGTGTATAAGGATCTTTCCGCTACCGAGCCGCAGTTGTTTCTTCGTTTCGCTCCGCCGGATGGTCTCCCGCTGCAGGTGAAAACGCTGGGCAACGACGGCCGGGTCGATAAGGGTTTTTCCCACCAGACCCTTCACATCCTCTTCGACCGGCGAAGGAATCTTTTCATCGATCAGGCTCGCCACATTCGTTTTCACCGTCTTCACCGTCCCGGACGGCTGACGGCGGTCGTCGAGGTTGAGTTCCGGTTGCAGAAAAGGACCGCTGATCGCCAGAGACAGGGGCTGTTTGCCTTTCGTCGGCTTGGGGAGAACCATTTGCTGCGGTGCAACCCGCAGGTCCCAAACCCCGTCGGGGATATCCGCCCCGCCGCTGATGAACAGCGCCTTGTCCGAATTATTGAGAATGGCTTCCCGTATCGTCAACAGTCCATCGTCAATTGCAAACCCACCTTTCAGCTCGGTAAAATCCGTCCTCACGCTCTGCCGGTCGCCTTCCTGGTCCGCTTTCACCAGTTCCCGGCTCTCTATCGACCGGGGGATATCGATACCGTGCAGCGCCCCGTCTATAAAGACAAAGGATCCCATACCGCTCAGGCTCTTGCGCATGGCCTCCGCCGTATCGCCGGAAAACTCCAGCGCCAAATCACTCTTCAAAATTCCGCTCAGGATTTCCTGTTTGTCCGACTCCCGCAGCACGGCCGCCGCATCCACCCCCTGTGACTGCACGGCAAGCCGCATCGTGGGAACACCTGCCGAAAGGTCCGCAGTCAAGTTTGCCTGCATTTGGCCCCCGTAGAACTGCATCGTGGCCTTGTCCAGGGTAAAGACCCCTTCCCTTCCACCGAGGTTCGCTTCGATGCCGGTGACTGTCCTCCCGAGGATCCTCAGGTTCTCGAGCTTCACCACACCGACGAGGGAAGCGGGATTGTTCCCCGCAATCCGGTGTATAATCCCGGCATATTCACGATCCACCTTTTCCGACCTGCTGTCCCGGGGCGGCAGATACCGGTCGAGATCCAGGCGATCGATATCGAGGGAAAAGTTTACCTCCCTCATATTTTTCACCTCGCCGGCAATCGACATACTGGTGTCGTCAAGCCGGAGGGTACCCTTCTCGACGGTCACCTTCTCGCGCCCGCCTTTGATTGCCATCTCCAACTCAACGGCCTGGAAAGACGCGGGATCGGCGGTTTCGACCGGAAAAGCGAGGTCCAGCGCGGCAAACAAGGCCCTCGGCGAAAACGACGATAGCTTCAGAGCTACATCATAGACGGGAGCCGATCGCTGGTTCTCCATCTTTCCCCGCACCTGTCCATGCAGCTTTTCTATGAAGCGAAAATCAAAATCCACCGGCAAGACCCGCCCTCCCTCTTTTTGCCGCAGTGGACCTATCTCCCCCTCGACGGCGACCGGCATGCCGTCATAGGATGCATTAAAATCGATGGCAATAGGATGGTCCCCCTGCACGTTGTTCAACAGCAGCATCAGATCTTCCACGGCATGCCGGGTGTGATTGGTCCGGTCGATCCAGTTCACCCGGCCATCAGTCACTGCCAAAAGGGAACAGAAGATGCTGTCCTGAAGATGATGAACCCGCGAGGCGGCCGCCCTGCTCAGGGGCTCCCAGTTGACCTTTCCGTCGCTGTTTTTCTCGAGGTTGACCTCCAGCCCGCCCACCACGAACCGGCTGATCCGGATCTCTTTCTTGAGCAGGGGCAGGAGTTTGAGCCGCGCCTCGAAATGATCAATCTTCACCAGCGCATCGCTCACGAATCCCTCGGGATTGCCGAGCTTCAGATCGGAAAAGGACAGACTCAACCAGGGGAAAAATGAAACCGTCACATCGGAACCGATCGAGAACGAACGTCCCGATGCCTTGCTTATACGCTTTTCGATCTCCGGCACATACTTCTGCACATTCATGAGAACCGGCATAAGCACGACCGTCACGACCAGAAGCAATAAAAATATCACAATGGGGAACACCCCATACTTCCACAGTTTTTTCATCTATATCAACATCATTGTTTATAGGGAGACGGTGATTCCCGTTTCAGCACGGCGCGAAGCCCCTCCCCGGGCAACTTGGCCGCAGACTTCCACCATGGGACGCCGCCCAACCGAATCAGAAACAGGGAAAAATACAGAGTTGTCATGCGCGGGCGTACCCGAATGGGAAAAACAGGGGGTGATTCAATCAAAATCGCTATTCGCTAACGGTATCGGAATCGGGATCGGGATCGGGATCGAAATCGAAAAACAAGGTTCGATACCGATACCGATTCCGACTTATGCAAGCGACTCCAAACAGCTCACCTCTGCAGTTTCCTGAGAGGTATTGCTATCATATAAAGGGAAAAAATTTCCGGCAACAAATATCCTGCCGGTTTCTTTCCCGGCCGCCGCTTCATTCCGGAATGCTTCCACCGACATGGGTCCGAGGCATTTTCTTTGACAGGGGAACTTCCTGAGTTACCTTCTCTTGAGAAGACCGCCTGCCCCATCGGTTCAGAGATTGAAGGAGGGTATATGAAAACACACGCAGAGGCAATGGTTCTCGCCTCTTTTGTCGCCGATTCCCTGGCCCTGGGAGTCCACTGGATTTACGACACCAGACGGATTGCCGAGGAGTTCGGCAGGGTTGGCGAACTCCTCCCACCCCATCGGGGAGGCTACCATCCAACCAAGCAAAAGGGAGAATTCACCCACTACGGCGACCAGAGTTTTCACTTGCTGCAGCATCTGGCAAGCAACGAAGGGAAATTCGATCCGGAGGCCTACGCCCGGGACTGGCGAAACCTCTTCACCGGTTACCATGGCTATATCGATCAGGCGACCAAAGCCACCCTGCACAATATGGAACAGGGAATTCCCACGACAGCCTGCGGGTCATCCTCCACGGATCTCGGCGGCGCAGCCAGGATTGCGCCTCTGGTATTCCGCTACCGTGACGATCTCGATCGACTGGTCGAGGCGGTCGAGAAGCAGACGATATTGACGCACACCGGGTCGGGGATTGTGGATGGAGCGTTTTTCATCGCGAGGAGCTGTTATGCAGTCCTGCAAGGGGCGACTATCCATGAGGCCTTCACCCAGGCCCTCGACTGCGGCGTCAGCGATGTGGATCTGGATATCCGCCTGAACCGCAGCCTTACCATGGAAGATCGCAGCGTGCATGAGGCCGTACAGGAATTCGGCCCAATGTGCGCGGTTAATGCCGCCCTGCCGGGTGCTGTCTACACCGCGATACGCCACGCGGACAATCTGGAGGAGGCTTTGATAGAAACGGTAATGGCCGGCGGCGATTCGGCGGCACGAGGGATGGTTGTGGGAATGGTACTCGGCGCCGCTCACGGCAAAGCAGCCATTCCACTGCGTTGGCTGGAAGCTCTGGTGAAATACCGGGAGATTGAAGCGGCCCTGAAAGTGATTTCCCAAGACCCTCCTCGTGAATAACCAATTTCAATTTTGAATTACACTTTTGAAATATGAAGAGCGTTTTCGTAATTCTATTACCACGCCATTTTTTTTCCAATGATTTTTTGCCGATATAACTGCAAGCTCGGGAGCCCGAACATCAATTAACAATTAGGCACATATTTTGCTTAGTGAGTTGCACTTCCCCACGGAAGATCCTCAAGCCCCCCCAATCGGGTAGAATCTACGCAGTTTGTATTTTCTGCCCGATTTCTTTTTTGCCCCCTCCTTTCCTGCAACGTCACTTTTCTATCCTCGCCTTCCGGTACTCGTAGTACGCCTGCCGGGTGGCGACATACGGGTCCAGTGCGTAGCGCTTCACATCCTCGTACACATCGGGATGGAGTGACAGGGTATTCACCCTGCTGGTCGTGTAATAAGCCGTGTCGAGGGTCCAGCTGTCATGAAAATAAGGCACCGGATGGAGATAGGTATCAGCTACCAGTCCCACGGAATCTCGTACGCTCGATGGCCCGAAGACCGGCCAAAACAGGAAAATTCCTTCCCCCAGGCCCCATTTGCCGAGAGTCTGGCCGAAATCGGCCCGCTCCGGCTCGATATTGAATTCCTGTGAAGCGACGTCTGCGAAACCGTAGACACCTATGGTGCTGTTGATGACAAAGCGGCTGAAAACATTGCCGGCGAGCGGGAAGTCCCCTTGGAGCAGGGCATTCACGAAGGTGATGGGAGACGCCAGGTTATGAAAGAAATTGCCGAAACTCTCGCGAAGTTCAAGGGGAAAGATCCGGCTGTAGACCTTTGTTGTCGGCTTCAGAACCCATTCATACAATTCGTCGTTCACTTTGAAGAAAAAGCGGTTCATCTGTTCCAGAGGATCTCTTATAACAAGCTCCTCTTCCCAGAATTCCTCCTCGTACGCTCCGCCTTCCTCCTCCGCCAACAGGTCGGGAAAAGGTTCGTTGGGGATCTGCGCGAAAAGAACCGCCGGAGAAAACAAAAACATAAAAATCAGGGCAGAAGACCGGATAGTATTCATAAGGGAAGTGGAAAGTTATTGATTGGGAGCCGATGGCAAAGCTCGACGAAATGGCAATCGGATCTTTGGAATAACTCCATGAAGGTTTTAAAGCAAATATTTTTGCAATTGATGTGAAATAAGTCAATCGGTAAGACGGGAAAAAGCGCAGCGGAGGCATTCAGGCCCGATTAGAAAAACTCGTAAAACCTTAGATTGACGTCAGGCGTCAGCCGCAGTTACAGGTAGTAGCTTAGCAATTCGTTTCTCTTTTTTCGGGAAGGTACTGTCTCCTCTGCTGTCGGAGGGGATAACAACCCTTCCGGTTGCGGGCGTCAGCCCGCCTTAGACCATGAACACGAACAGCCCCCCCAGAGCTATGAGAAAGGAGAAGGGCATCCCCAGGGCCTTCGAAGTCACGGTGTCTCCGGCCATGGCCCGCTCTATCACCCGATAGGTAGCATACAGGGAGGCAAGCAGACCTCCAAGGACGGTCAGGAACTGAAGCACATAGGTACTGTCCTCGCTGATCAGCCGGATATTGTCATAAGCCGGCGGCATGCCCAGGAATTCCTGAATATTGGGAAGGATCATCCCGGCTCCGCCGACGAAGAGTTCCATGTGCACTGCCATGTAACCACCAAGAATGAGTGGAATGATCCCGTACCCCGACAGGGAAAGCAAAAGATTCTTATCGATCCGGGCGTAGAGCGCCTCAACGGTCACCGTGAGATAGTAGCCGATTTGAAAGAGCAGGATGAGGGAAAAAAACAGCATGCTCCCGATCGCCGCTGCCGGAATGATCACACCCGCTCCGGCAGCCTGCTCCGCCAACCAGTTGACGAGACCGGTGAACTCGCGTTGCAGGGCGAACGGAAAAAATATCGCGGCCATCGACACAATGAGGAAGCTGTCCGCCCTCCTGGGCGTCTCCAGGGCCCACAGCTCCTGCGGGGCAAGGCGCAGGTTGATCTGGATCGAGCTGTTGGCACAGGTCTTGACGCATTTCGCGCACATGATGCAGTCCCGGTTGTTGTCCACCAGATAGGGGTGGCGGAACATGGGACATCCCGCCATGTCGCCGTCGCCGACATAGCAGGAGTGGTCCTGGCAACGATTCAGGCAGACATGCCGGTTGGAGCGCAGCTCGACCACCGACGGCATGGCAAAGATCGCGTTCACCGCGCCCAGTGGGCAGAGATACCGGCACCAGCTGCGCCTGGAATAGAGCACGGCAAAAAGGATGGAGCCCAGGGTGATGATGAGGATTATGCCGCCGGTCAGGTAAGGACTGTGATAGGCATCCCAGACGATTTCGATCCAGAAGACCACGATGCAGAGGATGGCCATGATCCAGCCTGAGTAGTCCTTGATGAACTGCGGGGTCTTGCGCTTCGGCTTGACGATGTTCTGCAGGATCGTGCCCGGCGCGGCCAGGGGGCAGACGCTGCACCAGGTTCTGGCCAGAAAGAAGAACGAAAAAAACATCACCGGCCAACCGATGTACCAGCCGATGGTGAGCCCAAGATTGGCGCGAGAGTCCTGCGGGCCGAAGAAGAGAAAGAATACGGTGATCAGCAGCACGGAACCGACGATGACCTGCGGCACACGGGGGAATACCCTGCTCTGCAGAAATTTTCTGATCCAGGCGATGCGGAGGATATTGTACTCCCACTTTCCTTCCGTCTTCGGCAGGCCGAGCAGGATCTGATCCGGTGCGATTTCGTCCTTTTTGGCGAGCATAACCGCCCTGCGGATAACGCTGGACAGTTCGGTAAGATTCCCGGGCCAGTCGTAATTCATGAAGATCCCGAGCGTCTCCGGCGATACCTTGTGGATTTTTTTGCCGTACTCGCGGCTGAACCGGGCCAGGTAGTGCAGAACCAGCCGGGGCAGGTCCTCCTTGTGGTTGCGGAGCGGCGGGACGTGAAACTGGCAGGGCTCGAACAGGGCCAAGAGCTCCGGAATGATCTTGCCGGTGCTTTTCAAATGGTCGATGGAATAGGTGCTGACGAAGACGATGCGCGACTGCATTGCCACCTGGGAGTCGCTGTCGACATGGGAATAGGTGCTGCTCTCCACAATCTTTACCAGTTTTTCCTGCAGCTCCTTCTTCATCAGGTGTATGTGGGTGAAAACCAGCGTCCCCCCCGATGTCTGTTCGAAGAGCCCGGCCCGGCGGGCCTGGGCGAAGGGAAAGGCGCTCTGCTCGGTGCCGAAGAGCTTGCGCTCCAGACGCATCGGCTCGTACTCGCGCAGATCGACCTCGCGAAACTGCCCTTCGGCTCCGCGGCTCTGGAGATGGATCTGCCTGGCAATGACCGATTTGCCCGTCCCCGCTTCTCCCGTGAGAATATAGGGGGCATTGACGGCGGCGAACTTGGCGATGATCGCCTGGGTCTTCTTGGCCGTCTTCGACTCCCGGATATCGTCGTTCCTGCGCCGGGCCAGGCGGCGGAGCTGGATGGCCGACATGCTTCGGTCCTTGAAAAAAAGCACGTCGTCGGCTCCGGATATCTCCTCATTGCGACTGTCCTCGCCGGGGGAGTCCGCCTGATCGATAAAGGCGACCCGCAGCCGTTCCGCGAGCGCCGCATCGAGCTGCTTATGGATTCTGCTGTTGGAGAGAAAGGCGATACGGAAATAACGTTTGTCAAAACAGATCACCACCAGATCGCAGAGCGCCCTGACCGAGAGCGATCGCGGCTTCTCCGTCAGGATGCCGGTCTCGCCGAAGTGCCCTCCCGGCCCGATCCTGCCTACAGTGCGCGCGCTCCCGTCATCGCGGCCGAGGAGGAGCTCCGCCTCGCCCATGGCGATGACGTAGAACACTTCGCTGGCATCACCTTTCCGGTATACATACTGCCCTTCGGGGATTATCTGCACCCGAGCCACCTGGGAAAAAGATTCTATCTCGGCGGCAGTGGCATCCTTGAAGAGGACGGAGCGCTGCAGGTGTTCGGCAATGACTTCTCTTTTCATACAACATCATCTGCCGCCCCGGGAACCGGCAGCAGCCTTCTTGACGGTCCTGAGGCCCGTCAGATCTGTAAGTGGTGCTCGATGACCTCGGCGATGAGCGGGGCTACGGAATAGACGTCGAGCAGATCGTCGCTTGTCCGCCCCGGGTAGCTGTCCGAGCCCATGATCCGCGAGATCGGGCTCCGGCGAAACTTTTCCGGGGAATTACTCGCCATCACCAGGTGTGTGGCATGGGCCACCACCTCCTTTGCCCCCGCCTCCAGGCACCGGCTCGCGGTCTGCAGGATTGAGCCGCCGGTACGGATCATATCGTCGCAGATGATTGCCGTCTTGCCCCGCACCACGCTCGAAACCACGCCGACTATGGTCTTGTCGGTAGCGTAGCGGTCCTTGTCCGCCGCGGTGTGGGGGCAGTTCAGGATGCTCGCGAGCCTGGCGATCCTCTTCGAGAAGCCGTAATCGGGGGAAACCAGCACATAATCGGTCAAGCCGCTCTTTCTAATCTTATCGACAACCAGGTCGTCCGTCCAGACATGCTTGATGCTGACCTCGCCACCATGGGCATGGAGAACCGCCTCGGAGTGCAGGTCGATGAAAGCGACGAAATCGGGCCTGGCCATGAAGATCTGCCTTGTCCGGGTGATCCCCTTGGGAATCTCGTGGGAATGCGGCTTGGCCCTCTCCATGGTCGAATAGCCGAGAAAGGGAATGACGACATTGATGGTAGCCGCGTTCCAGTACCTCGCCCCGGTGATGAGATCGATCAGCTCCTGGTGCGAGCTGTCGTCGTGGGTAACCCCGACGACCACCAGATCCTTGCCGGAGATGGATTGGGGAAAGGCATGGTATCGCTCCCCGTCGGCGAAGCGCCTGGTGATCATTTCGGTGAACGGCACCCACATCCGCTCCGCCACTTTGCGACCCAGCTCGGTGGAAGCCTCGTTCGCCACCACTATGACATTTTCCTTGTCGGTCATGGCCTTTTCCTTTCCAGGATCCGGCGGGCGCCCGATTCCCGGCCAACCTGAGGTTTTGAGATCTAGCCCCCCGCAAGGGGGGATAAGTACCTTCACGAAATTCGTTTTTAAAAAGCAAGACACGAATTTCTAATGCGGGCTGACGCCCGCAGCCCAAGGTTTGTTATCCCCTCCAAAGGCAGAGGGGATAAGTACCTTCACGAAATTCGTTTTTAAAAAGCAAGACACGAATTTCTAAGGTACTAAGGTACCAAGGTACTAATCCAGAAGCGCCGCCGCAATGGCATCGCCCATGGCCGCGGTGCCCACCGCCATCTTCTTGTCTGTGGTCAGATCGGCGGTGAGAATTCCTTTCTCGAGAGTCTTCTCCACCGCCCGATCGATGGCCGCCGCCGCCTCGTCGAGGCCGAAGCTGTACCGGAGCATCATCGCCGCCGACAGGATCTCGGCGATGGGGTTGGCGATGCCCTTGCCGGCGATGTCCGGGGCCGAGCCGCCCGCCGGTTCGTAGAGACCGAAATTTTTGCTGTTCAGAGACGCCGAGGCCAGCATGCCCATGGAGCCGGTCAGCATGGCGGCCTCGTCGGAAATGATATCGCCGAACATGTTGCCGCAGAGCATGACGTCGAACTGGTGGGGATCGCGGACCAGCTGCATGGTGGCGTTGTCCACGTAGATGTGGCGGAGTTCCACATCCGGATAGTCTTTCGCCACCTCCATCACCACCTGCCGCCAGAGCACCATGGTGGTGAGCACATTTGCCTTGTCAACCGAGGTGACCCGCTTGCGTCTCGCGCGCGCGGCGCCAAAGGCCATTCGGGAGATCCTCTCGATCTCCGCCCGGGTGTAGGCCATGGTGTCGAAGGCCCGCTCGTTGGGACCTTCACCTTCCCGGCCCTTGGGCTGGCCGAAATAGATGTCGGAAGTCAGCTCGCGGACGCAGAGGATATCGAAGCCCTCGCCGACGATGTCCGGCCTGAGCGGGCAGGCGGCCCGCAGGGACTTGAAGACCTTGGCCGGCCGAAAATTGCAGAACAGGTCGAAATGCTTGCGCAGGGGCAGGAGCGCGGCGCGCTCAGGCTGCTTTTCGGGCGGCAGGCTCTCCCACTTCGGACCCCCGACCGAACCGAAAAGGATGGCATCGCTCCTTTCGCAGAGGGACAGGGTAGAAGCCGGCAGGGCCTCGCCGTGGTTGTCGATGGCAATCCCACCGACATCGGCATACTCGTAGGAGAGTTCAAAGGAGAATCTCTTCTCTGCGGCACCCAGCACCTTGATTGCCTCACCCATCACCTCGGGACCAATGCCGTCGCCGGCCAGTACTGCAATTTTCTTCATCTTTTCACCTTATTGTTCAAAATAACCACTTGTATATATGAGAAAACAGTGCAAAGCGCAGGGGCGAACACGAGGTTCTGCCCACCATGCCCGATCATTTGTCCCCCACCCGCCGTCATCGCCGGTCGAAAAGCAACAGGGAGCGCCGAGCCCCGGAAAAAGGCAGAGCGCACTCCCTGATCTCCGCCAGTTGAAAGGCGGACCCTTCGACCACAGACGCCGCGGCTGCCATCTCCTCCCGCCATTTCGGCCCCTTCATCAGGATCACCCTGGGGGAGGTTGCCTCAAATCTCTCGACCATTTGAAGAAAAGGCCCAATCTCCGTGACCGCCCGGCCGGTGATATGGGTAAACGGCTGGTCGGCAGGCAACCGGCTTTCATCCTCCACCCGGCAGCAGACGATCGATACATTTTCCAGCCCCAGGGTCCGCACGATATGGCCGAGGAAGCTGACCCGCTTTTCCCGCGGCTCGACCAGGGTGACGGCCAGGTCCGGCCGCGCCGCCTTGCAAGCCAGGCCTGGAAAGCCCGCCCCGGTGCCGATATCGAGCAGGTGGCCGCCGGTCACGGGCAAAAGGGGGAGGAGGGTCAGGGAGTCGAGGAAGTGGTTTTCGACGATCTCCTCATCGGTCGCCGACTTGGCGATCAAATTGACCTTCCTGCTCCATTTCTTCAGCTCGGCAAAGTAACGAGCCAGGGAATCGACGGCCGAGGCAGGCAGCGAAATTTCAAGCGCTCCAAGACCCGCCGTCAGCTGCCCGTGAAAATCCGTCATCACTTGCCCAGCCGAACCGCGATCGAGCCGGCATGGGCGCCCAGGCCTTCCAGTTTTGCCAGCCGCATGATGTGTTCGCCGTCGGCCGCCAGGGCCGCGCCCGAATAGCTGATTACCGAACTCTTCTTCAAGAAGGTCTCAACGCCCAGAGCGGAGGCGAATCTGGCCGTACCCATGGTCGGCAGGACATGGTTGGGGCCGGCGAAATAGTCGCCCGCCGCCTCCGGGGTATTGTGGCCGAGGAAGATCGCCCCGGCATGGCGGATGCGGGGGATCTGGGCCCAGGGATCGGCGATCATCAGCTCGAGATGCTCGATGGCGATGGAGTTGGCGGCCTCGATGGCCTCTTCGAGATTCTCGGCGATCAGAATCACTCCACGTTCTTTCAAGGAGATACGAGCGATCTCCTCCCGGCCAAGCTGAGGCAGCTGCCGATCGAGTTCGACCAGCACCTGGTCCGCCAGCGGCGCGTGAGTGGTGACGAGAATGGAGAGTGCCAGCGGATCGTGCTCCGCCTGGGCGAGCATATCGGCCGCGACGCTGGCGGCCTTCGCCGTCTCGTCTGCCACGATGAGGACCTCGGAGGGCCCGGCGATCATGTCGATCCGTACCATCCCGGCGACCTGGCTTTTCGCCTCGGTGACATACTGGTTACCGGGGCCGACGATCACATCCACCCTGGGGATGGTCTCGGTGCCGAAGGCAAGCGCGGCGATCGCCCAGGCCGAGCCGGCCTTGTAAATTTCGGTGATGCCGATCTCCTGCGCGGCCACCAGAAGGTGGGGGCTGACAGTGCCGTCTGCCCCGGGAGGCGTGACCATCACCCGCTGACTAACGCCGGCGATTCCCGCCGGAATGCCGTTCATCAACACCGAGGACACCAGCGGTGTCAAGCCGCCTTTTCCGCCGGGCACGTAGAGCCCGGCTGAATCCACCGGCCGCACCAACCGCCCGACGATGGTCCCGTCCTCGCGGGTCTGCAGCCAGGAATCCTCCATCTCCCTCTCGTGGAAGGACTGGATTCGTTCGATCGCCCGGCCAAGAGTGTCCAGGAATGGTTCGTCCACCAGATCGTAAGCCTCCCGCATCTCCCTGGCGCTCACTTGCAGCTCCCCAGCCGTCAGGTTCGGGGCATCGTATTTCCTGCAGTAAGCCAGCACCGCCTCATCCTTTTTCTCCCGAACCGCCTGCAGGATCTCGCGCACGACGTCCCGGCAGGAGTTGTCCGCCGCCTGAAACCGATCGAGCAATGCCTGCAGAGTCCTCTCTCCTTCCGGGCTGCCTATGGTTACCGGTGTAATCAACATTTTTTCTCATCCTTATACGATGAGCGGCACAAATTCCGCTCGCAATTAGAACAATTTGCACAAACACTTCGTCGCAAATAACCAACGAAAGCAAAAGGCACCGCACTATACGGTATTTCAGGCAAATTATAAAGAGCCGCGCCCGACAATTCAACATTTCGCCCAGCGCTTTATTTTGTCCGGAAATGACTTAGTGTTTACAAGCCATAAGGATTATGGTTCTTTTTAGGTATTCGTTGGAGTTGCCGGATATGTGTCGGGATCGGTACAGGTATCGAAAGTTTATCTTTCTGATTTCGATAGCGATCCCGGTTCCGATAGCGATTTGGATGATAAAGGAGTCGTATGGAGTTTCAACCGAAATGGATCGCCTGGGAGATCACCCGCCGCTGCAACCTGAAATGCGTGCACTGCCGCTCGTCGTCTGCCCTGGAAGTGGCCGGCCATCCCGATTTTTCCCTGGATGAGGCAAAGGCGGTCATCGACAACATCGCATCCTACGCAAACCCCGTGCTGGTCCTCTCCGGGGGCGAACCGCTCCTGCGCCCTGATGTCTTCGATATCGCCCGCTACGGCACCGGCAAGGGCTTCCGCATGTGCCTCGCCACCAACGGGACGCTGGTCACCGATGCGGTCTGCGGCAGGATCAAGGATGCCGAGATACGGATGGTCTCACTCAGCCTCGACGGCGCCAGCGCCGAGACCCATGACAATTTTCGCAATGAAAAAGGGGCCTTTGCCGGAACCATGGAGGCGATCAGGCTCTTCAAAAAGCACGACATCCCCTTTCTCGTCAACTCGTCCTTCACGATCCGTAACCGCCACGAGATCCCGGACATCTACCGGCTGGTGAAATCCCTTGGGGCGACGGCCTGGTACATGTTCATGATCGTGCCAACCGGCCGGGGGGAAGACATCATGGAGGAGCTGATTCCGCAGGATGTCTACGACGAGATCCTGGCCTGGCATCACGAGGTGGAAAAGCAGGAGGACGAGTTGCTCATGCGGCCGACCTGTGCCCCTCACTACTACCGGATAGTCCGCCAGAAGGCCAAGGAAGAGGGCGAGAAGGTCAAGCACCGGACGCTGAAGTTCTCGACCGGCGGCTCCAAGGGCTGCCTCGCCGGCCAGCTGATCTGCCTCATCGACGTCGATGGCGAAGTCCAGCCGTGCAGCTACTTCCCGAAGTCGGCGGGCAACATCAAGCGGCTGCCCTTCAAGGATATCTGGGAGAATTCCGAACTGTTCCTTTCGCTCCGCGATTTTAAAAGCTATAAAGACAACTGCGGCAAGTGCGAATATGTCGGCGTCTGCGGCGGCTGCCGGGCCCGGGCCTACGCCATGACCGGCGACTACCTTGCCCAGGAGCCGTTTTGCAGCTACGTGCCGCGACAGATCGTCAAAAATGGAAAAACATGAAGTTCAACTTCGAATCTCCGAGCATTCAGCTCTCAGCCGCATTGAGCTGAAGCTGAGAGCAGACGGCCGAACGCTTACAACAAAATCAACCATGAGACCAGCATGAACGACACCTTCCTGAAGGCATGCCGCGGTGAAAAAACTTCCTACACCCCCATCTGGATCATGCGCCAGGCGGGGCGGTACCTCCCCGAATACCAGAAGGTGCGGGGCAACATCAGCTTCCTCGAATTGTGCAAGACGCCCGAGCTCTGCGTCGAGGTGACCCTGCAGCCGGTGGACATACTCGGCGTGGATGCCGCGATCCTCTTTTCGGATATCCTCATCCTCATGGAGGCGATGGGCGCCCCCCTGGAGTTCCATGAAGGGCGCGGGCCGATCTTTCATGAAACATTCCGGGATCGGGCAGCCGTGGACCGGCTGGTGATCCCGGATGCCGACGAAGCGACCGGCTTCGTCATGGAGACCATCAGGCTGCTTCGCAAGGAACTTCGGGTACCGCTGATCGGCTTTGCCGGCGCGCCGTTCACCTGCGCGACCTATCTGATCGAGGGCGGGTCTTCGAAAGTTTTCTGGGAGACGAAGAAGATGATGTACCGCGACCCCGGGCTGTTCCACAGCCTGATGGCCAAGATCACCGACAGCACCATCCTCTACCTCCAGGCCCAGGCGAGGGCCGGCGCCCAGGCGCTGCAGCTCTTCGATTCCTGGGTGGGGATTCTCGCGCCCGACGACTTCGTCGAGTTCGCCCTCCCCTATGTGCAGAAAATTATTGCAAACTTAAAGCCTTTCGGTCTGCCGATGATCTACTTTGCCAACAACGGCGCGACGCTGCTCGACCTCTCGGTCACATCCGGAGCAGACGTCATCGGCCTCGACTGGCGGATCCCCATCGGCGAGGCCATCAAAAAAGTGGGTAGCAAAGCCGTCCAGGGCAACCTCGAACCATTCGCCCTGCTGCTGCCGCAGGACCGGCTGCGCGAGCGGATCGCCCGGCTGCTGAAAGACGCCGAGGGCGCCCATGGCCATATTTTCAATCTCGGCCACGGCATTCATCAGTTCACCCCGCCGGAGCAGGCGAAATTTGTCGTGGACACGGTTCATGAACTGAGCCGCAGATGAACGGCGGACAAGCCGCCCGGAAACATGAAGCAGATCCCCTCCATCAGCCAGTGTCTCGACTTCATCAACAGTTACGAGATGCTCGACAACATTCGAGCCCACTCCATCATGGTGGCGAGGGTGGCGGGGAGTCTCGTCGACGGACTGCGCAGGAGCGGCCGGGCCATGCCACCCCTGCCGGATCCGGCAGAGGTGACGGCGGGGGCCCTGCTCCACGACATCGCCAAGACCATGTGCCTCAAGGCATCCTGCAATCACGCTGAGACAGGCCGGCAGATCTGCATCGATCTCGGCTACCCGGAGATCGGCGAGATCGTCGCAGAGCACGTGGTCCTCAGGACCTTCGCCGCCGACCGCTACAGCCGGGGCATCTTCGGGGCCAAGGAACTGGTCTATTACGCCGACAAACGGGTGCTCCACGACCAGGTGGTGCCGCTGTCCTCCCGCCTGGACTACATCCTGGAACGATACGGCGAAGGCGACCCGGTACGGCAAAGATATATCCGGCTAAATTTTCAACGTACCCTTGACCTCGAACAATTCCTCTTTCGTTTTCTCGACTTCACTCCGGAGACCGTGGTTAAACATTCTTTACAGGTAAAAATCGGCGGGATCTGAAGGTCGAGATGCATTTTCCCCCCCTGCGGAAAATTCGGCAGATCCGAAATCGGCAAACATTTAACCCCGACAGCTTGCAGAGCAGGCCCCCAGCGCTTCCCGTTCCTAATATAAGCAATTCCCTTGAAAAGCAGACACTTAGCTGCAAGAGTCTCCAAATCCCCGCCGGCAGTCGACAACTTCTTCAATGTGCGAAACAAAAAACACTATTTTGGTCTGACCATACTTGACACTCTAGAGAATTACTGGAATAACATTACAGTAATCAGGCCCTCGTCCATCAGTTTTGCTTATATGAATCTTTTGGCCGGCCCCGCAAAGGATTTAAGCAATGCTGAAGCTCGAGGAAATTTACAGAAATTGAACAGTTCAAGAGAGGAGGCATTCGATGAGACAATTGAGGAGAGTTGTACCCGCTATGGTTGCAGCATTTTGCCTGACTGCAGGAGTGGCTACCGCCGGCACCCTTGACGACGTCAAGGCCAAGGGCTTCGTGCAGGCAGGCGTGAACGGCGAGTTGTTCGGCTTCGGCAAACCGGACGAGAAAGGTGTCTGGAAAGGCCTTGATGTGGATACCGCAAGGGCCGTCGCAGCTGCGGTTTTCGGAGATGCCGAGAAGGTGAAGTATATTCCACTGACCGCGAAAACCCGCTTCACCGCGCTGCAGTCGGGGGAAGTCGATGTGCTTACCCGGAATGCCACTCAGACGCTGACCCGCGACACCGACCTCGGCCTCGATTTTGTCCAGGTCAATTACTATGACGGTCAGGGCTTCCTCGTACCCAAGAAACTCGGGGTCAAGAGCGCGAAGGAACTGGACGGCGCCACCGTCTGCGTTCTTCCCGGCACGACCACCGAGCAGAATGTCGCCGATTACTTCCGGGTCAACAAGATGAAGATGAACCCTGTGGTCATCGAGAACAATGCGGAACTGGCCAAGGCCTTCTTCGCCGGCCGCTGCGACTGCCTGACCTCCGATGCCTCCCAGCTCGCCGGCATACGGGCGGTTGCCCCCAATGCCGCCGATTACGAAATCCTGCCCGAGATCATCTCCAAGGAACCCCTCGCCCCGGCGGTCCGCCATGGCGACAACCAGTGGAAGGACATCGTCAACTACGCGGTCCTGGCGATGATCGCAGCCGAGGAAATGGGCATCACTTCCCAGAATGTCGACGAGATGATGAACAGCACCGACCCGAACATCCAGCGCTTCCTGGGCGTCACCCCGGGCAACGGCAAAGCCCTTGGTCTCGATGAGAAATGGGCCTACAACGTCGTCAAGCAGGTCGGCAACTACGGCGAGGTCTTCGAAAGAAACGTGGGCGAGAAGACCACGCTGATGCTCAAGCGCGGCCTCAACGCCCAGTGGACCAACGGCGGTCTGATGTATTCCCCACCCTTTAAGTAAGCTGTAATACCAGGCATGCCCGGGCCCTCCGGGCATGCCGTAGAAGCGAGAAACATGGACCATACCACAACACCGGAAAAAATCCCCTTCCTGCGTGACCCGGCCAAACTGGCGATTCTCTACCAACTGCTGACCCTGGCCGGGGTCGGCCTCTTGAGCTACTATCTGGTCAGCAATACTCTGGCCAACCTCGAACGACAGTCCATTTCCACCGGTTTCGGGTTTCTCCAGCGGGAGGCGGCCTTCGAAATCGGCGAGTCCTTCATCAAATATTCCGCCGCCGACTCCTATGCCAGGGCCCTCTTCGTGGGTTTCCTGAATACCCTGGTGGTCGCCTTCATCGGCATCATCCTCACCGTGATCCTCGGGACCGTGCTCGGTATCGCAAGACTCTCCACCAACTGGCTAGTGGCGAAACTCTCGGCCTGGTATATCGAGATCTTCCAGGATATTCCGATCCTGTTGCAGCTCTTCTTCTGGTATGCCTTCTTTTATGAAATCCTGCCCGGCCCGCGGGAGGCCCTCAACCCGATGCCCGGCGTCTTCCTCTGCAAGCGAGGCCTGAGCTTCGGCGTCCCCCACTGGCATGAGGCTTTTCTCTATGCCGTGGTGGCCTTCCTGACCGCCCTGGCGCTGGTTTTCTTCCTGCGTAAGTGGGCTCACCGGCGGCAGGATACGACAGGTAAGTCCTTCCCGGTTGGCAGGAGCACCGCAGCCCTGATGATCGGCCTGCCGCTTCTCGCCTGGTGGCTGGGGGGCGCGCCGACCGCTATGAACGTGCCGCAGCTGGCGGGCTTCAACTTCAAGGGAGGCGTCTCCATCAGCCCGGAATTCACGGCGCTTTTGCTCGGTCTCGTCCTCTATACCTCGGCCTTCGTCGCTGAGGTGGTCCGGGCCGGCATCCAGTCGGTCGGCAAGGGTCAGCGTGAGGCGGCAATGTCCATCGGCCTGAAACCCGCCCACGTCCTCAACATGGTCATCCTGCCCCAGGCCCTGCGGGTGATCGTGCCGCCCTTGACCAGCCAGATGCTCAACCTGACCAAGAACAGCTCGCTGGCCGTGGCCATCGGCTATCCGGATTTCGTCTCGGTCGCCGGCACGACCATAAACCAGACCGGTCAGGCCATCGAGGGCGTCGCCCTGATCATGATCGTCTATCTCGTCTTCAGCCTCTCGACTTCGGCCTTCATGAACTGGTACAATAAGAAAATCGCTATCGTCGAACGGTAACCATGAAAAACATTCAACCCCTCAAGTCCCACGAGGAAATCAAGCCGCCCGTCACGGAAGTAGGCGTCATCGGCTGGATGAAGGCCAATTTGTTCAACGGCTGGTTCAACTCCGCCCTGACCATTCTGGTCCTCTATCTGCTCTGGCTGACCATCCCGCCCTTCGTGAAATGGGCCCTCATCGACAGCGTCTGGGTCGGCGCAAGCGAACAGTGCAAGGCGGGGGATGGGGCCTGCTGGTCGGTCATCACCTCCAACATCCGCTTCATCACCTTCGGCTTCTATCCCCACGACCTGCAGTGGCGGCCGCTCCTGGCGATGATCATCCTGATTGCCCTGCTCTTCTACAGCCAGAACCGGAACCACTGGCGAAAATCCCTGGCCTATGCCTGGCTGATCGGCCTCTTCGTCATGGGCCTGCTGCTGAAGGGCGGCCTGTTCGGGCTTGCCGAGGTGGAAAGCGACAACTGGGGCGGCCTGCCCCTGACCCTGCTCCTCTCGGTCTTCGGCCTCACCGCCGCCTATCCTGTGGGGGTCCTGCTGGCCCTGGGCAGGCAGTCGGAGATGCCGGTGATCAAGGCCTTCTGCGTCGTCTATATCGAGCTCATCCGCGGCGTGCCGCTGATCAGCCTGCTCTTCATGTCGTCGGTGGTTTTTCCCCTCTTTCTGCCGGAGGGGGTGACGCTCAACAAGATCCTCCGGGCCCAGGTGGCGATCATCCTCTTCACCGCCGCCTACATCGCCGAGGTCGTGCGCGGCGGCCTGCAGGGCATGAACAAGGGCCAATACGAGGCGGCGAAGTCTCTCGGCCTCAACTATTTTCAAACCATGCGGCTGATCATTCTGCCCCAGGCCCTCAAAATCGTCATCCCGCCCTCGGTGTCTATCCTGATCTCGGCCTTCAAGGACACCTCGCTGGTGGTCATCATCGCCCTCTACGATCTTTTGAAAACCACCCAGACCACCCTCACGGACCCCAAATGGATGGGCTTTTCCGCCGAGGCTTATGTATTCCTCGCCCTGGTTTACTTCGTCTGCTGTTTCGCCATGTCCAACTACAGCAGAAGGCTGGAGAAAGAACTCGATACCGGCCGATGAGCCATGCCGACAACTTCGACCAATACAGGAAAGAACAAGAATGAACGCGACAGAAACCGCACAGAAAAGTATTGAAAAGTCCCCGATAATCACCATCACGAACATGCACAAATGGTACGGGGAATTTCATGTGCTGAAAGACATCAACCTGACGGTCAACCGGGGGGAGCGCATCGTCATCTGCGGCCCGTCCGGGTCCGGCAAGTCGACGCTGATCCGCTGCATCAACCGGCTCGAGGAGCACCAGCGAGGCAGCATCGTGGTCGACGGCACCGAACTCACCAACGATCTGAAAAATATCGAGAAGATCCGCACGGAAGTGGGCATGGTCTTCCAGCACTTCAACCTCTTCCCCCACCTGACCATCCTGGAAAACCTGACCCTGGGGCCGATCTGGGTAAGGAAGACCCCGAAAAAGGAGGCGGAGGAGACCGCCATGTACTACCTGGAAAAGGTCCGGATCGCCGAGCAGGCCAGGAAGTATCCCGGCCAGCTCTCGGGCGGCCAGCAGCAGCGGGTGGCGATCGCGAGGAGCCTTTGCATGAAGCCTTATGTCATGCTCTTCGACGAACCGACCTCGGCCCTCGACCCGGAGATGGTCAAGGAGGTCCTCGAAGTCATGATCCGCCTGGCCCAGGACGGCATGACCATGCTCGTGGTCAGCCATGAGATGGGTTTTGCCAAGAGTGTGGCCCACCGCGTCCTCTTTATGGACGGCGGCGAGATCCTGGAAGAAAACACGCCCGAGGAGTTCTTCAACAATCCCCGGCACGAGCGCACCAAGCTTTTCCTGAGCCAGATTCTCGACTGATCAGAAGCCAGAATATTTTGGCGCTTCGCGCTCTGGCTATTCTCTGGAAGAGCGTGTCGCTTCCGGCGACCACATTGTCTGGCTTCTGGCTTCTGGCCTTCTGGTTTCTGATTTCACAGCGCAAAGAAAATATTCACGCACGCCAACAGCACCACCACATAAAGGACCGACATCCCGAATCCGACCCGTAGATAATCCTTCGTTTTGTAATTTCCCGGCCGCATGATCAGCGCATTCACCTGGTGGGTCGGCAGAACGAAAGTATTGGAGGCGGACACCGCAACAACCATGGCAGCCACCGTGGGACTCGCGCCAACCGAGGCTGCCATGTTCATGGCCAGGGGAATCATCAGCACCATCGCCCCGACATTCGAGGCCACCAGGGAAAAGAAAGAGGTGAGCAGGGAAATCACCAGCATGAGCAGCAAGGGCCCAGGGGAACCGACCGCAGCCATGACCTTGCCCGCGATATAGGCGGCCGTCCCCGTGGTCTCGAAAGCAGTTCCCAGCGGGATCAGGCCGGCCAGCAGGAATACCGTCCGCCAGTCCACCGCCTCATAGGCGCGGTCCGCGGGAATGACCCGGGTGATGACCATACCCAGGGCGCCGCAGAGCAGAGCGATCGACAGCTTGACGTGGAACACCATGGCGAGAGTCAAGGCCATCAGCAGAAAAAAAACCGCGCACCGCGTGCGTTCCGGCCTCACCTCCTCGCCCTCGATATCGTTCAGCAGGGCGATATCCATTTTATCGGCGAGCAGACGAAACTGCTTCCACCGCCCCTGCATGAGGATGGTGTCGCCCTGCTGCAATTTGGTGAGATTTATCCCCTCCATGATGATCTTGTCGCCCCGGACGATCGCCAGGGGATTGACCTGGAAGAGGCGCCGGAACTGCAGTTCCTCCATGGTATGCTGGCTGAGATTGGAGTGCGGAATGACCACGCCTTCCACGACGCCCGACTCGTCCGGATAATTCTCCGTGGCGAACACCTCGTGCTCGGGTTTGACCACCCACCCCTGCTCCTTGGCAAGCCTGTCGAGGTTTTTCTCGGAGCCGATGACCCACAGGGAGTCCCCGGCCTCGATCAGTGAATCCTGAGTCGGAGCCAGGTCCTTCTCATAACCTTCGTTCTTGGCGATCCCGACGACAGTGACATGATACTTCGGGCGGATTTCCAGTTCCCCCAGAGTGTGGCTGGGATAGAACTGCGGCACCGCCAGCTCGTAGCTGCTGCGCCCCACCTCCTCGCCGTAGATCTCCTGTAGCCGCTTATCCATGCAGTTCGCGTCGATCTCGCAGACATCGGCAGGCAGAAGTCGCTTGCCCAGGACAATAAAATAGATGATCGCGGCAGCCACCAGGGCGACACCGATGGGGGTGACAGAGAGCAGCTTGAAGGGCACGAAGGGCTGGTTGTTTACCGCCGCCTGGTTGTTTAGCCACCAGGCCTTCATGAGGTCGTTCAGCATGATCAAGGGGCTTGAGCCGACTAGGGTGAGACAGCCGCCGAGAATCGCGCAAAAACCCATGGGCATGAGAATCTTGCTTGCGGAGAAGTTGAGCTGCCGGCTGATCCGCATGGTGGCCGGCATGAACAGCGCGGCTGCGCCAATGTTCTGCATGAAGCTGGAGATAAAGGCCACCGTCAGGGACACCAGCGCGAGAATCCGGTTCTCGCTGTGTCCGACCAGTTTGATGATCTTTGCCGCCACCACGTTCATGACCCCGGTCCTGTTCAGCCCGGCGCCGATGATCATCACCGCGATGATCGACACCACGGCATTGGAACTGAGGCCGGCTATCGCCTCCTCCGCCGAGATGACGCCGGTCAGGGGCAACAGCACCATCATCAAAAGACCGACCAGATCGACCCGCAAAAGATCGGTGACAAAAAGAAAGATCGCCAGACTCAGCAGAAAGAAGACAATCATCATATCGGTGGTGATTACCATATTTTCCATGGCAGAACTCCGTTGCAAGACAAACTCATCAACTCCCGTTGCGAAGCAAGCGGCACATTTTTCATAGCCTATTGAAGGATATCCTCCTGCACATGAAACATCAAGTAAACCTTAGTATATTCTTTATTACCTAATCTTCAACCTAGTGGTTTGTAAATAAAAAAGTAATATCAACATTTCCATTAACACTGTATGTGTTTTCGATATTGTTGTATATTGAGGGTGAGCCATTGCACCGACGAGACTGCGAGAGTACTGACATGACAACCTACGTTGACCGCAATTATTTTCAGCAGCTTGCCCAGGCCGCGCCGGAAAGTATCTGCCGCGATGGCCGCTGCCGTTTCGACTCTGTTGGAAAGAGGTATATGCTTGATATCTGGGGCGAAGAGTATTTTGTCGATTGTCCGGGGCAGAGAATC
Organism: Pseudomonadota bacterium; assembly: GCA_023412495.1. Next base: position 36,404 of record JAEYNP010000109.1, read on the forward strand.
GGGCGAGTTGCGGCGGTTCATTCCGAGCCCCATGAATTCTTCTCCCTTTTCATCATGTACTATCTGTTGTCCGCGCCGGATTGCCGGGCCGCTAGAGAATGGATTTCGGAAAAGGATCTGCCTGGCGGGGCCACGTTCTTCAGGGGACCGCACCGGATTCCCACGGATCTGATCAGCTCCAGGTTCGGCAACGACCTGGGAGCGTTTCGAAAATGCTGCGAAAGCTTGGGAGGAAAGGCGCTCGATCTGGGGGATGCGGGCTTTCGGTTCGAGATTGCCCCGGAGTTGCCGGTCGCTGTGGTTTATTGGCAGGGGGACGAGGATTTCCCGGCCGATGCCGGTCTGCTCTACGACCGGTCGATCACAGAAATCCTGCCGCTCGATATCGTTTTCGCCCTGGCCGTTTCCGTCTGCTCCCGCATCGGTTTCATGGGGAAAAGCTGAATTCATCGAATTGCAGCAGTCGGACAGGATATTGTGGAATCACCCTTCTCAAATCCCGCAGATTCTGATAAATTTATGTCTCTTCGACCTTTCAACCAGGCACGGCTACAGAAGGAGAACATCATGACTCAGGATATTTCAAAGGTGACGAAAGTTCCGGCTGTGGAAAAGGAGAAGGAAACTCCGGAGAAAGAGTACTGGATCGTCGAGGTGCTCAAGAAACTCCTTGAGTTCAATAAGATGAAATACGGCACCAAGAAAAAATTCTAGCCTCTTTCTCCAGACAGAGCCGAAAGGACGTTATTAGCCACCGTCCCCGATCAGGTCGCCGAGGTTGAAGGAACGTCCCGCGACAATCGCTGTAATGCCGCCCGGCGAAGACCCGACCGGGATGCACTCTCTGGACCAGCTTTTACCCACTATTTCGGATTACCCGGGAATTTGCAACCTTGCCGATTCCCACTCAAGCTGAAGTTGAGGGACCGCTGTGAGATCTCCCTTCGCCTCCGGTCGCCTGCACAATCTTTCTTGCCTTTATGCCTGGTCGTCCGGCCGATAGAACCGCAGGCGCAGGGCATTGCCGACCACGGTGACCGAACTGAGGGCCATGGCCGCCCCGGCCAGCATGGGGTTGAGAGTCGGGCCGCCGAAGATGGCCAGGAAACCGGCGGCAATCGGGATGCCGATGATGTTGAATGCAAAGGCCCAGAAGAGATTCTGCCTGATATTGGCGAGCGTCGCCCGGCTCAGCCCGATGGCCCGGCCGACGCCGGAGAGGTGCCCGGACATGAGGACGATATCCGCCGATTCCACCGCCACATCGATCCCCGTTCCCATGGCGATGCCGACGTCGGCCCGGGCCAGGGCGGGAGCGTCGTTGATCCCGTCGCCAATCATGGCGACCACACGCCCTTCCTGCTGCAGCCGCACGATCTCCTGTTCCTTGCTTTCCGGTAAAACGCCCGCGATCACCCTGTCAATACCCGCCTGCCGGGCGATGGCCTGCGCGGTCTTGGGATTGTCGCCCGTGAGCATCACCACCTCCACGCCCATTGTCCGCAGGCGGCTGACGGTGTCACGGGCTTCGGCCTTCAGGGGGTCGGCGATGGTAAGCAACGCGGCGAATTCTCCGTCCAAGGCTAAATACAACACGGTCTTTCCCTGGTCGGAAAGATCCGCAGCCTGCTGCTCCAAGGAGCCGGTCAGACCGCTCAGGCCTCTTTCCTGCAGCAATTCTCGGTTGCCGATCAGCACCTCGCGAATCTCTTCACCTACCGCAAGCCGCGCCTCGATGCCTCGGCCGGGCGTCGCCGCAAAGGATTGTGTAGCGGGCAGGGCGAGATCACGCTCCTCGGCAGCTTTCATGATTGCCTCGGCCAGAGGATGCTCCGAGCGGCTTTCCGCGCCGGCGGCGAGGGCGAGGATGAGATTCTCCTTCCCGATATATTCCCCTGCGGGGATTATATCGATCACCTGAGGCTTTCCAAGGGTCAGCGTGCCGGTTTTATCGAACACCACCGTACTTACCTTCTGGGCCAGTTCGAGCACCTCCCCCGTCTTGACCAGGACGCCCAGCTGCGCGCCCCGCCCGGTCCCGACCATGATCGAGGTTGGCGTGGCCAGCCCCATGGCGCAGGGACAGGCGATGACCAGCACGGCGATGAAGATCCGCAGGGCCCAGCTGAACTCCGCCCCGCCCACAACATACCAGCCAATTCCCACCACGGATGCCAGGGCGATAACCGTCGGGACGAAGTAGAAGCTTATCCTGTCGGCGAGGCTCGCGATCGGGGCCTTGGTTCCCTGGGCGTCCTGGACCAGGCGGATGATCCGGGCGAGCATGGTGTCCCGGCCGACATGGGCGGCGGTCATCACCAGCGCACCGTTTTTGTTGAGTGTTCCGCCGTAGATGGCATCCCCCGCTTTTTTCTTGACCGGCATGCTCTCGCCGGTCAGCATCGATTCGTCGACCGCCGATTCACCCTCGACGATCGTCCCGTCGACAGCGATCCGCTCCCCCGGCCGGACGAGCAGGCGGTCGCCGACTCGGATCTCGCTCACCGCCACTTGGCGCTGGCCGGCCCCGTCGAGCAGGGTCGCCGTCTCCGGGGCCAGCTGGATGAGGTGCCGGATAGCATCGGTGGTCTTCGCCTTCGACCGCGCCTCGAGATACTTGCCGAGCGAGATCATGGCGATCAGCATGGCGGCCGACTCGAAGTAGAGATCGTGGGCATGCGCTACAGGGTTATGCCCGAGAGCGATTTCCACCATGTTCCAGGTCGAATAGACGAAGGCCGCGCCGGTGCCGATGGCGATGAGGGAGTCCATGTTGGGCCCGCCCCGCAGCAGAGCGGGAATGCCGATCAGATAGAAATTCCGGCCGAGATAGAGGACGGGCAGGGTCAGGAAAAACTGGACGGCGGCATAGGCAAACGGCGACTTATCGGGACGGATGGCCTCCGGCAGGGTGATGCCCAGCATATGCGCCATGGAAAATCCCATGATGAAGACTGCGAGGACAAAGACCGGGAGCAGCCTTTGTTTCATCGCCTGCAGCTGCCTGGCGGCCTGCTCGAACTGATCCCCTGCATCGAGCTCCGGGCCGGCCGTCCTGGCGGTGAAGCCGAGACCGGCGATGGCCTCCTCGATCTCCCGCACGCTGACACGGTCGGAATCGTAGCTGATCCTCGCCTGCTCTGTGGAGAGATTGACCGAGCATTGGGCAACCCCATCCATGTTGCCGACGACGCGTTCAATGCGGGCCGAGCATGCCGCACAGTGCATTCCTCCGATATCTGCTATATATTGTTCAGGCATAACAAGATGAAATGAAAGCTCCGGATCTTCGCAATCAATACAGAATTCGCGAAGGTATTACCCCTTGTGAGGTGTTTACAACTTGAGGCGTAAGTCTCCGGAATGGTAATGTTGGAAAAAATCGCACGAAATTCCTGTTCGGGTATAATAAAGCTCATCCGCCAAGGTGGCAACTTTGAGCATCAACTTCCCGATGCGCGCCGGAATTTTTACAAGAGCAACCTCCAATAGGGAAAATCTTCATGACCGGGATATGTAATCTGATATCAGGCGGCTGAGCGCCCAAAGGCACCGCTGGCGGGAACCAGTCGCCCGACATTCAGTCCGTACGACAAAAGAACCAACTTCTATCCTCGGCTTTCAGCGCCGAAGAGAAGGAGCGAATCCGCGAAGGGGTCCGCAGGAAATATGCGGCGGTCTCTTTCTCGGCCGCAGGATATTTCGCTTATCCGGTGGGCAAGGAAGGCGCGACGCGGCTGGGCTATCCGCAGGACCTCCTCGACGGGACCCCGGACGAGCTGATGAGTTCTTTCTGCGGCGTCGGCAACCCCTTCTCGGTGGCCCCGCTCGAGGAAGGCAGCGTTATTTTGGACATCGGCTGCGGTGCCGGGTTTGACCTCGCCTGCGCTGCCCGCAGGACAGGCGCCGCGGGCAGCGTGTACGGCGTGGATGTTTCTCCGGAAATGGTCGGGAGAACGGAGGCCAATCTCGCCGCCATGGGGATAAAAAACGCTCAGGTAAAGACTATTTCCTCGGAGACTCTGCCTTTTGCCGAACTCACCTTCGATACGGTCATTTCCAACGGGGTCATCAACCTCTCGCCGGACAAGCCGCGGCTTTTCGCGGAAATTTACCGGGTCCTGAAGCCGGGCGGCCGGCTGCAGTTCGCCGACATCGTCCTGGAGAAGGAACTGCCTCCCCATCTGGCCGCAAATGTCGAATCGTGGTCGCAGTGAATAGGCGGCGCGATCTCCGGTGGAGATCAGCTCCTGCTGATGCAGCAGGTCGGATTCAAGGATGTCCGCCACCATGGCAACACCTCGGTCAAAACCTCGGAATACACGGTTGGGGCCGTGTTTTCCGGGACGAAGTAGCCGCCGTCGGGAACATAGTGTTGGAACATCCGGAAATTGTTAACACGGCAGTTAATACAGCCCCCTCACAGGCAAGGAGAACGTATGGAAACCCTGAAAGTAAAAGGAATGAGCTGCGAGCATTGCGTCGCTTCGGTGAAAAAAGCGCTGGAAAACATCCCGGGCCTGTCTCAAGTGAACGTAAACCTTCAAGCGGGCGAGGCGACCTTTGCCAATGCCGGTGCCGATCGCGGGAAGATCCGCGAGGCAATCAAGAAAATCGGCTTCGAGCCGGGCGAATAGCTTCAGAACTGAGGACTGAGGACTGAGGACTGAGGACTGAGGACTGAGGACTGAGGACTGAGGACTGAGGACTGAGGACTGAGGAAAGGTAAAACGGCCATGTGCTGAAGGAAAGGAAAATTACTCAGTCCTCATCGCTCAGTCCTCAGTCCTTCCCTTTTCATCCCTGTCCAGCCATCTTCTCTTTCAACTCCTTCACGTATCCCGTGGCCGTCGGATGGCCCTTCCGCTCCGCGAGTTGCCACCAGTAGAGCGCCATCCGATAATCCTTCTTCACCCCCAGCCCTTTTGCATACATCAGGCCGATGCTGATATGGGCGTCGGTGTACCCCTGTTCGGCGGCACGCTGGAAACACTGTACCGCAGTTTTGTGGCACTGTTCACCGCCCTTCCCGCTGTTATAGAGCATGCCCAGCACGAGGTTGGCATGGGCAATGATTTTCGCATCGGCTCCAGGTTGATCGATGACCCGCTGGTACCAGTATCTCGCCTTGGCAAAATCCCGTTCCACACCTTTGCCGGCAAGATAGAGATGGCCGATATAGCTCTGGGCATTGCAGTCGCCTCGGTCCGCCTTCTCGAGTAGCCCCGGGGAAAGCTCGGCGAAACATGGTTCCGAATACAGCAGCACCAGCGCAAAAAGCATTGCCGAAAGTGTCAACAACCGATCGATCAGCATCAAAGATCCTCTTTTTCTACCCGTGTAGATTTTTTTTTTGCATGCACGCGTTTTCCAATACCGTGTTCCACAAGTAAAAGTCATATCCCTACCGACCGAAAGTTACAACAGTAAAAATTGGACAGAAATTGATATTAGTTCCCATCTTCAACGCTTTGCCGATGAACTCCTCCCTTGCCTCATGATGATTTATTTGACGAACATCGCGGAGACATGAGAGAATTTTTAAAACAAAGCTCCTATTGCGAGGCCGGGCGTCAGTCTTAGCCAGGTATTGTCAATAATCGCAATATGTTTACTTATTAACTTCAGACCTGCTCTTTCACAGGAGAAAACTGAACACCAAAAGCTTACCGCCGTCCTTTTCGGCCCCTCGAGTTTGGCTCATCCGGTTTTCGGTTTGTTCAAGAGGAAGAGAGGCAGCAGCTACTATTCAAGGTAATATTCATATTCGAACAGGTAGGGAGAATATCATGAAATGGCGCAAAGTTATAACAATGACAGTCATCGGAGGAGCTCTAACGTTAACCGCCGGCAGCCCCCAGGCGGAAACCCTTCGTGAGGCAATTCAAGAAATGCTTCAGACTCACCCCGAAGTCAGAAGCGATGCTTACAACAAATTAGGACGGGAGGAGGAGGTCAAACAGGCGAGATCAGGCTACCTGCCGACTGTTGATTTCAATGCCGGATACGGCGTCCAGGACGTCCAGGAACCCTTCGACGACACCCTGCATCCGCGGCTGTACACTCTCGGTCTGAGACAAAATGTCTTCGCCGGCCTGTCGACCATGAACGAAGTTGACCGCCAGCAGGCCCGCGTTCGATCGGCCGCCTATCGCCTGCAGGGCACCTCGGAAAATACCGCGCTCCGGACGTCCCAGGTCTATTTGAACGTCCTGCGCCAGCAAGAACTGGTGCGTCTGGCCGAAGAGAACCGTAACACTCATCTGCGCATTGCCGACCAGATCAAAATGCGCAGCGATTCCGGCGTGGCGAGCAAGGCGGACAGCGACCAGGTCACCGGCCGCGTGTCGCTCGCCGAGTCCAACGTCGTTGTCGCCAAAACCAATCTGGTCGACGCCCAAACCAACTATCTCGCTGTTATCGGCCGTCTGCCCGGCGATCTGCAGCGCCCCGAGCCGCCGTTTGCCATGATGCCGGCTTCGGTCGAACAGGCTATCGATGACGCCGTCAAATCCCACCCGACTCTGAAATCGGCCAACGCCGACCTCGAGGCCAGGCAGGAGCAGCGCGAGGTTGCGGCCGCTCCGTTCATGCCCATCGTCGATATCGAGGTAGACCAGAACTGGAACGAGGATTTCGACCTGGATGAAGGCAAGGAGCACAGCCTGATCGCCCTGGTAAGGCTGCGGTATAACCTCTTCCGCGGCTTCAGGGATCAGGCCCGCAGAGCCGAGACCACGCATCTCGTCAGCGAGGCTCGGGAAATCCGCAACAATACGCAACGGCAGGTCGAGGAATCCATGCGACTCTCCTGGATGGCCTACCAGGCAGTGCAGGACAGGATAAACTATCTGGAACAGCGTGTAGCCGCCACCACGGAGACCGCCGATGCCTACACCAAACAGTTCAACCTCGGCAAACGAACCCTGCTTGACGTGCTCGATACCGAAGCCGAAGTCATCGACGCCAAGCGGGCCCTGGTCGAGGCCCGTTACGATGGGCTCTATGCGCAGTACCGCATCCTGAACAGCATGGGGTTGCTGGTCAAATCCTTTGACCTGCAGTGGCCGAAAGAGAGCCGGGTGGACGAGCAGGATGACCGGAAGGCCCAAGAAGGCGAGAAGGATTCCAAGATCAAGATCGGCACGGAAATCAAGACCTTCGAAGACCTGAAAAACTACAACCTGGCCGGCTAGTTGCCGGTCCGCGAAATCGGGCCGGACGGCGATATCCCGGCCCGATTCCTCATGAAGGAATCTCGGCGCCCCAAGATGACCACCCCCCCCGACGCGCCAACTGCATTCATCACCCCCTATATTTTTCTTCTTCGCCTACGCTTTTCTCGCTTCACCCACCTGCCCCGGCTCCTTGCCGGAGGCTTTTCCTGCATCGCCTCCACCCTCTTGCTGGCAGCCCTCCTGATTGCCGCAGGAGATAATTTCACCCTCGATGCCGCCGTACTCGACGCGGCCGAGAAAAAATTCGGAGCCCGGTCCCGAGACAGCCTCCTCTCCTGGCAGCAGTTCATTCGCGACGACGACGCCACGGATGACCTGCAGCGGCTGGAGAAAGTCAACAGCTTTTTCAACAGGTTCACCTTCGTCAGCGACATCATCCACTGGTCGCAGAAGGACTACTGGGCCACGCCCATCGAATTCATCGCCAGCGACGGCGGCGACTGCGAGGATTTCGCCTTGGCCAAATACTTCACCTTGAAACTCCTCGGCGTTGCCGAGGAAAAACTGCATCTGACCTACGTCAAGGCCGTCAGCCTCAATCAAGCTCATATGGTCCTGACCTACTATGAAAAACCGGGGGCGGTGCCGCTGGTGCTCGACAACTTGATCGATGCCATCGAACCCGCAACCAGAAGAACCGATCTCCTGCCGGTCTACACCTTCAACGGCTCCGGACTGTGGCTGGCAAAGGAACGAGGCAAGGGCAACATGGTCGGTAGAAGCGACCGGCTGAAACTGTGGAACGACCTGCTGGACCGCATGCCCACCGGCCTAAAATGAGGATGAGCATATGACCCTGTACAGACAACTGCTGACACTGACCTTTGTACTGTTTCTCGCGCTGTTCGCAGCCACCTGGCTGGTCAAGCTCCGGACCACCCTGAGCTTTCTCGAGAACCAGCTCGAGTCGCATGCCCAGGACACCGCAACCTCCCTGGGCCTCTCCATCTCTCCGCATCTGATCGAAAAAGATCTCGCCACGGTCGAAACCATGATCAATGCGGTCTTCGATCGCGGGTATTACCAGGCGATCCTGCTCACCGACCTGGACGGGAAGACCCTGATCGAAAAGAGCCTGGAAGTGACGATCAGCGACGTCCCTGACTGGTTCATCCGACTCATCCCCATCAGAACGCCGCGGGCCGGCACCCTGCTCACCGCGGGCTGGAACCAGATGGGCCACCTCCATGTGGAAAGCCATCCCGGCTATGCCTACAAGGCCCTCTGGGATGCGACCGTCAAAATGACCAAGGTCTTCGGCATCACTGCGTTCCTGGTCCTGACCCTCGGAGCATTCGGCCTGCGCCTGCTGCTCGTCCCGCTGCGGAAGGTCGAGCAGCAGGCACAGGACCTCTGCAGGAAGCGGTACACCTTTCAGGAAAAGCTGCCCAGAACCCGGGAGCTGCGCCGGGTGGTGGTGGCACTGAACACCATGACCGGCAAGGTCAAGCAGATGTTCGACGAACAGGCACAGCTGGCAGAGAAACTGCGGAAGAGCGCCTATACGGATACCTTGACCGGCCTCGGCAACAGGCGCTACCTGGAGAGCCAGGTAGCAGCCCGCATGGCGGGCGACGGTACCGCCGTGAAAGGAGCTTTTCTCCTTGTTCAGATTGATGATCTCCAGGAGCTCAACCAGAAGAAGAGTTATGAGTTCTCCGACCGGCTCCTGCAGAATGTGGCGAGTTTACTGCGCGAGGCGACCCGCGAGGCGAAGCACTCGGCCCTTTCGCGCCTCTCCGGCGGCAGCTTTGCGGTTTTCCTGCCCGGCGCGACCACAGATGACGCCGAGGGTATCGCCAAGAAAATAACGGCGGGATTCACGGTACTTGCCGCGGAAAACGTCGGTTACCCGGCAAACGTGGGGCATACAGGCGGGGTCGTCTACAAAAAGGCAACAGGACTCGAGCAACTCCTCTCCCTTGCCGATCGGCAATTGAGTTCCGCAAAAAACCAGGGACCCAATAGCCTGCAGATAGCCCCGCTCCCCACCGAACCAAAGGGCCTGCCCTTGGGCAAACAGCAGTGGCGCCGGCTTCTCGACCACATCGTCGACAAAAGAGGAATTGACTTTTTCCGCCAGTCCGTAGTGGACAGCCGCTACCTTGAACAGGTGATGCACCTGGAAATCCTCGCCAGGATCACCATGCAGGGCGGCGAGATACTCAACGCCGGCCTTTTCATTCCCTTAGCGGAACAGTTGCGGAAAATTTCGGCAATCGACAGGATCGTCCTGGAGAAGGTGTTGCAGATCTCCCCGGCCAGGTTGCCGGGGGAACTGGCAGTGAACATTTCTCCAACCTCCCTCAAGGATGCTGCCTTTGCCGAATGGCTCTTCAACGAGCTCGAGAGACGGCGGGCCACAGCCCCGAAGATCATCTTCGAGTTCGCCGAATGTCACGCAACCCGAGAATTGGCGATGCTCCGGGATTTCGCAGGAAGGGTGAAGGCTTTGGGACATAATGTCGGCATCGATCATGTCGGCCAGAGCTTTGCCAACTTCGGCTATCTGAAATCGCTGCAGCCGAAATACATAAAAATCGACCGGGCTTTTACCGATGAACTGAAAAAAGGCGACAGTGACAGTCAGTTTTTCATAGGATCGCTGACCGGAGTCGCCCACAGCCTCGATATCCAGGTCATCGCGGAAGCAGTGGAAGAGGCTGGACAACTCGACATGCTCCGCGAACTCGGCCTCGACGGCATCCAGGGATATCTTATCGATACGCCGAGTGCACTTGGAAAATAATCGGTATCGGTATCGGTATCGAAATCGAGATGAGGGAGACTGATTTAATATCGAAATGGCTGGCCTTATTCGATTTCGCTTCCAATACCGATTTCGATGACCTGCACAGCAAAGTAACCTCAAGAAGTCCAGGAGTCCCTCATTGCGGGCAGTCGTTTTCCGGAATGTTTTTTACAGGATGTCGTCGACGAAAATCGACTCCTTGACGATTCTCCGGCGAATTTTCTGCCGATTTATGAGCTTCTGCTGCGCCTCCTCGGGGAGTTCGGTGAGCATGATGATGTTCTTGCGAATCAGAAGCTCGACCAGATCCTCCACGATCCGGATAACCCCAACATCCATGGATGCGAGGAGATGAAGGATGGAATCCTGGGATACGTGTGCACCGAGGAAATCGACTATTTCGCTGTCCACAGTCGACTTCGTTTCCATCCCGGGCCTGGCCGGTTCCCGCGACACGGCGACTATTTCCCCATTTTCATTCCTTTCGACGTAAAGCATCGTTACCTCCTTTCAGCCGCATGCTTGAAAATCCAGCCCGCCGGGGAGATCTGGAACTCTCGAAATTATTAATATTGATTCCCAATAGCAACAGTATTAATTTGACGCCCTGTATTCTTTACTACTACAATAGAATTATACCACAACGTCTCCCGGCCCAACAGATTGGGAATCGGAAAAACAATTCAGACTCTTCTTCCGGATGAATGGGATGGAAGCCGGATGCCGGCCCAGGAACCGCTTTTCACGAGAGATAAAGGACAATATGACCGGACAACCCGCAACGTTTGCTCCAGAACAATGGGACATTGTCGATGACAACGACAACCGGGACGATCCGCTGCTGGACTGTCTCGTGATTCTCGCGAAACTCCATGACAGGCCCATCTCCAGGACGGTCATGTCGGCCGGTCTGCCCCTGGTCAAGAACCGGCTTACGGTTCAATTGGTAAGCAGGGCCGCGCGAAAAGCCGGACTCGCCTCCCGAGTTCTCAAGCGGCCGCTCAGCCACATCCATACGCATCACCTGCCCGCCATACTCCTGCTCAAGGATCGCCGTGCCTGCGTTGCCGTGGAGGCCGACCACGAAGGAGGCAGCCTGCAGGTGATTTGGCCGGAAAGCGAAGGAACAGCCCGCATCGCCATAGAGGCACTGGAAAAGGAGTACTCGGGCTATGCCATTTTCATCAAGCCCAAGTACCGGACCGAAAGCAAAAGAATGACCCATCCCAGCGACCGGTCGAAAAACTGGTTCTGGGGAACGATCTTTTCCTCCTGGCGCATCTACCGCGACGTCATCGTCGCCTCTTTCCTCATCAACGTTTTCGGGCTGGCTACGCCGATTTTCATTATAAACGCCTACGACAGGATCATCCCCAACGCCGCATTCGAAACCCTCTGGGTTCTGGCGAGCGGAATCACGGTCATTTACGGCTTCGAACTGGTTCTGCGCGGTCTGCGCGGGTATTTCATCGACACTGCAGGGAAAAAATCGAACCTGATACTGTCTTCCATTCTTTTCGAGAAAGTCTTCGGCCTGCGCATGGAGGCGCGGCCCAAATCCATAGGGTCGTTCACCAAGAAACTCCAGCAATTTGAAAGCATACGAGATTTCATCACCTCCTTTTCCATCACCGCGCTGGTCGACTTACCGTTCTCCGCCCTGGCTCTTTTTGCTGTCTGGTACATCGGCGGAAATATCCTATGGACCGTACTGGCCTGCATCATCCTGATTCTCGGGTATGCCTTCGCCGTTCAGATACCCTTGAAAAAATCCGTGGCAAAAACCTTTCAGGCGGATGCCCAGAAGAACGCTATTCTGGTGGAAGGGCTCTCCGGCATGGAAACCGTCAAGACCATGGGCGCGGAAAGCAATATCCAGAGGGCCTGGGAAGAGGCGGTAAGCTACATTGCCGATTGGAGCGCCCGCACCCGTTTTCTTTCCTCATCGGTCTCCCATATCGCTCTCTTCCTACAGAACATGGCGGTGGTCGTCGTAATGATTCAGGGGATATACATCATAGCCAACGGCCAGATGACCGGAGGCGGCCTGATCGCCTGCGTCCTCCTCACCCGGCGCGCCACTGCGCCGATGACCCAGGTGGTCGGCCTGATGACCCGATTTCACCAGGCCAGGAACTCCCTGAAGACACTTAACAGAATTATGGACTTACCTTCCGAGCGTCCATCCGACAGGGTGTTCCTCCATCGGGTGAATTGCCGGGGGGACCTCTCCCTGCATAACCTGTCGTTCAGCTACCCCGATCAGACCTCCGAGGTTCTGAGGTCCATCAACCTGCACATCAAACCCGGTGAAAAAGTCGGCATAATCGGCCCGATCGGCTCAGGCAAGACCACCCTGGGCAAGCTCCTTCTCGGGCTCTACCAGCCCACTCTCGGAATGGTGGCGATGGACGGCACCGACATAAGGCAGATAGACCCGGCGGACCTCCGCCACTTTATCGGTTATGTCCCCCAGGATGTGGTCCTTTTTCGGGGCACTGTCAGGGACAACATCGTCCTCGGCACCAATGACGTGGACGACTCGGCGGTGCTCCGCGCCGCCCGGATCTCCGGGGTGAGCCGGTTCGTCGAGAAACACCCGATGGGCTTCGACATGCCGGTCGAAGAACTGGGACGCAACCTCTCCGGCGGGCAGAGGCAGAACATCGCGATCGCCCGGGCCATACTTCTGGATCCTCCGGTGCTGATCATGGACGAGCCGACCAGTTCGATGGACAACAGGAGCGAAACGCTCATTAAGAACAACCTCCTGAAAACCATTCCCGACAAGACGACGATTATCATAACCCACCGGACCTCGCTCCTGGACATCGTCGACAGAATCGTCGTCATCAGCAACGAGACCATCGTCGCCGACGGCACCAGGCAAAGGATCATGGAAGCTCTCAAAAACGGTCACCTGACGATATGAAAGACACTGCTCCCGCCGGCATTACCGATCGCCTGAAAAAGCAGGGGATTCCTGCCAGTTCGCTCGCGAAAAAGAAGAAGAGCATCCTGAAAACGGAGATATTCCGCCGCATGCCGGCGGCCGACATGGATCTGGCATCCGATATCCGTGTTTCCCTCCTGGCCCAATCGCCCCGTGGCGGCAGCATCATTCTCTGGATTACCCTTCTGCTGTTCTGCTGCGCCATAGCCTGGGCCTATATTTCCGAGGTGGAAGAAGTGACCAGGGGCAACGGCAAGGTGGTTCCGTCCCGCCAGTTGCAGGTGGTCCAAAACCTCGAAGGAGGCATTCTCTCGGAAATCCTGGTGAACGTGGGAGATGTGGTGGAAAAGGATCAGCTGCTGCTGCGCATCGACGAAAAACGCTTCTCGGGACCGTACCAGGAGACCCGTTTCAATTATCTCGCTCTGAAGGCCAAAGTCTCCCGGCTTCGCGCCGAGACCCACAACACGCCTTTCGAAATCCCGGAGGATGTCCTGAAGGAAAACCCCGAGGTCGGCAAACGGGAACAGGGGCTGTTCGAATCGCGGAAGAAGGAGCTCGAAGAAACGCTGGGAGTCCTCGAGGAACAGAGAAAACAGCGCGAGCAGGAGATCTCCGAGCTGCAGGCGAAAATCGAGGAACTGGCACGCACCCACAAGCTGCTGAAAACCGAGATCGATCTCACCAGGCCGCTGGTCAAGTCGGGGGCGGTTTCCGAGGTGGAATTTTTGCGCCTGCAACGGCAGGACAGCGAGATGCAGGGGCAGTTGACGGTGGAAAGGCTGGCCCTGCCCCGGGCTCGATCAAAGCTGGAGGAGGCAAAGAGGGCCATTGTCGAGGCCAGGCTCAAGTTCGCCAACGCCGCAAAGAGCGAGTTGAATGAGGCATTCTCGAAGCTTGAAGGACTCTCGGCCACCTCCATCACCCTGGAAGACCGCCTCCAGCGGACGGCGGTACGTTCACCGGTTCGGGGCATCATCAACCAGATATTCATCAACACCGTCGGCGGGGTCATCCAGCCGGGGATGAACCTGATCGAAATAGTACCGCTCGAAGACACCCTGCTGGTGGAGGCCAAGATCAAACCCTCGGATATCGCTTTCCTCAGCCCCCAACTGAGGGCCACGGTCAAGTTCACCGCCTATGACTTCACTATTTACGGCGGCCTGCAGGCCCAGGTCGAACATATCAGCGCCGACAGCATCGTCGACGAGCAGGGCAACAGCTTCTATCTGGTCAATGTCCGCACGAACAGAAATTACCTGGGAACGGAGAAGGATCCCCTGCCGATCATCCCGGGGATGGTGACGACCGTGGATATCCTCACGGGCAAGAAACGCGTACTAACCTATCTGATGAAACCGATCCTCCGTGCCCAAAGCATGGCCCTTCGTGAAAGGTGATATTATGACGATCTTGATTGGCAGTGCAGTCAAATCCACAAGAGAACGATGGAAGCAGATCCTCGGGGAAGACTACCGGATCATCGAGGCTTCCTCCGGAGCGGAAGTCCAGTCCGCGCTCGGCAGGGAGCCCGTGGTCCTGGTCCTTCTCCACCGTTCCATGGTGGCGCTGGAATTTTTCGCCGGCCTCAAGAACCAGCGCGTCCTGGTCTTCTCGGATCTTCCCGAGGATAACGAAGCCTACACCCTGCTGAAAATGGGCGCCTTCGGGTATGCCAACACCTACATGTCTCCCGCCCGCCTCCGGGAGGCCGTCCGGGTCGCTCTTTCGGGCAGGGTGTGGGTGGGCCAGAAACTCATGCAAAAGATCATCAGCGGCACCACCCGTTCGCTGCTTGCGGAAAATACCGATTCCCCGCCCGATCACAATCTCTCGGAGCGGGAATGGGAGGTCGCCCTCCTTGTGAGCAAGGGCCGGTCCAACCTGGAGATCGCGGCCGAGCTCGACATCACCGAGAGAACCGTCAAGGCGCACATTGGCTCTATTTTCAAGAAAACCAAAACCGTCAGTCGGCTGCAGCTCGCGCTGCATGTCAAGGGCCTGCTCGCGGGAAAACAAGCCTCCCCGACGATCGGTTGACCATGGGCATTACCACCTATCTCTTCCACAAGTCGGACGGCCTGGGCCGACAGGGATACAATATGTTTTTCCTCGACATGGGGGAAAACATCCATTTTCACTACCGGGACCTGAGGATCGAACTCTCCGTCGGCGAATTCCAGGAACTGGCCGAACAGTTCCTTCGCTACTCCCGCGAGGTGCAGGGCGAAATCGAGGCGGGGTACGAGGACGGCGTCCTGGCCAACACCAACGAGGCGGGAACGCTCAAGACCTTTTGGGACAAGGAAAAAAAGCTGACCCATCCGGTGAAATACCACGAGCGGCAGCTCGCGGTCGAAGAGACCAAGGACGGCTACCATCTGCATATCAGAAATTACAAGATCCTGCTGTCCAAGGAGTCGTTCAGCCATTTCGTCAAGGCCATCGCGCCGATAGCGCCGCTCCTCGAACAGGGTGAGCTCGTCAGGGACCCGGTGCGGCTGCTCGACCAGAACGAACTGCACACCCGGCTCGTATCCCGCTTCACGACAGATGGGCATGAGGAAATCGTCATCGAGGTGGACGGCATCTATAAAAACAAGACCGGCCAGGTGCTCAAGGCGATCGGCTACACCCAGGGCGGTACGACGGAGGCCGGGACCGAATACTGCAAACCGGGCTCAACGGTCATTCTCGTTCCCCCGGGATATTCTTCCCGGGGATTTGCCGGCCCCGGCACGGCAGCCGCCCTGACCCTGCCCGCCTTTCTGGCCAGACATGGCGGAGAACTCGACGCTCTTGGCCTCAACCGGCTGAAACTGAAAATCATTTCGCTGCTGAAGATGGCCGCACAGGGCACAATAGCCCCTTTTCGCCTGCAGGATATGCTGATCAACGGGGAAACCCTCAACCCGGCCGTAGACTTTTTCGGCGGGGTGGAGGGCCGGGACTTTCCCGATCCCTTGCAGGAATTGGACGACTTCAACAAGCTCTTGGGCCGGCTCAAGCTCTTCTTCATCAAACCTGAGAAGGAGACCTTCTCCCGGGAAAAACATGACGAGATCGAAGACGCCTTTTTCGAATTCGTCATGCAGAGGCTCGCCTCGCATGACTGCGTCCGCAGGATCTACCTCCTCGGCTCGTCGAAAAACCGCCGCTCCGGCAGGTACAAGGTGCCCTTCGTCCATTTCGACTGGGCGAAGATCAACTCGGATTTCGACATCTATATCGAACTCGACCCCGACTACGAGGGCCCCCTCCCCGAACAGTGGGAAAAGAAATTTTTCTGGCCGCGCGCCGGCTGCGATTACTATCACTTCGGCGATATCGGCCACGGCATGTCCTCCGACTACGCGAAGCAGTATCCGGGAATCCGCTTTTTCGACCATCTCGTGGAAGGATACGTATTTCACCCGGCGACCGGGGACAAGGCCAAAAAGGATGCATGGTTCAAGGAAATCAACGCCCGATGCATCTTCGCCCGTGACAAGGTCGGGGACTGGGTCAGCCGGAATTACGGCCTTGCCGTCCGCGACACCGAAAAATTCGGTGTGGCCTCCTTCAACAAGGTCTACCATGTACAGGCGGCACCCGAGGACTTCGTCCTGAAAATCTACGATTCAAAGTATCTCACCGCAAAAAACAGGGAAAAGATCTCCTACGAGATCGCCCTGCTCGACTTTCTCAAGGATTCCTGCCTGGAAATCGCCTTGCCTGTCAAGAACAAAAAAGGAGAGTATCTCAGTGAGATGGGCAACGAACAGGCAGTGCTTTTTTCCTTCTCCCCGGGCAAATATGTCGCGGCTCCCAAACCTGATCAGATTTTCAAGGCCGGTTCGCTGCTTGCCAGATTCCATGTAGCGGCCCAGCACTACACGACCCCGTTCGCCGAAACCTACGGCAATAAGCCGCTGCTCTTGCATTGGCTTGAGGTGTGGAAAGAATATCACCGCAAGGGAGGTATAATCGGCACCGACATGGCGCTCGACATCCCCTATTACAGCAAACGTCTCCACGCCTTGAAGGAGTACCCGACCCACTGCCATGGCGACCTCTCCGTTATCAACTACCTCTTTGATGAACACACGTGTAGGCTGATAGATTTCCAGAGCGTCGGTTACGGTCCCGCCCTGATCGATCTGACCAACGGCATGGTGGAATTTGCCGCGCAGAAGGGGGCCTTTGTCATGGATCACCTCATTTTCTTCAGGCAGGGCTACCAGAGCATCCGGCCCCTCACCCCGACTGAAGAGGATTTTCTGACGGATCTCCTGGTCATTCAAACTGCTGTTCGACAGGCCAAGCTTCTCCGCCTCCATTATGGTGGTTTTGGTTATGAACTGAAAGAAGAGCGGATTGCCGGACTGCGAATAGGGCTCGGGTTGCTTGGTGCCCGAGAAAAGCTTTGAAGCACGGAAGATGAGGAGTGTCGATGCAAAAGTTTGCCCTGCTCCTTGTAGCACTCCTCATCAGTTCCCCTTCAACTGCGGTCGAGACAAACTCCGAGACAGCAACAGACTCGTGTAAAGCCGATCCCTTTCCCTCCCCGCTTATCGACTCTTCGGGGCTTTTCACAAGCGGGAACCCCTCCGGCACGGGTGCTTCGCTCATTCGCTTTCAAGCCAGGGACGGGCATACGCTCACCGCCTACACCTACCGCGCAACCGCTTTTTCAAGTCAAAGCGATCCGATTGTCTTTATTATGCACGGTGCCGCAAGAAACGCCATCGACTATCTGAACAGGTTTCGACCGATTGCCGAACAACATGCCGCACTGGCAATAGCACCGGAATTCCCCGAAGCTGTCTACGGACCGGGTTCGGATCGCTACACCCTCGCCGTGGGAAGAAATACACCGCTCTATACCAGCACCTACATCACTTCCCAATGGAAAAATCGAGACGATTACCTTTACAGTGAAATTGAGCATCTCTTTGAGGCAATCAGGCAGGAATTACACAGCAGCGAGTGCACATACCGCATCTGGGGGCACAGTGCCGGAGGCCAATTCGTTCATCGCCTGATGACTTTTCGCCCGGACGCAAGGGTTGCCGTCGCCGTGGCGGTAAATGCCGGTTTTTATACCCTGCCGTCTTTCGGTAACGGTTCCGACGCCAATTTCTTTATGCCGTACGGCCTGCAGGGAACACCTCTTGGCGAAAACGATATCCGTCGTCTCCTACAGGCGCCTCTGGTGATACTGGCAGGAGAGTTGGACACGGAGACCGGCAAAGAGTCAAAAAGTATCCGTGACTCAAGAGAGGCGAATTTTCAGGGAAGCAACAGACGCGAACGTGCGGAGTTGTACTACCGGATGGGGGAACAGGAGGCGCATAGACTTCAAACACCTTTTGGGTGGCGCCACGCAGTAGTTCCGGGGGTCGGGCATAATGCCCGAAAAGCAGGACCTTCTGCGGCATGGTTCCTGTTTCATCCCGCCGATGAAAATCCCTGCGTCACGACCCCAAGTGCATCGGCTGCCGGGCTGGTCATCAACGAAATTTACGGCGATCCTGCCGGGGGATCGTCCGGTGATGCCAACAGGGACGGTCTGCGCCATCCGCAGGAAGATGAATTCGTCGAACTGGTCAATACTTCCCGACAGGATATCTGCCTGAGCGACTGGCATCTCGGCGATGCTGCGAACCCATCTCGCCACCGTTTTCCCCTGGGAAGTCTGCTGCCTGCCGGGAAAGCGCTGGTCGTATTCGGCGGCGGGGTGCCTACCGGAAATTTCGGGGGGGCCGAGATACAAACGGCGGTGGCCTCGGGGGAGCTGAACCTCAACAACAACGGCGATGTTCTGGTCCTGTCTGATGCCTTCGGCACAACTCATACGCGACTTTCCTGGGGCGACTGTGCGGGCGGGGCGTGTGCGGAAGGACATATATCCCCGGCAATCAACATCAACCAATCACTGACTCGCCGGCCTGAAGCCGGGGGACCGTTTCATCCCCATGGCATAATTCAACCGGGGACACGGTTTTCACCGGGAACAAGGAGCGATGGGACACCATTTGACCAAGCCTTCCCCTCTCACCAAGAGTAGGTACTGCACATGGAGGTAAGAAAAGGGACGCAAACGACGACAGCGGTCTTCGAGAATGAAGCCTATTCATCCGATATGGAGGCTGGCCTAGTAAGAGCAGGTTTTTTCGCTGTGGCCATCAAAGATCCTCTGACGCATCAGATCTTTCAGTACCCGGAGTTTGCGCTGGCCCCCGAGTGGATTCGGTGGGTAATGCCGGCTCATGCATCGGCCGAGGCATGGATCGATGCTCTCGGATCAAACCATGACCGCTATAAGCTTCGAAAAAAACTCAGGAAAGCTGCAAGCCAGGACTGTGATGTCCGGATTGAGATACGTGCCTTGACCGCCAACGACTACGCACTCTGGCATGATACACTCTATCTTCCGGAAATAGTGAATAAACCGGGGGGAATCAGGTACTGGCCCAAACCTTCGGCCCTGTCGAAAAAACTGACGCTGATGCCGTCAGGAGAGGTCTCGGATTTCTACCGCATTTTTATGTACGAAAATGATGGTAGTCTTATCGGGGGCTCGCTCTGGTCCCTCTCACCTTCTGAAAGCTGTCTGACCATCCGAGCTGCGGCCTTCGAGAAAAAGGCCCGGGCAAAATATGAGCTTGCCATTCGCGGCATGGAAGAGTCTCGGCTGTTCGCCCTTTCCCGTGGATTGAAATGGCTGAGCTACGGTACCGATATCAATTTCTATGGTGTCGATACAACCATCGGCCTGCAGATGTTCAAGGCAAGTATCGGCATGAAGCCCGTCCTGGCCAGAATTGGATCTGTTCAACTCATAAAAATTCTCGACAGGCCTCTCAAACAGATCCACTCGGCCGCAACCGGCCACCCTCCCCAGCCATCCGTTCTCATTTTTGCGTTCGGCGGCAGCGATATGTCAAAGAAGCTTCATGCCTTCCAGCGTCTGCCGCCGCGAAAAAAAAGAGGTGACCTCGATTTTCTCTGGAACGAGGATATGGGGCTTGTACCTCTTCGTTTCGTCGTGGAAAGCAGAACCGTATCGATCAATGTTCCCGGCGGCATGATACTGCAGGATATCGTCCTGTAACCCGGAGGATATACGGATCAGGATTTGTCAGCGTTGCAAGGCCTCAGGTCACTTGAATTGAGTGATCTGCAGCTGTATAAAAACGCACTCGATCAGGCGGGCAGGCTCGGCTGGCATCAGTATTTCCCTTACCTCCATTTTCGTTACGGGGATTTGCTCATTGGTGAAGAACTGGGGACAGTCTGCATTTTTCGTAAGGTGAACCGAGTCAACGGAACGGTCAAACTCCAGTTATACTTTCTTCCCATGCCGATGAATGAAGTGGTCCTCAATCGCTGCCTGGAGAGAATCAGGACGTTTAACCGTCAAAAAAGAGCCGAGATCTGCAGAGTTGACGAACAGGATCTCGAAAACCTCGCCTATTTCGGAGATTCCCTGCAAAGCTTCCCTCTGGAAAAGGAGTACGTCTACTCCCCTCGGTCCTACCATTCTCTTGCCGGACCGAAAAACCAAAAGTTGCGGCAGGATATCAAGAGGATAACGGCAAGAAACGATGTAGAAGTCAGGGAGTTTACAGAGGAAGATAAAAAAGAGTGCATTACCCTTATGGATGAATGGGCGGTCATGCAGCAGGATAAATACCCAGGGCAAGTCTCAGCTCGAGGTTTTGCCAGACGCTGCGTCCGCAACAGTACTCTTTTCGGGAAAAGAGATGTATTCGGCCTGGTCGTACTCATCGCCGGACGAATTCGCTCCGTCGGATTCGCCGGTGAAATACGGCAAGGTCTGGCTAATCTCTTTATAACATATTCGGATCATTCCTATTTTGGTCTTAACAGATTCCTTTTTTATCAGTTGATGCTCAGACTCGATGACTATGATCTGGTGAATTACGCTGGCGCTTCCACTCCTGGTCTTGAATTTGCCAAGGAATCGCTCCGCCCACGGATCAGGCATGGAATGTACAGGGTTATTGTGTCGTCGTCCTAAGCCGTTGTAAAAGAATAAGGTGAACATATCCTTCGCAGGACGGCATAAGGGGCCGTAACGAAATGGAATGAATGTCTCAGTAATTTCGCAGCCGCCCCTAAATCACTCCTCCGGATCGAGCAGCAACTGAATAAAGTATCTTCTTTCCTTCCCACTCGCTTCTTGGGTCCATTCGGCGTCCGGAATATCGCCTGTGGCCGAATTCCGGCTGCGCAGCAACGAGATCACTTCAGCACACTCACTTTCCGCCACAAACCGGGGTTGATAGTCCGTTTTCCTGTTATCGGTGACTATCGGGTAGAATCGCAGCATCTTTCGGAATCTCCCGGAATGGACTTCAACACGGAGCTTGGCCATAAAACTGTACGGCGGTGCACCCAGCTTTTCATACCGTCCCTTCGAATTGAACACAAAATTGCCGATACTATAAGCGACCAGTCGGTCCCCATGCCACTCGATCTCCTGCATCATATGTGAGCCATGGCCGAGAACCAGATCGGCCCCGGCCTCCAGCATGCGGGTCGCAAGCTCAGCCTGACGCTCGCTGCGCCATTGATAATTCGGCCCCCAATGGGGAAAGAGGACGACATATACATCGGGAAATTGTTCTTTGACTCGTCGTATTTCTTTGCGCAACCGTTGAAAAACGATTGCATTGAGGCCGGGCTTCACATCCGAAGCGTACACGCCGTAAGTATCACTCTTTTGGGACGGGCCGGCATAGACAGAGATAACCGCCAGGGTAAATGTCCGGTCGGTCAGCCGGCCTTGCCAAATGAATGGCTTCCCGGCTTCTGCGACATTCTCGCCGCCCCCGCAAAATGACAGGCCCGCCTTCCGAAGACTCTCCAGTGTCTGCAGGAACCCCTCGATGCCATAGTCAAACATGTGATTATTGGCAAGCCCGACCACGCTTATATTGTTCTTCAAGAGGTGATACGGGGTCATCGCAGCGTCACCTCGATGAACCCATGTCTTTTTGCCGGCTAACGGTGAAGAAGGCAAATCCGTAAGCGGTGTCTCAAGGTTGGCGATGACGAGATCGGCTTTCAGGAGCATATCGTGGACTTTTTCCAACGAGGCGTCATATCCCCTCTCCTTCAGAATATTGGTATCGCCGCTCCTTTCATATTGTTCCTGATAGTTTTCACCAAACGATGTGTCGCCGACGAAAAGTATTTCAAGCGCCTCGCGGTCGCGGCCGCTTTTGTGCAATCTATTCGCCGCAGACACCAAACTCCTGTCACCGCTGCCCTTGCCATGTTCTCTCGGCAGACTTTTTTTTGTCGTTTCTCCGGCGGCAAGTATTGCAGAGAGTATCTTTTCCAGATTGGCGGAGGAACGTCTCGATCCTTTCACCCAGACGATATCCCCTCCCCGCATCTCTTTCACCACCGCTTTTGCAATCTGCTCAGGATCTTCGCTGTGCCCGCCCAGAATCCTTCCGGGAAGATCCCGCCAAATGGACGCAAAATCCCGGCCTATGGTAAACAGCATGTCAACTCCGGCGTTCACTACATCTGGCGCCAGCGACGCATGGAGTTGCCTTGAAGCATCTCCAAGCTCCTTTATCTCCCCCATAACCGCGATTCGCCGACCGCCGAATGAGGGTCGGCACAGCCCCAGTATGCCCAATCCCGCCTGCATCGATGCCGGGTTCGCACTGAAGGTATCATCGATGAGGGTAATCGTCCCGTCCGCAACCGCTATCTCGTACTGTTCGTTTCGGCGCCCCAGCACAGGTGCCCTTTCGATATCATCGGCGGCCCTCAGCCAGTCTCCGCCGGCAGCATGGACGGTGGCCAGGGCACCAAGAGAATCCATGAGAATATGCAGACCGGGTTGATTCACATAGATTATCGTCTCATCACCGCCAAACCTCACCGTAGCCACACTTGATCGTTCCTGCAGGGAATAATCGACCGCTCGCATGTCGGCACTTTCATGGACGCCAAAGGTGATGACCCGATCAACCCCTGCCTCCTGAGCATTAAGGAACTGCCGACCAAACAGTGCACTGTCACGATTGAGTACCGCCACCCCTCCAGGTGGCATCGACCTGAAAAGCAGGCATTTCTGATCCGTCAGTTTTTCCAGAGACCCGTAAAACAGCAGGTGATCCGGATGAATGGAGGTAATGACCACCACATCGGGTTTGACAATATCGGCCTTTCTGGCCGTAACGTTAGGCAGATCCACGGAAAACTCGTATACACCATAACGAATTCCGGGTGGCGTCTCTGCCAGCATCAGTGATACTCCCGGGCCATGGTTGTAATTTTTCCTGCTCCCTTTGGTAGTATCCTGTTGACTGAGGAGAAATCTGGTTATTTCTTTCGTCGTTGTTTTTCCCGCACTCCCTGTAACGGCAACCACCGTGCCTCGTATCCTTTCTCGTCCCGCCCGTCCCAAATCGTCAAGAGCCTGCCGAGTATCCTCAACGAGCAGCACCGGTTGATCGCATTGATAATTTGCCGGCAATCGGCCGGCGACTACAACGCTCGCCCGTTTCTCTCGAAAAAATCTGACGATATTTTCGTTGGTGTCTTTATACGCAGACGATCGCCAGGTCCGAGGATCGGTAGTGAATACCAGATCGCCGGGTTCTATTTGGCTGGTATAGTAATTGACTCCGGTAATCGGCAGATCGCCGGAAACATGCCCTGCCCATTTGCCGCCGATGATCGACTGTAAATCCCTTGCATGCCACAGCACCTCTTTGTGATGTGCCATGCTTGCATGGTTTGACGATTCTCTTTTATCCATTGAAACTCATACACTCATCCGGTTTCCAGCAAAGAGATTCCTCCAGAGCGAATGAGGAAAAATCAATTTTTCAGGCAGCAGCCAATTGAGCATAACCTAGAAAGGAAGAAATATTGTGCTGGATATAATCGATTCGAACCTCGTCCTTGCGCCGATCATGCCCCCCCCGCAGAAATGCCCCGTCTGGCAATCGAAAGTCCAACTGTCTCGTGAGATTATACCGAATCTGTTCGACGCATTTTTCGCGTAGCACGATGTCATCAACACCAATCGGCCGTTTCATGCGCAGAAAGGCCAGCAGGCCTTCGGACCGGCAGGCTATCGGCGTGCTCCTTTCCCAGGCGAGATAATCCGGGTTGTCGAGGATGTGGTTGGCTATTTTGGCTGCATGTTGATAGTGTCGAGGTCCCTGCTGAAAAATCGACAGAAGCTCGAGTGCGTACAGCATCCAGTGCGACTGCTCCGCGACGCCGTAGTCCCCGGCCGCGAGTTCATCCTCTATCTCGAGCACCAGATCGAGCAGATCATCTCGACCGGTCAAGCGATAGACATGAAGCAGGGACAACAGCGCCTCCCCGGTGTAATACATCGAGGTGAAGTCGGAGATTTTCCCGGAAGCAAAGTATCTCTTGTGAACGAGCATCCCTTTCTCCGCGCGCTGGGCAATGACGAAATGGGTCAACTGCTCTGCAACGGCCAGCAGGAAAGGCTCCCGGGTGAGTTCATAGAGCGACATCAGGGCCAGCGTGGCCAGGGAATTGCCCCCCAGCTTGATCTTGTTGTCTTCGCATATGCAGGCATTGTTGTAACTGCGAAAAAATCGCAGGTAGGAATCGAGCAGGTAGTGGGTGGCCCGTTTGGCCCCTTCCAGGATGGTCGCATCGCCGACCTCCCGGTACACGCCGAGCATCGACCAGATGGTTCCGGCGTGGCGGAGGACGTTGTAACCGTTTAGCAAATCGCCTGTTGTGGAATCGTACCGGTACCTGAAACTTCCGTCCTCCCTTATCAGGTTCATCAGGCATACCGCCCCGGAATATGCAATCTCACGAGAATTCATCTGACCGTCCGACGCTTTCATTTCTTTGGTTCAATGAGGGTCAAGATGACGCTGGTTCGATTTTCGGGATTGGGCATTCCCCCTGGATTGAACCATCTGTCGAGCAGGAGGTAAGGTCCTTTTTCCCCTTCCAGAATGGCGCCGACATTCTGCCAGCGGGTTTTTTCCTTGCCATCGCGGTCCTCGTAAGTCCCAAGCGGTATTGCCACATCGTATAATTTCTTCGCGGCCATTTTCGTTCCTCCCTGCAATGTGATTCTCTGCCTGCTGGGCCCCCTTGTGAAAAAACGGCTGCGCCAGGCCTTGGCGCATTATTAAAACGACTCATTCCATATACCTGGATATTTGCCAAGTTGCTGCCGCATTGGCCCCGGATCACCAGGAAGTACCAAATACCGCCCAACCGATGCCGGCGCTAAAAAAGCCTGGATGAACGTAAAGGTTCACCCAGGCTTCCCCGTTGGATCAATACCTTAGGAATCCATTCCTGCTTCTGGAGAAAGAATTCGCAAAGGTACCGCCCCCCTGGTGGAGGTTAGAGCAAACATTGATTGACTAAATGTCCGCAGGCGGGCCGTCGTCAACCAATGTGTCGAGGCTGAGACTGTCCGAACCTCCTCCTTCATCACCTCCTTCATCACCGCCTTCATCACCGCCTTCATCATCATCGTCGGCATCATCGCCGTCGTCATCGGCATCGTCGGCTTGATTGTCGTCATCATCGCCATCTGCTTCGACAACGCTATCGTCATCATCGTCTCCGGCATCAGCTTCAACGCCGTCATCATCGTCATCGCCGTCGGCTTCGTCGTCGGCATCATTGTCGTCATCATCGTCATCTGCTTCGACAACACTATCGTCATCATCGTCTCCGGCATCAGCTTCAACGCTGTCATCATCGTCATCGCCGTCGGCATTAACTTCGTCAACGTCTTCATCATTGTCTATATCCACTTCGTCAACAGCATCGTCATCGCCGGCGTCATCGTCATCGTCGTCAGCTTCCAGCTTAACAAGGTCGTCGTCATCGTCGTCATCGTCATCTTCCAATCCGATGGTTTCCATTTTTGCAACCTTGGAACCGGCATCACTCTCCAGGTCGAAGTAGTCAGGGGTGTATTCCGTCACCCCGGAACCACCGACATTGCCACTATGATTAGTCGGCCAGCCATCAGTCGTCGTGGAATCGCCATTTTCATCATAATGGTTTGGTCCGGCCTTGGTAATCGTGTCAGTCACTTCGACACCGAGCTTTTCTTCCACAGCCTCACCAAGATAACCGGCATAGCCTGGATCTTTTATGTCACCGCCTATGCCCTGCACCTTGATGACATCGCCGTTGTCGAGCTTGAAGGCCACATAAGAAATACCGTGCGGAAGATCATCGTCATCATCGTCATCATCGTCATCATCGTCATCGTCGTCGTCATCGTCGTCATCGTCGTCATCATCGTCGTCATCGTCGTCGTCATCGCCGCCGTCACATACAGGTCCGCAAACAAATTGATCTGTACCTACAAATTGTCCGCCTTTAATACATGCTTCAACAGAACCAATGCTAAAACTACCTGTC
>JAEYNP010000119.1 GCA_023412495.1 Pseudomonadota bacterium
TCGATTCTTTTTGCGGGCGGTTTTCAGCCGCCTAAACCCGCCCCTTTTCTATTCTTCTCCAATGCCTGCATCTTTCGACTGATCCCTTCTTTTTATCTTTTGCGGATAGAAGGCCGCTCCTTGACACTTACAAGATTTTCCAGTACGTATCGAAATAAAGATACGTATTATAGAGGAGGAAGGCGCCATGGCCAAAAAAGTAACGATAAGCATCCCCGACATGCTCCACGAGAAACTGGAGAAGTGGCGGGAATCCTTCAATCTCTCCAAAATGTTCCAGGATGCCGTCGTGGATGCCATCCAGAGGAAAGAGGAATTCCAGAAACGGATTAGGGAAGACCTCGATCTTGGGCAAATTGTCGAGAGGCTTCGCCGCGAAAAGATGCAGTCGGAGCGAAATTCCCTGGAAGAGGGAAAAACTGATGGGATTCTCTGGGCCAAGACGGCCCATTACGACGACCTGCAGTACGCCCTGCACTGGACCGGTCTCGAGAAGAGTGCAAAAGACCCGGTTCTCGGCCACTATTTTGCTTCCAATCCTACTCTGACCCGTCTTCAACAAAGCAGTACGTATAGCGACACCTACGCCCTCAGTTACCTCAGCGGCTGGAAACAGGGGGTTCTGCAGTTCTGGGAAGAAATTCGAGAAAAGCTGTAACTCGTTGCAAAAACAACACAATGGAGGAAACAGGAGCATGACTTCTTACTCTGCTGTTTTGGGTATTGATGCAGGTTCGGCAGCCGTGGGTGTCGCAGTATTGGATTCCAACCGGCAGGTTCTTTTTTCAGGCTACGGCTTCCATAAAGGAGATGTGGCAGGGAGATTGAAGGAATTGCTCGAAGGCCGGGATCTGAGCAGGATCGGTCATATCGCGGCGACCGTTTCAACCCCCTCTTCGATCCTGGCGGAACACCGATTCAATAATCTCATGGCGGCAATCACTGCCGCGAAACAATACCATCCCGATCTGCGTGGCCTGCTGGTGGTGGGCGGGGAGAAATTCAGCTTCTCCACCTTCGATGCCATTGGCCACTATCTGGGCTCGACCACTAATACCTCATGTGCGGCGGGCACCGGCAGCTTCCTCGATCAGCAGGCAGGCCGGCTGAAACTGGACGGCATCGAGGAACTCAGCAGGATCGCCTGCAGCTGCACCGGGGAATGCCCGCAGATCGCCTCACGCTGCGCCGTCTTCGCCAAGACGGATCTCATTCACGCCCAACAGGAAGGGTATCAGTTGGACGAGATCAGCGACGGCCTCTGCCGGGGACTGGCCAGCAATATCGTGGAGACTCTCTTTGCCGGCAAGAAGCCGCCACAGGGGAAGACCGTCTTCTGCGGAGGCGTCGCCAAAAACCAGGCTGTGGCCAACCATCTCACAGAGCTGACCGGCATAACGCCGATCAGGCCCGGAGACGGACATCTCTACGGGGCGATCGGCGCCTGCCTGCTGTTGCTGGAGGAACTTGAGGGCGGCAAGGAATCGGCAGCGCAGCCCCTTGAAAGGGTGGATCAATTGCTCAGGACCGGTGGTCGGTCCGCCAGGCAGTACCATTATCCACCGCTCAGCCTGCAGCTCTCCACCTATCCGGATTTCACCGGCCACACCCATTACCGTACCGCCCGAGCCACCCAGCAAACCAAAGGCATGGACGTTGAAGTCGACCTCTACCTCCCCCTTCCCCGGGGCGAGAAGTTTGCCGCCTATCTCGGCATCGACATCGGCTCGACCAGCACCAAGGCAGTTCTCACGAATGAGGAGGCAGAGGTAATCGCCGGTTTCTACACCCGCACCGCGGGACGGCCGCTCATGGCGGTCCAGAATATTTTCTTCGCCATCGACGAACTGCAGCAGCGCCACGGCGTCACATTCGCCATCCTCCAGAGCGGCACCACCGGCTCCGGCCGCAAGTTCATCGGCAAAATCATCGGCGCAGACGGCATCGTCGACGAGATCACTGCCCACGCCCGCGCCGCCCGGCAACTGGTGCCGGAGGTCGACACGATCATCGAAATCGGCGGCCAGGACGCCAAGTTCACCACCATGAAGGACGGCCGGGTAACCTTTTCCACCATGAACAATGTCTGCGCCGCAGGCACCGGCTCCTTCATCGAGGAACAGGCGGCCAAATTCGGCTGTCCCGTGGAGGAGTACTCGGGCCGGGTGGAGAACCTTAGGGCGCCGATGATCAGCGACCGCTGCACCGTCTTCATGGAACGTGACATGAATCACTTCCTGAGCGAGGGCTACGATATCGACGAGGTCCTGGCCGCAGCCCTCCACTCGGTCCGGGAAAACTACCTGATGAAGGTGGCCACCGAAAAAAACATCGGCAAGACCATCCTCTTCCAGGGGGCCACTGCCAAGAATAAAGCGTTGGTCGCCGCCTTCGAGCAGCACCTGAGACAGCCGATCCATGTCTCCCGGTACTGCCATCTGACCGGGGCCCTGGGTACCGCCCTCATCCTCCGGGACGAGCGCCGTGCCGGAACCGGCTTCGCGGGCCTCGATCTCTACAAGAAAAGCATCCCGATCATGGGCGAAGTCTGCGAGCTGTGCACCAACCACTGCAAGATCACGGTGGCCAATATCGAGGGCCAGAATGTCGCCTACGGTTTCCTCTGCGGCCGCGACTACGACACCCAGCGCTATGTGGCTCGGGATTCGGCTGCCCTCGACCTGCTGCGGGAGAGAAAGCGGCTCGCAAGCTTTGCCAAACAGGCGGCCGACAGCGACCTCACCATCGGTCTGCCCGCCGCCGTCCACCTGGTCGACGACCTCCATCTGTGGCAGAAGTTCTTCGATGCCCTCGGGATCGGGACGCTGACCAGCGAACGGTATGGTGAAGCCCTGAAGGAAGGCAAGAAGCTCAGCCAGGCGGAATTCTGCGCCCCCATGACAGCCATGCACGGCCATGCGCGCTGGCTGCTCGACCGCACCGACTACCTCTTCATGCCAATATACTTGGAAAACAAGGCAAAGGACGCCCGACGCCAGTACTGTTACTACACCCAGTTCCTGCCGAGCCTCATTACCGAAGTGGCCGGGGAGGACGAAAAACGGGTCCTGCGGCCGGTGATTAAATATCTCTACACAAGCTTTCATACCAAGATACAGCTCTACCGAATGCTGCAGGGAATCCGGCCAGGCCGGTGGAACTTCTTCGAGGTGGCCGCGGCCTATGACCGCGCGGTGGAATTCGATCGGAGCTACCGCGACAAATTGAGGGAGTGCTTTGCGTCGAAGAAAGCGGCACTTGCCCCGGACGGAATCGGCGTAGTCTTCGTCGGCCGACCCTACACCCTGCTCTCGCCCTCGCTCAATGCCAACATTCCCAGAATTTTCAGGAATATGGGTATCGACACCTTCTTTCAGGACATGGTGGACTGCGAGCCGAAGGACGTCGCGGAACTGCGGCCCTTCCTCCAGGAGCTCCACTGGGAGTACGCCGCGAAGATCATCGAGGTCACCGAGGCGATCGCTAGAACGGAGGGCATATATCCCGTCTACGTCACCTCCTTCAAGTGTTCGCCCGACTCCTTTGGCGTGGAATACTTCAAGAAGATCATGGACAGCCACAACAAGCCGTACCTCATCCTGGCGCTTGACGGCCACGATTCGAGCGTCGGCTACGAAACGCGGGTCGAGGCAGCGGTCCGGGCTTTCAAAAACCACCGGGAGCAGCAGCGGCCGGTCTTCCTGCCGGTCGACTACGCCGACCTCAACCAGACCTATCTCGAGTCCATGGCGGGAAGGCAGGTGCTCTTTCCCAACTGGGACCACCTCACCTGCTCGCTCCTGGTGGCCACCCTGAAGCGTGAGGGCTACGATGCCCATCTCCTGGAAGAGTCGGAGCAGATCATCCGGACAAGCCTGCGCCACAATACCGGGCAGTGCATTCCCTTAAATGTCGTCGCCCAAGGCGCCATCGAATACATCAAGAAGTACCGGCTCGATCCAGCCAGGTGCGTGCTGTGGCTCAACCGGGCATATATCGGCTGCAATATCCGGATGTATCCCAACTACATCCGGCAGATCCTCCTCGAGCACGGCGAGGGCATGGAACATCTTGCTGTCCACCAGGGCGACATAGCCTTTACCAATATCTCGGTCAAGGCCTCGGTGTACGCTTACTTCGCCTTCCTGCTGGGCGGCATGCTGCGCCGAATCGCCTGCAAGATCAGACCCTACGAGGTGGAGCGCGGCCAGACCGACCGGGTGCTCAACCAAAGCATCAAGATGCTGGCCGATGCCTTCACCGGCAAGCGGGCCATCGAGAAGACCCTCGACGAGATCGTCTCCCACTTCGAATGGATCGAGACGAGCGGCGCGCCGCGACCCAAGGTGGCAATCTTCGGCGATATCTACTCCCGCGACAACGAGGTGATGAACCAGGATCTGATCCGCTTCATCGAGGCGAACGGCGGCGAGGCGATCACCACCCCCTACAGCGAATACGCCAAGATGATCGCCGGCAGCTACATCCGCAAGTGGTTCAACGAAGGCAAGTATGTCGACGTCCTGACCAGCCGGACCATGCTCACCGCCATGACGGCAATGGAAAAAAGCTGCCTGAAGATCCTCGGCCGTATCCTCGGCCCCCAGCAAAGCTACGACGACGACCCGGCGGAGGTGCTGGCAAGGTACAACGTCTCCATCGAGAACACCGGGGAGTCCATGGACAATATCCTCAAGGTTCACTACCTGAAGAAGCACTACCCGGACACCTCTCTCTTCGTCCAGGCCAACCCGGCCCTCTGCTGCGCCTCCCTCATCACCGAGGCGATGCGGGGGATGATCGAGAAGAACACCGGTGTGCCCGTCGTCTCCATCACCTATGACGGCACAGGCGGCAGGAAGAACGACATCATCATTCCCTACCTGAAGTATCCCCGACTCCAGAAGACAGAAGTCAGAAGACAGAGGACAGAGGGATGAGCTGTGATGAGGCACACCCAAATGGCGGGATCGCTATCGGGATCGAAAAGCAAGGTTCGACCCCGAGTCCGATAGCGATTTCGATCCCGAGTCGACAATTCGTCATTCGGCGGGACCGCCGCCGAATACCTTGTAGATATCAGCCTGATTGACCAGTTGGGCGAGCTGCAGGCCTATATAACCCTGCCGCGCGGTATAGAGGGATCGCTGGGCATCGAGCAGGGTCAGGTGGCTGTCGAGACCCTCCTGGTAGCGCTGGTCGGCCGCGGCATAGTACTCCTGATTGGCCTGCAGGTTGGCCTTCTGGGCCGCCAGCTGTTCCCGGTAGGTGGCCTCGGCCACCAGCACGTCCGCCGCCTCACGGAAGGCGGCCTGGATCGCACCTTCATACCTGGCGATCGCCGCATCCTTCCGGATCTCCGCCACATCGAGCTGAGCATCGAGCCTCCCCCCGGTGAAAATCGGCAGTGTTACGGAGGGCGAAAAGAGCCAGGTCCCGGCGCTGCCGTCAAAGAGATCTGTCAATTCCCCGCTCGCCAGTCCAGCGTTGGCGGTCAGGCTGATAGTCGGGAAAAAGGCCGCCCGCGCCGCACCGATGTTGGCGTTGGCTCCCTTCAAGGCATGCTCCGCCGCCAGGATATCCGGCCGCTGCAGCAGCACCTCCGAGGAAATCGGCTGGAGAAAGACCGGGAAGGGTCGTCGTTCGGACAGCGGCACAGTGTCGGCGGAAAGATCCGGCACAGGCCCGCCGGTGAGCAAGCCTAAGAAGTGGAGATCCTCGGCGATCTGGCGGCGGTACAAGGCGAGATTGGCCCTTGCGGTCTCCAGCGCCGTTCGTGACTGGGCCAGGGCCAGCTGGTTGGCGATGCCCTCCCTGGTCCGCAGTTCCACCAGCCGGTAGGATTCCTCCTGGTTGCGGAAGGTGTCCTCGGTGATCGCCAGCAGTTCCCGGTCGGCCAAATAGGTCAGATAGGCCCGCGCCACCTCGGCGATAAGGCTTATCCGGACACTGCGGTAGTTTTCCTCCTGGGAGAGATACTGCTGCAGCACATCCTCTTCGAGGTTTCTCAACCGAACGAAGAAGTCCAGCTCATAGGCGGTGATCCCCACCGAGAGGGCATAGCTCTCGGCGGTCAGATGGCGGCCGGCGGTGTAGACCCGCTGCTTGCCCCCCGAGCCGGCGACATTCACCGTCGGCAGCAGCGCCGCCCGCTGGATCCGGTACTGGGCCTGAAATGATTCGACGTTCAGGGCCGTCTGGCGCAGGTCGCGGTTATTGGCGAGAGCCTGCTCGATCAGCCGCTGCAGGGTCGGCTCGGTGAAATAGTCTCGCCAGCCGGGATCAACCTGCGCCTGCTGTCCGGCAGGCGAGGAGGCAGGCAGGGCGACTACCGGCGGCATCTCCGGCTGCAGATATTGCGGAGCGAGGGAGCATCCCTGCAGGGCAAGAGCTAGAAGCCCCGCGAGTTGTACATATTTAATTCGCATGACTTCCCTCCTCCACCGCTGCGGCGGACACCTGGATATTGCGGCGCCGGCCGAACAGACGGATCACCACGAAAAAAAACAAGGGAATGAAAAAGATCGCCAGCACCGTGGCCGACAGCATCCCGCCGAGAACCCCGGTACCGATGGCATGCCGACTGTTGACGCCTGCGCCAGTGCTGATGGCAAGCGGCAGAACACCCAGCATGAACGCCATCGACGTCATCAGGATCGGCCGCAGCCGCTGCCGGCAAGCCTTGAGCGTCGACTCGACCAGATCGCGGCCCTTATCATAGCGGCGCTTGGCGAATTCGACGATGAGGATGGCGTTCTTGGCAGACAGCCCGATGGTGGTCAAAAGGCCTACCTGAAAGTAAACGTCGTTTTCCAGGCCTCTCGTGTAGGTGGCGAGCAGCGCGCCCAACACGCCGATTGGCACCGCCAGCATGACCGAGAACGGCACCGACCAGCTCTCGTAGAGGGCGGCAAGCGACAGGAACACCACCAGCAGCGAGATGGCGTAGAGCCCCGGCGCCTGTGAGCCCGCCTGCTGCTCCTGGTAGGAGGCCGCGGTCCACTCGTAGCCGATCCCGACCGGGAGTTTGGCCACCATCTCGCCGATCAGCTGCATGGCGTAGCCGCTCGATTTGCCGGGCGCCGCCTCGCCGACGATCTCCATCCCCGGATTGCCGTTATAGCGCTCGAGCCTCGGCGAGCCGAAACTCCAATTGCCGCGGGTAAAGGTCGAAAACGGCACCATCTCCCCCTGATTATTGCGGACATACCAGAGGTTCAGGTCTTCCGGCTGCATACGGAAAGGGGCATCGGCCTGGACGTAGACCTTTTTCACCCTGCCCTGATGGAGGAAGTCGTTGACGTAGCTGGAACCCCAGGCCATGGACAGCGTCGAGTTGAGGTCGGCAATGCTGACCCCCTGGGCCATGGCCTTCTCGTAGTCGATGTCCACGTTGAACTGCGGGGTGTCCTCCATGCCGTTCGGCCGAACCCTGGTGAGGCCGGGGTTCTGGGCGGCCATGCCGAGCAGCATGTTGCGCGCCTCGAGCAGCTTGTCGTGGCCAAGCCCGCCGCGGTCCTGGAGAAAAAAGTCGAAGCCGGTGGAGGTGCCGAGCGCCGGGATGGCCGGCAGGTTGAAGGCGAAGACCATCGCCTCCTTGATCTGGGAGAACGCCCCCATCGATCTGCCGATTATGGCCTTTACCGACTGCTGCGGGCTTTTGCGCTCCGACCAGTCGCGAAGCTGGGCGAAGACCATGCCGATATTCTGACCCTGGCCGGCGAAGCTGAAGCCGGCGACGGTGAAGGCCGACTTGACGTTGGCCTCTTCCTTGGTCAGATAATGGTCTCGCACCCGGTCGAGCACCTCCTGGGTGCGCTCGAGCGTCGCTCCCGCCGGCAGCTGGACCATGGTCAGGAAGACGCCCTGGTCCTCCTCCGGAATGAAGGAAGTCGGCAGCTTGGTGAACAGGAAGGCGGTGCCGCCGATCACCGCTAGGTAGACCAGGGCAAACCGGCCGGTGCGTTTCAATATATAGCCGACTCCGCTGCGGTAGCGGTCGGCGTTTTTCTCGAAAAAGCGGTTGAACCAGCCGAAGAAGCCGCGTTTCTTCATATGGGCCCCCTTCTGCACCGGCTTGAGCAGCGTAGCGCAAAGCGCGGGGGTGAGTATCAACGCCACCAGCACCGACAGGGTCATGGCCGAGACGATGGTCAGCGAGAACTGCCGGTAGATTGCGCCGGTGGAGCCGCCGAAAAAGGCCATCGGCACGAATACCGCCGACAGAACAAGGGCGATGCCGATCAGGGCCCCGGTGATCTGATCCATCGACTTGCGCGTCGCCTCCAGCGGCGAAAGCCCCTCTTCGCTCATGATCCGCTCGACGTTCTCGACGACCACGATGGCGTCGTCTACCAAGAGGCCGATGGCCAGCACCAGGCCGAACATGGTCATGGTGTTGATGGAGTAGCCGAAGGCAGCCATGACCCCGAAGGTGCCGAGCAGAACGACCGGCACGGCAATTGTCGGAATGAGCGTCGCCCGGAAGTTCTGGAGAAAGAGGAACATAACGAAGAAGACCAGGATGATCGCCTCGATCAGGGTCTTGACCACCTCCTGGATGGAAATCTTGATGAAGGTGGTGGTGTCGTAGGGATAGACGACCTTGACGCCCGCCGGGAAATAGGGTTCCAGTTCGGCGATCTTGGCCTTCACCGCCTCGGCGGTGGCGAGCGCGTTGGCGCCGGTTGCGAGCATGACCGCCATACCACCGGCCGGCTGTCTGTTGAAGGTGTTGATGGTGGTGTAGCTTTCCGAACCCACCTCGACGCGGGCCACATCCTTCAGCCGGATCTGGGCCCCGTCTGGCTTCACCTTCAAGAGGATCTGGGCGAACTCGTCCGGCGAGCTCATCATGGTCCTGGCCATCATGGTGGCGGTTATCGGCTGGCCTTCAACCGCCGGGCTGCCGCCAAGGCTGCCGGCGGCCACCTGGTGGTTCTGGGCCTTGATAGCGTTCGCCACATCGGCGGGGGTCAGCTGGTAGCTCTGCAGCCTGTGGGGATCGAGCCAGATGCGCATGGCGTATTGGCTGCCGAAGACCTGGATGCTGCCCACGCCTTCCACGCGGCTCAAGGGGTCGCGCAGGGTGGTGACCATATAGTCCCAGATGTCGTAGTTCTCCAGGCTGTCGTCGGTGGCGACCAGGCCGACGATCATCAGGAAGGTCGAGTTGGACTTGTTGACCTGCACCCCTTCCTGCTGCACCGCCTGCGGCAGCAAAGCCATGGCCTGCTGCAGCTTGTTCTGCACCTGGACCTGGGCTATGTCGCCGTTGGTGCCGGCCTCGAAGGTGAGCGTAATGGTGACGCTGCCGGTCGAGGAGCTTTCCGACTTCATGTAGATGAAGTTGTCGAGACCGGTCATCGACTGCTCAATAATCTGGGTCACACTGTTCTCTATGGTCTGCGCCGAGGCCCCGGGGTACTTGGTGGTGATGCGCACCGAGGGCGGGGCGATCTCCGGATACTGGGAAACGGGCAGGTTGACCACCGAGATGGCTCCCGCAAGCATGATGACGATCGCGATAACCCACGCAAAGATGGGACGATCGATAAAAAACCTAGCCATATTCATTCACCTCAATTCGCGGCTTTCCGTTGGGCCTGCGCCGGCTGCTTTTCCGCGCCCGGTTGTGTTCCCGCCACATTCGACTGTTCCGGTGGGGCCACTTTAACCGGCACTCCCGGCTTGATCTTCTGGAGACCAGCGACGATGAGCTGCTCTCCGCCTCCGAGTCCTTTGGTGATCATGATTTTATCCCCAACATTCTGTCCGGTCTCGACCGGCCGCGCCTCGACCTTGGATTCGCCGTTCACCAGCATGACCATGGCCTGGCCGCGATTGTTGCGGACAATGCTCGCCTGCGGAACGAGGATGGCCTCCTCGGGCTGCTCCGAAGAGAGCCGGGCCCGGACGAACATCCCCGGCAGGAGTCCGTGATGAGGGTTTCCGATGATCGCCCGAATGGTCACGGTGCCGGTGGACTGGTCGACGGAAGCGTCGGAGAACTTGAGCATGCCCACCTCGCCGTACTCGGAGTTGTCGTCCAGGACGACCCGCACCTCGGTCCTCAGCTGGCTGTTCTCTTCCGCCTTCTTGGTTGACAGCTTCCTCTTGAGCTGCAGAAGCTCGTTGGAGGATTGACTGACATCCACATAGAGCGGGTCGAGCTGCTGGATGGTAGCGAGCGCGGTCGCCTGCTGGGCGGTGACGAGGGCCCCTTCCGAGACCAGCGACTTGCCGATCCGGCCGCCTATGGGCGCCGTCACCCGGGTGAAATCGAGATTGATTTTTGCCCGCTGCACCTCGGCGCGAGCCGCGGCCACCTCCGCCTGGGCCTGCTTCCAGGCTGCATCGGCATCGATCTGCTCCTGCTCGCTGACCGCTTTGGTCTTGACCAGGTTGGCATAGCGGGTGGCCTTCAGCCGGGAGGAATACTCCTGGGCCTCAGCGCGGGTAAGGGCCGCCTCGGCGCTGGCCAGCGCAGCCTGGTAGGTGGCAGGGTCGATCTGATAGAGCAGTTCGCCGGCCTTCACCTCGCTGCCTTCGACAAAGAGGCGCTTCTGGACGATGCCGGAAACCTGGGGGCGGACCTCGGCCACCCGGTAGGCGGCGGTTCGGCCCGGCAGCTCGATGGTCAGCCGGGTTGACTCGGAGGCAACGGTGACCGCGCTTACCTCCATCGGTCCGGGGGATGGGGCCTGCTGGGCGGCATTCTTGCCATCCTTGCAGGCGCCAAGCAGGCCGGCTGAAAGGATAAGCGCAGCAAAAGCGATCCTTTTCGATATTTTTTTCATTTTCATTAGCCTCTTGTAGTTGGGGTGGCAGTGCTGCCGCTCTGGAAAGCCGTGCAGACGTACTGCCATCCTGCGAGATGATGAGATTTACCGATATTTATTTTTACGAAGTTTCTTCCGTAGCTTTGCCGGCAGTGCAATATGGATGCCTGTAAAAGCTACCCAATTCCCGCGGCAGATGTTTTTATACAATCCACAGCTTATCGTTTTATGGCGTCCCAGCAAGCATCCGAAGTTCGTTGCAGCACCATGGGGTTCAGTTCGATGAAACCGAGGATATGATCACGGGTAAGCGAAATGATGCTGCCGATGAAGAGCGCAAAGAGGACGACGATCGGCAGGTCCTTGATTTCGTCCGCGGCGATCCCCTCTTCAAAGAGGCTCCGTATGCTCTCGTTGCCGCCGCAACTGCTGTTGCTATTCTGGGAGAAAATCTTGTCTCGACGGATCTCCACGCCGTAGGGGGAATCGTAGAACTGGCCGAGAAACCTGAATTCCACCGGATGGTCGAGGAAAAACCGCACGAGACCGATGTAATAGTGGTCGAGCCGCCGCCGGACCGATTGCCCCACGGGATAATCCCTGCTCAGGAACCGGCTCAGCCGGGTCTCGATTTCCTTGTGGACCTCCATGATGAGGACATCCTTGTTGTCGAAGTAGCGGTAGATCGTGCCGATTCCCACCCCGGCCCTGGTGGCGATCATCGACATGGGCGAACCGTGGAAGCCATTCTCGGCGATCAGCTCCATGGCTGCCTTGAGTATTGAGGAATTCTTATCGAGGTTTTGTAGATCCATCGTAGAAATTGGGTTAAGATTTGCGGAATGAACGTTCAGTCCGGCTTATATAACGCTCTCTTCCCCCCCTGTCAATGCATGTTTGCTGCAGCAAACATGGTTTGGTAAAAGAAACCTTTTCCCCTTTAGCCGGACTTGACGTTATCCGGCAAAAATGCGATATTCTGAAATGAAATCAAGATAATCCTACGGAGGGGCTCTATGAACTTTCTCGACGCGCTCTACCTGGAAAAAACCATGCCCGGCACCTCGACCGGGACAGTCTGGCTGCAAAACAAGGGCAACAGAAAGATCGTCGTCACCTCGCCCGTGGACGGCGAGAAGTTCGCCGCCATCGGCCGGGCCTCGGCCGGAGATTACGATCAGGTGGTCCGCGAGGCTCAGCAGGCCTTTCCGGTCTGGAGATCCATGCCCGCCCCGAAACGGGGCGAGATCGTCCGGCAGATCGGCCTGAGGCTGCGGGACTTCAAGCTGCCCCTTGGCACGCTCATCGCCTACGAAACCGGCAAGCCCCTGCAGGAGGGCTTGGGCGAGGTGCAGGAGGTCATCGACATCTGCGATTACTGCGTCGGTCAGTCCCGCATGCTCTACGGCATGACCACCGTCTCTGAGCGGCCCGAGCACCGGCTGTTCGAGCAGTATCATCCAATCGGCATCGTGGCCATCATCACCGCCTTCAACTTCCCCGTAGCGGTCTGGGGCTGGAACGCGATGATCGCCGCCATCTGCGGCGACGTCTCCATCTGGAAGCCCTCGTCCAAGGCGCCGGCCTCGGCGATCGCCATGCAGAAGATCGTTGCCCGGGTGCTGGAGGCCAACAGCCTGCCGGAAGGGATCTTCTCGCTCATCGTCGGCGACCGGGCCAACGTTGGAGAAAAAATCCTCGACGACCGGCGGATCCCGCTGGTCTCCTTCACCGGCTCGGTGACCTCCGGGCGGGTGGCAGCGGCCAGGGTAGCCGACAGGCTTGGCCGGACCATCCTGGAATTGGGCGGCAACAACGCCATCATCATCACCGAGCACGCCGACCTCAAACTCGCGGTACCGGCCGTGGTCTTCGGCGCGGTGGGCACATCCGGGCAACGCTGCACCACCACAAGGCGGTTGATCATCCACGAATCCCGCTATGACGAGGTCAAGGAACACCTGCTTCGCGCTTATGGGAGTCTGAGAATCGGCAATCCTCTCCTCGAGGCGAACCACATGGGCCCGCTCATCGACCGGGATGCGGTGAAGGCGTACCAGAAGGCAGTGAAAACCATCGCCCGCCAGGGCGGTGCCATCATCTTCGGCGGTGAGGCGCTGAAGGGAGAAGAGTTCGCCTCCGGCTGCTACGTTCAGCCGACCCTCGTCGAGGTGGACTACCAGCTCCCCATGGTCAAGGAAGAGACCTTCGCCCCCATCCTCTACCTGATCAAGTATTCGGGCAGTGTCGAGAACGCCATCGCCCAGCACAACGACGTGGAGCAGGGTCTGTCCTCCGCCATCTTCAGTACCAACCACAACCAGGTTGAGACCTTCCTCTCGGCCGCCGGCTCCGACTGCGGCATCGCCAACGTCAACATCGGCACCTCGGGGGCTGAAATCGGCGGGGCCTTCGGCGG
Organism: Pseudomonadota bacterium; assembly: GCA_023412495.1. The sequence goes on from JAEYNP010000119.1 coordinate 13,201, forward strand.
CGAGAAGAATACCGGCGGCGGCCGTGAATCGGGCTCTGACGCCTGGAAATTCTACATGCGCCGCCAGACTGTCACCGTCAATTACGGCCAGAATCTGCCGCTTGCTCAAGGCATCCGCTTTGAAATCGAGTAGCCCCGGTCAACGGGATAAGTACCTTAGAAATTCATTTCTCAAAAAAAGTGAATTTCTGCAGTACTCACAAAGGGGGAAGAAAATGGTTGCAGCGCATGAGATAAAAGCCGCCATCGGCAGGCACCTGCTTGCCGACGGCATGGATATCATCGTCGATCTGGAAAAGTCGAAAGGCAGCTGGTTGATCGACAAACGCAACGGCGACAGCTATCTCGACTGCTTTTCCATGTTCGCCTCCATGGCGGTAGGCTTCAACCACGACGGGATCCTCGCCGTCGCCGACCGGCTCGGCCGGATCGCAGTCAACAAGCCGGCCAACTCAGACGCCTATTCCGAGCCGATGGCCGAATTCGTCGAGACTTTCGCCAGGCATGCCATGCCCGCTTATCTGCCTCATGTATTCTTCATCGAAGGCGGGGCACTGGCCGTTGAGAACGCTCTCAAGGCGGCCTTCGACTGGAAGGTGAAAAAGAACTTCGACCGCGGCGTGAAAAAGGAACTCGGCCACAAGATCATCCATTTCCGCCAGGCCTTCCACGGTCGCTCCGGTTACACCCTGTCGCTCACCAACACCGCCGATCCCAGAAAGACCCAGTACTTCCCGAAATTTTCCTGGCCGCGGATTATCAATCCAAAGCTCACATTTCCGCTGACCTCGGAAAATTTGGCCGCCGTGGCGGCCGTCGAGAAAGAGGCTCTCGCCGACATTCTCGATCATCTGGATCGCGAGGGCGAGGACATCGCCGGACTGATCATCGAACCCATCCAGGGCGAAGGCGGCGACAACCATTTCCGGCCCGAGTTCTTCCGGGCCCTGCGGCAAATCTGCGACGAGCACGAGATCCTCTTCATCCTCGACGAGGTGCAGACCGGTGTCGGGCTCACCGGCCGGTTCTGGGCCCATGAGCACTACGGGATAGTGCCGGATCTGGTCAGCTTCGGCAAGAAAACCCAGGTCTGCGGGGTGCTCGGCTCGCGGCGTCTCGACGAGATCGAGGACAACGTCTTCACCGAACCCAGCCGGATCAACTCCACCTTCGGCGGCAATCTGGTCGATATGGTGCGCTGCTCGGTCATGCTGAAGATCATTCACCAGGAGCAGTTGGTTGACAACGCGCGAACGCGCGGCGCGGAACTCCTCCAGGGATTGGAGGAACTGGCCCTGGAATTTCCGGAGATCATCGGCAATGCCCGGGGCCTCGGCCTGATGTGCGCCTTCGACCTCAAGGACACCGAAAAACGCAACGCCTTCAGAAGCAAGCTTTACGCCGAAAAACTCCTGGTCGTCGGCTGCGGCGACAGAAGCATCCGGTTTCGGCCCCACCTGATCATTACGCGGGAAGAGGTAGGGATGATTCTCGGTATCCTGCGAAATGCCGTTCGTGCATTATAGTTACTTCACTATCTTTCTCTCATACCAAAAAAGGACAGTCAATGAGCACAACAGAGTTTACCGATTACATGGACCTGCGCGGCCTTCTCACAGACGAGGAAAAGCTGGTCCGGGAAACCGCTAGAGACTTCGTCAATCGGGAGGTCATTCCAATAATAGACGGCTATGCGCAGGAGGAGAAATTCCCTGCGCATCTGGTGAAGATGATGGGCGAACTCGGTTTCCTGGGGCCGACTTTGCCGGAAGAGTACGGTTGCGCAGCGCTGTCTAACGTCGCCTACGGCATCCTCATGTATGAGCTTGAGCGCGGCGATTCGGCCATCCGCAGCTTCGCCTCGGTGCAGGGGTCACTGGTCATGTACCCGATTTACGCCTACGGCAGCAAAGAACAGAAGAACCGCTGGCTGCCGAAGATGGCGGCGGGCGAGGCCATCGGCTGCTTCGGCCTCACCGAACCGGACTTCGGCTCCAACCCCGCCGGCATGCGCACGCGGGCAGTCAGGAACCCGGACGGCACCTGGACCTTGAACGGCACCAAGATGTGGATAACCAACGGCTCCATCGCCGATGTGGCCATAGTCTGGGCGATGACCGATGACGGGGTCCGCGGCTTTCTAGTGGAAAAGGACACGCCGGGTTTCTCGACCGTGCGGATGAAGGGCAAGTGGAGCCTGAGAGCCTCGGTCACCTCCGAGCTGATCCTGGAGAATGTGGTTGTTGAAGAGGAGACTGCCATGCTGCCGAAGGCCAAGGGCCTGAAAGGGCCTCTCTCCTGCCTCACCCAGGCGAGATACGGCATCGCCTGGGGAGCGCTGGGTGCAGCCGACAGCTGCTACCAGACGGCACTCGCTTATGCCCTGCAGCGCGTCCAGTTCGACAAGCCGATTGCCGCCTTCCAGATCCAACAGAAGAAACTCGCCGAGATGGTAACGGAATTGACCAAAGGCCAGCTCCTCGCCCTGCAGCTCGGCAGGCTGAAGGACCAGGGCAGATTCACACCGCCCCAGGTTTCCATGGCCAAGATGAACAACGTCAAAACCGCCATCGAGATCGCCCGCACCGCCCGGACAATACTTGGTGCCAACGGCATCATGGGCGAGTATCCGATCATGCGCCATGCCAACAACCTCGAATCGGTCTACACCTACGAGGGAACCCACGACATGCATCTGCTCATCATCGGCCAGCAGGTGACGGGAATTCCGGCCTTTCGGTAGACGCGGCAACCTCCCGCAGGATGGATATCGCCGAATGGAGCGCGACCACGGCGGTATCCACCTTGAGGATTCTCTCCCCTATGGTGCAGCAGGAAAAGCCCTGCTCCCTGAATTTTGAGATCTCAAAGTCCACCCAGCCGCCTTCAGGACCGACTGCCAGGGCAAGGCGGCCTTGGCTGTCGGTGACAATCTCTGAAAGCCGGACAGGACCGGACGGGTCGGCCACCAGGTGGTAACGATACTCGCCTGCCACGGTCGGCCAGAAATCCTCGATGAAGGGCCTGAACTTCGGGTGCAGACGCACCTCCGGCAGGCGGGTGTCGACCGCCTGTTCGAGGCCATGGAGCAGATGGCTGCGATATTCGGCAGTGCCGAGCAGCCCGGCCTCCCAGAAGCTCTTTTCCACCCTGTTGGCATTGATGAGGTGAATGGTGCCTACTCCCAGTGCGGTCACCTGGCTCAAAATCCGCTTCAGCATGATCGGCCGCGGCAGGGCGAGGATCAGGTCAAGGGGCGGCAGATCGCCGGGCGGCTCGGAGAGGTCGACCTGCAGTTCCACCGCAAAGGGATACTTCTTCTTCATTCCGAGGATGGTGCCGAAACCGCGCCGTCCGCCGATTACGCCCACCCGCACCGTCTCCCCGGGCTCGGAACGCAGGACCTTGACGATATGTTCGGCCCGATGATCGGTGAGCGTGAGTCTGCCATCTGCAATTTCCGCCGCTTCCGCCAGTATGATATTCATCGTCCTTCCTTCACCTCATGCGGGCTGACGCCCGCAACCCATGGATTGTCGTCCCCTCCCACTGCAGAGAGGACTCTTTTCAGTACCCCCTTGAGGGGTATATGTACCTTCACGAATTCATATTTGAAAAGAATGAAATGAGTTTTCGTGAAGGACTAAGCCAAAAAAGTTGTCGATATGCCCTGAGATTTCTTGCATGAACTTCAAAAATCCCGTTAGGTAGAGAGCCAAAAACAAGCTCGGGGGCTTACCGTGACGTTCTTCCTCTACAATATTCTGCAACTGGTCTTTGTACTGGTTTTTTTCCCGTTCATCATGCTCTTTGTAGCCGCCCGCGACAAATACCGCGGCCGCATGCCCTCCCGTCTCGGTTTCGGCCTGACGAGCAAGGTCCCCGCCCACCGTCCCTGCGCTCGCCGCTTCTGGCTCCATGCCCTCTCGGTGGGCGAGGTCACCTCGGCCGTCCCCCTGGTGGCGGGCCTGCGAAAAACCTATCCAGAATGCGTCATCATCGTCTCGGTGACCACCGCGACCGGGAGAAAGGTTGCCCAGATGCTGTTGGGCGAGATCGCCGATTGCATCGTCGACGGACCCATCGATCTCCTGCCGGTGGTACGCCGCTTTGTCAAGCGCATCGCCCCCGACCTCTTCATCCTGGTCGAGACCGACTTCTGGCCTAATCTGCTGCATTGCTTAAAGAAGCAAGGAGTGCCGACCCTCCTGGTCAATGGCCGGATCTCCCCCCGATCGATAGAGCGGTATCTGCGGCTGCGGTTCTTTTTCCGCTCGATGTTTAAGAGCTTTACCCGACTTTCCATGCAGACCCGTCGGGATCGCGACAATATGCTGCTCTTTGGCGTGCCCCAGGAACAACTGCCGGTCCTCGGCAACTTGAAGTTCGCGACGCGCGCCGCAGCCGGAAATCGTCCCGCTTCGGACATCCGGAGCCTGCTGCCGGCCGGGCGGCTGATCTTCATAGCGGGCTCCACTCATCCGGGTGAGGAGCGCATCCTCATCAAGTGCTACATCGAGGCGAGAAAACCGCACCCGGAACTTTATCTCATGATAGCGCCGCGGGATCCGGGCCGGTCGATCGAAATAGAGACCATCGCCGCCGAACACAACCTGAAGGTCATGCGGCGCTCGTCAGGCGTCTTCCGGCCCGCCGATTTGCTGCTCATCGATTCCATCGGTGAACTGGTCGATTTTTATGGCACGGCGGATGTCGCCTTCGTCGGCGGCAGCCTCACGCCAAACGGCGGCCATAACCCCATCGAACCGGCGGCCATGGGCATCCCGGTTCTTTTCGGCCCGGACATGACCGATTTCAGGGAAATTGCCGAATCCCTGATCGACGCAGGCGGCGCTCTGCGGGTCGGGGATCTCGGGGAGTTGACCGGAACACTCGTCAAGCTGCTGAACTCGCCCGACGACCGGCGGAAGACGGGAGAGCAGGCCCGGCAGTGCGTCAATCGGCAGAACGATGTCATCGACAGGCACCTCGAGCTCATCGACACCCTGTTGTGAGACGTCCGGCCGCCTTTATAGACGATCACCTGCTGGTCTGTCTGGCCCTGGCCTTCATGGCCGGCATCGCCGTCGCACCGCTTGCCTGGCCGTCACCTTCCGCTATCCGGCAGTTGGGGATCGGCCTCTTCCTGGTTTTTTTCTTCCTGGTCGGGCTATCGATTGGACGCAGGCAGAAGGCAGTCTTCTGCCTGCTTCTCCCCTTCTTTGCCGGAATCGGTTTTTTTACCACCCAGCTCCACCTGCAGGTACCGCAGCACGAGTCACACATTTTTCACCGCATCGAGACGAAAACGGAAGCAATCATCATCGGCACCCTTTGTGCGATGCCTACCTTCGACGGCGAATCAAGTCAATTCAGTATCGACACCGAATACCTCCGCCGAAATGAAGAAGGCGAACTTCAACCGGTAACCGGCACAGTTCTGCTCCGCCTGTCGGATCGTCTTCCCCAAGGCATTGCGCCCGGCGACCGGCTCGTCGTCCGGGCCACCCTCAAACGCCCGGATGGCGGCAGATCGCCGGGCGCCTTCGACTATGCCAGGTATCTTGCGGAAAAGGACATCTGGATCACCGGCTTCATCCGTTCCGCCGCGCATCTTCATCAATTGGCGGAGAAACCTTCCTGGCCCCGCACCCTGCGGTATCTTCCCGAAAGATTGCGCGCAGAAATCGGCGAAAGGATTGATGCGGCCGTTTCAGGGCCGGCGCGAGGAATCTACCGGGCTATCCTGATAGGCGATTACTCGCAGGTGGACGATGCGACCAAGGAAGCCTTCAAAGGCAGCGGAACTATGCATATACTCGCGGTTTCCGGCCTGCACATGACTGTTCTCGGGACCTTTATGTATTTCACCATCTACTGGCTGCTCAGCCGGTCGGAATGGCTGCTCCTCCGCTACCCGGTGCGCAAGATCACCGCCTTTCTCAGCCTGCCATTTCTGATTTTCTACAGTCTTCTCGCGGGGATAAACACTCCGGTGCTGCGAGCGGTGATCATGAGCGCTCTGGTGATCGTGGCGCTCTGCACCGATCGCAGGAAATCGCCCTCGACACTTCTCGCCTTTGCTGCCCTGGCGATCCTCGCCGTCGATCCGCTGCAACTCTTCACCGCCTCCTTCCAGCTCTCCTTTGCAGCCGTCCTTGCCATCCTCTTCCTTTACCCCGCCCTGCAGAAAATCATCCTGCCCGACGATTCCCGGCCTTCTCCGAGCATCCTCAGGAAAATCTTCAACTGGCTTGTCGCAGGTAGCCTGGTCTCAGTTGTGGCAACGCTAGCTACCGCACCGATCATCCTCTATTTCTTCAACAGAATTTCCACCGTCGGAATTATCGCCAATCTGGTGGTCGAGCCGCTTGTCTGCCTGTGGAGTTTTCCGGCTGGATTACTCGCAATCTTTCTCATGATCGTTCCCGACTTGAGCAGCCTGTGCCTTGAACTGGGCGCGATGGGGCTGGAGTTGGCGCTGCATGCGGTCGGATTTTTTTCAGCACTGCCCGGCTCAACTCTTTGGCTGCCTTCCCCTCCTCCGTGGCTGGTGACAGTCTACCTGCTCGCCTTGTTCGTTGTCACTTTCCTGACCGCAAGAAAGAGCACCGCAATTATCAAGGGCCTGCCGGTGCTTCTCGGGCTGTTCCTGCTTTTGATCCTTGCCCCGCGGCTGCTCTCGCCCAAGCCTCCAGAGTCCCTGCAGGTGAGCTTCATCGATGTCGGTCAGGGCAGCTCGACGCTGCTGCAATACCCGTCCGGCATGAACATTCTGGTCGACGGCGGCGGCCCCGCCTATGGGTCCACGGGGTCTCCGTCCGTCGGTGAACGGGCGATCGCTCCCTTTTTATGGCACAAAGGAATCCTCAAACTGCATGCTGTCGTCATCACCCACCCGGACGCCGATCACTACAACGGACTTGATTTCATTATCAAGCATTTCTCTCCCGCCGTCATCTGGACAAGAGACACCGTCGGGCACGACAACACCTTTAAAAACCTCATGAAACTGGCCGCCGGCAAGGACATTCCGATTGTCGTGCCGGCAAATGGTCAACTCCTCGGCGGTGAGGGAGAATACCTGGAATGCCTCGAAAACCTGGCAGCCGTGAGTCCGTTCACACATTCCACGAAAGATCGGCAGGACAGCAATAGCGGCCTGGTGTTGAAGGCCTGCAAAAGCGGGGTGTGCACGCTCCTTCCCGGCGATATCGGCAAGAGTGCGGAAAGATATATGATTGCCCCTGGATATGATCTGGCCGCCGACTTCCTGCTGGCACCCCACCATGGTTCCAAAACCTCCAACTCCCCAGAATTCCTCACCGCGGTCTCGCCACGGGTGATCGTGGTATCGGCAGGTCGCGCCGGAGGGGGTCACTTTCCGCACGGAAATCTGGTGGATGAGTGCGAAAAGCGAAGGATTCCACTTTTTACGACCTCCCGCTGGGGCACGCTCAGTGTTGTAGCCGGACTGGAATCGTATCAACTCTGGGGCTATGACCGGCCGAATAACAACCCCTTGAGGCCGTTTCAGCCGGTCCTGCTCCATGAAGTACAGCCACGAGAGTGGAACGGAGAGAAAAGCAGGACCCTTCTCTCCGGAAGACAGTGAGTTTTCTGGCGAAAAATATTGCTACACTTCGGTGAAATCGGAAGGCGCTTTTTTCAGGAGCTTGACGAACTTGGCCTTTTCCACGCAGTTCGAGTAGGCGTCGTTCGGATCGATCATCTTCTTGTCCAGAAGATACATGATGGCATCATCGAGCGTCTGCATCCCGTATTTCTTGCCGGTCTGCATGGCGGAGAGGATCTGGAAAGTTTTGCCTTCGCGTATTAGATTGCGCACTGCAGGCGTCGCGATGAGTATTTCCAGGGCGGCGCAGCGTCCCTTGATATCGACCCTTTTGAAGAGCGTCTGTGAGACCACCGCCTTCAGGGCGTCGGCGAGGGTGGAACGAACCTGCCCCTGCTGGTTGGCGGGAAAGATCTCGATGATACGGTCCACGGTCTTCATGGCATTGATGGTATGCAGGGTGCCGAAGACCAGATGTCCGGTCATGGCCGCCTCCATGGCCAGGGCGATGGTCTCCAGGTCGCGCATCTCACCGACCATAATGATGTCGGGGTCCTCGCGCAGTGCGCCGCGCAGGGCGGCGGCGAAGCTCTTGGTGTGAGTGCCGACTTCGCGATGGTTGACGATGCATTTCTGGCTCTTATGGACGAACTCGATGGGGTCCTCGATGGTCAGGATATGGTCCTTGCGGTTTTTGTTGGCCTCATCGACCACGGCGGCAAGCGTTGTCGACTTGCCGGACCCGGTCGGGCCGGTGACCAGCACCATCCCTTTGGGCAGATGGGCAAGGCGTGAGATGACCGCCGGCAGACCGAGTTGTTCCACTGTCATGATCTCACTGGGAATTTCGCGGAAGACCGCGCCGATACCGTATTTCTGCTGAAAAAAATTGCAGCGGTAGCGGGCCAGACCCGGTATTTCATAACCAAAATCGATGTCCCCGGTTTCCTCAAAGAGCTTGATTTTCTCTTCCGGACAAATCTCATAGAGCATGGCCCGAAGCTCGTCATTGCCGAGCTTCTTGAACTTCACCCGCTCCATGTCGCCCCGGATCCGAAGAAGCGGCTGCTGCCCCGACACCATGTGCAAGTCCGAAGCCCCTTCGTCGTTCATCAACTTGAAAAAACCGTCTATCTGAGCCATATCCTTCTCGTTATTCTAAAATTACCCTACCTCAACCACGAGCTTGTCCTGCAGTCTCTCGCGCCATCCCGAAATTTTCCCGAATCTTCTAGCCGACAAGCTCCCCCCTGTCGGACGCATACCTTAGTGTATCTTGTCTTTCAGTTATAAGTCCAGCCTGAAAATTGTTACGGTAGGATATTTGACTTAAACCTCTGCATGGTTCCGGGATTACTACGGCAACGCATCCTGCAACGGGCTGAGCGTCTTTTCCCGCAACGCCGGCGGCCCGGATTCCTGCGCGTGGACTTTATCAAGCCAGGCTTTAGCCTTATCCTCTTTCCCCTCCTGCAGGTAGCTTTGAGCCAGCAGGTGTTGGGCCCGGCCCCGCAGCTTACGGTGGCGCAGGCCTCTATAAAGATTTTTCCTGCTGTCCCGAAACATCCGGCAACGCAGCTGCACTTCGGCCAGGTTCAATCGATAGGCAAGGTTGGCAGGTTCCAGTTCCACGCTCTTTTTGCAGAGAGCCAGGGCGATATCGTCGCCCTGGCTCTCCTGCAGGTACACCTTGCCAAGGAGGTTCATTGCCCGGTCATCAAATTCATTGAAGTGCAGGGCCTTTTGCAGAACCGCCATGGCCTGGCGATTATCTCCAATTCCATGATAGGCGCGACCTAGATGAAACAGGACGCGGTCGGCTCGCTGCTCCCGGGTATGTTGTTGGTACCACGGTAACAGAGAGGCGAGAGATGCCTCATGACGGCCAAGATCGCCGGCCAGGATGCCGAGTTGAAGCTGCAAATCATCTTCGAGCCCGCCTACGTCCAGATCCTCGGTGCAGCATGTCCGAGCCCTCTCCAGATAAGCCAGAGCCTCTTCCTGGCGTCCACGGGCCTGTTCTGCCAGTCCAAGGTTGTACAAGGCCATGAAATTTCGATCATCAAGGGCAAGAGCCCGCTCGAAGCTCTGCATCGCCTGGCCGAGCTTTCCCATCATCGCCAAAGCGACACCGAGACTGTTGTGAAGATTGACGTTTTGTTCATCGCACTTCAGGCCCCGTCTATACTCCCGCACGGCCTTGGCCAAATCCCCGTCCCCAAAATAGATGTCGCCAACGATATTCATGCTCACCGAGTCGAATACAGCGACTTTCGGCTCGTCAAGGAAGGCGGCATGGATGAGGGCCTTGCGACAATTGAAGGGAATCTCTTTCTTTTGGAAATCCGCAAAGGGATAGCCTGCGACACCCGCAGTGATCCGGCGCCGCAGTTCGGCGTCTTCGATATTGCGGATGCAATCCTTTGCCCAGGTAAGCGCCTCGTTAGGTCGTACATCATCGAGATACACCAGAACGCCGTCGTGCTCGATAAACACCTTTCCCTTGTCGAGATATGGTTGCAGTGCCTGGCCGGCCGGTAAATCGCTCTCGCTCTGGAACTGGACAACCGTGAAGGTCACGGCATTCCGCCAGAGACTGCTTAACCGGCCTATCAGCTTTTTGTCGGGGTGGCGAAGGGAGTGATTTTCGGGGTGGGCCAGCTTTTGGTAATCGCAGAAGCTGAACGGTCCGCGTTTGGCAGCATGACGAAGGGCGGTCCATGCCTCGTCGAGAAGAAGCCTGCCGCATCGGCCAACGGAGGAGGCTTCTTCTTGTCCGAAATAACTCGAACCGACATGAACTTTGTGACATCCTTCCCTTCTCAGGTAAGTAACCAAGGCCGACTCGATTTCAGCATTACCTTCCACGAGGTTATCCTGCAAGACCAGCGCGTAAGTGCATTGCCCAAGGTAATGTGGTACGGCGTCGCTCCGGAAGAAATCGAGAAGCGCTGTCGCACACTTGCGGACGTGCCGCAGGACATATTGGAAGGAATTCCTCTTGGGCGGCAGTTCCACAAGAATAAGATGAAATTTTTTAGTCGTGCTGTAGGTGTCCAGGAGAGAGACCAGATTAGTGCTGTTCAACAGGCCCGTCTGAATATCGACACGGGCCTCCTTCAACAACAAGAACTCCCTTTCGACGGCCAACCGTTCCTCGCCCAGCCAGTCTTTCCCCACCTTGCGGAGAAAGAGCGGATCTGCCCCGGTAACCAGGGCGACGACAGGTTCTCCATCTTTCACCGGAAAAGGAAGCATCATACAGTCCGGATGCACCTCCGGCTGGGCATCCCTCTGAACATTTTGGAAAAGATCCGTCAGCTGCCTCAGGCTTGTTTGTTTTTGAAAAAAAACTGCAAGATCCTCGGCACCTCGCAAAAAATCCACCCGATGCGCGGTCGGCAGGTGTTTTCTTAGAATATCCGTAAAGCTGTTGGAAAACCTGGAAAAGTCCTTGACTTGCAGACCCCGGTCAAAGAGGAGCGGAAAAGATTTAAGCAAGCCTTTCACCCCTATTGAAGAAATCGTCAAGCAAGGTTACCAATTCGCCGATCTCGACGTCCTGGATTGTCCGGACGTCGAGCAGAAACCTTTCGTTTTCGATCCTGCCGATGATTGGAATCGGAAGTCTCCGCAGCCCCTGCTCCAGGGCGCTGAGTTTCAACGTCAGGGGCTGCAGATCGATCGCCCAGCTGTCGATATTGAACTCGGGTAAGGCGCCGCCGCCTACCCGCGAAATGGTGGGGACGATCTGCACCCGGCAGACTTCCGATATCTTCTTCTTCAATGAGCGGACGATACGCCGGGCGCGCTTTTGCAGATCCTCGCCGGCAATTGTCAGCATCGCCAACGTCGGAATGTTCCTCAGTGCCGCTTCGGTATCGAAATACTCACGAAGTACACTTTCCAAGGCCGCCAGGGTGAACTTATCGATGCGCAGGGCACGGTTCAGAGGATTTTTCTTGATCCTGGCGATGGCGTCTTTTTTCCCGAGAATTATTCCCGCCTGAGGGCCGCCCAGGAGTTTGTCCCCGCTGAAGGTTACCACGTCAACTCCGGCTTGGACTATTTCATAGACAGTGGGCTCCTTGGGGAAGCCGAACCGGGAAAAATCGATCAGGCTGCCGCTGCCGAGATCCTCCATAGTGATCAGATCGTTTTCCCGAGCGAGAGCCACCATCTCCTCGGCCGAAACTTCCGAAGTGAAACCGATAATCCTGAAATTCGAAGTATGCACGCGGAGCAGCATCGCCGTCTCAGGCCTGATCGCCTGTTGGTAATCAAAGAGATGCGTCCGGTTGGTCGCGCCGACCTCGACGAGCCTGGCGCCGCTTTTTGCCATAACCTCGGGAATCCGGAAGGATCCTCCTATCTCAACCAACTGCCCGCGAGAGACAATGACTTCCCGGTCCTTGGCGAGGGTATCCAGGGCAAGCAGGACCGCGGCCGCGTTGTTGTTCACGACCAGTGCGGCCTCCGCCCCGGTGAGTTCACAGAGCAGGCCCTCAACGAGGCTGTAGCGGCTGCCGCGTTTGCCGGTTTCCAGATCAAACTCGAGGTTCGAATAGTATCCACCTGCCTCCAACAGCCTTTGGGTGGTTGCAGGGGAAAGAACAGACCGGCCGAGGTTGGTGTGAATAACAACACCCGTGCCGTTGATCACCCTCCGGAGGTGAGGAGACATCTTTTTTGCTATTCCTTTCCGGAAAACTTCAAACCACTCGGACTCGGATCTGCTGATGGAAGAAGTTCCCTGAATGATTCTCTCTCGCTCCTCTTCAATGGCAGCTTTCACCACATTCTTCATTATCTTCTGGGGAGCGACAACTTCCGGATCGTTTTTCAAGATACCCAAGCACTCGTCTACCTTCGGTAATTTCTTCAAGAGTCGTTTCTTATCTTCCATGGTCGTAGTTAAACTAAGGGAACAGGGCATAACCTCGGTTGAGCTTCTGAGTGATTAGCACAGAGCTTGCAACAATTCCATATAAATTCATTTGATTATGAAGCCAATATTGCCATGTTATCCGATTGTTCTTTTGCCCTGCACTATTTTTCCCGGGTGCACAATTTTTCCCCTTGACTGATCTTTCCCGATCAAGTAGTTTGCCGCGGTCCTGTCGATGAGGGGACGCGCTGCCCGTTGCAAGAGGTTAATCGGACAGCCGATCTTCGAATCGAAGGGCAAAAAGAGTAAAAAATTGA
>JAEYNP010000132.1 GCA_023412495.1 Pseudomonadota bacterium
TCAATTTTTTACTCTTTTTGCCCTTCGATTCGAAGATCGGCTGTCCGATTAACCTCTTGCAACGGGCAGCGCGTCCCCTCATCGACAGGACCGCGGCAAACTACTTGATCGGGAAAGATCAGTCAAGAGGAAGTTGCATGGATATTCTTTTTCTTCCTCGGAGTTTGTGGCGATTTCCGGGCAACTATTCCTCCGCCATCCAAGAAGACAGGGTTTCTATGATCTTTTTGGCCTGCTCGTCGCTCGAGATGTTGAACTTCGATTTGGTTATATACTCGCCCTGGCGTTTCTGATACCTGCGGATAGTGTACATATTCTTGCCGAACATGCCGGTATTCTTGTCCAAATTTTTATAGCGAAACAGTATGGTTGTCCAGGCTCCTTTCGAGAGTACTTCCTTGCCGGTCTCTTTAACGACCTGCACCCCATCCTCTTCATAATTGACGGTAAGATCTTCTATCGTTGCACTCATTTTTGTGCCTGTATAGTCGAAGGTTTCTTGTAACTCCTCAACCCGGGTGGTGATTATGCCATTTTGCCGGGCTCGGCCTTTAGAGATTTTCGACTATGTAATGCAAGCTGATAAATATGTAAAGAAGGTTTCCTGTGCTGCGGTTGGATTTGCAGCACAGGATTGTTATTGATCGTTCTGTATGGAGAAATCCAGGCCCCTTCCGGAACTCTCCACGACGATGTGGTCTCCGTCGCGAATTTCCCCCTCCAGCAATCTGAGGGCCAGTGAGTCCTCGAGATGTTTCTGTATAGTCCTCTTTAAAGGCCTTGCGCCGAATGAAGGATTGTACCCGTTCTCGAGGAGAAACTGCTTGGCGCTCTCACGGATATGCAGCACGATATTCTTTTCTTTAAGTCTTTTCATCAGTCTACCGAGTTGGATATCGATGATTCTCAACAGGTCCTCCCGATCGAGGCGCTCGAAGATAATCGCTTCATCGATCCTGTTCAAGAACTCCGGCTTGAACTGGTGGTGGAGTAACTCAATTATTTGTGAGTAGATGTTTTGTTTCTCCTCCTCATTCTCTGATAGGTTCATGATCAATTGACTACCGAGATTGGAAGTCATGATGAGAATCGAATTCTTGAAATCCACGGTTCTCCCTTTGCCGTCGGTCATCCGGCCGTCATCAAGCACCTGCAGCAGGACATTGAAAACATCGGGGTGCGCCTTCTCGATTTCATCGAGGAGAATCACAGAATATGGCCGGCGGCGTACCGATTCGGTGAGATACCCTCCTTCGTCGTAGCCGACATACCCCGGAGGTGCCCCGATGAGTCGGGCCACTGAATGCTTCTCCATGAATTCCGACATATCGATGCGGATCATTGCCTGTTCGTCGTCAAAGAGAAAATCGGCGAGGGTGCGGGCCAGTTCCGTCTTGCCTACTCCGGTCGGGCCGAGGAAGATGAAGGATGCCAGCGGCCGGTTCGGATCCTGCAGCCCGGCTCTCGCCCTGCGGACCGCATTCGCCACCGCATGGATCGCCTGTTCCTGGCCCACCACCCTTTTGGCGAGAAACGACTCCGCCTTGACAAGTTTGTCCCGCTCTCCTTCGAGCAGACGGTCGACAGGGATACCGGTCCATTTGGCGACAACTGCCGCTACATCCTGGGCGTCTACCTCTTCTTTCAACATCATCTGTTGCGCCTGGATCTCCTGAAGCCTGGCATTGGCTTCCGATAATTCCTTCTCGAGTTGAATCCTGCGGCCGTATCGTATTTCCGCAACCCGGCTGAGGTCTCCGGCCCTCTCTGCCTTCTGTTCTTCCATTTGTGCTTCGTCGAGTTTGCCCTTGATATCTCTGATGCGCTGAATCATGTCGCGCTCCATGGCCCATTGCGCCTTCATCGATTGCAGGTGTTCCTTGTGGTCGGCGAGTTTGGTCTTCACTTCATCCAGGCGCGCTTTGGACACGATGTCCTTTTCTTTTTTGAGCGCTTCCTGTTCAATTTCGAGTTTGATGATCTGCCTTTCCAACTCGTCAATCTCGGTGGGCATGGAATCTATTTCAATTCGCAGCATGGATGCCGCTTCGTCGATGAGATCGATTGCCTTGTCCGGCAGAAAGCGATCTGTGATATATCGGTTGGAAAGGGTTACAGCGGCGACGGTGGCATTGTCCTGGATCCGCACACCATGGTGGATCTCGTACTTTTCCTTAATCCCCCTGAGGATGGCGATAGTATCTTCCACCGACGGTTCCTGGACCAGCACCGGCTGGAATCGCCGTTCCAGGGCGGCGTCTTTCTCTATGTGCTTGCGGTATTCGTCGATAGTGGTAGCGCCGACGCAATGCAGTTCTCCCCTGGCCAGGGCGGGCTTCAGCATGTTGGAGGCATCCATCGAACCCTCTGCTGCCCCGGCCCCTACCAGGGTGTGGATTTCATCGATGAAGAGTACGATCTCTCCCGCTTTCTCCTGGATCTCCTTGAGTACCGCTTTTAGGCGATCTTCGAATTCCCCTCGGTATTTGGCGCCTGCGACCAGCGCTCCGAGGTCCAGGGTAATGACCTGCTTGTTTTCGAGGGTCGCCGGGACATCGCCATTGACGATGCGTTGCGCCAAACCTTCCACTATGGCGGTTTTGCCGACCCCGGGCTCGCCGATCAGTATCGGGTTGTTCTTGGTCCTTCTGGAAAGGACCTGGATTATTCTACGTACTTCTTCGTCGCGGCCAATGACCGGATCTATCTTTCCCTGTCTTGCCAGTTGCGTCAGGTTTCTGCCGTATTTCTCCAGGGCCTGGTATTTTTCCTCAGGATAAGGATCTGTCACACGGTGGCTGCCCCGCAGTGCAGAGAGCGCCTGGAGGAAATTATTTTCCTGAATGCCTCGGCTATTGAGGGCCTTGCAGGTATCGATATCGGTGTTCTTGAGGATCGTTAGAAAAAGATGCTCCTGGCTGACGTATTCGTCTTGCATCTGCTTTGCTGTGGCAAAAGACTCATCGAGCACCTTTTTTAAATTTCTAGATGCATAGCTCTGGCCTACCCCTTGGCCCGATACTCTTGGAGTCTTCTCAAGGAGACGGTTGAGGTCCATCAATACGAGTGATGGGTCGATCCCCATTTTTTTCAGGACAGGAACGACGATGCCCTCCGGTTGGGTCAGTATTGCCTTCGCCAGGTGAGCAACCTGGATTTCCTGCTGGTCGTGGTCTTGGGCAAGCCGCTGGGCAGTTTGTATGGCTTCCTGTGATTTCAGGGTGAATTTGTCGTATTGCATCGATTAACCTCGCTTTTCTCTTTTCTCCGGGTATTCTGTTGGAGTTACAATTACGCAAAGAGAATAAGAATCGCACCCTGGTGTGTCAAGTTTTTGACATACGCATTTCGACAAAAAGCACCCCATCGAAAGCTCTTTCATTTGCTGAGCGGGATCCCGCAATCGCTGGTCATGCCGTTAGACTTGGAAGGAGGCGTTAAAGGGACCTGCCACCTCCGATTAAAGTGAACACTTCCTCAAATTGGCAGGCTTTATGGCAAAAAAAATACCGAAGGCTAGCCCTCGGTATTTTATGAGCCTAAATGAGAAACGAACCCAAGAGGCTCGTCCTCAAATTTTCAACATTCAGCAGATTGAGCCGACGAACGGCCTTTTTCGAATCGGTCGCGGGGAAATCAACCGCAACTGCCTGAACCGCAGGAACCGGAACTACACCCTCCACCCGAGCTGATCGGTTTCTGGGAGGTTATCCCGAAGCCGGAACGCGGCCCCGCATCAATATAATCGACGGTGATACCGCCGCAGGTATTCAAGAGGCTCTCTTCAACCAGGAATTTCAGTGTATCGTTCTCAAAAACCTTGTCGTTTACTTTTGGCTCATCCAGAGCCAATCCCAGTGAGGGTCCTGCTCAGCCGCCCTGCATAAGGGCAACACGCAGGGCGGAATCGATATTGTTTGCCTGCATGTATTCTTTCAACTTTGCAACAGCCAAGTCTGTTACATTCAATTCGGACATGAAAAGCCTCCATCAAATTTTTTTCTTTATCCTCTCCAGCTTCGGCAAGCTCCGCTTGACCGACCACTGTATTCGCCTTAACCATAAGGGTGAGGATGGGAATAGTCAATCGAGTTGCAACCAAAATAGTAGATGCCGAAAAAAGGATCAAGTATTTCCTTGAATATAGACGAGAATAGCTTAGAAAGTTGATGCAGGCCACAATTCTATTGGATAGTGGCCCCAAATTTTGATTATATTTCAAGAATACGGATCGGTGGCAGGCATGCAGTGCCGGCCTGTTTTTGATTCAATGAAAAGATAACGTCATAATTAAAGGCTGATTGACGATGAAGAAGATAGTTCTGTCGACCGGTGGTGGCGATGCCCCCGGTCTCAATGCCGTCATATATTCCGTGGTTCACATAGGTTACCGAAAAGGTTGGGAAGTGTATGGGAGCAGGAATGGCTATGGCGGTTTCCTCGATATCGATGAGATGGTTCGCCTTTACCCGAGGGATGTTGAGGGTATCTACTCCACCGGCGGAACGATCCTCGGTTCGACCAATAAGGGTAATCCCTTTGCAAGACCGGTGGAAAATCTGGCGGGTGAGATCCAAATAGTCGACGTTTCAGATAAGATACTTAGAAATTTCAATAGGATGGGTTTTGATTGCCATATTGCCATCGGTGGTGACGGGAGTCTCGATATCGCCCATAAATTCGCCCTCAAGGGAATGCCGGTGATCGGGGTGCCGAAAACCATCGACAACGATCTGGAGGAAACCGACCGCACCTTCGGCTTCGATACTGCGGTGTCTACCGCGACCGAGGCCCTCGACAAGCTTCACTCCACGGCAAAGTCTCACAACCGGGTCATGGTGGTCGAAGTAATGGGCCGTGACTCCGGGTGGATTGCTCTGTATTCCGGTATATCCGGCGGGGCGGATGTGATTCTCATTCCCGAAATTCCCTTCGACATGGAATATGTATGCGAGAAGATATCCGATAACGAGCTGCACGATAAGCATTATTCCATTGTTGTGGTTGCCGAAGGCGCTGTAACCAAGGACGGGATGAGCTTCAACAAGGGAATGGGGGAAATCGGACGCTCCGAAGTGATTCTTGGCGGGGTCGGAGAATGGGTTGCCTCGGAAATACGTAAAAGAACGGAAAAGGATACGAGATCCCTCGTGCTGGGGCATCTCCAGCGGGGCGGATCTCCGACCACTTTCGACCGCCTGCTCGCCTTACGCTTTGGTGCCGCCGCCGTGCGATTTGTCGAGGACCGGATCTTCGACCATATGGTGGCTCTGAAAAATTCGATAATGGTCCCAGTGCCCATTGCCGATGCCATCAAACGCCGCAAGAAAGTCGATGCCGGCAGCGATAAGATCAGAACGGCCCGTGACATTGGCATCTGCCTAGGCGATCGGGAACCGGGGGTCGAATAGATGTCGCGCGGACAGGCGAGCAAGCTGAAGATCGGCAAATTCCAGGAAGCCTATCTCCTCCTCTACAAGCATTTCGGGCCACAGGGCTGGTGGCCGAGCGAGACTCCCTTTGAAACCATGGTAGGAGCGGTCTTGGCCCAGAACACCAGCTGGCTGAATGTCACCAAGGCTATAGAAAACCTCAAAAATAACGGCCTTATGACCTATGAGACCTTGTCTATCTGCAATGCTGAGGAAATCGCCCGGCACATAAAGTCGGCCGGCTATTATAATCTCAAGGCCCGGCGACTCCGGAATCTGCTGGACATGATACAGGAACACTATGACGACCGCCTGGATTCATTCATTAACGATGAACTCGAGGTTGCCCGGGAGAGGTTGCTGAGTGTGAAGGGGATCGGGCCGGAAACGGCGGATTCGATTCTGTTGTATGCTTGCGGACATCCGATTTTCGTCGTCGACATGTATACCCACAGGGTGTTCCACCGCCACAGCCTGGTCGATGAGGAGACCGATTATCATTCAATACAGGCCCTGTTCATGGACCATTTGCCTCACGACCCGGTGCTCTTCAACGAATTTCATGCCTTGGTGGTGCGAGTCGCCTCAGCCTACTGCAAAAAGACGAAACCCCAGTGCGAGGCATGCCCGCTCCGGGGTTTCAATCAATAGCAGTGAATGAGGAATTGGTGGACATCCCCTATTGCGCCGTCTTTTGTCCTGCTCTTCCGGTACTTGGTCGGCAGATCTCTCAGGTCATTGTCCTGACGATCTTGTCGATAAAACTGTCGGCTTCCTCTTCAGTATACAGGGCCTGAATCAGCGCTTTCCTGTATCGAGTCAATATTTCCCGGGCCTTCAGGTAATTATTGTTCATATAATGGAGCCGGTAGAGGAGGATGTTCAGGCTCTCTTCAAGGCTGTTGATTTCGAGAATACGTTCGAGTACCGTTATCGCTTCCTTGCATCTGCCGGATTCCATGAGATTCTGAGCCCAGGTCGAACCGATTTCGACCAGGAGGTCGCTCAGTTTGTCGTTGAAGGTCAGTATCTGTTCACTGTGAAAGGTATCTTCCGGCATTGCTCCCCTCCAGCAGGAGAGCGCGGTCTGGAAGGCGCTGTAGGATTGCCACCAGTCCCCGTTCTTGCAGCGCGCAAGACCGATCCTTGCATTTTCATGAAACTTCAAGGCATCGATTTCACAGTTAGTCAGGCAAAGAATTCCTTTTTGCAAATAAAGGTAATCCTTGATCGAGGCCGGCAAGTGCGGGGCTAAAAGCTTTCTCAGCCGGGCCAGCAGGGTGTCGAAACTCTTCCTGGCATTTTCCGGAGATCTGTCGGGCCACAATTCCAGCTGAACTTTTTCCTGAGAAATGCGCTGCCCTTTGGCGGTAATGACCAACCCCAGCATCTCTCTCTGGAAGGATGTTAGGTCACCGGCATAAAAGAGCGTCTTGCCGGCGAGACTTACCCCGAAACGATCCATCAGCGAGAACTTCAGGAGAGGAACAGGGTCTCCTTTATCCGAAAATCCGAGATGTAAATTATCTTTGGCAAGGGCCTGAGCAAAGTCTTTTTCAATCTCCCTTTTGACCGCGAGCGTCAAAAGCTTTGTCATCATCACCGGCTCCCAACTCCAGAAGTGGGTAAATCCGTTGACCTTCATCATTGCAAGACCGGTGGCGAGATCATCGACGGCCGCATCCGCCCCCGACGCTTCGTATCTGCAGTGACAGATGTTGAGCAGGGCACAGATGATAAGGTAGGTGGACGGCAAGGTTTGGGCCATTTCCAGACCTCTTTCCAGGGACTGTATTGCCTGTTGGTATTTTTTGACCCGTGTATAGACTGCCCCAGCCAGGATTAAGTGAAAGGCGAGGTAAAAGACGCCGCCGGCGTTGCCGCGCAGGCTCCTGGATTCCGTGATCTTCTCGAGCGCTTTATAATCGTTGCCGGTCAGGGCAAGACCGAAGGCCTGCCATTGCAGGATCTGGCTGTGCATATGATCATTGCCGGCGGTCAAGGTTTTCCCCAGAGCGCTCTCCAGCAATTCGAGGGCCCGGTGTGGATTTCCGAGAGAAAAATTGTTGCTCGCGCTCCAGATAAAGAGATAGGGGGCGGCAACGGTCTGGTTGACCACGGTCTGGTCGATCGATTCCTGCAGGGCCTGCTTTTGGATCTTGAAATTCTGGTGATCGCCGACCATGGAGAGATAGCAGAGATCCTTCAGCCGGAGGGTCAGACGATTCGATTCGCTGACGAGAGGGTCGTTGAAGAGCGAAAAGCATATCTCGGCCTCCCGTAAAAATTTCGTGAGGTTGCCACTTAACAGCTCGATATATGCCTGGATGAATTTGGTCGAGGCAATCAGGTTGCGAATATTGTGCCGGGAGGCGAGCAGACTGGCTTTCTCAATATAAAACCGTGCCTTGTCCATTTCGCCGTTAAAAAAGCAATATCCGGCCGCCAGGTTTCGAGCGGCCATGACAATTATCGGCATCGGCAGGGAATCTTTGTTCTTTTCGAGGAGTTCCCTCGTTCTGGGCAATATCTCCGATCCCCTGTTGTACTGGCCGGAGATGACGAAATGGTAATAGATGATCTGGGAGAGGGCGATCAGTTCTCCGGCTTCCTCGCCTGTTTTGACAAACTGGTCTCTAACCCTGGTGAAATAGGAGAGGGTGGTTTGCGGGGCGATATCCACCTGCAGCAATCCGACCAGCAACGTCAGCCAGTTGTGTTGATAGAGGATCCTTTCGGGAAGAGATTTCAGCAGGGTGAGGATGGTTATTGTCCGGTTTTTGGCAAGAAGGTTGATCCCCTGGTCTTTGAGGATCTTCTCCAGCATCTCGAAATCGCCGGCGTTTTTGTAGCAGGTGAGGGCTTTCTCGATAAGGTTGCGGTTCAAGTAATATTTTGCCTCCCGGCGGAAAATCTCGGCGATATCATCCGGCGCAAATTGGTTCCGGGCGCGCTGCTGGAGAAACTCCTGGAAAAAATGGTGCAGGCGGAAAACCTGCCTCCGGTCGTCGAGGCCGTAGAGAAAATAATTTTCCCTGGTCATCGCCGCGAGAATCTCGTCAATTTTTTCGACCTCGGCAATTTCGGCGGCCAAGTCGGCAGGAATTTCCTGAAGGAATGAGAGTTTCAGGAACGAACTGTGGAACTTTTCAGGAATGGCGTAGAAAATCTCGTCCTCAAAATAATCGAGCATATGACCGGTCTGCGGCAAAGAGGAGAGAACTGTTGTTGAATCGTCCAGCCAATATCGGCTGCGACCGGAAATGGGGTGACTGGCGAGAATGATCCCCATGATCCAGCCGCTGGTGATCCTATGAATTCGTATCGCTTCCTTCCTGCTGATTTCCTGCTTCAGCACGGTATTGTACAGAGTCTCGATCTCCAGGTCGTTAAGCGCCAGATCGTTGGTGTTGAGGTAGCTGACGCCGACACCGTTGCGAATGGTCTTGCCTTTTATTTCAAGGGGGTGTCGGGACATGAAGATGAAATGCACCTGCGGTGGCGAGGCGTCGATCAGATGCTCCAGCAGTTTCGTGGTCAGGGTGCCGAATTCGACGAGGTGAATATCATCGAAAACCAGATACAGATCCTTTTTCTTGAGATGATTTTCGAGGTCGCGGAGCAGAATGTCGGCGCAGCGTGTCAGGTCGAGAGGCCCGACGCTGCCTTCATTGAGGATATTGGCAAGCTTCGGACTCTGGAATTCAGGGAGGTTGGCGCTCAGATCGAGCAGGAGAAAGGACAGCAGAAGTACGGGATCGCTGTCTTCCGGGCCTATCTGGTACCAGATGAAGGGGGCTTTCGTAAGTTCGAGAAACTGGGCGACGAGAGTTGTCTTGCCTTGGCCGGCCTGGGCCTCGATGATGATGACCTTCTTGTTGTGTCGGTTGTGCGGGAATCTTTTTTTCAGGAGGTTGGTGCGAAGAAGTAACTGGGAGTGATCGATATGGGGAGGATAGAACTTGTTGGAGGGCACTTCGTACCTGGCGATCTCGTCTCGTTTCATTGGTCACCATGTTCCTTACGGTTACGGGGCTGTTGATACAGGAGCAACTTCTTGCATAAGGTTCTGACTATGTTGGTGTCTTTTGAGGTCAGCCTGATCTTGCCGAAAAAATGGCGGATATTGGACATCCAGTAGGATCGGTTCGATTCCTCCATGAGTTGGAAGGAGGAGAGGGCCTCTTCTAAATAGAAATACATGCTTTCCAGTTCATGGGAGGTAGCGAGTTGGGGAACCTGACACGGTTTTTTCCGGGCATGGAGTACGCCATAGTAGATCTCGTAGCAATGGATGGCGACAGCCTGGGCGAGATTGATCGAGGAAAAATCGGCGGTGGGGATCGCCGAGGCCATATGACAGTATTTAAGGTCCTCGTTGGTGAGACCGGTATCTTCCGGGCCGAAGAGAATTGCCACCTTATTGTTGGCAAGCAGGGGCAGCAGGGTATCGACGAGCTCGCGCGGAGATTTCTCGACAAAACGCTGTCTGCCTCGCCTGGCGGTGGTGCCGATTATCACTGAAAACTCGGAAAGCGCTTCGTCC
Source organism: Pseudomonadota bacterium (assembly GCA_023412495.1). The sequence continues at coordinate 9,979 of JAEYNP010000132.1, forward strand.
AGATTTGGAAACACCTCCAGATTGTCGATGAGGTGGGCGGCCTTATGCGTGGCCATTTTGGCCATTGATTCGCGATCGGGTACCTCGTCTCTCACCAGGATGAGACGGGTAATGCCCATATTCCAGGCAATTCTTGCAGCAGCGCCGATATTTTCGGGGATCTTCGGCCGGATCAGAACAATAGCGATATGGGAAAGAAGAGTTTTTGCATTCATGGCTTAATAGAAAATCACATTTCGGTTATCCACGTATACACCAAAAGCATTAGTATTTGCGGATTAAACAGACGTACATTTATGCCAATAGGTCAAGCAAGTCAAGAAAAAGGAGTCGCTGAAACGACAGGAAGATTTACTTCCTGTCGTTATTTTATAACACGATCCTTGAGCAACAGAGGGGGCGGGAGGGGCGTAATTGGGGAAAAGTATCTGTTATTTTGCAGTGTCCGCCAATTTGAAATTCAATCGTCTGCGATAAGTATCCACATCCTGGAGAGTGACCCGCAGGCGGTCGCCGATTCTATAAGTTTTAGCCGTGATCTCTCCGAACAGTCGATGGTGTTTGACGTCCCAGAGGTAATAGTCGTCGTCGAGCTGCTCAACGGAGATGGAGCCGCTGACGCACATCTCCTGTATTTCGATAAAGAGGGCCGCTTCGTTAACGCCTGAGATTACGGCATCGAAGGATTTACCGATATGGCCTCTCATATAGATGAGCTTCAGCCGATCATGGATATCCCGCTCGGCCATTACAGCCGTGCGCTCCCTGGCCGACAAGAATTCGCCTGCCTCCCGGAGTCCCCGGGGAGGGGTGGGCCGGGTCTTTTTCTCCCCCGAGTCGCACACCTTGAGCAGCGTGCGATGGACCATGAGATCCGGATACCTTCTGATGGGCGAGGTAAAGTGAGTGTAGTCGCCGGAAGCGAGCCCGAAGTGGCCGACATTGTCGGCAGAGTAGTGAGCTTGCTTCATGCTGCGGAGCATGAGATTGTTGATGATGTATTCGTAGGGCGTCTTGCGGCAAATGTCGAGGGCCCGGGCGAACCAGGAAGGTGTGGATTCCGCCTGCGGCAGATGGATGTCGAGCGTTTCGGCAAAAATGACGAACTCGTCGATCTTCAAAGGGTCGGGGGGCTCGTGCACCCTGTATATCGCCGGTGTGGTTTTTTCGGTGAAGAGGCCGGCTACCGCCTCGTTGGCGGCCAGCATGAACTCTTCGATCAGCTGGTGGGCGAAGTTCCTCTCGGCCCGGGTGATTGACGCCACGCCACCGGCATCGGTCAAAACGAATTCCGGTTCCGGAATATCGAAATCGATGGAGCCTCGAGCCTTTCTTCTCATTTTCAAGGCTGTCGCCAGCTCTTCCGCCCATTTCAGCTGAGTAAGGAACGGTTTGTGCTCCTTGCGGACGACCGGGTCCTTGTCGATCAGGATCTTACGCACGGTTGTGTAGGTGAAGCGGTTCCTGCTGCGGATCACCGATCTGGTGAAATGTTTTTGCTGCAGAGATCCCGAACGATCGAAGTCCAGAATGGCCGAGACGGTCAAACGATCCTCGCCGGGGACCAGGCTGCAGAGGTCGTTGGAGAGCCTCTCCGGCAGCATCGGAATCACTCGGCCGGGGAAGTAAATGGATGTCCCCCGCGCGTAGGCCTCCTGATCGATGGCCGAGCCGGGAGTCACATAGTGGCTGACATCGGCGATGGAGACGTAGAGGCGAAAGCCTTTGCGGGTTTTCATTACGCAGATGGCATCGTCGAAATCCTTGGCGGTTTCGCCGTCGATGGTCACATGGTCGGTGGCCCGCAAGTCTGCCCGGTTAGCCGCGAACTTGAGCTCTTCCTGAAATTCGGCCGCTTCCTGCAGGGCTTCGGCGTTGAATTCATGGGGAAGGCTGAATTTCTCTATCACCAGGCGCATCTGGGTATCTATGTTGTCCACCGGCCCCAGCACCTCGAGGATTTTTCCCGACAGGATCCGGACCGGCTTGTGTTCCCGGGTGAACTGGACAAGGACCGCATCACCGTCCTGCGGTCTAAGGCTGTTGTAATCATCGATCCTGACGACAAAGGGGAAACGGGAATCGTCCGGGTAAACCATGCCGCCCCTGGGGCTCTCTCGGTAGGCGCCGGCGATTTTGTCGGTGCCGTGGGCGAGAATCCGGATGACAACCGCTTCGGGTCGGTGATCCTTGCGCGTTCGCAGTATCCTGATGAGCACCAGATCGCCATGCTGGGCAGTGCCCATGGAAGACGGGGAGACAAATGGATCCCGGCTCAGCGGTTCGCCTTCCCCTTCCTGATAATTTGGGCTGACGAAGCCGAAGCCTTTCGGATGTTGGATAAGAATGCCTTCGTAGAGGGGAACCTTCCTGGTGAGACTGTAGACTCTCTTACCATCTTTCCGGAGTGCTCCTTCACGCAGCATTCCTTCTATTGTATCCTTTATCTCCCGCTTTCTTGCGCCTTCCCGTTCCAGTGTCTCGGTTATGTCAGCGAGTGATACCGGGCTCTTGGCGAGATAGAGCAGGCTTAGCAGGGCATTTTCCCACAGGCCGGAGGAAGACTGCCGCGGCTCTGCTCCGGAAAAGGTTTTTGTGCGGCTATAACTTGATTTTTCAATAAATTTTCTTTTTTGACCCATTTTGTCTTTTTTGTTTTCTCCGGTGGGGGAATTTTGTAAGCTGCAAGCTCGCCTGTTGTTCAGGGGAAATCGAAATCGGAAAAACTGGAATGATTTCGAAGTGTGCTTATTGTAAGTCTCTTAGTGGAGATGTCTATGGGTGCCATATGTTTTAGCCACCTGATGGAGGATGATGCGCCGTATTCCATTTGATCTTGAACTGTATCGCAATCAGATGCGGGCATTGATCGCCGAAAAACCTGGAGAAGAGATTTTCTGGGAGGCACTCGACTTCGCAGTCGAAGCACATGCCGATCAGTGGCGCCGGTCAGGGGACGCTTACATTCTGCACCCATGCTCGGTGGCGAGGATACTTGCCGAGGAGATGGATATCACCAACCCGGAGATACTTGCCGCCGCCCTGCTTCATGATACGGTCGAAGACGTCGAGGAGGTGACCGGTGAGCTGGTGGGGAGAAAGTTCGGCAGTTACGTCCAGGCAATAGTCGAGGGCTGTACCAAGGTTACCCATATCTCCGGCGACCGGCAGATGGACAGTCAGACCACCCATCGCAAGATCTTCACAGGGGCGGCATTACGGCCGGAGGTCATGCTGGTCAAGCTCGCCGATCGACTCCACAATCTCCGAACTCTGCACGCCATGCCCCAGGCGAAACGGCAGCGTATCGCCGACGAAACCATCGATATTTATGCCCCGCTTGCCACTGTCTTCGGGCTCTTCAACATGAAGCGGGAGATGTACAATCTCGCCCTGCTTTACAAGTATCCGAAGCAGGGGGCAAAACTGAATCACTATATCCGCCAGCTGGAGAACTCGCCGCTCGGCCGGATGGTTGTGGCCGAGGTGAAGAAAAACGCTGATTTGAACAATCTCGATTGCCGGATCACCTTGCGCACAAAAAATCTCTGGGCCTATTACGATATCGCCAGCCGAATCTTGCTGAAGCGCATCGATACGCCCATGGAAATTCTCATTGTAACCAACGATATACAATCCTGTTACGCCGCGCTCGGCGTGGTCAATCAGACCTTCCGACCCATCCCGAGAACTATCCGCGACTTCATCTCCAATCCCAAACCTACCGGGTATCAGGGGCTCCACGCCCGTTCCATCATCCAGGGCCAGAAATTTTTGTTCAAAATCCGCACCGACGAGATGGAGCGAAAGGCCCAGAAGGGCATCTTCCGGAATTGGAGCTCCAAGGTCGGCAAGCAAGGAAAACTCATCCGGGAAATCCAAGAAATGTTCGATGTGCTGGGGTCGGAGGATTCGCTGTCGTACCGCGATGTCATCGCCGCGAGCGGCATCAAGGAGATGTACACCTATACCCCGCAGGGCGACCTCATCTGTCTACCGGTCAACTCGACGGTCCTGGACTTCGCATTTCAGGTGCACACGGAAATCGGCCAGACCTGTCTGGGGGCGATGATCCGAAACAAACGGTATCCTATCGACCACGTCCTGAAGGACGGCGACATGGTGCGGATTATTCGGGCGGATCAGCCTGTCCGATTCGATCAGCAGATGCTCCTGCTGTGCAAGACCCCGAGATCAAGGGGGGAGCTGGCGAAGAGTTTCAAGATCAGACGGTGGAAGGTCGCCAAAGAGGTTGGTCTCTCCATGCTGCGCCAGGAGATGCTGCGCTACGGCATCCCCTTTGATGTCCTGGGCAGCGATGTGCAACCGTTGCTGAATCGCCATGCCTTGGCCGGCCTGGACGAGCTGTACATCCGCCTGGGCGAGGGGCGGATTCATCTGCGAGAGGCGGTAGAGGATATCAGAGACCTCCTCTACGGCGGCATTTCTCCACTCGTGCCTCCGACCGGCGCCTTCAACAAGATAGAGCTGACAACCCTCGATCCGGTTTCCGTGAAGCTGTCTTCCTGCTGCAAGCCCAGTCCGGTGGCCAAGGACAACTGCGCCCTCCTCACCATCAAGGGGCTCTCCGTGCATCACAAGAATTGCGAAAAATTCCGGGAGATCAACTTCCAGCGGGAAGAAGCGGTGGATATCTCCTGGAATATCAGGCAGACTCACGTGCGCAAGCAACAGATCCTCCATATTCTCAGAGCCACGCGGCAGGAGATTATGGAAGTTATCGCCGGAGCCCCGGAAGAGATGGAGATGCAGAGCCTCGAGATTCTCTCCAGCTACTCTTCCATCAATCCGGCCTGGCAGCTTACCTTCACTGTCGTCAATCTCTTCGGTTTGCAGAAGGTGCTGCGCCACTTCGACAAATCCGGCATCCCTTACGAATTTTACCTGGAATGTTGAGTAAGGTACGGGCCTTCATCCGTTTACCGGGCTGTTTGGCGGTCTTAACCGAACCCCCTCGAATCATTATGGGGCTGTGGTAGCCTCGCGGTCCAAATCCGAAGCCTTGTTCTTGCTATAATTGGCGAGTACCTTTCCCAGCATCTCCGGGAGATCGTTGGGTTGTCTCGAGCTTCTGTGGAGCTGGGTGAGGGTCTTTTCCAGGGTGAGCCGCTCGCCCATGAAGACGTGTCGCAGGATCAGGGAGATGAGTCTGGTGATCGTTGTCAGGTTGGAGATGCGGGACTGGAGGTGCTGATCCCGATCGAAGGCCGTGGAGGCGAAAATCTCCACAGGATTGCCATCCAACTCGCTGACCGACACATACCAGGTGTTCCGATCCCTGTCGGTGGTTCGATAGCGCACCGCATCGAGGACTTCCGGCAGTTCCTGTTCGGTCTGTTTCTGCTGTACGAACAGTTCTTGGCATCCCGCCACCCGGGCCAGTTTTTGCAAGACAGCGGGGGATCTCTTGTAGAGGTCGACAACCGTCATACAAGCCGTGCAGAGTCGATCTTCCGCCATGGACGAGAGTTCGCCGGTTGCCCCGCAGACGGTACATTCATGTTTCGACGGTGTTGTCGTGTTTCCAGTTTTCATGAGGGACGATTTTTCTGATGTTTTCCTTGAGCAGGTTCTGAAACTCCTTGCCGCTTATCTCTCTAGCACCGAATCGTAATAAATGATTGGTGGTCATCTGGCAATCAATCAGTTTGAATTTTTCTCTTTTAAGATAATTCACCAGAGCAATAAGGGCGTACTGTGAACCGCAGCTTGTTCTGGAAAACATCGATTCCCCAAAGAAAACCCGGTCCAGCGCGACCCCGTACAAGCCGCCCACCAGCCTCCCGCCCTGCCAGCATTCGATCGAGTGGGCAAAGCCGAGACGGTGCAGTTCAATAAAGGCGGCCTGCATTGCCGGAGTGATCCAAGTGCTGTCGCCGGTTTCGGTGCGTACCGTGGCGCAGTTTTCGATCACCTGGATGAAGGCTTGATCCCTGGTGATGGTTATGTTCGAATTGCGGGCATAACGAACAAGGCGCCGGGGTATCCTGAATTCTTCGGGAAAAAGTACCAGTCTCGGCGAGGTGAACCACCAGAGGATAGGATCTCCTTCGCCGTACCAAGGAAAAATGCCCTGGCAATAGGCGCTCAACAACCTCTTCGGGCTGAGGTCGCCTCCTATGGCCAGCAGCCCGTTGTCTTCGGCGAATTCCGGGTGAGGGAAGCGAATTTGACTGGTTAATCGAAATATCGGCATCGGTTGAAGTGTTGCTGGTTCTTTGGATGAAGGACCTGGTAAATTCTGACAGCTGGCAATTTTACCATCGATGGCGGCGGAAGAAAAGATGGTCCGGCATTTGGTTGGGATCGGATTGCGGTCCGTATTTCAAAAGTTAATACTGTTTTAATTTCTCGCCCGGTTGCAGTATTATGTTCCGGTAGCTCGAACCTTGTTCCCTCAAGGTTGTACAATAACAATATGTATGCACTCCACTGCCATGACCGATAACGAGAAAAATCCGGAAACCGCTCAAGCCATTCCGCTTCAGGAAAGTAGTGCTCCCGAGACTTTTTATACGGGAGCCACTCGGGGGGAAGTGCTGCTTCAGATGACAAAGGCGTTAGAGCAGGGTGTGTCTATCCTGGTTCTTACGGGCGATGAAGGCAGCGGCAAGACCACGATCTGCCGTCTGCTGGAGCGCGAAGCTTCAAGATTTTGTTTCACTGTTTTCTTGACCAAGTCCGTTGAGTCGTTTGAGGATGTCGTAAAAAAAACAGCGATGTGGTTGGGCCTCTCCTCCGATGGCGGTTACGAGGGGAAAAACGCCGACAGGATGCTGGACAATATAACGGCTCATTTGAAACGAGAAGCAACAGGCCTGCTCATTATCTTCGATGAAGCGGAGAACATTTATCTTGCCACCATGGAACGGATCCGTAAGATGCTGGATCGGATTACCGAGGCCGGCGCCTGTGTACACATCGTTTTTGCAGGACGAGATGCTTTTTTGGCCAAATATGCTCAACTATCCATCTGCGATTTCAAGAACTCCAATGAGCGGCAATATAAACTTGCCCCGCTGACGGAGCAGGAAACCGGTGAATACCTGCGTGCCTATGCCATGGATGAAGAAGAACCGGATAAAAAGGGTGTGTTCAACGATATAATCATTCGTAAAATTTTTACCTTGGCCGAGGGGAATTTCCGGAAGACGAATCTATTGGCCGAAGAATCGTTGCGGACGCATGGTGACGACACTTCCTTCATGGTGCTGCTTGAGAACGTCAAGGAGGATGTGGATGTGCAGAAGAGGGAAAGGCCCGTCCGGCAACGCTCCAAAGGAACCGCCCGCTTCCTGCCCTGGCTGGGTGGTATCGGCTGCATTCTGCTTCTGTTTTTTTTGATGATGCCGGGCGGAGGCGACCAGGGCGAGGAAAAGGTTGGCGTAACCCGGGAGGCGGTCGAAAAGATCGAGGTGGCTGCGGTTCAGAAAGCCACCGAAGAAGCAAAAGCGGAGGAAAAGGAAACGGCCGCTCCGACTGTTGCGATAACCGAGCCGGCAAGCCAAATTCAACCCGCGGAGCCCACGAAAGGTGACAACGCAGTGGAGAACACTCCTCCCGAATCATTGGACGACGGTCCCGTCGAGACGGTGAAAATGAGTGAAGAAGAAACCAAGACTGATGTACGAGCTATTGCCGCTGCGGTTCGAAAAAATCAAGAGGTTGCCACTCTGCCGGCAAACGTGCAAGTTCTGCCGTCTCCTGCCGCAAAGGTGGTGCGGATCCGATTGGAAAGGCCGATGAAAGTAAAAAAGGTGGTTGCCTCGGGCAAAGGGGACAATAGTCCCGGTATTGTTCAGCCTCCGATAGTCGCTATGAAAAACCAGCCGCCAGTCGATCAGTTGCTGCAGAAACGTATGGCTGCCGGTTCAGCCTGGACCAAGAAAGGGAAGGAAGATCTCTACACCATGCAGCTTATGGCGCTGACCGATAAGAATGCCGAGGATAACTTGAAAAAGATGTTGGATCAGCCGCAATACCGCCGGGAGTCCAACAATTTTTACATCTTCAAAAAGCCCTCCAACAGGAACGTCGTCTTCGTCTTTTACGGAGAATATCAGAGTCTCGCAATGGCACGTGAGGCTCAGGAAAATCTTCCGCAGTTCCTTCGCGTCCACCAGCCGTATCCAATTTCCATCAAGGGAGCGATGGCCAAAGTGAAGAGGTGAGCATATACAGGGTGAGCTAAACGCCAAAGGGGTTGAGAGTGTAACTCTCAACCCCTTTGATATTTGGTGGAGCTAGACGGGATCGAACCGACGACCTCTTGACTGCCAGGAAAAACCGATCTATTTTAGGTATCGCAATAATTCCATTAAGTTATTGTATTAACAGTGTGAATTACCATTTAAGCTTTAGACAAAATTGCCCCTTTTTAACTAATAGTCACCACTATTCTTTCCCCAGATTTTCCCCAGATTTACCGTCGAAATAGTCGATAACGATATATACAACAGGTGCAAGCGATGTCATTGCCAGTCTAGTCCACGTTATCCAGTCGGGCATACTGAACGAACCTGCATCTACTATGTATGTGGGAGCATAAACAGCCTCCATGACGCTGATGGCTATACCGATTATAGTCGCAGTGCCTGCCGCAATCTTCCAGTCTCTTTTTGTCATGGTCTCAATGGGTTATCCACTTCACAAATTCCGTGTATATGCTATCATGCTAATATAATTAACCCATTCAAACAAAAGCCGCAAGTTGACTTGTTACTGAATGGGTTTCAAGTAGCAATTGCGGTTTTTGTTTTCAAAATTATGCGAGAGTTATCTCAGTGCCACTCATGCGGTGGAATGTTCCCAGACGAATATATGGCAGATTGGACTATATGCTTTTTTTGTCAGAAGAGAGCAGCTGAAGAATACTATGGAGAAGAAGTCTATATAGACCCTCTTGGTATAGTATGGACACGTGAAGAGCTGGAAGAAGCTGGAGGTGTAGGGGAAGTGTCGCGTATGGCCGTAGAAGCCAAATATAAAAAAAGTTATTAAATGCCTGAAAACATAGGGTGTTTTTCTAATTCTTTCCCCAAACTTTCCCCAAAAATAAAAAAGGGTTATCTGTACGCAGATAACCCTTTGATATTATTGGTGGAGCTAGACGGGATCGAACCGACGACCTCTTGACTGCCAGTCAAGCGCTCTCCCAGCTGAGCTATAGCCCCAAATGTGCTTCACTCAAAAAGCAGGGCTATCAATAACAGGGTTTCTTGGCGCTGTCAATAGAAAACAAGATATTCTTTTTACGGCGACAGCATAGTTGTTGCCAACGAAAATGATGTTTGTTACAGTTCGCAGTTTGTGTGAAGTCCTTTTTTCACTCCTTATCCGAATATTCTCGCCACAGGCTCAACATAATTGATCCGGCTTTTGAGTCGTGTAATTTCAAGGCACTACCGGGTGCTTTTTCTAAAGGAAGAGTAAATGTATTCACCATTTAATTTCTTGTTTGGCTGGCTGTCAAACGATCTTGCCATCGATCTTGGCACTGCTAATACGGTATTGTACGTAAAGGGCAAAGGCATCGTGCTGAGAGAGCCGTCAGTCGTTGCGGTTCGGCAGGATGGCCGAATGAGCAGGGTCTTGGCCGTCGGCCAGGAAGCGAAAATGATGCTTGGCAAGACGCCGGGCAACATTACCGCTATCCGGCCGATAAAAGACGGTGTCATTGCTGATTTCGAAGTCACCGAGGCGATGCTCAGGTACTTCATCAACAAGGTTCACAACCGGCGGACCCTGGTCCATCCCCGGATTATGATCTCCGTCCCATCGGGGATTACCCAAGTGGAAAAACGGGCGGTGCGCGAATCGGCAGAATCTGCAGGAGCCCGTGAAGTCTATCTGATCGAAGAGCCGATGGCGGCCGCCATCGGAGCCGGCTTGCCTATCACCGAACCCACCGCCAACATGATCATTGATATCGGCGGCGGCACCACGGAGGTGGCGGTGATCTCGCTCGCCGGCATCGTCTACGCCAAATCCGTGCGGGTGGCCGGTGACAAAATGGATGAAGCCATTCTGCAGTACATCAAACGCAAACATAACCTGGCCATCGGCGAACGCACCGCCGAACTGATCAAGACCACCATAGGCAACGTGATGCCTGAAGAACCGTACGAAACGATGGATATCAAGGGCCGGGATCTGGTTTCGGGAGTGCCGAAAACGTTGCAGATTTCAGCGGAAGAGATCCAGTCCGCCATTGCCGAGCAGGTGGATGTGATCGTCGAGGCCGTACGGGTGGCGCTTGAGGTCACTCCTCCGGAATTGGCCGCCGATATCGTCGATAACGGCATCGTTTTGACGGGTGGCGGCGCCCTCTTGAAAAATCTCGATAAATGTCTCAAAGAAGCAACAGGTATGCCGATAATAGTCGCCGAAGACCCCTTGTCCTCCGTCGTTCTCGGATCCGGCAAAGCCCTTGACAATCTTGACATCCTGCGCGAGGTGACGATCGAATAGCAGACACTTCCATCTACTTGATGGAATCCGTTCCGGGATTTGAATCTACCGGCACCGTATGTTTTGCTTCTGAATTTTGATTTGTGCGAAAAAAGACGAAAGCCATAAAGGGGCGCTCTACCTTTGCATCTATCAGAATCCTCATTCTGGTGATGATACTGTTTGTTGTCGGCATGCTGCTCCTTGCCTCAATGCTGGGAGGCCGTTTCAGTACACCGCATCAGCTTACCCTAGATTTCATCGGTCCCCTGCAGAGTGCGGTAACCAGGACCTTCTCCGGCATTGCCGCCTTGAAAGACGACTACATCGCCTTCTGGAAGGTCCAGGAGGACAACAAACGATTGCAGGCGCTGGTCGACAAGTATCTGACTGAGTTGGCGGAATACCGAGAGGCGTACTCGATATATCTCCATCTCCAGGAATTACTCGCCTTCAAAGAAAAATTGAACTTTGAGCCGCTTTCCGCCCGAGTTGTCGGCAAGGAACCTGCCTACTGGTACCAGACGATCGTTGTTGACAGGGGGAAGAAGGACGATGTCATGGAGGGCATGATCGCGCTTGCGCCAGGCGGGGTGGTCGGTCAGGTCATTCATGCGGCCGAGCACTATTCAAAGATCCTGCTTGCCATTGCCCCCAGCAGCGCCATCGATGCTATGATCCAAAAGAACAGGGTGAGAGGTATTATCAAAGGTGCCGGAGAAAACGGCTATGTCCTTCAATATGTCCTGAAAAATGCAGATGTCGAGGTGGGCGACCATATCGTCACCGCCGGGATAGGGGGGCTTTTCCCGGCCGGAATTCCCGTCGGAAAGGTCTCGAGGATCCAGAAAAAACAACGAGGCATGTTCCAGGAGATAGAAGTTCAGCCCGCCATCGATTTCCAAAAGCTGGAGTTCGTGTTTATAGATCCCACGGATCGCAAGTCGATGCTCGACTCCATGAATCTGACCAAAGAGAGGTAGATGCGAAAATGTTGTTCTTCGCATTCTGGCTGCTGGGAATAGCCCTGATAGTTGCCCAGACTACCTTTCTGCAATATTTACCGATGTGGCTCGTTCGTCCTGATTTCGTCTTCATCCTGGTTTCCTTCATCGCCTATCGGTTTGCCTGGGTGCCAGGGGTCCTGCTGGCATTTTTCTTGGGATGGACCATTGATGTGGTGGCCGGCATCCACCTCGGCATCTATCCGCTCTCTTGTCTGATCGTCTTTGCCATACTCAAGGTCGTAACGTCCAGACGACTGATCAAGGAATCAACCTACCAGATACCTTTGGTTGGCCTCTGCTACTTTCTGATGCAGATTTTCTTTTACTTCGCCCACACGGTGTTGTTGCCGGAAGAAATACCGGAATGGTCCTGGGTGGTAGCCGTCCAGCGCACCGCCCTGGTGGTTTTTTCGGCAATTCCGCTCTTTGTGCTATTTAATAGTTTATATGAGTACATCAAAAAAAGCCGGCTCCGAGGAAAAGCACCCCGGCGGCGTCCTCCCAAACCTGTCTGAGATGAGGGGGATGGGATGGATCTGAAATTGTCGTTCAAGGAAATCGAGGATATCGAAGAGAAGGACGATGCCGCTCTCGATATTTTAAAGAAGAGGCTGCTGGGAGCTGCGGCCGTTGTTCTTTTTTTCTTTGCCATCATCATTCTGCGGCTGTGGATGCTGCAGATCACCAACGGCCCCGAGTATGAAAACCGGGCCTACAGCAACAGGGTCAGGATCCGGGAGATAGCGGCCCCTCGGGGGCACCTCCTCGATCGGCATGGCCGGGAGATCGTCACCAACCGGCCCTCCTTCAATGTCGTGCTCATGCAGGAAGATTCGCACGATGTCGGCGATGTCCTGAAACGGCTTGCGCCTGTGCTGAAGATGGATATTTCCGAGTTGTGGGAAAAGGTGAGAGACGCCTCAGGAACGCCGCGTTATCTGCCGGTTCGGCTCAAGGAGGATATCGACTGGCAGACCCTGGCCTACCTGGAGAGCCACAACCACGAGTTCTCAGGCGTTCGCACCGAGGTCCAGCCGGTCCGGGTCTACCACTATGAAGATCTTGCCGCCAACATCATCGGATATCTCGGCGTGATCTCCAAAAAGGAGATGGCCGAGGCCGACCCCGAAATCTACAGCGGCCAGGACATCATCGGCAAACGGGGGATTGAGCGGCTGAGGGAAGCCGATCTTCGCGGGGAAAAAGGTAAGAACTTCACCGAGGTCGATGCAAAAGGCTTTGAGCAGAAGCAATTGAAAACCCTTGAGCCGCTTCCCGGCCGGGAGCTTCGCTTGACGATCGATGCGGATTTGCAGCAGGTCGCCGAAAGCTATATGGCAGCCGGTGATAAATCCGGGGCGGCTGTAGTCCTGGAGGTAAACACCGGGCGAATACTGGCCGCCGCTTCGGCGCCCAGTATCCATATCGAGGAATTCATCGGAGGTATATCCAAGGATGCTTGGCAGGCCTTGCTCGACAACCCCAGACATCCACTGCTCAACAAAGTGGTGCAGGCCACATATCCACCTGGGTCGACCTACAAGATGATCACTGCCCTGGCCGGTCTCTCCAAGGGTGTGATCGATGAGCACACAACAGTTTACTGTCCAGGTCAGATGTCCTTCGGCAACCGGACTTATCGCTGCTGGAAAAAAGGAGGGCACGGAACGGTAAGCCTGACCAGGGCGATCGGCGAATCGTGCGACGTTTATTTTTATCAGGTGGGCATCAAGGTCGGGGTCGATACATTGTCGGAATATGCCCAGAAACTCGGGCTGGGTGTCAAAACCGGGGCGGAGATGGAGTTCGAAAAAGAGGGGCTGACGCCGACGAAGAAATGGAAGCAGAAGGCCCGGAAGGTAAAATGGCAGGATGGGGAAACCCTCTCCGTTGCCATTGGGCAGGGATTCAATATCGCCACGCCGCTGCAGATTTGCGTGATGACCGCGGCAATCGCCAACGGCGGAAAAGTCTATCGGCCCAAGCTTGTCGAACAGGTGATGGATCCGGACGGCAACCTCACTGAGAAATTTTCGCCAGAATTAGTCAGTGAAGTGCAGGGCATGGAGCGTTTTTTAAAAATGATCAGGACAGGCATGGAAGAGGTCGTTCATGGAAAACGGGGCACTGCCCGCAATGTCGCCATCGAGGGACTGCGGGTCGCCGGCAAGACGGGGACTGCCCAGGTGGTGCGATTGGCCCAGTATAAGGGTCTCAAGGAGCAAGATATTCCATATAAATATCGAGATCATGCCTGGTTTACCTGCTATGCGCCGGCGGAAAATCCTGAAGTCGCGGTGACGGTTCTGGTCGAGCATGGTCTACACGGCGGCTCCGGCGCCGGTCCCATTGCCAGAGCGCTGCTCGCGCACTATTTCAGCGGCAAAATTGACAATGTCAAGGCAGACAAAGCCCCCCCGGTCGTTCCTGAGCAGCAAGAGGAGGGAGGAGAATGATCCGAATTGACAGACGCTTGTTCGAACACTTCGATATGGTTCTTTTTTTGTTGATTTTCCTGGTTTGCGCCATGGCTTTTTTCAACATGTACAGCGCATCTTTTCCACCAAAAGGCGCGGGCATGCCGCCCTATTTGAGGCAGGGCTATTTTTTTATCATAGCGTTCACCGCTTTTGTGTTCGTTATCAGTTTCGACTACCAGGAACTGCATTTTTGGAACTATCCTTTCTACTTCCTGGTCATAATTCTGTTGTTGCTCGCCGATGTCTTGGGGCACAGCGCCGGCGGCGCCCAGAGGTGGATCAACCTTGGCTTTTTCAAACTGCAGCCCTCCGAACCGGCCAAGCTCATGCTGATAGTCACCCTGGCAAGCTATTATTCCCGAAAAGATATCGTTGATGGATACACTCTCAAGGATCTTGCGGTGCCCATAGTCTTGACAGTGATACCCTTCGTCCTCATACTCCTGCAGCCCGACCTGGGGACCGCCATGATGCTCGGCATTATATTCGTGTCTATGACCCTCTTCGTGAAGCTGAGGTGGTCGACTTTCCTCACCTTGGGGGGAGCCGCCATAGGTCTTGTCGTCGTCGCCTGGGCCAAGGTGTTGAAGCCTTATCAAAAGCAGAGGATTCAAACCTTCCTCAATCCGGAAGGCGACCCCATGGGCCACGGATATCAGATCATGCAGTCGAAGATTGCCGTGGGCAGCGGCGGCAGGTTCGGTAAGGGTTATATGGAAGGAACCCAGGGCCATCTTCATTTCCTGCCGGAGCGGCATACGGATTTTGCCTTTTCGGTCTGGGGAGAAGAGTGGGGTTTCTTTGGCAGCGCCATTTTTATCGGCCTATATTTCCTTATGCTTATCTGGGGACTGGTGGTGGCGATGTATGCCAAGGATCGCTTCGGTGTCTTGCTCGCCTTCGGGGTAGTCTCCCTCATCTTCTGGCAGGCGGCGATCAACCTGTTGATGGTTATGGGTTTTCTGCCGGTTGTGGGTATACCTCTGCCGCTCTTTTCATACGGAGGCTCGTCGTTATTGACCACTATGGTTGCCCTGGGCATCCTGATGAATGTGCGGATGCGCCGTTTTCCGACTTCTATGGGGCGGGATTGAATTCGCGGTGAGGATCCTATTTCTCAACGCTTTGGTCGGAACCTTGTGGCCTTGGGCAGACCAGCTCACGCAAGGCCTGAATGAAGACGGGATGAGTATTGAGTGCTTCGCAGGCGTGCAGTTCCATCCCTAGCCGCCGTGCCTGTTCTTTGAAGAGGATGTCGATTTCGTAGAGGGTCTCGATGTGATCGGAAACAAAACTTATCGGCGCCATGAGAATGCTGCGACATCCCTCCGCCGCCAACTGTTCGAGCATTTCCTGGGTTGAAGGGGAGAGCCATTCGACCGGGCCGCTCCTGCTCTGATAGCACAACCTTCCTCTCCTGCCGATGATCTTCTCGACGGCCTTGATGGTTGCCTGAATATGATCGACATAAGGGTCACCTTCCTGGATGAAGGAAACGGGCAGACTGTGGGCGCTGTAAACTATTGTCGTCTCCGGGGAACTGCAGGTCGCAAGTCCCTTTTGAATGTTATCGGCCAGGGCGAGGATATAGGAAGGTTGTGACGGCCAATGGGGGATGACTGTTACAGGCAGGTTCGGGGCCAGCTTCTCCAGGTGCAGGCGCATGTCGCGAATAGAGGAGCCGCTGGTTGCCTTCGAGTAATGGGGATAGAGAGGGAGGAGGATGACTCGGTCGATGCCCTGACGGAGCAGCGTCCGGATGGCTTCATCGGCAGTCGGGCGCCAGTATCGCATGGCAACCGTGACGAGATAGCCGCCGTCGGCGGATAAAACTTGTTGCAGAGCGGCTGCCTGGCGCAGCGTTATGGCTTTGAGCGGGGAGCCGCCGCCGATTTTGGCATAATTGGCCTTGCTTTTCGGGGCCCGGCGTCGGGCGATGAGCCAGGCCAGGGGCTTCTGCAAAATGGTCGGGCCTAGCCTGATGATCTCCCGGTCGCAGAAGAGGTTGAATAGAAACGGGCGCACATCGTCCAGGGTGTCGGGGCCACCCATATTCAGCATGACAACACCCGTTCTGCCGTTGGTCATTGGGATCTATTCAAGAAGTTAATTTGAAGGTTTTGTAAAAGAGTTGGTATTTTACTAGGATTTTTTATGAATGGCGAGTTTTCTCAAACGGCACTCATAAAAAAGTTAGAGCCACCTGAAATACTGAGGCAAATCAAGGACCCATCCTTGCATCTGAGACGGAGCAGAATATAATATACTCAAGAGCAGATATCGTCTCCCATGAGAATTAATCTGCAAGGGGATTGCATCTTGCGATGCATGAGTAGAACAATGGCGGAGGGTCATTGTTTGAATCCGTGATGGAGGGATTATATGGAACTGAAGATCGAAGCCCGAAATGTTGAACTCCGTAAAAGTTGGCAGACTAAGATCAGTGAAGAACAGGAAAAGCTCATTCGCCACTACCCGAACTTCGTCCTGCATTTACGCGTCAGCATTGAAGCCACCAATTATAAAGAGGGAGGGTATGAGATCAAGCTCGTAGCATCGGTGCCAAATGACATGGTTGTCGTGACCAGGAATGCAGAAACTGTGCGCGCCGCACTGACTGAATCCTTTGATGTTCTGACCTTACAGTTGAAAGAAATCCAGAGGAAAAAAAGAAAAAGTAAAAAACAGCCCGGTGAAGAGTCAACCGATAAGGTTGGTGTGATCAGAAAGATTTCTCCTCATGAGTCCTACGGTTTCATCATGTCATCGGATAAAAGGGATATTTACTTCCATGAAAACGCCCTCAAGAATCTCAAGATAGAGACCCTCAGCGAAGGTGACAGTGTCATCTTCGGAGAGACATACGGCGACAAAGGACCCCAGGCCACTTGGGTAAAAGCTGCCGACTGACAAAATATAATATATTACCATAGCTGAATAAATGAGCCTCGGGCAGAGATTCTGCCCGAGGCTCATTTTTTGTGGGGTGTTTGGGGGGCTGAACTGTGGTAAAAGGAGCTAACGCGACACTGGCGGCAGAAGATGCCGAGGGAGGTATGTTTTTACGTGTACATGAGCTGTTCAGAAGGGGAGTGACCCACACAGTGAAGAAAGAAATCTACATCATTGACGGAAGTTCCTATATTTATCGTGCATATCATGCAATTGTGCCCCTTTCGAACAGCAAAGGCATGCCGACTCATGCGGTGCTCGGTTTCATCAACATGGTGAGACGGCTGGTACGTGAGAAAAAACCGGAGCACATCGCCATTGCCTTTGACGGCCGAGGCCCGGTCTTCCGGCATGAACTGTATAAGGCCTACAAGGCCAATCGCCCGACCATGCCCGATGATCTCCAACTCCAGATTCCGTACATCAGAAAATTTG
The DNA here is from genome assembly GCA_023412495.1 of Pseudomonadota bacterium. Next base: position 27,323 of record JAEYNP010000132.1, read on the forward strand.
TGGAAGCCTCGAATTTCCTTGTGCTCGAGCAGGAGGGGGTGGAGGCGGACGATCTCATCGCCTCCGCGGTAAAGACCTTTACGAACCTTGGCCATAGTATCGTTTTGGTTTCGGGCGATAAGGACCTCCTGCAGCTGGTCGGGGAAAACGTGGTGATGTGGGATCCCATGCAGGATAAGGTCATGGACCGGGAGGCAGTCTTTATCAAGTACACCCTCTTCCCGGAACAGCTTCTGGAGTATTTCGCCCTAGTCGGCGACAGTTCTGACAACGTCCCGGGGGTCGCAGGGATCGGTCCCAAGACCGCGGCAAAACTCATCTGCGATTACGGCACCCTGGAGGAATTGTACAGCAGAATCGAAGAGCTCAAGCAGTCGAAAATGAAGGAGAGGCTTCTTGCCCAAAAGGAAGATGCCTTTCTTTCCCGCCAGTTGATCAGCCTGAAATGCGATCTGTGCATCCCCTGTGAGCTTGCCGCATATGCTATTCAAAAAGCCGACGACCTGCGGCTGATCGATATTTTCCAGGAGCTGGAGTTTGCCAGCCTTCTGAAGGGTATGGACATCGCAAAGCCGATCCCCACGGACGGCTTTACCATTGTGCAGACTCCGGCGCAGCTGGCTGCAATGGTGGAAGAACTCGGTCAGGCGAAGGTCCTGGCGGTCGATACGGAAACGACGTCGCTCAACGCCCGGATTGCCAGGCTGGTTGGCATTTCTTTTTGTACAGATCTCAATAGGGCATTCTATGTCCCCTTTGGCCATCGCAATGAAGACGGCGAACTCGCCCAGGGGCAACTTGCCGCGCAGGAGGTCTTCGAGGCGGTGCGCCCGCTCTTGCTGGCGGAGGATACGATTAAAGTCGGCCACAACATCAAATACGACATAACCGTGCTTAAACAGCAGTGGGGTCTCGAACTCGGCGGAGAGTTGGCGGACACCATGATCGCCGCCTACCTCATCGAGAATGGCGGCAGATCCATGAAGCTCGACGAGCTATGTCTTTCGCGAGGTGTGCGCATGACAACGTTCGCGGAGGTTACGGCGGGTGACAGGCGTGAAGACAGCTTTGCCTATGTTGAGATCGGCAAAGCCGGGATTTACAGTTGCGAGGATGCCTATGGAGCCCTGATGCTGTGGCAGGAATTTGGTCCTCAGCTCGAAAGCAAGGGGGTTATGGAGCTGTTTCGTCAGGTTGAGATGCCGATCGTGAACATCCTGGCCGAAATGGAGATTGTGGGAATACGTGTGGATACCCGTACACTTGCCGCATTATCCAAGGAATTTACGAACAAGCTTGCGAACCTGGAGGAGCAGATTTATATCCTGGCCGGTCACGAATTCAATATCAACTCTCCCCGACAACTGGGGCAGGTGCTTTTCGAGGAGCAGGGATTACCCTATGGGCGCAAGAATAAGACCGGTTATTCCACTGACGTGGGGGTGTTGGAAAAACTAGGGAGAATTCATGAGTTGCCGGATATGGTCCTGCGGTATCGGACGGTCGCCAAGCTGCTGTCGACCTATGTCGATAAGCTTGGTCAGCTGCAGGACCCGTTAACGGGTCGGATCCATACTTCTTTTAATCAGGCGGTGGCTGCAACAGGTCGCCTGTCGAGCAGCGAACCCAACCTCCAGAATATCCCGATCCGCAGCGAGGAGGGGAACCGTATCCGCGGCGCTTTTATTCCCGGGGATGGCTTGACTTTCCTCTCTGCCGATTATTCCCAGATCGATCTGCGGGTTCTCGCCCACTACTCGGGAGACGAGGCGCTGGCCGGGGCATTCCGGGCCGGCGAGGATATCCATGCCAAAACAGCCGCGGAGATCTTCGGTATTTCTCCCATGCTGGTTACCTCCGAGATGAGACGGGTAGCCAAATCCATCAATTTCGGCATCGTCTATGGCATGAGCAGCTTTGGCCTCGCCAATCAGCTGGATATCGGCAGAAAGGAGGCGCAGCGGTTCATTGATCGGTACTTCGGCCTCTACAGCGGCGTGCAGCGTTACATGGAGGAGATGGTAGCCAGGGCACGGAAACAAGGATATGTGACCACGCTTCTGGGCCGTCGGCGCAGTATCCCGGAAATCAACTCCAAAAACAAGGTGCAGCGGGAATTTGCAGAAAGAACAGCGATCAACACGCCTATCCAGGGGACTGCCGCCGACATTATCAAGCTGGCGATGATCGGATGTCGGCGGGCTCTCAAAAAGGAGGGGCTTTCTGCCAGAATGCTGTTGCAGATCCACGATGAATTGGTGTTCGAAATGCCCCAGTCGGAGGTTGATTCCGCCACCCCTATCATCAAAACCGCGATGGAGAATGCCCTCAAGCTCGATGTGCCGTTGACGGTCAATATTCAGATCGGGAGAAGCCTTGCGAAATGAGAAGTTTTCGGAGATGGAGGCCGGAGCAGCGGCGGAAGAATTTTCCATGAAGACGCTGGAAGCTTGACCGGAAAGGCTTTGACTTTTTCATATGGCACCTTACGTGTATCATTTTCGGTCCAACATAAACGAAAGGAAGGGGCGCATTAGGCGCCGGCAGGTTTTGAGATGTCTGTGAAGAAAGAAATGCAGCCAGTGATAGATGAAATAAAGCTCTTTATGAAGTATGCCGTACCAGATGACCAGATAGGGGCGGCGGAAGCGTTGCTGAACAGGTACCGGCACAACTCGCGAATCCTCAATCTGCTTCGCGATTATTATCTCGCTTTGCCGGATGCCCGGGAAGAGCCGGTATTGAGGATCGCAAAGCTCATCCAACATCAGGGTGTATCGCTTCTGGTCGTCACCACCTCGTCGATCTCCTATCTTTATGCGTCCTCCGCCCAGCAGAATGTCTGGCTTGGCGAATACCGGGATGAACTGGAACCCGAGATCCTGGAATATTTTGGTTTTGAAAGCCAGGAGGATTTTCTGAAGATCTGTCTGCCTGTGGCAGAGCTTGAGGAATGCGCAGGAAATCCTTCGGGCGAGCCGACGAACTGTCCTGCCTGCGGGGTGAGTGAGGGAGAATACCATCTCCTTGGTTGTTCCGTTGAGGTCTGCCCGTGGTGCGAAGGCCAGTTGAGCAAATGCAATTGCCGGTTTGAGCAACTGAGGGTCGATGCCATCGACACGGAAGAGCAACTGGAAGAGTTTGTCGATATGGTGACGGCCAAGGGCCGCATTCCCTTTGCGCAGGATCAGATCCCTTACTACCCGGGGACCAGTCGCGGTCTCGACGGCGACGACCTCACGGGGAAGAAGGAGCAATAGGCAGTGCTGCAAAAGCGGGCAGTAAGCGGAACACGCTCCTGCCCGCTCGCGGATTGAACCTTATCTTCCCGTCGGATCCACCGTTTTCAGATAACGGTAGAGCTCAGAATCGGAAGAAATGACGAGCGACGTGTTGTTGCCGATCGTCGACTGGTAGCTCTCCAGGGTTTTCTGGAAGGCAAAGAAATCCGGATCCTGCGAGTAGGCCTCACCGTAAATCCTCGTCGCCTCGGCATCCGCTTTACCTTTCAACGTTACGGCTTCTTTATTGGCCGTGGATATGATTTCCTTCAACTTCCTTTCAACCGTACCGAGGATCTCCGCCTTGAGACCTTCGCCGGTGGAGCGCTTTTCCGCGGCAATGCGCTTTCTTTCGGAAATCATCCTGTCGTATACCTTGAGGCGCACCGAGTCGATGTAATTGACGCGCTTGAACATAACATCGGTCAACTCAATACCGTATTGCGGCGTGGTTTTGGCTGCTATCTCCAGGATCTGTCTGGCAATCTGATCCCGGCCGTTTACAGGCTTTCCGCCGATCAGGCTTGGATCGGTGGTTGCGGACATTGTGGCCATCGACCAGTCCGAACTGCGGATGATCTCGATCAGATTGTTTTTGTTGACCATGTCGCGCACGGTACCGTTGATGATGTCGGAGAGCAGCGACTGGGCCCTTGCCTCGGTCTTGACCGCCTGGAGGAATTTCAGGGCATTGGTTATTCGCCACCTCGCGGTGGCATCCAGGTAGACATAGGTCTTGTCGTTGGTCGGGATCTGATTCGGAGCGCCGTCCCAGATCTGGATTTTTTTCTCAAAGACCTCGGTGTGCTGGATAAAAGGCATTTTGAAATGCAGGCCTGCATCCGTCACCGGGTCACCCACCGGAGCGCCGAACTGGGTGATCACTACCTGCTTGCCTTCTTCCAGGATGAAGAAGCCGTCGTAGATCAGGACAACCGCCAACAGGACGAGCCCTGCAAGAAAAAATTGTGCCAGCTGTTTCATATGTGGTTTCCTTTGCATTATCGCTCTTGCTGTTGTTTCGGCTGAGGCGCCTGCAGGCCGCCTGGAGTGGAGAGGTTCAGCAGAGGGATCGGCGACTGCTGATTCTTGTCGATGACATAGACGTTCTGTACATTCGGCAGAATCTCCTTCATCGTTTCCAGGTACATACGTGTCCGGGTGACCTCTGGAGCATTCTTGTATTCCGCAAGAATATCGTTGAACCGCTGGGTCTCGCCCTGGGCGTTGTTGACCCGCTGAGACTGGTAGCCGTAGGCCTCCTCGATGATCTTCTTGGCATCGCCGGCCGCTTTGGGGATGATTCGGTTATAATATTCCTGGGCCTCATTGACCAGGCGTTTCATGTCTTGATCGGCTTCATTGACCTCGTTGAAGGCCGGTTTGACCTGCTCGGGGGGGTTGATATCCTGAAACTGGACGGTGGTAATGGTAACGCCGGGCGTGCCTTTGGGGAAAAAGGCATCCAATGTGGCCTGCAGTTCGGCTTTCACTGAAGTCGCAAGAAGATCGCGGTTGCTGAGAAGATAATCGAAATCCATATTACCGATGATTCGCCTGGTGACGCTCTCCGAAATATCCCGGATGGCCTGGGTGACATCGGAAACTATAAAGAGAAACGCGTACGGATCGGCAACCTTGTATTGGACAATCCAGGCCACGTCGATGACGTTGGTGTCGGCGGTCAGGGTCAAGGATTCCATGTCGTAGCCCCGTTTGTCTATAATCGCCGATTGCTGGCCTGGAACCCGGCTGCGGAAACCGAACTCCTCCTTGCGGATATTCTCGACATCGACCTTATAGAGTTTGTCGATATACGGAATCTTGAAATGCAGGCCGGGAGGAGCCGTCCGGGAATATTGCCCGAGTCTCAGGATGACGCCAACCTCGCTGGGGGCGATCTTGAAAAAGGACGAGTAGACTCCCTGAAGCACGATGATGATGAGAATGATCGTCAGCAGTTTGCCGATGTTGGCAAAGGGTGAGGCCGGCCGCCCTGGTTCCTGGCCATCCCCGGGAGGTGGCGGGCTTTTCTTCTCGGCAAAGAAATCTTGTAATTTGTTGATAAGCTGGGCCACAACCTCTTCAGGGGTCTGCGGCTTATGCTTTTTCCCCCAGGGAGGCTGTTGATCGTGATTGGGCATAGAATTCTCCTGACCGTAGTTTACAATACCTTTGCTTCCGCGATACGTCTCACTCTCGTGAAAATGCAGAAAAAACCTCAATGAGCCCTGTAAAATTAATAATTGACCGCATTGAATGCAATCTTTATCGGACAGATTCGAACACTGGGGGCTTTAATTTCCCGGTTAGACAGGATCTTTGCCAGCCGAGGTCGCCTGTATGCGAAGAAGGTGCCACCGTGGGCTATAGCTTTCGTAACGCTGCAGACGCGGTGAGATCGGCTGGCCTTAGTGAATCGACTATGCTTCAAGAGAAATCCGTGGCGGGATTTCAGGATAAGGCTGTCAGCCAGCATCCCAGGACTACGGATATCGCCGCAACACCGAGCAGACTTTGGAGAACAAAAGATGTTCGGAGGGCAGCAAAATGAGGCAGACGCACCATATTCCCGCCGATGAGTCCGCATAACAGGCCGAAGAGATGACCCCCGAGATCGGTTCTCTCTCCTGAAGATCCAAGAAGTGCGAGAAGCGCCAGGCCGGCCATCACCGGCATGAGAAAGTGCAGCCGGAATCGTGGGACCTTACCGCTGAAACTCATGGTGCACAGCATCCCGATCACACTGAAGGTGGCAGTGGAGAAACCTACAAAAAGATGTCCTGGTCCATGTACGATCACATTCAGCAGGTTTGCGGTTGTCGCCGTCAATAGCAATGAGGTGAGACCAATACCGTTGCCGGTCAGATGAAAGAAAAAATGCAGCAGGAATACCCCGAGAATGCCGTTGCTCAGCAGATGGACAAGGTCGGCGTGGAGAGTGAGCGGGGTGACCAGTCGGAAGAACTGGAAGTCTTGCAGGATAGCCCGGGAATCTCCGGCGCCCCTCAAAAACCAGTATGAATCAGGTCGCCAGTCGCCGGTGACTCCATACATCAAGACCAGGCCGCCGATCACCAGCGGTCCCATAGCGCGAAAGGTTGGGATAAAGGTTTCTTGAACCCCATGTAATTCAAGAGTCTCCTTGTTTTCCAGGTCGTATGCGGTAAGTTCGTGAAGGGCCCTATCTTTCTGGGAGTCTGCGACGTAGATTTCCATACGTGTATGGGAAAGCACATGTATGCGGTGAGTGATGTCAGCTGCGGATAGCACGAGAGAGGAAATATTCAGGGTCTCCGGATCATCAATTTCGGCAATTCGAACTTCGACGAGCCGAGTTTGGGGTGGGCGATCGGTTTCTGGTTGATTGTCCGTGTGGTCCTGGTCAACCGGGGGCATTGCAAGGAGGCCTTGCGGCTTCTTGAGGGATAGGGGAGGTCGGCCTTTTCTGGTGACAGCTTGGAACTGCCCGTTTCCGGAAAACGGGCAGTTCCGGTGTTATCAGTTACAGTAAGTATCTATCGGGACAATGGGACCGAATTTTTCCTTCAATTGCAGCAATTCCTTCTTCTGTCTGTCGTATACGTCGAAAAGCGTGGCGGGGATGTCCGCCTCCTTGCTGTAGGCAGCACTCTGCAGGTCGATGCGTGCGACAATCTTATCGATGTAGAGGCTGAACTGCTGGACATAGAGGGATTGCGGATACTCCTTGTCTATAGTTTTGAAGAGTTTTTCCAGATTCTCGTACTTGGGCAGGTAGCCTATTGGTGTCGGAATCCCTTCGACATCGCCGTTGGCGAAGAGTTCCAGCCAGCCGAGCCAGACCTTGACGTCCTTTTTCTCACCCAGCAATTTATCGCCACTGCCGCCGCGGTTGCCATGGGTGAGGAAGTAATTCAATCCGGCCATGACCGGACGAGTGGCATCGGTGAACTTGGATGAATTGAAAAAAGCGAACTGCGCTTTCATATAATCGGCCAAGGCGCCGGGGATAAAGGGGGCATTGGCCCAGGGTTGACGGTTGACGCCGGTGGCGCCCACTTCCGTGGCCGTCGCTTTGGAGACGATGGAGGCACCGATGACAACTCCCTCATCCGCGCTCTTTGCAACCCAGACCGGCGGCATGGTGTCGCTGTCCCGTCCCGAATAGGTAATCACCTTCACCGGTGCGCCTTCCGGTGATTCGGCCAGCTCGGTAGCGTGATTGGCGATTGCCGAGGCCTCCAGGGTGCATCGGGAATTCTTGTGAGACATGGGGACGGGTTTGCCGTCGGCATCGGTCTTTCCTTTGTACCATTCTCCTTGGAAGTTCACCCCACTTTCCGGAGCTTTCTCACCGTTGCCGACCCAGTAGGGGACGCCGTCGGCGATCAGGACGTTGGACCAGATGACTTCGGTGCCGTCGCCTCGCAGGCACTTCATAAGATGCGGGTCGCCCTCCAGGTTGACATCCTCGACAATGCCGAAAATCCCTTTTTCGGGGTTGATAGCGCGCAGAACGCCGTTCTTATCAATCCACATCTGGGCGAGATCGTCGCCGATGAAATCGCTCCCGACCATGGCCGTGGTAGTCTTTCCGCAGCCGGAAGGCGCAGCGCCGGCGAAAAATGTCTTTCGACCTCCCGGTCCGGTCATCCCGGTTATGAACATATGCTCGGAAAGCTGTTCTTCGAGTTTATAATAGGTGGCGTAATCGACGCTGAAGCGGTGATTGCCCTTCTTGAGCAGGAGCGTGTTGCCGGCATATGTGCAGAAGGTCGAGAAGGTCGTCATCCAGCTTCTGTCCATGAAAATTCTGGCATTCGGGACATCTTCGGGAGTGTTGTCGCCTTCGGCATGGACATTGGTGAAGAAGAGGCCGGCGCGTCCGATTTCGTCGTCGAAATGCTTGTAGCAGTTCCGGTATAGCAATTCCGCAGAGTGGAGGACGTATCCGGAGGAGGAAATCTCAATGGCGGGAATGGCAGCCTCCGCCCCAACCGGGCCACGGCTGTAAAAGCCGACGATGAGGGTCTTGCCGGCCATAATCCCGGGCATGAATTTTTTCACGTATCCCAGAGCTTCGCTGCGCAGGACGGTCTTGGCGAGTGAGCTCATCCTTTCGCCGGGATTGATGATGTAGAAAGTCTGATTCACCAGTCTGGCCTGGTCTTGCGGGAGATCGAAATGGATGGTATGGCCTTCCTTGGCAAGTTTCTTCTCTTCACCCTTGCTCAGCGAGTATTCTCTGATCCACTGCACATCTTCCTTGGAGCCGGTATTGACGAAAACATTGGCCGGTTTGCACATGGCCATGGCGTTGGCAATTTTGATCAAAGCCTCTTCATTCTGAATCCGTGACAATTTCCCGAGATTGATTTCGTCTAAGTTATCGGCAAACACCTTTCTTGCTTGGCCAAGATCGGTGACACCGCCAACAACCGCGAGAATGTCTTCCCCTTTTTTCAATTCAAGCATTCTTAGCTCCTTCAATTATGTTAGTGTCCTGTCAATCCTCAGTTGTTGTTCTTGTTTGTCCTTTTGGTCCCCGGCTCGTTGCTCTCTCGGCCATATAGAGCTGCTACGCACCTTCTATCGTGTCTCGCAGGAAGCCAAAATTACTGCGCAATCTTATAACATTTGACGCTTGACATGACACTAGGCGAAGTTCACACCATTTGTGGAATCCTGCTTGACCTGCCCGGACAGGTCGAACCTTGGCATAATAGGAGCTTTTGGAAATGTCGTCAAGGATTGATGACGGATGTAATCGAAAATTCTCGATGCAAAAAGTTCCTGATATCATGAAGATCCCGTAAATGATTTTACCTGGGATCGGGAACGGCCACGTCTGATACTTCATGACGCCTTGAGTTATGAATAAGGATTTATGATGATAATGCAAGAAATCCTAACAACAATTCCGTCTTGCCGATGAAGCGGGGGCAGTTTCCGATGACTGGGTGATTGCAACTCCTCGGGAATCATGCTATACGGCTCCCAATCTTGACCCTAAAAGGTCTTTTGAGTAATGTGTTACATTGTGGTGCAGCGGATGCAGGTCACTCAGAGCAAAGGAGATACTGTTGCCGGAAAGGTCGGGGGCTATGAACGAAAAAAGGCTGCAATCTTGTTCAGATTGCAGCCCTTGAAAAATCGAATGGTGCCGAAGAGAAGACTCGAACTTCCACGGGGGAACCCCCACTAGACCCTGAACCTAGCGTGTCTACCAATTCCACCACTTCGGCAACGCGCATGAATATGCTTCCTGCGCCCTTATTTGTCAAGACTTTCTTCGTGGGGCAAAACAAAAAAAGCGAGCAATGCTGTCATTATGAAAATTTACACCAGTATTTCGGATATATCGGAAAAGTTTCCCAACGCCTGTGTTACCATCGGCAACTTCGACGGCGTCCATCTCGGACACCAGCAATTGTTTTCCACGGTGGTGAATAAGGCCAGAGCCTTACAAGGGACAAGCATCGCCATAACCTTCGACCCTCATCCGCTGCAGGTTCTGCTGCCCGGGGGCATCAAGCTCATTTCGACTTGCGAGCAAAAGGTCGAACTCATTGAAATGGCAGGTATCGACGTTCTGCTGATAGTTCCCTTCACCAGAGAATTTGCCGCCACGTCCGCAGATGAATTCGTCGGCTCCCTTTTGGTTGGGCGGTTGGGGGTCAAGGAACTGGTTGTCGGATACGATTATGCTTTCGGCAAGGGCAGGAGCGGCAATATCGAGTTCTTGAAAAGGCAGGGAGAAATCTATGGCTTTCCGGTAACGGTGGTCGATGCCTTTTATGTCCATGGTCAACTGGTTAGCTCGACCAGAATACGTGAGCTGATCCGTCTGGGAGAGATGTCGACGGCCAAGGAGCTGCTTGGCCGGTTCTACCAGATACGCGGCACGGTTCAGGTCGGCAAACAGCGGGGCGGGCCGGTGATCGGTTTTCCCACCGCCAACCTGAGATTAGACGAAGAAGACCTGGTTCCAAAACTCGGGGTTTATGTCACCCAGGTCATCTGCGAGGGCAAATGCTATGGAGGAATCCTCAATATCGGCTACAACCCGACATTCGGTGAACAACAACTGGTGGCAGAAACCCACATTTTCGATTTCTCGGAAGATATTTACGGCAGACCAATCAAGGTCAATCTGCTCAAATTCCTGCGGAGCGAACGGAAGTTTTCCGGCCCCGGGGAGCTTACAGAACAAATTGTCCGGGATGTCGCCATCGCCAAAAAGGTGCTTGCCGAACAGCGGAAGGAACTTGCCCACTCATGTGCGGGACAGTTTTAAGCGGGTGAGAATGAGGAGGCAAGGCTCGAGGATTTTCTTCTTGCAAGTAAGCTCAAGGTGTCTATAGTGTAGGCGCTCGTTATTCCGCGCCTAAAAACGATGAAGAAAAGGAAATAGACAATGAGCAAAAGGGTGGATTAACGTTGCCCGAGGGGAGCGGAGCCACCTAATCGCGCTCATTGAGGTTACCAATTTTTAGAGGAAAGTTATGTCTGAACAGTTGCAGGAAGATCTGCCTAAGGTAATAGAAGAGTTAGAAAAAAAATGCGTGGAGCACCCTAAGTCCGTCATGGCATTTCATCACCTCGGGCTGGTATACATGAAAGCCGGACGAATAGCCGAGGCTGTCAAAGCGCTTGAAAAGGCGATCGAGTTGGATAATCTCAGCAGCGAGAGTATGATCAATCTCGGCGCGATTCATTTCGGACAGGGTAATCTGGATAAGGCGCAGGAATTGAATGAAAGAGCTCTTTCGGTCAATCCGGAAAGTGCTCAGGCCCATGCCAATTTGGGGCTCATCTGGCAGCAGCGCGGCGAATTCGATAAAGCCATCGCTTCCTACGAAAAGGCGATCAAGCAGGATCCGAAGTTGGCCAGCACCTGGATGAACCTGACTGCGGTCCTGACTATGAAGGGCGAGGATGAGAGGGCGGTGATCGCAGCCCGAAAGGGGCTTGAAATCGATCCGGATTCACCGCTCGGACACAATAATCTGGCCGTTGCACTCTATTTCAGCGGGAAATATAGCGAGGCCAGCAATCATATGGAGAAGGCCCGGGAGCTTGGTTATTCGGTGGATCCCAATTTCGTGGCAAGACTTCAGGAAAAACTAGGGTAACGCCCGGAAAGTAATCCATGCCTCAGGAAAAGATTAAAGTACGGCCCTGGTGCCCGTTCTGCGGCCAGAAGGTCGGACGGGCCAGCAATGCACCCGTCCGTAAAATGAACGAGTTTCCGGTAGGCCGCTGCCAGTGCGGGGCGGTCTACACCTGTGACGCCACGGGCCACAACGTCGGCGCGGCGATCGTCGAAACCCTGGTCTATGCCTGCAACGACAACGCCGATTTCGCCTGGGAACTCATGCCCGAAGACGATTACCTCACCGGCCGCATAGAGAACTACGACGAGATGACCCATCAGGTTATAGCCACCAAAAACATCGATGGGCGGGCGGTGCGGGGGGTCCTCTATTTTGTTCGTCTGCACACGGATATTCAGGAGCTCTCTCGGCGGATAAAAGAGAAAAGGGACCAGATTCTCGAAAGCAGCGTCCCTGCGCTGCAGAGCGAAGTCGTTGTCGAACCAGCACCCGATGCCAAGCGGATCCGCAGAAGGGCCGACAAAACTCTGGTCAGACAACTGGTCGACAGCGAGGATATCGATGAACTGGTCGCCCTCTGCTTCGATGATAAGAAAACCCTTCGGCTCATGCAGCGCCTGCTGTACAATCCTGCGGAGGCGGAGCGCTGGCGGACTGCCTATGTCATCGGCCGGGTTACAGCCAGGACCTCCACCCGTGAACCGGGCCCGGTTTCCGAACTGCTGCATCGCCTCTTCGAAGCCTGTTCGGATTCGGCTGCAACACCTTGGGGTATGGTCGAGACCATTGGTTATGTCGTGGCTCTGCGGCCCGACATCTTCGGGGCGTTCACCCGCCACCTGTTGAACTATCTCGGAGAACCCTCGACCCGAAACCAGGCGCTATGGGCGCTTGCGGAAATCGCTGAGAAACGGCCAGATCTGATTCGGAACACCCCGTTCTATAACCTTTTCCACTTCCTGCAGCACCCCGACGCCCAGGTGCGGGGACAGCTGACCAGACTGCTGGGTCGGATAAAAGCCACCGAGGCGGCCATCCAACTCATGCAACTCTGCCATGATCAGTCAATATTTACCTACTGCCGAGAAGGCCGACTGATGACGCACACCGTCGCCCAGGCGGCGAAAGAGGCGGTACGGGCGATACACGGAGGAGCGACACAATGAGCAACAACAAGCTGCAATCACTTGAATCGATAGGTCCTGCCGGAGGCCAGGCCGGAGGAGTCAAGGATGAGATAACCAGGGAATACGAAGAGGGAAAAAAATACCTGGAGCGGCAGGAATACAGCCTCGCGGCGGTAGCGCTGCACAACGCCCTGCTTGGTTATGAGGAGAAAGGAAGTGATGCCGGGGTCGCCAATGCCAGCAATCAACTCGGTCACGTCTGCCTTGCCCGCCAGGATTTCGAAAAGGCGCTCGAGCACTACCAGAGGGCCCTCCAGATTTGCCAAAAGGCCAATGACCGCATGAGCATCATCGCCGTGCTTAAAAAAATTGTTGCGGCGCAAAGAGGGCTTAAGCAGTATGATCGAGCTATAGCCTCATGCCTTGATATGCTCGATCATTATCATGATAACCGGGATCCGCAGGGCAGTGTAATGACGCTCGAAGAGATGGCGGAAATATATCTCAGCGCCGGCCAGAATGAAAAAGCCGCAGACACCTATCGGACCATTGCGTCCATTCACAGGAATTTCCGGCATGACAACATTGCGGACGGCTATCTGCAGAAGGCGGCCGGGCTCTCGGATAACACCTGATCGCAGTAAAGCAGGATTTTATGTTCACGGGGATTATCGAAGGGATAGGGCGAATTGCCGGTAAGCGCACGGCAGGCGGCGGGATGGTCTTTGATCTGGAAGCAGGTTTCGACCTGGAGGATCCCGAGGAAGGCGAATCGATCGCGGTCAACGGTGTCTGTCTTACCGCCTACTCTATCCGCGGGCGCAGGTTTTCCGCCGATGTCTCGCCGGAGACGCTTTCTCGCACAAAACTCGGTTCGCTGGGACCCGGCGATCAAGTGAATCTGGAGCGCGCCCTCAAGCTTTCCGATCGTCTTGGAGGGCATCTGGTTTCCGGCCATGTCGACTGTATGGCAACCGTCACCCTTTGCAAGGAAACAGGCCGGTACACTATCTTCTCCTTTTCCATCCCACGTGAGCAGGAACGATATATCATCGAGAAGGGGTCGATTACCATCGACGGGGTGAGTCTCACCGTCAACAGCTGCGGGCCCGGTGTCTTTGCCGTCTCCATCATCCCGCATACTCTGAAAGTGACTACCCTGGGGGAACTGAAGGTCGGCAGCAAGGTCAACATAGAGGTCGATCTGATCGGGAAGTATGTTGAGAAGCTGTTGTCGCCCAGGACGGGACCGGAGGCCGGGGACAGCGGCGAAGGACTCAACCCTGATTTTCTCGCCAAGCACGGGTTTTTGTGATGTTGGAGAAAGAGGGGCAGAGAATTCAAATACCAATGAATGTGAGTAGATTATGGCTGTCAGTGCTATTGAAGAGGTAATCGAGGATATAAAAGCCGGGAAGATGATCATCCTGGTGGATGATGAGGATCGCGAAAATGAAGGCGATCTCTATATGGCAGCCGAGATGGTGACCGCGGAAGCCATCAATTTCATGGCAATGTACGGCAGAGGCCTGATCTGCCTGACCCTGAGCGGCGATTTGGTCGACAAACTCGGCCTGCCGATGATGGTCAACAACAATACATCTCCCTACGGAACCGGCTTCACGGTCAGCATCGAGGCCAGATCGGGGGTATCCACAGGCATTTCCGCGGCCGATCGAGCCCGGACCATTGAGGTGGCGGTGGCCCCGGATGCCAAAGCGTCCGACCTGGTGAGTCCCGGCCACATCTTTCCCCTGCGTGCCAGAGATGGCGGCGTACTGGTCCGAACCGGCCAGACGGAAGGTTCGGTCGATCTGTCTCGCCTGTCGGGCCTTCGTCCGGCCGGAGTCATCTGCGAGATTATGAACGAAGACGGCACGATGGCCCGTATGCCGGATTTGGAGAAATTTGCCGCCAAACACGATCTGAAAATCGCCACCATCGCAGATCTGGTCGCCTACAGGCTGCGTCAGGACACCTTGGTGAAGAGAGCTGTCGAGGCAAGGGTGCCGACGGCCCATGCCGGGGAATTCAAGGCCATAGTCTATACCAATTCCGTTGATAATCTGGAGCATGTCGCTCTCGTCAAGGGCGATATCAGCAAGGTGGAGAGGGTTCTGGTCCGGGTGCATTCTGAATGCCTGACCGGCGATGTTTTCGGCTCTTCGCGTTGCGACTGCGGCCTGCAACTCAATGCCGCCATGAAGATGATCGAGCAGGAAGGATGCGGTATTGTCCTCTATATGCGCCAGGAAGGCCGGGGCATAGGATTGATCAACAAGCTCAAGGCGTACTGCCTGCAGGATGAGGAAGGCGTCGACACCGTCGAGGCAAATCACAGGCTGGGCTTTAAGAGCGATTTGCGCGACTATGGCATCGGCGCCCAGATCTTACGGGATCTTGGGGTGAAAAAGATGGCGATCCTCACCAATAATCCCAAGAAGATTGTCGGCCTCGAAGGCTACGGCATCGAAGTCGTCGCCAGGTTTCCGCTGGAAATGCCTGCGAGCGAGGAAAATAAAGGGTACCTTTTGTGCAAGAGAGACCGGATGGGCCATCTTATCGAGGTTGACGATTCGCCCGAACCGGATAGTGAACTGACTGTTTAAAATTTTCTGGGTGTGATGCTGATGGCTAATTTTATTGAAGGACATCTCAAGGCGGACGGCAAAAAGTTCGGAATCGTCGTCTCAAGGTTCAATTCATTTTTGAGTGAAAAACTGCTGGAGGGAGCGCTGGACAGTTTGCTGCGGTCTGGAGCTCTCGGAGAAGATATCGATGTGGTAAGGGTGCCGGGAGCATTCGAGATTCCTCTCGTCGCCAAGAATCTCGCCGGCTCGCAAAAATATAATGCGGTCATCGTTCTGGGCGTGGTCATCCGCGGCGCCACTCCGCATTTCGATGTGGTCGTTAGTGAAGTATCCAAGGGGACAGCTTTGGCCGGACTTGAAACTGGGGTTCCTGTTCTTTTCGGCGTCCTGACGACCGAAACCATCGAGCAGGCCATCGAACGAAGCGGTACAAAGGCGGGAAACAAAGGGGCTGAAGTAGCCGTCGCCGCAATAGAAATGGCAAACCTGATGGAATCGTTGCACTGAATCTTGTCCTATACACCGTCATTTTTCAGCTTGCCTCTCCCTTGGTCTCTTGGAGAGGCAAGTTATTTTTAACAGATAAACTCTATTTGCCGGAAGTCATGGGTACACGCCGAAATTCCCGGGAGATCGCTCTCCAGTTCCTCTATCAGGAAGATCTCACTCTCGGGCCTGATCAACCGTATGGCTACGACCTCGCCGAGCGATTCGATTTATTTTGTTCACTCTTTCAGGTCAACAGGAAGGCACGCGCCTACGCGTACGAACTCCTGCAGGGTGTTTGCGCCGAAATTTATCGCCTTGATGCGTTGATTGGCGAGGCTGCGACCAACTGGCGCCTGGAACGGATCGCCCCCACCGATAGAAACCTCTTGCGCATCGCCGCATATGAAATGATGGCGAGGGACGATGTCCCTCCCCAGGTGGCCATTAATGAAGCGGTGGAGATAGCCAAGCGATTCGCCGGAGAGGACTCCCCCAAATTCATCAACGGTATTCTCGATTCCATTAAAGATCGACTGGAACGTTCATGAGCCGGTTGTTCCGCCATTCCTTGCATTTCCGTTGAATTCCTTGTACACCTTGTGCCGGAAGAACTTTATGTGCAAAAATCAGGAGTGGCAGAAACATCATCATGGCGCAACAACCGGATAGGTCCCGACCGGGTTTAAAACAAGAAGCCCTCGCCGTTCTAGGGATCTTCGTTTCCCTCTTTTTCTTCCTCAGCCTCCTCTCCATCAATCTCGAGGTAGAGGACAACTGGTGCGGTGAAATAGGTCAGTTTATTGCAGGAGGATTGTTCAGCTTTGCCGGTGTCGGCGCCTATCTCCTGCCTTCTCTGCTGTTGCTTCTGTCCTTTCTCTGTTTCGGCCCGAAAATGTCTTTCAACCGGCTCCCGCAGATCATAGCCGGCCTAACCGGAGCACTGATTTCTTTCTGTGGTCTGCTTTCTTCACTCGTAATCTCTGACCCCACCTATTTCAATGCCGGCGGATTTCTGGGAAAGACCGGATTTTCCTTATTGAATCCGGTGATGGGCGATGGTGGAACAATATTGATTTTACTTCTGATATTCATGATTTCCATCATGTTGTCCACCCAATTTTCCCCGTACACGCTGATGGTCATCTTGGGAGGGGGCATCCGTAAGGTTCGGTGGCCGCGAGCAGGTATCGTTCGGACGGAGAGGGACGGCAACGGTATAAGGATCAATTGTAAAAGCAAAGAGAAACATGACAGGCAGGAGAAACAGCCTGTTTCGCCGGAGGTCCTCCAGGCTGCCGTTGTCCCTGAAGTCAAGGAACCGGTGCCGGTTGCTAAAAAGGTTGCAGAAGATCAAGAATTTGCAACAAAACCTGTTGCCAGGGGAGACTGGCGCCTGCCTCCCTTGGCTCTCTTGAATAAAGGCAATCAGGTTCAGAAAAAAAACGACAACGAGGTTTATTATAAGATTTCCAAACAATTGGAAGAAAAACTCGAAAACTTCGGCGTATCGGGCAAGGTAGTGGGAATTTCCCCGGGACCGGTAGTCACTACATACGAGTATTCACCGGCCCCGGGTGTAAAGATAAATAAGATTGTGGGACTGGCCGATGACCTTGCCTTGGGGCTCAGAGCCCAGTCGGTTCGAGTCGCCGGTTCGGTGCCCGGCAAGGCCGCCCTTGGAATCGAAATTCCCAATGAGGTGAGACAGATTGTTTATATCCGCGAGCTCATTGCTGCGGAAACCTATCGGGAACACTCACACAAACTGTCCATTGCCCTGGGGCTTGACGTGGTAGGCAATCTGGCCATGGCAAATCTCGCAAAGATGCCGCACCTGCTTATAGCAGGGGCGACTGGGGCAGGCAAGAGCGTCGGCATCAATACTATCATTGCTTCGATATTGTATAACGCCACACCTGAAGAGGTGCGATTCCTCATGGTCGATCCAAAGCGGATCGAGCTGTCCGGATATGAGGGAATTCCTCATCTTCTTCATCCCGTCGTCGTAGACCCCAAGCTTGCCTCCAGAGCCCTCAACTGGGTGGTCCGGGAGATGGAACGCCGCTATCGCCTGCTTGAGGAGGCTCGTGTCAAGAGCTTCGACTCCTACAATGAGACGCATAACGAAAAGATGCCGTATATAGTCGTGATAGTAGATGAACTCGCCGATCTCATGATGGTAGCTTCGAAAGAAGTGGAAACTTCCATCGCCCGTCTAGCCCAGATGGCCCGAGCGGCCGGGATCCACCTCATTCTTGCCACACAAAGGCCATCGGTCGATGTCCTGACCGGCCTCATCAAGGCGAACTTCCCGACCAGAATCTCATTCAAGGTCTCATCGAAGATAGACTCCAGAACCATCCTCGATACGTCGGGCGCCGAACATCTGCTGGGCGCCGGAGATATGCTCTTCCTCGCTCCGGGAACCGCCCAGCTGAAGCGCGTTCACGGGGCCTATATCTCGGAGAAGGAAACTTCGGGCATCGTCGAGTTCTGGAAAAAGCAGGGGACTTCCAGCTACGATGAGGCAATGATGTTGGAAATAGAACATGAAGAGGATCAAGATAACCCTGATGGCGAAGATGAGGTTGATGAAAAGTATGATGAGGCCGTTGCCCTGGTCACCCAGACCGGACAGGCCTCTATTTCGATGGTCCAGCGAAGGCTGCGGGTGGGGTACAACCGTGCAGCGAGGATGATTGAGATGATGGAGAAGGAAGGGGTCGTGGGGCCTGCGGACGGTGCGAAGCCGCGAGAGGTTATTGTGCGCAATGACTACACCTAGGCGTACCTCTCTCACTGTGGAATTCTCTTGACAATTAGCGGGCAACCAATTAAAAGAATCTCTTATGAAAAAATGAGTAGTCATTCAGTCTTATGGCCTAAAGACCCGCCGTTAGCTTTGAGATTTTCTGTAGTATTGCTTGATTGCCTCCGCTCGTTTCCGGGCGAAGGTGAGCAAGTGGTTTTTCGCTGTAAATAGTTAAGCTGATCCTGTCGGTTCAGGGTCACAACAGTTAATGCAAAAACTGAGGAGGTAGTTGAATGCCAAGTTATGTAGATCCTTCCAAATGTGATGGCTGCAAGGGTGGAGACAAGACCGCATGCATGTACATCTGTCCCAACGACCTGATGGTTCTGAACGTTGAGGAGATGAGGGCTTACAATCAGGAGCCGGATGCATGCTGGGAATGTTATTCCTGCGTAAAGATCTGCCCGCAGGGCGCAATTTTTGTTCGCGGATACGACGACTTTGTTCCGATGGGCGGCCAGGTTCATCCCATGAGATCTTCTGACTCCATTATGTGGACCGTCAAGTTCCGTAATGGCAATATGAAACGTTTCAAGTTCCCGATTCGTACCACCGCTGAGGGTGCTGCCAATGCTTATGTCGGTCAGAAGGGCGCTAACCTTGATGACGAGTGCTTGCTGCTCGAGGGCGCGCTTCCTACTCCCAAGAAATAAGCAGAGTTAGAAACTTTTTAACTTAAAAAATCTTTATTTAAGGAGATTTGAAAATGGCATTACCAAATAAACCAAAAGGTGAACTCAAGGCCGTGGTGAACCCTGAGGTGGTCGAGCATGATGTAGACATCCTCATCATCGGTGGTGGTATGGCAGCATGCGGCGCCGCTTTTGAGATCAAGAAGTGGGCTCCCGAAGGCATGAAAATCGTTCTGGTCGACAAAGCCGCACTGGAGCGTTCCGGTGCCGTTGCCCAGGGCCTCTCCGCAATCAACACCTACATCGGCGAAAACCCGATCGAGAGTTATGTGAAGATGGTCCGTAACGACCTGATGGGCGTTGTCCGCGAAGACTTGATCTATGACTGTGGCCGTCACGTAGACGAGTCCGTCAAGCTCTTCGAGGAATGGGGCCTGCCGATCTGGAAAAAAGACGCCGACGGCGAGAACCTCGACGGTTCCAAGCCCGCCCCGACCCTGCGTCAAGGCGGCCAGCCGGTACGTACCGGTAAGTGGCAGATCATGATCAACGGTGAGTCCTACAAGTGCGTTGTCGCCGAGCCTGCCAAGACCGCTCTCGGTGCCGATAATATCATGGAGCGTATCTTCATCGTCAAGCTGCTCCTCGATAAGAACAAGCCGAACCAGATCGCCGGTGCCGCCGGTTTCTCCACCCGTGAGAACAAGGTTCATATCTTCCGCTGCAAGGCCGCTCTCGTTGCCTGCGGTGGCGCAGTAAACATCTTCCGTCCGCGGTCCACCGGTGAAGGTAAAGGCCGCGCCTGGTATCCAGTATGGAATGCCGGCTCCACCTACACCATGTGTGCTCAGGTCGGCGCGACCCTCACCATGATGGAAAACCGCTTCACCCCGGCCCGCTTCAAGGATGGTTACGGCCCGGTTGGCGCCTGGTTCCTCCTGTTCAAAGCCAAAGTTCAGAATGGTCTTGGTGAGTTCTATGCCAACTCCGACTCCGTTAAGGAAGAGCTTTCGAAATTCATGCCGTACGGTGCCTCCCCGGTTACCCCGACCTGTCTGCGTAACCACCTGATGCTCAACGAGCTGAAGGCCGGTCGTGGCCCGATCTACATGGCCACCGACGTCGCTCTCAATGCTTTCCTCGAAGATCGTCGTGCCAAGGGCATGGATGAGAAATCCATCAAGAAGTTCTGGAAACATCTCGAGTCAGAGGCCTGGGAAGACTTCCTCGACATGTCCGTTGGTCAGGCCGGTCTCTGGGCTGGTATGGACATCGAACCCGAGAAAGTCGGTTCCGAGATCATGCCGACCGAACCGTACATGCTCGGATCTCACTCCGGCTGTTGCGGTATCTGGACCTCCGGCCCGAACGAAGACTGGGTACCGACCATCAACAATCCGTCCCGCGCTCATCAGTACAAGTGGGGCTACAATCGGATGACCACTGTTGACGGTCTCTTCACTGCTGGTGACGGTGTTGGTGCTTCCGGACACAAATTCTCCTCCGGCTCCCATGCCGAGGGTCGTATCGCCGCCAAGCAGATGGTTAAATTCTGCCGCGACAACGCCAGCTTCAAGCCCGAGCTGAAGCAGACCGCTCAGGAGATCGCAGCTGAGATCTACGCTCCGGTCAAGCTTTATGAGGAGTTCAAAGGTGCTTCCACCGCTGCAGATGTAAACCCGCATTACTGCAAGCCTGCAGGTCTTATGATGCGTCTCATGAAAGCTACCGATGAGTACGGTGGTGGTGTTGCTACCTACTACATGACCTCCGGTAAGCTTCTGAACATCTGCCTGGATCTGCTCCGTCTGCTCCGCGAAGATTCCGAGAAGATGGCTGCCGGCGATCTGCATGAGCTGCTTCGTTGCTGGGAGAACTATCATCGTATCTGGTGTGTCGAGGCTCACATCCGCCACATCGAGTTCCGTAAAGAATCCCGTTACCCGGGCTTCTACTACAGATCCGATTACCCGACCTGCGATGACGAGAACTGGAAGTGCTTCGTCAACTCTACTTTCAATCCGGAAACCAAGGAATGGAAGTGTGAGAAGGTTGAGTGTGTCAACATCCTGTCGACCGATCCTTGGCTGTAATGGCTGGGAATGCAGTTGATCTGATGTAAAAAAAAATCTCCAGGAGTCGTCGACTCCTGGAGATTTTTTTATATGGAGGTTTTTAGCTTATGTGAGCAAGAGATTGTTGCAACTCTCATTCACATAAGCTAAAAAAGTTTTTGTAAAGTTGCTGACCTAACTCATTTTATTCCATCGCGTTCAATAGTTGACAGGAACTGCGTCTTCTCCCCAAACCTGGAAGGTGCGGAACAGGTCAATAGTATAATATTTTCAGAGCAATTAGGAGGTTAAGGTATGACTGACGAGCAAGGCACCTCTGGTGCGGTTTTGGTCGTAGGCGGGGGCATCAGTGGGTTGACTGCTGCACTGGAAACCGCTGAAGTCGGAAATGATGTGTTCCTTATCGAAAAAAGCGCTTCTTTTGGGGGGCGGGTTGCACAGTTAAACGAATATTTTCCCAAGCTATGCCCGCCAAGCTGTGGCTTAGAAATCAACTTTCGCCGGGTAAGAGACAACCGCCGTATCCGTACGTACACAATGACAACGGTGAAATCGATTAGCGGAGTGCCTGGCAAATATGAGGTTACTCTCGAGACTGCACCGAGGTACGTCAACAGCAACTGTACGGCCTGCGGTGAGTGCGCAGCAGCTTGTCCTGATGAGATTGCCAACGACTTCAACTTTGGCATGAACAAATCTAAGGCCGCCTATCTTCCTCATGAAATGGCATTTCCCAGAAGATATATCATTAAAAAGGATGCCTTGAGTCCGGCAGGAGCCGAAGCAGTTAAAGCCGCATGCAAATACGATGCGGTTGATCTTGACATGAAGGCCGAAACCTTCACGGTAAATGTCGCCTCGATCATCTGGGCAACCGGTTGGGTTCCTTATGAACCGAAGAAAATGGAAAACCTCAAGTTCGGCTCCTCAAGTGCGATCATTACCAACATGATGATGGAGCGAATGGCCGCTCCCAACGGTCCAACCGGCGGGAAGATTCTTCGGCCAGGTGACAACAAGGCCATCACTTCGGTAGCTTTTGTACAGTGTGCGGGCTCGAGAGACGAGAATCATCTCGAGTACTGTTCCCACATCTGCTGCATGGCTACTTTCAAGCAGATGTCCTACGTCAGAGAGCAGTACCCTGATGCGAAAATTTATGTTTTCTACATCGATCTCAGAACTCCTGGCAAATACGAGAAATTCCGCGAAGAGAGAATGGCGGATAAGAATGCTTTGTTCATCAAGGGCAAAGTTGCAGACATCATCCCGGAAGCCGACGGTGGTGTAACTGTTATAGCCGAGAATGCGCTTACCGCTGAGAAGATTGCTCAGAAGGTCGATATGGCTGTTTTGGCCACGGGTATGCAACCATCCCTTGCTTTGCAGGGCGCCCCTGTTTCTCTCAACATGGATGCCAGCGGCTTTATCATCTCAGATATAGAAAAAGCCATGATTTCAGCTGGTTGTGCAAAAAAGGCCGCGGATGTCGTGACATGTACTCAATCATCAACTGCAGCTGCCTTAAAGGCAATTCAGGTTTCCAGGAGGTAAGAATCAATGGATAAAAAATATTGCGCCTATATCTGTGCAGGTTGTGGCATTGGGGACGCTCTTGATATGGAGGCACTTGCCGAAGTGGTCAGCGGCGAGATGTCCATGGAATGCAAAACACATGCTTGTCTTTGTGGAGCCGAAGGCCGCGCTCTTATTGAAAAGGATATCGCAGGTGGAGTGAATACTGTTGTCGTTGGCGCATGTTCACCTCGTGTCATGGTTCGGGAATTCGATTTCGGCAAGGATAAGATAACCGTACGCGCCAATCTCCGCGAGCAGGTTGCCTGGGCTCAGGAAAAACCTGAAGAGGGTAAGGAACCGCACAGTGAGGCAGCTGCTTTCTTGCAGGAAGCCGCTTCCGACTACATGCGCATGGCCTGTACCAGAGCCCAGAAAACTTTGCTTCCCGAGCCCTACAAGCTTGAGGAAACAAATAAGACCATTCTGGTTATGGGAGGTGGTTTGTCTGGACTTACTGCCGCAAAAGAGGCCGCTGACGCAGGATACAATGTAATCGTCGTAGAGAAGGAAGAGAAAATCGGCGGTAAGGCCTCCGGCTGGAGAAAGAGCTTTCCTACCAAGGCGCCGTGGACAGAACTCGAAGAGAATCCCATCAAAGGCCTTATCGCAAGCGTAGAGGCAAATCCCAGGATTTCAGTAAAAACCGCAACGGAAGTTGCCCGTATTTCCGGAGCTCCAGGTAATTTCGGTATTACTTTCAAGGCTGCCGGCACTCGTTCTGAGTGGGATGCACCAAGCAAGGTTACCGTCGATCAGCAGGATATGATTGACAAGGGCAACATGGAAGATCCCAACAAAGGACTTAAAAAATATACCGAGACCAATCCCGACGCGATGAAGGTTGGTGCGGTAGTTCTCGCAACAGGGTGGAAGCCTGCCGATGTATCTCAGTATGAGCATCTTGGCTATGGCGAGATCAAAAATGTGGTGACCAATGCCGAGTTCGAGAAGCTCGCCAAGGAGGGCAAGGTTCCGGCGAATGTCGCTTTCGTTCAAAGCCCAGGCGGAAAAGAGCACGATAAGGATTTCCCTTACTGCAACTCCGTTACCTCGATGGTCGCGTTGAAGCAGGCCCAGTACGTATGCCAGGACAACGCTGAAGGTAAGGCGTATATCCTTTATCAGCACATGCGGACTCCCGGTCACATGGAACTGTTCTACAAGAGTGCCCAGAACAATGACGGCATTTTCCTGACCAAGGGAAGCGTCATGAAGGTCGAGGAAAACGGTAGCGGTCTCACTGTGGCGGTGGAGGATACCCTTTTGGGAGAAAATCTTTCTCTCAATGTAGATATGGTTGTCCTGGCTGCCGGTATGGAGCCCACCACGCTCACTGAAAACTCCATCAATCTTGCCTATCGTCAAGGACCAGCCTTCGCTGATCTCGATCTATTCGACGGCTACGCAGATTCTCACTTCATCTGCTTCCCCTATGAAACACGCCGTACCGGCGTATATGCCTGTGGCGGTGTCCGCAAGGCCGAAACAATGGAGGAGGCGGTAGACGATGCTACAGGAGCCGCGCTGAAGGCGATCCAGTGCATAGAATCGGTCGATCGTGGCGTTGCGGTCCACCCGCGCTCCGGAGACGCCACGTACCCTGAATTTTTCTTCCAGAGATGTACGCAGTGCAAGCGCTGCACCGAGGAATGTCCGTTTGGTGCGCTCGACGATGATGAGAAAGGTACTCCACTGCCGAACCCAACCCGCTGCCGCCGCTGTGGTACCTGCATGGGTGCCTGCCCAGAAAGGATCATCGGCTTCAAGGATTACAACATCGACCTTATCGGATCCATGATCAAGGCGATTGAGGTGCCGGAGGATGATGAGGACCGGCTGAGGATTCTTGTGCTGGTATGCGAGAACGACGCTTATCCTGCCATAGATATGGCTGGCATGAAGGGGCTCGGACTCAATCACATGGTCCGAATTATCCCTGTTCGCTGCCTTGGTTCCGTCAATATGGCCTGGATCAGGGATGCCCTGTCTGCCGGTATGGACGGGGCCATGTTGCTCGGCTGTACTTATGGCGACAACTATCAGTGCCATTTCGTCAAGGGGTCTGAGATCGCCAATAAGCGGATGGAGAACATCGGCGACACGCTCTCGACTCTTGGTCTTGAACCAGAAAGATGCGCGACCAACCAGGTTGCCATTACCGATTACGACAAGATCCCGGGGATTATCAACGAGTTTGTTGAGCAAATAGTTGAAATGGGGCCGAATCCGTTCAAAGGATTCTGATGAGAAAAATCTTCCTGCGGCAGCCACCCGGTTGCCGCAGGAAAATACATACTTTGGACCTCGAATATCGACAGATATTGCAGGAGAGAAAAAATGAATGTTCAACCAGATTTAGAATTTATAAAATCCTTGAAGGAGTCCGGAGGGGATACGCTGAAGAAATGCTTTCAGTGTGCCACCTGCTCGGTCATGTGCCCGCTTTCCAAAGAGGGAAAGCCGTTCCCTCGAAAAGAGATGATTTGGGCTCAATGGGGAATGAAAGATAAACTCATAACCGATCCCGATGTATTCCTTTGCCATCAGTGCGGCGACTGTACCGCCAATTGTCCGCGAGGGGCAAAACCTGGCGATGTCCTGAGCGCAATCCGTGCCTTCGCCTATACTTTCTACGGCTGGCCTGCTCCTCTCGCCAAGCTTGCCTCCAGCGCGAAGGGTCTGCCTGTGTTGATTGGTATTCCGGTGGTGGTGATTTTCATTATGTGGGTGCTTTCCGGTGCCATGCACTTCCCCACCAAAGAAGAATTCGCCTCCCATGGTTACCAGCAGTTCTTCGGCACCTGGGACTTTTACTGGTATGCAAAAAATATATTCTTCATTGTGCTGATCATGGTTCCTGCTTTGGGCCTTGGCCTTTTTTCCGGTTACATGGGGCTCAGCAAAATGTGGAAGACCATGTGCGATGATGCGGGTCTCAACAAGGAATATCGGCCCTCGATAGTACAATTCATCCGGGATTTTCTCTGGCCTTCGCTGGTGGAGATCGTCAAGCACTCGCGATTCCGGGAATGCAAGACGAATATTGACAGAGTAAGAGGTCATCTGCCCCTGATGCTGGCCTTTATTGGCTTATTTATCGTAACCTGTTGGTCTCTTCTGAAAAACGACGTTCTCGGACTGATCTGGCCGTCTCTGCATGGGCCTCTGCCGATGACCGATCCTTTCAAACTGCTAGCCAACGTGTCGGCTATTGCATTCCTTTTTGGTATCGGCGTGCTTTGGGCCAACAGGAAGAAGGCGGAAAGCGAGCTGAATACTCAGCCTACTTTCTACGACTGGTTCCTGATCTGGGAAATAACCGCAGTGGGTGTAACCGGGCTGGGTGCTGAGCTTCTGCGTTGGGCTGGAATGCCGGTCTTGGGCTACATCGTATATTTCCTGCATTTGGTTTCGGTCATGATGCTTTTCCTCTATCTGCCGTATACCAAACTCGCTCACCTTCTCTACAGGACGACAGCTTATGCCTTCGAGAGGTATCGCCAAAGCGAGTATGGAAAAGTCGCACTGTAATATGTAGGAAAACGCAGAAAATTTACACGTAATATGGTTTACAGATGGCCGGGTTCGAAAGGATCCGGCCATTTTTTTGGTGGTTTCTGCGTTTAAAGAAGGAAAAAGATCTGCAAAGATAATAAGGAAGCACGTGCGGAAGGGAGTGAAAAGAAAAATCTTCCAAAACCAAATAAAGGGTTGAATTAAGCGCATCAAGTGAGTATATTCTTCCGTCTTGTAAGCTGGCGTAGCTCAATGGTAGAGCTCCTCACTTGTAATGAGGATGTTGTGGGTTCAAGTCCTATCGCCAGCTCCAATAATTTAAATAGATCTTTACAAAGTGGAGATAAGAGTTTAAAGAGTGACTGTCTAATTCAGGCGTTCTCTATGGAGGGGTTCCCGAGTGGCCAAAGGGGACAGACTGTAAATCTGCTGGCTCAGCCTTCGGAGGTTCGAATCCTCCCCCCTCCACCAAGCTCTTCAATTTTGCAAAGAAAGATACCCGAGAGCGGGAATAGCTCAATTGGTAGAGCATCAGCCTTCCAAGCTGAGGGTTGCGAGTTCGAGCCTCGTTTCCCGCTCCATCAGCATTATCTTGTGTTGCAGAAGGTTGCCCACGTAGCTCAGTTGGTAGAGCGCATCCTTGGTAAGGATGAGGTCACCGGTTCAATTCCGGTCGTGGGCTCCATGTGGACACGGTAGCAATCTTCGAAATAACTATTCAACGGCCTGAGGAGACAAGAAAATGTCAAAGAAAAAATTTGAAAGGACAAAACCGCACGTCAACGTAGGGACGGTAGGACATATAGACCATGGCAAGACCACATTGACCGCTGCTATCACTCGTGTTCTATCTTTGAAAGGTCAGGCTA
>JAEYNP010000138.1 GCA_023412495.1 Pseudomonadota bacterium
CTGTGATCTTCCTCTCACAAACCAAAAGGTGATGCGCGCAGCGAAGGCCCTCATTGCCTTGGCCGCTCGATACGTGCAAGACCCAGCTTCAAACTCGCTTGAAGCATTCATTCAAGGAGATCCAAATCTAGCAGCACTTAGGCGTCCCACTGATACTGCCCGGATTGTTTTAGCTGCGGGGAAAATACTCGTACGAAGTGATGACTGGTTCTCCAGTCCAGACGCAAAAATCGTGGCAGAGATGGGGACTCCCCTTCATTTTTTCCCGTGGATGGCCATTGCTGCAGCGGAGGCGATGACCGGAAAACCACCGATCGTGAATCTCGGTTATGGACCGGTAAGCTTTAGCGCGGATGAACTTCTGCCCGCTCATCCAATCAACGCTTACTACGATACTGCTTTTATCAAAACCAAAGGCAGCCACGATGATTTGATGCGTCTTATGAAAGGAGAGATTACTTCTGAAATTACGCGCTCAAGATACTTACAACAGGCTCTTGAACTCAAAGTAGGCGGCATTCCGGCAGAAGCAGCAAAAGCATTCTTCGGGAAAGGGATTCGAATAGACAATGTGCTGGATGTAGGAGCAGACCTGGTTTTACGAGAAGAGACGATAACGATATTAAAGTCGATTGCAGATCATTTTATAAAGGAGGCGGAAAAAGAACCTCAATATGCGCCTTACGGAAGTTTTCGAATCCCTATTCCGCCTGCTCTTAAGCATGTTCTGGTGGAGAGCGAAATCAACCAGGCCGGTGAGAACGAAGCAGTCTGGATTACGCGCGCCATGGCGCAGATGGAGAATGATTTTAAGATGCTCGATGCCCTGCCGGATGAGTATGAAATATTTGCTTATCCCGATAGATTATGGGTGCGGGTTATCAACGCCTTAGGTGAAAAAGGCTATGTGTTTGAATGGCGTCCTGATCGGCCGATGAGGCATTTGCTTTTTTCAGATAACTTCATGATTTTCAATAATGCTCTGCTGGCTGGAATCTGGCACGACTTACGCGTCTCTGGCGGAGAAGCATTTCTTCAGAAGCGTTCTAATACCGGGAAAAACAGCGAAAACGAGCGTGACGACAGAAAATCGAAAAAGAGCAATTCTCAAAGGAAAGCACAGCGCTTGCTTCCCCGAATTCGGGGCCGATTATTAGAGCTGGACGGGCAAGTAGAATGGGGAACAGAAAGTGATCGTGAGGTAATCCACCGGTGCATCCACGGAGTTAGCGGTCATATTCGTTTGCTCCCTGAGAATTGGACACCCAGCGCAGCCGCAAAAGCCAGGGCCGCAGAGTTCGGAGTAATGCTGCCAGCGAATAGTCGGATGACGTTTGTTCAGCCTCACATTCGCGGGCGATCCCAAGACGATAATGGGTTACAACCACGGGCGGTGATTAAAGCCAGGGCATTGGCTACACTCTCTGCACTCGATCTAAAGAGTCGCTCGTAAAAACAATAGTGTCGATAATCAAAGAAGCGCCGGTTTATGGCGCTTCTTTGATTATCAGTGTATTGAGGCCACGTTAATCAGAGAAATACTTTTTCAATAACGTTAGCATCGCGTCCGTAACTTCTCTGCGAACTCCCGGCTCAGATATTCGTGCCACTGCCATCGCAATTTCTGTTGCTTCTGGCGGGAGATTCGAGCTATCAACGGCACTAACATCAAAAGCCTTGAGCGTTGGCCAGCTGGCCAGTTGTAAAAATTCGTTCGGGTTCACCCCAAAGTGATCCGCTAGCAAAATGCAAATGTGCATTTGCGGCTTTTGACCGGCAAAGATCCGCCGGATGGCCTGGTGATCCAGTCCGGAACGCAAAGAAGCTTCCCGGTAGCTCTCATTGTGCTTTTTGAGCAAGTCTTTTATCCTGGCGATCATCGGTTCAGGATCATAAGGGGCATTGAATGCCATTCGGCGAGCTTTTGCAATTGGTTCATCCATAACGATTCCTCATAGAACAAAAAAGCGAACTATGGAGTACAATAAAAAACGTCAATTCCATTATAGCACTAGGAGGATCTAAATGGAAAAAGCAAAGTTGAGAGCAGTAGGTTATCGTCGGGTTTCCATGCGGGAACAGGTAGATGGTCACAGTTTAGATGCACAGGAGAAAAACATACGAGACTATGCGAATCACAATGATTGGGAATTGATTGAGATTTATACAGATGCCGGTCTCTCAGCCAAGAAGGACAGCCATCGTCCCTCTCTTGCCAAGCTGATGGAAGAAGCCAAAGCTGGAAAGTTTGACGTTGTTATCGTCGACAAAGTGGATCGCTTCTACCGTCACCTGGCTGGGTTGCTAACAGCACTGGATGAGCTACGAAGTTACAACGTATCGTTTGTATCCGTGATGGAGCGGCTTGATTTCACCTCCCCATGGGGCAAGCTGATGTTGACCGTCCTGGGCGTCCTCGCTGAAATTTATCTGGACAATCTTCGCCAGGAGACAATCAAGGGAAAACGTCAACGAGCGAGGGAAGGGTTATGGAATGGGTTTGCCCCCTTAGGATACTGCCGCGGATTATGCGCGGAATGTCTGGAGCCAAATGGGAAAGATTATTGCCCTGAATTTGGAAAGCCAAATAAGACGGACGGAAAAAGACTGATCCTTCATCCGATTGATTCCGAAGTCGTCAGACTTATTTTCAAATGGTACCTTGAAGGCAACGTCTCCTTTAAAGATATCGCGGACCGACTGAATGACTACAACCTGGTACTGGCAGACGGCTATACAATCAAGGTTCGCCAGCGCGGTCACCCCGGCTTTTCAAAGCCCGGTCCATTCACCAGGGATACGGTGCGGAACACCCTCCACCGGGTTTTCTACACCGGGAAACTGCCGTATTTGAGCTCAAAGCACCTAGGCAGCCGCCACACGAAACGCAGTGAGCTGGGTGAGATGGAACTTTTCGATGGTAAGCATCCTGCGATCATTACCGAAGAGGAATTCCAGCGAGCCAAAGAACTTTGCGAACTTAATGGGTTCAACTGCAAGAAAAAGGGGGAGCGAGCTGTTCAGATCTACCCACTTACTGGCAGTCTCTTTTGCGGTTACTGCGGAAGCACAGTTCGAGGTGTTTCCTCAGAGGGCAGGCGGTACTACCGGGACGCCGCATTGATTGAACGAACCCATAAATGCAATCAGAAGTCCGTACGTGCCGATGACCTGGAGTTGCAGCTGTTGTTAACACTTCTTAACATCGGCTACAACTGGCAAAATTCCAAAGAAATCTATGATCAGCAGCAAAAAGAGCGAGAAGCTGAGACTAGAGTTGAGCGAGCCAAAGAGCTTTACATCGGGGGAGAAATTACGCGTGAGATGTATCAGGAGGAGAGAAATCGGTACGAATCGGCCATAAAAAGCTTGCAAAACACCAACATCAATGCTACAATGGCATTGGCGAAGGAATTACAGGCCGGTTTAAAGGCCTGGGACAGTACATTACCAACCGAAAGAAAAAAGCTGCTGCGGACGGCCATCCGAGCAGCTTTTATCCGAGGCGACGCGTTTGTGGCTCTTCAACCAACGGTAGCGTTTTCACCTCTAGCCGAACTAAAAAGTGGTAGCTGCGGAGAGGGTGGGATTCGAACCCACGGTGGCCCGGGTGGACCACAACGGTTTTCGAGACCGCCCCATTCAACCGCTCTGGCACCTCTCCAATGGAGCGGGGGGATTATACCACATATCACTCCGGCACGCTAAAGTTCGAGACCCTGGCGCAGGTACGGGTAATAAACCTTTGGCAGGCCGCTGTCTTTTAGTTTTTCCATCAACGCTTCAGCCGGGCGCTCTTCGGCGT
>JAEYNP010000137.1 GCA_023412495.1 Pseudomonadota bacterium
GTTCATGGCCCTGCGCGCGCTGCTGGGCCTGGAGGTGTGGACCGAGCCGGCCTGGGTCTTTGGCGGGCTGATCGGCGCGCTGGCCTTTATGGTGGGCCTGGGCGCGTTCACCGACTGGTTCCGAACCTGGAAGGGCGAGGATGTGCCCGAGGCCGACGAGGTGACCGACCCGCCCGGCTGGCGGCGCTACCTGGGCCTGAGCTTCGATCACAAGGTGATCGGCATCCAGTACACGGTGACCTCGATCGTTCTGCTGGTGGTGGGCGGGATCTTTGCGCTGCTCTTCCGCACGCAGCTGGCGAACTCGAGCTTCCAGTTCCTGTCGTACATCCAGTTCAATACGCTGATCGGGCTGCACGGGATTATCCTGATCGGCTCGATGCTGCTGGGCGGCGCGGGGATCGGCAACTACGCCGTTCCGCTGCTGATCGGCGCGCGCGACATGGCCTTCCCGCGCCTGAACGCCTTCGCCTTCTGGCTGGCGGTCCCCGCGGCGGTGCTGATCTTGATGAGCATTCCGCTGGGCGGTTTTGAAACCGGCTGGACGGGCTACCCGCCGCTCTCGACGCGCGGCCCGATGGGCGTGCAGATGTTCTTCCTGGGCGTGTTCATCCTGGGGTGGTCGTCGGTACTGGGCGGTTTGAACCTGATCGCCACGGTGCTGCGCGAGCGCGTGCCGGGCATGACGCTCTTCCGCATGCCGATCCTGGCGTGGGCGGTGCTGGCGACTTCGATCATCACGCTCACCGCCACGCAGCTCATCGGCCTGTCGTTCCAGCTAGTGATGTTCGAGCGCCTGCTGGGGATGCCGTTCTTCGACGCGACGCGCGGCGGCAACCCGATCCTGTTCCAGCACCTGTTCTGGTTCTACTCGCACCCGGCGGTGTATGTGTTCGTGCTGCCCGGCTTCGGGGTGATCAGCGAGCTGCTGCCGGTGTTCGCGCGCAAGCCGCTGTTCGGCTACAAGTGGATCGCGCTGTCTTCAATTGGCATCGCGGTGATCGGCTTCCTGGTGTGGGCGCACCATATGTTCGCGGCGGGCATGGAAGAATACCTGCGCGTGCCGTTCATGTACAGCACGCTGCTGGTGGCGGTGCCGACCGGCGTAAAGGTGCTGAGCTGGACCGCGACGATGTGGGAGGGCAACCTGCGCTTCGAGACGCCCATGCTGTTCGTGACGGGGGCAATCGTCATCTTCCTCACCGGCGGGCTGACCGGGCCGCCGCTCGGCATCGTGGCCTCGGACCTGCACCTGCACGACACCTACTTTGTGGTAGGGCATTTCCACAGCACCATGTTCGGGGGGTACGTCTTCCCGTTCTTCGCGGCGCTGTACTACTGGTTCCCCAAGGCCACGGGCAAGCGCATGGACGAGCGGCTGGGCAAATGGCACTTCTGGCTGATGTTCCCCGCCTTTATGGTGATGAGCCTGGGGCAGATGTGGACCGGCCTGTACGGGATGCGCCGCCGCATCGCCACCTACGACCCGGCGCTGGGGATCGACACCGCGCACCTGATCGTCACGATCTCGGCCTTCCTGATCGCCATTTCGATCCTGATCTACCTGATCAACCTCGTGCGCAGCATTCGGGCGGGTGAGGAAGCCACCGGCAACCTGTGGGAGTCGCGCTCGCCGGAGTGGCAGATTTCTTCGCCCCCACCGCAGCACAATTATTCGGAGCCGCTGGAAGTGGTGGGCGAGCCCTACGATTACGGGATTGACGAAGCGTATGTGAACGTGGGCGGGCAGTCGCCGGCCCCGCAGGCAGGAGATTAAGCGATGAAAAATATGAATCCATTGACTCGCGGCGTGGTCGTGTTTGGCGTGCTCGCCGTGCTGACGATCATCGAATACTTCTTGGGCGTGCTGGCTGTGCCGATGGCGCTGCTGTGGATCGTGGCGGCGATGAAGGCCGGGCTGGTGCTGTGGTTCTTCATGCACCTGGGGCGCGTATTCAACCCCGGAGGAGATCACTAAATGGCGGCGCAATCCTTCCCTTCGAATAACCCCTACGTGCAGCCCGAAGCGGGGCACTCCGCGACGCACGTCACGCACCACGCCGGGCACAGCTGGGCCTACAAAGTGGCGACCATGCGGCTGGGGCTGTGGCTGTTCTTCATCTCCGACTCGTTCGTGTTTGGCGGGCTGCTGGTGTCGCGCTTCTACCTGCTGGGCAACACCCGCCCGCACCTCGAGCAGTTCCTGGGGCTGATCGTCACCTCGGTGCTGCTGGTGTCGTCGTTCTTCATGAACCGCGCCGAAGTGCAGATGGCGCAGGGCAACCGCAAGGGCTTTATCACCAGCATGATCATCACGATGGTGCTGGGGACGGTCTTCTTGCTGGGCGTGGTGGGGGTCGAGTGGCAGATCGCGCCGTTTGGCCCGGCGGACGGGCCGCATGGGGCGGTGTTCTACATGATGACCGGCATGCACGCCTTCCACGTGCTGACAGGCGTGATCTTCCTGGGGATCGTGCTGCGCAACGGGATCCGGGGCAAGTACGACGCCGAACGGCACTGGGGCGTGGAAGCGGCGGCCAACTACTGGCACTTCGTCGACCTGGTGTGGATCATCTTCTACCCGGCGCTGTACCTGATCGGGATGCCGGTTTAGCCAATACCGCACCGGAACCGGCGCG
>JAEYNP010000001.1 GCA_023412495.1 Pseudomonadota bacterium
GGTGACAACCGTGACCCCACTTGCGAACTGGCCGAGGGCCGCACGCATCTCGGCTTGTGACATTGCTTCGATCGACATGCCGTCCCACCTCCGATTAGTCATGTTCACTCGCAGGTCGACGATGCGACCGGCGATACACGGCGAGCGTATGGTCGGCCCATCCGGGATGACTCCGCCGTCTCGCTCAGTGGAAGCTGCGCAGGTCTGCGCCCGGGCCGCCGCGACCCGATCTCGCTCATCGGGATGCCCCCTGTGAGCGCCGTTACCTCCTGGCAACGTCTCGGGCATGAGCACTGACGTCAGCTACGAGGGCACGCGAAGGGAACTCGAGACGAGCCTCGGCGTGTTGCGATACCACGAGGCCGGTGACGGTCCGCCCCTGCTGTTGCTGCACGGCTCCGGGCCCGGCGTCACCGGTTGGCGCAACTACCGCGGAGTGCTGGCCGACCTGGCCGAGCATTTCCGTTGCCTCGTACTCGAATTCCCGGGGTTCGGGGTGAGCGATCCGGGCGACGGGCATCCGATGGTGATGGCGCAGACATCTGTCGGACTCTTCCTCGACGGTCTGGGACTCGGCGCCGTGAACATGATCGGTAACTCGATGGGCGGGATCGTCGCCGCCCGCGTCGCGATCGACGAACCGCACCGGGTGTCGAAGTTGGTCACGATCGGGGGCATGGGCAAGAACGTCCTGTCCTCCGGGCCGAGTGAGGGCATCAAGCTGCTCATGGAGTTCACCGACGACCCGACGAGGGACCGGTTGGTCCGGTGGCTGACGTCGATGGTGCACGATCCGGCACTCGTCACCGAGGAACTGATCGCCGAACGATGGGAACTCGCCACCGATCCGACCACCCTCGACATCGCGCGAAGAATGTACGGCAGCAAGGCGTTCGCGGCCACGATGGCGGCCGCGGCAGCCAGCGACGCGCCGCCGTACTGGTCGAGGCTGAACCGGATCACCGCACCCACATTGCTCACGTGGGGCCGCGACGATCGCGTCAGCCCCGTCGACATGGCGCTGCTGCCCATGCGTGACATCCCCGACGCCGAACTCCATGTATTCCCCCGATGCGGGCACTGGACCATGATCGAGGCCCGCGAGGCCTGGCTGAGTGCAGTGCTGGCATTCCTCACCCGCACAGACAGGACCGCGTGATGACCGACGCCGCCAACGATTTCGACCACCTCGTCGACTTCCTGATCGTCGGGAGCGGAGGTGGTGGCATGGCCGCCGGCATCACCGCGGCCCACCACGGTCTCGACACACTGATCATCGACAAGGGTGCGACCTACGGTGGTTCGACCGCGATCTCGGGTGGCGGGATCTGGATCCCCAACGCGCCGACGCTGGTCGACAAGGGTGTCGTCGACAGCCGTGAATCGGTCCGCCGATACCTCGACATCCTCACCGAGGGAAAGGTTCCCGCCGACCGGCTCGACGCCTTCGTGGACGAGGGGCCGAAGCTGATGAAGATGCTCGAGGCGAGCCCGCACATGAAGATGTACTGGGTCAAGGGATATGCCGACTACCATCCCGAACTCGACGGCGGTCGCCCGCTGGGCCGCACGATCGAGTGCAAACCCTTCGACACGCGTGCGCTGAAGGAAGACGAGAAATACCAGCGCCCGAACAGCATGAAAGGCCCGCTGGGACTGTGGGTCACCTCGAAGGACTACCACGACCTGGCGATGGTCAAACGGACGTGGCGCGGTCGCAAGGCCTCTCTCGTCGCGGCCTGGCGGGTGTCGTCGAACCTGATCCGCCGTCGTCACATGGCCACCGGTGGCCGGGCGCTGGTCGCGCGGATGCGGATGATCCTGAAGGACGCGGGTGTACCGCTGTGGCTCGAGACCTCGATGGTCGAGCTGATCACCGACGGCAACGGCACGGTGACCGGGGTGGTGGCACAGCGAAAAGGAGAGACCATCCGGATCGGCGCCCGCCGAGGCGTGCTGCTCGCCACCGGCGGATTCGACCACAACAGGGAGATGCGCGAGCAGTACCTTCCCGCGCTCGGCGCGCCCGACATCAGCGCCGGAGCGCGGGAGAACGTCGGTGACGGCATCATCGCCGGCCAGAAGCTGGGTGCGGCAGTGGATCTGATGGACGATGCGTGGTGGATGCCGTCGGTGTTCCATCCGATGGGTGCGGTAATCCCGCTGGTGTCCGAACGGTGTATCCCCGCGTCGGTCATCGTGGACACCGCCGGCAGGCGCTTCACCAACGAGTCGGCACCCTACGTGAACTTCGTGCACGACCAGCTCGACGGCGGTCACGTCCCGGCCTGGTTCATCATGGACACCAAGGCCAAGAACCGGTATCCCTTCGCGCAGGTGCTGCCCAATGTGCCGTTCCCGCAGGGCTTCTACGACTCCGGGGTGATCCACAAGGCCGACACGCTGGAGGAGCTGGCACAGAAGGCGGGCATCGACGCCGACGGACTCGTCGCGACCGTCGCGCGCTTCAACGGTTTCGCCCGCGCCGGCGTGGACACCGACTTCGGACGCGGGGACAGCGCCTATGACCGCTACTACGGCGACCCGACGATGAAGAACCCCAACCTCGACGAGATCGTCAAGGGGCCCTTCTACGCCATTCGCTGCGAGGCCGGCGACCTGGGCACCAAGGGCGGTCTGGTCTGCGACGCCGACAGTCGGGTTCTGCGCGAGGACGGCTCGGTCATCAGG
>JAEYNP010000062.1 GCA_023412495.1 Pseudomonadota bacterium
GAAGCTACCTGACGACCTGCAGAAAGCAGGATGTGTCGGCTACGGAAGCACTGCGTCTATTATTCCAAGGCAAATGGCCGGCATTCATGGATTCGGCTGTAGCT
The DNA here is from genome assembly GCA_023412495.1 of Pseudomonadota bacterium. The sequence continues at coordinate 105 of JAEYNP010000062.1, forward strand.
GAAATGGGTGCTGAATAGTTACGATATTAATTGACATATTATACCAGCAGCCAAAACAACGAAAGAAAATTATGAAAAAATCCGAAGTCTTATAAAATATCGAAGTAATAACATACTAAGATTATAAACCTACAAATTGGACGACACTACTGGCTTTTTTACTAATCTTCAATAGGTATATATACCTATTTTTCCCATTTACTTTTTGCACAATGAAAGAAAATAATGATTGTCTCCACTGATGAATGAATGGCCCACCCACCACCGATAAACTGACCCACCTGATTGCTGTTTTCCCCTGCCCTACGATATTAGTTCAGACAGAGAGAGGCTTAAGGATTAAGACCAGGGTTTAAATTAGAAAAGTGCAAGTAGTTCCTTCGGATGTATCATCGCGAACCACAGGAGGAACGATGAAAAAGCAAAGACGGAAGCACACATCAGAGTTTAGGCCAGGGTGGCGTTGGAGGCGATCCGGGGCGCGAAGACGATCAACTGTGACTGATCAAGGCATCGATGGAAAAACTGAGAAAAGCGTGCAAGAGAAGTGAGGGAAATGAAAGGAGCCCCTCAAGTATCTTGGCGGATTCTTCGTTGGGGGCTCCTGCCTTAGCGTACATACAGGCAGGAGTAATGTTACCAGAACTTCTTCGTTGCGTCAGTCTTTTTACTGTTCTTCACCGCATCCCACCGAGACCTTGCCGACCAGACTCGACAAGCCGGTTGTCCCTATTGTCAAGGCCCTCTGCATACCGCGGAAGCCTCGAGGTAGTCCGCGAGGTAGGGGCGAATCTTGTATTCGCCCGAGGGGAGTGCGGAGCAAGCTTTTACACAGGATCGGACTGAAGTGGAGGTAAAGAATCTCTTCGCCATGCCTACGGGCGATCACGAGGATCGCCCTATATCCCTGAGCACGGACGCATCGATGAAAATATGACGCAAGGATTCGGAAAAGAAGCCCGGGTGAATTACTTTTTCAGTCGGTTGAGGCTGCTGAGCACCGCCTTGATCGAGGCTATGATGATGTCGGTATCCACTCCCGTGCCCCAGCAGGACCGGCCGTTCGGCATTTCGATCTCGATATAGGCGGCGGCCTTGGCGCTGGAGCCGCCGTTCAGGGCGTGCTCGTCATAGTGGCACAGGCGGAACTCGCCGGTGACGTCCTTTTTCAAGGCCGAGCAGAAGGCGTCCAGCGGGCCGTTGCCGGAGGCGAAGATGGTGATTTCCCGACCGTCGACGAGGAGCGTGGCCTCGATGGTGGCGTGGGAGCCGCTCTCGTTCTCGCTGATATGGCGCTTAACGACGTTGAAAGCCTTCAGTTCGTAGGGCGTCTTCAAGCTGAGATATTCTCTGGCGAAGGTTTGGTAGATCTCGTCGTGGCGCAGTTCGCGCCCTTCCCGGTCGGTGACGGCCTGGATGATCTTGCCGAATTCCGGGTGCATGGTCTTCGGCATGCGGAAGCCGAATTCCTTCTCCATCACGTATGCGACGCCGCCCTTACCGGACTGGCTGTTGATGCGGATGATCGACTCGTAGGTGCGGCCGACGTCGGAGGGATCGATGGGGAGGTAGGGAACCTCCCACAGCTCCGAGCCGAGTTCCTGATATTCGTGCATCCCTTTGTTGATGGCGTCCTGGTGGGATCCGGAAAACGCTGTGTATACCAGCTCTCCGGCGTAGGGGTGACGCGGATGGACTGTCAGGTGGGTGACCCGCTCGTAGACATCGACCAGGCGGTTCATGTCGTGGATATCGAGCCCTGGGTCCACCCCTTGCGTGAACAAGTTCAGGGCAAGGGTCACGATATCGACGTTGCCGGTGCGCTCGCCGTTGCCGAAGAGCGTCCCCTCGACACGCTCGCCGCCGGCCATGAGGGCCAGCTCGGTGGCGGCCACGGCGCAGCCGCGGTCATTGTGGGCATGGAGGCTGACGATCGCCGACTCGCGGTTTTTCATGCGGGTGCAGAACCACTCGATCTGATCGGCATAGATGTTGGGGGTGGCCAGTTCGACGGTCGCCGGTAGATTGAGAATCAGCTTGTTCTCGGGGGTCGGCCGCAGAACGTCCATGACCGCCTCGCAGACTTCCAAAGCGAAATCGAGTTCCGTCCCGGTGAAGCTCTCCGGGGAATACTCATAGTGAAACCGGGTTTCCGGGTATTTCTGTTCTTCCTGCTTGAGCAGTTTCGCACCCTGGATGGCGAGATCGAGGATCTCCTTGCGGCTCATTTTAAAGACCGTCCGCCGCTGCAGGGTCGAGGTCGAGTTGTAGAGGTGGACCACCGCCTCCCTCGCGCCCTTCACCGATTCGAAGGTCTTCTTGATCAGGTGCTCGCGGGCCTGGGTCAGAACCTGGATCAGCACCCCTTCCGGGATCAGGTTCCGTTCGATGAGCACGCGGGTGAACTCGTATTCGACCTGGGAGGCGGACGGGAAACCTACCTCGATTTCCTTGAAGCCGATATCGGCAAGGAGTTGAAACATCTCGAGTTTCTTATTGAGGCTCATCGGCTGGATAAGCGCCTGGTTGCCGTCGCGCAGATCGACGCTGCACCAGGTGGGAGCCTTCTCGATGGTTTTTCCCGGCCAGGTTCGATTCGGCAGATTAACCGGCGGATAGGGACGATACTTTTTCACCAACTCGGGATTCATTTTTTCTCCTCGCTTCGGATTCTTCAAACAAAAAAGGCCACGGTCTTGCAACCGTGGCCTTTCAGGAAACAGAGTCTTCGAAAACTCGAACTACAACCCCTCCGTATCAGCCACGGAATCAGCCGATAGACCTAGTAGGGAAAGTAGTAGCGAGTTTGCTATAATCATATCATATGCATATACTGGAGTTTTGCCGAAAACGCATGGGGATGATTTACACATCTTCAGCAGCTGTTGTCAAGGAAGTTTTCGCGGCCCCGCCCAAGCCCCGGACTCCAATGTCGCTAACTTCAGCGTTACCCTCCAAATCCGTTTCGGTATCGGTATCGGTATCGAAATACAGAGAGTTGTATCAAGTAAGAATTTCCTTTTATGAATTTCGATCGTTTCCACGCTCCATCGTGGGGACGCAGCCTGGGACGCTCCTGCGTCCAGGAGTTGACGGGAAACGCGCATGGCCAGAAGCCGCTATGTGATCATGAAGCCGGACAAATCTGATTTTTGTACATGGTTCGAGTGGCTTCCCGTCTTCACCCGTCCGGATTTGGTATGGATATATCCATCAAAGAGATGTGAACCTGTCTGAACACCGAAAAATTACCTCTGACAACTGGGGCTGATCGGGATCGATCTGTGACTCTAACGAAACGGGGACGCGGGAGCGTCCAAGGCTGCATTCCCACGCTGGAGCGTAGGAACGATCAACGATGCACAATTCGATTTTCCTTTTCGATTCCGATTCCGGTACCGATACCGATAGCGATCCCGATAAAGATAGGAGGTTCCCGAGTTAAATGCCATTGCCAAGCACCATGAAGGGAACTGGGAGCTTGCGAGAAACCGGGGCTCGCGCCATTGCGGTTGACATGCACGAGGTTGACAGATATATTCCCCTCTCAAATGTTTAATCAAAAAGGTTTTTCCCTGTGACGCCGTGGCGGGGACAGAATGATTTTCGAGGAAAAAGCAGCGCGAAATGATTTGGTCCGCCTCCTTATGCCGCGTCGGGGAAAAGTTGCCTTGCCCGATGCATTGACGGCACGAAGCAGAAAGCTGTCTCGTCAAGTGACGGACAGAATCCATTCCTTTTCGGCATTCCAGATGTTCTTCCGCTGCAAATTCATTTCACAATAGGGAACAGATTAATGGGGAAAATTTCCGGATCCCAGGCGATCGTCAAATGCCTTCAGGAAGAAGGCGTGAAAATAATCTTCGGCTATCCCGGCGGGGCGGTGCTCGATCTTTATGATGCCCTGATGGATGCCGATATCACCAATGTGCTGGTCCGTCACGAACAGGGTGCGGTCCATGCCGCGGACGGCCTGGCCAGGGTAACCGGCGAAGTGGGGGTCGCAGTCCTCACCTCCGGCCCCGGCGCTACCAACGGCGTCACCGGCATCGCCACGGCCTACGCAGATTCTATTCCCCTGGTCATTCTGACCGGGCAGGTGCCCCGGGCGCTGATCGGCAACGATGCCTTCCAGGAAGTCGACATCGTCGGCATCACCAGGCCCTGCACCAAGCACAACTACCTGGTCAACAACGTCGAGGACCTGGTCCCCACCCTGCGGGAGGCCTTCCATATCGCCCGGAGCGGAAGGCCGGGGCCCGTACTGGTCGATCTGCCGAAGGACCTGCAGTCCAGCAAGGTGACCTATCCGGAAAAGCAACCGATCCATATCGCCAGCTATCAGCCGAACTACAAGCCGCACCCGGTCCAGGTCGAAAAGGCCTGCCGAAGGATCATGAAAGCGACCCGGCCGGTGCTGTATGTCGGCGGCGGCGTCATTCTCTCGAACGCGAGCGAACAGCTCACCGAGTTCGCGCGCAAGCTCCAGATCCCGGTCACCATGACCCTCATGGGCCTGGGCGCCTTTCCCGGCTCCGATCCCCTGTCCATGGGAATGCTCGGCATGCACGGCACCTACACGGCGAATATGGCCGTGGCCGAGTGCGACCTGCTGATCGCGGTGGGCGCCCGCTTCGACGACCGGGTGACCGGCAAGCTCACCGAGTTCGCCAAGAAGTCGGAGATCATCCATGTCGATATCGATCCCACCTCGATCAGCAAGAACGTCAAGGTCCATATCCCCATCGTCGCCGACTGCAAGAACGCCCTGAAGGCGATGAACAAATGGTTCGACACGGAGTCGGTCAACCTGGCGGAAGAAGCGGCGCGCCACCAGTCGTGGATCGAGACGATCAAGGGCTGGAGCGAGAAGCATCCCCTCGCCTACAAGGAGAACCACACCATCATCAAGCCGCAGTACATCATCGAAACGATCCACAGGCTGACAGGCGGCAAGGCGATCATCACCACCGAGGTCGGCCAGAACCAGATGTGGACCGCCCAGTTCCACAAGTTCGATTATCCCCGGCACTTCGTCACCTCCGGCGGCCTGGGCACCATGGGCTTCGGGCTGCCGGCCGCCATCGGGGCGCAGATGGCCTTTCCGGACCGCACGGTCATAGACATAGCGGGCGACGGCTCCATTCAGATGAACATCCAGGAGCTGGCCACAGCCAGGCAGTTCAACTGCCCGGTCAAGATAGCCATCCTCAACAACGGCTATCTCGGCATGGTCAGGCAGTGGCAGGAGCTGTTCTACGACAGGCGATACTCCTCGACCACCATGAACGTGGTGCCGGATTTCGTCGAACTGGCAAAAGCCTACGGCGCCGTCGGCCTCAGGGCGACCCGCAAAAGTGAGGTGGAGCCGGTGATCAGGGAGGCGCTTGCTACCAAGAACGTGGTGATCATGGATTTTAAGATCGAGCAGGAAGAAGGGGTGTACCCGATGGTTCCGGCCGGGAAAGCCACCACCGAGATGCTGCTGGTATAGACCGATTACTCAGAACCTGAACTTTCCACTTGCAGGAACGACAGATGAAACATACGATTTCCGTGCTTCTTCAAAACAAACCGGGCGTCCTCTCCCGGGTGACAGGTCTCTTCAGCGGCCGCGGCTTCAACATCGAGAGCCTCTGCGTGGCGGAGACACTCGACTCGAACGTCTCTTGCCTGACCGTTGTGTCACGGGGCGACGAAGCCATTCTCGAGCAGATAACCAAACAGCTCAACAAGTTGATTGATGTCATCAAGGTCACTGAAATTACTACAGAAAAAGATTTTGTCGAAAGGGAGATGGTGCTGATTCGCGTCAAGGCAGAGGCCCAGACCCGCGCCGAAGTGCTGCGGGTCATCGATATTTTTCGCGGCAAGGTGGTGGATGTCAGCGCCAAGAGTTACGCCGTGGAGGTGACCGGATCGGCGTCGAAGATCCAGGCCGTCATCGATATCCTGCGGCCGATCGGCATCAAGGAAATCATCCGTACCGGTGTTATTGCAATGGGCCGGGCAACCAAAACCAAATAACGATGGACTCGTCCATCTTCACGGGTTGGAGCACTTTTTACAACTTTAAATGACATACTACCAAGGTTTAAACATATGCTTACACCACAAGTACCCGTCGCCAAGGAAGGGTACCCATTCATCTTCTTTGCCGGATTCTGCACCCTTTTGGCGGCAATCTTCGGAATGAACGTCCTGACCGGCATCCTGCTGGTCGTCACCTTCTTCATCCTCTGCTTTTTCCGCGATCCGGAGCGATTCGTCACGGACCGGGAGGATGCGGTCGTCTCCCCCGCCGACGGCAGAATCATTGGCATCGAACGAGTGACGGACGATAAATTCACGGAGAGTGAGGCGCAGAGGATTTCGATCTTCATGAATGTTTTCAATGTTCACGTGAACAGGGTCCCCGCGACCGGCAAGGTCGAGAAAATTCTCTATTACCAGGGTAAATTCTATTCCGCCGACTGCGACAAAGCCGGTCTGCAGAATGAATATTGCGCCACAGTCATCACCACGCCGCAGGGCAAAAAGCTGGCCTTTGTCCAGATCGCCGGCCTCATCGCCAGAAGGATCGTCAGCTGGCTCGAGCTGGGGGACAATATCGTGCGGGGCAAACGTTTCGGCCTCATTCGCTTCGGCTCGCGAGTCGATCTCTATCTGCCGCTCGACACGGAGATCCTGGTCCAGACAGGGCAGAAGGTTTGTGCCGGAGAGACCATTCTCGCCCGTCTGCGCTGCTCCCTTCCTTGAGGAGATAACTACCTCTTCCAAACTCGTGCCCTGTCAAGCATCGATCGTTTGCCACGCTGGAGCGAGGGAACGATCTGGCACCGCGCTGAATTTTCTCCTCCACAGGGAATATAAGTACCGTAAACATCCAGCCGTTTCGCCTTGTACGGGCGAATCTTACATTCGCCCGTACAAGATACATTTGCTCGTTCCCACGTCGATCGTTCCCGCGCTCCAGCGTGGTAACGACCATCCGTGAGATACCCCCAAGGGATATAAGTGCTTTACAGCTTTTTTCTGTTTTTTCCTGAACGAAAATAATCTGTAAGGCACTAATAGGCTTTGCATAAAGCGGCTTCATATGTATACACTGAACAGGTAAGTAGACGGCTCAACCAAACAACTAGCCGAGCTGTCGCGTTTTTTTATTTTTGGAGATACCACCATGGCTGAAGAACACGCGGAAATGAGTTCCAAGTTTTATCCCCTCCCCTGCATGTTTACCATCGCAAGCCTGTTTTGCGGCTTCTATTCTATCCTGGCCGCCATAAAAGGCGATTTTGTCGTTGCCGCAGTGGCCATTCTGGTGGCAGCGGTCTTCGACGGCCTCGACGGCAGGGTCGCCAGGTTGACTGGCACCACCAGCACCTTCGGCGTGGAGCTCGATTCACTCTGCGACCTCGTGTCGTTCGGGGTGGCGCCGGCCCTGCTTGCCTATTTCTGGACTCTGCAAACCTATGGCCGTTACGGGTGGCTCGCGGCCTTCCTCTATGTGGCAACAACTTCGTTGCGTCTGGCCCGATTCAACAGCCAGAATTCGCCTTCCGCGAAACACTTTACCGGCCTGCCCTGCCCCGCCGCGGCCAGCATGATTTGCGCCACCGTCCTCTTTGCCGATTACCTGGGCGTCGAAGGCTCCGTGAAACATCTGGCGCTGCTGCTCTTGGTTTATCTGTTGGCCTATCTGATGGTTTCCACCCATCCCTATTATAGTTTCAAAAAGCCACCGCAGACGACCAGATCCCGGACTTTCCAACTTCTCGTCGGCCTGGTCCTGCTCCTTGTTCTCTTTGCGGCTGAACCTCAGGTCATGATGTTCATCACCTTCTTGCTGTACATCGTCTCCGGTCCTTTTTTTGCGGCGGTCAGGAGAATAAGGGCTGTGGTGGCCAGGGTCGAGACTGCCCGGAAGACTTCGGCAGAAAGATGAGAGCCACCGAGCGTATGGTGCACTCCGTGCACCTGGTGCATGGAATGCACTTTACAATCCATTGCTTCGGGTGCGCTTCCTGCTAATCGGTTTTTAAATTCTATAGAATAAGACCTTTGAGGATCATAAGCGGAAGTCAGAAGGGTCGGAAGCTTTTCTCGCCGCCTCCGCACGAGAAAATCATCCGACCCACCTCGGACAGGGCGCGGGAAGCTTTGTTCAACATCCTCGGCGAACGGGTATGTCGCGCAAAAGTACTTGACCTCTTCGCCGGCACCGGCGCCCTCGGCCTTGAGGCATTCAGCCGTGGCGCCGTCCTGGTCGTCTTCGTCGATAATGATCGCCTAGCGCTAGATCTTATCAAGAGAAATGTATTGCTCTGTCTTTCCGGTTGTGACGGTAATGGCGAGTTGCGGGTCATCCAGCATGACTTGAGCAAGGGCTTACCCTTGAAAAAACTGCCTCCTGAAACGGCGGCAGGCTTCGATCTCATTTTTGCCGACCCGCCCTATGCAAAAAATATTTCCCTTTCCGTTCTCGATTATTTAAACAAGAGTAATTTGTTGTCAGAAGACGGCATGCTGGTGATAGAGGAAAGGTTCAGTATAGAACTTCCATCCCGGCTGTCGCAACTCAGACTCGTCGACAGGCGCGTCTATGGCGAAAATGCATTTTGGTTATATGTTCCGGTCTTGCCCGATGGGCGCTGACCCGAATTTCTCATTATCGATGTCCATGGGAAATCCGGGTGAACCGATTGGGCTGTGGCAAGAGAACTCTTCCATCCCCCAGTGAGCGACATGAGAAAATCCAACAATCACGAACCTTCGGTTGCTGTCTATCCGGGCACCTTCGACCCCATCACCATGGGACATGTCGATATCATCAACAGAGCATTGAATCTCTTTGACACGGTCATAGTCGCCGTAGCCGTAAACTCCGCCAAAGACCCCGTCTTCACGTTGCCGGAGCGGATCAAGATGATAGAAGATACATTCGTCGGTCGTGATCGAATAGAAGTCTCCGCGGTTTCCGGCCTCCTGGTCGAGTACGCCCACGAACAGAAAGCCAAGGCCATTGTCAGGGGGATTCGCGCCGTGTCGGATTTCGACTATGAATTCCAGCTGGCACTGATGAACAGAAAACTCAAGAGAGAAGTCGACACGGTCTTCCTCATGCCGGGGTTCCGCTGGATCTTCATCAGTTCCTCCATCATCAAGGATGCCGCCCGCAACGGCGGCGATGTCAGCGACCTGGTCCCTCCCCACGTCAACGAGATGCTGATCAGCAAATTCAAGAATTTCAGACGATGACACGGATCCTGGGGACGCGGACAGGCTGGTCGAGGAGAAACTTACTCGCTTTTCTGGGGTCGCTGACGCTTCTTTATCCCATCTGCCGGTTTGCCGGGTTCCACGTCCCGAAGAAACCGACCTTCATCAACATATCCAAACCAGTATCGACCAGCGGTTACCTGGTCGCAAGCGACTTCGTGCTCTTCGACCGCCACAACAAAAGTTGGGCGATTTCCCGGAAGTGCACGCACCTGGGCTGCAAGCTCACCTACCATGAAGACAGCGACATCTTCGAATGTCCCTGTCATCAAAGCCGGTTTCATGCCGAGACGGGGGAGGTGCTGCGAGGCCCGGCGACCAAACCTCTCGCCTTTTTCCCGGTTGAAAAAAGGGAGAGCGACCCCTTCTATGTGGTCACCACCTGAGCAGTTCATTCGGCCCGTCGCCTCCGAAACTCACGCCCCCTTCTCGTGGCGGACGGTCAAATGGGGTGCCTGGTCCTTGACGAGCCTCTACGTTTCGATACTATCGGGCTTCGTTGTCGGCATTCAGTACGATTATATCAATCCTTTCTATTCGACCACTGCTATCGATCTCCTCGTGCCCTACGGTCGATTTTTCCGTTCGCTTCATTTCTTTTCCAGCCAGCTCTTTTTTCTCTTCACCTGCATCCATCTGGCCGCGGTGTACCCTACGTCGGAGCGACTGCCTTACAGGGAATGGCTGAAGCTTTGCGGAATCCTGCCGATAATTCTCTTATTGCTCTTCACCGGCTACATCCTCAGGGGCGACAACACCGGCGCTTCGGCCGGATTAATTGCCGAAAGCATCATCCACACCATTCCCCTTGTGGGCCGGATCATGGACGACCTGTTTTTTTCCATCTCCGGCAGCGGCTTGAGAAAGGTGTATCTGCATCATGTCATAACCCTGGATTTCTTTTTCCTGCTTTGCGCCTGGTATCATTTGCGGATGTATCGGGTGGATGTCCGGGATCACAAGATTCTCATCGGCTCCATGCTCTTGCTCTCGGTTTTTGTCTCCGCTCCCTTGGAACTGGAGCAGCCCGGCGCCACATACATTGCCGGCCCCTGGTTTTTCCTGGGACTTCAGGAACTTCTGCGGTATCTGCACCCCTTTCTCGCCGGAGTGGTCGTACCTTCCATTTTCCTGGCTGCCCTGTTTGCGTCACATCCCGGGGGAAGCAGGAGACCCGTTTATTTGTCTGTTGGAGCCTTATGGGTGGGTGCGTATGCCGTTCTTTCCTGCATCGCCTGGCTGCGGTAGATCGGTAGAGGATTCGGTATGACAAAAAAGGGGCTGCCCTCTCTGGAGGACAGCCCCTTTGCCGTTACGGAACTTGTAACGCCTGTTCCTATCTGCCTTTCAGCTCATTTCGCAGTTCGGCAATCTCCTCTTGCAGCGCCAGGCGCAGCGAGGCGATCTCCTGTTTCAGCTCGGCGGCAAGGGATCCCCTTCTGCCGGTCGGTTGCTGCCCGGCGATCGCTTCAAACTGCTCCGCCATACCGGCATCTTCCGTCTCTTCATACTGTTGCAGGAGCTGATCGAAATCCTCCCGGGCGTCGGCGGCGCTTGCAATTTGCTCCGCCTCCGTTCCGACCGGGGCGGCAAGCGTCAATTGCCCACCTTTCTGCATTACCTGGCGCGTCAACATTCCCTGTTGCCATTCCAGCACCTTGAGTGTTTCCGCCAGGAGCAGTTCCTGGTTGTACTGCAGGTCATCCTGCCTTGTGGCAGACAAGGCATTGTAGACGGAACGCAGAAGGTTATGGGCCTCGGCGCTGGCCTCGAACCGATAGCGATCAATATGTTGAGTGATTGTCGAAATCAATTGCAGGAAGGTCTTCTCCAGTGGCCGGGTCGCCCATCTCTGCCTCAAGACGTTGATTTCCCGGAAAAGGCCATTGATTATCCCGTCATTCAATTCAATACCGAGAGATTCTATACAGCCGCCCAGTCCTGCCAGCGGACCACTCGTCATTGTACTCGGATCCGTCAATCCAGCGGCGGCAAATGGTAAGCCGACCTCGTCTTGAATGGTTTCAAAAAATGCCGGCGGCAGCTCTTCAGCAATCTCGTCGGCGAAGACAGGTTCAGGTTCTTCCTGTACCGGAGCGGGCGTAGCGGCGTCGGTAGATTCTGTTTCCACCGGTTCATCCGCCAGCTCGAATACGACTTCCTCTTCTTCCAAGATGTCGTCGACGGAGGAACCGGTCGCGGCAATCAAGGAAGCTTCTTCCGCAGGTGAGAGTGCTACATCGAAATCGTCCTCCACCGCTGAAGTTTCCTCCAAAGATTGCTCAGTAGCTGGAGATGTCTCCTCAACCGGATATATTTCGGCGACAGTTGCAGCATTTTCCGAAAAAGTAATCTCTTCAGCCGGTAGTATTTCCTCCTTCAAAGAAAGCTCTACTTCCTCGAACGGGGACGCTTCTGCAACCGGAGGCGGTTCGACCGCAGATGAGAGATCCTCTTCCAGGAGCGGAGTCTCCCGAGTGATAATAATCTCCTCCTCGGCCGGCGTGAACTCTCCCTCTGCAAACGAGATGGACTCTGCAATCGGGGAGGGTTCGACCGCAGGCGAAATATCCTCTTCCAGGGGCGAACTCTCCTCGGCGAAAGAGATCTCCTCCTCGATCGGATTGTATTCATCCTCCGCAAATGAAAGCGGCTCCGCAACAGGAGAAAGTTCTTCAACAGGCGGCATTTTTTCCGCGAAGGCAATCTCTTCATCGAAAGACAAGGTTTCCTCTGCAGGAGCCTCATCTACGCCAGGCAAGGGTTCATCGACTTCCGCCGATATCTCCTCATCCGCCTCGGTGATGGCCGGCTCCAGACTCTCGAAGAGAGAATCGACCGCGGCGCTCTCCTTGTCATTTTGCTCGAGTTCGCTTTCAGCAAAGAACAGGCCCAACTCCTCTTCTTCATTGACGGTTACATTGGCCTCCTCATCACCCTCAGCCACTGTTTCCGAATTCTCAGGCTGCCCGATATCTGTGGCCCCGAAGATCTCGGACTCGACCTCCACAAACGAATCTTCCACGTCAGGTTCCTGGAGGGATTCGACCTCAGTTTCCCCGAATGAATCTTCCCCGGTCGCCTCGATCATGGCAGAATCGCCGGCAGCAGGTTCAGGTGCCGTTGCAGGAAAACCATCATTTTCGAACAGCTCGTCGAGAGTTCCGGCTATTTCTTCATCTATGCCTCCCGATGCGGCTGTTGTTTTCAAAGTCTCAGCACTGAACAGGCTCTCTTCTTCACTGGAGAGCAACGCCGGGGCGAACTCCCCGCCATCCATGGGCAATGAAAATTCATCCGTGTCCTCATCCGCCTCCGTTTCGACATTCACGCCCTGAAGCGCAATTTCTCTGTCGATACCTGAGGCATTCCCGGAGAGTGAAACCTCTTCATCCTCGAAAAGGGAGTCCGTTGCTCTGTCAATTTCTTCTTCCGAAAAATCGCCAGGCGCAGGTTTTTCATCCATTGCCGCGACAGCTTCGTCTTCGTCGGCGGAGACTTCGCTCCATTCCGAGACCGCATCTTCATCCGTGTCGGCAAGGGCCGCTACCGCAGGCTCGTAGTCTTCGGCATCTTCCTCCTCGTCATCGGGGCCAACGTCGATACCTTGCAGCGCCACATTCCTGTCAACCGAGGGCATAACCGCAGCATCATCGCCTGTTGCAGAAGTCTCCTCCTCGGCCAGCCAGCCACCGGACTCTTCCTCGGCCTCAGGGGGAGAAGCAGGCTCACCGAAGAAATTATCTATTTGAGAAGAAACTCCATCCGGATTTTCTATTCCTAAGGATCTGGCCTCCTCTTCGGCCTGGAATCCCATTTCTTCATCAGCGGCATCCGCCAAGGCCGGTGCTAGCGTGCCCGAACCGCTGCCCTCGAATTCATCATCCTCCTCTTCGTCTTCGTCATCGGCCTTTTTATTGATAACTTCGGGCGAAATCGTTGGTCCAAGAAGTGCCTTGAACTCGTTGAATTTGTCGACCGCAGGAAAGAGAACGGCCTTTTCCTCCTGAACATTCATCGAAGCCTTCACAATCTTCTCGAGGCTCTCGTAGAAGAGATGCAAGACCTTGAAGGCATCGGCGTGAGCATTGCTTTTTTTATTCTTGATGTAAGCACCGAGGGTGCCTATGCCCTGCAACAGGATGAGCTTGGGTTTACTGTTGGCGAATTCTCCCTCGAGCCTGACAACTTCACGACGGAGATCGTTCAGGTCCTGATCGGTGATCTCCCAATCGATGCCCAGTACGATAGCTTTTAGATTGAGAAGCTTATCTTCAGGCGCAGCTTCCTTTTTCTCTCTCGATTCCTGGGGCCGTGCGGTCGGTTGACTTTGGTCGTGTTGGGGTTTCTTGGAGATCTGCCGCTTGAGGCCTTCGAACCTCTTCACATCCTCGATCAGGATTTCTTTTTTCTGCGCCTCGGAAAGGTCGTCTGTAGATACGATTTTCTCGAGATTATGGTAAAGAGTGAGAAGGAGCTTTATGGCATTGGGATGGGAGTTGGCCTTGTTCTGATATATATACTTACTGATCTTCTCCAGGGCCTGAACGTAAACGAGGTTGATGCTGTTGCCTGCCCAGATGCCCCTGAGAGCGATCAATTCCTCGTTGAATTGCAGCAGAACTTCATCCGTGATTTCCCAATCGATGGATAAAACAAGACTTTTTAACCTACTGATAGGTGATTCATCATTCGTCGAGAAGTCGAAGAGATCATCCGCGTCGGTGTAATAGGAATCGTCATATTCATCGGTTCCTAATGTCAAATCATCATCATATTGGTTTGAAATATCCTGTTTCACCACAGTTTCTCTCTAGAGTAATTTTTTCTGTATAGAAATCACCGTTGAAGAGATAATTTTCTTCAATGTCGCGGCTACGTTGTAACCGGTAATGGCACTTGCTTCAAAATAAGGAACTTTGAGTTTGCTGTTGAGATCTTTCTCCAGCACCTCCGTCGGCAGAACGGGGATACCGTGTTCCTTGAGATCGACCTTGTTGTACTGCATGACCAGGGGAATCCTGAAAATGCTCTCTTTGTATGACTGCAGATTTTCATGCAGCTGATTCAGGGACCTGATATTTTTTTCGCGCTGCTTTTCCATGGCATCGGCGACAAAAACGATACCGTCCACACCCCGCAGGACGAGTTTTCGTGTGGCGTTGTATTTCACTTGGCCAGGCACCGTGTAGAGTTGGATTTTCACGTCGTACCCTTTGATCTGTCCCATGTCAAAAGGCAAAAAGTCGAAGAAGAGCGTCCTGTCCCCGTGTGTTTTCAGGCTGACCATTTCGGAGACGATTTGCTTTCTATAAGTCCGGTTGATGTATTCGAGATTCGTGGTTTTGCCACACCGCCCGGGGCCGTAGTACACTATCTTTACTTGAACGATTTTGTCCTTTAAGTTGATGAAGCTCAACGTTTCACTCCCTGATGATGATCAATGCGCAGAATACTTTATCGAACATGCTACTGAAGAAGCAAAGACGGCGAGTGACGGCCTGTCACCGCTTTTCCCAGATTTTTCTTATCTTTTCTATCACATCGACAACATTCAGTCGAAGGAACCCAAGAGAAATATCCCTGCCGAACATGGAAATAAGCAGCAGTTCATCATCTATCTTACTGAAATGTATGTTGGATTCCTGCCCTTTGTGAAACAGTAACGAGAACTCCTGCTCACCGACAAGTTTGGCCATGGCGTCAACAGTGGCAAAGTTGCCCGCGGCAAGTGCGGCGAAGGAGTAGACATCGTACTTACTTTCTCCGTTGTCCTTGGCCGTTATGATGTTACCAGCCATATCAATGATGATAACGCAATCGACACCCAGCTTTATCAGTTTCTCCGACAACAATGAATCTATCTGTTCGAGTTGCTCTTGACTGACAATCCCATAATTCATGCCACAAACCTCATTGTAAAATGTTGGCTGCTATATCAGCTAAAAGTATTTACATTATAAGCAATCCGCTTTCTCCGTAACGGAAGCAGTAGTAATGACTTGAATTCACCATGATTTTTTCGATGAAGAAAAGACTTCCCCTATGCGGCTGCGGCAATCTAATCCACTCGGAACTCAGGAGAATCAGCCATTTCCACGTTTACCGATTATGCATCAAACTTACTATACGATAGAATGAAAGTCATATGAAGACTTATTTTTTGTTGTTATAACAAATCTATCCCCACTCCCGCCACCGGGGTTCCGTGTTAAGACAAAAATACTATTTCTTTGTTTCTGCGTTTTCAAGCGGGAAGGATCAGATTGCGCAGCAAAGGCATTTTTGATAAAGAAGCGTTCGGAGGTACTATAAGTGAATCCCCCTGATAAAGTCAGTTCCTGCCCAGAAGGTTGCAGATTGGTGGACACCCACTGCCACCTGGATATGGATGCCTTCGCCGAGGATCTCGCTGAGGTTGTCGAAAGAGCGGTTATTGCGGGAGTGGACAGGATCGTCACCATCGGCATAGATTTGCCAAGTTCCAAAAAGGCTATCACTCTTGCGGAAAGATATCCACAATTATCGGCTACCCTGGGCATTCATCCCCATGATGTGGAAAGATTGGACGACAATGACTATGCGAGCCTGGAGAAGCTTTTCGTCGATCACCGCCGGCATATCGTCGGTTACGGTGAGATAGGCCTTGATTATTATAAAAATTATTCCGATCCCGAGGCGCAAAGAAAGCATTTCGCTCATCAACTGGACCTGGCTCACGACCTGAAGCTGCCGGTAATCATCCACAACCGGGATGCCGATGACGATATTCTCAATATTCTGCACCACGCGAAGCCCCTTGAATACGGCGGAATCATGCACTGCTTCTCCAGCGGCCTGGATTTTGCTCTCAAAATCATAGATTTAGGATTACTTGTTTCCATCCCCGGAGTCGTTACTTTTAAAAACAGTCACATTCTTCAGGAGGCCGTCAAAAATATTCCTCTTTCCTCCATGGTACTAGAAACGGATGGCCCCTTTCTTGCTCCGCATCCGTTTCGCGGCAAGAGGAACGAACCTTCGTATGTAGTATATACAGCTCGAAAAATTGCTGAGCTCAGGGAGACGGATTTACCCGTCGTTGCCGGGCAGACTACGGCTAATGCGGAAAAACTTTTCCATTTTCAATAAAAAAATGACGATTGCTGAAAACCTGGAATTAACAAGAGGCAGGATAGCAGCCGCCGCGAAAAAGGCGGGACGAAAACCGGAAGAGATCAAACTGGTGGCGGTCTCCAAATTCTTTCCGGCGGATGCGATCATTGAGGCCTACAATGCCGGCCATACTGTCTTTGGCGAGAACTATATTCAGGAAGTCCAGGCAAAAAGGGATCTCGTCCCGCCGGAGGTACAATTTCATTTTATCGGCCATCTGCAGAGCAACAAAGCAAAAATCGCCGCAGCCACATGCAGTGTGATCGAGACCGTCGATAGCTACAAGATCGCCAAGGCTCTTCACAATCATCTCGAAGCCCTGCAACGCAACATCGATGTGCTTGTCCAGGTGAATATCGGCAAAGACACCGGTAAGTCCGGAATTGGGGAGGATCAGGCGGAAGAACTGCTGATCCGTCTCAAGGATCTTTCAAGAATCAGGGTTTGCGGCCTCATGACAATGCCGCCCTGGGAGACGGATCCCGAACTCTCTCGGCCACATTTTCATAATCTGCGCAGGCTGGCGGAGAAGTTGAGTCACCAGGGGTTGTTTTCCGACGCGATGCGGCCAGAACTTTCGATGGGAATGTCGAGTGACTTCCATATTGCCATCGAAGAAGGGGCAACGATAGTGCGGGTCGGCACAGCGATATTCGGTGAGCGCGCAATTTGATGGATCGTAAAAAGTCCATCTCCACGGGTAAGAGCACTTTTTACGTCTTTATCAACCTTCAACAAATAAAAAAGGGGCCCCGTGGAAACGGCAGCCCCTGAGAGTTGAATCCGGCCTTCGTTATTTTCGTTTGGAAGCCCGTTTCGCCGCCTTGAGAGGATTGACCCTGGTTTTGACCACCTGGATTTCAGGCTTCGCGTGCGTTGCCATATTACAAAAACCCAGCTTCCACTTGGCGGCAGGATTAACGAAGCTTTTACAATGCTTTACACCGCCTTCTTCCACAATCCGCGCGCAACCTTCGCATTTGTCGACTATAGGCAGGAAATTCGTCTGGTTCTCCATAATTGTCCTCAAATCTGTCATGTACTTGCTGATGTCTCTTAGAAGTTCACACCAGGAAAACAGTCGTGGCGAACCATCGACTGACGCTAATCTTCATATCGAACTGTTTAGTATACCAAGGTCGCAAAGGCTAGACAAGCTTTTTGATGAAGATTCGTCAAACACGGTATTCATTGTAAAAAAGGATTATTAATTCATTGTAAAGATGGGCTAATTTCCAATATTCCGATCATCCTACCCTTGTATTCCCAACATTCCTGATATACAATCGATTTCATTCATTGTTTGAGCACCGAGAACAGTCGTTACTGCCTCGTGGCTTGTACTACCCAAAATGGAGGCAAGAAAAATGCCTGTTTACGTATGGAAAGGCAAAAATTCGTTCGGTGAAAAGCGTAAAGGTGAAGTTGAAGCTCCAGACCAGGCTGGCGCATTAGCGCAGCTCAAACGACTCAGGATCTCGGAGGCTGTTGTCAAAGAAAAGCCAAAAGATCTGCTCGAAAACATCTCGTTTTTTAAACCGAAGGTATCGGGGAAGGACATAGTCGTATTCACGAGGCAGTTGTCGACGATGATCAATGCGGGCCTCCCCCTGGTGCAGGGATTGGAAATACTGGAAAAGCAACAGGAGAATCCGACCTTCAAAAAAGCACTGGGAGAAATTCGCTCCGATGTCGAGGCAGGCTCCACCCTTGCCGACTCTATGCGCAAGAAGCCGAAGATTTTCGACAACCTCTTTACCAATATGATTGAAGCGGGAGAAACCGGAGGTATTCTCGACACGATCCTTTCCAGGCTGGCTGTTTTCATGGAAAAGGCAATGTCACTTAAAAAGAAAATCAAGGGGGCAATGACCTATCCGTCCATCTGCTTGGCAATCTCGATCTTGATTCTCATCATAATCCTAGTGTTTGTTGTTCCGGTCTTTAAGTCCATGTTTGAGGGTTTCGGCCATAGTTTACCCCTTCCTACTCAAATTGTTGTAAACTTGAGCAATTTTTTCAAAAGCAATTTTATCTACCTATTTATTGCTCTTTTTCTCTTCATGCTCATTATCAAAAAAACGTACAATACTGAGGGAGGCAGGAAATTTTTCGACAGAACCATACTAAAAGCTCCTGTTTTTGGTATACTCATGAGAAAGGTCGCAGTTGCAAAGTTCACACGAACACTCAGCACCATGCTCAGCGCCGGTGTACCTATTCTCGAGGCATTGCAGGTTGTTGCCAAGACTTCCGGAAACAAGATAATCGAACAAGCCGTTCTCCGTGTTGGTGACTCTATCGCCGAAGGACGTCCAATTGCAGAACCGCTAGAAGAAAGTGGGGTCTTTCCCAATATGGTCGTGCAGATGATCAATGTCGGCGAATCTGTTGGAGCGCTAGATGCTATGCTCGAGAAGATAGCTGATTTTTATGATGAAGAAGTTGATCAGGCTGTTGAAAATTTGACAGCAATGATTGAGCCTTTTATGATGGTTTTTCTCGGCGGAATGATAGGTGGGATTGTCGTTGCTATGTATCTCCCAATATTCAAGCTTTCAAGCGTTATGATGTAGCAGCAACGCCGAATCATTCACCGGGATAAACATTGTCTCATTGACTTTCTTGGTCGAAGTTATATCATTTGGATTGATATAACCAACAAAAGACATAAGTGGAGGGCATATGACACTGACCAAAGCTGATCTCGTCCAACAGGTATACAAGAACCATGAAGGATTGACCAAGGCCCAGGCCACGGATTCAGTTGAAGCTTTTCTGCGTATTTCCAAGAATTCGTTGATAAACGGATCGGACCTTCTGCTGAGCGGATTCGGAAAATTTAATGTGAGATTCAAAAATTCCAGAAGAGGCCGCAACCCGCAAACCGGCAACGAATTGACCCTTGACGCAAGACGCGTCGTGACTTTCAAACCTTCGGGGATATTACGTGATAAGATAAACGCTTCCTGAAAATTGTCAGGCTCCCGCGGCGAAACCCTGATAGCGATTGCTCTCAGGGTTTTTCTTTTTCCTACCACGGAATAACATCGATCGGTGAGTCATCGCATCACCAAACACCCACGACTGCTGTCAATGATGTTTGAAATCCGCCCAGTTCCACTTGATTCAGTTACTTTTTCCAGCAGTTGGAATCTCCACCCCTGCGAACTATACACCCTCCCCCGCGAACTCGTGTCATCGTTTGCTCGTGTCGGGATCCTTCATCCTCCCATCCTCCTGACCAAGGAGGCCGGCCGCTTCGAGATTGTCTGCGGTTTCAAGAGACTATTATTCGCTGCGTCAATCCTGGAGCGACGGGAGGTCGATTGTCTCATTCTCGCGGCGAATACCGAACCTGAGGCAATCCTGGACATTATCCTGACAGATCAATTTCTGGCTCGTTCCTTGTCTATAGTGGAAAAAGCCAGATTTCTTGAGATCTGCACCCGCTTTCTGCAGCCGCAGCAGATAGCAGATAGCTACTGCGACAGGTTGATGCTGGACAGAAGGCAATCCACTTTACAAAAGTTGTTGGATATTTTGAGCGAACCTCATGAATCGTTAACCGCGTTTCATTCCGGAACTCTGCAGGAGAAGGTCGTCATGGAATTACTTGATCTTCCTTCAGAAGATGACCGTAATTCGCTGGTGAAATTTTTCAAGAGACTCCAAATGGGTGAAGGGAAGCAGAGGAGACTTCTGTCTCTGATCAGGGATCTAGCATTTTACGACGACCGGCCCATCGCCGCATTCCTCGAGGACTCCTCCATTCAAGAAATCCTGAATGATCGGAACATGAACAATCCTCAAAAGGTTCAACATCTCAATTCATTTCTGCAACAAAAGTTGAATCCACTCTTCTCCAATGCCGAAAGAGATTTTGCCGATAAGGTCAAATCGCTGAAAATCCCGGAAAATTGCACAATTTCCCACAGTCCTTCATTCGAAAAAGATGAAGTTACCTTATCCATCACCTTTGAAAATCTGGCGGCATGCCAGGAGTGGCTTCCCACATTAAAGCATGGTCTTGCTTGATTGGCCGCAGCCACCCGAATTTTGTAGTTCAATGTCTGCCATACAAAAGCTTTCCGGAAACAAGCATGTCATCCCCAAGCTGTTTATAGCGTATCTCCGTAAGACGCGGCGCAGCCGCCCTTGCGGCAACCCCATGGCCTGCAATCAGAGCCACTCCATTGTCCCCGGCAAAGATCGGCGCGATGAAGAGATGAGCATAATCTATAAGCTTTTCCCTGAGAAACCCGCCATGAATCCTCGCACCACCCTCAACCAGCAGGGAACATATCTCTTGCCTCCCCAGTACATTGAGAAGTTGCCCCAGATCGAGATCTTTTCCCTTCCGCTCGAGAGGAAACAGCCGGATGCCGCGGGCAAGAAACTGAGCGATTCTAGAATGGGGAGCATCTACGGCATGGAATACCCAGGTTGGGGCCGGCCCATCAGCCTGAAATACCTTTGAGGTGAGTGGTGCCGACAGGTCACTGTCGACGATAATACGCACCGGATTCTTGGTCTTTCCCCTGATAAGCCTTGTGGTCAACAAAGGATTGTCAATCTCGACCGTTCCTCGGCCGACCAGAATAGCATCTACGGTATTGCGTAATTTGTGGGTGGCTATTGCCGATTGCTCGCCGGTAATCCACCCGCTTTGGCCGCGCTGATAGTTCAACCGGCCATCGAGACTCACGCCGGCCTTCATGATGACCAGCGGTTTGCGCTGCGTGATATATTTGATGAATGGCCTATTGATGGCCTCGCATTCCTTCTCGAGAATGCCCGTTTCGACTTCGATCCCATGTTGTCGTAGAAATTCGATACCTCCCCCGTTGACCAAAGGATTGGGATCGGTCATCCCGACAACCACTCGAGATATGGCGGAATCGACAATGAGCCGGCTGCAGGGGGGCGTTCTTCCCGTGTGACTGCAGGGCTCGAGCGTAACGTATAGCGTTGCCCCGGCGACATCTTCAAGACACTGCCGGATCGCATTGACCTCGGCATGCGGCGTTCCAGCCTTTTTGTGATAGCCTTTGGCGATGATGCGCCGACCCTTGACAAGTACTGCACCGACGCAAGGGTTTGGCGACGTGCGTCCCAAACCTTTCCTGGCTTCTCTCAAGGCGAGTGCCATGTACTTTTCGTCCTGCAGGCTACTCATTCTTACCCCTGGAATCGAGCAAGCTTTTCAACTCGGCCATGAATTCATTCACATCCTTGAATTGCCGATAGACCGAGGCAAATCGTACGTAAGCCACTTCATCGAGGCGGGGCAGTCCTTCCATGACCCATTCGCCCACGACCTGTGAAGGTATCTCCTTCGCGCCATAATCCTGAAGTTTCAGTTCTATGGCGTCAGCGAACTCATCTATTCTGTCCCGGCTGACGGAACGTTTTTCACAGGCTTTTTCCAGACCGGCTATCAACTTGTGGCGGTCCCAGGGTTCTCTCCGTCCGTCTTTTTTCACAAGGACAGGAAGCATAACCTCCAGTCGTTCATATGTTGTAAATCGCTGGTCGCAGGCCAGACATTCCCTCCGTCGTCTGGTAATCGTCGAATCTTTATTGAGTCGAGAATCGATAACCCGATTATCAAGATGACCGCAATACGGGCATTTCATTCGATACCTCCGAAAAAATTTCTAAAATTCAGTCGGCCGCTTTCCAAATCGGCAAAGAAGATGTTCTCTTTTTTCTGAGAAACTTTGATAAACATATTACCATAACAAGGGCGTATCCTGCCTAAATAATAAAGCCGACCTTGCTTCGCAAGATCGGCTTTTGATTTCAATTTCGACGGAAGTGTCCTCGGCGGCTATTCGCTGAATTTGGCAATCCTCAAAGAATGCCGTCCTCCGGCAAATTCCGTCTCCAGCCAGACTCGCACGATTTCCAGCGCAACCCCAGTTCCCAGGACACGGGCTCCGAGGCACAGCATGTTGGCGTTGTTGTGTTCACGGCTCATCCTGGCAGTATAGATGTCAAAACAATTGGCTGCCCTGATGCTGCGGTTCCTGTTGGCGGCAATCGCCATCCCGATTCCGGTTCCGCAGATGAGTATCCCGCTTTGGCATTCCCCGTTCAGGATGCGCTCAACAGCTTTTTCGACATAATCTGGATAATCCACGGACTCGGTAGAATAACAACCGACATCGACGACCTCATGACCGGTTTGAGCGAGATCCTTTCGGATGATTTCCTTCAATTCAAAACCGCCGTGATCGGCTGCAAGGACTATCTTCACCTTTCCACCTCCAAGGGAAATCAGTCTACCGGCTTTTTCATGACAATTGCCGCGTTGGTTCCGCCGAAACCAAAGGAATTTGACATTGCCGTACGAATGGTCATTTTTCTTGCAATCTTCGGAACATAATCCAAATCGCACTCAGGGCTCGGTTCCTCCAGATTGATCGTCGGGGGAGCGATCTGATTATAGACGCTGAGCGCAGTAAAAACGGCCTCGATTCCTCCTGCGGCGCCCAGCATATGCCCCGTCATCGACTTCGTCGAACTGATCGCCAGCTTTTTGGCATGATCTCCAAAGACGGTCTTAATGGCAAGGGTCTCGCATTTATCATTGAGCGGCGTCGAGGTGCCATGAGCATTGATGTAATCGAAAGTTTCCGGAGCAAGGCCGGAATCCTCCAATGCCATCCGCATCGCCCTCATTCCACCTTCGCCGTTTTCCGGCGGTGCGGCTATGTGGTATGCGTCACTGCTCAGTCCATATCCGCACAATTCCGCATAAATTCTTGCTCCGCGAGCCACCGCATGTTCATACTCTTCCACGACGAGCATTCCGGCTCCCTCCGACATGACAAAGCCGTCCCTGTCCTTGTCAAAGGGCCTGGAGGCCGCCTTGGGATCGTCGTTGCGGGTGGAAAGCGCCTTCATGGCGGAAAAACCGGCGACGCCGAGCCCGCAGATCACCGCCTCCGCACCGCCACTGACAACCATATCGCACATGCCGTACTTGATATGCCGATACGCTTCTCCGACTGCATGGGTTCCAGCAGCGCATGCGGTGGTGAGGCACAGGTTCGGCCCCTTGGCGTTGATTGCCATCGATATGTGTCCGGATGGCATATTCGGTATCACCATGGGGATAAAGAACGGAGTGACCTTTTTCGGACCTTTCTCAAGACTCACCTGGTGATATTTTTCGATGGTGGGCAGACCGCCCATACCGCAGCCGGTTATGACGCCGACTCTTTGGGCATTGTCATCGGTTACGATGAAACCGCTGTCTTTCACCGCCATGAGAGCCGCCGCCAGACCGTACTGCACAAACAGGTCGAGATGCTTGCTGGCCTTCTTGTCAAAAAAATCATCAGGATTGAAATCCTTTACTTCAGCAGCAATTTTTACAGCGTAATCACTGGTGTCAAAACGGGTGATGAGATCTATTCCACTGACTCCGGAACAGATATTGTGCCAGGCTTTTTCGACACCGGTACCGAGAGGAGTCACCAGACCCACACCTGTAATCACTACCCTTCGCTTCACGATATTTGCTCCTTGTTTTATGATTCTGTTATCTGCAAACGGGGGGCATATAACGAATTGCTGCTCAAGCCTGCTCAGATGCTATTTCTTCTTCTTGACATAGTCGATAGCATCCTGAACGGTGCTTATCCCTTCAGCGTCCTCGTCGGGAATTTCAATGTCGAATCCTTCTTCCATCGCCATGATAAGTTCGACGAGGTCAAGGGAATCGGCGCCGAGATCATCGACAAAGGATGCATTGGGAACAACTTTCTCTCTCTCGACACTCAGTTGCTCGACGATTATATCTATCATTTCTTGTTCGATTGCCATCGTAATTCTCCCTTACTTGAAATTAGGCATGGTTTCCAGAAAAACCACGTACCTCCGTTTTTATAATGAAACAACAACGCCTTCCGATACAGCTACATATACATCCCGCCGTTTACATGCAAGGTCTGGCCGGTTACATATTGTCCGTCTTCCGAAACAAGATATGCTACTGCGCCGGCGATATCCTCGACCCTGCCGAAAACGGCAAGTGGAATTTCCTTCTTGATCTCCTCCCGAACCTCTTCCGAGAGCTGGTCGGTCATCTCGGTCTCGATATATCCGGGGGCAATGCCGTTGACGGTGATATTGCGGGAGGCGTACTCCCGGGCCATCGCCTTGGTCAGACCGGTCAGGCCGGCCTTTGCCGCCGAGTAATTGACCTGTCCGGGATTTCCGGCAAAACCCGATACCGAGGAGATGTTGACAATACGCCCCCACCTCTTCTTCATCATATCCTTGGATACCGCCTTGGCGCAGAGAAATGCTCCTTTGAGGTTGGTATCGAGGACGGCGTCCCAGTCGGCCTCCTTCATTCGGGCCATAAGACCGTCCCTTGTTATCCCGGCATTATTGACCAGGATGTCGATGGAACCGCTCTCGCCGAGTATTTTCTTGACGGCATCCTGCACTGCGGAGCCATCAGCCACATCAAAGCCGACAATCTCGGCACTGCCGCCGTCCTGCCTGATGATCGCCTGAGTTTCTTCCGCCGCCTCGGGCCGGCTGACATAATTGATGTAGACTTTCACTCCCATGGCGGCGAGACGAATACAGATTGCCCGACCAATACCACGGCTTCCCCCGGTGACCAGGGCCACCTTCCCTTCAAGACTCATGACGGCGCTCCTCAAGCTTGGCGATCAGCTTCGGGATGATCTCATAGAGATCTCCGACTATGCCGTAATCGGCGACATTGAAGATCGAGGCGTTGGCATCCCGATTGATGGCCACGATGGTTTCCGCCGACTGCATGCCGGCCACGTGCTGGATGGCTCCGGAAATACCACAGGCGATGTAAAGCTTGGGCGCCACGGTCTTGCCGGTCTGACCGACCTGATGGGGATAGGCAATCCAGCCGGCATCGACCACCGCCCGGGAGGCGGATATCTTTGCCCCCAGGACATCGGCGAGCTTTCTCAGCAGTTCGAAGCCCTTGGCGGTTTCAAGACCCCTGCCCCCGGAAACCAGGATATCCGCATCCTGGATATTGACCTTCGAGGCCTCGCCGACGACCGCTTCCACCACTCGCACCCGGCTCTTCAAGAGGTCGGCAGGGGGCGTGACGGCGACGATCTCGCCCGTGCGCCCTGCATCGAATTCCAGAGCCCTCATCACCTTCGGACGGACCGTCGCCATCTGGGGCCTTGAGGACTCGCAGACGATCGTCGCCATGATGTTGCCGCCAAAGGCCGGTCGAGTCTGCAGAAGCGCGCCGTCTTCCGCCCGAATCTCGAGCTTTGTGCAGTCGGCGGTCAGGCCGGCATTCAGATCAGTCGCCACCCCGGGGATAAAGGATCTCCCGATGGCAGTCGCACCGGCCAGCACGATCTCCGGCCGGTATTCACGGATGAGATGGGTGGTCAGCCGCGAATAGCAGTCTTCCTTGAATTCCATCAACGCCTCGTCATCGACCTTGTAGACGACATCGGCGCCGTGACCAATGAGCAGCGAGGCGGTATCCCCGAGCTCGTGGCCCAAGAGGACCGCGCCGAGCCTTACCTGTCTCTTATCGGCCAGATTCCGTCCGATCCCGAGAAGCTCGAGCGAGACCGGGGCGAGTTCCCCCCTCCGGTATTCGCAGAACACCCAGATGCCGCGCCAGGAAGACAGGTCGTCCCGTACTTTCTTTTCCACCGTCTCGAGAACAATCGCCTCGACGCTGCAGCTTTCGACACAGGCGCCGCAGAGCGTGCAGGTATCGCCTACCTTGGCGAGGCCGTCCTCAACCTTGATCGCCCCGAAGGGACAGCTGTCCTCGCATATCCCGCAACCGATGCATACTTCTTCATTGATTTTCAACATGTCACCGTTTCTCCGCTTCTTACAGATATACTTTCAGCCTATCAACCAGTTGGTCGATCTGTTCATCAAGAGTTCCTTGCAGAACCGATCTTTCTGCCCTGGAAGGAGGCGGAAAAACGTTGACAACTTTGGTGGGCGAACCAGGCAGGCCGATACAGGCCGGATCGGCTTCGATATCGGCTGCGCTCAATCGGACGATCTTGGCGCTCTTCGCTTTCATCTTGCCCTTGATCGATGGCACCCGCGGCTCGTTGATGTCTTTCACCACGGTCAGAAGGGCGGGATAATCGACAGCCACCACATCGTAACCGTCATCCATCATGCGCTCGGCAACCAGACCGGTGGTGGAAGATTCTCGGATTTTCTGGACGCATGTCACATAGGGGATGTCGAGCCTGGTCGCCAGTCCCGGACCGACCTGGGCGGTGTCCCCGTCGATAGCCTGTTTGCCGCAGAGGATGAGATCGAAGTCGCCGATCTTCTTTACGGCATGCTCTAGTGTATAGGCGGTCGCCCAAGTGTCGGCTCCGGCAAAGGACCGGTCAGACACGAGCACCGTGGAATCGGCGCCGCAGCTTATCGCCTGGCGCAGGATCTCTTCGGCCTGGGGTGGCCCCATGGTAATGGCAACGACTTCGCCGCCGTGCGCCTCTTTCAGGCGAACCGCCTCCTCCAGCGCGTGTTGATCGTAGGGATTCATGATGGACTGCACCCCTTCCCGCGCCAGTGTATTGGTGACCGGATCGAGCCGCACATCCTTGGCGTCCGGGACCTGTTTCATGCAAACGATGATTCTCATTCTTCGACTACCTGCTTTTCTATAATATCCTCGACAGGGAACGATCTCGATCGGCCGGCGGAGGAAAAATTGATCAATTAAGAATATTCCTTGTTCAATTCCTGGCCGATGACGTTTCTCTGGATCTGATTGGTTCCCTCATAGATCTGCAGGATCTTGGCATCCCTCATCATCTTCTCGACGGGGTACTCGCACATGTACCCATAGCCGCCCATGACCTGGACTGCATCGGTGGTCACCTTCATCGCCATGTCGGTGGCAAACACCTTGCACATCGAGGATGCCTTGGACATATCCTTGGGATGATTCTGGATATGCTTGGCGGCCGCATACACCAGTGACCGGGCCGACTCGACGCCGATCGCCATATCGGCCAGCATGTGCTGGACCGCCTGGAAAGCGATGATCGGCTTGCCGAACTGCTGGCGCTGCTTGGCATAGGCGACGGCCTCGTCAAGCGCTCCCTGGGCCAGCCCCACACCGAGGGCGGCGATACCGGGCCTGGAGAGATCGAGGGTTTTCATGACGGTGATGAAGCCGGTGCCCTCGCGTCCGATGATCCGGTCCTTGGGGATCCGGCAATCCTTGAAGATGAGCTCCGTGGTGGACGAGGCCCTGATGCCCATTTTCTTTTCCTTGGGGCCGCAGCTGAAGCCGGGATCCCCCTCCTCCACGACGAACATGGAGGCGCCGCGCGGACCACGGCTGCGGTCGGTGATCGCCACGACCGAGTAGATCTGGGCCTCGCCGCCGTTGGTGATCCACTGTTTGGTGCCGTTCAATACCCAGTGGTCGCCGTCGAGCACCGCAGTCGTCTGGATACCCGAGGCATCGGAACCGGCGTTTGCCTCGGTCAGGCCGAAGGCCCCGAATTTTTTTCCGGTTGCGACATCAGGCAGGTATTTTGCTTTCATCTCCGGGGATCCGGCGATGATTATCGGATAGACTCCCAGGAAATTTGCGGCAAAGGCGGTGCCGACGCCGATACAGCCCCGGCCGAGCTGCTCGACGGTCAGCACGATATCGAAACAACCACCGCCCAACCCGCCGTACTCTTCCGGGATCGGCACCCCGAAGAGGTCGGCCTGGGCCATCTCGTTCAGTATCTGCCTGGGGAATTCATGCTTCTCATCAAGTTCAGCGCGAATCGGTATAATACGTTCATCAGTGATCTGCCTTGCGATATCGACGATCATCTGCTGCTCTTCAGTCAAGAAATAATCCATCACATATCTCCTGTTTACCACTTAATCAGGGATGCTCCCCAGGTAAAACCACCCCCGAAGGAACAGAACAAAACTGTATCGCCTTCTGCAATCAGACCACTACTGTTTGCTTCATCGAGAGCGATGGGAATCGACGCAGCGGATGTATTACCATATTTGGCTACGTTAATAAATACCTTACTCGGCGGCAGGTTCAGACGATCGGATAACTTATTGAGAATCCGAATATTCGCCTGGTGAGGAATGACGAGACTGATGTCTTCGATGTTTACGTGCTCCCGGGAAAGCAACTCGCGGACGGAATCTTCCATGGCTCGTACCGCGTACTTGAAGACCTCCTTGCCTTCCATCTGAATGTAGGCCCCGTTATTGCCGGGTACCGCGAGATCCGGATTGAGACTCCGAGGGGCATGCATATAGAGGAGTTCCCAGAGGGCGCCGTCGGAAAGCAGCTTTGAGCCGATGATGCCGCGGGAGCCCTCGGCATATCCGAAGACAGCCGCGCCGGCCCCGTCGCCGAACAGAATACAGGTATTCCTGTCCTGCCAGTTAAGCCTGGCGGACAGCGTTTCGGCGCCGATGATCAGAACCTTCATGTCATGATCGGCTCGGATGTATTTATCGGCAAGGTCCAGTCCATACAGAAAACCCGAACATGCGGCGTTGAGATCGTAGGCGAAGGCGTTCTTCGCCCCGATTTCCTTCTGCACGAAACAGGCGGACGACGGCATGAGCATATGGGAACTAATGGTGCCGACCACAATAAGACCCAACTCCTCGGCGGCAACCCCGGCACGCTCCAGCGCCTGCCGTGCCGCATTGGCGGAGAGTTGATAGGTCTGCTCGCCTTTGCCGCCGATCCGGCGGCTTTCTATTCCGGTTCTTGTGCGGATCCATTCGTCATTGGTGTCGACGATGGATTCGAGTTCGACATTCGTGAGGACCCTCTCGGGCAGACAAGAGCCGGTACCCAATACAACAGTTCCCATCAGTTCTCCAAATGCACCACGTTATTGCTGGCTGCCAGACTCTCTAAGATGTCCCGGTTGATATTTCTCTTAACCATCTCCGCCGCTCCGAGGATGGCATTTTTTATCGCATGGGAACTGGATTTCCCGTGGCAGATAATGCCTACCCCGTCGATTCCAAGGAGCGGTGCGCCACCGTATTCGGCATAGTCGACACGCTTCCTGAAGGATTTGAAGGCCTTCCTGGCCAGGAAATAACCGATCTTGGCGGAAATGGACTTGAGGATTTCGTCGCGCAGCATGAGCATGGCTGCTTCTGCCAGTCCTTCGCTGACTTTCAGGCAGATATTGCCGACAAAACCATCACAGACGATGACGTCCACATTGCCCTGAAAGACATCACGCCCCTCCACGTTGCCGATGAAGTTCAGGGAACTTTTTTCCAGCAAGGGGTAGGTTTCCTTGATGAGACTGTTGCCCTTGCCGGTTTCCTCGCCGATGGTCAAGAGACCCACGCGCGGCTTTATCACACCGTTGATGCGCGAAAAAGCTGAAGCCATAACGGCAAATTGAAAAAGATGCTGAGGGCGGCAGTCCACATTGGCGCCGATATCCATCAGCACCACCGGCTTTTTCAGGGTAGGAAAGATCGAAGCGATTCCGGGACGGGATACCCCGCCCAGACGCCCGAGCTTGCGAATAGCGGCCGCCAGGGTGGCGCCGGAGTTGCCGGCACTCACGGCCGCATCGGCTTCGCCACGGTGGACCAGGTCGAAGGCCACCATTACCGAGGCGTCCTTCTTTTTCCGGACCGCATCCACGGGATGTTCATTCATGCCGATTACTTGAGATGAATGAACGACCTTGATGAGCTTCGCGGTCTTGCTGTCGAGCGCCAGCGAATCGAGATGTTTTTGCAGAAGAACTTCGTCGCCAACCAGGCTTACACTTAGCTCCGCTTGTTTGACGGCAAGCAGTGCCCCGGTGATCAATTCCTCATGACCATGGTCTCCGCCCATGGCATCCAGGGCTATTTGCACGTCATTCTCCTATTCCACTTCACTTTCGAGAACGTAGACGGTTCTCCCCTTATATTTTCCACAGCTGCCGCAAAGGCGGTGCGGTTCCTTGGGTTCGCCGCATTCGGCGCAAACCGAAAGGCCGGGGGCGGTCAAGGCGTCATGGGCGCGTCTGGTCCGGGTACGGGAATGAGAATGTCTTCTTTTTGGTAAGGCCATGTTATCCTCCACTTAGGTATGAATGCATACCACTGATTAATTTCTACAGTTCGAACTCCAGGAGCGGTATTCGTGATTGTATATTACGTGAAAACGCCAAGAATCTTTGGCCGGAGCCGACGCTTTATCACCTTTTGCCGATCTTTTTCAATACAGCGAAAGGAGAATTGCCCGTATCCGGACCACAGCTGCAGGACTCCTTATTCAGAAAGGCCCCGCAACCGGCACAAATACCCTTGCAGTCTTCCCGGCACAAGGTCCGCAAAGGAACAGCCAAGTAAACTTGTTCCCGCAAGATATCATCAATTTCGACAACCGGTTCTTCGAGGTGGAGGGTGTTGGCGTCCTCTTCGCTGCATTCCACTTCACGCTCACCCACCTCTTCCTTTCTCGTAGTGACCTGATATTCGAAATCACTGTGCAACGCCTCTTCAGCGCGCTCGCCGCATCGATCGCAAACCGTTTCTCGGATACCGTCCAACCGCCCTTTGACAACAATCGTCTCGTGGTCGTATCGGGAAACGGAGAGACGTGCGGTGGCCTCAAGGAGAAGACCCGCATCGCCGGCAGGAAACCAGCGCGTATCGTTGATGGTATAGTGCTGCGTTTTCCCGGTGATATCGTCAAACAGCAGTCTCATAACAGAAATATTTTCTACAAGGCAAAAAAATAAAGAAAGGAAAAATACTCAATTTCTGGAGGATTGGCTATGAAAAAAAATACCATGGAAGGGAAAAATATATGCCGCGCAAGAAGGAAACCTCTTCTCCGGCATCCCGCCCCCCCCCGGGGCCTTGAGCAAATTATAATCTGCTACAGTATCTGGGCAAGACGATCGGAACTCTTCTTCAGGCGCAACGATACCCTCTCCAGAAGCCATTTGAGCAACTTGAGCGCTGTTGCCGAATCGGTGGAGACGACTTCGTCGAACACCTGCCTGGACAACATCAAAAGATGGGATTCCGCCACCGCAGTCAAGGTGGCGCCGCGGTCCCGCCCGTCGATCAGACCGTCCTCGCCGATCGGGGCGCCGGGATCGAGCAGGGCGACCACCTGCATCCGGTCCCCGAACCCGGTCCGTTTTCGAACGGCGATTCTGCCGGACACCAGAAGATACAGACAGTCCGCGGTATCACCTACCAGGTAGAGGTCGGTTCCCGCCCGAAGCACAAGGGGGGTCATGGACTTCAACAAGACACGAGCTTCACGCTCTTCGAGGAACGGCAAACAGATTCGCTGCAGATCTTCACTGTACTCGACCATGCCGGCTTAATTCGCCTCCGCCTCGAAAGTACGGTTCTTTTCTTCCAACACCTTTACCAATCCCTGGTAGTCATCCTTGCGCAGAATAGACTTGAACTGCTCCTGGTAATTTCTCACCAGACTGACACCTTCTATATTTATGTCGTAGACCATCCAACCTTCCGGCGTCTTTTTCATAATATAGTGAATGGGTATCTTTACGCCTTCATTATCCAGGAGGGTAGATACCTGGGCCCGGTCGTCCTTGACCGATTCCGCGGCGTATTCGATGGTCTGCCCGGAATAGCTCTCAAGTTTGCCGATGTAGACGTTTTCCAGCAGTTTCGTCATCTGAGCGGTGAAATAGTCTCTATCGTTCTCGTCGATTTCATTCCAGGTCTTTCCGAGAACCCTCTTCGACATTTCACGAAAATCGAAGCCCCTTTTGATCTGCGACATTATCTTTTCTCTTCTTTCGGTACGATGCTCCCTCCCTCTCAGGCTTGCATCGGCCAGGACCTCAGTGAGGTCCTTGAGAACGGGTTTCAAATCTGCTGTCGGCCCCTGCTCCGCCGCCCCCAGATATTGCGTCGAGAAAGCCATGAGGACGGCAAGAAAAATCAACATTTTTTTCATGATATTACCCCTATCGATTTGATTCATATTGTTCCGGCATCATGCGGATTTTTCGGTGAAAGCCCTGATCGCTACTCTTTCACGCTGCCGAAAGCGAACTTGCTGATAAGAGATTCGATATCGACGGATGATTCCGTCTCCACCACTATCTCGCCCGGCTTGAAGTGGGTTTCATCGGCACCCAGGCTCAATTGGATGTATTTATCGCCGATAATGCCCTGGGACTTGACCGAGGCTATCGAATCGATCGGCACCTTCAGCTTGTTGTCGATCCGCAAGGAGAGAAGCGCCGCTTCATTTTTGCCGAGGGCAATCCCATCCACCTCGCCGACCGGGACCCCGGCTACCTGCACCGACGCCCCTTTTTTCACGCCGGCGACGTTGTCGAATTCCGCCTTGAGGATATAGGTGCTTCCCGCCGTCAGCCAGGACACCTCGCCCAGTTGGAGAGCAAGGTAGCCGAATGCACCGAAGCCTATAAGCATGAACAGCCCGACCGCCAATTCCAACGTGTTTCTTTTCATTTCTCCACCAGGTGACTTTGATATATGTTACCCATTGTAGTTTGCACGATTTCCTGAATATGGGGTTTCTCCGACCATTGAATCTTTTCAGGGCTGTCAAAGACATCCATCATTCCTGAATTCAAGATAATTACCTGATCCGCCAGGTTGAAGATCTTCGGGATGTCATGGCTGACGATGACCGAGGTGAATCCGAACTTGGCCTGGGTCCTGGCGAACAGGTGATAGATCTCCTGGGTCATGACCGGATCGAGACCGGTGGTGGGTTCGTCGAAGAGCATTATCGAGGGATTGAGCTGCATGGCCCGGGAAAGCCCGACCCTCTTCTTCATGCCTCCGCTCAGCTGGGCCGGATATTTGTCCTCGTGGCCGGTGAGCTCGAACTGGGCGAGCGACTGCTCCACCTGCCGGCTGATTTCCTGCTCTGACTTGGTCGTTCGTTCCCGTAGCGGCAGGGCGATATTTTCATAGACGGTGAGGGAATCAAAGAGCGCAGCCCCCTGGAACAAGACGCCGAACTGGGTGCGGAGTTGCTCGAGATCCCTGCCTCTTGCCCCGGTTACCTCCTTGCCGTGGACGAAAACCTCTCCCGAATCCGGCTGCATCAGGCCCAGGATTATTTTCAGGGTGACGCTTTTCCCCTGGCCGCTGCCGCCGGCAATGACCGTGGTCTTGCCTGCGGGGATCGCAAAGGAGACATGGTCGAGGACCACCTGCTCGGTCCCGTTTCGCTTGGCAAAAGTCTTGACGACATTCTTGAATTCGATGGCTGAGCTCATCACAGCAGCACCGCGGTCAGGAGATAATCGAAAACGAGGACGGAGATCGACGACAGGACGACGGCCTGGGTGGTGACCCGGCTGACGCTCTCGGCGCCGAAGCCCGCCCCGCGGATTTCCTGGACGAAATACCCGCGCCCGGAACAGATCCAGACCACCAGGAGGGCAAAGACAAAGGACTTGATCACACCGAGCCGGATATCGTGGTTGGTGACGCTGGTCTGCATCCCCTGGATGAAACTGCCGGGATTCACATCCATCAGCCCGACGCCGGCCAGGTACCCGCCGGCGATCCCCACCACGTCGAACACCGCCGTCAAGAGCGGCACGGAGATGATCGTCGCCAGGAATTTCGGGGCAATGAGATAGCGAAAGGGGTCGATCGCCATGCAGTCCAGTGCGTCGATCTGATCGGAGATCCTCATGATGCCGATCTCCGCGCAGATGGCGGAGCCGGCCCGGCCGGCCACCATCAGTGCGGTGAGCACCGGGCCTAGCTCCATGATCAGGGTCAGCGACACCGCCGAGCCCAGCATGCCCTCGGCGCCGAATTTGTGCAGTGAATAGTAACCCTGCAGCCCGAGCACCATGCCGGTGGAGGCGGCGGTGAAGAAAATCACGGCAAGGGAACCGACGCCGACGAACTGGATCTGGCGGACCAACTCCGAAAACCGGAAGGGACGCCGGAAAACACCCCGCAGGGACATCAGGAGGAAAAGCGTCATCTTGCCGAGATCCGTCAGGACATAGAGACCAGCATCGCCAAGACGCGTTATGGCATTGCTCTGCATAGAGTGGGGGTCCTTTATTGCCGAGTGAAATATATCCGGGCGCAAGCATTTCTTTTGGAGAAGTGCCTTACCATATTTTTAGTACCTTAGAAATTCATTTCGTTTTTTAAAATGAATTTCGTGAAGGTACTTATCCCGCTAGCGGGGTTAGTACCTTAGAAATTCATTTCGCTTTCTGAAATGAATTTTCGAAGGGTACATATCCAGCTCAGCCGGGTTTGCCGTCTGATAAGCTATTGCATGGAATTCCACTCGGTCCTTGATATTTCCAGGGTTGTTGAAAGAACGAAGGAATGATTCCAGCACCCGCCGCAAAAGGCATCAGGTCTTTCTGGGATCGAAGGTCTCGCGAAGAGCTTCTCCGATAAAGATAAGCAGCACAAGCATTCCGACAAGAACCGAGAAGGCCGACAGGGAAAGCCACCAGGCCTCGATGTTCGCCTTGCCCTGGGCGAGGAGTTCCCCGAGGCTCGGTGTTGCTGGCGGAACGCCGAGCCCCAGGAAGTCGAGGCTGGTGAGGGCGAGAATGGCGGTCGAGACCCGGAAGGGAAGGAAGGTGATGACCGGCGTCATGCCGTTCGGCAGCAGGTGCCGCCACATGATGGTAGTGTTGCCGACGCCCAGGGCCTTGGCCGCCTTCACATAATCGAGATTGCGGCCCCGCAGGAACTCCGCCCGCACGTAGTCGGACAGCCCCATCCAGCTGAACAGGGACAGCAGGACCAGAAGAAGCAGAAAGCTGGGCTTGAAGATCGAGGCGAAAATGATCAGCAGGTAGAGCTCCGGCATGGATCCCCATATCTCGATGAACCGCTGCATGGCGAGATCGGTCTTGCCGCCGAAGTAACCCTGGACGGCGCCGGTTAGGATGCCCACAGCGGTCCCGACCAGGGTAAGGGCGAAACCGAAGAGGACGCTCAACCGGAAACCGTAGATGATTCTCGCCAGTACGTCCCTCCCCCGGTCGTCGGTGCCGAGATAGTTGGCCTCGGACGGCGGAGAAGGCACCGGACCGGCGATCTCCATATTGATGGAGTTGTAGCTGAACCTGTTGAGCGGGTAAATCGCGAAGTTACTCCCTTCATCGAGTTTTTGCCGAACGTACGGATCGGCGTAGTCCGTTGCCGTTTCGAAGTCGCCGCCGAAGGTGGTCTCCGGATAAGTGAAGAGGATGGGGAGATAGTAATTTCCTTCGTATTGCACCAGCAACGGCTTGTCGTTGCTGATCACTTCCGCCATCAGGCTGGCGAGAAAAAGAATGGAGAAGATGACAAAGCTATAATACCCCCGGCGATTGCGGCGAAAACGGTGCCAGATTCTCGCCCGGCGCCTGGCCACCGCGGATCTGAGTTTTTCCCGTGGATGATTCGTGTCAGCCATCGAGTCCCTCGAAGCTGATACGGGGATCGACGACCACATAGCTCAAATCGGAGAGCAGGCGGGAGATGAGACCGATCAGCGTAAAGAAATAGAGTGTCCCCAACACCACCGGATAGTCGCGGTTCATGACCGACTCGTAGGCGAGCAGCCCCATGCCCTGGAGGGAGAAGATGGTTTCTATCAGGAGGCTGCCGGTAAAGAAGGAGGCGATGAAATAACCGGGAAAGCCGGTGATGATGGGAATGATGCCGTTTCTGAAGACATGCTTGTAGAGGACCTGCGGTTCGGCCAGCCCCTTGGCCCGCGCCGTCAGCACGTAATGCTTGCGGATCTCCTCCAGGAAGGAATTTTTGGTCAGCATGGTCATGACCGCAAGGCTGCCGACCGCGCTGGCCGTGACCGGCAGCACCATATGCCACAGATAGTCGAGTATCTTCATCAACCAGCTCAACTCGGCCCAGTTGTCGGAGACGAGGCCCCGCAAGGGAAAGATCGCCCAGAAACTGCCGCCGCCGAACAGGACCACCAGCACCACCCCCAGGACGAATCCGGGAATCGCGTACCCGACCAGGATGACCGTCGAGGTGACGACATCGAAGCGTGAACCTTCCCTCACCGCTTTTTTGATTCCCAGAGGAATACAGACCCCGTAGACGATGAGAAAGCTCCACAACCCCAGTGACATGGAGACCGGCATGCGGGAAATTACCAGGTCGGCAACGCTCCGGTGATAATAATAGGAGGCGCCGAAATCGAAGAGGAGATAATTCTTCATCATGGTCAGGAACCGCTTCACCGGAGGCTGATCGAAGCCGTAGAGCTTTTTCAGCTGCTCGATCTTATCGCTGTCGAGCCCGGAATCCCCCCGATACATAGTCGCCGCCGAGGCCCGCACCTCCCCTCCCTGGCCGACCCCCTGAATATCGGCGATCATCTTTTCCACCGGACCTCCGGGGACGAACTGGGTGATCGCAAAGGTAATCATCATCACCCCGAACAGGGTCGGTATCATCAGCAAAAGCCGCTTGAGTATGTATATCGCCATCCTCTTCGTTCACCAGAAGCAATATGAAAATCGAGCTACCCAGCTATCAGCGTCCGGCATAACGTAATCGTTCGCCATTACATCTTTTCTCGAAATAGCTATCGCTATCGGGATCGGGATCGAAACCGAACTATCAACGCTCTATCCTGCAGGGATTCCCCTTGATGCAATAGTCCCGGGGCTCCCCGGACATTCTGCAGTTGCGGGGTTCGACTTACCGAGCATTTCCTTTCGATCCCGATAGCGATCCCGATTTGCCAAAGACCGAACGCTGCTACAGTTGTCAGTCAATAATACGACGGATCGTCGTAAATAAACACCTTAAAAGAAGAATATCTCTTGTTTTTTCTTCGGCAGTGTGTCTTTTTTAAGCCATGGGTCACCGGCGCATTACCGGGCGACGGCGATGTCGCCTGCCGTTACATTTCAACATTAGAAATTCAATGTCATGGAAACGCTCAACACAATTATTCAAAACGAGGCGGAATTGGAAATTCTGGTGCGCAGGGCAAAACAGACGGAAGCTGTCGCCCTCGATACGGAGTTTGTCTGGGAGCGCACTTACTATCCGCAACTCGGCCTCATCCAGATAGCGCTCTCCGACGAGGAATGTTTCCTGATCGACCCCCTGGCCATACAGAATCTCAAGGCTTTGGGCCAACTTCTCTCCGATCGGGGAATCGTCAAAATCCTCCACGACGCCCCCCAGGACCTCGCCATCCTGAAACGGGCGACCGGGGCCACCCCGCAGAATATATTCGACACCAGGCTCGCCGCCGGTTTTTCCAACCTGCCGGCCACCCTGTCCCTGAGCAACCTGGTAAAGGAGTTGCTCGACATCGATCTCGCCAAAGACGAAACAAGGACCAACTGGCTGCAGCGCCCGCTCACCGACGAACAGATCCGCTATGCGCTGGATGATGTCCGTTATCTGCGCGCCATCCGGGTACTGCTGCTCTCCCGGATCATCGGGCCCAAAATCAGGTCATGGCTGCAGGAGGACCTGAACCTGTTGAACAACCCGGCTACTTACGCGGGACCGCCGGCGGATGAACGTTATCTGAAAATCCGCAACTGCACCAGCCTCGACCGGGCCGGTCTGGCCATCCTCATGAACCTGTCGATATGGCGGGATGGCGTCGCCATGAAGCTTGATAGGCCTCGCAGCCACGTCATAAAGGATACGGCCATACTCGAAATCGCAAGAAAAAAACCGAAGTCGCCGGGTGACCTCAAGGACGGCATTGAGATTTCCGACCGGGCCGTGAGCAGGTACGGCGACAACATCATCGCGATCGTCGATCAGACACTGCAGAAACCTGAAGAGAGTTTTCCGGCCCTTCAACGACCCATGCGGCTCACTCCAAGCGAACGGGAAGCGTTGGAGAGACTCAACAAGCTGGTTCAGCTGAAGGCTGGACTTCTGGGCATCGCCCCGGGACTGGTCGGCAATGCCTCGGAGTTGAAACAGCTCGTGAAATTGCTCAATACCCACAATTCCCGCGAGCCCCGGCAACTCCGCCAGACCGAAGGCTGGCGGAAGCTTTTTCTTGAGGATTTTTTCAGACAGAGCCGAAAATAATGATTACATGAAAGCGGAAAGGACTTTTAAAAAAGGACTGAGGACTGAGGCCTAGGAACAAAAAAAATTTCGCCCCTAAGGACAGTGAACGTGCGAATTTTCCTCAGTCCTCATTGCTCAGTCCTCAGCACTGGGAGATTCATCGGCGGAGAATAAATGAGAAACTACTACTATCGCTTGGGCATAATTTCAACAATCCTCTGCTTTATCGCCGTTCTCACTTACCCGGCGACAACCGTCCGGGCGGATGCCACCGGCATCACAGGTTGGGAGAAGGACTCCACCTATAACAGCTACTACGATTACAAGGAACGGGATGCCATCAAGGGAAAGGTGGTCAAATTCCAGGAGATCGTTCCGCTGCCGGGAATGGCCCCGGGAACGGCCTTCATCCTTGACGAGGACGGTCAGGAAATCCTGGTACACCTTTGCCCCGTAACCTATGCCGATGCACAGAAAACCGGGATCAGAAAGGATATCAAGACCAAAGTAGCCGGCGCGTGGGCAACCATCGAGGGAAAGGATGTTTTTATGGCCGCCAAGGTAAAACAAGGCGAAAATTTTGAGTTCAAGGTCCGCCTTACCAAGGACGGCACCCCTTTCTGGACCATGAGTCCCGAGGAGCTGGCCAAAGAGGCAAGCAGTCAATAACCGGAGATTTCCTTGTTATCATGGCCGTTTTGGGCCATCCCCCCATACTTCGGCCTTCGTCAAGCGGAGGCGCCACCGGCCGGGCCAGGAGCCTGTCGGATTATGCCCTTTTTCCCCATCTCTTCGTTATTTCCAAAAATTAATGCTCGTAATATTAAGTATATGACTGCGCTTAATTTTTGGAAAAATGCCTCGATCTGAAAAAAAATGTCTATAATCCGGCAGACTCCTAGCAGCAGAGTATGGCCCGTCATGATACCAGCTCCCACTGAACCATCGTATTCCACCTCATCCCGCCGCCCCGGCATTTTCCTCGCCCACCGTTTTCATCCTTGTACTTGCTTCCTGTTGAGGATAGGATAGAGCTTGGAAGCAGGGAGTTCATCGGTGAAAAAACGTAACAGGCAGAGGAGCTTGAGATGAGGAGATCCGATGTTTGATCGAGAAGAACCCCTTTGGGACAAGACCTTGCGTCGAATTCGGCTGATCTGGCCGCTGGGCGACCAGGCGGGCTTAAAACATTCCATCGAAGCCGGCTTGCCGGACCACGATCTGCAGAAGGTGCGGGAGAGGATTAATGCCTGCCTCGAAGGGCGCGGCGGTGAAGTGTCGGCCCGCAACCGGGCCGCCGAACTTGGGGAAACCTACCTGATCCTCAACAACGATGGAAGGAAACGGTTTCTCCAGCTGCTCGCCACTGAATTCGATGCAAATGATCAGGTAATCGAGGACACCATTTCCAAACGGCTGCTCTGCACCGACAGCGAAGAGCGGAGGCGGCTCAACCTCGAGCTGCGCAATCAGCTCGTTCCGCCCCGGACTAAACTGCTCAGGCAGTTCAACGAGCTGGAGGAGGGAGTGAAATTCCTGGTCGATCTCCGGGCGGAGCTCCTGCCCCTTACCTCGGAAGACCCAGCCCTTAAGGCGCTCGACCAGGATATCCTCCGGCTACTCTGTTCATGGTTCGACGTGGGCTTCCTCGATCTGCAACGGATCACCTGGGAAACCCCTGCGGCGCTTCTGGAAAAGCTGATCAAATACGAGGCAGTGCATGCCATTCGCTCCTGGCAGGATCTCAAGAACCGGCTGCGGGACGATCGCCGCTGTTTCGCCTATTTCCATCCCCGGATGCCTCACGAGCCCCTGATCTTTGTGGAAGTGGCCCTGGTCAACGGCATTTCCTCCAATATCGCCGAACTCCTCGACGAGACGAGACCGCTGATCCATCCCGGCAAAGCCGACACGGCCATATTCTATTCCATCTCCAACTGCCAGGCGGGACTGGCCGGCGTGGCCTTCGGCAATTTCCTGATCAAGAAGGTGGTCAAGGAGCTGATTTCCAAGCATCCCAACCTGAAGACCTTTTCAACCCTGTCACCCATTCCCGGATTTATCCCCCACCTCCGGGCTCACCGCGATGAGGTCAAGTTTACCGGCAAGGAAATGAAACTGCTACAGGAGTTGGCCGGGGAGATCGATGTCCTGGAGTGCTTTTTCGCGGCAGTGGACAAAATCGGCGAGGATCTTCACGAGGGCCGAGAGATGGCCATCAAGCCGATCCTTCTTCGCCTGTGCAGCCGGTATCTTCTGACCACGAAAAAAGGAAAATACACCTACGATCGGGTGAGCCACTTCCACCTTTCCAACGGGGCCCGAATCGAACGGATCAACTGGGCCGCCGACCTGTCCGATAGGGGTATCAGCCAATCCGCCGGAATGATGGTCAATTATCTCTACGTGCTTTCGCACATCGAGAAAAATCATGAAAATTACTCTGGAAACGGCGAAATCGCCGCGTCATCGACAGTGACGAAACTGGTCAGATCCTGACCCAGCTGAGCTGGATGGATACCTTTAGAAATTCGTTTCAAAAAACAAGAAACGAATTTCTAAAGCAGTATTAAAAAAATGGGTGGTCCGCCATAGCGACGGAAAAACAATGGCGGCTTTCCCGCGTTCTGCCCGCAACCCCCGGATTTCTCGTGAACATTACGAGAAACCGGTCTACCCTTTCTTCGGCAGCTGATCCAGATACCATTTCATTGGATCTATAATTTCAAAGCCCAGGTCGAGCAGTTTCTTTTTCACATTGATGACATTGTTGGTGAGCAGGTAAGGAAACATCGCCCTTTTTTCCTCATCCCAGAACCTGGCGACCAGGACGCTGCCCATGGAGATCCCCTCCTCGGTGATGACATCGACAATTTTCTTCATCTGTCCCGGTTGTTGCTTCACCAAGATGCAGAGCAGGGTGCCCGGTTCATCGATGTTCATGATGTTGACGAAGGCATTGATTAAATCGCGGGTCGACAGAATGCCCTTCAGATACCCCTCCTCGTCGATCACCGGCAGGGCCCCCACCTTTTTCTTCTGCATGACCAAAAGAGAATCCTGGATGGTGTAGTAGGCATAGATGGTCAGCGGGTTGCTGGTCATGATATCCCCGATCGGGTGGTTCATGACCTTGGCCAGTGTCTTTTCGTAATCGACTTTCTCCAAGAGAATGGACGGCATGGCATCGCGGACGTCGCGATCCGTCACGATTCCGATCAACTTGCCCGCCGGATCGATGACCGGCAGGTGACGGATGTTTTTGTCCGTCATGATTTTTTTGGCCTCAAATATCGTCATGTCCGGACCAGCTGTGATCAGGTCTTTTGACATTCTGCCACTTACAAACATAGGACCTCCGGAAATTCAAATTTTATTAGAGTGGAACTCACTTCATATCCGCCAGGATCTTGATATGATTCTCCACCAACAGCGGTAATACCTCGAGATTGTAGCCACCTTCCAGCACTGAGACAATCCGGCCGCATGCGAACCGGTTGACCAGATTCATGACCACTTCCGAAATGAAGTCGAAACCGTCGGTGGTCAGGTTGACACCCGACATCAGATCGCTGACGTGGGCGTCGAAGCCGGCTGAGACGAGAATGAACTCGGGCTGGAATTTCTTGAACGCAGGGACCATGTCCTGCATGATCAGGCGCCGGTATTCCTCATCCCCCCGGCCCGGCAGCACCGGAGAGTTTACGGTGCAGCCCTCCCCTTCGCCGATCCCCGATTCGAAGTCCCGGCCGGTCCCTGGATAGGCGAACGACGGATGCTCGTGAATGGAGTAATACATCACCGTCGGATCTCGGTCGAAGATATGCTGGGTGCCGTTGCCGTGATGGACGTCGAAGTCGATGATACCAACCCGCTCGATGCCGTGCTCCCTCTGCAGATACCGGGCAGCTATCGCCACGTTGTTGAAGTAGCAGAAGCCCATGGGCCTGTCCATTTCCGCGTGGTGTCCCGGAGGACGTACGGCGCAGAAAGCGTTGTCCACCTCGCCGTTCATCACCGCATCAACGGCTTTCAGTACACCCCCCACGGCGTAGAAGGCCGCCTCGAAGGTCTCCCGGCAGATGGCATTGTCCGGGTGCTCGAACTCGGTCAGACCATAGAGGCAGGCCTCGTCGAACCGCGTGATATAGCGTATGGAATGAACCGCCTCGATCCAGCGCTGGTTCGCCCGCTC
This sequence comes from Pseudomonadota bacterium, assembly GCA_023412495.1. The sequence continues at coordinate 42,787 of JAEYNP010000062.1, forward strand.
CGCCTTGATCTGTGTGAGTTTCTCGATCATTCCCGACTCCGTCAGACGCTGGTATATCACTTTCAGTCTCTCCGGAGATTCCGGGTGGTACCCACCCGTGTCGTGCAGCAGATATCTTTCGTCGTACACAAACCCCGTTTTTTTCATAAATATTTCCCGTTTCCTATGTTGCATCCCGCGACCGCCGCCTTTGCCTTTGTTGCCCCCATAGCCATTACTTCTGCAGCCGGACGAGCACCCTTCCCACCTGCCCGCCTCGGAGAATCAGCTCGATCTCTTTTTCCAACTCATCGAGGGACACCTCCCGCGCCATCTCGCCGAGTTGTGCCGGCTTCCAATCTCCGGCGAGATTCTGCCAAACCTGCCGGCGGTGGGCCATCGGGCAATTCTGGGAATCTATGCCGATGAGGGAGACGCCCCGCAAAATGAAGGGGAAGACATTGAGAGGCAGATCCGGGGCCGCCACGTTGCCGCAGCAGGTGACGATGCCATGCATATCCGTCGATTTTATGGCGGTTGCCAGGATTTCGCCGCCGACCGTATCGACCACGCCGGCCCAGACGCCTTTCAGCAGGGGCTTGCCGCTGCCTTCCGTGGCCTCCACGCGGCTGAGGATCCTCGCGGCCCCCAACCTCTTGAGATACTCCGCGGCTTCAGGTTTGCCGGTGACCACGGCGCAGGAGTATCCCAGTTTTGCGAGGATGGCGAGCGACATGCTGCCGACCCCACCGGTCGCCCCGGAGACCAGGATTTCCCCGGCGCCGGGAGCTATACGCTCGGCCAGGGCAAAGACCGACATCCCGGCGGTGAAGCCGGCAGTTCCGTAGATCATGCTTTCCCGGAGGCTGAGCCCATCGGGCAGGGGTACGACCCAGGCCGCCGGCACTCGGATGTATTCCGCGAAGCCGCCGGAGGTGTTCATGCCCAGATCGTAACTGGTGACGATTACCTTGTCGCCCGGCTGAACCGAAGCGTTGCGGCTTTCTTCGACAACACCCGAGGCATCGATTCCGGGAGTATGCGGGTATTTCTTCGTCACTCCACGGTTGCCGCTGGCAGAGAGGGCATCCTTATAATTTAGTGAGGACCAGGACACCTTCACCAACACCTCGCCATCCGGCAATTCGTCGACCCGCCTCTGCACGATCTTGCGGGCAAAAGCCTTGTCGCCGCTTTCCTCGACTACCATTGCTCTAAAGGTTGTATCAGCCATTGTGCCTCCTTCCACTCTTCATTTTTTTGCCACCACCGCTTCGTCGCCGGCCGGCATGTCACCTTTCCTCGGGGATGACAGCAATAGCCTAGCATCTTTTCCGATCAATTTTCAATCCCTTTCACCGTTCTCTCCGCAGCCAATGGGCGGAGAAGGAATCACCATGAAATGAAAATGATGTGTTGTAAAAAATCATCAATTATTTTTTCTTGACAAATAAATCGAATTTACATTACATAAAAAGTAACATCGTTACACTAAAATCATAAACAATCGATATCTTATTATATTTTTTATTATATTTCAAAGCATTATGAAAAATAACACATTGCATCTCAACGTTTCACCTACTTTTCCACTTGGCATTACCAGTAAACATCTTACAGATATTTTCATTAATATCATATAGCTATATTTGCATAAACCGATCCAGCAAACCCAAAACTATCTTTTTAGTAACAATGTTAGACGAACTCAACCCGGAAGTGCGTAAACGGCTGGAAGCGGCTGTCATGGAGGTCTTCTCGACCGCGGATTTCCACAAGGCCAGCATTCGCGACATAGCCGACCGGGCAGGCGTAAGTTTTACCACTATTTACAAGCACTTCGGAAGCAAGGAACGACTTCTTTTCGCCTATGTCAATATCTGGATGAAAACCCTCACCGACCGCATCGAGGACCACCTGGGCGGCATCGAAGACCTGAAGGAAAAACTCAGAAAGGTGTTCTGGCTGCATCTGGACTACTATGAACGCCACGAAGGACTGGGCCGCATCCTGTTCATGACCCTGCCCATGAAAACTTGGATGGCCGACCCATCCTTCGACCAGAAAAGAAGAGTCGACATGATTATCGAGGTCTTTCGTGAAGGCCAGCGGCAAGGCATTATCAACCCCCATGTGCGGGGCGGCAACCTCCTCGACTTCATGCTCGGTTTCATTCAGCGTACCTTTTTCATGTGGGTCATGCGAGGCAAAAAAGGATGTCTTGCCGACGAAGCCAATGCCCTGTTTGAAATGGTCTGGCAGGGCATGGTCAACCCCGACATCATACACTACACATATCCAACCCAGGCTGCAGATACCCCCGGGATCATCGAGCATCACCAGCCTTCGGCGAGCCAAAACCGCGAAAACCATTAGAAAAGGAGTGCAGACATGTCTTTGGAGAAAAGAGAGTTCCTGCTGAAGAAAAAGGAAAAAATAGCCCTGGGAGGAGGGCCGGACAGAATAAAGAAACAGCACGCCGGCGGGAAAATGACGGCAAGAGAGCGATTGCTCAATCTTTTTGACGAGGGCACTTTTATCGAAGTGGACGCGTTCATCAAGAACAGATGCACCAATTTCGGCATGGATAAACTCGACCTCGAGGGTGAGTCGGTGGTTACCGGCTATGGCCAGATCGAGGGTCGGGTCGTCTATGCCTTTAGCCAGGATTTCACCATCACTGGCGGGGCCCTGGGCGAGATGCACGCCAAAAAAATCGTCAAGGCCATGGACGCCGCCGCCAAGGTCGGGGCGCCCATCGTCGGCCTCAACGATTCGGGCGGGGCGAGAATCCAGGAAGCGGTCGACGCCCTGTCAGGCTATGGCGACATCTTTTACCGCAATTCCGTCTACTCCGGCGTGATTCCGCAGGTTTCGGCGATAATGGGTCCGTGCGCCGGGGGAGCGGTTTACTCCCCGGCCCTGACCGATTTCATCTTCATGGTAGAAAAGACTTCCCAGATGTTCATCACCGGACCCCAGGTGATAAAGACCGTTACCGGCGAGATCGTCTCGGCAGAGGAACTGGGCGGGGCGATGACCCACAATCGGGTGAGCGGCAACGTCCATTTCATCGCCGCGAGCGAGCAGGAGTGCCTGAACGGCATCAGAAAACTCCTCCAGTTCCTCCCCTCCAACAGCCTGGAGAAGGCGCCGGTCTACGCCACCGACGACGACCCGAACAGGCCGGTCCATCAGCTGAATGAAGTCATCCCCGACAATCCGAACAAGCCCTACGACATGCTGGACGTCATCCTCCCCATTGTCGACCACGGGGATTTCATGCAGACCCAGCCCTATTTCGCCACCAACCTCATCACCGGCTTCGCCAGGATCAACGGCCAGTCGGTGGGGATCGTCGCCAACCAGCCGAACGTCATGGCCGGCTGCCTCGACATGAACGCCGGCGACAAGGCATCCCGCTTCATCAGGACCTGCGACGCCTTCAACATCCCGCTGCTGACCTTCGTGGACGTCCCCGGGTTTCTGCCCGGCACCACCCAGGAATACGGCGGCATCATCCGCCACGGCGCCAAGATCCTCTACGCCTACAGCGAGGCCACCGTGCCCAAGGTCACCGTCATCACCCGCAAGGCCTACGGCGGCGCCTACGTCGCCATGTGCTCGAAATCCCTGGGCGCAGACATGGTCTACGCCTGGCCGACCGCAGAAGTCGCGGTGATGGGCTCGGAAGGTGCGGTGAACATCATCTTCAAGAACGAAATTGCCAAGGCAGAGGACCAGGAGGAGACTAAGGCGAGGATCCTCGAGGAATATGCGGCGGAATTCGCCACCCCCTACAAGGCGGCGGAGCGCGGTTTCGTCGATGACGTCATCGAACCGCACACCAGTCGACAGAGAATCATCGATGCCTTCAATATGCTGGACGGCAAGCGCGAAAAGCGCCCTGCCAAAAAGCACGGCAACATACCTCTTTAAAACAGCGAAGGAGAGAACCGATGACCACAACGGAGCTGCTCGCGCAATTTGCCGACCCCAATGTCATACAATCCTTGTCGACACTGGACAAACTGACAGCCGGCTTGATCACCACCCTACTGGGCATGGGCATCACCTTCCTTGCCCTGATCATTCTCCAGTTCATCATTTCATGGATGGACCGGCTGGTTAATCGAACCTCGGCTATTCCGGAAAAGCCGGCGACTCCGGCTGCCACGCCGCAACCGACTGTCGAACAAGCGGCCACCCTGCAGGACGACAATGAACTTGTGGCGGCCATCACCGCAGCGATCGCCATGAAGATGAAAACCTCGGTCGGCAATATCGTCATCAGGAATATAGAAAAAATAGAAGATCGTTCTCCGGCATGGAACAGGGCGGGAATTATCGAACAAATGAACAGCAGATTATAATCGGAGGGAGGTTGCATCATGAAAATGTTCAGAGTTGTCGTAAACGGGAATGAGTACAAGGTAGGCGTCGAAGAAATCGCCGAAGAAAAAAGCACCACCCGGGCCGCCGTCAGCCCACCCCCCTCTCCAAAGCCCGTACAGCCCATGCCGGCCGCAAGACCCGAGCCGGCCAAGACGGTCGAGGCAGGCCCGATAAACGGCAAGATCGTCGCGCCGATGCCGGGCACCATCCTCCGCGTCGCCGTCAATGCCGGTGAGAAAGCGATCAAGGGACAAACCCTGATGGTCCTGGAGGCGATGAAGATGGAAAACGAGATCCTCGCCCCCAGCGACTGCACGATCAGTGAAGTAGCGGTCAGCCAGGGCGTTTCGGTAAACGTCGGCGACACCCTGATCGTCATGGCAACCTGAGGGAGGAGCCGCTATGCTTGAAATCATCGCATCCTTCGCCAGGAGCACCGGCTTCGGCAGCCTGACACCAGGCATGATCCTGATGATCGGCATCGCCTGTATCCTGCTCTATCTGGCCATCGTCAAGAAATTCGAGCCACTGCTGCTGGTCCCCATCGCCTTCGGCGTCCTGCTGACCAATCTCCCTCTGGCCGGCATGATGGCCGAACCGATCCTGGAGATCAAGGACAACGTCATCCACACCGCCACACCTGGAGGTCTGCTCTACTACCTTTTTCAGGGCGACCACCTGGGCATCTTCCCACCCCTGATCTTCATGGGCGTTGGCGCCATGACCGACTTCGGTCCCCTGATCGCCAACCCGAAATCCCTGCTGCTCGGGGCGGCGGCCCAGTTCGGGATCTTCGTCACCTTCATGGGAGCGATCTTCTCGGGGCTCTTCACCGCCCAGGAAGCGGCCTCCATCGGCATTATCGGCGGCGCCGACGGGCCGACGGCGATCTTCCTCTCCTCGAAGCTCGCTCCGCACCTCCTGGGGCCGATCGCCATCGCCGCCTACTCGTACATGGCCATGGTGCCGATCATCCAGCCCCCGATCATGAAGCTCCTCACCACGAAAAAGGAACGTATGATCAGGATGAACCAACTGCGCGAGGTCAGCAAGAGGGAGAAGATCATCTTTCCGATCCTCGTTACGGTTGTGGTCTCCCTCATGGTGCCACCGGCTGCGACCCTCATCGGTATGCTCATGCTCGGCAATCTCTTCCGGGAATGCGGCGTGGTGGGGCGACTCGAGGACACTTCGAAGAACGCCCTGATCAACATCATCACCATCTTTCTCGGGGTCACGGTGGGCGCCACCGCCACGGCGGAACGCTTTCTGCAAGTCGAGACGCTGGCGATCCTGGCGCTCGGCGTCGCCGCCTTCGGCATCGGCACGGCCGCGGGCGTGATCCTTGCCAAGATCATGAACAAGGTATTCAGGATGAACATCAACCCTCTCATCGGCTCCGCCGGGGTATCCGCGGTGCCCATGGCGGCGAGGGTCTCCCAGGTGGTAGGGCAGAAGGACGACCCTGGTAATTTTCTGCTCATGCATGCCATGGGGCCGAATGTGGCCGGGGTTATCGGTTCGGCGGTCGCCGCCGGTGTTCTCCTGTCGCTCTTCGGTGGATGAAATGACGGTTCTCTATTCGGAACCTCTATGTCATTAACTCTTGGGGCGCTATTGCTCACTATCGGTATCGGCATCGAAATAGCCCTCCAGAGCGTTGCATTCGATACCGATAGCGATGGCGATATCGATTTGGAGAAAAGCTTAAGTGAATGACGAGGTGCGCCTTTCGGAAAACTTCGATTGGCATGAACAGGGTAAAGGATGTATCCAGGCTGCTTTTTGCTTGAAAAGAAACTGCCGATACATTACAACATAAACGTGTAACGATGTTCTCTTATCATCCGTACATAATTTAAAATGGAGATTTTTTTAGAAGGTATTTAGAGTACTTATACATAATCAACAGAAATAACAAAACTACACGAAACACTCAACAACGAGGATCTTCGCTGCGTCCCCAGCCGACGAGCCGAATGTTGAAAAGCACAAAAATTTAATCACCACACACTGGTAACAATGTTAGATGAACTAAGCGGAGATATCCACAAGAGGCTGGAGAAGGCCGTGCTGGAGGTTTTCTCGAATTCCGATTTTCATCGGGCGTCCATTCGCGATATCGCCAACAAGGCCGGCGTCAGTTTCACCACGATTTACAAGCATTACGGCAGCAAGGAGCGACTGGTATTCGCCTTTGTCGATATCTGGATGGGCAAACTGACCGACCGAATCGTCGACCACCTGCAGGGCATAGAAAATCTCAAGGAAAAGCTGCGCAAGGTATTTTGGCTGCAGCTCGATTATTATGAGCGTCACGAAGGGCTCGGACGTATCGTTTTCATGACCCTGCCCATGAAAACCTGGATGGCCGACGAGACCTTCGACCAACCCCGGATGATGCATCTCATGATCGACGTCCTGAGGCAAGGCCAGAAGGAAGGCATCCTCAACCCCCATGTGCGGGCGGGGACGCTGCTCGACTTTCTCATGGGTTTCGTGCAGCGCAGCTTTTTCATGTGGATCCTGAGAGGCAAGAAAGGCAGCCTTTCCGAGCAGGCCAATATCATGTTCGAAATGGTCTGGCAGGGGATGGCCAACCCGCAGAAACAACTTCAGGGGACACAACTCGAGAACAAGCCATCATAAAATAAACGATTTTTCACAGGAAACGGCATATGGGGCCTCAACGAGAGAAATACAGCTACAGTCCTCTCGTGACGGCTTCTCAATAGAGCAAGGCTGGAACCATGTAACGCCCACGGGCACCAATTTCGAATTCCGACCTTTTTGGAGGAGACAATGGAAATACTGAAAATTGATCACTTAGGGATTGCGGTAAACAGCATTGAGGACGGCAAATCTTTTTGGTCAGGCGTGCTCGGCCTGAAGTTCGAGGGGGCTGAAACAGTGGAGACCCAGAAAGTCACCACCGCATTCTTCCCTGTGGGCGAAAGCGAGGTCGAGTTGCTGGAATCCACCTCCCCCGACGGTCCGGTGGCAAAATTCATCGAAAAAAAAGGCACCGGCTTCCAGCATATCGCCTTCCGGGTTGCCAATATCGAAGCGGCCCTGAAAGAACTGAAAGAAAAAGGCATTCAGCTCATCGACCAGGAACCGCGCATAGGCGCCGGCGGGGCCAAGATCGCCTTCCTGCACCCCAAAGCCACCGGCGGCGTGCTGGTCGAACTCTGTGAACGTTCATAAGTAAATCATCGCGCAATTCTCCGAAAATCCCCAGTTTGGGCGCATTATTCCCCAAGAAAAGGAGTCGCACCATGGCAAAGCATCCGCAATTACAAAAATGGATAGATACTGCTGAAAAGCAGATGAAGGGCAAGTCGATAGAGACCCTCGAATGGCTGACCCCGGAGGGCATCAAGGTAAAACCCCTGTACACCGCCGAAGACATGGAAGGTATCGAGTCGGCCAATACCCTGCCGGGCCTGGCCCCATATGTCCGCGGCCCCATGGCCACCATGTACACCGGCCGCCCGTGGACCATCCGCCAGTACGCCGGCTTCTCCACCGCCAAGGAGTCGAATGCTTTCTACCGCAAAGCACTCGCCGCTGGCCAGAAGGGACTGTCGGTGGCCTTCGACCTCGCCACCCATCGCGGTTATGACTCTGACCACCCACGGGTCGCGGGCGATATCGGCAAGGCGGGCGTGGCCATCGACTCGGTAGAGGATATGAAGATCCTCTTTGACGGTATCCCGCTCGACCAGATGTCGGTCTCCATGACCATGAACGGTGCGGTCATCCCCATCCTTGCTGGTTACATCGTCGCCGCCGAGGAGCAAGGTGTCGGCCACGACAAGCTGGAAGGCACCATCCAGAACGATATCCTCAAGGAGTACCTGACCCGCAACACCTACATCTATCCGCCGGAGCCCTCCATGCGGATCATCTCCGACATCATGGCCTTCTGCTCCAAGGAAATGCCCAAGTACAACACCATCAGCATCAGCGGCTACCACATGATGGAGGCCGGAGCCAACAGCGTGCTGCAGACCGCCTTTACGCTGGCCGACGGAGTGGAATATGTGAAAGCGGCTCTCAAGAGCGGCATGGACGTCGATACCTTCGCCCCGCGGCTCTCCTTCTTCTTCGGCATCGGCATGAACTTCTTCATGGATATCGCCATGCTCCGGGCCGCCCGCTTCCTCTGGCACCGGCTGATGAGCCAGTTCAACCCGAAGAACCCGAAATCCTCCATGCTGCGCACCCACTGCCAGACCTCCGGCTGGAGCCTCACCGAGCAGGATCCCTACAACAACGTCATCCGAACGACGCTGGAGGCGCTGTCGGCGGTGCTGGGCGGTACCCAGTCCCTGCACACCAACTCATTTGACGAGGCGATCGGCTTGCCCACTGAGTTCTCCGCCCGGATCGCCAGGAACACCCAGATCATCATCCAAGAGGAGTCGCAGATCTGCCATGTCATCGACCCTCTGGGCGGCTCCTATTACCTCGAATCCCTGACCAACAGCATCGTCAACGAGGCCCAGAAGATCATCGACGAGGTCGAGGCGATGGGCGGCATGGCCAAGGCCATCGAGAGTGGCATGCCGAAGATGAGGATCGAGGAGTCCGCCGCCAGGAAGCAGGCCCGGATCGATCAGGGCCTCGACGTCATCGTCGGCGTCAACAAGTACAAGCTTGCCAACGAGAAGATCGATTTCGAGGTCCGGGAGGTGCCGGCTTCGGTCCGTGACGAGCAGATCGCCCGGATCAGAGAAATCAAGGCCACCCGTGACCAGACTGCGGTGGCCAGGGCGCTCGCCGATTTGACAAATGCCGCGAAAAACGGCGGCAACCTTTTGGCCGCGGCCCTGCCGGCCGTACGGGCCAGAGCCACGGTGGGAGAGATCTCCAACGCCATGGAAGAGGTCTTCGGCCGCTTCGTCGCCACCACCCGCTGCATTTCCGGGGCCTACGCCTCCGAATTCAAGGGAGACAGCAACGTGATAGCCGCCATCAAGCAACGCACCAACGTGTTCCTGGAGAAACACGGCCGCCGTCCGCGTCTGCTGGTGACCAAGATGGGCCAGGACGGTCATGACCGGGGTTTCAAGGTCATCGCCAGCGCCTACGCCGACCTGGGCTTCGACGTGGATATCAGCCCAATGTTCCAGACCCCCGAGGAAGCGGCGAAGATGGCCGTCGAAAACGATGTCCACGTGGTCGGCGCCTCGAGCCTCGCCGCCGGACATAAGTCGCTTATCCCCGCTCTCATCGAGGAGTTGAAAAAGATCGGCGGCGACGAGATCATCGTCGTGGCCGGCGGCGTCATCCCGCCCGGCGATTACGACTTCCTCTATCAGGCGGGCGTGAAGGCGGTGTTCGGTCCGGGCACGCCGATCCCCGAATCCGCCGACAGGACGCTCGCTCTCCTGGAAGAGAAGTATCTGAAATAACCACTTCTGCTTTCCCCATCGATTCAGCGGCCGCCCGGTCGCTGAATCCTGGCGCCTCGAAAGTCAGCTACAACATGGCGATATTCAAAACCCCTCAGGATTATGTGGACGGCGTGCTGAAGCGAGACCGGCTGGCGCTCGCCAAAACCATCACCCTGATCGAGAGCACCCTGCCCTCCCACCAGGATATGGCCCGAGTCATCGTCGATCGGCTCCTGCCCCATACCGGCCGCGGCACCCGGCTCGGCATCACCGGCGTCCCCGGAGCAGGCAAGAGCACCTATATCGAGAGTTTCGGCACCATGCTCACCGGAATGGGCCACCGGGTTGCGGTGCTCGCCATCGATCCCAGCAGCGTCAGGAGCGGCGGCAGCATCCTCGGCGACAAGACCCGCATGGAGAAGCTGGCGGTAGACAGCAACGCCTTTATCCGCCCTTCCCCTTCCGGAGGCACGCTCGGCGGCGTGGGCCGCAAGACCCGGGAGACCATGCTGGTCTGTGAGGCTGCGGGCTACGATGTGGTGATCATCGAAACGGTCGGGGTCGGCCAGTCGGAGACGACCGTAGCCTCCATGGTCGATTTTTTTCTGGTGCTGATGATCGCCGGGGCCGGGGATGAGCTCCAGGGCATCAAGAAGGGAGTCCTCGAAGTGGCCGACGCCATCGTCATCAACAAGGCCGACGGCGACAACCTCGTCCGGGCGGAGCTCGCCCGCAAGGAATACCAGGCCGCCTTGCACATGCTCATGCCGATCAGCCCCACCTGGACGCCGCCGGTCCTCACCTGCAGCGCCCTGGAATCAAAGGGAATGATGGAGATATGGGAAACCATCCAGGAGCACCGGCGGAAAATGACCGAGAGCGGTGAAATGGCCGAGAAAAGGAAGAACCAGGCGCTTGACTGGATGAACTTTCTGCTCGACGAGGGGTTTCGCCAGTGGTTCTACACCAACCCCCAGGTCCGGGAGGCCCTGCCACAGTTACGTTCGGCTGTTGAAAGGGGTACAACCTCACCCACGGCGGCTGCGGACGTGCTCCTCGGTTTTCTGGATGGTAAAAGAGAGTGCTGAGTTGTGTTGTCGGAGTCGCGGCCACAAGTCGGAATCGGTATCGCTATCGGTATCGAACCCTCGATTTTTCGATTTCGATACCGATATCGATGAATCCCCCACGCTTCACTCATCCTGATGCGGCCGCGCATGACAACTCAGCACTCAGTACTCAGCACTCAGTACTATTTTATTTGTACCAGCGGGCATACTCGATATAGTTCTCGGCAATTCCCGCGATCCTGCGGCCGGCCGACTCCCCATCGATATCCTTCACTTTTTTTGCGGGGACTCCGGCGTAGATCGTGCCGCTCTCAACCCTCGTCCCCTCGGTGACCACGGCGCCGGCGGCGATGATCGAATTACTCTCCACCTCGCAGCCGTCCATGACGATGGCCCCCATGCCGATCAGCACGTTGTCTTGGATGACGCAGCCATGGACGATGGCGTTATGACCGACCGTGACGTTATCGCCAATGGTGGTCGAGTGTTTCCTATACGTGCAGTGCACCACCGCCCCGTCCTGAATATTGACTTTGTTGCCAAGCCGGATCGAGTGGACGTCGCCGCGCAGGACGGCGTTGTACCATATGCTGCAGTTGTCGCCCATTTCCACGTCACCGACAACCACGGCATTCTCGGCCAGATAACAGTCCCTGCCGAATTTCGGCGTGATGCCGTTCAAGGTTTTAATGATCATATCGTTTCATTGCAGTTGCAAACATCAGCAAGGATCGATGGAATGTTCGTTCAGGGGCGTGCGTAGGGAGAATTTGTATCGCCCAAATGGGGGGCAGAGCCAAAACATCCGGCTGCCTCCGTCCGGGCAATCACACGGATCGCCTACGCACGCCAAACTGGGGTCCTGAACGCATTACCGTCGTCCTTGCCGTTAGCTGACGGCGCCTTTCACCAGCCGGGTTAGACGAAAAAGACGGAGCGCAGGATCGCGCGAGGAGTGAAAAAATCCTGCGCCCGTCTCATTCTCACGCACCTGAAGATGCCGTTCTCCCTCAAGATACGTTTTCACTGAAGATGATAGAGTTGCTCCTTCCCCTGGCTCAGCAGTTAATTACCGCCAGGACCGCGCCTTTGGCCACAGTGTCGCCGCTGGCGAATTTGATCGCCTGGATCGTACCATCACAGGGGGCAGTGAGGGCGTTCTCCATCTTCATGGCCTCCAGGATGACCACGGTATCGCCCTTCTTGACGCTGTCGCCCGCCTTCCTTTCGTACTTGACGATCATGCCCGGCATCGGCGCGAGAATCACCGTACCTTCGACCTGGGCTGCCGGCTCAGGGGCCGGATTGGCAGCGGCTACGGGTGCTGCCGGGGCCGGATTCGCTGCCGGCTTCGGTCCGGGATTGGCTGCGGCGGCAACAGGCTGGGGAGCCGTGGCAATCGTTGGCTGGCCGGTGGGGTCGACATCCACGGCGAAAAACTCATCGTCGACGAAGACGTGGAACTTGCGCACGGCCTGCGACTTCGGCGGTTTTTCGGCCTGCTTCGGCTCGACCAGCTTGCCGGCGAGAGCCTTCTTCACCAGATCGTCCCGCTTTTTGACATCTTCCAGGGTGATCGGCTTGACGCTTGCCGGCGGCTCGCTTTTGCCATATTTCCATTCGAGGAATTTTTTGCCGGTAACAGGGAACTGGGCGTAGAGGATGAGGTCATCCATGTCGACGGCCAGATCGCCGATCTCCGCCTTGGCCTTCGCAAGCTCAGGCTCGAGCACCTCCGCCGGACGGCAGGTAATGGGCTCCTCGCCGCGCGGGTAGCCCTTGAGGGCCTTCTTCTGCAGTTCGGGGTTGATGGGCACCGCGGTCTTGCCGTACAGGCCGTAGCAGAGGTCCTTCACCTGGCCGGTGATCATCTTGTAGCGTTCGCCGGGAGTGTCGTGGAGGACGTTGTTGACCGTCTGGACACCCACGATCTGGCTGGTCGGGGTGACCAGCGGGATCTGGCCGAGGTCTTTGCGCACCCTCGGCAGCTCCTTGTAGACCTCGTCGATCTTGTCGAGGGCATCCATCTCCCGCAGCTGGTTGACGAGGTTTGACAGCATGCCGCCGGGGGTCTGATGGAGCAGCACGTTGATATCGATGATCGACACTTTGGAGTCGTCGAGGAGGTGCTTGTACTTGGGCATCACCTGCTTTTCGAGGATCTCGTTGATCTGGGCGAGTTTCTTGATATCGAAACCGGTGTCGCGGTTGGTGCCGAGAAGGGCCATGACCAGCGGCTCGACCGCCGCGTGAGAGGTCCGGTAGGCGTAGGGCGTCATGCAGGTGTCGATGATATCGACGCCAGCCTCGATCGCCTTCAGGTGGGTCATCGGCGACATGCCCGAGGTGAAATGGCTGTGCAGGTGAATCGGCACCTTGACCGCCGCCTTCAGGGCCTTGATCAGCGGGTAGGCATCATAGGGGGCCATGAGCCCCGCCATGTCCTTTACGCAGATCGAATCCGCGCCCATCTCCTCCAGGGCCTTGGCTCTCTCGGTATAGTACTCGAGGTTATACACTTCGCCGCCCAGCCGGGGCTCTGTCAGGGTATAGCAGATGCAGCCCTGGAAGTGCTTGCCGCTCTGCTTGATCTGCTTGACCACGGTCTCGAAATTCCTGTAATCGTTCAGGGCATCGAAGGTCCGGAAGACATCCATGCCGTTTTCAGCCGCCCGGTCGACGAAGGCGTAAGCCAGATCGTCGGCGTAATTGCGGTAGCCGACCAGGTTCTGGGCCCGCAGCAGCATCGAGAAGGGGGTCTTCTTGATATACCGCTTCAGGGTGCGCAGCCGCTGCCAGGGGTCTTCGTTCAGGAAACGGTGCATGGTATCGAAGGTGGCCCCGCCCCAGGTCTCGATGGCCCAGAAGCCGACCTCGTCCATCAGTTCGGCCACCGGAATCATGTCCTCCGTCCGGCCGCGGGTGGCAAACAGGGATTGATGGCCGTCGCGCAGGGACAAGTCCATGATCTTGACCGGATTCTTCGCCTTGGGTCGGTCAGCGGAATAATTCAATGGGGTCATCTTCACTTGATCACTCATCGTCTATATCTCCTCTTACCTCAACATTAACTTTTGGTAGCTTTGCACTGGATCTTCCAAATTCGAAATCGGGATCGATATCGAAATCGAATGATAAGGTTCGATCACGATCCCGATAGCGATTTCGATACCGATACACACCCGTACTAAAAGCGGGTAAATACTCGTAACTGAACCAATTTTCGCAGGGCCATCATCTCCTGGCGGCCGCTCTGAGCCCACTGGCTGAACTCCAGGTTCTGCGGCCCCCTTTGCGGTGCCTGGATCTCCTGCGCCGCGGCCTCCTCCTGCTGCAGATAGAGACTTACAGCAGCCAAGGCTGCAGCCATTTTCTTTCTGTTGCGTGCCATCGATTCACCCATCGTTTTCTTGCCTCTCCTCATTGCGGCATCAGGGAAGATCGCTCGCCCTCATCCCGGCGTCCCTTTCTTTAAACGTCCCCTCGTCCCGCCGTCAGGCGCTGTACATCGAGTATTCGGTTTCCTCGCCGATCAGGTTGTCGATCTGAGTCTGCAACTCGTTGCGTTTTGGATTGTTCACCCATTTGTTCCAGTCTTCCACCGACCGCCAGGTACTGACCACCATGCATTCATCCTTCTTGTCGATCCTGTTGAGCGTTTCGCCGGAGATATACCCCGGCTGCTCGAGGGTCAGCGCCCGCAGTTTCTTCAACAGCATCGTCAACTCCACCACATTTTTATCCTGCACCTTCCGTTTTATGAAAATCTTCACGCTCATACGAGATCTCCTTTTCGGTAATAAGATCGATCCCCCACCGTCTCCCCTTGAGGGGGATAAGTACCTTCTCCAAATTGTTAAAGAGCCAAGGCATTAAACGGTTTACAGGGGAATATTGCCATGCTTCTTCATCGGATTTGTGTCGCGCTTGTTCTGGAGGATGCCGAGGGCCCTGATAATCCTCAACCGGGTCTTCGCCGGCTCGATGATATCATCGATATAGCCGCGCTGCGCGGCGACATAGGGGTTTGCCACGGTATCCTGATATTCCCTTTCCTTTTCCGCGAGAAAAGCCTTGGGATCCTCTGCCTTCCGCGCCTCTTTGCCATAGAGTACGCCAGCCGCGCCCTTGGCACCCATCACCGCGATTTCCGCGCTCGGCCAGGCATAATTGATGTCGCCCCGCAAATGTTTCGAGGACATGACGCAGTACGCCCCGCCATAGGCCTTGCGGGTGATGACGGTGACCTTCGGGATGGTCGCCTCGGCAAAGGCATAAAGGATCTTCGCGCCGTTGCGGATGACGCCGCCGTACTCCTGGGCGGTCCCGGGCAGAAAGCCGGGGACGTCGACGAAGGTGACCACCGGAATGTTGAAGCAGTCGCAGAATCGGACGAACCGGGCTCCCTTCACCGAGGAATCGATGTCAAGCACGCCGGAGAGGTGGTTCGGCTGGTTGGCGACGATTCCGACGCTCATACCGTTGTAGCGGGCAAAGCCGACGATGAGGTTGGGGGCGAAGTTTTCCTTCACTTCCAGAAAATCCCGGTTGTCCACCGTCTGGAGGATAACCTCCTTCATATCGTAGGCGGCGTTCGGGTTTTCCGGAATGATGGAGTTCAGTTCCGGGGCCTCCCGGTTCGAGGGCTCCGTGCAGGGTACGATCGGCGGGTTCTCCATGTTGTTCTGCGGCAGAAAGGAGAGCAGCCTTCTCATGTAGGCGATGGCATCCGCCTCGGAGCTCGCCGGGTAATCGACCACGCCGCTGCGGCTGGCATGCATGGCCGCCCCGCCCAGGGCCTCCTCGGTGACATCCTCATGGGTCACCGACTTGACCACCTTCGGACCGGTCAGAAACATGTAGGACTGCTTCTGAACCATGACAATGAAGTCGGTCAGGGCCGGAGAATAGACAGCGCCGCCGGCACAGGGTCCGAAGATCGCCGAGATCTGGGGGATGACGCCCGAGCCCATGACATTGCGCTGAAAAATGTAGGAATAACCGGCAAGGCTCTCGATGCCTTCCTGAATCCGGGCGCCGCCGGAGTCGTTCAGGCCGATGACCGGCGCGCCGTTCTTCATGGCGAGATCCATGATCTTGCAGATCTTCTCGGCAAAGGTCTCCGACAACGAACCGCCGAGGACGGTGAAATCCTGGGCGAAGACGTAAACGGTCCGGCCGTCGACCGTGCCATGACCGGTGACCACGCCGTCGCCCGGATAGACCTGTTTATCCATGCCGAAATCACGGCACCTGTGGGTCTTGAACATGTCGAACTCTTCGAAGGAGCCTTTATCCAGAAGCAGGTCGATACGCTCCCTGGCAGTAAGGCTACCCTTTTCGTGCTGTTTGTCGATCCTTTGCTGACCGCCACCCAGTCGGGCCTCCGCCCTGAGTTTGTGCAGGTGGTCCAGTTGGTCACTTGTCTTCATAGTCTCTCCTTGAAACAATATTCACCATGCCTTATTCCGGAACCCAACCAGTGCTCCAACCCAGCTGAGCTGCTGGATTAGTACCTCAAAGGTACATTCATCAGGAAAAAGCTTCCTTGCACAACCTTCCCAAAGAACCCAGATCTTCGCAGACATAGAGGCCGCTCTGCTGCATGGCCGCTATTTTTGCCGCCGCCGTGCCTTGACCACCGCTGACGATTGCGCCCGCATGACCCATCCGCCGTCCCGGAGGCGCGGTGAGGCCGGCGATAAACCCAACCACCGGCTTCTTCATATTGGCCCGGATCCAGGAGGAGGCCTCTTCCTCGGCGTTGCCGCCGATCTCGCCCACCATGACCACCGCCTCGGTGGCAGGATCGGCGTTGAAGGCCTGGAGGCAGTCGATGAAGCCGGTGCCGTTGACCGGATCGCCGCCGATGCCCACGCAGGTGGTCTGGCCGAGGCCGACCTGGGTCAGCTGGTGCACGACCTCATAGGTGAGGGTTCCGGAACGGGAGACGACCCCTACCGGGCCGCCCGGCCTGTGGATGACGCCCGGCATGATGCCGATCTTGCACTCTCCGGGAGTGATGATGCCAGGGCAGTTGGGGCCGATCAGCCGGGTACTCTTGCCGGCCAGGTAGTTCTTGACCTTCATCATGTCCATGACCGGCACCCCCTCGGTGATGCAGACCACCACCTCAATGCCGGCGTCGACCGCCTCGAAGATGGCGTCCGCGGCAAATGCCGGCGGCACGAAGATCATCGTGGCGTTGGCTCCGGTCTTGTCCCTTGCCTCCCTGACGGTATTGAAAACCGGCACCTCGTCCATTTTCATGCCGCCCTTCCCCGGCGTCACCCCGGCGACCACCTTGGTGCCGTAGGCGATACACTGCTGGGTATGGAACTGGCCTTCCTTGCCGGTTATGCCCTGAACCAGAACTCGTGTTTGGGAATTGACGAAAATGCTCATTGTTATCCTTTGAAAGTAAAATTGTTCATGCTCTTAAATAAGGTCAGGCACTCTCCCTGGATCACCTTTCCCTGTAAAGCAGCACATCAAAAATTTTCCTTGGAATTAACAGTATTTTTTATACTGCAGTCACAACTTCGCCAGAGTCTTCAAGGGAAAAAGAGCAGACAACTCGACAATGCGACCCCGATGTGTCGTGTCATGAATCCGCTGGTTTCCGTTTCGGCTGAAGAGAGTGGCAGTTGACCTTCTGTTGTGACTATCGCGGCTTACGCGACAATCTCCGCAACCTTTTTGGCGGCGTCGGCCAGATCGGTCGCATTTATCAATTTGAGTCCCGACTCGGCAAGGATTCTCCGGCCTTCCTCGACGTTGGTGCCTTCCATACGAACTACGACCGGCACCGAGAGGTGGACCTTTTTCGCCGCCTGCACCACCCCCTGGGCGAGCACATCGCAGCGGAGAATGCCCCCGAAGATGTTGATCAGGATGCCCTTGACCTTACTGTCACTCAGGATGATGCGGAAGCCGTTTTCCACCATCTCCGCGCTGGCGCCGCCGCCGACATCGAGAAAGTTCGCCGGCTCGGCCCCCGCCTGCTTGATGATGTCCATGGTGGCCATGGCCAGACCCGCCCCGTTCACCATATTACCGACGTTGCCGTCGAGATTGATGTAATTGAGGTTGTACTTGGCTGCTTCGGCCTCGGTGGGATCGTCCTCGTTGGGATCGTGCATCGCCACGACGTCCGCGTGCCGGAACAAGGCGTTGGAGTCGACGTCGATCTTGGCATCGAGGGCAATGACAGCATCATCCGCGGTCACGATGAGAGGATTGATTTCGACCAGCGAACAGTCGTAGTCGACGAAAAGATTGTAGAGGTTCTTCAGGATCGCCGAGAATTCCTTCTGCAGCGCCTTATCGAGCTCAAGGCCGAACATGACCTGCCGCAGATGATGGCTCTGAATGCCGACGAGCGGATTGACTTGCACCTTGATGATCCTGTGCGGTGTCTTGGCTGCGACCTCCTCGATATCCATACCGCCGTCCTGGCTGGCGATAATGGTGACCGTGGCCGTGCTGCGGTCGGGGATCAGCGAAAGGTACATTTCCTTCTTGATCGCCACCCCTTTCTCCACCAGTACCGTCCTGACCACCCGCCCTTCCGGACCGGTCTGCTTGGTGACAAGCGTCATGCCGAGAATGGCCTCGGCGGCAGCTTGCACCTCTTCCGGCGTTCTCGCCACCTTCACGCCACCGCCCTTGCCTCTGCCGCCGGCATGGATCTGGGCCTTGACGGCCACCGGCAGCCCCAGTCCGGCCGCGACCTCAGTGATGCCGGCAACGGTGCTGCTCACGCCGCCCTGCGGGGTCGGCACCTTGTATTTGCGAAAGAGCTCCTTCGCCTGGTATTCGTGAATCTTCATACACAGTATCCTGGAAAACGGAGCTACGTCTTCGAAGCTCCTGAGATTGAAGATGAGAGCGGCTGCCGGGAAGGCAGCCGCCCCGTTCAGACAGTGACTACTTCTTCACATACCCCATCTTGGTCAACGCCTCGGTGATCTCGTTCAGAATGGCGGGATCATCAATGGTCGAAGGCATCCGGTACTCCTTGTTATTGGCGATAGACCTCATGGTGCCGCGCAGGATCTTACCGGACCTGGTCTTTGGCAGACGAACCACCTGGCAGGCATCCTTGAAGCAGGCAATGGGCCCGATGCTCTCGCGCACCATCTTGACCAGTTCCTTCTTGATCTCCTCGCCATCGCGGGTCACGCCGGCCTTGACCACGAACAGACCGACCGGCAGCTGCCCCTTCATCTGGTCGTCGGCGCCGAAAACCGCACACTCGGCGACGTCGGGATGATTGGAGATGATCTCCTCCATGGCGCCAGTCGACAGACGATGGCCGGCGACATTGATGACGTCGTCCATCCGGCCCATGACGTAGACATAACCGTCCTCGTCGATATAGCCGCCGTCACTGGTCTCGTAGTAGCCGGGGAACTTCGTCATGTAGGATTTGACGAAGCGCTCGTCGTTTCGCCAGAGGGTGGTCAGGGTGCCGGGGGGCAGCGGCAGCTTCACCACGATATTGCCCTCGGTGCCCTTCGGCACCAATTCGTTTTCGTCGTTCACCACCCGCACGTCATAGCCGGGCATCGGCTTGGTGGGCGAACCTTCCTTCACCGGCAGCTGCTCGATGCCGCGGCAATTGCCGACGATGGCCCAGCCGGTCTCGGTTTGCCACCAGTGATCGATGACCGGTACGCGGATCATGTCCTCAGCCCAGTGCAGGGTGTCGGGGTCGGTTCGCTCGCCGGCCAGGTAGAGGCATTCGAAACAGGAGATGTCGTACTTCTTGATAAATTCCCCTTTAGGATCTTCTTTTTTGATCGCACGGAAGGCGGTCGGGGCGGTAAAGAGAGACTTCACCTTGTGCTGGGAGATGACGCGCCAGAAAGCTCCGGCATCGGGGGTGCCGATGGGCTTGCCTTCATAGAAGACGGTGGTCGAACCCTGAAGAAGCGGCGCATAGACGATGTAGGAATGGCCGACGACCCAGCCGACATCAGAGGCCGACCACCAGACATCCCCGGGATCGATGTTGTAGAGGTTTTTCATGGTCCAGTAGAGCGCCACCGCATGGCCGCCGTTGTCCCGCAGCACGCCTTTCGGCATGCCGGTCGTGCCGGAGGTGTAGAGGATGTAGAGCGGATCTGTCGCATCGACCTCGGTGCAGCCGACGGGCTTGGCCTTGCCGGCCAGCTCCATCCAATCCATGTCACGGCCGGCGATCATGCTCGCCTTCACGAAATCGCGCTGATAGACGATGACCTTGCTCAGCTCATGGGTGGATTGGTCGATAGCGGCATCGACCAGCGGCTTGTATTCCAGGGTCTTCTTGCCTTCGATGGCTCCCGAGGCGGTGATCAGTATCTTCGGCTGGGCGTGATCGATCCTGATCGCCAGCTCATGCGGGGCGAAACCGCCGAAAACAACGGAGTGAATGGCCCCCAGCCGGGCACAGGCCAGCATGGCTATTGCCGCTTCGGGGATCATGGGCATGTATATGATGACGGTATCGCCCTTGCCGATACCCTGGCCGGCCAGCACACCGGCGAAGGTGGAAACTTTTTCCAGCAGCTCGCGATATGTGAACTTCTTGATGGTGTTGGTGACGGGACTGTCGTAGATGAGGGCCGTCTGGTCGGCCCGGCCGCCTTCGACGTGACGGTCGATGGCGTTATAGCAGGTGTTCATTTTCCCGCCCGGAAACCATTTGTAGAACGGGGCCTTGGAGGAGTCGAGAACCTTGTCGTACGGTTTGTACCAGGTTATGCTTTTGGCGGCTTCTGCCCAGAATTCTTCAGGATTCGTAATACTGTGCTTAAATACTGCATCGTAACTAGTCATACCTGCTCCTTTTGGTCTGAATTTTGGTCCATTCACCAGTTTCCATTTTTGTCTATACCGCATAGTCAAACAGACTTCAAGCCAAATTTAACATCGTTACTCGCGATGAATCACCTCATTCATTTCCATGAAATATTTTTGTTTCTAATTATAAATAGATAAACGAAATTAACCAATTTCTGGCAAATGCAAATTATTTTCAGTAAATCAAAAACAAAAGGGATCGCGTTATTAACGTACACACAGTATATCTTGTTGTTTTAACGATCTTTTCTTTCGTGATTTACAAACCTTGATTGCTTTCAGAAGAACATTGTTATCTTCTCATTATCTTTCAAAATTGACTTTATTGCAGAATTCAATTATTTTTATTTCCAATCCTACCAAGACACAAACAACCAGCTATAGCTACATCACATATGGCATTGAAATACATAGATTTAATACTACTCACCAAAGATTGTCCGGACAAAGCCGAAATCCCCCACACATCCCTCCCCCATAAATTCTTTAGATGATAAAAAGAGAGTGTGGAATAATGTTCTTTTCCTGGCTGCTGCAGCGGCTCGATTCAATCCGGAACCCCTCCTCCATACGCAACCCAGGCAAAGGCCCCGCCTCCCCCCAAAGCCGTCTGAAAAACGCCGCGGCAGAACTTTCGAGACAGGCATGAAACATCCCGCCAGACCGCCTTTGCCGAGTATCGTCCCGGCGAAAATATTCATGCCGGTCCTGCTCATCGTCTTCCTGTTCATCGGCACCTTCTTCGGGTACATCCTGCCGAGAGTTGAAGAGCATCTGATGGACCGGAAAAGGGAAATGATCCACGCCCTGAGCGAGGCGGCCATGAGCTCCATTCGTTACTACGCGCGGCTCGCCGAGGACAAGATCATTTCGGAAGAGGAGGCGAAACGGCAGGCCGCGGCCCAGCTGCGGAGCATCAGGTACGGCCCGGAAAAGAAGGACTATTTCTGGATCAACGATACTCATCCGCGAATGATCATGCACCCCTACCGCTCCGATCTGGAGGGCAAGGACGTCACGGATACCGAGGATCCGGCGGGGAAAAAACTCTTCCAGGCTTTTCTCGCGACCGTCAAGGAAACCGGTGGCGGATATGTCGATTACCATTGGCAGTGGCAGGACGACCAATCCCGGGTCTTTTCGAAGATTTCCTACGTCCAGGAATACCGGCCCTGGCACTGGATCATAGGCACCGGGGTCTACGTCGAGGACGTGCGGTCGCAGATCGCCAGAATCACCGAGCGCATGACCTTCATTTTTCTCGGGATTTTAGGCGTAATTGCCCTGCTGTCGGTGTACGTGGTGTGGCAGGGGGCGACCGGAGAGGCCAGGCGCAGAGAGATGGAAGAATCCCTGCGCAAAAGCGAGATCAAGTATCGGTTGCTGGCGGAGACCGCGCGTGAGATCATCCTGCTCTTCGATGCCGATCTTCGCATAACCTATGCCAATACCGCCTGGAAACGGATAAGCGGCTATGCCTTCGAAGAAACGACCGGCACGGTGGTCACCGGGCTGGTACCGCCTCAGCAACGCCAACCACTTCTCGATACAATCCTGCGGATCGATGACGACCAGCCGGACAATTACATCTTCGAGACCAGCTTGATCCTGAAAGATCAGCGGGTCATCCCCGTCGAAGCGACCTTCGCCAAGATGGCATCCGATGAACACCGGGCCTCCTTTCTCATGACGGCGAGGGATGTGACGGAGAAAAAGAGGATCGAGGCCCAGGCCAAAATGCAGCAGGAGCAACTCCTGCAGGCCGACAAGATGGTGTCGCTCGGCACCCTGGTTTCCGGAGTGGCTCACGAGATCAACAACCCGATCTCCTCGGTGATGCTGAATATTCAGGTTTTCGACAGGTTATGGCAGGCGGTCCAGCCCATCCTCGACTGCCATTACGAAAATTTCGGCGGCATCGATGTAGGGCCGATGGCCTACCCGCAACTGCGGGAGCGTATTCCAAAACTGCTGCACTTTTCGCAGGAGGGAGTGGAACGTGTCAAGCGGATCGTCGGCGACCTCAAGGAATTTTCCGGACAGAAGCCGGCCGACCTTCGGGAAACGGTGAACTTGAACGAGGTGGTGGAAAAGGCGGTCGGCCTGGCCTCAAGCCTCATCAAGAAAGCCACCAACGACTTTCAGGTGGAGTATTACGAAAACCTTCCCACCCTTCAGGGCAACAGTCAACGACTCGGCCAGGTGGTCATCAACCTTCTGGTGAATGCCACCCAGGCCTTGACCGACTCGAACCAAAGTGTACGAGTATGTACCGGGTACCTGGAAGAATCGGAAGAGATATTTCTGGAGGTGCGCGATTCAGGTATCGGCATGACGCCGGAAATTCTCGCCCGAATCAAAGACCCTTTCTTCACCACGAAGAGAGACAGCAATGGGACGGGCCTCGGCCTCGCCATCTCCGATGCCATAATTCGCAGCCATGGCGGTTGGCTCGACTTTCAATCCGAGCCCGGGAAGGGCACGACAGCCACAATCCTGCTGCCTCGTTACAGCCCCGATGAACTCCCCGGGAGGATGATATGAACCACAGACCTTACCCATCGGACCCGATCCTGGTCATAGACGACGAAGAGGCCATCCTGCTCTCCGTGGACACCATCCTGCAGCTGGCGGGTATGAACAATGTACGCACCTGCAGCGACAGCAGACAGGTGATGGCCATCATCGAGCAGCGTCCGCCCAGCGTCATACTGCTGGACCTGAACATGCCGCATCTCAACGGCGAGGCGATACTCGATCAGATCACCCAGCAGTACCCGAGCATACCCGTCATTATCATCACCGGGCGGATCGATGCCGAAACGGCCGTACTGTGTATGAAATCAGGCGCCTTTGACTATATCGTCAAACCTGTCGACGAAACCCGGCTGCTCGCTTCGGTTCGCAAGAGCCTGCAATATACCGAAATCCACCACGAGGACCCGGCCTTGCAACAGAAACTCGGTCGCAATCGCCTGGAATTCCCGGAGGCCTTTGCCGATATCATAACCGATTCTCCCAAGATGATGGGGCTCTTCGGCTACATCGAGTCCATTGCGAACAGCTCAGAACCGGTGCTCGTCCGCGGCGAAACCGGCACGGGCAAGGAACTCATCGCCAGGGCGGTCCACACCGTGAGCGGCAGGACAGGGAATTTTGTCGCCGTCAATGTTGCCGGCCTCGACGACAACGTCTTCTCCGACACCCTCTTCGGCCACGCCAAAGGGGCCTTCACCGGAGCCCATTCCGACCGGCCGGGCCTCATCGAACGGGCCGCAGAGGGCACGCTCTTTCTGGATGAGATCGGCGACCTGTCCCCCGCTTCCCAGGTCAAGCTGCTGCGCCTGCTCCAGGAAAAGGAGTACATGCCGCTCGGGCTCGACACCACCCGTATAAGCCGGACCCGCATCATCGCCTCCACCCACGTGGATCTCTGGGAACTGCAGCAGAAGGAACTTTTCCGCCAGGATCTGCACTATCGGCTGCGCACCCACCGGATTATTCTGCCTCCGCTCAGGGATCGCCGGGAGGATATCGCCCCCCTCCTCGACCATTTCGCCGGGTGCGCCGCCCAGGCCCTCAAAAAGGCCAAACCCAAGGTTCCGAAGGAGCTGCTCAATCTCATGGAATCCTACCATTTCCCTGGAAACATTCGCGAACTGCAGGCAATGGTCTTCGACGCCATCGCCCAGCATAAGCACGGCATCCTTCCACTCACCGTCTTTCGCAATCATATCGCGATGGTTCGCCAGAACGCCGGCAAGCCCCAGGGCATCAGCGGCGGTATTCCGTTCATCTTTGCCGATCCCCTGCCCACCATCAAACAGGCGACTCGAATGCTGGTCGAGGAAGCCATGCAGAGGGCCGGCGGCAATCAGTCCGCCGCAGCCGCCATGCTTGGAATCACCCAACAGGCGCTCAGCCATAGACTGAAAAAGATGGCAATAGATTCCTGATTGCCACCCCCCCACAATTTTTTTTGTACCCACAACAATAATTGTGGACTCGACATACCCTTGTGGCTTCAGGGCTCCGCCGTAGCCGCTGCCTCCAGCAAACAACTTTTTTTGTACCCCTCCTCTCCGTTCAATTAGTATCTATGCCTTTGTTTTTACATCCCTTAAAGTCAATCACACCGAGTGGCACAACCTTTGCTCAACAAGAAGAAGAAAAATACCTGATAGGTATATGGCGAAGTTCATCGACAACTCGTTAATGGAGGAAAAAATGGCTGATCAAACACCGATGGGCAACCCGGCGGTAGTGGGACTGGCAGGGTTCGGTCTTACCACCTTGATACTTCAACTGCACAACCTCGGTCTCTGCGGCCTTGGACCGATCGTCGCCCTGGGCCTCGTCTTCGGCGGCATGGCCCAGCTCATTGCCGGCTATCAGGAATTCAAAGTCGGCAACAACTTCGGCTACAGCGCCTTTGTCTCCTACGGCGCCTTCTGGATCGCGCTCAGCGTCATCCTGCTCTTCAATAAATACGATATCTACAAATCAAGCGGCACCGACATCGGCTATTTCCTGATCGTCTGGACCCTGTACACCATCATCCTGTGGATCGGTGCCATGCGGATACACGGCGCCATGGCCTCCACCTTCACCCTGCTCGTCGCCGGCTTCATCCTCCTGGATCTGGCCCATTTCGGCTACCCGGCCATGACCAAGGTCGCCGCCTATGTTCTCATTCTCTGTGCCCTCAACGCCTGGTACATGATGGCCCACGTCATCTTCAAACAGGTCTTCGGCCGAGACGTGCTGCCGGTGGGGAAACCTTGGATCGAGCCAAAGCCCGTTGCCCAGGCGCAGGTGCAGAAGGCCTGATCATGCTAAGCAAGATTTCCAAAGCCAGCAGTTAAGATCAGCACCCCGGGGTGGAGGCGAAACTACTCACCCAGTTCACCACTTTCCGTTCCTGTCCGGTCCGGCCACACCGGTCCGGACAGACCTTGCCTCACCCGCCGGGCGGCAAGAATTTTCGATACTATTTCTTGCCGCAGAAAGGCTGCAACCTGAGTACACCCCGGGTTACAGCCTTTTTTCTCCGTCACCCCCCTCGCCCATCATTCTCCACGGCCGCGTTAGAACCCGGAAGTATCCGTTATCAATTTCTAAAATGGTAACTATTTCTTGTTGCTCCTCTTGTACGATAAGATTACTGTATCCTAGATTGACGATAGCGAATTGTAATTTTCATACAAGATCAAAAGCTTCGCGACTCTTTTACCCCCCGCCTCACGCGATCGCGAAAAGGAGCTAACCATGCCTAACACCCAATACTGGGCTGATACATATCTGGATAAAAGAGCGACTCCTGAACAGGCTATAGCCCGAATTCGTTCAGGCCAGCGGGTCTTCATCGGCTCGGGTTGCGGCGAGCCGCAGATCCTCATCCAGAAGCTTGTGGAGAAGTCGAACAATTTCAGCGGGCTCGAGATCGTCCGCCTGCTCGGCCGTGAGACCGTTTCCCTGACCGCCATTGCTGATAAAACCCGGGACACCAATCTCAATATCCGCTCCATTTATCTCGGCTCCACCAAACCGTTCTCTATCGCCAGACAGAGACGTTTCATCACCCCGATGAACATGTCCGACGTCCCGAGCCTGTTCACCACCCGGAAACTCCCGCTCAACGTGGCCCTCATCCAGGTCTCGCCGGCTGACGATTTCGGCTGGATGAGTCTCGGCATCTCGGTCGATGTCACCATGGCCGCTGCCCGCTCGGCCGATTTCGTCATCGCCCAGGTCAACCCCCGCATGCCCCGGGTCATGGGGCAGAGCTTCATCCATGTCAACGATGTCGACATCATTGTGGAGTACGAGGAGGACCTGCTGTCGGTTCCGCCTTCCAATGTGACCTCGGAGGCGGCCATTCGAATCGGCAAACATATCGCGAATCTGATCGAGGACGGCTCCACCCTGCAGATCGGCCTTGATGCCGCCTCCCAAGCCACGGTTCAGGGCTTGTCCAACAAAAACGATCTGGGAGTCCATTCGCAGTTCCTTACCGATGATATCATGCATCTGTATTCCATCGGCACCATCAATAATAAAAAGAAAGGGATAAACGAGGGAAAAATGGTCGCCTCGATGGCCATCGGCAGCGCAAACCTCTATGAATTCTTGAACGATAATCCGGCCGTCGACTTCCACCCCTCGGATTATGTTAACGATCCCTTCATCATCGCTCAGCATAAGAAGATGGTTTCCATGAATGTCGCCAAGACCATGGACATTACCGGCCAGGTTTCCGCCGAGGCCTCTGCGGCGACAAGGTTTGCCGGCGTTTCGGGTATTCCGGATTTTGTCAGGGGCGCACGGCGCTCCCAGGGCGGAAAATCCATCATCATGATTTTTTCCACCTCCGAGACGGAAAATGGCCCTGTATCCAATATCGTCCCGTATCTCAACGATACCGTGACAGTCGTGCCCCGCGCCGACGTGCACTATGTCGTTTCCGAATACGGGGCGGTCAATCTGTTCGGCAAAAGCATCCAGGAGAGGGTCATCGCCATGATCAGCATCGCCCATCCGGATTTCCGTGAACAGCTTTTCGAGGCGGCCAAGGAACGCGGCTTCATCGGGGCCGAGCGGACCCTTGGCGAGGCGTCCAAAGCCGTCTATCCGGTGCAGTTGGAAGAGACCCTCTACATCGACGGCGAAAAAGTAACTATTCGCCCCTCCAAGCCGGTCGACGATCGCCGTATCCAGGAACATTACTACAGCCTGCCGAAGGAGGATGTCCTGTCGAGATTCTTCTGCCAGAAGACGATCTTTGCCAGAGCCGAGATGGAAAGTCGCAGCCACACTGATTATGTCAATGATCTGACACTCATGGCTGTTGTAGGGGAGTTTGGTTTCGGCCGGGTGATCGGCGTTGCCGAATGCATGAAGCTGCCGGATCAGAATATGGCCGAGGTGGCCTTTTCCATCAGCGAGGATTACAAGGGCAAGGGGATAGGGTCGTTCTTCTTGAAAAAACTGGCGGCGGTCGCCAGGGTAAACGGCATCGCCGGGCTGATCGCCTACACCTTCCCCAGCAACAAGGCAATGATCAACCTTTTCAAAACCCTGCCTTACAAGGTGCGGACCCAGTATGAGGACGGCGATCTCATCCTCTCCTGCCGTTTCAACGAGCTGGCCGAATGACCGGAAACCTGCGCCGCTACAACCCGCTCACTCTGACGCTTCAGGGTGAGCCGCCGTCTTTACGCTTCGGTTCCTCGCATTTTCAAGGTACTCTTGCGGGCTGATGCCCGCACCCCAAGGCTTGTACTCCCCACAGTGGGGACAAGTACCTTCCACGAAATAATTTTCTGTATAAAAAATTCTAAAATTACTTCTAATTTTGATAAAGCCGTAAAAAATGCTCCAACCCGTGGAGATGGACTCTGGAAAAAGTTCGATACGTAGTGTCTGAAACGGTGCTTTGGTAGTAGATCTGGCACAGCGAAGCGCCGTTTCAGACCTACAACGAAGTAGATCGAACTTTTTACGAGTCCATCAATTTTAAAAATTCAGGATGACCTCGGTCACTGCGCTTACCACCGGGGAGAAGAGGGAACTGACTCCCGTCCAGTCATTGAGCCGTATCAAGAGGAAGGTGCCGACAATGAGAACGGGGCCCAACTGGCGCAGGTGTTTTTTCAGGGCTTGGGTAAAGCCGCTTTCCGGCAGCAATGCGTAAACGAAGGCGGAGCCCGGTAAAGGGGGAACAATCAAAAGGCTGTATACGGCCATGGTGACATTAACCACCACGATGGTGGCAAAAACCTGGTCGACGACGCCGTACCGGCCGAGAATCCAATTGATGCTGCCGGCGATATTTGCCATGAGCAGATTGGCGACAGGGCCAGACAGCCGACTCAAAATGAGATAGAGCCGGGGATTCTTGAATTTCGTCGCATCGATATCGACTTGCTTGGCCCAACCAAAACCAGCGACAAAAAAATTCAGAGTCCCCAAGGGACTCATATGCAAGAAGACATTGAAGTGCAAGCGATCCTTGGGATTTCGCCGCGAATCTCCCAACAGGGTTGCGACAAACGCCTGTCCCTCCGCGCTGACCAGGATCGCGATCAGCATCGCGACACAGAAAATTACAAGATCCTCGACCACCGGCTGCGCATAATTGGTGAGATATGGCAAATGGAAATCGGTCATCCTTCCTCCTCATCTGGATGGCTAAGCCCTGCCAGTGTATCTTCTGCAGCAATCGATATGAAGAAAAAAAGTGGTGAGACCAGAGGCCCACCACTTTTTCTACAGCTTCCTTCAGTTACGTCGACTCAAATGATCAACCGACCATCTTCTTGATCTGCTCGACGACTTCCGGATTGGCAAGGGTCATGACGTTGCCGACATCGCCCTTGTTGGAGATGGCTCCGAGAACCCGGCGCATGATCTTGCCCGAGCGGGTCTTCGGCATGTCGGGTACGATCCAGACATTCTTGCACTTGGCGATCTTGCCGATCTGAAAGGTGATGGCATCGGCCACCTTCTTCTGGATCTCGGGAGACGCTTCGTAACCCGGCTTGAGCGAGACATACAGCTCGGGCTCTTTGCCCTTGATCTCGTGACTGACCGGGACGACAGCCGCCTCGGCGACTTCCTCCACGGTCAGCGCCGCTGACTCGATCTCCTTGGTGCCGAGACGATGGCCGGAGACGTTGATGACGTCGTCGATTCGGCCCAATACCCTGACATAGCCGTCGGCGGCCATGACAGCGGCGTCGCCGGTCATATACGGCCAATCCCTCCAGTCCTTGCTGTTCGGGTTCTTATTGTACATGCCGAAATAGGTATCGACGAACCTCTGCCTGTTGCCCCAGATAGTCTGGAAGCAGCCCGGCCACGGATTCTGGATGCAGATGTTGCCGGCTTTGCCTGCTCCCGGCGGAATGACGTTGCCGTTCTCATCGAAGATGATGGGATGGATACCGGGTACGCCCGGTCCCGCGCTGCCGGGTTTCATGGGCTGGATGCCCGGCACCGTGGAGCAGAGGAAACCGCCGGTCTCGGTCTGCCAGTAGGTGTCGACGATGACCGCCTTGCCCTTACCGACCTCCTTCTCATACCATTTCCAGACCTCCGGCTCGATGGGCTCACCGACAGTGGTCATGTGCTTGAACTGGAAATTATACTTCTTCGGCTCGTCCGGCCCGACCTTGCGTAGCGCCCGGATGGCGGTCGGCGCGGTATGGAAGATATTGACGCCAAGGTCCTGGGAGATCCGCCAGGACCGTCCGGCGTCTGGATAGGTCGGCACACCCTCATAAATGACCGTCGAGGCGCACAGGGCGAGCGGTCCGTAGACGATGAAGCTGTGGCCGGTGATCCAGCCGATGTCCGCCATACACCAGTATACATCCTCGGGATGGATATCCTGAATGTACTTGGACATGGCAGTGACATAGGCGAGATAGCCGCCGGTGCCGTGCTGGGCGCCCTTGGGTTTGCCGGTAGTGCCGCTGGTGTACATCAAGAAGAGCGGCTCCTCGGCTAGCATCTGCTCGGGCTCGATCCGTGCCCCGTAGTATTTCTTGACTTCCTGATTGACGATTACGTCGCGGCCATCGACAATGGGTGTCGAGGACGACATCTTGCCGGGATACCGTTGCCACACCAGCATCATATCGACCTTTTGGCCGTCTTTTTCCGCCAGCACGCAGGCCTCGTCGTCCACGGATTTATGATCGAGGAGCTTGCCGCCGCGGTAATAGGCATCCATGGTGATCAGCACCCGGCTGTTGGAGTCGACTATGCGGTCGGCACAGGCGCTGGCGGAGAAGCCACCGAAAACTACAGAATGGATGACGCCGAGGCGGGCGCAGGCGAGCATGCTGATCGGCAGCTCGGCCGACATCGGCATATGGATCGTGGCCCTGTCGCCCCGTTTCAGGCCGGCCTTGTCACGTAAGAGTGCGGCAAATTCATTGACCCTTACATAGAGCTCCTGATAGGTGATATGATCCACCCTCTCCTCTTCGAGTTCGGGGACGAAATGGATGGCGGTCTTGTTCCTGTTTGTGGCAAGGTGCCTGTCGATGCAGTTGTAACTGGCGTTGATCTTGCCGCCCTTGAACCATTTAAAGCAGGGAGCGTCACTGGTATCGAGCACTTCGTCCCAATATTTATACCAGGTGAGCATTTCAGCGAACTCAGTATAATAATTGGGGAAATTCTCTAGCTTGAAACGTTCGAAAACAGCCGGGTCTGTAAGATTGGCCTGACCGATAAAACTTGGCGGCGGATAATAGTAGTTCTCTTCCTGCCAATGAACCGCAATTTCAGCTTCCGAAGTTTCGACGATATTTTTCTCACTCATGAAAATCACTCCTTGTCCATTGATTTATATAAAATTAGGAGAAAGCTCAGCCCCCTGCGGCAAGGCCTTCTCCACCTGATTTGAGGTTACGAGAACTTACGCGACCGCCTTTGTGCCATGAATCTCTTCAGAGTGCATCGGGCGCTTGGTCAGTTTGGCCAGAATGACACCAGCCACCAGCAGAGCGCCTGAGATATAGAAGGCATATGCCAGACTCCCGGTGATATCTTCAATGGTTCCACCAAGTCTTGCCATGAAGAAGCCAAGCCCCCAGCCAATGAAAACCAACCCGTAGTTCATACCCAGATTTTTGGGACCATAAAAATCAGCGGTGAAAGAAGGCATCAGAGAAAGACCGCCGCCGTATTGCCAATACGCGATACCAACCGCCAGGAAGAGCAGGAATACGCTATTGGTCGAGATTATGTAAGGCAGGGAGAACAGGCACAAGGCGGAGACGGCGCAGTTCAGACAGTAGGCATTGAGACGCCCGATCTTATCGGAGTAGAAACCAGTGCCTACACGACCCATGGCATTGACCAGTCCGCCGAAGGAAACGATGATCCACGCATTCGCGGCAAAAAACGGCATATCCTTTGCGGCTTTTGCCAGCAGGCCGTTGGCGTTGGCAATAATCAGCAGACCCGACTGGGTAGTGAGAATGAACATGATGACCAGGGCATAGAACTGCCAGGTCTTGAGCACCTCGCCCGGCTCCCAGTTGGTTATCGTTGAATTGGCAGTCGCGACGTTAGCACCCGCCAGCACAGGCGGCTTGTAGCCTTCCGGTGGAGTTTTCAGCAATTGGCCTGCGATAACAACGATAATGGCGAAGAAGGTTCCAAGTCCAATAAAGCTGCCGGAAATTCCAAACTTGTCAATGAGATATTGGCCGAGCCCGCCGATATACAAAGCGGCGCCGCCATATCCACCAACAACGATACCGGCAATCAGACCCCGCTTGTGCGGGCCGAACCACTTAAGAGCAGCCGGAGTAGGTGCTGCGTACCCTATGCCCATGCCGATACCACCCAGGATACCAAATCCGATGATAACCCCGATGTAGCTTTTCATCACCCCTGCGAGAATACAGCCTGCGGCAAGGGTCAAGCCACCGAGAGTCGCCCCGAACCTGGGGCTGATTTTATCCTGGATTCGTCCGCCGGGAATCATCAGCAGAGCAAAGATTATGACACAAAGAGAAAACGGAGTTGATGCCTGTGCGTTGTTCAGGTAAACCCACCCCTCATTGACACCGGTCATGACCTGACCGGCCTTATCCACATTCACCAGGGCAGATTTCCAGATACTCCAAGCATATAAAATACCAAGACAGAGGTTTATTGCCATACCGGCAAAAACCGTAACCCAAGCTTGTGCCGGAACTGATTGGTTCTGTTGAGACATCTGTATCTCCTTCTTTTTGTGGTGATTATGACATTGTCAGTTGCTCGCCCTCACACTAGCCCTGACCCCTTTCCTCGCACTGCAACGTCCATCCAAAACGAGCATCTGAATCCATCACAATGAATTGCCAATTCATTTTTTGAACTTTTGCACCCTTTCACCTCCTTTTGTTTGATAGTTTTGATTGGGCTGCGCAAGGCTTTTTCTCTCGACACGTTACGCTGAAAATTGAAATTGCAAAAACTTTTTTGGAAACTGGTCGGTTTGCATATCAATTTTATTTATCAGAATTCAAAGTATTACTCAAGACAAAAAACCTGATCCTCTGACATTCGTTATTCATTTGTTTGGATCTCCTAATTCTGCTGATATCACAACAGATTTCCCAAAAGTAATGATTATCCTGCCGTCTTAATGCACTTTTTCAGGATCTGCGGAGGTAACTTGCTTCCCAGAAAGAGAAATTGTCGTTGGGCTAATTATTGCCAGTTTCACTCTTCCACGTCCTCTGTGAACTGGCGGCAAAAGCTGCACATCTTAGTTATTGATTGGTCTCCTTTGAAGACCTTTCAACCAGCCGGTCTTCCATCTCCCAGTTGACCTCTTTTGGCTAATAACTTAAAATGTGATTTTTTTTGAATCTCAACTTGCTGGTTCGATGAGACTTGGCGTTTGCGGGACAACCATGAATATCTGGGAAAAAATCTGCTCGATATCGGCCATCGTCTTTGCCCTTTGCCTTGTGAGCGTAATTCTGATCTTCCCCGAGCTACGCCAACTCGATCGGCTTCTCGCTGCCTGCCTTCTGGGCATCTTCGTCAACGCCGGCCTGATGTTTATTGTCCTGCGGGATATATTTCTGCGTCGATTCAGCAACCCCAATGTGCGCTTTATCTGGGTCGTCGTGGTGTTGTTTTTTTGGCCGTCGATCCCTTACTATCTTTTTCTCCATGGGTTTCGCCCGAGAAACTGACAGTACCGTCCTGCGCAACTGACTTACATCTACGCTATTTTTCAGCTCCTTAGGATCCCTGCTTGACATCCTTTTCGATACACAGTATTTTTCTTATCTTTTTATGTTCAGCCGCATTGGTTACTATTTAGGTTTGGCCCGTAATCATCGGTCTTTTTCTGTTTTATTTTCGGCCAGGCTGGGTACGATCTTCCCTGAACCCGCCACCTGGGACGATAGAGAACTGACGAATCATGTTTGAGAATCTAACTGACAGGCTTGAGGGAGTTTTCAAGAAACTCCGAGGCCATGGCAAACTTAACGAAGAGAACATCAGAGAGGCACTCCGGGAAGTTCGTGGTGCCCTCCTCGAGGCTGATGTCAACTTCAAGGTCGCCAAGGACTTTATCGCAGCCGTCACAGACAAGGCCGTCGGCCGGGAAGTCTCCAAAAGTCTCTCTCCCGGGCAGCAGGTAATCAAAATCGTTCACGAGGAACTGGTTGAATTGCTAGGCGGCACCGCCCAGCAGATCAAGCTTGACGGGCGCCAGCCGGTCGTGATCATGATGGCCGGCCTGCAGGGCTCCGGCAAGACGACCTCCTCGGGCAAGCTCGCCAAACAGCTCAAAGAAAAGGGTCGCAGACCATATCTCGTGCCTGCGGACATCTATCGCCCCGCGGCCATCGAGCAGCTGCAGGTGCTCGGTTCCCGGCTGGAGATCCCGGTTCACCCCTCGACCTCCGCCACCAAGCCGGTGGATATCTGCCGCCAGGCATTGAGCGAGGCGGCTCTCAAAAATTGCGACACCCTCATCATCGACACCGCCGGCCGCCTCCATATCGATGAGGCGTTGATGGATGAGCTGAAGGAGATCCAGTCGGCCATTCCGCTGACGGAGATACTTTTTGTCGCCGACGCCATGACCGGTCAGGATGCGGTGACCGTGGCCGAAAAGTTCAACCGGGATCTCGAGATCACCGGCATCATCCTCACCAAGATGGAAGGCGACGCCCGCGGCGGTGCGGCCCTCTCCATCAAGAGCGTTACCGGCAAACCCATCAAATTCGTCGGCGTCGGCGAAAGCCTCGATGCTCTGGAGGTCTTTCACCCGGAACGGGTCGCCTCGCGTATCCTGGGCATGGGTGATATCCTCACCCTTATCGAAAAGGCCGAAAAAGTCGTCGACAAGGCCGAAGCCGAGAAGATCGCCAATAAGCTTAAGCGGAACCAATTCACACTCGAAGATTTTCTCGACCAGATCCAGCAGATCAAGAAGATGGGCTCCCTGGAAAAGATCCTCGACATGGTTCCCGGCATCAATAAGCTGAGACAACTGAAGGATGTCCCGAAGCCTGATGAGAGGGAGCTGATAAAGACGGAAGCGATCATCCGTTCGATGACCATCAAGGAAAGAAGAAACCACCAGATCATCAACCCCTCGAGACGGATGCGCATTGCCGCCGGTTCGGGAACGACGGTCGCCGACGTCAACAGGGTGCTGAAAAGCTACTCGGAAATGCTGAAAATGATGAAAAAAATCAGCGGCAAACCGGGGGCGATATCCGGCATCAAGCGTAGAAAATTGCCCAAGGGCATGAGAAGGAACTAACTCCTCGGACACGAGGATCACCAGAGACATCAACCGGAGGACTAACCGGAATGGCAGTACGTATCAGATTGACCAGACTTGGCAGGAAAAAGAAACCATTTTATCGTATTATCGTTGCCAACAGCGAGAACAAGCGCGACGGTAAATTTCTCGATGTGGTGGGCACTTACGATCCGCTCCAGAATCCGGCGGCAATTTCTATCGACAATGCCAAGCTCCAGGAATGGCTGAGCAAGGGGGCACTCCCTACTTCCACCGTCAAGAGCCTGATCAAAAAAGCTACAGCATCCGTTCAGTAGCGATGGAAGAGCTCATAGCGGCTATCGCCCGGTCGCTGGTTGACCAACCGGATGCAGTGAAGGTCACCAGGACCGATGACGGGGAGAGCGTGACCATTGAATTGGCCGTAGCTCCGGAAGATCTGGGAAAGGTGATCGGCAAGCAGGGAAGGACGGCCCGGGCATTGCGCTGTCTGCTTTCAGCTGCGGCTGCCAAGGCGGAAAAAAAGGCCAGGCTGGAAATTGTCGAATAGCCGCAAGAGCCTGATGGTCGAAGATTTTCAGTACCCTGCAGACGAGTATTTGTTTCTTGGAAAGGTTGCCAGGGCTCATGGTTTGCGAGGAGAGGTGAAGGTATTGCTCCATTCCGGCCAGCCGGAAAATATCCGGAGCTATAAAGAATTATTCCTGATCGATCTGCGGGGAGAGCTGTTCGGGCCCTTGTCCGTGCTTCGTAGCCGGAGCCAGGGTAAACTTGCCATTGTGCAATTTGCCTCCGTCACCAATCGCGATCAGGCGGAAGCGATAGAGGGCCGGGGGGTGCTGCTGGCCAAAGCCGATCTGCCGGAGATTTCGGAGGGAGAGTTTTACTGGTACCAGTACATCGGTAAGGCGGCCGTCGATGCCACCGGAAAGGATCTCGGCAAGGTGCGGCATATATTCCGGAACGGTCTACAGGATGTATTGGTGCTGAAGAAGCCGGATTCGGATGAGGAAATCCTGATACCGGCGACAAAAGAAATCATTGTCGGGGACACCGCCGAAGGACTGATCATTGACCCTCCTCCGGGATTGCTGGAGCTCAACGCCGGCTCTTGATGGTGGCACGGCTGCCGTGATGATCTTCGATGTATTGACAATTTTTCCCGATCTCTTCGAATCGCCGCTCAAGGAAGGGATTCTGAGACGGGCAAGCACCAAGGGAGTAATCCATACCCACATCGTCAATATCAGGGATTTTGCGGAAGGCCCCCAGGCCATGACCGACGATCGGCCCTTCGGCGGGGGGGAAGGCATGGTGATGAAGCCCGAGCCCCTGGCGCTGGCGGTGGAAGAGAGAAAAGCGGCCGCCCCTTCGGCCAGGGTCGTCCTCCTCACCCCCCAGGGACGTATGTATACCCAGGACGTAGCCGAGGAACTGGCGAAGGAAAAACACCTTATCCTGGTGTGCGGACGCTACGAAGGAGTTGACGAACGGTTCAGAGCCGAGTATGTGGATGACGAAATCTCCATCGGAGACTTCATCCTGACCGGCGGTGAACTGGCGGCCATGGTGATTATCGATTCGGTGACGAGGCTTCTTCCCGGCGTTCTCGGCTGTGCCGATTCGGCCGCAAAGGATACTTTCAGCAGGAATCTGTTGAAGCACCCGCAGTATACGAGACCGCGGGTCTTCAACAACATCGAGGTTCCGGACGAGCTGCTCTCCGGCAACCATGAGAAAATCGAGGAATACAGATTCATCGCCTCGATCCTCCGGACGCTTGAAAGACGACCGGAACTGCTGAAGAAAGAGACATTTACGGCCGGGGAGATAAAACTGCTGCACCGGCATAAGCTGTTTGAGCAAGTAAGAGCTGTCCAGGAATCGGCGGGAAATGACGTATCCGGGTGAAACCACACTTTCAATCGCCCTCATACATCATCCTGTGGTGAACAAGAAGGCGGAGATTATCGGATCGGCCGTTACCAATCTGGATATTCACGATATCGCCAGGACGGCACGAACTTACGGAGTGACGGATTACTTTATCGCGACTCCCTACGAAGACCAGCGGCAACTGGTGCAGGAACTGCTGGCCCACTGGGAGACCGGGCACGGCGCGAGCTACAACCCTGCCCGGCGCGAGGCCCTGAGCATCGTTCGGCTGGTCGAGGATCTGAGTTCGGCCGTGGACATCCTTACGGCACGATACGAAAAACGTCCGCTGCTGGTGGCAACCAGCGCGGTCTTGCGGGAGAAGACCCTGGGATACGGAGAGCTCGGCAACAGGATCAGGAACAACGAGCCTGTCCTGCTGATTTTCGGGACCGCCCACGGTCTTGCCCCGGAGATTATTACAGAGGCAGATGCGACACTCCCCCCGATCAAGGGCGGAACGGAATACAATCATCTCTCAGTTCGCTCGGCGGCATCGATCATCATTGACAGGCTGCTCGGCTCCTGAGAAAATCGAGGCAACAATTACCAACTGGATCACTCCCTAAAGATACTCAACCAACTAAAGACGTTATGAGCAAAATAATCGAACGAATCAATCTGGAGCAAATGCGGCAGGACCATCCGGACTTCCGCCCTGGTGATAACGTGAAGGTCCACATCCGCATCATTGAGGGCAACAAGGAACGTATCCAGATTTTCCAGGGGATTGTCATCAAGCGCAAGTCCGGCACCATGAATGCCACCTACACCGTGCGAAAGATTTCCCACGGCGTCGGGGTGGAAAAGACCTTTTCCCTGCACAATCCCCGGATCGAAAAGATCGAGGTAATCACCAGAGGTCGTGTCCGTCGCGCCCGTCTTTACTACCTGCGCAACCTCACCGGCAAGGCGGCACGTATTCGCGAACGCGGTCTGGTCTGATACCCGTTCGTTTCATAATTTCTTCTCGGAAATAAACCATCACTGACCACAGGGATT
Source organism: Pseudomonadota bacterium (assembly GCA_023412495.1). The sequence goes on from JAEYNP010000062.1 coordinate 80,703, forward strand.
CCTGAAATCAGTGATGGTTCTGCGCCTTGATCGCCGCCTAGGAGGCGGTCCGATTATAGCATTTCTTTCTCAGATCAAGGCATTTTCGGAAATTACGCGCAGCCATAAGACCGATATTGCGAGCATTATTTCGAAAATATCGCAGAGATGGGGGAAAAGGGGATAATCCGAAAGACTCCTAGACAATTCAGGCGCGCTCAAGCGCCGCCCCTTCAGGTGTGTTTTAAGTCTTCGCTCCGGCAACTCGCTTCTGTAAGGGTATGACGTGAAAGGTATCTTTGCCCACTGCAGCGAGACCGACAACTTCAGGTTCGAGCGGCACCTGTACGAGAAAGGCTACCGATGCGTTGCCGGCTGCGATGAGGCAGGCCGAGGGCCGCTGGCGGGGCCGGTGGTCGCCGCCTGCGTCGTCCTGCCCGTGAAATGCCGGCACGCTCAATTTCTCGATTCCAAGATTCTCCTCCATTCACAGCGAGTCGATCTGAACAACCATCTCCGGGAGATAGGGGCCTTGATAGGAGTCGGCATTGTCCCGGCCATCCAGATCGATAAGATCAATATCCTTCAGGCATCGCTTTTGGCGATGCGGCTGGCAGTCGAAGACCTGGAGGGAACTCTGCCCGATTTTATTCTTGTCGACGGCAGGTTCCAGGTGCCGCTCGCCATCCCCCAGGCGCCGCTTATCAAGGGCGAATCGAAAAGCGCTTCAATCGCCGCCGCCAGTATCGTCGCCAAGGTTGCGCGGGACTGCATCATGGAGGACTTCCACCGACAGTACCCCGAGTACAATTTCCACCGGCACAAGGGATATCCCACCAAAGAACACCGCCAGGCCCTCCGCCTCCACGGCCCCTGTCCCATCCATCGCATGAGCTTCAATGGAGTGAATGGGGATGACGATTGAACGGCTGCGTCTGGGCAATTCCGGAGAAGAGATCGCCAGGAGATTTCTGGAGACATTCGGCTATCGTATAGTCGCCAGGAACTATCGCTGCAAGCTCGGCGAAATCGATATTATTGCAAGAGATGGAGAGACCATTGTCTTCATAGAAGTGAAGACCAGGACCGACTCCGCCTTCGGGTCGCCCGCAGCCGCGGTGACCGTGAAGAAGCAGCGGCAGATCGCCAGGGCAGCGCAATGGTATCTGGCCGAGCATGGACTGTACGACGCGCCGGCCAGATTCGATGTGATAGCCATAGTGAGGGAGAAGGGTGGCCGCCAACAGGTGGAACATCTGCCGGGTGCATTTGAACTTTGCGAATAATTGTTGAAATGATTATACTTTTTCGCGTACCGTAAGTGACCTTGGAGCACCGGATTCCACGGAGTTCTCGCAACCTTGCATAATCATTGATTTCCTATGACCATAATCGGAATAACCATGGGATGTCCCGCCGGGATAGGCCCGGAAATCCTTCTCCGTTTCTTCGCCGGGAAGCGAGCGGCATCGGTCCATCCGGTCGTTATCGGCGACTGCGGCGTCCTGGAGAGATGCGGGAAACAACTGCATCTCCCCGCGCCGTGCGTCTCCTGGCAGCCGGGGACAGCACTGCCTACCGAGGGCATTCCGGTTGTCGAGGTTTCAAAACTTGGTCCCGACGAGGTTCGCCATGGCTCTCCCACACCAATCACCGGGCGCGCCATGGCTGATTATATCACAACCGGGGTGCGTCTGACGCAAAGCGGCCTGGTGCGTGGCCTTACCACCTGCCCCATCTCCAAAGCCGCCTTGCAGGGAGCGGGCTACCCCTTTCCCGGGCACACCGAAATGCTCGCCAGCCTGACCGGCGCCTCTTCCTTTGCCATGATGCTGGCCGGAGCCAGACTGAAGGTGACGCTTGTCACCATTCATCGACCGCTTCGGCAAGTCCCGGCCGGTCTTTCTGTAGAAGGCATCTGCAACCTGATTCATATTACCCACCGGGCCCTGAAGATTGACTTCGCGCTGGAGCGGCCACGCATCGGGGTGGCAGGGCTCAATCCTCATGCCGGGGAGGGCGGCCTGTTCGGCGACGAGGAGGCCCATCTCATCGCTCCGGCGGTGGCCCGGGCGCGTGAGCTGGGGATTGCCGCCGAAGGACCATTCCCACCGGATACGATTTTTGTCAAAGCCGCGTCGGGGTCCTATGACGCGGTGGTCTGCATGTACCATGACCAGGGGCTCATTCCGTTTAAGCTCCTGCATTTTGCCGACGGGGTGAACGTCACCCTCGGCCTGCCCATCGTCCGCACCTCGGTCGATCACGGCACCGCCTACGATATCGCCGGGAAGGGCCTTGCCGATCATCGCAGCCTGTCGGAAGCCGTGACCCTGGCCGGTGTCATCAGCGGCAACAGATCCAGAATCACCGGAGGAGAAACAGTTCTATGAAGCAGAGGATGCGGCGGGGCAGACTGATCGTCTTCGAGGGCACCGATGGAACGGGGAAATCCACCCAACTGAAGCTTCTGCACGGCCATCTGGAAAAGCAGGGCCTGCCTGTCGTAGCCACCAGGGAGCCGACCGACGGCGTGTACGGCCGGCAGATCCGCAATCTTTATGTCAACCGCCACCAGTACAGCCGCGAAGAGGAGCTGGAGCTATTCCTCGCCGACCGCCGGGAGCATGTCCGGGACTTCCTCCACCCGAACCTCGATCAAGGCAGGATAATCCTCTGCGACAGATACTACTTTTCCACCGCCGCCTATCAGGGAGCATTGGGTCTGGACCCCGACGAGATCCTGCGGCGGAACGACTTCGCCCCCGAGCCCGATCTGGTCCTGCTCTTCCGAGCGCCTTTGCAGCTCAGTATCGAACGGATAACGAACGGCCGGGGAGAGACCTTGAACAGATTTGAACAACGGGAATTCCTGGAAAAAGTGGCAGCGATCTTCGCCGCCATCAAGCGATCCAATATACGCAGAATCGATGCCTCCGGCTCGATTGAAGAGGTCCACCGGCAGGTCGTTGCCGCCGTCGCCCCCCTCTTCCCCCCTCCAAGACCTTTACAGTTTCCATCAGCCTTGCCATGACCTGGACGCACCTGACACTCGCCATCTGCTGCTGCCTGCTTGGTTCATGCAGGGCGGCAGTATCACCTCCTCCCCCACCCCAGGAGGTCAAACAGCAGGTCGTTCAGGCGAAGGTGACGGATAACGATCCGGCGGATCTCTCCTGCGCCTATTTCTATTTTCTGTGGGGGACCCATTCGGAATACCATCAGAAATATGAAGAAGCGCTCGAAGCCTATGAGAAGGCCGCAATCTGCGACTCTTCGGCAAAATATATCAAGGAAAAGATTCCACTGATCCTGCTGAAGATGGGCGAACTGGAGAAGGCCGGCGACTGGTTGCGGCAGGCTCTCATCGACGATCCCGGAGATAACTCCAACCGGCTTTTTCTCGCCAGTCTTTACATTCAACAGGGCAAGATGGACAAGGCCATCAAGCTGTACGATCAGGTGCTGGCGACCGATCCGGACAACGAAAGCATCCAGCTACGGCTGGGCCTCCTCTACAACCACCAGGAACAGTTCGAGAAGGCGGAAAAAATTTTTCGCAAACTGACCGAAAAAGACGGGGGCTCTTACTTCTCCCATCTCTCCCTGGCCCGTCTCTTGAAGCAACTGGGACAAAACCGGGAAGCGGGCCGTGAGTACGAAAAAGCGCTGGAGCTCAACTGGTCGAATGACCTGGCCTACGAAATCGGCTACTTCTATCTCTCGGAAAAAAGATACGATGACGCCCTGCGGATATACACCACGATCATCGATCAGGATCCCTTCGACGAACAGGCGGCGCTGAGCCGAGTGCAGGTGCTGCTTGAGATGGATAAAAACGATCAGGCCCTGGACGAGTTGAAGACGATCGGCAATTTCAGCAAGAATCCAATTGCCATCGATATCATCAGCAGCAAGGTTCTGCTCCGCAAGAAGGAAGTTGCCAGGGCAAAGGCGATTCTCGAGCGCCTGGCCAGAGAAACCGGCAACTCCGAGGCCCATTATATGCTCGCCCTGCTGGCGTATCAGGATAACGACAATACAGCCGCATCGGAGCATCTCATCAAGATCAAGCCGGAAAATCCGGAATTCGAGGAGGCGGTCTACATGCAATGCCGGATCTACAAGGAGACCGGCAAGCCCGATAGGGCAATCACCCTCCTGAAAAAGTACATCGCCTCGGAAACGAGCCGCAGCCCCCTCTTCTACGCCCTGCTTTCCGCCTTTTACCAGGAGAAGAAGGACGATATTGCGGCCATCTCCCTGATGGAGGCGGCGATAACGGCCTATCCCGATAACCCCCAGCTATACTTCGAATACGGCCTGCTGCTCGACAAAAGAGGGATGCTCGAGCAGGCCATGGCCAAGATGGAAAAGGTGCTGGAGCTGCAGCCTGACCATGCCGACGCCCTGAACTATATCGGCTACACCTGGGCCGACAACAATGTGCATCTCGATCAAGCTCTGGAATATATCGAACGCGCGGCGAGTCTCAAACCGGATAATGGCTACATTATAGACAGCCTGGGGTGGGTCCACTACCGCCTGGGCAACCTGGACCGGGCCGCCAGGGAATTGGAACGCTCGCTGGAGCTGGAGCCGGGGGATCCCCATATCTATGACCATCTCGGCGATGTCTACCGAGATCTTGGAGAAAAGGCCAAGGCCCTGAAAGTTTACCGCAAGGCTTACGAAATGTTCGAGGAGGAAAGCAAGAAAATACAGGTGAAAGAAAAGATCGATGGTCTTCAGAAACAGTAATACTTCGTGCAGGTTGTCTAGGAGACTGTCGGATTATAGCCATTTTTTTCATAGATCGAGGCATTTTCGAAAATTAAGCGCAGTCATATACTTAATATTACGAGCATTAATTTTCGGAAATAACGAAGAGATGGGGAAAAAGGGCATGATCCGACAGACTCCTAGAATTCTGATGCTGGCTGTGGTCTTTGCCCTCGCCGGCTGCGCCGTGAAGCCCTGGACGACTCAACTCGAAGGCGACCGTTACAACGAAGCCAGCCTCCTTATGGACACCCTGGCGGCCGAAAATCTCGCCTGCGGCAAGACTCTCGAAGGAGACCTCGGACTCGTCTACACGAGTGCCCTGGACAAGAAGGCATTGAATGGCTTTCTCGAGTTTTCCCAGCCCTCCGCCTATAAGTTCGTGGTCACCAACCCCTTTGGCCAGCCCCTTTTTGCCGCTGCCGGCGACCATCTGTCCTATCAGGCCATCAATGTGCCCGAGCGGCTGTACATGGCCGGCAGCATGCAGTCCTTTTCCCTTCGCCACAAACTGCCGCTGGAATTCTTGAGCAAGAGCTGGGGAGAGTGGATCATGGCGCGCAACATCCATCCCAGCAGCAGTATCATCTCCATCTATGAAGATCGAGAGGGCCGGGGACTGTGGATCACCTACCGGCACGACGAAAACGAGTCGGCCGGCCAAAGCCATTTGCTGGTCGACCCGGCTGCGAAGAAGATCATGGCGCGAATTCTCGAGGATGGCAAGGGTGAGACGGTTGCCGAAATTACCTACGCCGACTGGCAAGACCAGGGAAAATGCCGGCAACCTATGGAGGTAACCATTTCAGGACTCAAGTACGGCACGGAGATCCGCCTGAAATTCGTCGGCGTGACGCTTTCCGATGAGGAGAAGCGGTTCCAGTTGCCCGTGCCGCGCGGCTACACAAAACAACTGATGCCCTGATCAGGAGAGAGGAATCAGGAGACAGGAGACAGTTCCTATGGGCGCGGAGCGTCTTGTTGTTCTGTTTCCTGCACCTCGTTATCCCTGTTTCCTGTTTCCTGTTTCCTGTTGCCTGTATCCTCGGGCGCCAGCTCATTGACGATCAGCACGAACAGGTTGTCATTCTTGAAGAAAACCTGCTGCAGGTCATAGTCTCGATCGGGAGCGAGTTCCAGGACCACCTGAACCTTGTCCGGTTTCTTATGCTCTGTGGTGTGAATGCGCCGCACATATTTCCCCTTGACCGAGATATCTTTCTGGACTTTTGCCCCAAGGCCCATCGCCATGAAATCGCAGAACACCCGCGGCGTGTCCTTTTCTACGGCCGACACGGTGGGGGGATGAAAATCATCCAGGTGAAAGAGCACCATTTCCCCCTTCTTCGAATTGTCGTCAAAGGTGATATCGATCAACTGCGGCGGTTCAGGGCTCTTCACCCCGTCTTGAGCAGGCGCTTCCTGGCTCTTCGCCTGATCTTGAACTGGCGGTTCCTCTTTCGTCTCCTTGCGGTGAAGAACCGGTGGAACCGGTTTCTCATACAGCGGCCTGGCAGCCAACTCTTCCGCACTGGGCAGTTCGGCTGCCGGCTTCCGGCCCTCTTCGACCGCCTGCTTGACCTCCTTTCGCGCTTTCTGCTGCTGTTTCGCAGCATCCTCGACGAGCGTCACGGTGAGCGTTCCGTCTGCTTCGACATATTCGCCAAGTGAGTGCTGGACAGCAATATCCTTGGCAAAATCCACCACCACCCGGACCTTCTGCTTCGGGGTCCGGTGCAAACCCGTGCGGATCGCCGTCACCAGTTTACTCTCGGGAAGGGGCAGGACACTCTTGCCGGCATAGGTACTTTCGGGAAAATCAATGACCAGGCGTGGGGTTGCATCCCTGATGATAAAAATCTTCGGCACCACCCGCCCGCTCAATTGGAAGGTGATGCTTTCCTGCCCTTCAGGCAGAAGCGCGTGGGATATCGACTGAATTTCCACCATATCCGCCGTCTCGGCAAATGTGAAAGGAGACAAAAGGACACTGGCGAATGCACCAATGAGCACAGCTAACCAATTCATGGGCGTTTCCTGTTTTGTATATGTAAAACGAATGCTTATCCGAGAAAATCCTGACCAACATCTTTGATTACATCATGCCGACTTGAAAAGTCAATGAAATTTCAGTAAATGGTGGGTACGGACAACAGTGAAAACTCACAGAGATACGGGACAAACAACTTTCGTTTCATCCTGACCCGAACATCGACAGAAGCATTACACCACAAAAAATTTATCATTTACTGCTTGCGGCGGGGTGAATTGCGATACAATGACTCATGCCGCGTTGAAACCTCGTACAGCGGTTACCCAACGTACCTCCGCAAAATTCATTTATGATAAAGCCGTAAAAAGTGCTCCAACCCGTGGAGATGGACTCTGGAAAAAGTTTGATATACGAGGCGTAGTGTCTGAGACGGCGCTTTGGTAGTACATATGGTACAGCGAAGCGCCGTTCAGACCTACAACGAAGTAGATCGGAGTTTTTACGAGTCCATCATTATTCAAAAGCAAGAAGAAGGAATTCATGACCGACCAGACGCTTTTTTCCGTCATTACCAAACCCGGCCGCTATCTCGGCCAGGAATACAACTCCGTGCAAAAGGAGTGGGGAAGCGCCCGAATCCGCTTCGCCCTGGCCTTTCCCGATCTTTACGAAATCGGCATGTCCCATCACGGTCTACAGATTCTCTACCACCTCGTCAACCGGAGGGACGACATGCTGGCGGAACGCTGCTACTGCCCGGACACCGACGTGGAACAGCTGCTGCGGCAGACCGGACAGCCCCTGCGCAGCCTGGAATCGTCGCAGCCCCTGAGGGAATTCGACGTGCTCGGGATCACTCTGCCGTACGAGCTCTGTACCACCAATATTCTCACCATCCTCGACCTGGCAGGCATTCCCTTTTATTCCCGTCATCGTGACAACTCCTTCCCGATTCTCCTGGGCGGCGGGGCTGGGGCGCTCAATCCCGAACCGGTCGCCGACTTTTTCGATGCCATCCTGCTCGGCGACGGGGAAGAGGCCATCCTCGAGATCGGCGAACTGCTGGCCCGTCACAAGCCGGAGGGTCTTGGCAAAGAACGGCTGCTTGAACTCCTTGCGAAAATCGAGGGCGTCTACATCCCCAGCCATTTCCAGCCGGAGTACGGTGAAGGCGGCCGGCTCGTCGCCATCCGCCGAATCCGCGGCGACAAAGACCGGATCAACCGCAGGATCCTGAAGGACCTCAACGCTATAGAGCATCTGAAGAAGCCGCTCGTACCGAACGCCAAGATCGTCCACGACCGCCTGGGCATAGAGGTCGCCCGGGGCTGCACCCGCGGCTGCCGGTTCTGCCAGGCGGGAATCACCTATCGGCCGGTGCGGGAGAGGCGCCCGGAGAAGATCATGGAGCTGGCGGAGTGCGGGATCGCGGATTCCGGCTTCGAGGAGATCGCCCTGCTGTCGCTCTCGACCGGCGACTACTCCTGCCTGCCGCAGACCTTGCCGGCCCTGATGGATACCTTCGCCGACCGTCTCATCTCGGTGGCCATGCCCTCCATGCGGGTCGGCACGCTCACCCCGGCGGTCATGGATCAGGTGAAAAAAGTCCGCAAGACCGGCTTTACCCTGGCTCCGGAGGCAGGCAGCGAAAGGCTGCGCAGGGTGATCAACAAGGGCATCACCGAGGAGGATCTCCTCGCCGCCTGCCGGGACGCCTTTGCCTGCGGCTGGCGAAACATCAAGCTCTATTTCATGATCGGCCTGCCAACCGAGACCGACCGGGATGTCGAGGCCATCGCCGAACTGGCGCGCAAGCTGCTTGCCGAATGTCGAAAAGTTCCGGGGAAAAAGCAAATCAACATCAGCGTGGGAACCTTCGTGCCCAAACCCCATACGCCCTTTCAGTGGGAGCCCCAGTTGAGCGAGGAGCAAAGCATGGCCCGAATCCAGCGGTTGCGGGAACTCCTGCCGGGCCGGGATTGTTCGCTCAGATACCACGGCCCGCGGCTGAGCTTTCTGGAAGGCGTCTTCTCCCGCGGCGACCGGCGCCTGGCCGCATTAACCGTGAAAGCCTGGCAGTACGGGGCGCGCCTGGACGGCTGGGACGAGCACTTCGACCTGTCGCGATGGCAACGGGCGTCGGAGGATTGCGGGCTCGAACTGCAGACATATCTGCGGGCACGGCCGCTTGACGAAACCCTGCCTTGGCAGCACCTGTCCACCGGAGTCGAACCGCAGTTCCTGGCCGACGAACTCGAGAACGCCAAGAAGGAAGCATACACTCCCGACTGCCGCTACCACGCCTGCCAGAAGTGCGGACTCTGCGACTTCAAAACCATTCAGCCGGTGGTCTGCAACAGATCCCGGCAGGCCCCGCCGGAGATCGAAGATCCAGTCGCCAAAAAGCCCCTGCATCCTGAACAGAGTGGCGGCGGCCACTACAAATACATCGTCCACTACTCCCGGCGGGGCAACATCAGCTACCTTGGCCACCTGGAGATGCTGCAGGCGATTTTCCGATCCCTGCGCCGAGCCGAAATTCCCCTCAATTTCACCCAGGGCTTCAACCCCGCGCCGAAGGTCTCCTTCGGTCCCGCCCTGGCGGCGGGAACCGAAAGTCTCGCAGAATTCTTTATCGTGGATCTGGCCCAGCCCCTGCGCAGCTGCGCCGAGAGCGTCGCCCGCCTCAATGAAAAGCTCGTGCCCGGCCTCAAGGTGACAAACATCGAACTTCATAGCGGCAAAATGCCGCAGCGCATTCTCACCTCGTATACCCTTACTTTACCAAGAAATTTGACAGACATGGAGAGGGAGAAGGTGCAGCGTTTCATGGCCGCCACCCACTACCCCGTGGCCAAGACCCGCAAAGGCAAAACTACCGAAGTGGATATCCGGCCGCTGATCAGGGAATTCAGCATGAGAGGCCCCGATGCCCTGCACATCGAGATACTCGGGGTGAGCGCCCAGCCGGGGATCAAACCGATTGAGGCAGTATCCCAGGTACTGGGACTTGCGGGCGAGGAGATATTCTCGACCAGGATACTGAAAACCAGCTGGCGGTCAGTCGATGAAAGCTACTAATACGGTTGTATTTCCAGGTCTTACCGTAAAACGGCGCCGAAAGATCCGCCGGGCATCACAGTGCCTTCTGCTCCTTGGCATCCTGGCCTCGGCAGTACTCTTTCGGCCCGGTTTTGCCCATGCGGCGGACAGGATTGCCAAGCTCATCACGAACGGCGGCTACCTGGTAGACGACGGCACCGGAAGCCGGCAATACAGAGCGCGGGAATCATTTATACCGGCCTCGACCATCAAGGTGCTCACATCTCTGGCGGCCCTTGAGACCCTCGGGGCCGACTATCGGTTCGAGACCCATTTTTTCCTCGATGCGGACCATAATCTGTATGTCAAAGGGTACGGGGACCCCTTTCTCACCTCGGAAACCATCCTCGATATCGGCCGTCAGCTTTACAGCCTCGGGTCACGCCGAATCGGAAACATATACCTTGATGAAAGCGCATTCGCTCTCGAAGGTCCGACATCCGGAAGCGAAAATTCCGTCAATTCCTACGATGCGCCGAACGCTGCGCTCGCCGTCAACTTCAATGCCCTGCCGATACAGGTGGACAAGGATGGCAGGATCGGCTCGGGTGAAGCCCAGACGCCGCAGCTGCCCCTGATGCAGGAGATCGGCCCCCGGCTGGCCGCCGGCTCCCACCGGGTCAATCTTACCGCCTTCCCCTGCATCCCGAACATTTCACCCACCCTTCGCTATACCGGCGAGCTCTTCTCCGCGCAGCTGCAACAGGCCGGCATCTCCGTCAAAAGCTGTTTTCAGGCAGCGCCCGTCCCTCAAAACCTGACCCCCCTCCTTATCTACAAAAGTACGCTGACGCTGGCCGAAGTGGTCAGGGCCTGCCTCAAAGGGTCGAACAACTTCATCGCCAACCAGCTCTACCTGACCTGCGGCGCAACTGCCGCAGGACTGCCTGCGACCTGGAAGAAATCCCAAGATTTTTTTAAGGACTACATCCAGAACGCGCTGGGCATCCCCCACACCGAACTGCAGATGGTGGAAGGATCGGGGCTTTCCCGGCAGAATCGGATCACGGCCCAGGCGCTTGTTCAGGTACTGCACCGCTTCAGCCCTTATGCCGATCTTCTCACGCCGAAGGAGGGCGTGCTGCTCAAAACCGGGACGATGCGAAACATCTTCTGTTATGCCGGCTACCTCGAAGAAGAAAACCGAAAGGTGCCCTTTGCCGTCCTGCTCAATCAGGAGAACAATACCCGAAAGGATATTCTCCAGCTGCTCCAGCGAAGCACAGTCAAGACGGCCGCCCTGCAAAATGAATCGGCAAGCAGCCGGCCGCAATGAAGAAGGCCGACGACGTGTTTGGCTGTTCATAGAGATTTTCTACAGCAAAATGAGCTGACGAAGTACAACCATAACCATCCAGAAGTCCAGCGACAAAGGAGCTAATCATGTCGGCCGCACCACTCAAGACCTCATTGTTCTTCATGTTCTCACTGTTGATCCTCAATGGCTGCACCACGCCTTCCGGAGATCCGGAAGCAGGCAAAAAATGGTTTGTCATGAACAACTGCAGTTCCTGCCACGGCCCGAACGGCGATGACGGCCGTGCCGTTCCCATTGCCAACCTCGACATGAGCTTCGGCAGTTTCCTCAAGAAACTGAGGACGACGGATGCGCCGATCATGCCGGCCTTTCCTGAGTCAAAGATCTCCGAACAGGATGCGGCAGATATCTACGCATTTCTAAAAAACAAGAAAAAGCCATTGATGTCACAACAGTGAAAAAACCGTAAAAAGTGCTCCAACCCGTGGAGATGGACTCCGGAAAAAGTTCGATATACGAGGCGTAGTGTCTGAAACGGTGCTTTGGGAGTACATATGGTACAGCGAAGCGGCGTTTCAGACCTACAACAAAGTAGATCTGACTTTTTACGAGTCCATCAACAGTAGCAACCGGCAAATCAGCTTTTGACGACTCACAGTTGACTTTACATTCATGATAATGATTACTATTAACTAAGATAGTCCCACCTATCGCGTGGCGATCAAAGGCAATTCCGACTCTTGTCCAGCAAAAGGAGAATCCCCATGATCGAAGGTTTCTATACGTTTCTCGCAAATATCGGCTTTACTCATCCGCTCCATCCCATGCTCACCCATGTGCCGATGGGCATGATAATCGGCATGGTAGTATTTGCGTTTTTCGGGGTGGTCGCTAAAAACAACATGCTCATGCAGACGGCCTTTCACTGTTCAATTCTTGCCTTGGCGGCGGTTTTTCCCGTGATCGGGGCCGGGATCCTCGACTGGCTCCACCTGCTGCAGGGCTCGTGGAACCCATTCATAATAGCCAAAATGATTTTGGCCAGCATCTTGACAATACTGCTGATAGTAGCTGTCATCCTCAAAAGAAAGGGAGCGACTTCTTCCAGAATGCTGCTCATTTATCTCTTTTGTCTTGCCTGTGCTGCCGGACTGGGATATTCGGGGGGAGAGCTGGTTTACGGCTGAGAGAACCGTTCAGCGAGCTTAATGATTAACGACTTCAGCGTTTCGCCGCCATGCACATTGAGACCGACAGCCATACCCACACAATAGCCAGCGGCCACGCCTACAGCACTCTTGCCGAGAATGCAGCGGCCGCGGCGTCAAGGGGGATCAGGCTGTTAGCCATAACCGATCATGGTCCGGCCATGCCTGGGAGTCCGCACATCTGGTTCTTCCGGAACATGCGGGTCATACCCCGGATGATGAACGGTGTCGGCATCCTTCGGGGCATAGAGGCCAACATTGTCAATTTCAACGGGGAACTCGACATTGACGAATCCCTGCACGAGCAGTTGGATATCGTCCTCGCCAGCCTTCACGAACCGGTGCTCGCCCCGGCGGACAAGACCAGGCATACCGACACGGTTATCAAGGCTATGGCCTCAGGCCGGATGGATGTGTTCGCCCATGGGGGAAACCCCTCCTTCCCCATCGAGGTCGATGAGGTGGCGAAGGCCGCCGCGGCCTGCAATGTCCTGGTAGAGATCAACAATTCCTCCTTTATCACCTCCCGCTCCGGCAGCACGAAAAACTGTGCCGCCCTGGCGGAGGCCGTCGCCAGGCACAACGGCCGGCTGACCTTCGGCAGCGACGCCCATATTGCCTGTAATGTCGGGCGATTCGACCAGTGCATCGCCTTAATCGAGGAGATCGGCCTGCCCTCCGACCTCGTCATCAGCCGCAGCTGCTTTGAATTCTTGAGTTTTCTCCAACAGAAGAACAAGACCAACCTCGATGAGCTTTTCACGGACTGAGGGCTGAGGACTGAGGACTGAGGACTGAGGGCTGAGGGCTGAGGGCTGAGG
>JAEYNP010000107.1 GCA_023412495.1 Pseudomonadota bacterium
AAGTAGCTCGGGCCACTCCCTAGCCGTCTTCGGAAGCCTCAAAAGAACGAAATGACCAGAGCCTCGCCTCCTTCGGCGGGGCTCTTTCATTTAGCCTCCGAGCAATCGTGATTCAGGTGAGCGGAATCCGCATCCCGTCGTACCCTAGCTCCATGCCAGGCGGCAGGTTCGAGTTGGTTTCCGCGTGTCCCAAATCGTGGGCAATATGGGTGAAGATGGTCCGCTTCGGCCGCAGCCGCCGGGCGACTTCGATTGCCTCTCCCAGGGAGAAGTGCGTTACGTGCGGTCGATGACGCAGGGCGTCGAGCACGAGCACATCCAGCCCTTCCAGTCGGGCGTAGCTGGCCTCAGGGATGGCATTTACGTCGGTACAGTACGCCACATTGCCGATCCGAAAGCCCAGCACCTCGAATCTTGGCCCGTGTTGTAAGCGGACGGGGATAACACGCGCTCCCAGGACCTGGAATGGCTCCAGGCCAATGGAGCGAAACACGAGCTGCGGTACTGCGCCCGCGTGGGTCGGCTCCAAGTCGTGAAAAGCGTAATCGAACGACTTCCGAATCCGCTGCTCGACACGCGGTTCACAGTACAGGGGAACCGGCTGGCCGGTATAGAACGGGAACAAACGCAGATCGTCGAGCCCGAACAGGTGGTCCGCATGTTCGTGGGTGTAGAGCACGGCATGGGCAATTCCGATCCGTTCGCGGAGCAGTTGCTGTCGCAAGTCCGGAGGAGTGTCGATCAACAGATTCCCTTCGGGCAGCCCAACAATGACCGAACAGCGAGTTCGCTTGTCGCGAGGGTCCGTGCTCGAGCAGACATCGCACGGACAACCGAGCGAGGGCACACCGACGCTTGTCCCCGTGCCTAACAGGATCATCTGTCCCCGGATATCGGTCGTTAGTACTTGCCGGGTCACCACTTGGACTCCGCGGGTCCTATTGCTTGCGTCGTCGGAACGGAAACTGCTTTCCAGGTGCAAGTTGGCAGATCACTGCCAGAACGGCAAGCCGGTCGGGCGAAGGTCGCCTGAATGACAAGGTCATCCGCTTTTGCCCGCCCCCATCGTCAGGCCTCGCTAGTCGCGCGGTCCCGCATGGCGCCTGGTCCAGTCCTGGCAGGGGGACAAGATCGATTGACCGATTTTGACGATAGCAATAAACTTTTACAGCGGATTATGTTGCGCAATCTCTAGGTCGTGCTGGCAAGTCTCCGAAATCGCCAGTGCCGCACAGGGAAGTGCGAGCAGGCGCAAGGTCCGTGATTCTCTAGTGCAAGAGTGAAGACAAGCTATGGATGCTCTGGAACGGACCTGGGATTCCGTCGGTAATTTGTTCGGCGGATTGATGCACGGGTTTGAGCGTAGTGTGACGGCCATGTTCGGCACGTCGAACGCTCGCTACGTGCGCAAACTGCAAGGCAAGGTGGATGCGATTAACGCACTGGAAAGCCGCTATCAGCAGCTTTCCGATACCGAACTCCGTGAACAGACGTTCAAATTTCGCGAGCGTCTCAAGGCAGGGGAAACGCTCGACGACATCCTGATCGAAGCCTTCGCCGTCTGTCGCGAGGGCGGCCGACGATTCCTCGGCATGCGGCACTACGACGTGCAGTTGATCGGCGGCATGGTGCTGCACGGCGGCGGCATCGCGGAAATGGTCACCGGTGAAGGTAAAACACTGGTCGCCACGCTTCCCGCCTACCTGAACGCCCTGGAAGGCAAGGGCGTGCATGTCGTTACCGTGAACGACTATCTCGCCCGCCGCGACATGGAATGGATGGGGCCGCTGCACATGGGCCTCGGTCTGACCGTGGGCGCCATTCAAAGCGACATGGAAGTCGGTGCTCGCCAGCGCGCTTATGCCTGCGACATCACCTATGGCACGAATAATGAGTTCGGCTTCGACTACCTTCGCGACAACATGCGTCCAGCCGGCCGCGGCGATGACCGCTGGCCCAAACACCTGCAGCAATCGCAGGGCAAATTGAACTACGCTATCGTCGACGAAGTCGACAACATCCTGATCGACGAAGCGCGAACGCCACTCATCATTTCCGGTCCGGCGCACGACAATCCCAAGAAGTATGCCGAGGCCGACGCCATCGCTCGGGCCCTCGTCCGCGACAAGCATTTCACGGTCAACGAAAAGGATCATACGGTCAACCTGACCGACGAAGGCGTCCGCCAGGCCGAACGCCTGGCTGGTGTAGAGAGTTTCTACACGGCTGGCAACATGGAATGGCCGCACCTGATCGACAACGCCCTCAAGGCGCATCACCTCTACCAGCGCGACGTGAAGTACGTGGTGTCGCAGGACGGTCGGGTTGTGATCGTTGACGAATTCACCGGCCGCCTCATGGAAGGACGCCAGTGGAGCGACGGCTTGCACCAGGCGGTCGAGGCGAAAGAAGGGGTCAAGATCAAGGAAGAAACGCAAACGCTGGCCACCATCACGCTGCAAAACTTCTTCAAGCTGTACAACAAGATCGGCGGCATGACCGGTACGGCCATGACCGA
>JAEYNP010000111.1 GCA_023412495.1 Pseudomonadota bacterium
AATCTGTCCTTTGGAAAGGGTGAATTTACCGGATTAATAGGGCCCAGTGGATCAGGAAAAACTACCCTGCTCAATATCATTGGTTCATTGGATGTGCCTACTGAAGGGGAAGCTCATGTCATGGGGCAATACATTTCCACACTGACACATAAACAGGCCGCCAAACTGCGGAACCTTCATATTGGGTTTATATTTCAGTCGTACAATTTGCTCCCGGTCTATACCGTATTTGAGAATGTGGAATTCGCATTGTTGCTCCAACAGAAAACCACAGAAGAACGAAAAAAAGCTGTTTGGGAGTATCCCTCCGACCAACACCGTATTGATTTCCTGAATAATTTGATTAAGCCTCGGGCTGCTCTTTATGTTTCTTCCAGTTATTGGGAAGAAGCTGGTACAAGTCCTTCTGTTTGTGCGACTGGATCCTGGCGAATACGTCCTTGAGCCATTCGAACTCATCGACGCCATTTTTCTTGCAGGTGGCCATAAAGGAATACATGGCTGCGGTCATTTCAGCGGCTTGGTGTGATCCGGCGAAAAGATAGTTCTTTCTGCCCACAGCCAACGGTCTTATCGAATTTTCAGCAAGGTTGTTGTCGATTTCAATCTGTCCATGTTGGGTATAGGCGCTTAACCCATCCCATCGGGGAAGCGCATAGGCAAGGGCTTTGCCCAAAGGCGAAGACGGTTCGGTTGCCGGCAACTGTTCCAGCATCCATTCCTTGAGTTCTTTAAGAACGGGTTCGGCCTCCTTTTGACGCAATACGGTTCTTTCGCCCCAGGATAGTTGTTTGTCGCGCATCTGCTGTTCAAGGGCGTATAAAACCTGCATCCGCTCCAGTACATAACCCGCTTTTTGCTTGTCGTATTTAAGAGCGTCTACAAACTTACGCCGTGCATGAGCCATGCAATAAATCAGCATGATATGAGGATGATTGGCAAATAGCTTCTCATATACTGAATATCCGTCGGTTTGTAATATACCTATAAAATCTTCAAGCATTTCCCCAGGGCCGCTGCTGTCGCGCCCCTTGCGGTAGTCAAACAGCACAAGGTTATCAACGGGCGCATTATACACCCACATGTAGCCCTGGTGGATACCGTTCTTGTGGTTGCGGTCTAACACCTTTATCGGCGACTCGTCGGCTTGCAGATATTTCTGGTTCATCACCAGCAGCCTGAGCAGCTCCCAGAGCGGAACCAGATGTCGCCATCCTTTCATCAGCCAGTCGGACGCTGTTGAGGCCGCAATGTTCATCCCTAATCTGCGGTATTTATCGATCTGACGGTGCAGCGGCATGCCATATACGTATTTGTCAATCGTCATTTGAGCTATAACCGCTTCCGATGGTATGCCTTTATCGATCACCCGATCAGGCAGCGCGGCTATTACTATGCCTTCCCCATTTGGGCGGGCATATTTGGGGCGCACGTAACGCTTTACATAAAACTGGGCCGGGATCAGATCCAATACTTCCGTAACTTCTTCGCCAATCTTTACGCATCCGGCAATATCTTCTTCAGGCTCTATAATGATGGTTTCGCGACGCAGATCTTCCGGAAGCGGCATGCGCCCAGCGCCCTTAGCGCGCTTTTTTGCGGGTTTCTTTGGCGCTTCGGGTTCTACGACAACTTTCTTTGAGATTTCTTCCTGTTGCTGCTGTGTGGTTCCTAAATCAAAAAGGCTGATTTGATTGACATCAACTTCCCGGATCGGAAGTTTTTCGCTTTTTTTGCCAAAAAGATATCTGCGGAATTTGTCCAGTTCGAAGTTCAGGGAGATTATCTGATTATCTTTTTCGGCAATCAGTTCCTGGGTTTTTTGGCGCTCGGCTACAATGACTTTTAAGGAGTCTTCATAAAGTTTTTTGTAGTCTATTGCCGCATTTCTCATGCCTCTAAAATAGGGATAAAAATGGCCTTAGGCAAGCTTTAAACGCTATTTTTTGAAGAAAAATGCAGACTTTTTCAGGCCCTTTTTAAGGGGGCATAGCGCTTGCGTAAGCGCACCGAATCGAGCATTACCCCCTGTAAGACAAGGGTTAATTGGTGGCTCGCAATGGCCGCTCCTTCACCCTTAGGCCACTCGAATGTGCCCCTCTCCAGCTTTTTGACATACATGGCAAAACCGTCGCGGTCCCACTGCAAAAGCCGGATTTGGTTGGCGCGTTTGCCAAGAAAAACAAACACGTCGCCGCTCAGCGGGTCCTGACCCAATTCGTTGCGCACCAAGCCTGCCAGGGAATAGATCCCGAAACGCATGTCTGTGGGAGTGCGGTATAAAAAATAGCGGTTGGTATGAGATAGCGCAAGCATTACCGCAACAATTCCTTGATTACCCACGCCTCCAAAGGATGATAGAGTTCTAATCTGATCCCCGATGGGAAAGTGATGGTCGCCACCCTGGCCCCATCTGGCGCTTCTTTATGTATAGGCAATCGTAAAAAACCCGGAGACTGAACGTGTTGGCGTTTTTTTCTGATCGATCTTACCCAATAGTTGAACGTGGTGGGATTGATGTTATGATTCAAGCTGAAGGCCTTCATGCTCAAGCCGGATGATTCCCATTCTTCGTACAGCCCGCGCATCGTGTTGATATTATATTTTCTCATGCTGCAAGTTTACTCACAACGGCTTGTATGGAAAATATGGGTTGGTCGGACGGATACAGAAAATTGAGGTGTGAAGCTCATTTTGGAACAGACAACGGTCCCCTTTCACTCTGGATGATGGGCACACCCGAACCATAAATGGTCAGTTCGCACTGTAATTGCTTGTCTTTTTCCCATACTACAAAACGACCTCCGGCAAATGACCCTGATGTGATGTTGTAATAGGC
>JAEYNP010000116.1 GCA_023412495.1 Pseudomonadota bacterium
ACCGAGACTTCCGCGCCGCAGCCCGAAGCCCCAGCCGCTCAGCCCACCGAAGCCCCGGCTGAGGAAATGACCGAAGCGCCAGCCGCCGAAGAACCGGCTGCCACCGAAGCGCCAGCCGAAGAGATGACTGAAGCGCCGCAAGCTTCCGGTGACAATGCGCCCGTTACCCTGCGCTACGCCAACTGGAACCTCGGCACCGAGGAAGAGAACAACATCAACCGCCAGCTCGTCAAAGCCTACACCGACCTCAACCCGCACGTGACAGTCGAGATCGTGGATATGTCGGGTGAAGGCGGCTGGGAAGCCAACCTCACCGCCTACGCCGCGAAAGGTGAGCTCCCCGACGTCATTATGGCAAACAACGTACCGCTGTACGTGCAGAACGGCTGGGTCGCCGACCTGACCGATCTTGTCGCCAATGACCCCGATTACGCCGATGTCCCCCAGGTCCTCAAGGACTCCTTCACCTATGACGGGCGCGTGCTCGGCCTGCCCTATGCCCAGTTCCTGATGGGCTACTTCGTCAACAAAGACCTGTTTGAAGCCGCCAACATGGACGCCCCTGAATACGGCTTCACGGTGGAAGAGTTCACCGAAGCCGTGACCGAACTGACCGACATTGATAACGGCGTGCTCGGCGCGGATGAGATCTTCCCCATCATGGGCTGGTATCCCAACACGGTTGACCCCAACCTCAAGTGGTACAGCTACGACGGCGAGATGATGAACTACAACTCCGCCGCATTCAAGGAAGGCGTCGCCAAGACCGAAGAAATCAAGCCCTACACCTGGCAGGGCTTGTCTGAAGAGCAGAAGGCGAACTTCAAGTCCGTCGGCCCCTGGGAACTGTTCCTGAACCAGGAAGTCGGTCTGAAGTGGGATGCCACCTGGGCCGTGCCCGATTGGACCAAGAACGCCACCTTTGAATGGGACTTCATCGGGTTCCCCGGCGGCAACCAGGCGATCGTCTTCGATGCCTTCGTGATCTCGCAGACCACCGAAAACATCCAGGAATCCTACAACTTCGCCAAGTGGATGACCTTCTCGAAGGAAGCCTACGCCAAAGAAGCCGAGCTGGCCCGCGAAATGGGTATTGCGCCCAAGATCCCGGTCTCGCTCGATGACGAGTCCATCGCGCTCTACAAAGAATTCGTCGACGTTCCCGGCATCCACATCGCCCTGGATAACCTGGACGCGAGCGTGATCGAATCCATGCCGAAGATCGTTCCTGGCTACATCACCGCCCGCTGGGAAGGCAAGCCGGGCGTTGACATCGGCAGCGAGCAGGATGTGACCATCGGTTACATCTTCGACAACGTCACCAACGGCACCTTCAAGTACGAAGACTACTCTGAGCAGCTTGAGGAGTTTGCCAACCGGCAGCTTTCAGATGCTGTTGATGCAATGAACCAGTAAGACCCTGTACTGGGCGGGCGCTGCGTGGTCGCGGCGCCCTCCCTTTCAAAACCATTCCTGGAAAGACCTGAAGAGAAAGCCATGAATTATCCGCGAATGTTGCGATTGCTCGGGGTGATATTAATTTTGATGACGGTAGCGCCGTTTTCGGCCCGCGCCGCATCGGACGGATCCAATATCACGCACGGAACCTCTGGACCTTCTCCAGTTCACAACGCGGCCGCTTCCGGTACTTCAATGGAGATCCGGGCAGATACGTTTGGAGTGCCCCTTTCCGATCATGAAATAGCCCGGATGTACGAGAAACCGAGCGTATTCGTGCAGGAGGGCGATACCATCCAGTTTGACGTATCGGTAGAGCCGGATGGGCTGTATACGGGCTGGTTCGATATGGCCGCCACAACCGATGCGTTCATCACGCGCCCTGAAGGGGAGCTGCGGGTTGACGGCGAATACCCGGTCGAAGATACGCGCCGCATTGTTTTCCCGATCTATTACGAAAACACCACTGATACATTCCCCCTCGACCGCTACGGCAATGATGCGCTCATTCGCCAGAAACGCCTCGTGCGCTGGACAAAATCGCCCATGCGCGATGCGAATTTCAGCCTCTCCTATCCCGTCCAAATTGAGCTGTCCGGCGGCGATCACACTTTCGAATTCACCGTGACCAGGCAGTCGTTCCTCCTTGGCAGTATTTACGTCGAAGAATTTACCCCCTACCCCGATTACAACCAGTACCTGGATGAAAATACCCTCGCTGACACATCCGGTACCTATATCGAGCTCGAAGCCGAATTTCCATCCTACAAAGACGACACCTCGGTTCGTCCGGTCAACAACCGCACCCTGGAAGTCACCCCCTACGATACATACCGGCTCCTGCTCAACACCCTGGGTGGCGAGAGCTGGAAGCGCAGCGGGAGTACGGTATATTACGAGTTCACCGTACCCCAAGAGGGAATGTATTACATTACCCTCCGCGCCATTCAGAACGTCAAACCGAACCTGACAGTATTCCGCAGAATCACAATAAACGGCGAGGTCCTCTTTGCGGAACTGAACGAAGTCCCGTTCCAGTCCTCAACCAGATGGCAGAACATCACCCTCGGCGGGGAGACTCCATACCGCATTTACCTCAAGCAGGGCGTGAATGTGCTCGGCATCGAGGCCAACAATTCGCCATACTACTCGCCCATCCAAAAAATTCAGAAGGTTTTGATCGATATCAACAACCTCTCGCTGGAAATCAAGAAATTAACCGGCAATCAGGTCGACCAGTTCAAAGAGTGGGAGATTACAGAATACATCCCGGATATCCAGGACCAGCTGATCGCCATCGCTGACGATCTGCGGGAAGATATGGAAATCCTTCTGGCAATCAACGGCAGCGGCGGATCGCAAGAAGTCCTGTCATACCAGATGGCAATCGACAACATCATGTTCCTTGCCGAAGACCCCGATAATATCCCCACCCGTTTGAACCGCTTTTCCGAGGGCACCGGATCCGCCGCCCAGCTCCTCGCCAAGATTCTTCCTTCCCTGCAAGAACAGCCGCTGGCGCTGGACAAGATCTACATTCATTCCCCCGACCGGATGCCGGAACCGGTTGATGTTCCCTTCCTGACCTCGGCAGTTGATGGTTTCAAACGCTTCATCCATTCGTTCAAGCCCAATCCTTACCAGTCCA
>JAEYNP010000009.1 GCA_023412495.1 Pseudomonadota bacterium
GGGAGTCGCCCCCCGCGCGGGGGCGTGGATTGAAACCAAGGATCATCCCCATTACACCCAGAGCAACGGGGTCGCCACCCGCGCGGGGGCGTGGTTTGAAACTTATGTTGCGTCATATGGTGCCGGAACAAACAGGTCGCCCCCCGCGCGGGGGCGTGGATTGAAACATTTACCCATTGAGCATATGGTTTTCGTATACCGGGTCGCCCCCCGCGCGGGGGCGTGGATTGAAACCAAAAATCAGAGACTTGAGAGTGTGATTGATTTTGTCGCCCCCCGCGCGGGGGCGTGGATTGAAACGACAGCTCCGTTGTAGCAAATACATCAAATGAATGTCGCCCCCCGCGCGGGGGCGTGGATTGAAACCATCATCCTGCACGGCGGCATCTACACGGCGGGAGTCGCCCCCCGCGCGGGGGCGTGGATTGAAACTTGACGGACAGGGCGGGATCCGGTCCGACATCCGTCGCCCCCCGCGCGGGGGCGTGGATTGAAACGACACCGCCGGTTACGACCTGGCTACCATGACCAGTCGCCCCCCGCGCGGGGGCGTGGATTGAAACTGCCGCAACACGGAAAAGCGCTGGGCAATCGTCGTCGCCCCCCGCGCGGGGGCGTGGATTGAAACGACTCGACGCTGCCGAAATCGGTATCCACATTCACGTCGCCCCCCGCGCGGGGGCGTGGATTGAAACTTATCTGCCCGTAGAGACTTGACCAAACCTTTTGGGTCGCCCCCCGCGCGGGGGCGTGGATTGAAACATGCCCTGTGTGCAGCTGGGCGCCGGATGAGTGCGTCGCCCCCCGCGCGGGGGCGTGGATTGAAACATCTGGGATGAGAAGGCCCATTTATTGACGGCAAGTCACCCCCCGCGCGGGGGCGTGGAAAATCTCAGCCGACTCAAGCTGACCAGGACCGCCGAGGTGCTCGATACCATCGTCGAACAGGCTAGGGGAAACAAAAGCTCCTACTTGAGTTTTCTCGATCATCTCCTGGAGGAAGAGGTTGCCGCCCGAGAAGGACGGCGTATCCAGACCGCCATGAAAACCGCGGGGCTACCGGTGGCGAAGACCATCGAGGAATACGACTTCTCTTTTCACCCGCAATTGGATCGGGCTGAAGTGATGGAGTTGTTCGATCTCTCGTTTCTTCCCCGACATGAAAATGTGCTGTTTCTCGGCCCTCCGGGAGTGGGAAAAACGCATCTGGCAATCTCGCTAGCTATCAAGGCCTGTCATCACGGGTTCAAGGTCTATTTCACCACCATGGACACGCTGATCAGAAAACTAAAGGAAGGCGCCACCAGACAGAAAGCTTACCTCAGTTCCAGCCTGGTGGTGGTCGATGAGGTCGGCTATCTGCCGGTAACGACCCAGGAGGCGTATCTATTTTTTCAGTTCGTCTCCCACCGCTATGAACGAAGTTCGACCATCATCACCTCCAACAAGAGCTTCGGAGTTGGCAGGAGCTGTTCGGCGATCCGGTGATAGCCACAGCGATCCTCGACCGGCTATTGCATCACAGCAGGGTGGTCAATATCAAAGGGCACAGCTATCGGCTTAGAGGCCATTCGCTGGCTAAACAAATTTTCAAGGAACAGAACAAAAACCAACCGGAAAAACCGGTTCAATAAAATTGCACAACTTTTAGGAGGCCAGGGTGGGCCCCTTCGGGGCTATTCCCCTTTACAAGGGGTGGTACACTTTTGGATTGCCATAACTGGTACACTTTTCCATTGCCATTAACACCTGCTGGTGTTTGTCATGTCCCGGCAGGATAGTCGCCCCCCGCGCGGGGGCGTGGATTGAAACATTATGGAGCAGGTAGAGATCAACCGGGAGATCAGTCGCCCCCCGCGCGGGGGCGTGGATTGAAACAAATGAAGAATGGCTGCGAATGACAAACGAAAATTGACCACCTGTAATTGCGTCTCCAGTTCCCGAGCCATGGTCGCCAGGGTTAAGGCATTGAGCCGCGGGGATGAACCGATGTAATGATACAACCTGGTTCCTGTACGTTTTTGTTCCCCGCACCCGCGGGGATGAACCGTAACCTTACTGTAGATAATCCTGGTACATTAACTGTCCCTCGCACCCGCGGGGATGAACCGGCGGGGTAGTGGTTGAGGAAACAAAAGGACATCTGTTCCCCGGACCCGCCGGGATAAACCGGAATCAACAAATAATGAATCAGACGGTTAAGGCTGTTATCACCCTATCCCGGTCATCCGGTTGCAAGAGAATAGGGTTTGACACCAAGCAGGGTTCGGAGTGGTTTCTGGAACAGTTTTTAACTATTCGCTCACCATAATCAACCAAGCCTATCAACTTACATTATGTATTACATTCATAAACCCTAACTATTGCAGCATATTCTCATTTTCGTGTCGTCAGAAATTCACAAATATCTGTTTTATATTATTTTTTAGTTTTAGTGAAATACCAAATAGCCTAATATTTTATATATTTATATCTACTAATAAATTTTCACTGAGACAACAAAATACTTTGCTTATTCGTAAGAAATTTTGTAGGTATATTTGATTAGGTAGACTCGATTTTATGCTGCTCGTTTGGGTGCGACAGCGTGAAGCTGCAGGAGGAATTTTGGGGTGACTGCCGCCGCACATGGTCTGCCAAGAGAGCGCTGCTACAGAGAATCACGATACGGTGAAGTAGGAGCAACGAAATGAAGGCTGATTGCACCATGGAAACGATTGCCGACCTTGACCTGCAGAGAGATGCCTGGGCCGGCGTCCCGGTGCGCTGGCCGATGCAGGAGTTCGACTGGATACGGCTGTGCGCATCAACGTTTTCAATCCGAAACCTGCATGTGATTTCTATTTCGGGCCCAGGCACAGGCACCACGGACACTCCTCCGCCGCCCCGGGCGATCGCGCCGCTTCGCATTCGACACGAAAGGGCGGGAGTAAGGCGACTCGTAATGCTCGGCGGCGAGGAACTCTTCGAGCCCAGCGACATCCTCTGGACGGATGATCGCAGCCTGAAAGACTTAGCCTGGCGAATCGCACAATCCCGTCTCCCCGTCACGCTGCGCCGCCTGCCGGCGTCCTCGCCGGCCGTGGAGGCACTCCGTGCCCTGCATGGGCGGAAAGGCCTCGTCTTCTGCTCCCCCGACGTTCCCGCGCCCATCATTCATCTCGACCCGAGCTGGTCCAATGCCGAAGCCAAGCTCAACAGCAGGCGCCGTTCGGATCTCCGCAGGGCGGGACGCAAAGCAGAGGAGTTCGGCGATGTGAAAACCGAGATCCTCACGCCTTCCGAGTCCGAGGTGGATCCTTTGCTCGATGTCGCATTCGAGGTCGAGAGCCGCTCATGGAAGGGCAAGTCCGGATCTGCGCTGGCTATGGACGAAGCCCGGGGCCGCTTCTACCGCGACTATGCTCGTGCCGCCGCACGACGCGGAATCCTGCGCATTTGCTTCCTCCACTTGGGAATGGAAACCGCGGCCATGCAGATCGCGCTCGTCACCAACATGGCCTTCTGGCTGCTCAAAATCGGCTATGATGCACGATTCTGCAAGTGTTCGCCCGGCAACCTGCTGATTCGCGAGACTATCCAGCACGCCGTCAGGGCCGGTCTTTCTCGCTACGAGTTCATTGGGGCATGCGAAAAATGGACGAAGGTCTGGACCCCGGATGCCCATGACTGCGTCGCGGTCCGCATCTATCCGTGGTCCGGCGCCGGCATTCGCGCTCTCGCCGTGGATGGCGCCGCTAAGCTGCTCCGATGCCTGCGGCAAGACTCATCCAACCAGAGACGGCTTTCATGAGATGAGCAGCACGACTCGAAACTTCGCGTCGCGGTTAATGCAAGGTGTCGCCCGCAGGGCCGCCCGAAAGTATATCGCCGGACCGAAACTCCAGGATGCCCTCGCGACGGCCTCTCGACTGCGAACCCGCGGCTTCGCGACGACCCTCGGCTACTGGAACGCTGCGGACGAGGCTCCGGCCCGGATTTTGGAACAGTATCGAGACGCACTGTCGCGGCTGGCGAAGCTTCCCTCGCCTGAACGGCATATATCCATCAAGTATCCGGCCCTCTCGTATTTGCGCCCGCTGGCAGAGGTGCTCCTCAAGGAAGCGCTGACGGCCGGTTTCCGGGTGCACCTTGATTCGCTTTGGCCTGAATCCGTCGATCCCACCTGGACGCTGCTCCAGGAAGCAGGGGCCCGCGGTCCCGAAATCGGCTTTACGCTGCCCGGGCGCTGGCGCCGGAGCCCCGCCGACGCTGAGCGCTGCACCGAACTGGGCTTGTCGATCAGGGTCGTCAAGGGACAGTGGGCGGATCCGGCGGACCCGGATCGCGACGCCCGGGCCGGTTACCTCGAAGTCATCGACCGCCTCGCGGGCCGCGCCAGCCACGTAGGCGTCGCGACCCACGATGCCTGGCTGGCAGAACAGTCGCTACAGAAGCTCCAGCATTCCCGCACCCGGTGCGAGCTCGAACTGCTCTACGGCCTGCCGTCCAGGAAGCTCTTCGCCCTAGCCGGACGGACGGGCGTGTCCATCCGCGTGTATGTCCCGTATGGGGAAGCTTTCCTCCCCTATTGCCTCGGACAGACGCTGCGCCGGCCTCGGCTGATTGCGCAGCTCCTGCGCGACCTTTTTAGTCTTGATATACGCTCAAGGGAGTGATTTCGAGACACATCCAGCCGCACTCATTTGGAGCCGTTCAGCCGCCTGAATATTGAAAAAAGGGGACGGATCTTTTCTCGCACTGCAAATCTTCCAATGAGCTCGAACTGTTGGTAGCGGAAATGGCAGGGACAACTACACGTTCCCCCGACGACCTTATCCCCGAGCCAACAATTACCAAATCGAGAGCTCTGTTACGAAAATGACGACAAACGAAAACGGGTCGAGGCGAACCTGAAAAAGCATATTTTTCTTAAGTTATTACATTCGCGCCGGAAGTGGTTTATGGCATGTGACTTGCAAAACCGAACGGCATGAAGTTGCAGCACAATACGAACGACAGGGTCTATGCAGCGGGTCGAAAGCCGCCTGGCGTTCACTCAAAACCTGAACCGGCCAAGATATCTCGGATCTGTCACTGCCGTAACCTTACCTCCCTATTATCCCAACCGCCCAATAGCAGGAATCGGCCGGGAGAAGACTTTTCCCTTGCCTGCATAGAGAGGGCTCGCCCCCCGGCCCGCATGATCGGCAGTGACGCCCGGCGCTTGCTTTTTTGAAAATCTCTTGCGCTGGAAAACAACGGATGAATCGATGAAGACTTCAATTCGAAAAACATGCGCGATCCTAGCCTCTTTTTTGCTGTTTGCCGGCCCGCACCAGGCATTGGGCATCGCCCAGGAAGCATTGCAACCGGTCACCGCCGTGATGTGCGAGTCCGTACAGCAGTCGGCGCCGGTCAACCAGGCTGTGGTTTTCTCCATCGAATTCGGCAGGGTTACGTGTTTCACCGAGTTCGACCAGCTACCGCGACAGACAGTCGTGCTTCATAAATGGTATCGGAAGGACAACCTGGTTTCGGTGAAACGGCTTTCGGTCAATCCTGCCCACCGATTCTCGCACTCCAGCATGCAACTCAGGGATGCGGACAAGGGGCCATGGCGGGTCGAAGTCACGGATGCCGACGCCAATCTCCTCACGACACTACGATTCAGCATAACGGACTGAGCGCATGGACTTCCTTCTCCAGTCCCTGACCGGCCTGCGCTGGCAGGACTACGTCGACATCTGCCTCAACGGCTACATCCTGTTCAGGCTCTACGTGCTGTTCCGGGGGACCAATGTGATCCGGATGGTCATCGCCATCGGCATGCTCTGGATTTTCCAGAGGATGGCGACGGGCATGGAGCTGATCGTCACCAGCTGGGCGATGCAGGCCATTATCGCCGCCGCTGCCCTGATTATCGTCATCGTCTTCCGAAATGAAATTGCCGGTGTTTTGCAGACCCGCGACATCAAGTCGTTTTTCTGGGGCATTCACAGGCACCGGATAAAAACGCCGATAGAAGTCATTGTCGGAAGCGTCACCGAACTTACCAGGCAGAAGCTTGGGGCATTGATCGTCCTCCCGCTCAAAAAAGACCTCGAATCGGTGATACATGGCGGAATCCGCTGGGAGGGGAAACTCTCGCGGGAAATGTTGCTGAGCATTTTCTGGGACGGCAGCCCGGCACATGACGGCGCCGCAATAATCCGGGGGGACCGGGTGGTGGAAGTCGCCGCCATTCTCCCTCTCTCCAAAAGCAAAGACCTGCCGTCCGAATTCGGCACACGGCATCGCGCCGCGGCAGGACTTGCCGAGCAGACGGATGCCCTGATTCTGGCGGTATCGGAAGAACGGGGGGAAGTCACGCTGTTCAAGGACGGGACAATCAATGCCGTCAAGGACACCTGCGAACTCGACCGGATGTTGCGAAGATACCTTGGAGCGACACCTGCCGAGGGGAATGCGGCCTGGAAGAAGACTTTGGAGTTTTCATTGGCTGCCGTGGTCTGCCTGCTTTGCGTCACCGGTATCTGGCTCAACTTTGCCAGAGGAGTCGAGACACTGGCAAGTCTGGAAGTGCCGGTCGAGTTTACGGACCGCGATGCCGGGATGGAAATCATTTCCGCTTCGACGAGCAGCGTGAAGCTCCAGATCAGCGGCTCCGGACCGTTGATCAATTCGATCCGGCCGGATCAGGTCAAGATTAAGCTAAGCCTGGCCAATGCCGTCGCCGGCAAAAACGAGATAGCCATTTCCGGCGATAACGTAGTCCTGCCGCCGGGCGTCCAGCTCAAACAGGTGGAACCGCAGAACCTCGAGGTGAATCTTGACGTTCCGGGCAGCAAGACCCTGCCCATTCAGCCGGATTGGAGCGGCAAACTGCCGGAAGACCTCGTTCTGAAAGATGCCTACACTATTCCGGATCAAGTGAAAGTCTCAGGCGGCAGCCTGGCTCTCCACGGACTGGAGACCATTTACACGGAAAAAATCCCGCTGGAAAACCTCAATGCCGGCGGCACTCTCTCCACGCGCCTCGTGCTTCAGCCCTCGCCGCTCAAGCTGGATCAGTCCCCCAGCCAGGTCGAATTGGTTTACACTTTGGAAAAACGCCTGGCCGCACCCGACGGGGAAATCAAGTAATCGACACCCTAAAAATCTCTTCTGCCTCTGTCTTGAAGAGATTCTCGGTACCCTCGGCCATGGATTCGGTGATCTGGCGAAGGGTCGTGGTGTCGCCTTCTATAGTGGGCAGGAGGGCGAGGTCATAAGCCTCTTCGGCTTTGGCGAGTTGGCGGCAGGACAGGATGTAGTTCGTTTTGGTGCGGTAGGCGGAGCGGACCATCTCGGCATAGCTGCTGCCCCGGGCGGTGAGGAGCAGCCGAAAATGATCGGCGAGCCTGGTCAGCCACTCCCGGTTGGCGGCAAGGATCTGCTCGTCGCTTTGACCGTTCAGGGCCACCAGGGACTCGATATCAACCGGGCGGTTTTCCTCTTCGGCGGCTAAGACGGCATCGAGGGTGCGGCGGCGGGGAATGAGGTGGTTCTCGGTGAAATCATTCAGGCCGCTCTCATATTGTTTCAGCTTCCAGAAATAGAAGACGAAGAACACCGGGATGAAGATCATCCAGACCCGCGGTTGCGGTTTTTCGATGACGTGGAATGCCAGCTGCCGGGCCCTTTTCGTTTCGCGAGAGAGGATGAGATTCTTGCGTTCTTCAGTATAGGAGGCAGTCATAGGCGTGGGCAGAGTACGTTTTCGGAGGACGTTGGCGTCTGCATGTGCCGGTAGCCGGTAGAAGCAGACGATCCCGGCAGACCGTCCCTTCCGCGGGTAAGTCTAGCGGAGAACGCTGTTCAGGTAGTTCTCGGATTCCTTCACCTGCACGACATCGGTGTAATAATAGCGGGTCGGATCGATACCGCTGTTCTCGAGATAGATGGACATCCTGTCGAGAATGCCGACCGATTTCGTCAGATAGGGCAAAAAGACATAGATGAACAGGAAGCAGGCGCCGATGTATACGACAAATTTTTGTATCTTCCGCAGCATTTCGGACCTCAATTGTTCGGACGAAAGCGCCGGGCGGAATACCCAGCCCGGCGCATCCTTTCTTATGGAGACTTCTTAAATCTTAGCAGTAATCTCCGGGAACACAACATAGAACATGAAATAGGCCATGGTCAAGGTCAGCACCAGGTTGAAACTCTGGCCGCAGACATAGAGGATGAGCGGCTTGCCGCCCTTGAAGTACTGGGCCAGTTCACGAAAGTTGGTGGACAGTCCGATAGCCGCGAAAGAGAGTGAAAAGAACCAGTCTCGCAGCAGCTTGGTGCCGCCGCTGACCGCACCGCCATTCAGCAGGGAGTCGGCCATTCCTTTGCCGAGCGAGCTGTCGAGCACGGAGAAGAGGATGGAGGCAGCGAGGAAGCCGAGTACGAATTTGGGGAAACGATGCCAGATCTCGCCGGCTCCGACAGTCCGGCCGCCGGCCTGCCGCTCCACCCGCATGGTCCAGTACAGGGCCACGCAGAAGGCGGTGACGCCGATCATGACGTTCTGGATCATCTTGATGGTGGCAGCCACATACATCGCTTTCTCACCCAGGAATGCGCCGGCCGCGGCAACCGCGCCGGTGGAGTCGATGGTGCCGCCCATCCAGGCGCCGCCGAGAATCTCGGGCATGCCGACCGCCTTGATGAAAGCCGGCATGGCGATCATCATGATGGCTGTGAACACCAGGGACAGGCCGATGGAGAGAGTCAGCTCCTCCTTCTTGGCCCGGCAGGCCGCGGCCGTGGCGATGGCGGCCGAGGTGCCGCATACCGACATGTCGGCGGAGATGACCACGTTCAGGGTCTTGGACGGCATTTTCAGGATGGTCTGGCCGAAGATGAAGGTGCAGACCAGGACGATGGGGGTCACAACCCAGGCGACGAAAATGCCGGGGATACCGATGGCCAGGATCTTGCCGAACAGAACCTCGGCGCCGAGCAGCACCAGACCGGTCTTGATGAAGAACTCCACCTGGCAGGCCGGCAATACCCATTTCGGGGTGCCGATGCTGTTGGCGATCAGCATACCGAGCAGGATGCCCCAGGCCTCGGCGCCGAAACCGTACTGCTTGGAAATCGCCTGTCCGCCCAGCATGTAGGCCAGGACGGCCACCAGGAAGACCATGGTGAATCCCTTGGCGAACTCCAGGAAACTCTTGCCCATGAGCTTGATTCCGGCGCCGAAGATCAAGATGAAGAAGGCGCAGAGCCCGATCAGGGTGGGGATGTAGTTGTAGGGCTTGTTGGTGGTTTTACCCTTGGCGGAGTCGGCTTTCTTCTCGGCGGCTCTCCAGTCCTTGATTTTGGCCGCAGCCGCCTCGTTCAGCGTGGTGTCCTTGAAAGCCGCCCCTGCTGCCGCGGCTTCCGCCTCCTGCGCCGCCGCAAGCGCAGTAGCCGCCTTGCCTTTCGCCTCTTCGTAGGCCGGCATCGCCTTGTCGTTCATCGCCTTGGCCTGGTCTTCGGAGCGAACGAAGGCGTCAAGCGGATTGCTCTGCCAGCCACCGGGATGCTTGGTCCAGTGGGAAACGAATTTGCCGAAGGACGAATTCGTTCCCTTCAGCTTCTTGACGTCGCTCTCCGCGTTGTACCAGGCGATGGTCTTAAAGGGGGCCTTGGCGGCCTCGTCCGCCTGAATCTGCTCGGCCGCCGCTATCTTCTTGGCGAATTCCTCCTTGGGGCCGAATCCGAAATAGGCGGTCAGGCTTACGGCAATGATGACAAAGCCGAGCCAGATGGCCAGGTAATCCTCCTTTTTCCACAGATCCGACCAGCTGCTGCGGCCATGATCCACTACAATATTGGCGTCCGGTTGCGCCGAAATCGGTTTGGTCATTTCATTCCTCCTTGGATCAGTTTTTCGTGATGTCTTGAGTGCCTTGAAAAGAATTTCGCGAGGCATTATCCACCTTTGTGGGTGTTGGACAATTCTAGTGGTCCAGGGAATCAAGAACGGTGCCAGCATCAAGCAGAAATTTTCTCGTAAGTGTTCAATTACTTACATAGACCCCCTCGACCACGCCCCGCAAACTGGGGTTTTCTGCTGCTAACTCGAGTTAGCAAAAACCCGCCTTCTGCCGGCACGAGGGTTTTCTTTTTCCTTTACAATCACCGCAAGTCTGCTACAGATAGAGGATTCGCCGTTATTTTTCGGCAGCCCAAGATTCCTCTGTTTTCCGTTTTCATGAACCTTCCCCGACCGTATTCCCTGCAAAGCAAGTTCATTATCCGGCTGATCGGCGGCATCATCGTCCTCAGCATCGTCAATCTGAGCGCCCTCTATTTTTTCATGCAGAGCACCCTCCAGCACGAGGTCGGCACGCGGGCCGAGATTGTCCTGCATCAGGTCGATGCCGTCCAGAAATATGTGCAGACCAAACTGCGCCCGAAGATGCTGGAGGTGTTGCCCGACAGCTTTATTCTCGAAGCCATGTCGTCGTCCTATGTATCCCGTAAGGTCATGGAGAATACCTCCGATTTCGACTACGTCTATCGCCGTGTGGCCATCAACGCCAGAAATCCGGTTTTCGAGGCCAACGACGTGGAGCGGGAACTGGTGGCCCATTTCCAGGAAAATCCTGACGAGCCGCTTTGGCGGGGCCTCAAGTATATCGACGGGCAGCAGGTCTTCGTCATGGCCCGCCCGGTGCGGTTTGTCGAGAGCTGCATGCTCTGCCACGGCAAAGCGGAGGACGCACCGACGGAACTCGTGGCAAAATACGGCTATGGAGGCTTCGACCACGCGCTGAACAGCATCGGCGGGGTGGACATGGTCGGCATCGCCACCGATCAATATACAGTTAAGAGCATGGCTGATTTCAGCATGTACGTCCTCGTCTACCTGCTGATGTCGACGCTCATCCTGTTCATGATCTACCTGACCTTCCAGCGGGTAGTGCTGGTAAATTTTCGCACCCTCGCCAGCCACTTCAAGAAGAACTTCCACGACCAGGAAGGTGTTGAGCTGCTCCGCAAGGTGGAACGCGGCGACGAGATCGAAGAGATGATCGAGGACATGGAGAGCCTCAGCCAGCATCTTTTCGAAACTGACCGGCGCCTCAAGGAATATACCGCCGACCTGGAACGGGAGGTCGCCCGGCGAACCGAACAGCTGTCGAGGGAAAACGACACCCACAAGCGCGACCTGAGCCTTTTGGTCAGCGTGCTCGGGGCCCTCCGCAGGAGCCGCAACCGCCCGGAGCTGTGGGGCAATGTCCTGCCTCTGCTGGCCGACAGATTCGGCCTTGTCCGAACCTCATACATCTGCACCTTTTCCGGCAATCAGGATTTCACCTGGCCCGCCGGGGAAAAATCCCCGGCACTGCCGGCGGATTACGTCCAGCTGCTCCTGCAGCCGAAGCTTCTGTTTTCGGAGAACACGGTCTTCGTGCCGGTGGGCAGCAGCGATGAAAGCATCGACGGCCTGCTCTTTCTCGAACGGCCGGCGGGTTCGCCGTTTACCTCCGGCGAGGCGGAGATGCTGACCGCTGTGGGCCGGCAGCTCGGCATCGCCGCCGAAAATCTCGCGGCGCTGGACTCCATACTCAACCAATCGGAAAACCTGCGGATCATCTTCGAAGGAGTCCCCGATCCCCTGCTCCTCCTGGACCAGAGCGGCTCGGTGATCATTGCCAACAATGCCGCCAAACGCCTGACAGAGGAACTTGCCTGCCACATCGGGAAAAAGAGCGTGCTCGACTGCCTGCTCGACCAGGGAGGCGAGAATACCGGGCCGATCGATCAGCTCACCGCAAGGTGGACGCGGGAAGTCGTGCTGGACAACGGCCGGAGCTTCATCGTCAACGCCTTCGGCCTGATTCGCGAGGAAAACAAGGCGGCCAGGGCGGTGGTGGCGATTCAGGAAGATACCGAAAAGAAAAAAATGCTCCGCCGGTTCGTCCAGGCGGAGAAACTGGGGACGGTGGGCAAGCTGGCAGCCGGACTCGCCCATGAAATGAACAACCCCCTAGGGGTGATCCTCTGCTACGCCGAGCTGCTGAAGAAAACCCTGGACAGCGACCAGCACCGCGCCGACATCGAGGTGATCATCAAGCACACCCGGCAGGCCCAGGCGGTGCTGCTCGATCTGCTGAATTTCGCCCGGCCGAAGGTCTCCACCGACCGCCAGACTATTATCGGCGACGTGGTGGAGGCCGTGGTCGGGGTGTTCAAGGTCCAGGCGGCAAAGAAGAACGCGACCCTCTCCTGCCGGCGCGAGGACGGAGCAAGGGTGGTCCGGGTGGAACCGCAGGTGGTCGAGCACATCATTCTCAACCTGCTGCTCAATGCCCTGGACGCTTTGCCGCAGGCAGGTGGCGCGATCGAGGTGGACATTCGTCACGACCGGAAGCAGGGAGGCCTGCGCCTCACGGTGACCGACAACGGCAGCGGCATCGACCCTGCCATCCTGCCGTCCATCTTCGACCCGTTCTTCACTACCAAGGACGTCAGCAAGGGTACAGGGCTCGGCCTCGCCATAATCTACGGTTACATGCTCGAGCTGGGCGGTACCGTCGAGGCGATGAACCGCCCGGAAGGCGGCGCCGTTTTCGACCTCTTTTTCCCGGCCATAGAGAGCAATTGAAGGAGGAGCGCATGGAAAAACGGCTGAGGGTTCTGCTGGTCGACGACCAACTCGACTTCATCAACGGCCTGGCCCGGCTGCTGTCCACCGAATTCCAGGATTTCGAGGTAATGACGGCGGAGGGCGGCAAGGCTGCCCTCTCCCTCCTCGATGGCAAGGAAGTCGACCTCCTCGTCACCGACCTGCAGATGCCGGAGATGACCGGCATACAGCTGATGGCCGAGGTCCGGCGCCTGCATCCCGCCGCCAAGGTCATCATTCTCACCGGCTACGGCACCATCGAAAAGGCGGTGGAAGCGGTGCGGCTAGGGGCCTTCGACTTCCTCACCAAGCCGGTTGCCGCGGACCAGCTCTACCGGACAGTCGAAAAAGCCGCCGACTTCATCCGCCTGGAATGGGAAAATCGGCGTCTGCGCGAACTTCTGGCCAAGGGCGACAAGGAGAGCCTGCTCGGCGAGAGCGGCGTCATCCGCCAGGTGCGGCAGTCGATCGAGGCGGTCTCCGGATCGGACTACCCGGTTTTGATCCACGGCGAGTCAGGCACCGGCAAGGAACTGGCGGCGAGGATGATCCACCGACTCAGCCATCGGTCGAAGAAACCCTTCGTCGCCCTCAACTGCCCGGCCATTCCCGACACCCTGCTGGAAAGCGAACTGTTCGGCCATTGCCGTGGCGCCTTCACCGGCGCCGACCGGGACAAGGAGGGCCTCTTCCTGACCGCCAACCACGGCACCCTGCATCTCGACGAGATCGGCGACATTTCGGCCACCATGCAGACCAAGCTCCTGCGCTTCCTGCAGGAAGGGGAAGTCCGGCCGGTAGGCTCGACCCGGACCATGACCACCGATGTCAGGATCATCGCCTCCACCAACCAGTCGCTGGAAAAGAAGGTGGAAGACCACAGCTTTCGCGCCGATCTCTTCTATCGGCTCAACGTCATCGCCATCCGCATGCCGCCGCTGCGGGAACGGGTCGAGGACATCGCCCTCCTCGCCCGCTATTTTTTGGAGAAGACCCTGACGGAGATGAACATCAAGGGCATGACCATCGAGCCGGAGGTGCTCTCCTACCTCTCCATCAAGGAGTGGCCCGGCAATGTCCGCGAACTGCAGAACACCATCCGCAGATTGGTCGTCTTCAGCGGCCGGGAAAACATTACCATGACCTCCGTGCAGCGGATCGAGGCCCCCGGCCGGCCGATGCCGCAGATCGCCAGAGAACTGGGACCCTACAAGAGCATGAAGAGTATCGTGGCGGATCGCTTCTCCCGGAGCTATATCGAACAGCTCCTCACCACCACGTCCGGCAATGTCTCGGAAGCCTCCCGGGTCAGCGGCCTGTCCCGGGTGGCTATCCAGAAACTCAGCCTGCGGCTGGGGATCGATCTCGGAAAATTCCGAGAGTGATCGGGCTCGAACCGACACCCCTCGCCTGAACCTTTTCTTCATTCCGCCGGACCTGCGGATCCGGGATCGGGCCACATTTTCAGCTTGGACTTTTCCAGTGAAATGTTTGATAATAACAAGATGGAGCAGCAAACCGGGCGTTCCCTAAAATTGCTGTAATTACAGACGGATGATTTCCTTCAAAAGACACCCGCATCCATCCTTCACTCGCCGCGAGTAGACTTATGGCTCATCGAAGTGATGTTTCGGTTCTCCTCATATTGATCAAAAGATCCATTACAATCGCTCTAATATGGACGGTTTTGTGTTTCATCGCGGCATACTGGAATGTTGCCACGGAGCAGCAGAAAACCATGTCGCTCGCCCTGCGTGAGGCGCGGGCCGTGATAGACAAGGACCAGGCCCTGAGTCTCTGGGCCGGCGAGCATAATGGAGTCTATGTACCCGTCACCAAAGAAACTCCTCCCAACGAATTTCTCAGCCATCTCCCGGAAAGGGACATCACGACCCCGGACGGCAAGCAGCTCACCATGATGAGTCCCGCCCAGATTTTCCGGCAAGTCATGAATCGGCAGGGCGAGCTGACCAGAGCCCACATCACCAGCTTGAAAATGGTGAATCACCTCAACCGGCCGGACACGTGGGAGAGAGAGGCGCTTCACCAGCTGGAGGCGGGGGCCAAGGAGGTGGCGGCGGTGACGAAGATCGAAGAGCAGGAATATCTTCGTCTCATAAAGCCGATCCTTACCAAGGCCGGCTGCCTCGAATGTCATGAACAGCACGGATTCAAGGAGGGAGATGTGCGAGGCGGCTTGAGCGTCGCGCTGCCGCTCGCCGCTTATCGGGCTGTCGAGAAGAGTTCCCTGCAGGCCATTTACCTCACCCACACCCTCCTCTGGCTGTTCGGCCTCCTGGCCATCGGCTTAATCTTCACCCGCAGCAGGAAACGGCGGATGGAACGGCTGGACGACCTCCAGACCCTCGAGGAGCAGAGCGAGAAGATCAAGATCTTCGCCTATTCCGTCGCCCACGACCTGAAGAATCCGGTCATCTCCATTCACGGGCTGGCCAATCTGCTGAAAAAAAAACAATTCGACCAGCTTGACGAAAAAGGCAGGCAATACTGCGAACAGATCATCAGGGCCTCTTCGCAACTCTCCTCCCTGGTCGACCAGATCAATATCTTCATATCCGCCAAGGAACAGCCGCTGTCCATAGAACCGATCGATTTTCCCGAGATATGCCAGACGGTCAAAGAGGAATACGACGCTCAGTTACATGCCCGGAATGTCCAGTGGGTGCGGCCTCCCAGGGTCGAGGGGATGCGGGCGGACCGCATGGCAGTCATCCGGATCATGAGGAACCTGATCGACAATGCCCTCAAATACAGCGGCGAGCGACTGAGCCGCATCGCCATTGATTGCCGGGAGAGAGGTGACCATTACCGGGTAAGTGTCACCAACGACGGCAACCCCATCTCTCCGGACGCCTGCCGCAATATCTTCGTCAGATTCAAACGCCATTGCCCCGACAGCAAGGTCCAAGGCACCGGCCTAGGACTGGCGATCGTCAAAGAGCTCACCCGGCTGCAAGGCGGCGACGTATGGGTCGAATCCGACGGGATCGAGGGTGTAACATTCTTTTTCACCATCGCCAAGGACATTCCGGAAACCAGATCCCGTCAGCATGGCTCCGGTCAGCAAAAAGCCGCGACCTGATCGGTCTATTTCCGCCTATTTTTCATCACCCCCTGAATTCCATCCCCCCTGCCGCAGGTCGGTAAAATCAATATTACTTAGTTATTTCCATCACATATTGGCACAGAATACTCGGCAGATGGAGTTCCTCCGGGTGGCACACATCCTGCACCTGAACATACAAGTTAACGCTTTGCATATAATTTTTATTGATAAACAATACAATAAAAAACAATGCAGAGAATACGCGGACGCTTTTACCTATTTATTCACTAACCGTTCAATTTAATATAAAAATAATTGAGGGTAACCGGAAGAACCCGATTGAAAACAACGCCGATAAGGAGTAGTTTTTTTATCATTTAAATTTAAAACTGGTCTGACTAGAGGACCCTGACACCCCAGGGGAACCGACACGAGCAGGTATACATCCTGCAAGGGAGTGAAGCGATGTACAAGGTTTCATACGAAAACAATGAAATGACGATTCGATTCGACAAGGAACTTGTCGATGAAGAAACTCTTACCAAATTTCTGGGACATATCAGCCTCAAGTCATTGCTGAAGAAAAGCACGGCAAAAGACCTCGAGAAGATGCGGGCGAAGACGCGGTTGAGCAATTTTCCCACGGGTTTTACCCTGCTTCGCGATCCCGCTCTCAACAAGGGAACCGCCTTTACCGCTGAGGAGCGGGAGAAACTGGGCCTGAACGGCCTGTTGCCTCCCCGGATCCATTCACTGGACGAACAGGTCGAGCGGGTACTCTGGAATCTTCGCAAAAAAACCACGGACATCGAACGCTACATCTTTCTCATCAGCCTGCAAGACCGTAACAAGACGCTTTTTTACCGGGTTCTCATCGACAACATCGAGGAATTGATGCCGATCGTCTACACCCCGACCGTCGGCCAGGCCTGCATGCAGTACGGCCACATCTTCCGCCGCCCCCGCGGCATCTACATCACACCCGACGATAAAGGGCGGATCAGCGAACTGCTCGGCAACTGGCATCGCAAAGACATCCGCATCATCGTCGTTACCGACGGCGAACGCATTCTCGGCCTTGGCGATCTCGGCGCGGACGGCATGGGCATCCCGGTCGGCAAGCTGTCCCTGTACACCGCCTGCGGCGGAATCCATCCTTCGCTGAGCCTGCCCGTGACCATCGACGTCGGTACGAACAACCCGCTGCTGCTGAACGATCCCCTGTACATCGGCCTGAAGCAGCAGAGGCTGCGCGGCGAAGAGTATGACGATCTGATCGAGCAATTCATCATGGCGGTCCAGGAGGTCTACCCCGGCTGCATGATCCAGTTCGAGGACTTCGCCAACCAGAATGCTTTCCGTCTCCTGCAGAAATATCGGGAGTCCGTCTGCTGTTTCAATGACGACATCCAGGGTACCGCCTCGGTGACCGTTGCTGGGCTGTTCTCCGCCTTGCGCATCACCGGAGGCAATTTGAAGGACCATCGGTTCCTCTTCCTCGGTGCCGGCGAAGCGGGAATCGGCACCGGCGACCTGTTGGTTTCCGCCATGATGGAAGAGGGTTTGTCCCAGGGAGAAGCCCGGAAACACTGCTGGTTTGTCGACTCCAAAGGTCTTGTGGTAAAAAGCCGGGCCGACCTCAACGGCCACAAGCTCGATTACGCCCACGATCACGAGTTCATTCCCGACTTCCTCACCGCCGTAAAAACCTTACGACCGACCGCGATAATCGGTGTTTCCGGCCAGCCCGGCAGGTTCAACAAGGAAGTCCTGGAGGCTATGGCGGAAATCAACGAGCGGCCGATCATCTTCTCGCTCTCCAACCCGACCTCGAAAACAGAATGCACCGCCGAACAGGCATATACCTGCACGGACGGCCGGGCCGTCTTCGCCAGCGGCAGCCCCTTCCCCGAGTTCATCTACAAAGGTCGGAAATTCGTGCCGGGGCAAGGCAATAACGTTTACATCTTCCCCGGGGTCGGCATGGGGGTCATGGCCAGTGGGGCGACGCAGGTGACCAATGAGATGTTCCTGGTGGCGGCGCGAACCGTTGCCAACGAGGTTTCCGAAACAGATCTCCGCATCGGCCGAATCTACCCGCCACTGCCAAGATCGAGAGACGTCTCCAAGGAGATCGCCATCGCCGTGGCCGACCTGGCCTACAGAAGAGGACTCGCCTCACGGCCGCGGCCCGAAAACCTCGAAGAGTTTATAGACAGCCTGATGTACAATCCGGAGTATCAATCCTACATATAGTTCTCCAGAAACCAGGAGGCCAAAAACCAGCAACCCAGATTGAATTGTCGCCGGGGGCTAAAATTCAATCTGGCTTCTGTCCCCTGATTTCCAGCTTCTGGAACCTACATCATGCCGAGAACCTTCGGCAGCCAGATGGACATGGTCGGCCAGTAGGTGACCCCGACCAGGAAGACCAGCATGGTCAAGAGCCATGGCCAGACCGCGATGGTCAGCTCCGTAATGCCCATCTTTGTGAGTCCCGAAGCGACATAGAGGTTCAAGCCCACCGGCGGATGGCACATGCCGACCTCCATATTGACCACCATCATGACCCCCAGATGCACCGGGTCGATGCCCAGCTTCATGGCCACCGGGAAGACGATCGGCGCAAAGATGAGCATGATCGACGAAGGTTCCATGAAGTTGCCGGCCATCAGCAGCAGGATATTGACCGCCAAGAGGAAGGCGATCTGCCCGAGCCCCTTGTCGATCAGCCAGTTGGTGAGTACCTGCGGGATGTTTTCATTGGCCAGGATGAAGGAGAACATGACGGCGTTGGTGATGATGTAGAGCAGCATCGCCGACATGTTGGCCGAGTTGAGCAGGATCTTCGGCACATCCTTCAGGCGCAGGTCCTTGTAAATGAAGACGGCCACGAAGAAGGAGTAGACGGCGCTCATCGCCGCCGCCTCGGTCGGGGTGAAGAGCCCCGAATAGATGCCGCCCATGACCACGATGATCAGCATCAGCCCCCAGGCGGATTCGCGGAAGGTCTTCAGCCGCTCCAGCCAGGGAGCCTTCGGCTGGCGCGGATAGTTGAATTTTTTTGCCCGGTACCAGGTCATGCCGCCGAGCATGGAGGCCATTATTATGCCCGGGATGATGCCGGCCATGAACAAGGCGCCCACCGAGGTGTTGGTGGCGATCGAGTACATGACCATGACGATCGAGGGCGGGATCAGGATGCCCAGCGCGCCGGAGGTCGACACGACGCCGGCGCCGAAGCGCATCGGAAAGCCGGCCTTCATCATGCCGGGCAGGAGGATCGAGCCGATGGCCACGACCGTCGCCGGAGAGGATCCGGATACCGCGGCGAACAGGGCGCAGGCGAGAACGCCGGCGAGGGCCAGACCACCATGCCAGTGCCCGACCATCGAGGTGGCAAAATTGATCATCCGCCTGGCCACGCCGCCGTGGGTGAGAAAATTACCGGCCAGGATGAAGAAAGGGATGGCCATGATCTCGAATTTCTCGATTCCCGAGAACAGCTTGAGGGCCACCGACTCCAGCGGCACCTGGGTCATGGTGAAGAGGAAGGTCAAGACCGTGAGGCCGAGGGAGATGGAAATCGGCATGCCGGTCAGCATCAAAACGAGAAGAATGGAAAAAATGACGAGAGCGCTCATGACTTAATTCTCCTTCCGGTCGCCATTATCTTTCGCATCGGCATCTTTCGATGCGGTTTCGTCCAGGACCAGCGTTTCGTCCACGCCATCGACCTTGCCATGGTCATGATGGGGCAGTTCGCCGGTTTTGATGAAGCTGTAGGTGACCTGGAGAAAGCGGAAACACATCAGGGTCGAGCCCAGGGGCACGGCGCTGTACACCGCCCAGGTCGGCCACTCGAGATCGGGTGTGGTCGGACCTGCAAACATTCCGCTGGTATCCATACCGAAGAGGGAGAAGGCGGCGTAGTGCATGCCGTTTTCCCAGATGAAATTGAACCCCAGGACGGTAACTATAGCGGTGAAGGTGGCGCCCGCCATCAGGCCGAAGACGATGAATTTGTTGCGCATCTGAGTCTTCATCTGGTTGATCACGACATCGACCCCGACATGGATGCCGGTCCGAACGCCGTAGGCCGCACCGAACTTGGCCATCCAGACGAACATGATGATGCAGAGCTCCTGGGCCCAGCCGAGGTTGATGCCCAGCAGCCAGTCCTGCACCCCCGGTATGGGCCAACCTGCGGCATAGCGATGAACAACCGCGCAAAAGATGATGAAGGTCGCCCCACCCATCAGGAGGGTAATCAGCAACTCCTCAAGATGATTCAATATTTTATTACATGTTCTCAACATTGCCGCGCTCTCCTCCCGGAACCTGGCAGGGAGCGGGGAAATTCCCCCGCCCCTCAACGCTTCTTGCTTCTGCCCCCACATGGGCGGACCTAGCTCAGTACCCCCCTCGAGGAAGGACTCAGTTCAGTCGTTCCTTGAGGGGATAAGTACCTTCACGAAAATCATTTCTAAAATACGAGAAATGAATTGCTACGGTGCTAACCCAGCTGGGTCAAGTACCTTCACCAAAGTCATTTCTAAAAACGAGAAATGACTTTCTAATGTACTCATGCCAGCGGCTTCTCGATTACTTCTTGAAACCGGTTGCCTGGTACACCGCCTCGATGGTCTCCTTGCCGATACGGTCGGCCATCTTGTCATGTACCGGGACCAGAGCGGTGCGGAAAGCGGCGCGTTCCTCGGCGGTCGGCACATACACCTCGGTCTTGCCGGAGGCTTTCACCGCCTCGAGATCCTGATCGTTCTTGTCCTTGGCGATCTTGTTGGCGTAGTCGGTGGACTCTTTCATTGCGGTCTCCAACTGGCCGCGGATGTCGGCGGGCAGCTCTTCCCAGAATTTCTTGTTGACGATGACCGCGTAGCCGAGATAGCCGTGGTCGGTGATGCTCATATGCTTCTGCACTTCATGCATCTTCTGGGTGTAGAAGTTGGAGATCGGGTTCTCGGTGCCGTCGACGACACCGGTCTGCAGGGCCTGGTATACCTCGGAGAAGGCCATGGTCTGCGGGATGGCCTTCAGGGCCTGCATTTGGGCCTCGAGGACCTTGGAGGACTGGATGCGGAGCTTCTTGCCCTTCAGGTCATCCGGAGTCTTGATCGGGGTATTGGCGGAGAAGGATTTGAAGCCGTTGTCCCAGTAGGCCAGGCCCATGATTCCCTTCGGCTCCAGCTTGGAGAGCAGCTTCTGGCCGACCTCGCCCTTCGTTACCTTATGGAGATCCTCGTAGCTGTTGAAGATGAACGGCAGGTCGAATACCTCGAAATCCTTCACGCCCAGGGGCCCGAACTTGGCCAGGGACGGGGCGAGCATCTGCACGGCGCCGAGCTGCAGGGCCTCCATCTCTTCCTTGTCCTTGTAGAGCTGACTGTTGGGATATACTTCGACCACCACTTTGCCCTGGGTCAATTCTTCCGCCCGCTTCTTGAAAAATTCGGCAGCCTGGCCTTTCGGGGTGTCAACCGCAACAACATGGCTGAACTTGATGGAGATGGGTTCGGCAAATACCGGACTTGCCAGAAGGGCGGTGGAAATGGTCAACGCTGCCAATGCCTTTGTTACCGTCTGAAACATTT
This sequence comes from Pseudomonadota bacterium, assembly GCA_023412495.1. The sequence goes on from JAEYNP010000009.1 coordinate 21,320, forward strand.
TCTTCCTCCATAATAATGTTGATGGTAATTGCCCCGTCTCTCGGTCCTTGTTCCAGTAGCTTGAAAAAGGGGTGAAGAGAGCGTAGCCTGAACCTGTTCATCGGACTATAGCAAGAGAGGGGCCGTTGGTGAAGATATAATTAATTCTTTAATATCATTTCATTGGAAACTATTTCCAATTGCGGAAGCGGCGGCAATCCGCTCATCCACTTAAGAAAAATGGGTGGAAATCCGCCAGTTTTTTCCCGAACCATTTCCGTTGCAGGGCAGGCAATAGCGCTTTACCCCATGTGCAACGGCCGGATTATGTATCAGACATTCGGCACGATCATGACCGGCACCTTGGTCAGCCGAGCAACCCGCCGGGCGGAGGAGCCCATGACCTTGCTGCCCATGACCTTTTTCGCCGACTGCCCTAAAACGATCAGGTCGGCGTTATAATTTTCGGCAGCGATCAAGATCTGTTCACTCGGCCTGCCGGCGACAACCACCATCTCCTTGACCGGGATGGAGTCCGGTTCTCCATGGCATTCCTCAGCGTAGAATTTTTTGATACGCTCCTTCATGGTTGCGAGGATGTTCTTCATCCCCTCCTCCTGCATCTTTTCAATCGATGATTCAGGCATGTACGCCGATATGACCGCCCGGGCGGTCTCATTCAGCGGCTCGACAACATGAATCATGACGATCGAAGCATGATGAGCCTTCGCCTGGCTTACAGCCTGGCGGAAGACGGGGCGGGTATTCTCGCCAAGATCGGTCGCATAAAGAATTGTGGAAATTTTCGGTATGGATTCCATAGATTCTTTCCCCGGAATGGAATTAATTTATTTTTGATACTGAAGGAAACCTAAATATCTTTGTATTGTGCAGCGAAAAATCGCTAATATCCAGGAATACATGCAAGAATCATTCAAAATGAAGCCTCTCGCTTCATCCCTCTCCAGTCCCGAGACCTGCCCGGCAGGTCCGCGAACGGGAAAAAGTGGCTGTTATTTTGGCACATCCTGATGTATATAGACAGATGTGATATTGGAAATTTCGGTATTCGAACTCCGCCGCCACTCACTCGCCGCCTGTAGTCTTCGCAATGCAAGTATCTGCCAAAATCAATCATCCGCAGCGATTTCCGATCAGATTTTCAAACAGTGACAAGAACTCCTAAAACCGCCGGCAAGCGCAACTGGTTCATGAAGCTTAGGCCGGTATTGCGGTGGATTCTCAGGCTCCGCAGTTCTCCTCGAGCCATTGCCGGCGGCCTCGGGGTAGGCACCTTTATTGCTTTCACTCCTACGGGTGGCATCCAGATTATCCTGGCTGTCATATGTGCCACTATCTGCAATGTCAACCGTGCGGCGGCCATCCCCCCTGTTTGGATCACCAATCCGATGACGGCCGTCCCGATTTATAGTTTTAATTACTGGCTTGGCACATTGATCTGTCCAGGACCACCCCTTTCTCAGGTCACCAAGGTATTCGTGGATATCAATTACGCCTTAGCCAGTCTCAATTTCTTTGACCTTAAGGAACAGTTCTTCGCAATTTTGAATCTGGGCAGGGAGATATTGATCCCCTTAATAACAGGAAGCGTCATTGTTGGATTAGTGCTTGGAATACTGACGTATATTGCTTCTTTGAAACTTCTTTCATATTTTTTCCGTCGGAGAGCTCAAAAACATCTCTTAAACAATATTCCCGAAAAGCGGGGAAGAGGACTGTCCCGAGGCTGATTTTGTGATGAAGATCCAGGCTGCTTTCAGCGGAAACCGAAATGTCTTAAGCGGTCTTCGCCGATCCTGAAAAAGTGGCTGTATTTTCGACCATCCCGTTATATAGTCTGGGACATTGAAATTCCCAAATGCAACCTGTCTTCGCAAGGGGATGAGACCAATCATACCGGCAACGAGTCGATGGATCTTTCTATAAGATGACTGATTCTCCGAAAGCAATCGCGAAAAGAAACTGGTTCATGCGACTGAGACCGGTACTCCGCTGGGTACTCAAGTTGCGCAGCTCCCCCAAGGCCATCGCCGGCGGACTGGGAGTCGGCATGTTCGTCGCCTTCACCCCGACGGTCGGCATCCAGATCTTTCTATCGATCATCGCCGCCACCCTCTGCAACGTCAACCGGGCGGCGGCCATAGTTCCGGTTTGGATCACCAACCCGGTTACCGTCGCGCCTATATACACCTTCAATTACTGGCTTGGCTCCCTGATCTGGCCCGGACCTCCCCTCTCCGATGTCTCGAAGGTCTTCGTCGATGTCGGCCGGGCCTTAACCCACCTCGATTTCTGGGACCTCAAGGAACCCGTCGTCGCCATGCTGCAGATGAGCAAGGACATCCTCATCCCCCTCACGATAGGCAGCGCCGCGGTCGGTATCGTGCTCGGCATCATCACCTATTTTTTCTCCCTGAAACTTCTTTCTTTCTTTTTCCGTCGAAGAGCACAGAGACAATTGTTGAACAACCGGCCGGAGCGCCGGAAAGCGCCGCCCTACAGCTGATATTTGTGAATTGCAGCCTCCCGATAAGGGGCCGCATATTGTGTTGACGATCGTAATTCAGGAATTCTCCGATATTATTTGTTAAATGCAGGCAGTATTACCGGAAAGAGCCCGGACGGCCCTGCCGCTCGGGCGACGATCCCCCTAATGATCTGAAGGAGAGCAAATGAAACGCTGGAAGTTACGCACTCAATTGAGTGCCGGTTTTGCCGTTGTCCTCTGTTTCACCCTCATCGTCGGAATATCGGCCGAAATTGCCTTGGAAAACGTCCTGAAAGCCTCGGACCTGTTCCGGGGGATCACAGACGACCTGAGCATTTTCAATGCCGCCAAGGAACAACGGACAATCTTCCTGCTGAACAGCCATGACGAGGGCCGTGAGGTCCAGGCCAAGGCCCGGGACGAGGCACTCAAGTATTTCGACGAGAACACCGGACGGGTAAAAAAGGCTCTTGAAGACCAGGGGCTGTCTGTCCTTGAACGACAGCAGGCGGAGGCGATCCTTGCCGCCTATACCGAATACCGCAATGGCTTCATGGTCTATGCAGACCATGAAAGGGGCAAGATCGAGGCGGCCGGAACGGCTCTGGATCTTTTCGATACTTTCGAGGAGATCATCGACAAGGGTGGCTTCCGAATCGATGACATGCAAATCGCCAGAAAGCTGTTCCATACCGCTGTCAACTCCTATTTCCAGCATCCCTCCGACCAGCGGCGGCAGGAGGTGGAAGTCTCCATCGGCAAGATGAATGAAAGCACCGCCGCCTGGCTCGATCTTGTCCAGAACAGCGAATCACTCCGGGCGGTACACGGCGATATCGTCGCGCGTATGGACCAGATCAAACAGGCCCTGAGGCAGCATTACGAGAAGGTCGAAGGGCAGCGGCAGGTAAACGTCAAAATGCAGGCCGCCGAGGAGATAATAAACTCCAAGATCAAGGAAATGGTCGACTCAACCGGTAAGAAGCTGGACGAGATGGAGACGCTCGCCCGCACCATCATCCTCGCGGCCATTCTCGCCGCGGTGGCGATGGGTGTGTTTTTTGCCTGGCTGACCACCCGTTCCATCACCCAGCCTATCCGGCAGGTTACCGCCGGTCTCAAGGATGTGGCGGAAGGTGATGGCGACCTGACCAAGCGGCTGAATATAGGCCTGAAAAACGAGGTGGGCGAGCTTGCATCCTGGTTCGATGTCTTCATCTCCAAAATGAACGGCATGATCCGCGACATCGCTGAGAATGCCCGACAGCTCGACGACTCGTCGGCGCAGTTGACGAAGATCTCTTCCAGGATGTCGGAAGGCGCCGAGAGCATGTCCGGCCGGACCAACTCCGTGGCAGCCGCCGCCGAGGAGATGAGCACCAACATGAATTCGGTCGCGGCCGCAAGCGAGGAAGCCGCGGCAAGCGTGAATCTTGTGGCTGCCGCTGCCGAGGAACTGACCGCTTCGGTGGGCGAAATTGCCGCCGGCAGCGAAGAGGCCAGGTCCATTACGCAAAAGGCGGTCGACAGGGCCAACAGCGCCACCGATCGGGTCAACCATCTGGGCGCGGCGGCAGCGGCCATCAGTAAAGTTACCGAGGTGATCACCGAAATTTCCGATCAGACCAACCTGCTCGCCCTGAACGCCACCATAGAGGCGGCCCGGGCCGGTGAGGCCGGCAAGGGTTTTGCCGTGGTGGCGAACGAAATCAAGGAACTGGCCTCGCAGACCTCGCGGGCCACTCAGGATATCAAGGACAAGATAGAGGGTATCCAGCTATCCACCGGCCATACGGTGACCGAGATAGACGAGATCGCCGCGGTTATCCGCAATGTCAACGCTACGGTGGGAGATATCGCCACATCCGTCGAGCAGCAGGCGGCCACCACCCGCGAGATTGCCGGCAACATTGCCCAGGCCTCCATGGGAATCCAGGAGGTGAATGAAAATATGGCCCAGAGTTCGGCCGTCGCCGGCAATATAGCAGGCGATATCGGTAGGATCAGCAACGAAGCCGTGACAATGTCCACCAGCAGCAGCCAGGTGAAGGCTAGCGCCGACGAACTGCTGAAGCTGGCGGAACGGCTCAACACGGTGGTCGGGAGATTCAAGTATTGAAAGATTGACATGCAGGGGCGTTTTTTCGCCCCTGCAAAGAGGCATCCCGCTTCGGGAACATCCCTCACATCATTGCGATTCAGGCACTACGCCTCGTATATCGATGGAGTCCATCTCCACGGGTTGAAGCACTTTTTACGGCTTGCTCAAGGATGGACCCCCAAAAAGGAACTCCCTATGGGACATTCCGGACATAACATTTTGGTATTTTTCCGACAATTTTCCCGCAACCACGTCATAATTTTCGTCCGATAATGCGCATGGCCGTTTGTTCAGCGCCATCATGAACGGGCATGTATTTGATTTTCAAATAAATCCACTAAAATTTCGCCTTTCGGCAAATTAGGGCACGCAATTTGATATTTCATTTGAAATCTCATCGGCATTACGTTATTTCGTTTCCGAATAACGGAATTCCATTACTTTAACTTGGCAAGACCGTCAGTGCATGGAAGCGCGCCCGGAAACCAAAGGCCATCTTGAATGCAAATTCGAATAAACGGAGGAAAAATGTCTCCCCTGTCTCAGACACTGCGGCATATTCTCGGCTGGTCGGGCGACGAGCATTCCGCCATCGGGCTGCTGGAGCAGATTGACAGTTGCGGCTCGATAAACAGGGCGGCCAAGGCGATCGGGCTCAGCTACAAAGCGGCCTGGGAGAAGGTCGAGCGGCTGAACAACCTTTCGGCACAACCTCTGGTCATCAGGCAGGTCGGCGGCAGCGGCGGCGGCGGCACGGCACTTACCGGCGAAGGCAAGGAACTCTTGCGGCAATTCACCCTGCTGCGAAGGGAGTTCGCTGCTTTTATCGACTTTTTCGGCAGCCGTCCGGAGGATGCCTTATCTGCCTTGATGGCTTTGAGGAGGTTTGAAATGAAGGTAAGCGCGAGAAACGTCTGGGCAGGAAAAGTAGCCTCGATCGAAAAGGGAGCGGTAAACAGTGTCGTCACCGTGGCACTGCAGGGGGGCGACAAGGTGGTGGCGGTGATTACCGACAACAGCGTCAATCGGCTGGGACTTGAGCCGGGCATTGAAGTGCTGGCCATGGTCAAGGCCCCGTCGATCATTCTCGGCCTCGACGTCAAACGAGAAAACCTTTCTGCCAGCAATATCCTGACAGGCAAGGTCGGCCGAATCGTGCCTGGGGTGGTGAACGACGAGGTCATCGTCGACCTGCCCGGAGGCAACACGGTCACCGCCATCAATACCAGCGAAAGCATCCGCAGTTTGGGAATTATCCCCGGCGCCGAAGTGGCGGCGATCTTCAAGGCCTCCAGCGTGCTGCTGGCGGTCATGTAAGAATTACCTCATCAACCTAACCCGCAATCAAGTGGATACCGTGCTCGCTCTCACGCCCCAGGATATGGAGGCAATCTGGCTGTCGATCAAGGTAGCCTGCGGCGCCACCCTCATCACTGCCCCCATCGGTTTCGCCGTGGCCTATGTCCTCGCCTTTTCAAGAATTCCGGGCAAAGCCCTGCTGGAGGGGCTGGTCAACCTGCCGCTCGTTCTGCCGCCGGTGGTTGTGGGATATCTTCTGCTTTTGCTCTTTGGCCGGACGGGGTACGTCGGCCAGATACTGGAACGGATCGACATCCGGATCGTCTTTACCCTGGCGGGGGCTATGGTCGCCTCGGCGGTGGTCGGTTTTCCCCTCCTGGTCCGTGCGATCCGCATCGGCATGGAGGGGATCGACACCAACTCGCTTCAGGCGGCACGGACGCTGGGGGCCGGCTGGTGGGACACCTTGTTCACCATCACCCTGCCCCTCTCGGGCCGGGCGATCCTGGCCGGGATGACCATGATGTTCGCCCGCAGCCTCGGGGAATTCGGGGCCACGATCATCCTCGCCGGCAACATCCCCGGCGTGACCCAGACCATCCCCCTGGCCATCTACGAGTACACCAATACCCCCGGAGGTGATGCCATGGCCCTGAATCTTTGCCTCGTATCGATCATTCTGTCCTTCACCGTCCTGCTGCTGAGCGAGGCGGTCACCCGGACGCTGCGAAAAAAATAGCTGTGGAGTGAGTGGTGGAACTTGACGTCAACATCGAAAAACAGAACGGCGCCTTTCAGTTCGCCGCCTCTTTCTCCCTCGCCGGCAGGCGTTGCGGCATCTTCGGCCCTTCCGGCAGCGGCAAATCGACCCTGATGCATCTGCTCGCCGGCCTGCAAAAACCTGACAAGGGCACCATCCGCCTGGCCGGCAAGACCCTGTTCGATGCCAGCTCCGGAATCAATCTGGCCCCGGAGAAGCGGCGAATCGGCGTGGTCTTTCAGCACGCCCACCTCTTCCCGCATATGAACGTCAGGCGCAATCTGTTCTACGGCTGGCAGAGGACGGATCGATCCGCGCGGCGGATCGCTCCGGATGCCCTGATCGAGGTCCTGGGCCTCGACCACCTGCTCGACCGGGGGATCCACCGATTGTCAGGCGGGGAGCGGCAACGGGTGGCGCTCGGCCGCACGGTGCTTGCCTGCCCGGAGCTCATTCTCATGGACGAGCCCCTGACCGGCCTCGACGAAGAGCTGAAATACCAGATCATCCCCTATCTGCAGAGGGCTTTCGGGGAATTTTCCATCCCCCTGCTCTTCATCAGCCACTCCCTGCGGGAGATGCGGCTGATGACCGATGAAGTGCTGGTCTTTCGTGAGGGGCAGTTGCAGGGCAGGATGGCCACCGAGGAATTGGCGCGCAGCAGCATGACGGTGAGCGGCTACACCAACATGCTGCACCTCGGACACCCCAGGAAAAGCGGCGAGCTGTGGTCCTATTGCTGGGGAGAGAGCGAACTCATCCTAACGGAGCGGGGCGAAAGCGATGACAATATCTTCGAACTGGACGCCCGGGAGATAGTCCTCTTCAAGCGGCATCCCGAGGCGACCAGCGCCCGCAATCTTCTGACCTGCCGGGTGCAAAGCCTTTTCAGAGTCAACAACCGGGTGGGCGTCGAGCTGTCCTGCGGCGGCAAGACTCTGGTGGCCCAGATCGTGCCGGACGCGGTGCAAGAACTTGGCGTCGTGCCCGGTGCGGAAGTAGTGGCGGCGATCAAGGCTTCTTCGTTCCGCCTGCTGATCTGAAATGAGGACTGAGGACGACTGAGGACTGAGGACTGAGGACTGAGGACTGAGGACTGAGGACTGAGGACTGAGGACTGAGGAAGACTACAATTCAGGTTTCGAAAATCAAGAAAAAAACTCAGTCCTCATAGCTCAGCACTCAGTCCTTCCTTTTGGTCGAGTACCTGCCGGACCCTGGCAGCCAGTTCCGCTTTCGTAAAGGGCTTCTGCACGAAGCTCACCTTCTCGTCGAGCACGCCCTGCGTGGCGATGATATCGGCGGTGTAGCCGGACATGAAGAGGCACTTGAGTCCCGGCTTCACGGCGAGGAGCATCGCCGCGAGGTCCCTGCCATTCATGCCGGGCATGATGACATCGGTCACCAGAAGGTCGATGGCTCCGGTCTTCTCGGCCATTTCAAGAGCCTCCCGCGGACCAGCCGCCGGAAGCACCGTGTACCCGAGGCGCTGCAGCATGGTGGTGGTCATCGCCAGGATGGTCGGTTCGTCCTCGACGAGCAGGATTGTCTCCACTCCGCCGGGCAAAGTTTCGCCTTCCTTCAGGGCGACGGCTCCGGCGACGCCTCTGTAGCGTGGCAGGTAGATCTTGAACGTCGAGCCCTTTTCCGGTTCGCTGTAGACGTTGATGAAGCCGTTGTTCTGCTTCACCGCGCCATACACCGTGGAAAGGCCCAGGCCAGTGCCCTGCCCGATCTCCTTGGTGGTGAAAAACGGCTCGAAGATGTGGGGCAGGATTTCCCGGCTCATCCCGCAGCCGGTGTCGCTCACCGTCAACCGCACATATTCGCCCGGCACGAAGCCGACATGTGCGGCGCAGTACTCTTCGTCGAAGACGGAATTGGCCGTTTCCACCTCGATCCTGCCGATGCCGGCGATGGCGGCCCGGGCATTGACGCAGAGGTTGGCGAGAATCTGATCTATCTGGGCGGGGTCCATCTTTACCGACCAAAGGCCGTCGCCGGGTTTCCAGACCAGCTCGATATCCTCGCCAATGAGCCGCCGGAGCATCTTGAGGATGGCCCGCACCACGGCGTTGAGGTCGATTATCTTCGGCACGATCTCCTGCTTGCGGGCAAAGGCCAGCAGCTGCCGGGTTATCTCGCTCGATCGCTGGGCCGCGGCAAGGATCTGTTCGAGATCGCCGTAGACCTGCTGGTCGCGGGCCAGCGTTTCCATGGCCAGTTCGGCATGGCCGATGATCACCCCCAGCATGTTGTTGAAATCATGGGCCACACCTCCCGCCAGCTGGCCGATCGCCTCCATTTTCTGCGCCTGCTGCAGCTGGTTCTCGAGGCGGGCGTTTTCCTCCTCGGCCCGCTTGCGGTCCGTGATATCCTCGATGACCGCTATAAAATTCTCGAGGCGGCCGTCGGTGGCCTGGCGAACTGCAGAGACTGTGAGGTAGATCCAGACCAAGGAGCCGTTTTTCCTGATGTACCGCTTTTCCAGGCTGTAGGAATCGATTTTACCTGCCAGGATGCGGCGGACATTGGCCATATCAAATTCGAGATCGTCGGGATGGGTGATCTCCTGAAACTTCTTCCGGAGCAGTTCCTCCCTGCTGTAGCCTACGATATCGCACAGTTTCCGGTTGACCCGGAGCCATCGTCCATCCGCCGCCACATTGGCGATGCCCACCGCCGCCTGCTCGAAGGTGGCCCTGAACCGGCTTTCGTTTTCCTGTAGTTCGCGGAGATACAGCACACTGGAGAGGCTGTCCGCCAGCCGGCGGCCGATCTCGTTGAAGAGGTTTTTCTCCTCGTCGGTCCAGAGCCGCGGGTGGGAACATTGATGCATGCCGAACACCCAGGGCTCGCCGATGCGTGGGTAAACCGCAACAAACATCTGAGAGCGGACACCGAACATCTCGGCGGTCGACACCGGACGGTCGGTTCCTTCGGTGTAAATTATCGGCCCGTCGGCAGCCATCGCCTCCCGCAGACTCTCCGCCTCGTCGACCGAGAGCGGAACATCCATGTCCAGAACTTTTGCCCCCGGGTATTCCGGCCTGGCCACTTCCACCGGCACCCGAAAAGTCGGGGCCTCGGGGTTGCAGGGGTAGAGAAGCCAGGCCCGGTCGCAGTCGAAGATCGTAAAAACCGTCTGGACCACCTTCCAGAGCATTTGCTCGGGATCCGTCTCCAACCTCATCGCCCGATCCACCTTCTCCAGGTTTTCCAGGAATCTCAGGTGCGATTTGCGCTCTTCCTCCGCCTGCTTGGCATTGGTGATATCGTGGACGAAAACGAAGAAGAGGTTGTCCGGTTCCCCTATAAACTGGGCGCTGATCTCGACATGGACGAGCTTGCCCATCCTGCAGCGCAGCCTGGACTGGAAGCGGGTACTGCCGTCACTGATGGCCTGGCGGATCCGGTCCGCCGCCTCCGGGGTGGACTCGGTCTGCTCCAGATCCTCGATGGCAAGGCTGAGAAACTCCTCCCGGCTGTAGCCGAGCATCCGGCACAGGGTTTCGTTGGTATCGAGAATGCGCCCCGAAAGGTCGCCGACAAAGAAGCCGTCGAGCGTCGTCCCGGTGAGGGTTTCGTATTCCTGTTCCTTGCTGCGGCGCAGGGTGTCGATCAGCTGAAGGGAGGTTTCCCTGCCCTTCAGGTAGACGGCGATCAGGGCCAGGATGACAAATGAAGTAAAAGCGGCGCCGGCGAGCAGCACACGCCGCTGCAGGGCGATCTGCCGCAACGCCTCGCCGGTCGACCCTTCGACGGTGATGATGAGCGGGATATCCTTGTCAAGAAAATGGCGGTAGGCAATGACCCGCCGGGTATCTCCCTCCGGCGTGCCGGTGAGGATGCCTTCCGGTTCCGCCAGCATCCGGGCGAGCAGCGGCGCAGGTATTGTCGTGCCGTGCATCCGATCGAGATCCCGGGAGCTGCTGACCAGCGTTCCGCCCCTGTTGATTATGGTCAGCACCAGGTCATCCGAGAGCTGCAGCCGGGAATCGAAATCCAGGAGCGACCGTTGGGTGACGGAGAGTGCTACTGCCCCGAGAAAGGTCCCGGCCTTATCGTACACCGGCCGCGACAGGGGCAGGGTATAGCGTTTGGTCACCCGGCCGAAGGTCGGCTCGTCCACATAGAGCCGATCCTTTCCCCCTTCGGCAAAGAAGCGGAACCAGGGGCGATCTGCAAGGGACATACCTTTTTTGGCGCCGGGCGTATCGGTATATCCCAGAAAACCCTGCCGATCCGCATATACCACCAGAATCTCGGGATCGGCCAGATGTCCCGAGCGCAACACTCGAATATGGTCGGCCAGGTCCTCCGGGTCGTGAAGCAGGTAGATCTCTCTGAGGGCGAGCAGGGTATCGTCATAGCCCTTCAATGTGTTGCTGATGACGGTTTCATAGATCTTTGTCTGATCGGCGATATCAGCGCGGAAGGCGGCGAGCCGCACCCGTTCCTGGCGATTTGCCTCCAGGGTCGCCGCAACAAACAGCGCCCCCGCCAGGGCCAGGCCCGCCGCAAGCCAGATCGGCTTTTTTACATATATGTCGACCAACTGTCTGCCGAGTCCGATGGTCATTATCCTCCCTGCCCGATAGAACATTCTTCGTTCTCTTCGAAGTCTACTCATTTTTGCCATGAAGGCAAATCCCCGGCCTTCAGGACATCCTTCGGGATGCCTTGACCTCGAGGAAGGATAATGGGGGGACCGTCGGGGGGGGAAAGCTTTCTGGGGCGACAATTCAAAATTTTTGTGTGAGATATTTGCGGCTTGCGGGTATGATCACCGCAACAGCCTGGGTATGCCGTTGCGGTGATTTATCGCTATCGGGATGCAAAGTAACGATCCCGATAGCGATAGCGATTTCGACTCCAATAAACCTCGGCATTTCCTTACTGAGAAGTGCTGAACGGTTACAACTGCACAACCCGCGACACGCCTGCCCGAGCCAACCGAAGGAACAAAGAATGTCAAAGATCACCTTCATCGTATACGAACTCCTCACCTGGCAGGCGATCCTCGATATCGCCCTGATCGCCACGGCCCTCTTTTTTCTGTACCGCACCCTGGTGCGGCTCGGCACCTGGAAGATCCTGGTCGGCATTCTTGCGGCCTTCGTGGTCTTCTCCGTTGCCAGCGTCCTCAATCTGGAAGGCATCACCTGGATCTTTCAGAACGTCAGCCAGGTGGCGGCCATCGCCCTGATCGTCATCTTTCAGCCGGAGCTGCGCAAGCTCCTGGAAAAGGTGGTTACCGTCCAGAAAAGAAAAAAAGCTGCCGCCGATGCCGACCAGATCGACACGGTGGCCGCCAGCCTCTGGTCGCTTGCCAAACAGCGCCGCGGCGCGATCGTCGTCTACCCGGGCCGGGAGCCAATCCGGGAAAAACTCCTCGGCGGCCACAGCCTTACGGCCGAACCGAGCTTACCGCTGATCGCCTCGATCTTCGACCCCAATTCCCCCGGCCACGACGGGGCCATGATCATCGAGGGCAACCGTCTGATGAGTTTCGGCGTGCGACTGCCCATGTCGCAGACCTCCCGCCTGCCGGAGGAATACGGGACTCGGCATCATGCGGCGATGGGTCTGGCAGAGCAGACCGACGCCCTGGTGCTGGTCGTCTCCGAGGAACGGGGCACCGTCTCCGCCTTCCGGGACGGCACCATGCGGGCTCTTGGCGCCCCTAATGAAATTGCGACGGCCATCGCCGATCATACCAGACGAACTGGCCAGCTCGCCGTGGAGCAGCTCGGGCTCCTCGAACGTCGCACCGTCATCCCCGCCATTGCCAGTGTCCTCGTGGCCACGGTTTTCTGGACCACCCTCGCCTCCATCAACCGGGAGGTCGTGGTCAAATCGCTCTCCGTGCCGCTGGAGTACATTCCCCCTGCAGAGGGCCTGCAGCTGGTGGGGGAAAGGGCCGAGGAAGTCAGGGTGCAGCTCGCCGGGCCGAAGTCGGAGATCGACAATTTCGCCTCGTCACAGCCAACGGTCGAAATCGATCTCTCGGAAATGGTGGAAGGCAAGCAGACCATCCTCATCACCAGGGAACAGTTCCAGCTCCCCGAAAGGCTTTCCATCCTCGACGCCAAACCGGCCCAGATTGTGGTCAACCTTGCCGAGATGGTCCAAAAGAAGGCTCCGGTCATCCCGCAACTCCTCGGCACCCTGCCCCCGGGCCTGAAACTGAAACAGGTGAAGGTCGTCCCCAACGAACTGCCCATCCTGATGCCTCCCCCGAAAAAAGGTGAAAAACCGCCGACCGTTTCAACGACTCCCGTCTACCTCAATTCGGTGACGGAGGAAGAAACCAGAATTCTCTGCAAAATAATCGCCCCCCCATCCATTCAACCAGCTGTTAAACCCTGGCAAGATGTTGAGGTTATTATAGAAGTGACCGAAATTGTAAAATAACTTTTCAAAGTTACATTGCGTATCCTAACTGCGTAAAGGACCTTCCTCCGCAATTTGAGTATTTTTTTCTTGAAATGATCCATCATCTGATGTAGCGTACAGCCATGCCTAACGCTTTAAAGATTAAGTCTGAGATTTTTTTGCCACCTTTTTGCAGTTCATCTCCAGTTATATTACTGAAGAAAATACCTGCTGACGGTGTCAGAGGGAGATGCTGTTCTTGAGACTCATGTGCGGTAACTCGCCTATTTATACAACCGATACATTCAGTTGAACTCTTCATGTTACCATTCCAGTCATCACCAGACCATCTCCTCGGCAGGCGACTGAAGCCGCTTTTCCGCAACCGGCCAGGACCAGCGGCTGCAACAAAGGTAGCGGGCTGAGCCGTTTTTCGGTGCAATAAATGAACATATTTAGCGGAAACGGCAGTCTGTTCAGTACCCCTTGATGGGTATAAAGGTTTGTAACGAAAGGAAGAAATGCTTTAATCATTTTGTAACGACCCAGAAAACCACAGTGGATTCCGCCAAACAGGCGAAATCGGGGATGCCGACAAAGCATTCCCTTAAGTTGGACCTGTAACATCGTTACGGGCCGTAGGTTCGGTCTGCACCTGTCCTGATGCCCGGGGGGGCAACTGGGTACATTCCGGCAATGAAAAAGGGGCAGAATTGTCCCCATTACACAGGAGTATCAAGCAATGGCACAAGGAACAGTGAAGTGGTTCAACGATGCAAAAGGATTCGGTTTTATTGAACAAGACGGTGGCAAGGACATCTTCGTCCATCATTCCGCAATCATAGCCGAAGGTTTCAAATCCCTCAGCGAAGGTCAGCGGGTGCGATTCGACATTGTCGACGGCCAGAAAGGCCCTGCAGCCAAAAATGTTGTAAAACTTTAGATCGAAACCGATTCTATCCCGGCCGGAACGGCAGGGGATCTGGCGTGAGTCTACTTCCTCCCGCTTCCCTCACCTTCGGTCCGGGACAGGCTTACAATCAGCCACGAGAGCAGCGGCTATCCACAGGCCGCCGCTCTTGCGCATTCAGCTTATCCCCTGCCATAACCCCTGCCTCTTGCCTGCCCTCGGCATTCTGGTATAATGGCGCCCATGAAACCTATCTGGCGCTATAAAGATATAATAGATCTGGAGTATTTTTTTCACCTGGACAGGGATGCGGACGAAGACGTCCTCCATGTCCGGGACAGGACCATCCTTTTGGACGAGCAAAATTTGCCTGTCAATGAAAGGGAGCTAACGCGAGATCGGCTGATCCGCCTCTGGCTGAATGTCAGGATCGCCCGCGAGTTTCCGGACGACGAGCGCAGGAGCCCCGGCGCCATCTTCGCCGACACCCATTTTCTCGCGAAGAACCTCGCAGTGGTGACGGGTGTGGCCATCGGCCTTCTCTCCGGGCTATCATTTTTCGGCTATACCGGCAGGACTCCGGTGAACGTCTTTCATTTCCTGCTGCTGTTCGTTTTTTCCCAAGTGGTTCTGGCCGGCCTCCTCGGCTCCAGCTGGCTGGTGCGCTTTACCCTGCCCCGGGTAAAACCGCCCTCGTTTTACTCCTTCCTCTTTCGCGGTTTGATGAAGCGGCTCGTCTCGTTTCTCCACAAGCAGTGGCTGAGGAGCCTTTCCGCCGATAGGCGGGCAAGCATCGGCGAAGCGCTTGGCATCGTCCGCGCCCGCAGCGGCATCTACGGCTTTCTCTTCTATTGGCCGCTGTTCGCTCTCGCCCAGCTTTTCGCCATCGGCTTCAACACCGGTCTTTTGGCCGCCACCTTCGTCAAGATCACCACCAGCGACCTCGCCTTCGGCTGGCAGTCGACCCTGCAGGTGAGCGGCGAGGCACTGCACAGGGCGGTGCAGCTGGTCGCCCTCCCCTGGTCCTGGTTGCCGATACCGGGGGCCTACCCGACTCTCGCTGAAATCGAAGGCAGCAGAATCGTCCTGAAGGAAGGCATCTACCATCTTGCCACCCGGGACCTCATTGCCTGGTGGCCTTTTCTGGTCCTCTGTCTCGTCTTCTACGGCCTCCTCCTTCGCCTCGTCCTCTTTGCGGTCGGCAAAGCCGCGGAAGGCCGAGCCCTTCGCCGCCTGAAACTGGGTAGCGCGGCGGCCGAGACCTTGGTCAGAAGGATGCTGACCCCGCTTGTATCCACCCAGGCCCCGCCGGAACCGGAGAAAGCGAAGAAGGAAAACGGCGGTGTTCAAGCCGAGCTCCGTTCCCCTCAGGTACTCCACGCGAAGTCGCTGCTGCCACAGATCCTGCTCGTTCCGGATGATATCTACGGCCTCTGCCCGCCGGAGAAGCTCGCCCCCCTCCTCTTCGGCCGGGGCCTCACCATCAAGAGCGTACACAAGTTCATGACCGGCTACGAAGAGGATGAGGAGCTGAAAATCATGCTGGCCGAGAGTTGCCAGGGACCTGATGATGGAATATTTATCCTGATGGAGGGTTGGATGCCGCCCCTGATGGCCTTTCTCACCTACCTCAGGGAGCTGCGCAGGATCCTGCCGAAAAAGACCATGATCCATCTGGGGTTGGTGGGAAGACCGACGCGAAACGGATTTACGCCCCTCCCCCCGCAGCAGTTGAAGCTGTGGCGGAAAAAACTGGCTGCGATCGGCGATCCCTACCTGCATACCTTTTCCCTGACGCCCTGAAAGGAAAGTCATGACTATACCGGAATTTGCCATACTGGGACATCCGAACGAGGGTAAATCTTCCGTGCTTTCCACCCTGGCCGAGGACGATTCGGTCCGGGTGAGTCCCACCCCCGGTGAGACCACCGAATGTCGCGTCTTCCCCGTGATCATCGACGGCCGCGAAATCCTCCGCTTCACCGATACCCCCGGCTTCCAGAATCCGGCGAGGGTCCTGGCCGAGATGAAAAAGCGGGCAAAAACGGGCGAGAATCCGCTCACCGGCTTCCGGCGGTTTGCCGCCGACATCCCGGAACTGCACGACGATTACGAGCTGCTGGGGCCGCTCGAGCGTGGCGCGGGTATCATCTATGTGGTGGACGGCTCGCGGCCGGTCCGCAACGTGGACAAGGCCGAGATGGAGATCCTGCGGCTGACCGGCAAGCCCCGGATGGCGATCATCAACTGCAAGGAGGAGAGCGAGGAGTTCCTCGACGACTGGAAGAACGAGTTCCGCCGGAATTTCAACTCCAACCGGGTGTTCAACGCGCACCGGGCGACCTATGCCGAGAGGATCCTGCTCCTCGAGGCCCTCAAATCCATCGATCAGGACTGGCAGGGGCCGCTGTCCCAGGTGGTTGCTGCCTTCCGCAAGGATTGGGCGGCGCGCAACGCGGCGACCGTCGATATCATTGTCGGGCTTCTGGCCGACTGCCTGTCCCTGCAGCTCTCGGAGAATGTCGCCTCGGAGCAGGAGGCGGAAAAGGCCCGGGAAAAACTCCTCGCCGAATACGGCGAGACTATCGCCCGCAAGGAGAAAATCGCCCACGAGCGAATCCGCGGCCTCTACAAGCACAACATCTTCAACATCGAACTGCCCCCGCACTCGGTGCTCCACGCCGAGCTCTTCGACGAGCGGACCTGGCAGCTCCTCGGGATGACCAAAAAACAGGTCATGATCGCCGGAGGGCTGGGCGGCGCGGCCATCGGCGCGGGACTGGAGATGGCCGCCTTCGGCCACGGCCTGGGCGTCTTCACGGCGGTGGGCACCCTGGCCGGGGCCCTCACCGCCCTGCTCGGCGGAGAATCCTTTTCCGGCAAGGCCCAGGTCATGGGCATCCCGCTCGGTGGCGAACGGGTGCAGGTGGGGCCGGCCAAGACCATCGACCTGCTCTTCGTCCTGCTCAACCGCTCCCTGCTCTACTACCGCCACACCATCAACTGGGCTCACGGCCGCAGGGACTACGAAAAGGCCGGCCAAACCCTGCTGACCTCCGGTTCGTCACAAGGTTTCACCAGCGGGTGGTCTGCCGGCAACATCAAGATCTGCCATGACTTCTTCAAGGCCACCCTCGGCAAGGGCGGCGAGAACGGCGAAAAAGAGATGAAAATCAGGGAACTTCTCGCCAAGACACTTCAGGAAATCTCGGAAAGCGACTAGTGTCATGTCAAGTCTCAGATGTTGGAAAATCGCGCCGCAATTTTGGCTTCCTGCAAGGCACGACTGAGGGCGCATAGCAGCGCTATGTAACCGAAGGAGTAACGAAGCCAGGAAGTCAAAAGGGCAAGCGAGATCCGACAGATGAGGCTTGACAGGACACTAGCCGGGGATCGACAGGCGACACGGTAAAACGTTCCTTCAACAGACAGGAATACAGCCATGGCACAGGTGATCAGAGGAATCTTCCCGAAGAAAAAAACCGGAACCCCAAAGGATGATAAACCGGTTCCGAGCTACATACTGCTCGTTGCCATCGTCTTTTCCGATCCTCTCATCTGGCGGCGGATTCAAGTGCCGGGAGCCTATACCCTCACCCAGCTGCACCACGTCATCCAGCGGTCGATGGGCTGGAGCGACTCCTTTGTCCATCAGTTCCTGATCGGCAAGATCAGCTATGAACCAGCCATGGGCAACGCCGGCATCAGGGAGTCGAGACGCTTTGACGAACAGAGGTACCGCCTCTGCGCCTTGGAGGAGAACATGCGCTTCATGTTCACCTATTTCTATGATGCCGGTCAGGGTTGGGAGCACGAAATAACCCTGGAGGAAATCGTCTCGCCGACCCGGCCCCTCGACCATCCGATCGTCATGGCCGGAGAAAAGGCCTGCCCGCCGGAATCGGTCGACGATATCCACGCCTACCAGGAACTCCTTGCGGGGGGAAGCAAGTCACTGATTCGCTTGAGAGAATTGGCCGGCACCGGCTTCGATCCCGATTTCTTCGACCTCGAAGCCGCAAAAAAAAGGGTTGCAGCCTTGGTTTGACATTCATTCTCACCTTAAGCTTTGGCGCCGTTCAGCCGATAATGAGAGCATAGACCGGCGAGATCGAGTCTTCCGCCGGGGAGAACGTCTACGAGGATGAGGATATATGGAATACACAGTGCAACGGGGAGATACCATTGCCCATGTGACCAAGCTGATGGGCAGCGACTGGCGGAGCTTGAAGGAACACAATCCGCAGGCCGTGGGCCGTTCACGCGCAAATGGCAACTGGTTCCTCCGGGAAGGAGCAGTACTCGCCAGCCAGCCCAAAACGGAATTGGAATTCGCCGCCGCCCTGGAAGAGGCTGAACAGCAGCAGCCGATTGCCGAAAAACCTGCAGCAGCCGAAAGGCCTGTGGCAGCCGAGAAGTCTGCAACAGTTGAAAAACCAAAGGCTGCCGTCGCCAAAGCCGAAAACGAAACCTCCGGCGAATTCACCCACACCCTGAAGGCCGGAGAAACAGTCTGGGGGCTCGCCCTCAAGAAATACCATGTCAATCCGGAAGACATCCTGAAGCTGAACAACATCTCCGATCCCAGATCACTGCGGATCGGCCAGACCCTGCGCATCCCGAAAAACCAGCCGATCGAGAATAAAGCAGTGGTGGCGAGCTGGTACGGCCAGAATCATCACGGCCGGCCCATGGCCAACGGCAAACCGTTCAATATGTACGGCCCGACCATCGCCCACAAAGAGATCCCGCTCGGCACCAAGGTCCTCCTGGAGAATCCCGAGACCGGCGAGAGGGCCACCGCCACCGTCACCGACCGCGGGCCCTATATCAAGGGCCGCGACGTCGATCTCAGCTATAAGCTCGCCCAGGATTTATCCCTGGAAAAGCAGGGCGTGGGCAACCTCCTGCTCACCGTGCTCTAGAAGCCTGTCGTATGAGCTTCTTGCAAAATGAAGCGCGATAACAAAAACAAGGAGTATTTGCTTAACACTTTGAAATAATTGAGCTTCATGGCATTTCTTGGTATAGTTTTGTATCCAGCAAAACCAAAACAAGGAGAATG
>JAEYNP010000048.1 GCA_023412495.1 Pseudomonadota bacterium
CCCCGCGCGATCCGAAGAAGCTGCTCAAACTCAAGGGCGCGCGTGGCAACAACCTGCGCAACGTCGATCTGGAAATCCCGGTGGGCCTGCTGACCTGCATCACCGGCGTGTCCGGCTCGGGCAAATCCACGCTGATCAACAACACCCTGTTTCCCATCACCGCCACCGCGCTCAACGGCGCCACCACCCTGGAAGTCGCACCCCACGACTCCTTCGACGGGCTGCAGTACCTGGACAAGGTGGTGGATATCGACCAGAGCCCCATCGGTCGCACGCCGCGCTCGAATCCGGCGACCTACACCGGCCTGTTCACGCCCATCCGCGAGCTGTTCGCCGGCGTCCCGGAAGCGCGCTCGCGTGGCTACGGCCCCGGGCGCTTCTCCTTCAACGTCAAGGGCGGACGCTGCGAAGCCTGCCAGGGCGACGGCGTGATCAAGGTGGAGATGCACTTCCTGCCGGACATCTACGTGCCCTGCGACGTGTGCAAGGGCAAGCGCTACAACCGCGAAACCCTGGAAGTTAAATACAAGGGCAAGAGCATCACCGAGGTGCTCGACATGACCATCGAGGAAGCCCGCGAGTTCTTCGACCCGGTGCCGGCGGTGGCGCGCAAGCTGCAGACGCTGATGGACGTAGGGCTGTCCTACATCAAGCTCGGGCAGAGCGCGACGACCCTGTCCGGCGGCGAGGCGCAGCGGGTCAAGCTGTCGCGCGAGCTGTCCAAGCGCGACACCGGCAAGACCCTGTACATCCTCGACGAGCCCACCACCGGCCTGCATTTCGCCGATATCCAGCAGCTGCTGGACGTGCTCCATCGCCTGCGTGACCACGGCAACACAGTGGTGATCATCGAGCACAACCTGGATGTCATCCGCACCGCCGACTGGCTCGTGGACCTGGGGCCGGAAGGCGGCTCAAGGGGCGGCCAGATCATCGCCAGCGGCACACCCGAGCAAGTAGCCGAGATGCCCCAGTCGCACACCGGGCACTTCCTCAAACCGCTGCTGGAGCGCAGCCGGGGGTGATTCACCCACAAAGCAAAAAGCCCGCAGCATGCTGCGGGCTTTTTCGTTCAACGCCTGGGATCAGGCCAGCGCTTCTTCCAACGGCAGGTCCAGCGCCTTGGCGATACCTTCACCGTAGGCCGGGTCGGCAAGATAGCAGTGCTTGATATGGCGCAGCTTGATATGCCGCGCCGCATCGCCCATCGCCCGCGCCGTGTTGCCGAATAGACGCTCCCGCTCGTCGGCCTCCATCAGACGGAACAGGTCGCCCGCCTGGGTGAAGTAATCGGCGTCGTCCGCACGGAAGTCGTAGCGGTCTGCCGCGCCGCCCAGCGCAAGCGGCGGCTCGCTGAAGTCCGGCTGCTCCTTCCACTCACCGTAGGTGTTGGGCTCGTAGTGCAGACGTCCACCATGGTTTCCGTCCACACGCATCGCGCCATCGCGGTGGTAGCTGTGTACCGGGCAGCGCGGCGCGTTAACCGGGATCTGGTGATGGTTGACACCCAGGCGGTAGCGCTGCGCATCGCCGTAGGAGAACAGGCGCCCCTGCAGCATGCGGTCCGGCGAGAAGCTGATGCCGGGCACCACGTTGGCCGGGGTGAAGGCGGCCTGCTCGACATCCTGGAAGTAGTTGTCCGGGTTGCGGTTGAGATCGAAATAGCCCACCTCGATCAGCGGATAGTCCTTCTTCGACCAGACCTTGGTCAGGTCGAACGGATGGAAGCGGTAGGTGGCTGCCTCGGCTTCAGGCATGACCTGCACATACAGGGTCCAACGCGGGAAGTCGCCACGCTCGATGGCCTCGAACAGGTCGCGCTGCGAACTCTCGCGGTCCCCCGCGACAATCGCTGCCGCCTCGGCGTCGGTGAGGTTCTTGATGCCCTGCTGGGTCTTGAAGTGGAACTTGACCCAGTAGCGCTGGTTGTCGGCGCTGATGAAGCTGTAGGTGTGCGAGCCAAAACCGTGCATGTGGCGATAACCCGCCGGGATACCGCGGTCGCCCATCACGTAGGTGATCTGGTGCAGCGCCTCGGGCAGGCCAGTCCAGAAGTCCCAGTTGTTGTTGGCGCTGCGCATGTTGGTGCGCGGGTCACGCTTGACCGCATGGTTGAGGTCGGGGAATTTCAGCGGGTCGCGGAAGAAGAATACCGGCGTGTTGTTGCCGACCAGGTCCCAGTTGCCCTGTTCTGTGTAGAACTTCAGGGCGAAGCCGCGAATGTCGCGCTCGGCATCCGCGGCGCCGCGCTCGCCGGCCACGGTGGAGAAGCGGGCGAACATCGGGGTCTTCTTGCCGACCTCGGAAAAGATCGCAGCCTTGGTGTAGCGCGTGATGTCATGGGTCACCACGAACTCGCCGAAGGCACCCGAGCCCTTGGCGTGCATGCGGCGCTCCGGGATCACTTCACGGTCGAAGTGCGCGAGCTTTTCCAGGAACCAGACGTCCTGCAGCAACATCGGGCCGCGAACGCCGGCGGTGAGGACGTTCTGGTTTTCAGCGACCGGGGCACCGGCTACGGTTGTCAATCTTGGCTTGTCAGTCATAACTGCATCTCCATGGTGAATAGCTGAATCTTGAGCGGCGCACCTGGCATCTGCTGCTTGAGTGCCATCATAGGGACTCAGAATGATGTCAGCCAATGCTGAAGATCAAAGCTTTCGATAGAGCGAATCTTTCAGGCACAAAAAAACCGAGCCAAGGCTCGGTTTTTTTGATTGCGGGGAACTTACTCCGCAGCTTCCACTTCACCGGCGACCGGACGGTCAACCAGCTCTACGTAAGCCATGGGCGCATTGTCACCGGCGCGGAAACCGCACTTGAGAATGCGCAGGTAGCCGCCTTGACGGCTGGCGTAACGCGGGCCGAGGTCGTTGAACAGCTTGCCCACGATGGCCTTAGAACGGGTACGGTCGAAAGCCAAGCGACGGTTGGCGACGCTGTCTTCCTTGGCCAGGGTGATCAGCGGCTCGGCGACGCGACGCAGTTCCTTAGCCTTGGGCAGGGTGGTCTTGATCAGTTCGTGCTCGAACAGCGATACCGCCATGTTCTGGAACATGGCCTTGCGGTGTGCGCTGGTGCGGCTCAGATGACGGCCACTTTTACGATGACGCATGATTGAAATTCCTTACCAAACGATCAGTTCGGTGACTAGGGGCGATCAGGCCGTGGCCTTATCGTCCTTCTTGAGACTTGCCGGCGGCCAGTTGTCGAGGCGCATGCCGAGGGACAGACCACGAGAGGCCAGAACGTCCTTGATTTCGGTCAGGGACTTCTTGCCCAGGTTCGGCGTTTTCAACAGCTCTACTTCGGTGCGCTGAATCAGGTCACCGATGTAGTAGATGTTTTCTGCCTTGAGGCAGTTAGCCGAACGTACGGTCAGCTCCAGGTCATCGACCGGGCGCAGCAGGATCGGATCGATCTCGTCTTCCTGCTCGACCACAACCGGCTCGTTGTCACCCTTGAGGTCAACGAAGGCAGCCAGCTGCTGTTGCAGGATGGTCGCGGCACGACGGATCGCCTCTTCGGGATCCAGGGTGCCGTTGGTTTCCAGATCGATGATCAGCTTGTCCAGGTTGGTACGCTGCTCAACACGAGCGTTTTCGACCACATAAGCCACGCGACGAACCGGGCTGAAGGTGGCGTCGAGCTGAAGACGGCCAATACTGCGGCTTTCATCTTCATCGTTCTGACGCGCATCAGCAGGCTCGTAACCACGGCCGCGAGCGACCTTGAGC
>JAEYNP010000065.1 GCA_023412495.1 Pseudomonadota bacterium
GGAAGTACCCGTCCTCGCAGCCGGGAACGCGCACATCGCGCCCGTCGAGGACCAGCTTCGCGCCTTCATCGACACCCTGCTGGATCAGGCTCTGGATGCGGGCTTTGCTCTGGGCGGAAATCACCGGGCCCATGTGCACGCCCGGTTCCAGGCCAAACCCGACCTTGCGCTTCCCGGCGGCTTCGGCGAGAAGCGGCACAAAGGTCTCCTCGGCCCCGGCGACGGTGACGATATTGGAGGCGGCGAGGCAGCGCTGCCCGGCATTGCCGTAGACGCTGTCGATGACGATGTTGGTGGTCATCTCGGGGTCGGCGTCGGGCAAGATGATGACCGGGTTTTTCGCCCCGCCCTGCGCCTGGACGCGCTTGCCGGATGCCGACGCGCGGGCGTAAACGTGGCGGGCCACATTGGTCGAGCCAACGAAGGTCACGCCGGAGATCAGCGGGTGATCGAGGATGGCATTGACGGTATCCGCGCCGCCGTTGACCATATTGACCACGCCGGGCGGGAAACCGCACCCATCCAGCAGGCGGAATACCTTCAGCATGGTGATCGGCGTGCGCTCGGAGGGCTTGATGATAACGGCGTTGCCGCAGGCGACCGCGTAAGGCAGGTACCAGAAGGGGATCATGCCGGGGAAGTTGAACGGGCAGATCGAAGCCACCACGCCGACGGGCTGGCGGATCATGTACTCGTCGATGCCGCGCGCCACGTCTTCGGAGAAATCGCCCATCATCAGCATGGGAATACCGCAGGCCACCTCGACATTCTCAATTGCCCGGCGCATTTCACCGCGCGCGTCGTCCAGTATTTTGCCGTTCTCAATGGTAATGGCGCGCGCAAGGTCATCGAAGTTCTCTTCCATGAGTGCTTTGAGCTTGAAAAGCGGCTGGATGCGCTGCGCGGCGGGCACGCGCCGCCAGGCAGCCTGGGCCGCGGCAGCCAGGCGGGCAGCTTCATCGACTTCCTGCGGCGGGGAAAGCGGCGTGCGGGCCAGCAGCTCGCCGGTCGCCGGGTTGTGGACGTCGAAAAAGCTGGACGCGGACGATTCGCGCCACTCACCGTTGATATAGTTGAGCATCTTTTCAGGGACAGCCATCGTTAGCGCTCCTCGGGTTAGGCGGATTTGAGATCGGGGTTTGGCAGCATGAAGTCGCGCATGACGCCCACGAGGTCATGGTACGAGCTGATGAACGAGCGCAGGGTGCGCACGCTGGGGCCGAAGGTGTCGAATTCGGCGGGGGTCATGCCGTCGGCATCGTAGGCGCGGCGGAAATCGGGGAATTTGGCGTAGAGCGTGTCGACCACCTCCTGAGGAACCGGGTTGTGGAAGCGCTCCTTGACCTCGATATCACTGGCGTTGAAAACCTGCTGCCACTCGTAGGGGATGGTCATGATAATATCGCCGCCGATCAGCTCGGACCAGTGCATGTGGTGGCGGTAGGCCGCGGAAAGCAAGCGGGTGCGGTAGCCGCGCTCGTGGTAAATGGCATAAGCCTTCTTGATGCAGGCGATGCCCGCCCAATCGGCGTAGCCGGGGGTGATAATCACGCCGTCGCGCTTCTGGAGGACGTGAATCCAGTCATCCATGCGCCCGACCATGATGGTGCAGACCGGGTGCACAGCGGCGGTATCCAGTCCCTCGGCTGCACGGCGCCGCAAGCCGCGCTCAACTGCTTCGGCGACCGCCAGCGACTGGGGCACGCAGAAGCACACGGTGGCGTTGATGTTCACGCCGCGGTAGGTGGCTTCTTCAATCGCCGCGACTCCGGCGGACGTGACGGGGATCTTGACCTGCATATTAGGGGCCAGCCCGCTGAAATGGACCGCCTGTTCAACGATCGCGGCGCCATCGCGGTAGAGCTGCGGGTTGGTCTGGATCGAGAGGCGGCCTTTCGCGCCGCCTTCGCGCTCGAAGACGGGCAGGAGCAGCTCCGCGCCTTTGACCGCCATTTCTTCGATCAGCTTCCAGGTGAGCCGCTCTTCATCCCAGGTGGGGTTCTCGCGGATCATGGCATGGATGCGGTCGCGCCAGAGATGCATCTCTTTCTTGAGCACGTTGTGGACGATGGTTGGGTTGCTGGTCGCGCCGACCGCGCCGTTGCCGATGGCGTACGTGAGCTCTTCGATAGAGCAGGAGTCATTCCAATAGTCGGTCACCGTCGTGGCAACCGTCTGGTGCAGCGGGGATGTAAAGGTCGTTCTTTCCATTTTTACACCTCAGAAATAATATTGTTCGCGAGCGCGCATGGCTTCCCACTCCCGGCGGGCCTCCTGGACGGAGGGCATTGCGCTCACTTCCGCGGGGGGCACGTCCCACCAGCTTTCGTAGCCCGGTACATTTACATAGCGGTCATTTTGGATGTAGATGCAGGTGGTTTTCTCGGCGGCGCGGGCGGCCTGGAGCGCCGCGGTGAAATCATCGTAGGTGGCGCAGGAGATCACTTCCGCGCCAAGGCTGCGCATATTGGCGGCAAAGTCGATCCCGAGCGGCTCAACGGATTGGGCGGAGTCGCCGGGGAGCTGCCCATCCTGGGGATGAACGAAACGGGTGCCAAAACCGTCCTGGCCAAGCGAGCGCGAAAGCGAGCCGATGCTCTTGAAGCCGTGGTTGTCGAGCAGAATCACGATCAGCTTGCAGCCTTCCTGAACCGAGGTGACCAGTTCGGAGGAAAGCATGAGGTAGCTGCCGTCGCCGACGATGACGTACACCTCGCGCTCGGGGGCAGCCATTTTCGCGCCCAGGCCGCCGGCGATCTCATAGCCCATGCAGGAATAACCGTATTCCATATGGAAGTTCTTGGGATGGCGCGCGCGCCAGAGCTTATGCAGGTCGCCGGGCATCGAACCCGCGGCATTAACCATGATGGCATCCGGGGCCGAAAGCTCGTTGACCGCGCCGAGCAGCTCGCCCTGGCTGGGGAGGGGCTCGCTGCGGATGGCATAAATACGATCCACCTCAGCTTCCCAGGCATCGTGCAGCTCGCGCGCGCCGGCGCGGTAGGCGCTGTCGACCTGCCAGCCCTGGAGCAGCTCGCAGAGCTCTTCCAGAGCAGCGCGGGCATCGCCGGCGAGGGCTAACCCGTGATGCTTGCCGGCGTCAAATTCGGTGATGTTGATATTGATGAAGCGCACAGCGGGGTTTTGGAAAGCAGTCTTCGAGGCGGTGGTGAAATCGGAGTAGCGCGTGCCGATACCGATCACAAGGTCGGCGTCGCGCGCCAGCCGGTTGGCGGGCAGCGCGCCGGTCACGCCAATCGCGCCCATGTTGAGCGGGTGATCGTAGGTGAGGCTGCCCTTTCCCGCCATCGTTTCGCCAACCGGAATGCCGGTCGCATCCACCAGGGCGCGCAGGGTTTCAGTCGCCGCGCTGTAGATCACGCCGCCCCCGGCGACAATCAGCGGTTTGCGGCTCGCGCGGATCAGCTCGGCGGCGCGGCGCAGGGCCTCGCGGTCGGGGCGGACGCGCGAGATGCGCCAGACGCGCTTGCGGAAGAATGCCTCGGGGTAATCATACGCTTCGGCCTGGACATCCTGCGGCAGGGCTAATGTAACCGCGCCCGTTTCCGCGGGGCTGGTCAGCACGCGCACCGCTTCCGGCAGGGCGGTGAGGATTTGATCGGGGCGGTTGATGCGGTCCCAATATTTGCTGACCGGCTTGAAGCAGTCATTGACCGAGAAATCCTGCGAGTGCGCGGACTCGAGCTGCTGGAGAACCGGGGCGACGTTGCGGCGGGCGAAAATATCGCCGGGGAGGAGCAGCACGGGCAAGCGGTTGATGGTGGCAGTCGCCGCGCCGGTGATCATGTTGGTCGCACCGGGGCCAATCGACGAGGTACAGACCAGGGTTTGGAGGCGGTTCTTGACTTTCGCATAAGCGACCGCCGCGTGTACCTGGGCCTGCTCGTTGCGCGACTGGTAGTAGCGGAAATCGGGGTTCTGCTGGAGGGCCTGACCGATGCCGCCCACAATGCCGTGGCCAAAAATGCCAAAACAGCCGGCGAAGAAAGGCTGCTCGACGCCGTCACGCTCGACATACTGGTTTTTCAGAAAAGCGATCAGGGCTTGCGCCGTGGTCATGCGGCGGGTGGAGGATTCGCTCATAAATACTCCTGTGGAAGCGGGAATGAAGGATGGAAACGGGCCGCGGTCAAGCCTTTTGGGCCTCAGATACATCGTAGATGGGCACGCGCGGGTCGAGCGAGGTGTAGCTGCCCTTGACCCAGGCATACTGCGGGTCGTCGGTAGCGGCGAGGCTCTGGGCGCTGCCAACCAGCACGTTCAGGTAGTAAGCGGTATAACCGGGCGGGCTGGATACCGGGTGATAGCCTTCTGGGACGAGCACCACATCGTTGTCGCGGGCCATCACCGCCTGATCGATAGGCCGGCCGGCGCGGTGCAGGGGCGACTCGGGGTCGGTATAGACG
>JAEYNP010000089.1 GCA_023412495.1 Pseudomonadota bacterium
GGGGTATCCCGTTTACTGGCTGCGCCTGATCGCCTTCGTCATCGCCGCGTTCTACGCCGGTTTGGGCGGCATCCTGGCGGTTTACACGTCCGGGATTATCACCCCCACCGCCATCCAGCTCAGCCGCACGATCTGGATTCTGCTGCTAGTCATTTTGGGCGGCGCCTCGTACTTCTGGGGGCCGGTGATTGGAACCATCATCGGCGTCTGGCTGGATGTCATTATCAGCGGCATCACCGGCCGCTACAACACGATTATCGGCATCATTTTCGTAATTGTGGTGCTCTTCTCGCCCAGCGGTATCCTGGGACTGGTGGATTCCATCCGCAAGGGCGAAAAATTCCCTCGTTTGAGAAAACTCCTGTTCCCCAATGCCTCCCCTGGCAAATGAGGACGTTTTATCTTATCCACCTATTGGAAAGGAGAGCGGTATCGGATATTTTTACAAAGCAGGTGTAACGCGTTTGTTTGTGACCCAATACAGATTTTCATAGGAGAAGACAATGTCTAAGAAGGTGTTCGCTTTTCTCTCGCTGATGATCGTTTTATCGATGATTTTGACCAGCTGCGCTGCGCCGACCAGCGCTCCTGCTCCGGCTGCCAATGAGACGGAAGGGAACGGCGCCGCAGAACCCGCGGCTGAAGGCGAAATCAAGATCGGTATGCTCAGCGCTTTTACGGGTGTTTTCTCTTCCTTCGGTAAGATGCAGAAGGAAGGCGCCGAACTCGCTTTGAAAGAAGTTGATTTCAAAGCCGGCGGCAAGAAAATCACCATGATTTACGAAGACGACCAGCTCGACAACGAAATGGCCGTCACCAAAGCCAAGAAGCTGGTGGAACAGGATAAGATCGACATCCTCACCGGCCTGGTCTCCGGCGACGAAGGCCTGACGGTTGGCGACTACATGAAAGACAAGAATATCCCGGTCGTCGTGATGTACTCCGCTTCCGAAGACATGACGATGCGCGAGTTCCACCCGATGATCGTCCGCCCCACCTGGACCGGCGCCCAGTCGATGGACGTGTTTGGTTACTGGCTGGCGACTGAAAAGGGCTACAAGAAGATCTACGCTATCGGCGAAGACTACTCGTACCCCTGGAATCAGGGCGGCGGCTTCAAGCGCGGCTTCTGCCGCGGTGGCGGCGAAGAGGTCAAGACCGTCTGGTTCCCCCCTGGTACCACTTCGGACTTCTCCTCCATGATCGCGGCCATCCCGTTGGATCAGGGTTACGATGCGGTGCTGTATAACGGCGCCGGCGGCGATGCCGTCAACTTTATCAAGCAGTGGGCTGAGCTCGGCATGACCGACAAGATCCCGCTGTTGGGCCAGTCGAACACGTTCGAGAAGCCTGACCTGGATTCGATGCCCGCCGCGATTGTTGGCTCGATTTCGCCCCACCACACCGCCGACAACCTCGACTCCCCGGCCTGGAACGAATTCCGCGACAAGTTCGTCGATGCCTACGGCTACCCGCCCTCGGCCGCCTCTGAATTCGCGTACATGTCGATGCGCATGATGATCCGCGCCATCGAAGCTCTGGACGGCGACGTTTCTGATCCCGCCAAGCTGGTCGACGCGATGCTGGCCGTTGATCTGACCGACACCCCCCGCGGCTCGGTCAAACTTGACCCCGAGCTCCATGCCGCCATCGAGAACGTCTACATCCGCGAAGTCGCCATGGGCGAAGACAATGTCATGTTCAACAAGGGTCTGTTCGTGGTCGAGAACGTCTCGCAGTTCGGCCCGTACGAGAAAGACCTGTACATGGCCCAGCCGATTGACGACAACAAGTACCCGCCCGACCTGTGCTCTGAATTCCCGGCTGAAATGCTGGAAGCAGAAAACACCTACGAGTTCCTTCCCTTCGGGCAGGATTAACCCCTGAAATGCTGGTCCGGCCGGGGGCGCCCGGTTCCCCGGCCGGACGGCAAGCCGCGCCCGATTTTCATTCTTACCGGAGTTTCCACACCTATGCCAGATCAACAGCAGCCCGCTCTCGTCGTTTCATCCCTTTCCAAAAGTTTTGGGGGCGTTCATGCTGTCCAAACAGTCAGTCTCACCATCCCGGCTGGCGAGCGGCGCGCCTTGATTGGCCCAAACGGAGCCGGAAAAACGACGCTTTTCAACCTGATTGCTGGAGAATTAAAAGCCGATACAGGTTCCGTCGTCCTGTTTGGAACGGATATTACCCGCAAATCGGTGCAGGAACGCGCCCGGCTTGGGCTGGGCCGCACGTACCAGATTTCGCAGCTTTTTTTGAAGATGACTGTTGAAGAAAACCTGTTTTTGGCTGCCGCCAGGAACCTTCCTTTCCGGTTAACCCGCCCCTGGAACCGTCAGGCTGAAGAACGCGAACTGGCGTTCCAGGCCGCCGAGCGGGTCGGGTTAACGCCGTATATGAATCAGAAGGTTGAAGACCTGTCCCACGGGCAGCAGCGCCAGCTCGAGCTGGGCATGGCGGTGGCCATGCGCCCGCGCCTGATCATGCTCGACGAGCCGGCTGCCGGTCTTTCGCCGTCCGAGCGCGTGATCCTGGCGAAATTGATCAAGGATCTGCCAAAAGATGCCACGCTGATCCTGATCGAACACGACATGGAAATTGTCCTCGATCTGGCCGATACCATCACCGTGCTGAACCGCGGCCAGGTGATCGCCGAAGGCAAGCCGGCCGAAATCCGCTCCAACCAGGAGGTACAGAAGGTGTATCTGGGGAGTTCTTATGCCTGAAAATGCGCCGTCCCTTTTACTGGAAGTCAACGACCTCAACACTTACTATGGTGAGAGCCACGTTCTGCAGGGCTGCTCGCTGAAAGTCGGGCGGGAATGCGTTGCCGTATTGGGGCGCAACGGAATGGGCAAAACCACGCTGATGCGCTCGATCATGGGCCTCACCCCACCCCGCTCCGGGCAGGTGATGTGGCGCGGAAACAACCTGGCCGGCCGCAAGCCCTACAATATCGCCAGCCAGGGCCTGGGCTATGTGCCCCAAGGCAGGCGGCTGTTCCCATCCCTATCGGTTGAAGAACACCTGACCCTGACCTACCGCCGCACCGGCCAGCCAGACGAGTGGACGCCCAAAAAAGTGTTCGATCTGTTCCCCGAGATCGCCCGCCGGAGCAAGGTGAGCGGCGCGCGGCTTTCGGGCGGCGAGCAGCAGATGCTGGCCATCGGGCGC
>JAEYNP010000091.1 GCA_023412495.1 Pseudomonadota bacterium
CTACGCGGATCGACGAGATCGCCACATGCGTGCACGACAGCGCCACCGGCACGAGCAGGTTCGAGCATTCCTCCCGCTTCGGCAGGATGGCCCGATAGGGGATGTGGTAGGGGTAGCCGTGCGGCCGGCCTTTCATCCGCACGGGAAAGATCGTTCCTTCGTTGATCACACCGCCACCTTCCAGCGCGATGCGGCGACAATCGTGCGAGTCGATCGGAAACGACGACACCACAATCGGGTCGTCCTTCTCCGGCTCTTCGAGGATGTCCTTCTGCGTGACGACAAACTCTCCCTGCATCCGCCGCCCTTCGCGCACATAGAGCTGCGGCGGAAAGTGGCCCGTTTCAGGAAACTCGTCCTTGCAGAGGCCCAGGGAGGCGTACCGCTTGCGCGTCGCTTGCGGGATCGCGGGGTCGGTCGTCAGGAAGTGGTAGAACTCGAGCGTGTACTGCTTGTGAGCTTCCCAGATCTTCTGCCGCTCGACGGGGCTCGCTTCGCTCCAGCCGTTGCAGGCGCCGACCAGGCCCAGCGAGAACTGTCCGCCGATCGAGTTGTTGCCGTCCAGCTTGCCGCCCGGCAGCGGATAGAGATCGATGCCAATCCCCGGTCCCTTGGTGAGCGCGTACCGACGCACCAGTTCGAACTTCGCCGGGTCGTAACTCGCCGGCTTGGGCATGGGAACCCGGTTCGCCGGATCGTCGGTCAGGCACAGCCGAAAGCTGTAGGTCATCACGTTCGCGTCGCCCGCTTCGTCGTCGCCGCGCTCGGTGTCGGTGATGAGGGGGAGCGGTTTGCCCTGCTCGTCGAAGCCCGAAATCGGCAGCGTGCGCTTGGTGTACTGCTTGCCCGCGAGCGATTCACCGTACTCCTTCCGCCCCTCGCGGCCGATCGTCCAGTTCACCTTGGCGGCCGCCATCAGGTCTCCTTCGTACGTGGCGTCGATGAAGACTTTGGCCTGGAAGCGGCCCTTGCTGGTGACCAGTCCGGTGATGCGCGTTCCTTCTTTCTCGACCGACGTAAGCGGCTGGTCGGTCAGGACGACCACCTTGGCCTCGTCGAGCATCGCCTTAGTCACTCGGGCGGCCACGTGTGGTTCGTAGGTCCAGACAGCGTTGTTTTTGACGCTCACCTGATACGGCAGCTTGACCCCGCGCGACTCGTAGTCGGCCTCGATCCGCCGATGCCATTCGTCGAACAGGCCCATCACGGTGGAGCGGACGGTCTGGTTCGAGTCGCTGAAGCTCAGGCCGCCAGTGTTCACACCGCCGACATGATCGGTCGGTTCCAGCAGGATGACCTTGGCTCCCTCGCGAGCCGCGGCGATGCCGGCGCAGAAACCTCCCGGCGTGGAGCCATAGACGATCACGTCGGCGGTTTGCGGCCTGTCCGCGGCACAGGCATCCTTCGTGTGGCACAAAAGCAGAACAAAACAAACGGACGCGGCGAACAGGCGGCAAAACAGCATGGCGATCCCAATCCGAATACCTGCAGGGCCGGAGGCTCGCGCCCTCCGGAGAACGGCAGTGAGACGTTGTAACACAATCGGCTGAGTGTTTGGCGCAGCCGCTCCAAGCTGGCGCACCGGCCCGTGGTTCTCCGCAAGCGGTTGGCTTCCCGCTGCTGGAGCGTGAACCCTCCTTGAGGTGGCGTGTCTTGCGGCGGTAGAACAGCCTGTTGCCGAATCCCCTTGCAGAAGGAACGCTTCTTATGAGCATCAGCGATCTCGTCAATGACTACGCCGCCGGACCCGCTCAGCTTCGCGAGGCCATTGCCGGAATGACCGATGACCAGCTTCGCGCTCGCCCCGTTCCCGGAAAATGGTCGACGCACGAAGTGCTCTGTCACCTGGCCGATTTTGAGCCGATCTTCGCCACCCGGCTGAAGAGCATCGTTTGCTTCGATCGGCCGGCGCTGGTGGGGTACGACGAAAACGTCTTCCTTCAGAAGCTGGCCTACGACCAGCGCGACCCGCACGAAGAACTGGCGCTCATCGAAAGCTGCCGCGGCTCGATGAGCAAGATTCTCCGCTCACTCAGCGAAGCCGATTTCAATCGCGTCGGAGTGCACAGCGAACTGGGAGAAGTGTCGCTGGAAAAACTGCTCGGCT
The DNA here is from genome assembly GCA_023412495.1 of Pseudomonadota bacterium. The sequence continues at coordinate 2,108 of JAEYNP010000091.1, forward strand.
ACGCCACCCGCCACCTGCCGCACCACACGCAGTTCGTGCTCGAGAAGCGCAAAGCGCTCGGCCTGTAGCCGGCGGGTGAATTCCCGCCGCGGAGCGGCCTGAATGTCGAATGACGAAATTCAAATGTCGAAGGAAAATCAAAGCCCGAAACTCAAAAGGCGCTGTTGGTCATTGCGGCCCTGTTTTGTCTTTTGAATTTCGTGCTTCCCTCGACATTTGAATTTCGACATTCGTCATTCATCACAGATAGACCCGCTTGTTGTACACGTACCACTCGAACAACACGAGCGCGATTGCTCCGAGGAGGAGCCAGCGCCAGAGCTCCTGGCGGGCGACCTGGCGAGTCGCTTCGGCTTTGACCACCTCGTGGCCGATGTCGAGCGCTTCGCGCGGGACGAGGTCGCTTTCGCGGCTGTCAAAGAGGTTCACGGCGAACTGCTGGGCCGCCTTGCCGCCGGTTCCCTCGCGCACCTGGTAGACCCCTAGCTCGTCGGTCCTGCCGAAGACGAACGTGTTCTGCGTTTCGCGCGGGACATCGAACATGTCCCCGGCGGGAGACTCGACAGTGATCTGCGGCACCGGATTGATCGCGCGCAGGATCGCGGGCGTGCCGGGACGGACGCTCGGAG
>JAEYNP010000093.1 GCA_023412495.1 Pseudomonadota bacterium
CATTCTCCTTGTTTTGGTTTTGCTGGATACAAAACTATACCAAGAAATGCCATGAAGCTCAATTATTTCAAAGTGTTAAGCAAATACTCCTTGTTTTTGTTATCGCGCTTCATTTTGCAAGAAGCTCGGCCTGATTAACTTTATAAATAGAAATAAACGGCATGAAAGACAACGGCAATTACTGCATAAAAAATAAGGACAAAAGCATCTGTGCATGGAACACAATTTAAAGTCAACTATTATTGAGGTAAGGTCAATGAGTAATATTATCAAAGCCGATGTTGTTGAGAATCGACTTTATTTCAAGCTATCAGGTGATTTTGCCAAAGAGGAAATTGATAAGCAGTACTCTGATATAACTTTTTTGGTTGCAGATCTGGCTCCGACTACTGAAAATGAAGAAGGTTCTAACGCTGCAACAGCAAACCCGAAAGCTTCGAAGTTGAAAAACTATCTTATTACGAATGGTCTCGGTGAAGTAGTCAGGGTGATAAATGGCAACAGCCTTCTTGTCGAGCAATCAAAGTATTTATCTTCAGGATCATCGGGTGTTATACCCGTTTATGCTAAATTGAGCGCAGAAGCCAGAGATCATCTTGTTGGCCCAAAACGTAACGGAATACGGTTCTATGTAAACAAGATCCCGATCAGTTATTTAACGCCAAAGACGTGTGGAACCGGACGGTTAGTGAACATTTCAACTGGTGGATGCTCCGTAGAATCAATCACAACACCACTCAAACCGGGTGAGGAGTTGGTCATGCGGATAACATTCGTTAATCAAGACTTGAGTATAGAAGAATTTCAAGTAAAAGCACGAGTCATTGGTGGGGACCATGATTCTTTCGCTGCAAAATTTCTCGAATTAACAGACGACCAAAAACACCAATTGTGGAAATGTCTCATTCGCGGATCACTTGACGGAGGAGAGTGAATAATGGATGGGGGTCAATCTTAGAATGGATGGGGGTGAAATCTTTATCTTTGACACAGAACGACAAGCCAGGGATTTTGAGGCATCTGATTAACAATGCCTGCGATGAGAAAACCAAAACTGGTCAGGCTAGAAATTGAAGCTTCCATAATGGCAGTCCGCCTGGCGGGCGATCGGGAGAAGCCGGACATTCTCCTGATCCACGGTTTCCCAAGCTCCTCGACATCGTTCTGAAGGGTTATCGGCCCCTTTCGCGGGACTGCTTCGTGATCGCCCCCCGACCTTCCGTGGTTCGGTGGCTCGTGGAAACCTCTCCTGGATGAAGGCGCTCCCGCGCATGGAGGCGCACATCCTCGACGGCCCCCATTTCCTGCTGGAGACCCATCCTGCCGAATGTGCCGCATTAATGGGCTGAGGGCGCCTTCGTCAAACGCCTGGAGTGGCTGGGTTAGGGAGAGTGTGCAATTCGCGATAAATTCTAATCGAGCCTATCGAAGAACAACTGCACGCAATAGAACTTCACCGGCCCCTTTTCGCCTTCTTCCTTGGAACAGCCTGTTCCGAGAAACTCCGCTTTCTCTGCAAGGATATTCTTCCGATGACCCTGCGATTTCATCCAATTATCCACCAGGGTTTCGGCAAACGAGCGGTAGGTATGACTTTCGATGGGCTCACCTCCCCGCTCGTAGTAGTATTTGGTTTCGCCATCCTCCTCGACAGCAAACACCATCTCTCCCGGCTCATACTGAATTCCGAAGTGTGAAGCCACATTTTCAGCCACGAAGCGGATATCGTTCAATCCCGCCTCCCGAACCCGATCGAGCGGCCGGCGAAGCTCCTGCTCCCTTGGGTTGATATGAGCAACATACTCATGTTCGGCCATATCCCGGGCATGCATTCTGGACGCTTCATCGAGGCGAGGGAGATGATCGAGTTGCTCTTTACCATTTTCTTTACGTTTCTTGTTGGTTTCATGAAAGAGGGCGGCCGAGAGCAGGTCGTGATTGATGTGCTTGAGGTCAATCTTCTCGTCGACTTCCGCCTTACTGAAGAATTCTGATGCGGCCATCCTGTAGAGCGAATCACTTTTCCCGTCTCCCGAATCCTTGGGGCCGTCGCTGGAAGGTGCGGAAGGCTCGCCGTACCCAGCGATGCAGGCCATCATTTGCAAGCCGAAGATAAAAACGAAAACGACAATCGCTTTTTTCAATTCAATTATCATAATGATGCCCTCCGCTCCGAACGACCGGGAGCCTGGATTATGCCTTTTCCATGGAAGCTTTTCCTGACATAAATTATTACCCATAAAACATTACTGTGTCAAAAATCTCTCTTCGATCCGACTCTTTCGATGGCAGAACACCCCGAGTGCGCCTCTGCCTTGGACATCCTGCCGAATGCGCCGCGTTGATGGAACCCTTCATCAGGCGCGAGGAAGGGGGTTGCGTTAGGCTGGCAGGCTTCTGCCGGCATGCAGTAGGCGTTAATCACAGAAGAATTTGCCATTTTCTTGAAATAGATCACATCTCCTGTTATTACTAGTGACTACCTTGACTGATTCTGCCCGTCCGGGCTGAAGCAAAACTCAAGGCGAACAATGGCAAAAATCGAAGGTTCATCCTTTCACCGACGAAGCTTATGATCAATGTAATACTTATTGTCGACGACTCTCCTGTTTCCCGAAAAATGCTCAAAAGCTGCATCCCCAAAGATGGAGGATATCTTTTCCACGAAGCGGGTGACGGCGCGGCCGGTCTGGAAATGTACAAGAAGAAACAACCGGATGTGACCTTCATGGACTTGACCATGCCGGTAATGGATGGGGTCAAGGCCCTGGAAGAAATAAAAAAATACGACAGACATGCGCTGGTTATAGTGGTTACCGCCGATGTCCAGGCCCAGTCGATAGCCAGAGTTCTGGAACTCGGGGCGTTTCTTGTCGTGAAAAAACCAGCCACGAAAGAAAACATTCAGGAAGCCCTTGCCAAAGCGGAAGAAAAACTTCGGTAAACGATATGGACCAAGTCGATCAGATAACCGATGAAGAACGGGACATCCTACAGGAAATCATGAACATCGCTTTCGGCCAGGCGGCCGCCGACCTTGCCGAAGTCGTCAATATTTTTGTCGTTCTCAGTGTTCCGGATATACGGATAGTGCCCGCTGCCGATCTCCCTCAATATATTCACACCGAATTCAGTGAATTCGGTAATATAAGTATCGTTGAACAAAACTTCTGGGGAGAATTCAGGGGCAATGCCCTCCTGATCTTCCCCTCCGATTCCGGCAGGGAGCTCGTCTCACTTCTGGGCGACGGCGACCTCGCCTCCTTTGAAGCGCAGGCGAGTGATTTTCTGGAAAACGAAACGCTCATGGAAGTCGGCAATATTCTCATAGGCGCCTGTGTCGGCAAAGTGGCCGAGTTGTTAAAGGATGTGGTGACCTACTCACCGCCCCGAGTGATCATCGAAAACCACCCCAGCATCTCAATGCCTGACACCCTGTTCGATCCCGGCAACTCCGCCATCATCCTGAAGACGGTATTCTGCTTCAATGAACGTAATGTCAATGGTTTCCTCTTCCTGATCACCAGTCACAAATCCGTTGCTTGGCTGAAAAAGGCTCTTGCCGATTTCATGGAACAGTATGAATGAATTTGCCCAGATTTTCGAGACGATCAATTTCGGTCTGATCATCCTGGATCCGGGACTGAAGGTCCGGCACTGGAATCATTGGATGGCACGACACAGCGGGATCGAGGCCAAGCAGATCATCGGAAGCCCCCTGTTCGATTTCTTCCCGGAACTCAATACGCCGCGTTTTCTGCGAAACAGTCAGGCCGTGCTGTCCTTCGGCAATTTTTCTTTTTTCTCGCAGAAACTCCATCACTATCTCTTCTCTTTCAAGCCGATAGGTGCGTTTCAATCGTCGATGTTCGAGCAAATGCAGCAAAACTGCACCATGGGCCCTCTGCGGAACAATGACAATCAGATTTCGGGCCTGTTTCTCATCGTCCAAGATGTCACCGAACTCGCATCGTATGAGCAGAAGCTCATTCAGATGAATATCAAGGACGGGCTGACCGGCGTCTATAATAGGCGTTTTCTGCAAACCCGACTCGGTGAGGAGTATAACCGCAGCAAACGGTACGGCACCAGTCTCAGCCTGATTATGTTCGATATTGATTTTTTCAAGAAGGTCAACGACACCTACGGTCACCAGTGCGGTGACGCTGTCCTGCAGGCGGTCGCAACAAATATCAACGGCCACATTCGCAATACCGATTACCTGGCACGTTATGGTGGCGAGGAATTCTGCTGTCTCCTGCCCGAAACCGATATATCGGGAGCGCGTGTTCTTGCCGAACGATTTCGACTGCATGTCGAAGCGCACACGACTACTTGCCGGGAGCACGCTATTCAGGTGACTATTAGTCTCGGGGTTGCGGAACTGACCGTTGAAGACTCCGTCGAAGCGTTGCTGAAAAGGGCGGACGAAGCGCTCTATCAAGCCAAGCATTTCGGCAGAAATAAGGTGGTCAGCTTACCTTCACCCTCGACACAATAGGTAGATTGGGATTCACTATTGGGAACCGCATTCTCGCCTCCGCCGATGAGGGTGGGATTGCAAGCGGAATGTGGTGATTTATCCTTTTCGACACCCAGGGTCTTGCCTCACGGATGCCGCGAAACTCCTCGTGAGATTGCAGCGAGAATATTGTCCGATCAGGGAAGTACGAGAATCGGGCGTAACATAGGAAGCATCGACCGATGCCGTCCGGGATGACATTGGATATCTATTAATTTTTAAAGGAGACCAGAAGATGATGTCGTTGATGGGAAAAAACAGGGTGATGCAAATCATGGCACGGTTGGCCATAATAGCCTGCGCTTCGTTGCTGTTCGCGGCGCCCGATGCGGCTATGGCGAAGCGTGGCGGAGATGACGATAATCGTTCGAGGTTTTTCGGCATCATTGAAAAACGTCCGCAAGACGGGCTGCAAGGCGAATGGGTGATCGGCGGTCAAACTTTCATAACCGTTCCGGGGACGGAATTCGATGAGGTCGATGGCCCCCTGGAAGTAGGTAGCTGTGCAAAAGTGGATATTCGGAATGGCCGTGTGCACGAGATCGACAGTGAATCTATGGAAAAGTGTCCGTAATTGAGAGCGGTACCCGGACCAGCCGACAGTTCGCCCGTGGGTGAGAAGTCTGCCTGATTTTGGCGAGAGACAGGCGGAAACATGCCAATACGATCGATCTTTTGGGGAAGGAGACAGAAGTTGAACATGAAGAAAAATGCAATTATTGGATATCTTGTAGGCTGTCTGCTGTTCCTGATTCTTTCCTCGGGACCGCTTCAAGCTCAATCCATCTGGCCCCAAGTAACCTCGTCCATTGACGGAACGCCGATCTCCTATGAAATCTACGGCTCCGGCGAACCCACCCTCGTCTTCGTTCACGGCTGGAGTTGCGACTCCCGCTATTGGCGGGCCCAGATTCCGCATTTTTCCAAAAACTACCGTATCGTCGTTCTCGATCTTGCCGGGCACGGCCATTCCGGGATGTCGCGCCAGCGATACGGTATGATCGATTTCGGCCAGGATGTCCGGGCTGTGGTGGATGCGGTCGGCAGCCCGAGCGTCATCCTGATCGGCCACTCCATGGGCGGCACAGTCATCGCGGAGGCTGCCAGGCTTATGCCGAACCGAGTAATCGGCCTGGTCGGCGTGGATACGTTGGAAAATATCGAATACCCGCTGACCCGCGAGGAGTTCAGAACCATGGTCGAGCCGCTGGAGAAGGACTTCGCCAATGCCAGCAGGCAATTTGTGGGCGAGATGATCTCACCCCAGACCGACCCGCGGCTTCGTGAGTGGATTCTTGCCGATGTGGGCGCTGCGCCGCCTGCCGTCGCCTTGAGCGCGATGAACGAGATGATGGAACAATACATAACCGGTGAAGCGGCCAAGGTTTTCGAGAAGATCAAGGTACCTGTCGTGACCGTGAACGGAGATCTGTGGCCGATCGACTACGAGGCCAACCGGCGGCATATGGTGTCTTACGAAGCGATAGTTTTGAAAGGCGCCGATCACTTCCTGATGATGAATCGTCCCGAAGAATTCAATGGCGCCTTGGAAAAAGCCATTATATTGCTCCGGGGAAAGCGGCCTGAGAAAATAGTCGAATGACGGCGTGAGCTGCGGCAAAGGTTCTGTTAAACCTGAAAAAAACTTCCCGGGAAACAGTCGAACAGAATATTTTTGGCATTTTACCATGCAAATCAACGACATACCCTTTGGCATCACCGACTGGTCGGAAGTGGAAACCACCGAACATACGGGCGAACAAGGCAAGGCCTACTGGCGCACGCGCCATTTCGGTCAATTGCGAGTGAGAATGGTCGAGTACACTCCCGGCTATCTTGCCGATCACTGGTGCAGAAAGGGGCACATCCTGCTCTGCCTCGAAGGAGAGTTGCATACCGAGCTCGAGGACGGTCGCAGGTTCGTTCTGAAAGCCGGCATGAGTTATCAGGTTGCCGACAACGCTGAACCGCATCGTTCGTTTACAGAGAACGGGGCAAAGCTGTTCATCGTCGATTGAAATATCCGCAGAACTGGAATCTCCTCTCACGACGATGCGTAGCGCTTGGCATCTTGATTGGGGATATAGTGAGCAGGAAATAGCCGGTTCTTGTCAAAATGATTGACAAACAGTTGAAGATTGGTGAATCTGGAACGAAATCCGATTGAGCGCTTGATCGGCAGTGTTTCTTAGGCCGGACGCTTCGATTTTTTCTGGAGCAGATCTGCTCCGGAATTTTGCAAGCAATGGGAATTGCAAAAATCTTCTAAGGCCAAAAAACCGGGCAACCGAATATTTCAGAGGAGGAGAATATGTCTTACGAAAATCTCATTGTCGAAGTAGACGATCCCTACCTTGGTGCCATAACCTTGAATCGCCCCGAACAGCTCAATACCTTTACCACTCCCATGGCCGGGGAACTGCACCGGGCTCTTCTCGAACTGGACGGCGACGACAGGGTGCGTGTCATCCTCATCAAGGGCGCCGGCAAGGCCTTCTGCGCCGGGATCGACGTCCACGAACTGGAAAACAAGTCGGCCATCGAATACAAGGAGTGGATCGAGCGGATGGAGCGGCCGCTGGTGGCGATCAGCCAGCTGAACAAGCCGGTGATCGCCCAGGTTCAGGGTGTGGCCGCGGCCAACGGCATGGGGCTTGCGGTGGCTGCGGATCTGGTTATCGCCGCCGACAATGCCAAGATGGGGCTGACCGCCATCAATGTCGGCCTGAACTGTGTCGGCCCTGTGATCCCTGTCGCCCGGATCGTCGGCAGGAAGAAGGCCCTGGAGCTGCTGCTCTTCGGTGAGCTGATCAAAGCCCCCGAGGCAATGGCCCTGGGCCTGGTCAACCGGGTCGTGCCCAAGGAAGAGCTGGAACAGGAAACCCGGGCCTGGGCTGCAACCCTCGCCAGGAAGAGCCCGCTGGCCGTACAGATAGCCAAGAGGGCCTTCTACGGTTCGGAGGACATGGACTACCTCAGGCAGTTCGATTACATGAACGACGCCTTCGCCCGCTTATGCACAACACGGGACGCCAAGGAAGGAGTGGCGGCCTTTTTCGAAAAACGGCCCCCGCACTGGCAGGGCTGCTGACGGAGAAATCGCCCGAGGTATTCAGTGTTTGGTCCGGCGATTCCGGCTGGCGACCACAAAGGTTCGTCACCTCCTGATCGTCTTCGGTTCGGCGGAATACCTGAAGGAAAAGCCTGCGGCGCCGGCGGGCACTTTCAGCTCATCCTGGAATGAGTTGTCGCGGGTGCCCGGCCAGTGCCCGACCCGGTAACCGGAGTAATAGACGATCTTTCTCTGCAGGACGGCGCCGGTTGCATCGATGAACACAAGATAGGCGCTCAGGGAATCGAAACCGCCGCGATACCATGCCGTCCCTTCCACATGAAGGTCATCTCCTCTCAGGGTGTAGCTGTAGTTCGCCGTGAACTGACCGGACTCGAAAACGCCTTGACCGGATTCCCTGTCAGAAAAAAGGATTTGTTTGTCGTCAGGCACCTTGCCCAAACCCGCACAGCCGAAGACACTCAGCCAGGTCAGGAGAATCAGGGAGGCAACTGACCCTCTGCTCACTGCTGTGGCAAATTTTTCCATATTTTCGCTCCTTGCATTGTACTGATTCTCCTCTACCCTAACCATTACATCGAAATATTCAAGAAAGGGCGGTTTAGGCCCGCTGATCGGAACGGCGACGAGCTTCGTCAGGATTCCGGCTCCGCCGGGGATTCCGGTTCATTTTTCTTTTGCTAATGCAAAAAACTTTGTAGTATCCCTGTCGATTTTCGCACAACACAATGGGGAAACATTTCCTCATCCTTGTTTCCTCAATCTCTTTTTTCTTAAGCAACTCCATCATGACCAAAGACGAAATCGCAGAGAAAATTCTCACCATCCTCACCGAGGATTTCGAATTCGAGCGGCCGGGCCTTACCGACAACCTGCGGGACGTGCATGGGTTCGACAGTATCGATGCCATTGAACTTCTGGGTAAAATCGAAAAATCCATCCTGGGCTTTTCGCTGACCCGCGAGGAGAAGGAAAAGGCCATGAGCATCCGGACCATCAACGATATCGTGAGTTATATCGAAGAGATCAGACTCTCCCGCAGCAAGTGAGCACCACCCGCCATGAAACGTCGCGTCGTCATCACCGCCTGTTCCGCCATCACGCCCATCGGGTATGAAAAAAACGAGATCATCGACAGCCTCAAGGCAGGCAAATCCGGCGTTCGTCCCCTTCGCGACGACGGCCTTCTGACCAAGCACATCCACTCCCGGGTGTTCGGCACCGTCGACTACCCGATCGAATATGCTTTTGCCCGCCAGTATCGCAAGACCATGGGGCCGGTGGCCTACTATGCCTGCCAGGTGGCAAAGGATGTGCTGGAACGATCCGGGCTCGCCAAGGATTTCATTTCCTCCGGCCGCCTCGGGGTGGCCTTCGGCTCGACCCATGGCAGCCCGACCGTCCAGCGGGAGATCTACCATACCTTCTTCAATGCCTTGGAAGAGAAGTTTTCCTCCATCGGCGCGGTGGATTACCTCCGCTCCATGGTCCACACCACCGCCGTGAACATCACCCGGATGTTCGGCATCACCGGACGGATCATCGCCTCGTCCACGGCCTGTACGACCTCCAGCCAGTCCATCGGCTACGGCTACGAGATGGTGAAATTCGGCATGCAGGACGCCATGCTCTGCGGCGGGGCTGACGAATACGACACTACCACGGTGGCGGTTTTCGACAACCTGCTGGCCTGTTCCGTTGGCTATAACGACACTCCGCACCTCACGCCCCGGCCCTTCGACGCCGGCCGGGACGGCCTGGTTGTGGGGGAAGGCGGCGGCGCGGTCATGCTGGAGGAATACGAATCGGCGAAACGCCGGGGAGCCGTCATCCTCGGCGAAATCCTTGGTTTTGCTTGCAACAACAACGGCGGCGACATGATCCTTCCCAATCTCGACGGGATCACCGCGACCTTGAGGATCGCCCTCGCCGACGCCGGGCTCCAGCCTTCAGAGGTCGATTTCATCAGCGCCCACGCCACAGCCACCAAGATGGGCGATGTCATCGAGGCCCAGGCCATCGGCGCCGTCTACGGCGATGGTCCGCACGTCACCGGCCTCAAGAGCTACATGGGCCACACCATGGGCACCTGCGGGGTAATCGAGACGATCCTGACCCTCTACATGATGGAACAGGGCTTCATCGCCCCGACCTTGAATCTCGTCGATGTCGACGAGCGCTGCGGGATGCTGCGCCACACCCGCGAGCTGACCGAGAAGGAAGTCCGGATAGCCGCCATCCAGAATTTCGCCTTCGGCGGCGTGAACACCTGCCTGCTCATAAAAAACGGCAGGTTCGTGGACTGATCTAAATGTCTTCCTCAGAACAGTCGCAAAGCCTGCCCCGGCCGGCAAGGCTGCACGACCGGCTGCTCGACGCGGGCGCGACGCTCATCTGCTGGGCCTGGTTTCTTTTCGGCTTCATCATCTTTTTTTCCTGGCGCTACCTGATCTGCGCCCTCTTCCGAAAGAACCCGGAACTTCACTTCCAGGGGATGAACTGCCAGTTCTACCGGATCTTCTTCCGCATCGTCAGACTCACCGCCCCCCGACAGAAAATCGAGATCGACGAGCGGGTTGCGGCCATCAGGTCTTCGGTCATCGTCTGCAACCACCTCTCCTATCTCGACCCGCTGCTCCTGATCGCCCTCTTTCCCCGGCACAAGACCATCGTCAAGACCCGGTTCTTCTCCACACCGATCTTCGGCTGGATGATCACCAAGTCGGGTTACCTTCCCGCCACCAGCGAGGGGCGTTTCTCGGGGATGATGCTCGACCGGATGAACACCATGGAAGACTATCTCAATTCAGGCGGCAACCTCTTCATTTTTCCCGAAGGAACGAGAAGCCGCGACGGCAGGCTCGGCAATCTCAACACCGGGGCCCTCAAGATCGCCCGAATGTGCAAGTCCCCGATCTATGTCCTGCAGCTCAAGAATACCGACAAGCTCTTCACCCCGGGCAGATTCTGGTTCAACACCCGGGTGCCCAACACCATCAGCGTGAAGATCATCGAGCGCATCGAACCGGACTACCGGCGCCAGTCTCCCGCCATCGCCGATCTGCTGCTTCAGGTGAGACAGGCTTATCTCGATTGATACCCGGCTCCCTTACCTCGATTTCGACAGCGATCCCGCTTTCACTGACTATCCAAGATCCTCAAAGGGTTCGTATCCGATACTCATTTATCGAATGAACCAGATTCTCTGGTTCCGGTTTCCACGTGCCCGTACACCGCAAACTGCAGCGGCGAGGCCGTGGCGACCTGAAGGGAGCGGGAGAGCCCTGCCCGCTCCAGCTGGACGGATATCTCCGCCGGAGTGTACGCCGCGCGGAGCGAGAGGAGCATATCCTGGCGAAGCTTTAGAGGTGCGCCGGGGACATAGGTGTCGATCACCAGTTCGGCCGCCTCCTCGTCCGCCGGACGCACAAGATCCATGACCAGAACCGCCGCCCCCGGCAGTCCATACCGGCGGATCGCCTGCCACAGGTCCATCGGCTCAGCCAGATGATGCAGGAAACTGTTGGAGACGACGGCCTCGTAGCGGCTGCGTGGCAACACCAGATCATCCGGCAGGATTCCGTGAATCAGCCGGATACGCTTTTCCAGTCCTTCCTTCCGGACGGCTTCCACGCCGGCACTCAGCATGGCGGGCGAGCCATCCACTCCGTGAATCTCCCACTTCGGCAGGAGCCCGGCAAGGCGGAGAGGAATGACGGCCGGACCGCAACCCAGGTCGAGAATGGCCCCCTTCTCTGCCAGCCGCGGGAAGAATTTGCGGAAGCGCTGGATAAAGATCCAGTAACCCTTATCCAGATGAGGGCCGGTGTAGGCCTCGACCTGGCGGGGGTCGTCCATGAGTTCCTCCGGTTCCGGAATTCGCTCCATCATTTTTCTTCCTGACTCCCCACGCGGGGTATGAGTAGCTTGGCTGGTTTTTTACAGTATCAACAAGAAATAATCTGTAAGAAGGTATTAAGATCTTCGAATCAGAGCTTCCGTCTCAGTTCGTATATCCCTCTTCCTTACACGAGACTCTCAAGTCGGACCTGGCCTCATTCTCGCCAGGTTTACCAACAACAGCTGGAAAGACAAGATTTCTTTCGAAATCCGGGATCTGTGGCAGCAGGCTGGGCAATTGGAATATACTTTTGAGAAAGGCCGGAAAGGGTGATAGAATTATCAGAACTATCGGCAAAAAATGATCGCATGTCAACACATTGCGTGACCATACGGCAGTTTCCCCGGAAAAGATACTTTCTGTGACGGCTTACCTGTTGTATATTTGCAGCCCGAATGGTATACGTTTGCACCCAAGATTGCGTGATCCCTCTGCCAACCCAAGGAGAACTCGCCTGATTTTTTTGTTTGCTGTGCCATGATACTTTAGGGTATTTATTTGCTCTGTGCATTAAGAATGGAAGTAATGAAGATTACCGCATCCGTAACAGCTGACAGCAACTCTTCCTGGTTCTCCGGCCATTTCCCGAACAATCCGATCCTGCCTGGAATTGCCCAGTTAAAAATGGTTGCCGATCTTATCAAGAAACCCGAACGGGGCAACTTGTCCTTGACGGGCCTGAGCCGGGTGAAATTCAGAAAACTCGTCAAACCCGGCGACCGGCTCGACATCGAGGTCGAATGCTGTGCCGGTGAAGACCACTTTATGTTCAAGATTACCAGCGGGAACGATGATGTCTGTTCCGGCAAGATGCTTTTTACCCACAACGAAAGACAGCAGAATCCATGAGTAACGATATCAACCAGACCATCACTCGGATCTCAGAAATCATCATCAACGAACTGAAGCTTGAAGATGTGACCCCCGAAACCTTCAATCCGGACCTCGACCTGGTCGACGAGGTTGGAGTCGACTCCATGGACCTGGCCACCGTGGCCCTGGTGCTGCGGGACGAGTACGGCATCCGTATCGACGAAGACGATTATCCCAAGCTGACCACGGTCCGCATCATCGCCCAGTACATCCTCGACAAACTGAACAGCCAGGAATAGATGTCCGCCCCACAGCCATATAAAGCTGAGTCGAGCAGCTTGCCTGCTCAGTACAAGTTCTCGGATATCATCGCCGACCCGCGGATCAGGGAGCGCTGGGAAAAGGTTCGCCGCTGGTTCTTCCTGCGCGAATCGACCTACGACATGAGCAATCGCTGCAATATCCGCTGCGAGGGCTGTTATTACTTCAACGGCGAGAAGCAGTTCGCGGCGGAACAGGGCGACGAAGAGGCCTGGCGGGCGCTCATGCGGGGCGAGAAGCAACGCGGCATAACCTTCGCCGTCCTGGCCGGGGCCGAACCGTCATTGGTGCCAAACCTGTGCAGGATCTGCCACGAGATCGTTCCCCACGGGGCCATCGCCACCAACGGGCTCAAGACCATCCCGCGGGACATCGACTACCGGATCCACATTTCGGTCTGGGGCAACGATACGACCAGCCGCAAGATCCGCAAGGCGGGGGACATGCTGATCCGGCAGATGGCCAACTACCAGGACGACCCCCGGGCGGTATTCGTCTACACCTTCACCCCCGAAAATATCGACGAGGCGCGGGAGGTGACCGAGATCCTCGCCGCGGGCGGGCAGCAGATCACCTTCAACATGTTTTCCGCTCCGGTGGGCTACAGCGGCCATTTGAAGCATTCGCCCGAGTCGCTCGCGAAAACCCGGGCGATGATGGCCGAGCTCCTGGTCGAGTATCCCGCGACCGTGCTCTTTTCCCACTACAACATCGTCGCCCACACGGACCGGCTGGCCCTGCACGATCTCTTCTCCTGCTCCTATCCGCGGATGAACCCCTCGACCGATATCGGCCTCGGCCGATCGTTCCGGCAGTACCGGACGGATCTGCAGTGGGACCGGGAGGCCGCCTGCTGCGTGCCGGACACCGACTGCGGCGACTGCCGCCATTACGCCGCGGGCAGCGCCGTGGTCACCGCCCGGATGTACCGCCATGCGACGGATCCGGTCACCTTTTCCGCCTGGCTCGACTACGTGGACACCTATCTTGCCGTCTGGGTCCGGGGCTACGAAAAGGGCTCCAACCTCTGCCATACCTTTGTCAGTCCGCCACCAACCAATGCGTAGAATATGATAACCGTCAGTTCCCTTCTCGATGAACGCTGGTACGAGCGTTACAAGACCATCAGCAAGCTCAATATCCGCAGCTCCATCTATGACGTGACCAACCGCTGCAACCTGCGGTGCAAGGGCTGTTTCTTCTTCTCCTCCGGCGAGCACAAGGTGGCGGACGAGGAGACCGACATCGACAAATGGCATGCCTTCATCGACCGCGAAAAGCAACGCGGGGTGAACCTGGCGATCCTCATCGGCGGCGAACCGACCCTCTGTCTTGACCGAGTCGAGGCCTTCTACCGGAAATTGCCAACCTTCTGCGCCACCAACGGCCTGATCAAGGTGCCCCGGGACCGCTTCCCGGATCTGATGGTCGGGATCTCCATGTGGGGCGATGCCGAGGACGAGAAGATCCTGCGGGGCAAGGACACCTTCGCCATCTCGAGCGCCAATTACGCCGGCGACCCCAACGCCTATTACCTCTACACCATCACCCCCAAGCAGCTGGGCAAGACCGAGAGCAACATCAGGAAAATCCGCGACGTGGGCCTGAAAGTCCACATGCAGCTGCTCTCCAACGACGAGGGCGTCGACGGCTTCTCCTGGAAACCCGAAGAGCTGGTGGCGGTGCGCGAGGAGATGGATGCCATGCTCGATGCCTATCCGGATACGGTCATCTCCTCCAAGTACTACCACGAGATCATCACCACCGGCAAAATGATGGGCCGGTCCTTCGGCTGGATGGAATGCCCCTCGGTCACCGAACCCATCGACAACCGCAACCCCAAGCCCAAGCGGCTGATCGGCTTCATCCGCTGGTCCTCGCAGCTTGCCGCCATGCACCGCTGCTGCACCTCGGAGACCCGCGACTGCTCCACCTGCAAGGACGGCGCCGCCCACATGAGCTGGGTCATGGTCAACAAACGGGCGCACATCAAGACCGCCAGGGACCTCCAGAACTGGATCGAGGTCTACGAGATGTTCGCCAAGCTGTACCGCTTCATCCCCTGGTGAGTGAGTAAAAAAGAAATGGGCCCGAAGGATGCGGTTATTGTCGGCTACGACGCTATTTCCCCTTTGGGGCTGGAGCTCGAGGACCAGTGGCGGAAGGCCCTGGACGGCAAAAGCGGCGTAGGTCCTCTCACCCGCTTTTCCCTGCCGCCGAACTTTCCCGTGCGGGTCGCCGCTCAGGTCCCCGACATCGACCACTTGAATTACCCCTTCCTCTCGGCCCGCCATCAGGCGGCCTGGACTTCGCCCCTTTTCAAATACTCGCTGCTTTCGGTGGCCCGGGCCCTTTCGCGCAGCCGGATTGAACTTTCCTCCGATATCGCCGCCCGCACCGCGGTCACCTACAGTTCGGCGATCGGCGGGCTGGATGCGGTGCTGGCCGCCGACCGGAGGCTATCGGCCGAGAACAAACTGCCCCATCCCTACACCAACCCCAATTCCTGCATCAATATGGTCGGAGGCAAGATCGCCATCGAAACCGGGGCGAAGGGGCCGATCGTTGCCACCATCACCGCCTGCGCCACGGGCCTCACCTCGATGCTGGTCGCCTCGATGTTCTTCACCCAGGGACGGGCCGACGTAGCCATCTGCGGGGCGGTCGACTTCGCCCTGGTCGAGCCGATCGTCGCCGGCTTCCACACCATGAACGGAGTCTATCACCCGAAGGACGGCAAGGACGTGGACCCAGCCGAAAAGGCCAGCCGGCCGTTTTCGGCGGACCGCCGGGGTTTCGTCATCGCCGAGGGGGCGGGCGCCGTGATCCTTGCTACCCGCGAATTCGCCGTGGCCCACGGTCTCCGTTATAGTGCGGAACTGGCCGGCTGGGGCATGACGTCGGACGCCCACCACTTCGTCGCCCCCCATTTCGAGACCGTCAAGAAATGCATGGCGGATGCCCTGGCCGACGCCGGACTGCAGCCGCAGGATATCTCCGCGGTCAACGCCCATGCCGCCTCGACCAAGGTCGGCGACAAGATCGAATACGATGCGCTCCGGGCTATCTTCGGCGGGAAGATCCCGCCGGTCTCGGCCAACAAGTCGCTCTTCGGCCACGCCATGGGGGCGTCGAGCGTGCTGGAAACCATCTTCGCCCTCAAGGGCATGGAGGAGAGTGGCCTGCCGCCCACCATCAACTACCGGCCCGATCCGGAGATCGAGATCGACTGCGTGGCCGAGGGGAGTCGTCCGCTCGCCCAGGAATTCGTGCTCAAGAACTCCTTCGGCTTCGGCGGCTGCAACGCCTGCGCCGTCCTGAAAAAATCAGCATAATTGAAGGAAGTATGAAGGCACCGAAAAACAGAAGGGTCTTTGTGGTCGGCTATGACGCGGCAACCGCCCTCGGCAGTACCTTTGCCGCGACCTGGGAGGCCGCGGCGGCGGGCCGGGCGGGCTTTCGCCGGCTGACCCGCTGCGAGAGCACCAGCCGCAGCAACGTGGTGGGCGAGATCCCGGACTGGGACCCGAACCAGCTCCCCTACGTCGACCGCAAGGAGGCCTCCCTGTGGAACGCGTCTTACGTCTTTCTGACCATGGAGGTCTGCCGCCGGGCGCTCGAGAACGCGGGACTGGAAATGAGCGGCGAGACCGGACCAAGAATGGGCTGCCTCATCGGTTCGGCCCTGAACGGCACCGACTCCTACCGGATCGCCATGGACAACTATGTCAACCACGGCCCGCTCAAGGTCAGCCCTTACCTCCTGCCCAATGTCTGCGCCAACCTGCCGGCTGGCAAGGCGGGGATGCTGATGGGCTTCACCGGCCCGATCTTCTCGCCCCAGGGTGCCTGCGCCTCGGGCAACCACGCCATCGGCATCGGCGCCCGGATGATCCGCGACGGAGACTGCGATTTCGTCCTGGCCGGCGGCGTCGAGACCTGTCTGGTACCGGAGATCATCCAGGGCTTCTCCAACATGCTCGCCACCATCAAGGTCGGCCCCAAGGACCGGGCGGCGGAAGACCCGACCCAGGCCTCGCGGCCCTTCAGCCTCGACCGCAAGGGCTTCGTGCTGGCCGAGGGGGCTGGGGTGCTCGTGCTCGCCGCCGAAGACGCGGTCCGGGCCCATGGCCTGACGCCGAAGGCCGAGATCTCAGGAATCGGCTGGAATTCCGATGCCCATCATTTCACCCGGCCCAATGCCGGGACCATTATCCGGGCCATCCGAGACGCCATCGACGACGCGGAGATATCGCCCGCCGATATCGGCGCGATCAACGCCCACGGCACCTCCACCCCCACCGGCGACCGCACCGAGGTCGACTGCCTGCGGACGGTGTTCGGTACTGGCATATCCGCCATTCCGATCTCGGCCAACAAGTCCCAGGTCGGCCATTCGCTCGGGGCATCCGCCGCCATCGAGGCGGCGCTGGCCATCGAGGCCATGGGGAGGGGACTCGTTCTGCCGACGGTCAACCACATTCCCGACCCGGAATTCGGCGACCTCGATGTGGTTCCCAACACCTGCCGCAAGCACCCCCACGAGTTCGTCCTCTCCAACTCCTTCGGCTTCGGCGGCACCAACTGCTGCATCGTCTTCCGGGGGGTGTGAGGAAAATAAAACAAGATGCGACCGCGACCCCTCATCCCGGAAATTCTGGACCGTCCCTGCTACGTACGCGACGTCAACAGCGGCAAGATCTGGCACCGCTGCGAACTGCGCACCCTCTACGTCGACACCGACCGCTCACAGGTAGTCTATCACGCCAACTATTTGAAATATTTTGAATTCGGCCGGGCATCACTGATGCGGGACGCCAATTACCCCTACAAGAAGATCGAAGAGAGCGGCTATATCTACCCGATCATCAAGACCGAGCTCAACTATTACTCGCCGCTCTTTTACGACGATCTGATGTACATCTACACCCAGCCCGGAAAAATGGAGCTGGTCAAGCTTCAGTTCGATTACTGCATCACCCGCGCCGACACCGGCGAGATCTGCTGCACCGGCTTTACCAAGCATTGCGCGGTGAACGGCAAGCACGTCCCGGTCGAGATCGACGAGAAGACCATCAACCTCTGGAACGAGTTTCCGCGTTGATGAGCGCCGGCCGTCTGCCCTGCAAGGTCCGCGTCCAGCACTGGCTGAAGGATCATTGTGTAGGGGAGAGAATCGTGCTGCCCGCGGTCGAGACTCTGCTGTTTCTGGCCGAGCAGTGTGCGGCGAACCACCCCGAGGCGGACATCCGAGTAATGGAAGAGGCTCGATTCGGCAAATTCCTGGAGGTTCCGCCGGCGGTCCCGGACCTTCCCGTCCTGGTGGAAGAGGAGGTCTGCGGCGACGGGCGAATCCGCATGAAGCTCGCGAGCCTTGTCCGGTTCAAGGCCGCCTCGAGGATCAAGGAACATGGGGATGTTACTTTTTCCGCCGGAAGTTTTCCGGGTGACATTCCTGTTGTCGATCCGGCCCCGCCGGGGAAACCCGCCGCCGAAGTCGATGCCCAATACCTGTATCGTCACCTCGTGCCTTTCGGCTCGAATTACCATACCCTGCAGGACACGCTCTTGCTCACGGAACGCGGGGCATGGGGGAGGATCGAGGCCCCTGCGCTGCCTTTCAGTTACGCAGTCCAGGAGCAGCTCGGCTCGCCCTTCCCGCTGGACGGGGCCATGCATGCCGCCTGCGTCCTGGGTCAGCGGCTGGTGGATTTCGTCCCCTTTCCGGTTGGCTTTGCCAGACGCATCGTCAACCGGCCTACCCAGCCGGGCAAAAGCTACCTGACTCGGGCGACGCTTATCTGCAAAACCCGGGACGAGCTGATGTTCGATCTGGAAATTTTTAGCCATCAAGGCGAGGTATTCGAGACTGTCGAGACCCTCCGCATGCGGGATGTGGGGGCCTTCAAGAAGTAAGGAAGAGAGCAATGGAACCGTTGGAAAGAGAATTACTGGCACTTATCTGCACCACCTGCAACCTGACCGAGGTGGATCAATCCCGGGTCGGCCGGCACGATCCCCTGATCGGCCCCGACTCCCCCTTGGGCACCGACTCCCTCGACGCCCTGGAGATCGCCGTGACCGTGCAGCAGAAATACGGGGTGAGGATGGATTCGGAGAATACCAGCCGGGTCGTGCTGCAGTCGCTCGCGACGCTTGCCGAATATATCACCAGCAACCGGGCAGTCAGCCTTGCTGCTTGACATGAGTGGCAGCCCAACACCCTAAGAATTGGTCATTATTTCCAGTTCTTCAATTCAAAAGGAGTCTCCGGATTTGTTGTTTATCACAGACTTTCAGGAGTAAGGCACTAATGAACATGAGTACACCTCCTTTGATCCACCTCTCCGGCAGCGACCTCACCGTGAGAGATATCGTCGCCATCGGCCGCGGCCGGAAAAAGGTCGCCCTCGACTCGGATGCCATCGCCCGCTGCCGGGCCTCGCGCGCCTTCCTGGAGCAGGCGGTGCGGGACAAAAAGATCATCTATGGGGTCAACACCTCCTGCGGCCCGATGTGCAACAAGATCATCAACGACCGGGATATCGAGACGCTGCAGCAAAACCTCATCGTCAGCCATGCTGCTGGCCTGGGCGAGCCGCTTAGGCCTGTCATCGCCCGGGCGGTCATGGCCGTCCGCCTCAATACGCTCGCCAAGGGCTTTTCAGGGGTGCGGATCGAGCTCCTCGAACTCATGCGGGACATGATCAACGCCGGCATCGCCCCCTACATCCCGGAATGCGGCAGCGTCGGGGCCTCGGGGGACCTCATCCACCTCGCCCACATGTCGCTCGCGGTTATCGGCCGGGGCAAGGTGTATCTCGACAGTGAACTGCTGGAGGCGCAAGACGCCCTGGAACGCTGCGGTCTTTCGCCCTTGACCCTGAGCTTCAAGGAGGGCCTGGCGCTTGTGAACGGCACGGCGGCGATGACGGCGATCGCCGCCTTCGCTCTTGACGGCGCGGAGAAGCTCTTCAATGTGGCCTGCGTCAATGCCGCCTTTGCCGTGGAGATCTTCGGCGGGATCGACGACGCCTTCGATGCCGACCTGCACGCGGTCAAGCCCCACCCGGGCCAGGTCCGGGTGGCCCGGCTCATCCGAAAGCTCTACAAGGGCACCGGCAATGTCACCCGCCGTGAAGACTTGCATGCGCGGATTCGGGGCGAAAACCAGGTCGATATCCCGGTGTATGAAACCAGCGTCAACGTCCAGGACGTCTACTCCCTGCGCTGCACACCGCAGATCCTCGCCCCCGTACGGGAGTCCCTCGACTTTGCCATCGCCACCGTCGAGACCGAGGCCAACTCCTCCAATGACAACCCTATCATCATTCCGGACAGGAACAAGATCATCCACGGCGGCAACTTCCACGGCCAGAGCATCAGCTTCGCCATGGACATGCTCTGCATCGCCATCGCCACCCTCTGCAACCTCTCGGAGCGGCGACTGAACAAGCTGCTCGACCGCAATCTCAACGAAGGCCTGCCCGAGCATCTCATTCCCGGACAGGTCGGACTCACCATGGGCTTCATGGGCGCCCAGTACCTGGCCACCTCCACCACCGCGGAAAACCGTAACCTGGCCTCGCCTATGAGCGTCAACTCGATCTCCTGCAACGCCTCCAACCAGGACGTTGTCAGCATGGGGACGGTGGCGGCGAGAAAGGCCTGCCGGCTGGTGGGCAACGCCAAGCACGTCGTCACGCTGGAGACCCTGGCAGACCTCCAGGCCCTGTCGTTCAGGAATAGTGACAAACTCGGCCGCGCCACCGGCAAAATCCATGCAATCCTCCAGAGGGATTTCCGGGTCTACGACGACTCGCGGATCTTCCATGAAGACTTGACTGCCTTCCGGCGGCTGCTCTTCGCCGGTCCGCTCTTCGAGGATCTGTCCGTCTATTTCACCGATTAATCAGAATTTCATGGCCGCAGTATCCTCGCAAGCTTCTATTTCCCCGGCATCTTCCTCGGTTCGCCCGGCCCGCTGCCTGCTCGTCTCCGCCAACCGCATGGCCTCACCCTACCCGGTGTATCCCATCGGCATCGCCTATATCATGGGGGCCTTGCAGCGCCACGGCCACCGGGTAGACCACGTCGACATCCTGGCCTCGGGCGGCTACCAGGTTCTGGAAGAGCGGCTGCGGCAGAACATTTACGACCTCGTCGGGGTCTCGATCAGAAACATCGACAATGTCGACAGCACGGCACCCCAGGAACTGCTCGCCGACATCGCCGAGGCGGTGCGCCGGATCCGCACACATTCGCAAGCCCCGCTGGTGCTTGGCGGTCCGGGTTTTTCCATCATGCCCGAGCGGCTTCTCGACCACCTGGGGGCCGACTACGGCATCGTCGGCGAGGGCGAGGAAGCCCTGCCGCAGCTGTTGAACCGGCTGATGGCCGGGGAATGCCCGGAGCGGAAGATCCTCTCCCGGAGTCTCACCGGCTTTCCCGACTGTTCGCCGCTCTATTCCCCGGAAGTGACCCCCTACTATATCGGCCGCGGCGGCATGCTGAACGTGCAGACCAAGCGCGGCTGCCGGCACGGCTGCAGCTACTGCTCGTATCCGAGCATCGAGGGGCGGACGATGCGCTACCGCGATCCTGCCACCATCGTCCGGGAGATCGAGGAGCTCCGCGCCGAATTCGGGGCCCGCTATATCTTCTTCACCGACGGGGTGTTCAACGACCCTGACGACCGTTATCTCGAAATCGCCGAGGAGCTGGTCCGGGCCGGGAACAAGGTGCCCTGGTGCGCCTTTTTTCGTCCGCAGCACCTGTCCCGCGAGGCGCTCCGACTGCTCAAGCGGAGCGGCATGGCCGGCATGGAGCTGGGCACAGACTCCACCTCGGACGAGACGCTTGCCGCCCTGCACAAGGGCTTCACATTTGCCGAGGTGATCGCCGTCAACGAGTCCATCGTGGCAGAGGAGATCCCCTGCGCCCACTTTGTCATGTTCGGCGGTCCCGGAGAAACGGCTGAGACTGTGGAAAAAGGCCTGAAAAATCTCGAGCAACTGAACAGGACCGTGGTTTTCGTCTATCTCGGCATCCGCATCCTGCCCGGCACCAGGCTCTACGAACGAGCCCTTTTGGAACAGGTGATCACGGCTGAAACCGACCTCATCCGCCCGGTCTTCTATTATTCGCCCCTGGTCGACCGGGAATTGGTCGACAGCCGGCTGCGCCTGGCCTTTCACGGCAGGCAGGACCGGCTCTTCCCCGTGACGGAGCGCGAGCATTTGATCCCGGTATTGCACCGGAGGGGGTATGACGGCCCGTTATGGAACCTGCTGATCAATACCTCCTCGCCACAATGACCTCGGATTCTCCCGTCTTCCTGGTCATCGTCACCCGCAATCACGCTTCGAGCCTGCCCGCCGTTGTCCAATCTGCCCTGGCCGCAGGATACGAATTGCTGGTGATCGACGACGGCAGCGACGACGACAGTCTTGGGACGATCGCCGGCCTGCCCTGCCGGACCATGCGCTTTGCCGCTGCGAGGGGACACCGTTCCGCCGTGTTGGAAGGAGCGGCCCTGGCGGCGCAACTCGGGTTTGAATCCATGGTCACGATGGCCGGCGACGGCCGGCACGATCCATTGGATATCCGGCTGCTGGTTGAGGAGGCGAAAAGACAGGATGGTGCCTGTCTGGTTGTGGGCAGCCCCAGCGACTCAGAAAACTCGTCGGCCGGGCGGAACTTTCATATTGCGGATGCCCATTTCTGGATCCGGCTGGAATGCGGCCTGGAGATTCCCGACCCCACCTCCGTTTTTCGCCTCTATCCCGTCAAAGAATTACTGGCCCTGAAATTCAGCCTCGGCAGCGGCAACTTTGCCACCGAATCGATCGTGAGGTTCGCCTGGTCGGGACTGCCGGTCGTTGCGGTTCCCGTTGCGGTCGGGCCGCCGGCGGAACGGGAACAATGTCTGGCCGAAAGGATGAAGCAAAAGCTGTCACTGATTTCACTGCACTGCCGGCTGGTGGCGAGGAGACTGCTGCCCCTGCCCCATCAGCGCTTCGTCCCCGAGGACTCGCTACACCGAAAGGTCGTCGACACCATTTCGCAAAACCCCTTCCGGGTCCTCGGCCGGATCTGCCGGGAACACACCTCGCCGCTCTGGCTGGCCCTGGCCGTCTGGCTCGGCATCTTCATGGGCGCACTGCCGCTCTTTTCGATCCACACCATCGCCATCATCTACGTGGCCCACCGGCTGCATGTCAACAAGGTTGCAGCCGTCGCCGCCAGCCAGTTCTGCATGCCGCCCGTGGTCCCGGTTCTCTGCATCCAGGTCGGCTACTATCTCAGAAAGGGCGAGTTGCTCCTCGATTTTTCGTGGCAGAGGTGGCTGCTCGAGATCCACGAACGATTTTGGGAATGGCTTATCGGCTCGCTGCTGCTCGGCCCCCTGCTCGGTCTCATCGGCGCCGGCATCATCTATTGGATGGCCGTCCGGCTACAGAGGAAATCCCTCTCGTCGGCCGGGTAAGCCCCTATATCTCCCTGCATGGAAACCCGGTGGGAACGAGCACCTGGTACTAAGCCGGACGTAGATTCATCTGTCACCTAAACCCCTAAAGGGGCAATTGCTTTGGCTTTGAATGATCTTTGCTGTTTCAACACGATTTTGCAGGCGGAATTCTTCTGGATTTAAAGGTACGACCAATGCCCATTCGATCACAAGTGATCCGAAAAATCTTGACTCTCTCATAATTCCATATTAAATATGACCAGAAATAAATAGCGTGGGTCCAGAGGCGAAGAGGCTTCTGGAGGTTTTTTGTTAGCCGGGCCGCTAACTGGAGCTGATGCTCCGGCTAGCGGCTTTTTTTATGCACACGCTACACAGATAGGTTTTTCTGGGTCCAGAAACGGATGTTTCTGGAGGGTTTCATCGTTAGCCGGGCCGCTAACTGGAGCTGATGCTCCGGTTGCGGCTTTTTTTATGCAAAGGAGGTTGACTGCCGGCTGCCGGGTGGCAGATGTAGGTTAATCAGCCAAAACCGACAAAAAGGAGTCGAAATGCGCATATTGAGTCTTGTCTTATTCGTTGTGATGGCCGCCGTTTGCGGTAGCGCCGGCACGGCACTGGCGGCTGCCGGCGGCGGTGGCCAAACCATGGACCTGACCGTTCACTGGGTCGGCTACACGAGCATTGTGGTCTTTGTCGTGGCGTACGCCTTCGTCATGCTGGAAGAAGTGACGCATATGCGGAAGTCGAAGCCGGTCCTGCTCGCCGCCGGCATCATCTGGGGGCTGATCGGCCTGATCTATGCCAATAACGGCATCGATCATACGGCAGAACAGGCAATCCGTCACAACATCCTCGAGTATGCCGAGCTGTTCCTGTTCCTGCTGGTCGCCATGACCTACATCAACGCCATGGACGAACGGCTGGTGTTCGAGGTGCTGCGGGTGAAACTGGTCAACGCCGGTTTCTCGTATAAAAAATTGTTCTGGATTACCGGCCTGCTCGCCTTCTTCATCTCCCCTGTTGCCGACAACCTCACCACAGCCCTGCTCATGTGTGCGGTCGTGATGGCCATCGGTAAGGAAGACACCAAGTTCGTCTGCCTCTCGTGCATCAACATTGTGGTGGCGGCCAATGCCGGCGGAGCCTTCAGTCCCTTCGGCGACATCACCACCCTGATGGTTTGGCAGAAAGGCATTCTCCAGTTCCAGGAATTCCTCGTACTGTTCGTTCCCTCCGTCGTCAACTGGGTGGTGCCCGCCGCCGTCATGAGTTTTGCCGTGCCCAACAAGAAGCCTGACGCCAACGTCGAACAGCTGAAGCTGAAGCGTGGCGCCTTCGTCGTCATGGGGCTCTTCCTCTGGACCATCATCACCGCCGTCAGTTTTCACAACTTCCTCCATCTGCCGCCGATGGTCGGCATGATGTCCGGCCTGGCGCTCCTGAAACTGTTCGGCTATTACCTGCACAAGACTCATAAAAAGGATATCGCCATGTTTGATCCCGAGAAGGATCAGGAGAGACTCGGCCAGATCCAGCCTTTCGATATCTTCAAGAAGGTCGCCCGGGCGGAATGGGATACCCTGCTGTTCTTCTACGGCGTCATCCTCTGCGTCGGCGGACTCGGTTTCATCGGTTACCTGGCCATGGTGTCGAAAGTGATGTATCTCGATTGGGGCGCGACCACCGCCAATGTCATGGTCGGCCTGCTCTCCGCCATCGTCGACAATATCCCGGTGATGTTCGCGGTCCTCACCATGATGCCGGACATGTCGCACGGCCAATGGCTGCTGGTCACCCTCACCGCCGGTGTGGGCGGCAGTCTGCTGTCGATCGGTTCAGCCGCAGGCGTCGCCCTGATGGGCCAGGCCCGCGGCAAGTATACCTTTTTCGGCCACCTGAAATGGACGCCGGTTATCGCCCTCGGCTACGCGGCGAGTATCTATGTCCATTTCCTCATCAATGCCTCCACGTTCCACTGATTCGGCGGAACAGGCAGCGGGGAGGGAGGGGCCTTGGCCACCCTCCCCCGCTGTGTCTTGACTTTTCCACTGTGATTTTCTCTAGATAATGCGGTTTGAGCTTCCCGGGTAAGAACAGGGCTCACTCGAAGAATTCCCGCGCAGCAACAGGAAACAATACGAAACACTTCATGCCATCTTCCCGATGATTTACCGGCGAAAATCCGCCACGAAAATTCATGGGAACAAGCACATGCGATTGCGCATATATGCTCCATGGATCGACCTGAAACAATAGCACAATCGGTTCTAAGAATAACGAACGGCAAACGGCATGGCATGACTATCGGAGCAAGTGGTGGTTTCTAAATGAACTTGACTGTTTCATCATTTCACATTAAGAATTCCATAAATTAGATTTTTTGGGTCCAGAAGCGTAACAGCGACTGGAGGTTACTCGTCAGCCGGGCCGCTGACTGAAGCTTCTGCTTCAGTCAGCGGCTTTTTTTACGCATACGGCACATAAATACATCGATAGGGCCAGAAACAGTCGCAGTTCCTGGAGGCGTAATCGTTAATCGGGGCCGCCGTCCGGAGCGTAATGCTCCGGTCTACGGCCTTTTCTATGCAAGGGGATGGTTAACTGTACGCTGCCGGTGGGCAGGTTATAGGTTAATCGCCAAAAACGACGACAAAGGAGTCAAAAAATGCACATGTTGAATTTTGTCTTGCTCGCCGTGCTCGCCGTCCTCTGCGGTGGCGCCGGCACGGCCTTGGCGGCTGCCGGCGGCGGTGGTCAAACCATTGATCTGACGGCTCACTGGGTCGGCCTTACGAGCCTGCTGGTCTTTGTCGTTGCGTACGCCTTCGTCATGCTGGAAGAGGTGACGCATATGCGGAAGTCGAAGCCGGTCCTGCTCGCCGCCGGCATCATCTGGGGTCTGATCGGCCTGATCTATGCCAACAACGGCATAGACCATACGGCGGAACAGGCGATCCGCCACAACATCCTCGAGTATGCCGAGCTGTTCCTGTTCCTGCTGGTCGCCATGACCTACATCAACGCCATGGACGAACGGCTGGTGTTCGAGGTGCTGCGGGTCAAACTGGTCAATGCCGGTTTCTCTTACAAGAAGCTGTTCTGGATCACCGGCATGCTCGCCTTCTTCATCTCCCCCGTCGCCGACAATCTCACCACCGCCCTGCTCATGTGCGCGGTGGTCATGGCCATCGGCAAGGATGACGCCAAATTCGTCTGCCTCTGCTCCATCAATATCGTGGTGGGAGCCAACGCGGGCGGCGCCTTCAGTCCCTTCGGCGACATCACCACCCTGATGGTCTGGCAGAAAGGCATTCTCCAGTTCCAGGAGTTCTTCGCTCTGTTCATCCCCTCCGTGGTCAACTGGGCGGTGCCCGCCGCCATCATGAGCTTTGCCGTCCCGAACAAGAAGCCTGACGCCAACGTCGAACAGCTGAAGCTGAAGCGAGGCGCCTTCGTCGTCATGGGGCTCTTCCTCTGGACCATCATCACCGCCGTCAGTTTCCACAACTTCCTCCACCTGCCGCCGATGGTCGGCATGATGTCCGGCCTGGCGCTACTGAAACTGTTCGGCTATTACCTGGCGAAGACCCACAAGAGGGATCTCCGTACCTTTGACCACGAAAAGGCCCAGGAGGAGCTCGGCCAGATCCAGCCCTTCGATATCTTCAAGAAGGTCGCCCGGGCGGAATGGGATACCCTGCTGTTCTTCTACGGCGTCATCCTCTGCGTCGGGGGTCTCGGCTTCATCGGTTACCTGGCCATGGTGTCGAAGGTGATGTACCTCGACTGGGGCGCGACCACCGCCAACGTCATGATCGGCCTGCTCTCCGCCATCGTCGACAACATCCCGGTGATGTTCGCGGTCCTCACCATGATGCCGGACATGTCGCACGGCCAGTGGCTGCTGGTCACTCTCACCGCCGGGGTGGGCGGCAGCCTGCTGTCCATCGGTTCGGCCGCAGGCGTCGCCCTGATGGGCCAGGCACGTGGCAAGTACACCTTCTTCGGCCACCTGAAATGGACGCCCGCCATCGCCCTCGGCTACGCGGCAAGCATCTATGTCCATTTCCTCCTCAATTCCGCGAAGTTCCACTGAGTTACCGACCAGAGCTGCTTCGGGAGCAAGGCGAACATGAAGCCTTGCTCCCGAAGCCTCCAGTCTGTTGTTCAGTCCGTGCCAATTTTATTTTTCTTGAATTTTAAGGGGCAGATTTCGGATAGAAATCAGCCCTTAAGCAGGGGGGGGACGGAAAGAGTCCTTTTCTCTGGACGGTGAAGAAGCTTTATTTTCCGGTTTCCCTTTTCAGGGATTCTTCTTTGGACTCTATCCTGGCCATGCTGTAGATAACAAGCAAAACCAGAGGCAACACGAGGCTAGCAGTCAACCAGGCGTTGAGATCCAGTGTTTTTATTAAAAACATTGCCGCCGTTGCTACAACAAAGCTCAACACCACAAAAAGATACTGCATGTCATACTCCTTTTCTTTGAATACCAAAGACTTAAGCAATAAATGCCCGTGCTGCCCATCCTTTTCCGCAAGTAAATTACCCTTACGCTGTCGCTTGAGTGGCTTCACCAGCGACAACAGCATGTAAGTAATTACACACTTCCATAATAGTTAACGTTTACTTACAAGTCAACACAATCTTTCAAATCAACAAGTAGTTAGACAAGTAATCACTCTCCCGACTTGCCGGGATTGCGCTACTAATAATCGGAATAATGGAAAAAGATGTCGGACAGAAACGGAGGGGTTCTAGCGGCGGGCGACGGCTTCGCGGTAGATCTTCCAGAGAGAGGTATATTTATCCATAAGCTTGAACTTGCCTTCCTTCAGGGACCAGATATTCACCAGACCCTGAACGAGAGCGAAGAGCAGGGTTGCGGCAGCCTCCAGATCGATATCCTGGCGGACAGCGCCTTGCCCGACTCCCTCGGAAAGAAGTTCTTTCAACCGGGCGATGTAGTTGTCTATCGCCTGCGAGGCCTGCTTGTTCAGTTTTTTATCGCCGAGACTGATGATTTCGGCAATGACTTGAAATGAGATCCCCTTTCTTTTGCCGATAGAGGAAAAGTGCGTCCCGATGATGTTCTCGATAACATCGAGGGTGACCGGTTCCCTGGCCACCATTTCCGGCGAAATATCCTTAAGAAGGGTCTCTTCGATGTAGGAGACCAAAAAGGATATGATGCTCTTCTTGCTTTTGAAGTGGCGGTAGATGGCAGCTTCGGAAATGCCGACTTCCTCAGCTATCTTTTTGACTGTAAGGTGTTCGCTGCCGTACTTGAAGATGAGGATCGCAGCGGCGTCGATAATCTGCTGCTGTCTCACCTCTGTGTGTTCCCTTTTTTGAACCACTGCGGCGTCTCCGATGAAAGATGTTCCCGCTTCCCGGGTACGGTGAATTCTGCAACTGAAAAGTACAAGAAAGATCCAACCTGCGATGGATTCAAAACCCGCCGTTGCCAGGAGCATAGTGAACGGCAATCAAATAAGCAAGCAAAATTTGATAGTTGGAAAACAACTGCAGGGCTTCTCCATACGTTAACAAGGCGAGCGTCTCGTGTCCTGCCATACCTCAGATGTTGCATCTCGGCTAGGAGTGTGCTGAGCTCTGCCTTTTTGGCTTGCTGTCTTCGTCGTTCCTTCGATAACATAGCGCTTGCTATGCGCTCAGTCGTGCCCGCCATCGCTGCAAGTCTTCCTCAAACTCCATTGACAGCTGCCGCAAGCCTGCTGATAGTAAGCCGAAGCAAACGCTCGTTTTCCGTCCAAACCCTTTCATCCGCCGACACATATGGCTCCCGTCCCACCTCGGTACACATCGCGCGAAGAACTTGCCCATGGCATCACCCATGGGATAGGAACCGGCCTCGCCATCACCGGCCTGATCTTTCTCCTTATCTTCGCCGTCCGTAACGGCAACGCCTGGCATATCGTCAGTGCCGCGATCTACGGCAGTTCCCTTATCCTGCTGTATCTGGCTTCCACTCTCTACCACCTCCTGCCCGGTCCTCGCTGCAAGAAGATCTTCCGGCAGCTCGATCACTCGATGATATACATTCTGATCGCCGGCACCTATACACCGATCACCCTTGTTTCACTTCGCGGCGGATGGGGCTGGACCCTGTTCGGACTAGTGTGGGGAATGGCGCTCCTGGGACTGGCATTAGAATTACTATTTAAACGTAAGATCAAGTGGCTATCGTTAACACTCTATCTTGCAATGGGCTGGCTGGTAGTGATAGCCACAAAACCTCTCCTGGCTTCCTTGGCCAGGGAAGGCATTGTCCTGCTCGTGGTCGGGGGTCTCTTGTACTCGTTCGGAGTCATCTTTTACGTCTGGAAGAAGCTCACCTACCACCATGCCATCTGGCATCTTTTTGTCATGGGCGGCAGCACGGCCCATTTCTTCTCCATCCTGTTCTATGTGATGTCTCCAGGCGTGTGACATCACACTGGTTCCTATAAAGCTTCCGGCAGCGTAACTGCCGACAGCCTAAAACCCGTGATGGGTGGCGAGTTTGCCGAGCATCTGGGCAATTCCGGTACCCAGGGAGAAGGCCGAATCGACGCCGATGTTATCCCCGGCGCTCCTGTCGAAAAAGATGTTGAGAGTCGAAGCCATTCCTTCATCTGGCTTCCAGTAGCAGATCATCATCGGTACACGGGGCAGCGGGGTGAGCACGACGGAGACATCCGCCTCGAACTGCTTCTCGACTGCACGGCCGTCGAACATGTGGATGATATCGTCGAAAAAATCGGTATAGCGATCTGCGAGGTCCCGCAGCACCTCTTCCCCCCGCTTCTGGAAGAGGGCGTACTTCTCCCTGCCGCCGGGGATCTCCCGGAAGGAGATCCATTCCCCTGCGACCGGAAATCCAGGGCAGTTGACCACATATTCGAGCAGCGGGACGACCACCCAGGGAATCACATGCAGATCCGTGACAAAGGATCCGTCCCGGCGGAGGCCGAAAAGCTTGCCGAGGACAGGTATCTGGAGGGTGTCCCCGGAAAGCTTCGCGCCGGTTCGTTCGGCTGTCGTCGCAAAATCCAGCTGCATCACCTTTTCTTTCATCTCGGCAATATATTCCGCCAGTTCGTCCTCCTTCGCCTGCCGACTCTTTTGCGTCTCGAATTTGACGATGACGGTCTTTTCCAGCCGCGGACACTCATCGATCCGGCGCGCCCCACGAAAGACTGACCCGGCGAAGGCAAGGCATGTTTTTTCGCCGCATTCCCGGCAGTTGCTTTTCTCGAGATGAAGAAATATCTCCATCGCATTCGTCCCGACCATCGCACTCCCTCCCTAATCCCTTAGAACGTGACATTAATGGGCATCGGGGGACTGGTTCTTTGCGATGCTTTTCATGAACACCGCTGCGTCCCCCAGGTTTCATTACCAGAGATGTGAAGATTGTACACTCCAGGTGGGATTGACTCAACCAGGACTTGACGAAATATCTTGGACTTAGTACCACTGGGACGTATACGAGTAACACTTTGGTTTATAGCTATATAGGAGCCTCGGTTCCGACGCAGCCTCTATCCCGTACACATTCAAATGAAAAAACTGACCCTCGGCACCGCGCTTCTCATCTCCTCCACAGTTTTATATTCATTGTCTGCCCAATCACAGAACCTTGACGCAACCGAAGCCGCCGCACAAGCACCGGCAATCGACGAACAGGAGGGGTGGTGGACCAGTCTGCCCAAGGAGAAGAAAATGCTGTACACCAACGCGACGGCCGCCGGAGCGTTAGTCGTCTGGGGCCTCATCAAGTGGGATTACGGATCGGTGGACTGGGGCTCTGCCGATGAGGGCTGGTTCGAGAAGGATTCAAAATACGGCGGCGCCGACAAACTCGGCCATTTTTGGTCCACTTACGCCTTCGCCGATGCCCTGACCGGACTCTACACGAGTTGGGGGTATGAATCCAAAGAGGCGAACATCTACGCGGCGCTCTCGTCCTGGACGGTCCAGGCGGTCATGGAAATAGCCGACGGAACCAGCGGCTCTCAGGGTTTTTCCTGGGAGGACATGGTTGCCAACACGGCGGGCGCCCTGACCAGCATCCTTATGGCGAGGCATCCCGGCCTCGACCGGAAAATCGACTTCAGGGTTGAGTATGTTTTCGAGAACGACGTCAACAACATCTTCGACGACTACTCCAACATGTATTTCTCGGCGGCTCTGAAGCTCGACGGCTTCGACGCCCTGGAAAACACCTTACTCAAATGGGTCGAACTTCACGCGGGCTATTATACCAGAGGTTACGATGATCAGGATAAAGAGGACAGCAGGTCGCTTTACGCCGGCATTACCTTCAACTTCTCAAGGCTGCTCCGGCAAAACGACTGGAGCAAGACCGGCAAGGTTCTGGAATACGTCCAGATCCCGTACACCGTGCCGAAAGTTTCCCACGATCTGAACTGATCTTGAAAATCGGATTCCGGAAGCTGTTTTCCAGAATCGCTTGAAACGGCAACGGCCGCCACTTCGAACGTGTCGGCCCTTGGCGTTTGTGTTTGCGATGCCAGCTTGTCTTGTTTTTCAGG
>JAEYNP010000105.1 GCA_023412495.1 Pseudomonadota bacterium
TACCTTTGCTTACTATTATTCACCTGAATATGTTGACGATCCTTTTGTACCACCATCAAAGCAAAGCCTAGAAGCAGGTATACATACCATTAATCTTAGTGGTCCTATGGGAGTCTCAGAACACCTAATAGTAAAGTCAAATGGTATCGGTTTCACAATACTTGAACATGTTATCATTGATAGAAAAAAAACAATCTAATCTGATTAATTATTCCTTTCCTTCCTAATAATATATAAACACAGAAGCATAGGCAATTCTAAATTCTCTTCAGAATCGCCTATGCAATTCAATTTATGTATGGCCGGTACATTCCTATGCACTGGCCATAAAATTGAAAATTAGGCCAATTCTGACATCTCATTCACCTGTGGCAGTACTGGTATGATATAATCAGGTAGAGCATCATCTTCCTTCAGTACTCCACGTTTTACAAGCACCTTCTTCAGTATCTTCCGGTACGACTGCACCATTTGATCCCATACTATTTTTCCTTTATTTACAGGGAAATACAATTCATCATGCACTGGCAATACAGGGATGTTCTGCCTTATCATCAGTTCATATAAACAGTCATCCATGATCTGGCTGTCAATGTTCATTGCGTCAATGGCAAAATCACTATTTAAGTAATTTCTTATACCGTCATGATAGTCTGCAAAGTCTTGTATCACTTTGACGCAATTCTCTTGTGATATGTGCACATTATGGTTTTCCCGGAACTTCTTCTGCAAAGCCTTCTTTGATGAAGTGATATCCATTGCATTTAACGTTACCATTGCTACATCCTTTAAGTATTTCCTCCATGATTGGCATCCTTTAACGTTGTAAGGTTTGTCTATGCACTCCTTCATGTTCAGGTGATATCCCATGACAGTATGGAAACTGCCAAAGTCTAGGGAGTCCATAGGAATATCATTATTGAGGTATATACTCTTACGCATCAGCTTGTTCATCGATTGATAGAGAGGCCCATAGAAGCGGCCATGTTTATCCAGACTCCTTCTTGAGAAGACTCTGAACAAATCGGTATGATTTATCTTAAACTCAAGACTATGAACGATTACATGCATGTTTGAAGTCTTCTTCTTGTACTTATCAATCTCTATTAACTTATTGTATTCTTTATCTATTTCATTATGTTCTTCTTCTGAAACTGTACGAGTAAGCCCCCTAAAAACAATTGGTTCATCAGTATCTTCTCTATATATTATTCCTTCTAATTTATTCAATTCATATACTTTATTCATTATTCTTCTTCTTTCTTTTAATTTCTTAATAAGTATCTTAGGTAGTTTATCATTATCAATATTGATAACATTAACTTTTCTATTTATATATTTTAATATATTATCTATTTTAACTATTTTATTTTTAATAGTTATACTATATTCTATCTTTAGATCAGATATTTTATTAGTTATATAATTTCTATATAATTCTTCAATAAAGAAGCCGTTGTCAAAAACGGCGTCTTTTAACTTCAGTGTAAACTTACAAGTTTTATAATAATTGTTATATAGTTCTACTTTGCTAGCCAGTTCTTTGGATTTATCAATATCTTTCTTTTCTGTTATTGGTATTATAATAGTCTTTTTACCTTTTGCATTTATCCTTTTATCCTTATCTGTTAATACTATAAGTTTTCTGTCTGTCTCTTCAATTTTATTTACAGATTCTATTTGATCACAAAAGAACAAACTTCCTTTCGAAGTAAAACTAATTCTTGTTTCATACTTTCTGTATCTACTTATATTGGCTCTTTTCCTGTCTATGTATCCAAGTAAAATTAGTGCATCTATTACAAACATGAACGGTTTATAATGATGATTATTGTATCTTTTACCCCGTCCATAATTTCCTTTAGTCCTTGAAATTCTTAGTAAAGTTTTTGTCTTGTGTGCTAATATAAGATTATTTATTAT
Organism: Pseudomonadota bacterium; assembly: GCA_023412495.1. The sequence continues at coordinate 1,924 of JAEYNP010000105.1, forward strand.
CTGCTTTATTAAAAAGTCCAAATAATTAACGTTTTCATCTTTCTGTAGAAAAACGCAGGTTTCAAAAGCATTTTTTTTAAATGATAATATTTCTCTTTCGTTTAATTTGATTGAATTTTCATTTTTTTCGAATTTTTCTGATACTTCTTTATCTAAAACGATGTTTAGCAACCTTGACATTTCCTTTTTAACTGCTTCACACTTGTTGGCAAAATATTTATATGCATCTGGTGATTTAAATGCCAATCCTCTATTTCCGAATATTATATCTTCATGATATGTATCATAGCCAATGTTACAACTTTTAATTTTTAATGCTTCCATGTATACCTCATATTAATTATTATTATCTGTAATTTGATTTTCTTTATCTAAAGTCCTTGCAAATAAATTATCGAAAACATCGTTGCAATATTCTTCTTCGTTCAATAGTTTATCCAACTCCGCTTCCTCCTCTTTACTTAATAATCCTACCAAATTTCCTAATTGGTTAATTCTGTAGTTATCTTCGATCAATCTGATGCTTCCATCTTGATAGATAACGACAACTGCCTTAATAACATCCATAACTTGAAATTCATCTACGGCCATGCTTTCACCTCATTGGTAAATGTTTAAAATAAAAAAACCCTGTACTCAAAATAGAGAAACAGGGCGCAGTAAAATATATAATAAAATTATTTTTATTTTATTCACATGGCTGTCTGTTTCTCTAATGTCCTTGGTTGAGTGGTACTAAAAAAAAATTATTTTATTTTCCAAAATATAATAAAAATTAATCCTGACCAATCATAACCCTTTACTGATACCGAATATACGTTGAAATAAAATAATATCAAGAGGCAAATGATACTTTTGAAAAAAAATAATTAATACAGATAATATAGTTCCGCTAAATTTCATATCTGCCTGTTTTTGCTCGGAAACATAACAATCTATCTGTTATCATTTCTTTTATAGCCAAGAAATAAAAAGATTCTTATCTTTTATCTCCAAGTGCCATTAGTGACATCGCAGAAAATAAAAGATTCTTATCTTTCCAACCAACAACTCTTCACCATATATATAATATGTATCCGTGGTGGGAGAGTTGTTAACGCTGATGGTTCGGAAGAAACTTCCTCTTCTACCAGAGGAACGACTATTTCCCGTATCGCTGGATGTGGATGATGGCTCCAGTCCAGCGTGTGCCAGTGATAGTGCAGTAGGTACCGCTCTGCATTGATACTGGTTTATTTCCTATGCCACTTCGACAAAGGTCAATCTCGAAACCATATCACGCCGACTATGGTAGCGTTGCCCATGCCAACATGCTATCCCGCATGACGTTCAGTCAGAATTAGCTTTTCCTTTATCTAGTCAGCACCGACAACTGATCAGTAGAAGATGAAGTTGCTGTTGAAAGCAGCAGGTAGGACAGCAGAGTTTATTAAAGGAAATGCTTTAGTGGTGCGGCACTACACTTACCTTTTTAACAGCATATGATCGTATTGCCACAAAAGGTTATGCACCTGTCAATAACAATCAATCAAATACCATGAAATTACGGTATGATATCTTGTTTTATTGGGAGAAATGTAGTAAAATTATGCCTGTTTGATGTGGTTAATGTGATGATGTAGGTGGAGGTAAACATAAGGAAGCATTTTCATGGTTGTCACAACCGAAAAAATGCTAGAAAAGGTGGGTATCTTCACCATATCTTCATCAGGTAATGTTACAGAGAATGAAGGAGTGGATAGTTTGTTGATAATAAAAGGAAAAATCTGAAAAGCTTTTTGAGAAATCTATAACTCCGAAGCCAAAGGTCGCGGGTTCGAATCCCGCCTCGTCTACCAAAAAAAACAGGCACTTATCGAGATTGTCGGTAAGTGCCTTTTTCTTTGCCCCTTCTGCTGCCCCTAAGCTAATTACACCTTCTCAAAATGTAGCGCGTCGCGAGGTTTGAAACCATTTTTGCAGTATGCTTTTCAAGTTCAATATGGTTGAGTTTCCTGGGGTAAGGCATCTGCCTCCTGTTTTTCCTCCAACACAGCTATCAGATTTGAAGAAAATAAATATAAGCCAAGGAGGCCTTGTTTAGCTTCCCGGTCTGTAACTTCCGCATGAACGCCTTTTGAAGCTACATCATTCAGTCTACGAACAAAGACGCTGAGGTAATCCATCTCTGCCCGTAGCAATCTACCAGAACTGCTTGAAGAAGTCTGGGATGCACAAAACTCATGTAGGCGATTTAGATATTGCTCTTCACCTAGTTCACGCGTTACACCATCTCGGCATTTTACAGGACTGGTAGTCGGTGGAAAGTGATAGTCAGCAACTGCTTTAACGACTCGTCTTATCGAGGTAAGCAACAGGGCATGATCTTCGGATTCTTTCGAGCCAATTAGGCTGGCGGCTTTTCGTAGCTTCTCATAAGTAACTTGAGAGCGCGCTGCATAGTAGTTATGCACATCGTTTTGCACTGATGCCATCAGATCCGATGCTTGTTCAGCTGACTGTAGCTGATGTTCAATTCGTATTGCATAATTCAAGCATCTCGTTCGGATACGTTCCAGAATTATTTGGCATGCTTGTATCTTCAGGCGTATTTGACTTTTTAGTTGCGTATGCCGGTCGGTAAATGCTGCTGTATCAAATTCTCCCATCCCTGGAGGAAGTCGAAAATCGTCAATGGTTTTTTCCATTTGCTCAACTTCGCCGATTAGATTGCCAACACCCATCGCCAGAACGTTTTTGCTTTCATCGTCTACTAGTAAGAGTAGTTGATCTTTCTCTCTTCAATCCAACGATCTTGTGTGGTTTTCCATAGGAATTCTTGAGCTTTCCTTTGAAGGTGTTCAGTCTCATCAAAAAAAGCCACCCTCATTTGGTCGGTGTCGGGGTAAAGCTCACGCAAAAAGGTAATGACACTGAATGTGTCTCCAATTTTTTTCGCCAGACGTAAGCATGCCACAGTAGCCTTGTCGACAGCGCCAGACTCTACATGGTCATAGATCCGTTCTATTAATGCATGTTCATCCATTCCGGAAATCCTTGCATTCAATCTGGACGTTGATCAGGCGCTAGATACTGATAGATAGGCATTTCCTTTTGAATTTTTACCTACCTCAATAGCTATAAACCCATCATTCCTTGTTGTTAAGCAGTGTCGCTCTTCTGACGAGTTGTCTCTCTTTTTAATCTTCCATCCCTTTGCGTGATACGAATAGCGATCCTTCGCATCAGTATCTTGGACTCCACCGTCGCTTACTATGCATAGATGATTGCTGATGGTGAATTGATTGGAAACCCTGCAGTCAGCGGTGGTGTGAGTATTACGCATTTCAATTCGAAAGATTGTGGAGTATCAAATATTAACAACCATAGCGGCGTGGTCGTTTTTGAGTACCTTGGTGTAACCATAGTAATTCCTGGTGACAATGAACCCGCATCATGGCAGGAACTTATGAAACAACCCATGGCCTGTAAACATTTTTGAAAAAAATCTGAAGAAATTCAGCCGGTCTCGAGATGAACCTTTATTAAAGGTCTGCGTGAGATGCCGGCTCCCTTTTTATCCCTTGTCAATTCAGCTTCTGGTCCGGCAAGGACTCCTGCAGGACATGGATGTTCGCGCTATATTTCTGCGATTCCTTATCTTTGATAAGTAGCCCCATCTCAATCAATTCGTTGATATCCCTGGTAAGCGTCGCCCGACCAAGCTGGGAGTAGGCAATGGTCACTTCCGGTTTGGTGGTGATCATCTCGTTCATACTCAGCAACTTGTCGATCGGCATTGCCAGCATCAGGTCACGCTTTCTGAGAAATACGCCTTTTTTAGTATACTTGTAGTTAGAGAACGACCCGTAGACATGGTTTCTCCAGAAAATCTTCAACTGACCCATCTGGATGATCTCCATATTCTCGATAAGGCCATCGCGAAAACCTTGAACTGCATATTCTATAAACTTGGTCAGGTTCCTTTCCTTTCGGCAATTGTTCAAGTGGCGGTAGTATTCGGTCCTGGTCAGGTTGTAGAAATTGGAAAGGATATGAGATGTTATGCTGGGCAGGCCGGCGCGCAGCAGAATATAGAACTCGGTAAGCCGACCAGTCCTGCCGTTGCCATCTCCGAACGGATGAATCCATTCTATATACACGTGCGTGACGATTGCCTGAATCACAGCGGTCTGAAAATCTTGCTCCCTGTGAAAATGGAATTCATCTCGAAGCCAGCCGCACAATTTATCCACAAGTTCGGGTATGTATCGGTGATCGGGCGTGAGATAGGGGCCTACCGTCCGCCGGTCCTCTCGCCACCTGCCAGGGATAGCGTCCAGGTGCTCGCCGAGGTCTTTGGAGATCATTTCGTGAAACCAGCGGAGCAGCTCGGGAGTTATCGGCCACTCTTTGCTTTCCAAAACTACTTCCTTGAGCAGAATGTTGAAGGCCTCGATGACGTTTGATACCTCTTTCTGCAAATACTCTCTGCTCGGAGGAAGCTTCTCTCCTTCGAATACTTTCTCTACCTCCTCCTGAGATAGGGTGTTCCCCTCTATCGCCGTGGTCGCCTGGGCACCCTTGATAAGCGAAACCTCCAGCAGCCTCTTCCGCTCCTGTGGGCGCAACGGCGTTTGGGAAATTATTCTTACCAGTGCCTCACATTCGCCCAGCATGTAGATCGTCGGCGGCGTGAGATCCCAATCTCTCCTGAAACTGATATGTTGATACATATCCATATCCACCTCCAATCAAATATTATCTACAAATAACCCCTGCTATTTATTTAAACGTTTGTAAAATAATTTGTAAAGATGTTTGTGCAAAGCTTGTGGAGCAATAAAGATTGCTGAGATGGGGATCTAAAGGGGGCGGCCGTTGTAAGGATTAGTAGCTTCTACAAGGGTGTTGAGCGCTGTTTCATGCTGCGGGCCTTGCGCGCAGAAATAAAAAAAGCCCGATCCTTTTGGACCGGGCTCGGGCTTGTACTAGTCCAACTTTGGACCCGCCGGTGTCTCACCCGTGGACAATCCTTTCGAGCGCTGCATTAACCAGGAAGCCGCTACGGGTTTCCCCGTGGGCCGAGGCATAGCGATCGATACGGGACAGAATCCGGCGCGGCATGCTGATATTGACCCGCTCCGTCTGGTCATCAAGCAAAGCCCCGTCGACCTCGACGACCGCCCACAACCAGCCGGCGAACTCGGGATTTTTTACGTGATCGGCCAGTCTCCCGGGTGCCGGAATGGTACCATTATCATCCAGGACGGTCTCGATCCACAGGGCAATGGCCTCCTTGCTGTTTTCAACCGCTTCGTCCAGAGAGTCTCCGGCCGAAAAACAGCCGGGAAGATCGGGCACGACAACGCCATAGGCGTGATCGTCGCTACCGGGTTCGATGGCGATGGGATATTTCAATTTCATGGCTTCTTTACCTCCTTCAGTCCCGCCTGCTTCAGGATCTTGTTGACCAGGCCGACACCGAGGTCTTGTTTGGGATGCGGGACGGTGAGATGCCCCGGCCGCTCAGGATGGGAAAAAACGTGGTGCGAACCCTTCACGCCTCGCAGTAATCCACCCGGCCGCCTCAAGCTGTTTGATAAGCTCTTTGCTGTTCATGTTGTGTATTATACACATGATTGTTTTTCCGTCAAGATATCCAAAATGCCACAAGGGGTCGCCTGCTGCTTGAAGACCATGAATGTTCCGTTCGGAAGGGGCCAACTTATCGGACGGTCGATCCCCGCGCACTCTTCAACCACGTCTCCAAGCAGTTCGAGTGTCGTACAGAGTTGCTTCGATAAAAAGCGGCCATTTATCTTCGGAAACTCGGCCTTGACGCTGCCGCCGATCGAGGTGATGACTGGTCATGGTCGGAGTGGTTCACCAGCTGTCAGCCTGCATCAAGGATTCGACGGGGTTACTGTGCTGCCGGTATCCCTGGCCATTTTGTTTGCGCTTCCCGAGGGAGGTTCCTCTCTCTGGGGGCCGACACGATGAATGGCGGTTACGCGGTGGACGGGTGCCGTGACGTTCGCCGCCGGCGCTGCCGCCGATCAGGTGAGGCCTGCGCCCGGGCGGCTGGTCCTGGTCGGAGTGCGATCCACCGACTGCCGGCTCGAAGTTCCGGCGGGATGGCTGTGCTGTGCCGATTGCCCGTCCTTTTTCTTTGTCCCCCCGGGACGCTGATTCTCTTTCCTGAGGGTGTTGTCGTGATGGCCGACGTCGGGGCTGTGATGGACGCCGCCGGTCGCTGCCGCCGATCGCGGTGAGGACTGCGGTGGCTGGTGCTTGTCGGAGTGCGGTTCGCCAGCTGCCGGCCTGCCTCTCCGGCGGGGTGGGCGGTACTGCCGATTGCCCGCTGTTCTTCTTTGCCGCTCCCAGGGCGCGGATCCTTTTCCTCTGGGTGCCATCATGATGACCGACGGCGGGGTGGTCGCCGGGTTACCGAGCATGACGATCCTGGAAACTACAGAAGTACTGAATCTACTGGAAGTTTTCTCTCAAGCCTCGCTGATCGGCAGTAGAAAGGTGAAGGTAGAACCCTCTCCCGGCCGGCTCTCGACCAAGATTTCCCCCCGATGATCATTGATTATGCCATGGCTGATGGAAAGCCCCAGGCCCGACCCTTTCTCTTCCGGCTTCGTCGTGTAAAACGGCTGGAACACCAGCTCCATTTTGTCCGGCTCGATCCCGATGCCGTTATCCGCAATGGCCACGGCGATGCGGTTGTTTTCCTCCCAGGTGCGCACTGTGATTCTGCCTCCCGGAGAACTGGCATCCGCGGCATTGTTCAGGAGATTGAGCAGGACCTGCTTGATCTGATCGGGTATGGCCGGAACCTCCGGAAGTCTAGCGGCCAAGTCAAGTTTGGTGCTGATTCTTTTTTTTCTCAAATCGATCTGTAACAGCAGCAGCATGGAGTGAATGGCAGCGTGCACATCCATCGGCATCTTTTTTCCTTTTGTCGGACGATAGAATTCACGGAGATTCCTCATCAGGTTTTTCAACCGTTCTCCTTCGCCGATGGCCAGATTCAGCATCCGCCGGTCCTCTTCTTCCGTCACTGCCCTCTTCAAGCTTTTGAGAACGGTGAGTATGCCCTGCAGAGGGCTGTTTACTTCGTGGGTGATGGAAGCCGACAACTTGCCGAGGGTCGACAGTTTCTCCGCATGCAGGTATTTGGCATGCGTTTGCTGGAGTTCCCGCGTGCGTTCTTCGACCCGTCTTTCCAGTTCCTCGTTCAGTTCCCGGAGCTTTCTTTCATACTGCCTGCGCTCGGTGATGTCTTCGGTGAAAACGACGATGCCGCCGACCTCTCTTTTAAAATCGTACCAGGGATGAATTTTCCAGCGCATGAACCGGATCTGGCCGTCGGGTAGCCTGTAGTGATCATCTTCCTCCCCGAGGACCTCGCCGGTCATCCCTCGTCGAATAGCCTCTTTCCATCTCCTGGGTAAATCGTAAAGCTCGAATGCCGAAACCCCGGCAAGGTTTCTATCACCCATGCCGATATCTGTCGCCCAGCGGCGGCTGGCGCTCAGATAGCGCATCTCGCGATCGAAGACGGCCAGCGCCACCGGAGCATGCTCGATGAACAGCAGCAGCCGTTGCTCGCTCTCATAGAGGGCTCGCTCCACCCGCTTGAGCTCTGTAATATCCTGGGTCGCGACCGCGCCGCCGATGATGTTGCCTTCTCCGTCATAAATGGGAGAGGCGCTATTCAGGATAAACCGTTCAGCGCCGTCGAACGCCCGGATCCGTACGATCTGCCCGAGGGTTGTCTCTCCCTTCAGGGCGAGGGCGGCAGCCCACTCCTCCGGGGCCACAGGGGTGTCCGAATCTCCCCACCCGGCCTTGTATTGCGCGTAGTCCTTGACGGAGCGCGCTTCCGGCAGAGGCTTTCCCCAGATCTTTTCAAAGGCGTAATTGGTGAGGGTGATGGCACCCGAGCGGTCGGTGATTGCCACGCCCGTCGGCAGTGCATCCATAATGGCCGCCAGCAGGCGCTTCTCGCCTGCCAGCTCGGCAGTTCGCCGAGTCAAATCCTGGTTGATCATGGTCAGATCCTTTTCCACCACTTTGCATTCCTTCCAGGCATGCATCAGCTCCCGGTTTTGCCGGTGTAGTTCCTCATTGACCTCCCTGAGACGGGCCTCGCTCCGCTGCAACGCCTTCTCCGCCAGCTTACGTCCGGTGATGTCATGAACGATAAGATAAAGCAGCTCTCTACCGGCGCTCTCGATCCTGTTGCTGAATACCTCTACATCCCGGACGCTGCCGTCCGCCCTCCGGTGACGGAATTCGCCACTTGTTTTCAGTTTCTCGGGGGTTTCGACGGAAGGATCCTGCGGCAGTTCAATAATATCCCTGAGATCCATCGTTTTGAACACCTCGATGGGCCATCCGTAATACTGCACGGCCGCATGATTGGCATCGAAGATCCGGCCGCTCCTTCCATCGAGAATCAGCTTGATGGCGGAATGCTTTTCAAACAGTTTTCGAAACCGTTCTTCGCTTTTCTGCAGTGCGAAAAACTCATTTTCCGCTTGCACAAGGAGCCTGGGATGACAGAGTTCCCGATGCTGCGCCTTGAGTTCCGTCCGCATATCACGGACCAGCTGTCTCATTTCATCGAGCCCTAATTTTTCGATTTCGTTATCCTGCAAAAAAAACAGTCTTTCTTCCGTTCTGCTGCACAATCTATGGAGTATTTCCCCTGAAAGCAGATTGGTGATGTCGTACATATTGAACCCTCCCCACCGATCTGTCCGGGTCAGCTCGGCCGCAGGCACCGTTGCCTCTCAACAGGCGGTGTGGATGAAAGTACGGTGCTTGTATTCTTAATAGGTATGGTACAGCGCCGAGCTTTTCGGTCTGTTCCCGGTCTAGTCAATGTAAGCAGTCTTGACCGCTGGAGTAATAAGACATGTAGGCAAACTGCTGTTTTTTCTCATTTGCTGCGGATAGTCATCTCTTCACCACGCGGTGGCAGGGGCTCTCGATCCTTGGTCCATCTCATTGTTCTGAGTGCAGGCCTTTGCACTCTCGCCAAGATTTCCGCTTCATTGACAGGCTGCGGGACGAACTTATCCTGACTTTATACGGGAGTCTTTCTCCCCCTGCCTGCATTCATAACAACTTACTCATCTCATACGTAATGATGATGTAATTCGGAAATGAATGGGGAGGCAAAAACGAAAAAAGCATATGAAGGAGCACCATCATGAAAAGGAAAAAACTTTCCATAGCCGCATTATTCCTGTCGATGTCGTTGGCATCCTGGGGTTTCGCCCTGCAAGCCGAGGATATCAAAGGCATGCAGGTTCAGAACCAGCAGGGGGAACGGATGGGTACCGTCGAGGAAATCGTCATAGCGCCTGATGGCCAGATTCAGGAAGTGGTTGTCGAAAAGGGCGGCTTCCTGTGGATGGGAGGCGAAACCAACAGGATCCCCTGGAATGCCTTGACCCAAAGCCAGGATGGCAGGTTTCTCGTCTATGACGAGAGCGCTGCCGCCCAAGCCCAGATCCAGCAGCCGGGGGCCGAACAATTGACAGCCTCCCAGGCGGACGAATTGATGGGGAGTACCCTCGTCGGCAAAGACGGCAAGGAACTCGGGACGGTGCAAATGACGCACCTCGCCGAGGACGGCGAGTCGGTGCAATACCTGATCATCGAGGGAAAAGACAACAGGCTGCACCCGGTGCCGACCGAACTGGTGCAGGTGGATGAAGCCCAACAGCAGGCCATCTCGCAGATCGATGAGGAGACCTTCCAGAACTCGCCGAGCTTCAGCCCCGAACAACAGCCGCAGCTGGGCCAGGAGCAATGGACCTCGGAGATCCATTCCTATTACGGGATCGGTCCGGAATGGCAGGACAAGCCGTCGGCACCCGAACCGAGTCAGTAGCGCAAGAAACAGCAAATGGAGCAGTAGCGTAAATTGCAGCAGCACTGCCAATTAGAAGTGGGCCACTATCTGCACAGCCCGTGGGCTGCATGGCTGCCATAGAGGTCAGGAAACATCGAGAATGGGCCTTTCGAACATGTCCGTCGGAGGAAATGGCGGTTGCCAACAGGGGCATACAGGAACCCCCGCCTTTATTGTTCGAGGTCAAAAGTGCAATAATATGTCCCGAAAGCTTCACGGAAGTCTGGAGGAGCCGATCGCAAGAGCCTATGGTACAATAAGGTAGAAATTGCGGTTACGGCTTCTGGCGCTGGATTGCATCGAGACAAAGCAAAATTGGTCTTGGTGTGCTATGGGTTCTGCGGGTAGCGGTAAAAAACGGGGGATAGTCAGGTTTGCAGGTTGGGCGGTGCTCTGGCTTGCACTCCTTCTCATGACGGCTTGGGGCGTTGCTGCGATCTGGCTTGCCCATCCGGCGCCATCCTATCGGCTTATTACCTTGCTCCTCTACGTTGCCGGCACGCTCGGGCCGCCGCTGCTTCTTCGCCCTCGCTGGGCCGGATGGTCGGTTTCGGGTTTCGTCATTGCCCTGGGCATTTTCTGGTTTCTGTCCCTGACGCCTTCCAACACCCGGGACTGGCAGCCGGATCTGGCAATTCTGCCTTGGGCGGAGATATCGGAAGACACGGTCGTCATGCATGATATTCGCAACTGCGACTACCGCACCGAGAAAGACTTCGTCTGCGGCTACTACGACAAAACCTTCAATCTTACTGATCTCACGACCGTCGACCTCTTCCTTGTCTACTGGGGGTCGCCCCATATCGCCCACACCATGCTCAGCTTCGGTTTCGCAAATGGGGGCAACGTCTGTTTCTCCATTGAGACCCGCAAGGAAAAAGGAGAAGACTATTCGGCGGTGAAGGGATTTTTTCGGCAGTACGAGAAGATCTATGTGGTCGCCGACGAGCGGGACGTAGTCCGTCTCCGCACGAATTTCCGCCAAGAGGATGTTTATCTGTATCGTCTGCGGGTGGCTCCCGATATGGCTCGCAAGGTGTTTCTCGATTACCTGCGGGAGGTGAATCGGCTCAAGGAGCGGCCCCAGTGGTACAACGCCCTCATCGGCAACTGCACGACCAGTATCCGCCGCCACACCCTGCCGTACAACCCCGGGGCCCGGCTGGACTGGAGACTGATCGTCAACGGTTATATCGACGAGATGATCTATGAGCGCGGCATTCTCAGCCAGGACCTGTCTTTCGCCGAGCTGAAAAAGAAAAGTTACATCAATTCCAGAGCCCGGGCTGCCGATCAGAGCCCCGACTTTTCCCGGCGTATTCGCGAAGGAGTGCCGGAAATATCGATGTGAGACGCGACATAGTACCTTCTTGAAATGAACTTTCGTGAAGGTACTTATTCGTTTATCGGGGTCAGCCTTTAATTCACCCTGACGGCTTAAGCAAGAGGCGGTTCATTTCGGGGTTGCACGTCCGGATTGTTCGCCACCCACCACATAAATATCCTATAACCGAGGGCCAGGAGAGTGGCTCCGATGAACATGCCGAGAATGCCGGTGCTGGCCATGCCCCCCAGCGCGCCCAGGAGGACCACCGGCATCGGCACATCGACGCCCCGTCCCAGCATGAGCGGCTTCAGCACGTTGTCGGCGAGACCGGAGACGAGCAGCAACGCGGTAAAACCGATCGCCGAGCCGGTTCCGTAATCCCCGCTATACCAGATATAGACAATGACGGGCAAGGTAACAAGCAGAGCAGGAAGCTGAGCGATCCCCAGCACCAGCACGATCAGCGACAGTATTCCTGCCAGGGGAACGCCGGCTATGATCAAGATCAGGCCGACCAACAGCGCCTCGATACAGGCTATCCCGATAACTCCCGCGGCAACAGTGCGAATGAGCGCGGTGGAGAGATGAGCGAATTCCTTGCCACGCCCGGTCCCGATAATGCGCTCGAAAATCGCTTGGGCGGCCCGGGCCCCCGACTCTCCGAAAGTCATTACGACTCCGGCGATGACGAATGAGAGCAGAAACTGAAGGATCTTGCTTCCCGTTCCTGCAACGAGGTCGACGGAACGCCTGGCGAGTTCGCCGATCTGCGGCTGCAGGTTCTGCACCATTGCCGGCAGGTCCTCATGCACCTGCGTCCACAATAAATGAATTTTCCCGCCGATAATTGGCCAGGTGCCTACTGTCGGGGAAGGCGCGGGAACATGCAGGGTGTTGTTTCGTATGTCGCTGACAAGCTTGTAGGTTGAATCGCCCAGCGAGTTGAGCAGCACCGAGGTCGGCGCCACGATCAGCACCATGCTGACCAGCACCAGCAGGCTTGCGGAAAGCCCCTGTTTTCCCCATAATCTTTTGGCGAGTTGCCGATGGATAGGATACATGGTCACTGCCAGGATCAGCGCCCAGAGCATCATGGCCAGGAACGGAGAAAAAATCCTGTAGCAGAGCATGGCCAAGGCCAGCAAAAGGCCGGCCCGGATGAAAACATCGAGCAGGCTCGCGGATAGGCGCTTCTCCAGTTGGCGGTCAAAGTCCATGAGTTGATTCCTCGGAGGTGCAGCCTTGAGTACCTTGGAAATGAATTTCGTGAAGGTACTTATATCCTCAAGGGGGTTCTGAAAAGAGTCCCGCTATCGGGGTCAGGTATGCATGTCTTCCTTCTCTTTTGCGCGAGATGCCGAAAACGGACCTACCCTGAAAAAAGTTATCTCTTCTGTTTTTCGAGGGAAACGGCCAAAGCCTCCCGGTAGGTGATGACGATGGTGTCGCCCACACTGACTTTATCGAGATTGGCAGGGTCCATCGCCTTCAAGGTCAGCAGATCGTTGTCCGGCGTTCTGAGACCGACGGTCTGCCTGGTTTTATCCATCTCCTCGATTTTCGCGGTGACGGTGGTTTCGGTGATCCCGTAGGCTCCGGGTTTGCTGCCGGGTCTGGCTCGACCCACTTCCTGGGTGAGTTCGTCGCGGACCTCTCCCGGCTTTGCCATCCTCACGGCCACGGCCTCCGAGTAGACCGCCACTACCTCATCTCCGGCTCGGACTTGAGGCAGATTGACGACCTCCTCGCCGACGTGGAGCCGAAAGGCTCTGCCGGTGGGAGTCCTCAGGGTGACCATCCGGCTCTCCAGGTCCACGGCTTCGACAGTCGCCCTGAGCGACACCGTCTCAGCCTTCTCGATGTCGAGACTCTTCCGAGGTTCGTTGTCAGCACAGCCCCACAACATCATCGCCGTCCATACACACATCATCGCCACGGTCATCGACATTCGGGTAGAGTTCCGCATTGTTTGCCTCCACGTATTTGTTTTTTAGATACCTGCATCCTCATCGTTTTGGTCTTAGCGAATCGGTGTGCGGCTTGCGTACCGCGTCGAGCGGTTCAATTCCGGCAATGCCGGCACCTGGGCAACCAGTGTCCATGCTGGTCAAAGCCTAAGACCCGAGTCGCTTCCTGGCTGTGATCTTTTTGCTTCTTCGAAGCATGAAAGCAAAGGCAGCCCCAAATAAGCGTACTGTAAAAAAAAGCTGTTTATCTTTTACGACACTTTGATTATCCTAGCAAATAAAAAGTGTTTATGTGGACATTCGTTCCGCCGTAATTATGAGGTTATGGCGTTTATCACGAACGAATGCCTTGGGTCCCGAAGGTCTCTCATGCGCATTCATTCCCCCTTGGGTATTCAAGGCGCTGGGAATGCGAAGAGACCGGCGCTCCGTTTGCGGGAAGATTGAAATATGCTCTTGCCGTGAAGAGGGGTGGCGTCGCGCCTGAAGACTCCCCATGGGTGAATACTTTGGAAAACCGACCCCAGTCCGTATCATTCTCATGTACTCCCATAATACGTGCGGGTTGAGGCATGTCCGGCGATCGATGGTTATTGCCAACGACCTTTGCGAACCGGATCGCCGGGCGATGGCGCCCCGGTCCGCGGGGGCGGAGGCGATGACGCCTGTTCCCGCCGGTCTCCCGCAAACATTTCGGGAGATGACGGTATGAGCGGGGGAAAGCCGCGGACAGAGGGGGCAGGCGGCAAGGCGGAGTCATCGTCCTTCATGAACCTGCGATCCGACGCGATCGCTGGGCTGACTGCCGCGGCGGTCGTCCTGCCTAAGGCGATGGCCTACGCGACCGTGGCCGGCCTGCCCGTCGCGACAGGCCTCTATACCGCCTTTATCCCGACGGCGATATATGCCCTGCTCGGCACGTCCCGGGTACTCAGCGTCAGCACCACCACCACGCTCGCGATTCTGGCCGGGACGCAGCTCAGTCAGGCGGTGCCTTCCGGCGAGGCCGCCGGGCTGATCACCGCCGCTGCGACGCTTGCCGCCCTCGTCGGAGCGATCCTGGCGCTGGCTGCCCTGCTGCGGCTCGGCTTTGTCGCAAACTTCATCTCCACCCCCGTGCTTACGGGATTCAAGGCCGGGATCGGCCTGGTGATCGTGCTCGATCAGGTGCCGAAACTCCTCGGCATCCATCTCGACAAGCAGGGCTTCTTCCGGGACGCCTTTTCCCTGGCGCAGCATATCCCCGAAGCCTCGCCCGTCACGCTGGCCGTGGCCGGGGCAACCTTCTTTGTGCTGATCGGCATGGAACTGCTCCGGCCGCATTCGCCGGCGCCTCTTGTGGTGGTTGGGGGAAGCATCGCAGCTTCGTGGTACTTTGGCCTGGCAGAGCGGGGCGTGGCGACGGTCGGTTTGATCCCGCAAGGGCTTCCCTCGCCGACCCTGCCCGACATCGAGCTGGTGGCCGAACTGCTGCCGGGGGCCCTCGGCATCGCCCTGATGAGCTTCACCGAGTCGATTGCGGCGGGGCGCGCCTTTGCGGATACATCCGACCCGCCGATCAACGCAAACCGTGAATTGGTCGCCACCGGCGCGGCCAACCTGGGCGGGGCGTTTTTCGGGGCCATGCCGGCCGGCGGCGGCACTTCGCAGACCGCGGTCGTGCGGGCTGCGGGCGGGTGCAGTCAAAAAGCCTCGCTGGTCACCGCCGGCGCCGCGGCCGCCACCATGCTGCTGCTCGCGCCCCTCCTGGGCCTTTTGCCCTATGCCACGCTCGCGGCCGTAGTGATCGTCTACTCGGTCGGCCTGATCCAGCCGGCCGAGTTTCGCTTCATCCTCAGAATCCGGAGGATGGAATTCTTTTGGGCCATGGTGGCCTGTCTCGGCGTCCTGGTGTTCGGGACGCTGAAGGGAATCGTGGTGGCGATCGTCGTGTCGCTCATCGGCCTGGCAAGCCAGACCGCCAGTCCGCCAGTCTACGTCATCGGTCGCAAGCGGGGCGCCGACGTGCTGCGACCGCTCACGCCCGCCAATCCCGACGACGAACTCTTCGAAGGGCTGTTGATCCTTCGGCCGGAAGGGCGCATCTACTTCGTCAATGCCCAGAGTATCGCCGAAAAAATCAACGTGTTGATGGACCAGTACCGGCCCCGGACGGTTGTGCTCGATATGAGCCGGGTGCCGGATCTGGAATATTCGGCCCTGCAGATGCTCATCGAGGGTGAGAAGCGCGCGGCCGAGCGCGGCATGACCCTGTGGCTTGCGGCGTTGAATCCGAGTGTTCTCAAGGTGGTGCGCCAGTCCGGACTGGCCGAGCGCCTGGGCAGGGAGCGATTGCTGTTCAACGCCCGCTCGGCGATCGCCCAATATCAGAAAACTGGAGGGCAGGGCGGATGAAAGGGGCGTTTGATCTTCGGGCGGGGCCAACGGCTTCGGCATAACTTCCGGTCTTCCAGGGGGCGGGAAGGCGAAATCATCACGGGAGGGGGGAATGGGCAAGAACAAGAAGAAAAATATGGAAGAAAAGAAAGGCGAAAACATGGGGCTGCGGCGAAAGGACTATGAAAACGAACTCGCCAAGCTGCATGGAGAACTGGTGAAACTGCAGCAGTGGGTCGTCCACGAGGGGCTGAAAATCTGTGTCGTCTTCGAGGGACGGGACGGCGCCGGCAAGGGCGGGGCGATCAAGGCCATCACCGAGCGGGTGAGTCCGAGGATCTTCCGGGTCGTCGCGCTGCCCGCCCCCACCGAACGGGAAAAATCCCAGATGTACGCCCAGCGTTACCTGCCGCACCTGCCCGCGGCCGGCGAGGTGGTAATCTTCGACCGGAGCTGGTACAACCGGGCCGGGGTCGAGCGGGTGATGGGGTTTTGCACGGAGGAGCAGGTCGCGCGATTTCTCGATGTTGTCCCGGCCTTCGAAAAGATGATGGTGGAATCGGGCATCATCCTCAGGAAGTACTGGCTCGAGGTCAGCCCGGAGGAGCAGACCCGGCGCCTGACCGCCCGGATAGACGACTCCCGCAAGGTCTGGAAACTCTCGCCGATGGACTTGCGCTCCTATGACCGCTGGGATGAGTATACGCAGGCCCGGGATGAAATGTTCGCCAAGACCGACGTTCCCTGGTCGCCGTGGCATGTTGTCGATTCCAATGATAAAAAGCGGGCGCGCCTGAACCTCATCAGCCATCTGCTCGGTTCCATCGAATACGGGGAGCTGGCAGCAGACAAGGTGAAGCTCCCCAAACGCAAGATCGGCAGCAAATACCGGGGTCAGGACTATCCGTTCAAGTTCATTCCCGAGAAATACTAATGCGGCTGACGCCCGCAACCCAAGGGTTGTATCGCTCCCACAGCAGAGGGGACTCTTTTCAGTATACCCTTGAGGGGTATAAGTACCTTCACGAAATTCATTCTTAAAAAACAAGAAATGAATTTCTAAGGTACTAAAATGTCGAGAGATGACATCTTGCCGGACGAATCGCCATGATCGCCAAGCTGCTCTTCTCGTTTTTTCTGATAGCCTGTGCGTGTCCATTCATGCGAGTGGGATGACCTTCCTGCTCGCTTGGTTGACCGCCAGACTAACCTCTTCGATGACCATAAGGGTGGAAAAAAGGCTGAATCCTAACCAAAAAAACTGTTGCGTCGGGCTTGTATATTGGAGTAATTTTTAGTTTGGCAATTCGAACGTGATGTCTAGAAAATCTAGACAAGCGATCCTTATACAATACAGAGAAACTCGTCATTATCATATGAACAAAATTACTCCATCGATTTATTTTTTTCAGGGCGTCGGTCGGAGCCGATTAGGTCCGGGACCGATATGCCAGGGGCTGTTCGCCCTCTGGCTCATCTTCCATGCCGCACCCGCCCAGGCCTCAATCTTCAAAGGGGAGACCCTTGATAAGGTGGCCGATGTCATCTCCTGGGTGGTGCTGGTCGTCGCGCCGATTGTGGCGATCGCCGTGTTCTGGCTGATCCACATCCTGCCAGAAAAAATTGCGGAGAGGAGAAAGCATCCCCAGGCCAAGGCCATCCAGACCCTCTGTCTGCTATCGCTCTTTTTCGGCGGCCTGCTCTGGCCGCTTGCCTGGCTTTGGGCGTATTCGAGGCCGGTCTTCTACAAGATGGCCTACGGCACTGACACGGTGGAACACGAACATGGCGTGAAAGCGGCTCAGGTTCCGGCCGAAGCCGATGCCGAAGAGGCGCAGCGACTGCGGGCGCGGGTCGCGGAACTCGAGGCGCAGGTGGCCATGCAGCACAAGGCCGCGGAAGGAGGGCATTACTGATATGGAACTCCTCCTTCTCATGATCTATTCGTTTTTCGTCTGGCTGATCTTCTTTAAGTTCAAATGGCTGCCTTGGAACATCACGACCCAGGTGATCGTCATCACCATCCCCATCATCGGCATCGCGGCCTTGATCCTGCTTCTCAATGTCTATGCCCCTTCCTCGGGAGACGTCCGTGTGGTCAATTACGTCGTCGCCATCAACCCGCGGGTGAACGGTCTGGTCACCGAAGTGCCGGTGGAGCCCAACCGGCCGATCAAGAAGGGGGATGTCCTGTTCAAAATCGATCCGGTGCCCTATCAGAACGAGGTAAAGGCCGCCAAGGCCCAGCTGGAGCAGTTGAAGGTGCAGCTGATCACCGCCGAGGCCAACATCCGCAGCCAGCGCGAAGAGTTGAATGCCGCAACTGCCAAGAAGGAGGCCATTGCCGCCAAGCTGAAGCTCGCCAAGCTGCGCAAGGGGCAGTTCAAGAGCCTGGCCGAGACGGGCGCCGGCAACAGGTTCGATTTCGAGCAGAACCAGGCCGACATCGCCAACCTGACCGCCGAGCTCGCCGCGGCCGAGGCCAGCGAGTCGCAGATCGCCGAGATCCTGGCCGCCAAGACGCCCGAAGGCGAACAGGATACCATAGCCGATATCAAGGCCCAGATCGCTCGGGCCGAGGCTCAGCTTGCCGACTCCCAGTGGAAGCTGGACCAGACCGTTTATCACGCCCCGGCCGACGGCACCGTGGTGTCGCTGGCGCTGCGTCCGGGGGCCATGGCCGTGCCGCTGCCGATGGTTCCCGCCATGAACTTCGTCGAGAATGAGCAGTGGATTCTCGCCATCTTCAATCAGAACGAGGTGCGCAAGGTCAAGTCAGACCAGGAGGCGGAAATCGCCTTCAGGATGCATCCCGGCCGGATCGTCAAATGCCGGGTGGACTCCATCATGTGGGCCACCGCCCAGGGCCAGCTGCCCATCGGCGGGGTGAATACGGCGGCCGGCGTCGCCCCGATCCCGCCCAACAGCCTTGCCGTCCGCCTTCTGGTGGCCGAGAAGGACCGGGATATCTTTCTTGCCGCCGGAGCCAGCGGCGCGGGGGCGATCTATACCGACAGCGGCGAGATGATCCATATCATCCGCAAGGTGTTTCTCCGGGTCAGCGCTAAGCTCGACTGGCTGATCATGAAACTGCACTGACAGGCGGAGGGAATATGCGCGAGAGACCATTGCGGGTACGGAGACTCTCACCGGGCGCACTCTCATGCTGCCTTTTCATGTTGTGGTGTCTGCTGCTCTTTACTGCCGGCTGTTCGCTCAAGGATCCCCCGCTACCGGAGGAAATTCGCCGGCAGGCAGGCCTCGCGCTGCCCGTGGAGTGGCAGGCGGGCGGTGCGCCGGGACCTGTCGCCGACAACTGGCTGGCCAATTTTCAGGACGACAACCTCGCCATCCTGGTGACCGAGGCGGTGATCCGCAACCCGGATCTCAGGGTCAGCGCCGTGAAGGTCGAGCAGGCGGCCGAATATGTCAACCTCGCCAAGGCCAATCTGCTGCCGGCATTGAATATCCTCGGCACCGGCGGCACCAAGTCCGGCGGCGGCGACGCGACCTCAGCCCTGCAGGGCATCGCCCTGGTCGCCTCCTGGGAGCTGGACCTCTGGGGCCGCCTGCGCTATGGCCGTCAGGCTGCGGTGGAGAGCTATATGTCGGCCCGGGCCGATCTCGAATTCGCCCGCCAGTCCATCGCGGCCGCCACTGCCAAGAGCTGGTTTACCGCCACCGAAACCTGGCTGCAGAAGCAGATCGCGGGCGAAATGGTGCAGTCGGCCGAGCTGTTGCTGGCCTTGACGGAAAAACGCTATGAGGTGGGGGTGATTGGACAGGACGACGTGGCGCTGGCCCAGGCCAGCTTCGGCACCCTCCGGGACCAGGCCGTGCAGGTCGATTTGGCCCACGGGCAGGCGATTCGGGCGCTGGAACTGCTGATCGGCCGGTATCCGTCCGCCGAGCTGAAGGCCCGCCGGGAGCTGGCCAAGCTGCCCGGCCCCGTGCCTGTCGGCATCCCCCTGCAACTGCTCGAACGCCGTCCCGACCTCATCGCTGCCGAGCGCCGGGTGGCGGCGGCCTTCAACCGGGTCGGCGAGGCAAAGGCAGCCCGTCTGCCCAAGATCACCCTCAATGCCAGCGTCGCCGCCTTCACCAGCGAAGTCATAAGATTGAAAGACGATTTCAGCAATCCCGTCAGCGGCGCCGGGGCTCGGCTGGTTGCCCCGGTCTATCAGGGGGGAGCGCTTCAGACACAGGTGGAAATCCGCAGCCTCGAACAAAAGGAGGCTGTCGCCGAATATGCCGCAAAGGCCCTGCGCGCGCTCGGCGACGTCGAGAATGCTCTGGCCGCGATAGAAAACCTGGCTGAGCGCGAACGACTCCTGCAGCGCAACGTTGTCGACCAGCAGCGGGCCTTCGATCTGGTGCAGACATCCTATAGGACAGGTTCGGGCGATCTGCGGGGCGTCCAGCAGCAGCTGCTCGACCTGCACGCCGCCCGTCTGAGTCTCTTGCGCGTCCAGAGCGAACAGCTGAGCCAGCGGGTCAATCTCCATCTCGCGCTGGGCGGCAGCTTCGAAAAACCCCGGAATACCGATGCAGGCGTCGCTGAGGGGACATCCTGGACACGATTTCCTTAATTCTGAACATAACAAGGTGGCAAGGCCATGATAAACACGAAAAAAGCTCTAATGGAACGGAAATGGCGCATGTGGTCTGTGTTGACGTTGTTGTTCGCCGGCTGGTTGATCGGGAATCAGCAGGCAGTGGCCCAGACGCGGGACGGGCTGGAAGAGAAGGCCATTCTGAAAGCCTCCTCGCTTATCGCTCCCGAGCTGCTGAAGAGCGACCTGTACACGGTCGAAGAGGAGGTGGTCAACGACGGCCTGCTCAACCACTACACGGTGCGCTCCAAATTCGGTCAGTTCCGTGCCGATTCCGACCTGGCCCTCAAACAGCTTCTTCATGAAATACAGGCCATTGCGGCCATGAAAAAGATAGACACGAAAAATACCGCCGCGGAATCCGTGGTGGAGTCCGGCAAGCATGCGGTGGACGCCGTGGGTAACCTGGTGACTGACCCGCAGAAGACGCTGGAAGGGGCGGCGGCCGGCGTCAGCAGTCTGTTCCACCGCGCCTCCCAGGCTGTCGGCAGAAGGCAGACAACCGCGGCCGAGGACCCGAAGATCGAGCAGATCATCGGCAAATCGAAGTCGAAGGGGGATATTGCCAACAAATTTGGGGTCAGCGTCTATTCGCAGAATCCGGTTTTGCAAGGGGAACTGGAGCGGTTGGGCTGGGCCGATTATCTCGGCGGGCTGGGGGTGGGGCTCGCCCAGTCAGCCGTGCCGGGAGCAAGCGGCCTGCTGCTGACCACATCGGGCACGGCCCGTCTGCTCAATGAAGTCATCAACAATACTCCCGCCTCCGAATTGTGGGTGCGAAACAAGAATGCATTGGAGGCGATGAATGTCGACCCCGACACGGTGCAGCTCTTTCTCAACAACCCCTCCTTTTCTCCCGCCTTGTTTACAATCATGGTCGAGGCCATGAAAGAGATGAAGGGAGTGGCCAACCGGGCGCTGTTCGTCAAGATCGGCCTCCAGGCCCATACCCATGAGATGGCCGATGTCATCACCAAAATGACCACGATGCTCGCCGGCTACCATACGAATGTCGAACCGCTGCAGGGCGTCGCACCGTATGGTCGATTCCTGTACGGCCAGACGCAACGAGGTGTGGCGGTGGTGGCCTTTCCGGCAGACCACGTTCTCTGGAGCGCCAGGGTCGCCGATGCCGCGACCTGGCTTTCGGAGCCCGGGAAAGGCCGGACCAAGCCTGCCGGCATGCAGCTGTGGGTCCTCGGGGATTTCAGCTCCACGGCCCGGGCGGAACTGCAGAAGCTGGGCTGGGAAATCCATCCCGACGCGCGGGACAAGCTGCTACCGCTAAAGAAAGAAAAAAACTCCCCATAAAAGGGTGACATTATGGAAAATCGGATTTTTATCATACTGGTTTCGCTGCTCTTCGGCATGGCGCCGTTTTTGGCTGTGGCCGAGGACTCTCCGCCCGGAGATCCCGGCTGGCCCCGGCTTGTCCAGTCGGAGGGCAAGGAGCTGACCATCTATCAGCCCCAGGTGGATTACTGGACGGACTACAAAATCCTCCACTTCCGCTGCGCCATTGCCGTGAAAACCGGCAAGAACGCCAAAGAGCAGTTCGGCGTGGCGGAAATCGAGGCGGAGACCGTGGTCGATCAGGACAACCGGCTGGTGGCGCTGATGCCGAAGCTGCGCATCCTCCGGTTTCCCAATACCTCGGAGTCGGAAGCGGAGGCTCTGCAAAAGACGGTAGACGAACTCTATCCCCGGGGCCGGGCGATGACCGTGTCGCTTGACCGGATCCTTGCCTATCTCGATCCCGATAAGCAGCCCCAGCAGCAGGCCGTCGATCTCAACCTCGATCCTCCGGAGATCTTTTTCAGCACCAGGCCCGCCATTCTGGTGATGTTCATGGGGGAACCCCGATTGCAGCCGGTGGTCAAGGATCAGCCGGAGCTGATGTTTGCCGTCAACAGCAACTGGCCGGTCTTTTTCGATGGAGTGGGCGGGAAGTATTATCTGCTGAACGGCGACAACTGGCTAATGGCGACGGATGCGGCAAAGGGACCTTGGGTCCCGGCCGGCCCACTGCCGAATGCCCTTTCCACCTTGCCGGAGGATGAAAACTGGGCGGAGGTGCGGGCAAACGTCCCAGGCAAACGTGTCTCGGCCCCGCCGCAGGTCTTTGTCAGCACCGAACCTGCGGAACTCATTCTCACCCAGGGAGAGCCGGCCTTCAGTCCGGTCAGCGGCACGAAATTGATGCGGGTGGCGAACAGCGACTCGATCCTCTTTCTCCATTCCGGCGACAAGAATTACTATTTCCTGACTGCCGGGCGATGGTTCAAGGCCAAGGCCCTGAAAGGCCCTTGGTCGACCGCCAGTAAGAACCTGCCTGCCGATTTCAAGAAAATACCCGACAGCGATCCGGCCGCATTCGTCAAGGCTTCGGTTCCGGGCACCACCGAGGCCAAGGATGCCGTACTGCTGGCCTCCATCCCCACAAAGACGGTGACGACGAAGTCGGATCCCCCTCAGGTGCAGGTGGTCTACGACGGCCCGCCGAAGTTTCAGGTGATAGAGACGACGACGGTCCAGTATGCTGTCAATTCGCAGAACTCTGTGTTTCTCGTCGGCGGTAGCTATTACTGCTGCTATGACGGCGTCTGGTTCGTCAGCCAAGCTCCCACCGGTCCGTGGGTTCTCTGCACCAGCGTGCCGCCGGCCATCTACACCATTCCGCCAACCCACCCCATGCACAACGTGACCTACGTCGTCGTCCAGAGCAGTACGCCGACCACGGTCGTCTATACCCAGACCGCCGGCTACAGCGGCGAATATGTCGCGGCGACAGGGGTGCTGATGTTCGGCGCCGGGATGATCACCGGGGCCATCCTCGCCGACGACGACCATCACCACCATTATTACCGCTCCTATCCCGTGCCGTATTCCTATGGCTGGGGAGCAAGATACGACTATCATCACGGCGGGTACTACCGGTCGGGCCATGTCGCTTACGGCCCGTATGCGGGGAGGGGGGCAACTGCCGCCTACAATCCCCGCACCGGCACCTACTCGCGCGGGGCCCATGCCTACGGCCCTTATGGCAGGGCTTCGGCTGGGCGGGCCTACAACCCCTACACAGGCACCCGGGCGGCCGCCTCAAGAGTCGACACTGCCTACGGCTCCGCCGGACGTGCCGCCGCCTATAACCCTTATACCGGCGAGGCGGCGCGGGCCGGCTACCGGACGGGAGAGCGGGGCTCAGCCGCCGGAGTGCAGACCAGCAGGGGGACGGGTGCCGCCGGGGTGAGGGGGGAGAGCGGGGCCGGCGCCGCCGCCTGGGATACCAGATACGGGCAGGGTGCCGCCGCAAGAGACAGGCAGGGCAATGTCTATGCAGGCAAAGACGGAAATGTCTACAAGCGGGACAACTCCGGCAACTGGAGCAAGAACAGCGGCAGCGGCTGGCAGGCGACGTCGCGGCCCCAGCCCACCCGCGAGCTCAATGCCCAGGCCGGGGCGCGGGCGCGCGGCAACATGCAGGCGCGCCGGACTCGATAAAGAAAATTGTGCTAGAAAACGCGAAGACCATTCAAGCTCCATTCAGGGGATGCAGAGAGGCAAATTCAAGTCGGTCAATTCGCCGGATATGATCTACTTCCTCTCCAGGACAATAGCTCAAGGAACAAAGATGGAATTGCATCATCTTTGGAGTAAAGAGCAGTTTATACAGCAGTGATAGAATTACACTTGTTCCTGGCGCGATCCGGAGAAATATTCCGCAATCTCTGTCTCGGACAATCCGGCTATCTCATCGAGCATTTCCTCAAGGTTCCCCTCTGCGCATGACTGCACCACGGCGGCCTCCACGGCGGACGACAGCTCGCCGACCGTTCGTTTGTCAAAGAGCGTCCGCAGTGGAATATCGACGCCGAATCGCCTCTTGATGCGTGCGGCCACCCTGGTGGCGGCGAGGGAGTGGCCACCGATCTCGAAGAAGTCGGCATTGATATCGGCACATTCCCGCCGTAGCACCTCGCGCCAGATCGCAGCAATCTCCTGTTCAGTGGCCGTTCGCGGCGCGACGGGCTCCACCGTAGTGTGAGCTGCGGCAGCGACCATTCGGCTGAGTTTTGCGTAGTCGACCTTGCCGTTGATCGTCAGGGGCAGGGCCTCGACCCTGAGGAAGGAACTTGGAATCATGTAGGGCGGCAGATACCGGCCGAGATGGGTGCGCAGCTCCTGCTCGTCGATGGCGCTCTCCGCGGTATAGAAGGCGGTGAGGAATAGATCGGCCACTTCGTCCAGCCGGCAGGGATAGTCCAGTTCCCGGAGGATGGTGCGCACCCGGCTCAAGTCGGGTGAAACTGCAAGCTCGGCCAGAAAGTCCTCTCGGGTCCGGTGACCGATCCGCACCTCCCAGCTTCCAGGCAGGGCGTAATTATGAAAGCCCTGCTCGCGCCGATGGACGAAAATGCCGGCATCGTTGACGGCGCAGTTGGTCGAGCAGCCGATCTCGGTCGGGCTGATCCAGGCCATGTGCTGTTTGAGGTAGGCAAAGATGTCGCTCCGGGTGACATCGCAGTAGCGGTAGAAATCGATGAATTGTATCTCCTCGAAGACCTTGTCGGTTGCAAACAGCTCGCCAGCCATGGTTCGCCGCACGGCGTCGTCCATGCGATGATAGGCCTTGCGGGCCTCGAGTACGGCCGCATCGATCCCTTGGTCGTCGAACACGCCACCGCCGAAGAGTTCGCCCAGGCGGGTCTCGAACAGCTGGCCGCGGGAAAGCCCGGTGACGATATAAGGAATCCGTTTGTCCAGCGCAGTCTGGATGGCGGCGGTATAGATGCTCTTGAAGCAGCCGTTGCAGACATTGCTGTACGTGGCCAGACTGTCGCCGAGGATGCTTTTCATCGCCGGCGGGGTGTGGATCAGGCTGTCGACCCCCAGGTGCGCCACCGCGGCCCGGATATTCCGGCCGGCGGTCTCGTACAGATAGCCGTTGTCCAGGGTAAAGGCCAGTATCCGGTAGCCCATTTCGACCAGCCGGCAGAGCATGTAGGTACTGTCTTTGCCGCCGCTGTAGAGCACGAGGCAGTCGTATTCACCGCCTCCCTGTTTCATGTCGGCGCGCAGGTCGTCGAGGGTTCGAAAATAGCCCTCGGCGCGGTCCCTGTAGGCGGCAAAATCGCGGCACAGAGTGCAGATTCCCGCCCCGTCGAAGCCGATGCCGGGATAATTGGACGGCATGCCGCAGGCGTTGCAGTGGTGCACCGCGGCATCCCCGGCGGATGCGGTCCCCGCCTCACGGCAGATCACGGCGCTGTTGCGGATCCGCGGATGTTCGAGCAGTACCGATTCGATCTCGCCCGGTTCGACCCGGTAGCCGCGGATCTTGATCTGGCGGTCGACCCGGCCCAGATAGGTAATCTTGCCGTCTTCTTCCCATTTTGCCCGGTCGCCGGTGCGGTAGAGCCGGGTTTCGGGCAAGGTGGGACCGGCTATGAACCGCTCCGCTGTCAGCGCCTCCCTGCCGATATACTCTCGCGCGACACCGGCTCCGCCGACACAGAGCTCGCCGACTATGCCCATCGGTGCAAGATTCCGGTCTTTGTCGAGAATGCAGATGAAACTGTTGTCGATGGGTCCGCCGATGGAGACAGAGCCGGCGGTCTCGACAGCCGGGTCGAACCGGTGAATCATGCAGCCCACGGTGGCCTCGGTCGGCCCGTACTCGTTGTAGATGGTTACCCGGCCGTGCGTGGCATCGCAGGCGGCGCGGGCCAGCTCCACCTTCAGGTCCTCCCCGCCCAGGATCAGGCTATGGATGCGTTTCGGGGCTAAGCCCGCTTCCACGACCAGGGCGAGATGGGCGGGGGTCAGCTTGACCACATCGACCAGGTCGTCGGCCATCACCCGCAGGATGACCGGGGTCGGGTCGGCGGGATCGTCGTCATAGGTCCGGACCGTCCCGCCGCCGATCAGCGGCACAAAGAGCGAGGTTACGGTCAGGTCGAAGGCCAGGGAGGAAAACAACGGAAAATCGACGGCACGGCCGTTGCCGTACTGCCGGAGGGCCCAGGTGATGTAATTGACCACGCTCCGATGCTCGACCAGAACGCCCTTGGGCTCGCCGGTTGAGCCGGAGGTGTAGATAATATAAGCCCCTCCGGACGGATTGAAGCTGCAGGCGATCTCTCCGCCGCCAGGAACATTGCCTGTCCCTAAAGCATCCGACCGGACAATGGCCGGCGGCTCGGTTTCGGCGGGCAGGCAGGCCATGGCCTCCCGGACATAGCTTTCGCGGCCGCCATCGACGATAAGCAAGGACATCCTGCAGTCCCCGGCGACGAAGGCGGTTCGCTGCGGCGGCCATGCCGGATCCATCGGTACATAGACCCCGCCGGCCTTCATGATCCCGAGCAGGACGGCCAGCATTGCGGCCGACCGCCCCATGCAGACCCCGACCCGGCCTTGATCTTGCAGCCCTTGCGCCGCGAGGTAGCGGGCTATCCGGTTTGAATCCGATTCCAATTCCGCGTAGGTCATGGTCATTCCGTCTGTTTCGACCACCGCCGGACTGTCCGGGGTTTTTCGCGCCTGGGCGGAGAAAAGCTGATGGACGCACTGGTGCGGGATCGGCACTGCAAGACCCTCGCCGATTGCGGTGAGACGGGACTTCTCCTCGGCGGTCAACAGCGATACGGTCTTGGCTGGCGCGTCCAAATCGGTAACCATTGCGACAAGCACGGTTTCGAGGTGACGCCACAGCCTCTCGACCGTCGCTCGGTCGAAGATCTCCTTTTTATAGACGATATCGCACTGGAGAGAGCCGTTTGCTTCCCACAGGTACACCTCGACATCAAAGCGTACCGTGCGGGTCGCTATCGGATATTCAGTGACGGTCAGTCCCTGCAGGGACAGCTCACCGATCGGCGCATTCTGCATAATGACCATGACCTGAACCAGCGGCATGGTCTCGCTGCTCCGCTCCGGCTGGGCGATTTCGACAATCTTTTCGAAAGGGATCTCCTGGTGACCATAGGCCTCGAGGGTGAGGTTGCGAACCCGGCCGATAGTTTCGCGGAGCGTCGGCGAACCCGACAGATCGACGCGCAACGGCAAGGTGTTGACGAAAAAGCCGATAAGGGGTTCCAACTCGGCCCGGTGCCGGTTGGCGATAAGGGAACCGAGAACGATATCGTCGCTGCCGCCATACCGGCCGAAGATTATCGAACAGGCAGCCAGCAGCGTCATGTATGGACTGGCCTGCAGGCGGCCGCTCAAATCGAGGACCGAGCCCGTCAGTTCGGGTGACAGCGCGGCGTGCACCACCTCGGCCGCATGGGAGGTTTCGGCGTTTCGGTGGTTGCTCGTGGGCAACAGTGGCAGGGGCGATACCCCGTCGAGCTTTCGTCGCCAGTAGTCGATTGAGGCATCGAACTGGCCGGCCGCCATCTCCTGCCGTTGCCGCCTTGCAAATTCGGCGTACTGCAGGGAAAGCGGCGGCAGCGGCGAGCCCTCCCCCTGCATGAAGGCGCCATAGAGGGCGGCGATCTCCCCGACCAGCACCCCCATCGACCAGCCATCGGAGACGATGTGGTGCATGGTCAGCAAACAGAGAGCTTCGCTCTCACCCAGGCCCAGGAGGAGGATTCGGGCCAGCGGTCCGGTGGCGAGATCGAATCGTCGGGCCGCCTCCTCCAGCATCCGGCGGCCGGCCCGCAACTCTCGCTCGCCGTCCGGAAGGGAGCGCAGGTCGACGACCGTAAAGGGAATCTTCATGGAGGCGTAAATGAGCTGTTCGGGGCCATCCCCGTCATCCCGAAAGCAGGTGCGAAGGACCGCGTGCCGCTCGACCACCTCGCTGATGCACCGCTCGAGAATCGAGATGCTGAAATTGCCCTTTAACCGAAGACCGACCGGAATGTTGTACAATACGGCATCCGGCTCGAGCTGTTCGAGAAACCACAACCGCTCTTGGGCAAACGACAACGGCGCGGTGGCTACGACCGGGGCCGTATTTTCCGGCCCCTTATCGAAACGATCCATTTCGGGCAAAAGATTCATTAAATCTACTCCTTGTCGGCAAGAGAGGCGGGCCGCGCCGCGAGTGTTTCGATATATCGCGCAAGGTCGGCCAAGACCGGCGTATCAAAGATGACCCGCAGCGACAGTTCCGCCGCCAGGTCCTGGCGAATCCGCGAGGTCATCCGGGTGGCCGACAGGGAATGGCCGCCAAGGGCGAAAAAATTGTCGTGCCGGCCGACGGCATCGGCGCCGATGACATCACGCCAGATCGCCGCAAGCTGTGCCTCGACCGGGCTCAGCGGTTCGCTGTCGGCAGCTGCTGCATCCGACTGCACCGGCGGCATTGCTTCCAGCAACCCTTCACGATCGATCTTGCCGCTGACCGTCAACGGCAACCGCTCCACCCGGACAAAACGCGCCGGAATCATGTATTCCGGCAGAGTCTGGCGTAAAAAGCTTCGCAGCTGGTCGGCCGGAACCCCTTCGTTCCCTTCCGCCACCAGGAAGGCGACCAGCATCGCTCCGCCGGCTTCTTGCCCGACGACGACCGCGGAGTCCCGCACGAGAGGGTGGTCGCGGAGGGCTCTTTCGATTTCCGCCGGCTCGATGCGAAAGCCCCTGAGCTTGATCTGAGTATCGATACGGCCAACAAAAAACAGACCCTGATCGAGCGACACGCGGACGCGGTCGCCGGTGCGGTACAGCCGTTCCCCCGGCCGAACGGGATGGAGAGCAAAGCGTTCTCCGGTCAAGTCCTCGCGGCCGACATAGCCCTGCGCCACCCCGGCTCCGCCGATGTGCAGCTCGCCCACGGCGCCGATTGCCGCCCGCCGGCCATAGCGGTCAAGGATGAACAGCTCGGTGTTGTCGATGGGCAGACCGATCGGGATCGGCCGGCCGTCGCCAAGGCCTGTGACTTCCATTACCGTCGCCATGACGGTGGTTTCCGTCGGCCCGTAGTTGTTGAACACCCGGAAGCTGCCATCGCCGGCGGAGCGCAGGACATCGCCTCCGGTCAGCAGCCGGAAATCGGGCGGCAGCCGGCCGTCATGAATCCGGCAGATCTCCTCGCAGAGCACTGGGGGGACAAAACTCAGGGTTATGGCATGCTCACGGTAGAAGGCGATCAGACCCTCGCCGTCAAGGACATTGTCCCGCAGGCAGTGGAGGCTGCCGCCGGCAAGCAGCACCGGGATCAGCTCGAGGATGGAGGCGTCGAAGGCCGGCGAGGCCAAAAGGGTGCTGTGGGTCGATGGACCGAGGTCATAATAGCGGCCAAACCAGGAAGCGAAATTGACCACCGAGGCGTGCGAAATGGCGACCCCTTTGGGTGTGCCGGTCGAGCCCGAGGTAAAGATGATATAGGCGGCGCTCCGCGGGCTGCCTGCAGCCGACTCGCATGCCGGGCCATCGATTCGTGTCACGTCGGTGACCATGATATCGCCACCCCAGGCCGGGGAGTCGCGGAGATGCGGCAGGGTCAGGACGAAGCGGCAGCGGCAATCCTTCAGGATGGTAGCGGCGCGTGGCGCAGGACACTGGGGATCAAGCGGAACGTAGGTGCCCCCTGCCTTGAGGATCCCGAACAGGGCCGCGGCCAGCCAGCGGCTGCGGTCGACCATCACCGCCACACACTCTCCCTGGCTGAAAGCCGGCTGGCGGTGGAGATACCCGGCAACCCTTTCGGCCAGGGCACCAAGCTCCTGATAGCTCACACTGCCTTCATGGTCGGTCACCGCCGTGTCGAGCGGCGATTGCTTTACCCTGCGGTCGAACTGGGCGCCAAGGGTGATGCCGTCATCGTAGGCTCTGGTCGTGGCGTTGAGGGAGTCGAGCATCGAATACTCCTCCGCCGAAAGCGGGTCGGCCGCATCGATCTGCATGTCCGGGTTTCGGGCGACTGCACCGAGCATTGTCCGGACATGGCCGGCAATGCGGTTCGCCGCGCCAAAGTCAAAGGCTGCGTGATCAAAGTGCAGCTCGATTTCGAAGGGATCACCGGGCACCACGACCAGGGCCAGATCGTAGCCGACCTGCTCGTGGCTTGCGGTTGGCCGGATATCCACGCCTTGGATCGATCCCCGGAAGGCCCGGGGAAAATTCTCGACGGCGACAAGATGGTTGATCAGCTTTCGTTTGGCGGCGGTCACGTTCTGGATCTCAGCCAGGTCGCAGAAGTGGTGGTCCGAGGCGGCAAGCGCCTGCTGCTGCACGGCCTGGGCGATCTGCCGGAGAGTTCGTATTCCTGGCCCGAGCCGTATCCGCACAGGAATGGTATTGATGCACAGGCCGACCATGCGATCCGAACCGGCCAGGGATTCGGGACGGCCGGAAACGACCGAGCCGAAAACGACATCGTCGGAATCGTTGTACCAGCCAAGGAGGAGTCCCCACAGGGTGTGGACGATCGTACTGACCGAGACCTGCCAGCGGGCCGCAACCGACTGGAGTAGGGGACCTACGCCCGGCTCACAGGTAAGGCGCACCCTGCCACCATCGCCGGGCCTTTCCGGCCGCCGCGTGTTCTGCCCCGGCAGGATCGTTTCACCCCGATAACCCTCGAGTTCCCGGCGCCAGAACGACAGCGACTCCTGCCGGTCCCGGCTCTCCAGCCAGGTGATATAGCGGCTGAACGGCGCCACGCCGGGCAATTGTGCCGATGCCGCCCCCCGGATCGAGCGGTAGAGTTCCATCAGTTCGGCGTACAGAATCGCGACGCTCCAGCCGTCGACGACGATATGGTGCATGGACCAGAGCAGCTCAAACGATGACTCGCCGAGTTGGCAGAGGGTAATGCGAATCGGCAGTTCGCCCGTGCAGTCGAGCCCCTTTTGCAGGTCGAGCCGGCGCACCTCGGCCACCGCGGAGTTTTGTTCGTCCTGCTTGATGCCGCGAAAGTCGTGCTGATGCCAGGGCGTCGCCCTCGGTTTCACCACGATCTGCAGGGACCGTTTGCTTTTCTCCGCTACGAATATGGTCCGCAACGCCGCATGGCGGGCCACCAGACCATCGAAGGCCGCGCGAAGGCCGGCGATGTCCAGTGGGCCGGATATCTGATACGACCGCTGCTCGAAATAGGCCCGGGACCGCGGATGCAGGCGGCAATGGAGCAGCATGCTCTCCTGCATCGGTGAGAGCGGATAAATGTCGGCGATGTCGCTCTTGGAAAACATCAGAGAATGCCCTCCAGCTCGTCGAGGGTGAGGTCGGAGTAGGTGAGGTCGGAAGGCGTCGGCTCCGTCAGCCGGCCGTCGCAGCAATGCTCGATAATCGCAAGGAGTTCCACGCGCAAGGCTTCGGCCAGAGACTGGGCCGCCTCCGCCTCGCAGGCCCGGCGCGAATAGGTCAGTGAGACGCTCAACATGTCGCCCGCGACTATGCCGCTTATATCCAGGAGATGCGGCCGCTCCGCCAGGGGATTCACTGCCGAAGCCTGATATGCACCCAGCTCCACTTTGAACAGGTCGCCCTGCCCAGCCTCCAGTCGGCCGAGATAGTTGAAGCCGATGGCCGGTGAGCAGCTCAGATCGTAACTGCGGGTCAGCTCCTTTGGTGCCATATATCGCAGAATCCCATAGCCGACCCCGCGGTCCGGCACCGCCCGCAACGACTCCTTGACCGCCTTGATCTGGTAGGCCAGATCGCGCTCTGCGGGGATGGCGAGGGCGAACGGGTAGGTAACCGTCAGCCAGCCGCAGGTCCGGCCGAGATCGAGGCCGAAGGTCTCTTCCCGGCCATGGCTCTCAAGGGTGATCAGGGTGCCCCCGATGCCGTGCTCGGCAAGGAGCGCCCGGCCAAGGGCGCAGAGCAATAGATCCTCGACGGTGGTGGAATAGCGCTGGGTTGCGACGAGGCGAAGTCGCTCGGTGTCCTGCCGGTCCAGGTCGAAGCGAACTACAGCGCTCTCCCCGTAGCAATCTTTTTCTTTCCCTTTCCCCGCCAGTGCAGCCGCGAGCGGATCATCGCTTTGGGCGACGGCCTGCCAGTACGGCAGCTGGCTCACGAACCGCGAATCGCCGGCATGAGAAGCCAGGGTATTGGACCACTGGATGAACGATACGGGCGGAGGCACCAGTGCCGGCGTAATGCCGGCCCGAGCCTTGCCGTAACACTCGATCAGGTCGCCCAGGATGATTCGCCAGGAAATCCCGTCCACCGCCAGGTGATGGATGACGAGAAGGATCCGGTCACCGTCGCTCGTGCGGATACAGGCCGCGGCCGCCAGTTCGCCGGTTTCGATATTGAGAGAACCATGGAGACGTTCGGCAACCTCTTCAATGCCGGAGGGGTTTTCGTACAATTCGATCCGCCGCCCCCGGTTCCGGCACGCTTCCTGCCGCCAGGTCTCAGACTTCCGGCGAAAACAGCTGTTCAGCGAATCATGGGTGGCAAGGACGCAATCCCAGGCGGCCTGGAGGGCGGCAAGATCGATGCGCTCTTTGCCGGCGAGTGCCATGGCATGGTTGAAGCGGTTGGGTTCTACCTTGTGGTTCTCCATGAAAGCGGTCTGGATCGGGATGAGCGGCGCCTGGTCCGTCGCCGCAGCGATCTTCTCCGAAGCCTTGACGGGGACGATGTGCGGGGCCAGCTGGGCGATGGTCGGATAGCGGAAAAGATCGCGGATGGTAACCGACCAGCCGACTCGGGCTAAACGGGAGACGACCTGGATGGCCTTGATCGAATCGCCGCCGAGGGCAAAATAATTGTCGTGAATGCTCAGCGCTTGCTCGCCCAGCACGATACGCCAGGCCTGCTCCAGCACCCTTTCCTCCTCGGATCGCGGCGTCTCGACCGGTGCGGCCCGGTGCAACTGGTTCGACCCCGACATCGCCCGCAGCTGCAGCCGATCGAGCTTTCCCGAGGTACCCAGCGGCAGTTCCTCGACCGTGGCGAAAACGGCAGGGATCATATAAGCCGGCAGAGAAGAACGTAAATAATCCTGCAGGGCCTCGACCGTCACCTCCGACCGGGTGACGATAAAGGCCGCCAGGGTGTCGGCTTCGCCCTCCGAACCGAGCACGGTGACCGCGGCGCCG
The DNA here is from genome assembly GCA_023412495.1 of Pseudomonadota bacterium. Next base: position 35,133 of record JAEYNP010000105.1, read on the forward strand.
GCGACCGCCGGATGGCGGCCTAGCCATTGTTCGATCTCTTCCGGTTCGATGCGGAAGCCGCGAACCTTGAGCTGGTTGTCGATCCGGCCGCCGAACTCGATCATGCCATCGGCGGTCCAGCGAACCCGGTCGCCGGTGCGGTACAGCCGGCCGGCATCGGCGAAGGGGTCTGCCACAAAGCTCCGGCCGGTTTCGTTCGGCCTGTTCACATACTCCCGCGCCACGCCCTCGCCGCCGATGTAGAGTTCGCCGAAGACACCGATCGGCACCGGCCGCATCGCCCGGTCGAGGATGCGGAAGTATGCGTTGTCGATGGCTTTGCCCAGGGGTGGATGGAGCCACTGCCGGAAGGAATCGATACCAAACAGCCAGGAAGCCGCGTCGACGCAGCACTCGGTCGGGCCGTACATGTTCCGGATGACGATGTTTCCATGGCCGGGGTGGGCGTAGAAACGCTCGACCATCGATCGAGGGAATTTCTCCGCCCCGACCAGCAGCTGGTCGACGGTCATCGGCTCGCCGCCCTGATCGATAGCGTCGAGCATCATCGCCAGCCGGCTGGGGGTGACGTTGACCATCTGGACACGCTGTTCTTTCAGGTAGGCAAGGAGCAGCGAGGGTGCGGCGGCGATATCGCCGGGAACGAGATAGAGGGTGTAGCCGGACGAGAAGGCCCCGAAGATCTGCTGGGCCGAGACATCGAAGATCAAAGGGGCGACAGTCGCCTCGCGGAGAGGTGCCGGATAGCGGCCGTAGACCGTGCGCTTGAGCCAGCCGACCAGATTGCTCATCGAGTGGTGCTCGACCATGACTCCCTTGGGTTTGCCGGTCGAACCGGAGGTATGGATAATATAAATACCATCGGCGGGCCCGGCCTTGCGCGGCGGATTGGCGGCCGCAATGTCCATCGTGCCCGCCATGGCTGCCGACAGCCGCTCCACAGTCAGGAATCGGCAGGACGAATCACGTATCTTTTTACGCTGTTCCGCAGGGATAAAGGCCAGGCCGGCGATATTTTTGAAGAGGTCGGCACCCGCACAATCCGAGCCCCCGGCAAGCATCTTCTCCACCACTTCGCAGAAGGTGACCTCTCCCTCGCCGATCACGGCCGCGTCGACATTGACATCGCTCAGCAATAGCGCGGTACTGGACGTCGCATAGGGGCCGCCGGCAATGATCGGCCCGTTAAAACCCCACTGGCGGAGCAGCTCGACCCCCTTATGGAAAAAGTTGCGGTAGAAGGTAAGCGTCCGCACGCCGATGCAATCCGGCCGGAACTCGGCGACGAGCCGGCGCAGGCCGTCGAAATCGGCGAAGTCTATCCGCGCCTTGACAATCCGGCCGACCACTTTCCCGCCAAAACGCCGGTTCAGCACGGTGAGCAGGGATGCCAGGCCGAGCGGCGGTTCCACTACATCGTAGAGCAGGGTCTTCTCCTCGGCGAAGTATTGGCTGAGGTCGAGCAGGAGAATCCGCAGCCTGCCCGCATCCTTTACCGGCTCTGCGGGTCCTGTGGGGGCGAAAACCCGGGCGATGCGGCGGTTCAGGTCCGGCGGTCGAATCTCTTCTTCTTGAATGCAGGCGGCGTCGCCGAGATCGGCCCGGCTCATCCCCGCCACCTCCAGGATGTCGTCCAGCGTCTTGATCTCGGCCGGCAGGTAGCTGTCGTACTTCAATACCAGCGATCTCTCGTCCATCACCCGCATCTGCCAGGGCAGGACCTGCCGCAGCCGGTCCCTGTCGAGAAAATATTCGTTGAGAAAGGCCATCTGGTAGCGGGTCGATACCTCCCTGGCAAAAGGCAGGGTGGTGGGCAGTTCGTTATAGCCCAACTCCATCGATTCGCGGATCGCCTGTTCGCTGATGCCATGGCTGCTGGCGATTCCGGCCATCTCGGTATCAGGGAAGATTCTGAGAATAAATATATAAGGGAAGTGAAGCCAGCGAATACCCTTGATAAACTCAAGCGTCGTCTGCGCCTCCTCGGGGGTCTCGGTGGGAAAGCCGTGCATGGTGAACAGCTCGAGGATGACCTGGGGGTATTTGGCCGCGATATAGGCGAGGTTGTCCTGCAGCCGGTCGATATGCAAATGCTTGCCGATCAGTTTTTGCAGGCGCGGGCTGGCGGTCTCCAGGGCGAAGGCCATCTGGATCGTGCCCGCCTCGACCATCAGATCGATCTCGTCATGGGAAAGGATGTCGCCGCGAAGGCCGTTCGAGAAAAAGAACTGGCACTGCAGGTTGTGGCCGATCACCTTTTCGAAGAAGGAGCGGCTGGCGGCCCGATCCAGGTTGAAGATATCGTCAATGAAGACGAAGCGCTTAAAGCCGCAGTCGTGAAGCTTTTCGATTTCCGCAAACAGATGCTCCGGCGAGCGGCGGATGTGGGTCTTGGGCCAGATCTTGTGGCAGTAGGCGCATTTATACGGACATCCCCTGGTGGCCTGGATCGCCGCGGAAAAGCGGGCGGTCGACTGACCGAGGAACTGGTTGTAGGCTTCATAATCGATCAACGACCGGTTGATGATCGGCAGGGTGTCGAGGTCGGTAATCGGGGGGCGCGGCGGAGTGAAACGGGGGATGGTTTCGACGAAGGGTTCCGAGAGCCGGTTCTTGAATGGCAGTTCCTCGACAATCTCCGTCTCGAGGATGACGTACCTGGCCCGGCACTCTCGCACCATGTCGGCCAGCCGCGGTTCGGGGATTTCGGGGTCCAGGGGTAAATAGGTCGCTCCCGCCTTGAGTATGCCGAGAATCGCCACGATATATTCGGCCGAGCGCGGCAGCAGGATGCCCATGACATCGCCCGGTGCCACTTGATACTCATCGATCAGGACGTGGGCCAGGCGGTTGGCGCGCCGGTTGAGTTCGGCGTAGCTGAGACGCGCCTCCCCGCAGACCAGGGCGACGGCCTCCGGCGTACGGGCGGCCTGGTCCTCGAACAGCTCCACCACGGTTCGGTCGGCCAAGTCTGCCAAGTCGGCCTCCGGCGCATTGAATTCGAACAGGAGGCGGTCCAGGTCGCTGCGGTCGAGCATGCCGACACTGTCGACGACGGCGGCAAAGCTTGCCGCGCAGGCGGCGGCGCAGCGAGTGAAGTGGCGCATCAGGGCCTCGATCCGCGCATCCTCGTACTGATCCCTGCCGTAGAAGAAGCTGCAGCGCAGCCCCTGGGGGGTGGGCAGGAACTGTAGGTCCAACGGGTAGTTGGTCCGTTCATGGACCGCGGTGCTCTCCAGGACAAAGCCCGGCGCCCCCGAGCGGGCCGCGGCCTCCACCCCGGCATCGACAGGATAGCTCTCAACGGCCATGATCGTGCTGAACAGGCCGGCGGGCAAGGCGCTTTCGCGCTGCACGGCGGCGAGGGGGTAATGGTGATGGGGCGCGGCGAGCAACGACTCCTCCTGGATCTTTTCGGCCAGAGATCGCCAGCTCATGCCGCGATCCAGGCGAACCCGCACCGCCACGGTGTTGATGAGATTGCCCACCATGCTCTCGATGCCCTCTACTTCAGCCGGCCGGCCCGAAACGACCAGGCCGAAGACGACATCGTCGCGGTCGTTGTACCGGCTTAAAACGACCGCCCAGATCGACTGGAGGACGACGGCGACGGTGACCCCGCACTCGGCGGCGCGAGCCTGCAGCGCGCCGTAAAGATCCGGCGTAAGAAGGGTGGAGACCGAACCCTGCTCGCCTTTGAAGCTGGAGAGATCCAGGCCGGAGGGAGCAATGTCGGCGATCCGGGAGTAACCCCGCAGCCGCTCGTTCCAGAAGGCCCGCGGTATCTCCCGCGACCGGCGCTCAAGCCAGGCGATGTAGCCCTTGACCGGCACCGGCCGGGCAAGCTCGGGCCGGAGGTCCTCCTTCAACCTGGAGTAGATATGGAGAAACTCACCGAGGAGGATGCCCACCGACCAGCCATCGAGCAGCAGATGGTGATGGGTCCAGACAACGTCGTAGAGATCGTCTGCCCGCCGGATGACCAAAAGCCGCATGAGCAGGTCGCGGCTGAGATTGAAGGGGGTCGTGCGCTGCAACTCCATGATCTCGCGGCGAACCGGCTCGCGCCTCTCCTCCGCGAGAGCCCGGAGGTCCTGAAAGTCCACCCGCAGCCTGGCATCTTTCACCACCACCTGCAGCGGTCGGTCGGTGCCCTCATGGGCAAATACGGTCCGCAGGCCGTCATGCCGCGCAAGCAGAATGTTCCAACTCTTCTCCAGCAGTCCGCAATCCAGAGTCCCGCGGACGGTCCAGCAGACCTGCTGCATGTACGATGGCCTGCCCTGGTCGGCCAGGGCATGATGCAACATGCCTTCCTGCATCGGCGAGAGGGGGTAGACTCCTTTGATGTTTTCTTTCGTCGTTCGCATCTTAGCTTCCAGTAAATATATTCAGGAAAGAGTGTATTTCATCGATCCCCAGCCCGGCGGAGTCTATGGTCGATGCCGCCCCGCTTGCGGCCACGGTCGCGGCGTGTCCGACAAGGGTTTGCAGCTCGGCAACCCAGAGATCCATCAGAGTGGCGATGCGGCAGGCTCGGATGTTCGGGCTGTACTCGATTGCGAGTTCCATGCAGCCGCCGGTACACATGCCGGTCACCTCCAGGGCAAAGGGCACCGCGGCCCGCGGATGGATGACCGGTCCGATCTCCTCGGTGGCCCTCGTAAACAGCTCGGAATTCAACTCGGTGTCGAAGTCGCCCAGGTAGTTGAACAGGATGGAGGAGAGCGGCGAGCAGCGAGCGACGGCGGCCTGAGCCCGGCGAATGGCCGCCCGGACCGAACCGATGGTCCCGCCGATATCCTCGGAGCAGCTGCAGTCGATCACGACCGGGTACATGACGGTAAACCACCCCACCGTTCGGTCAAGTTCGATATCGTGGAAAAGCGGTTCCCGGCCGTGGCCCTCCAGCGTCATGGCAAAACGGCCGATGCCCGTCTCCCGCCGCACCGCCCGGCCAAAGGCACAGACTAAAATGTCGGTGATGCCGGTCTGGTAGGGGATATGGACATCGGTATGGAGGGCCTTCGACAGCTCCGGGGGCAGGAGGCGGCGGCAGCGACGGCGCTCGGCATAGGTGAAGGGCTGAGTGTCGTCATAGGGCGACCGGAGCGAATCCCGCCGGCCATCCGGAATCGTTCGTCCCGGAGCGAGCGAGAGGGAATGGGCGGCAAGCCGCTCCGCCCATTCCCTGAATGAGGTCGTTTTCGCACCCAGATCTATTGCCCGGCCGGTGAGAGACTGGCGATAGGCAGTGTGCAGATCCTGCAGCAGAATTCGCCAGGAAACCGCGTCCACCACCAGATGATGGGCGGTCAGCAGTAAACGGTCGCCATCGTCCAGGTGGTAGAGAACGGCGGCAAACAGGGGTCCGGCGGCGAGATCGGTCGAGTTCATCGTGGCAAAGCTGTGCTCGCGCATCCGCTCGCAGGCCAGTGTCTCCCGACGGTAGTCGACCAGTTCGAAGCGGACCGGCTGGTCCTGATCCATAACCTCCTGCAGCCACTCGCCGCTCCCGGTCATGATAAATCGGGAGCGGAGGGCGTCGTGCTGGCGCAGTAAAGCCTCGAGACTCATCCGCAGCGCCGTTTCGTCCAGCCGCTTTTTCGCATGCAGCAGCAGCGCCTGGTGAAAGTGGTGCGGCGTCTCCTTGAACTGCGTAAGAAACCAGGACTGAATGGGGGTGTGCATCACCCGGCCGGTGGCCGGCAGACGAACGGCCGCCGCACTCCCCTCGGTAATCCGAGGCGCCAGCCGGGCAATGGTCGGGAACTGGAAGATGTCCTTCAGCGCCAGCCGGCAGCCGTGTTTTCTCAGGCGCGAGACAATCTGCAGCGCCTTGATCGAATCGCCGCCGAGGACGAAGTAGTTGTCATCGATTCCCGGCGGTTCGATATGCAGCACCTCCTGCCAAAGCGACGAGAGGAGTCTTTCCCGCTCTGTTCGCGGCGGGCAGGACTGGGTCGAATCCTTTTGTAAAGCGACGAGATCGAGAGCTGTCAGCGCCGACCGGTCCACCTTGCCGCTGGCGTTTTTCGGCAGGACAGAGAGAGTGAAAAAACGGCCGGGAATCATATAGTGCGGCAGCTGCTGCTCAAGGGTGCTGTGCAGGTCGCCCAGGGTTACGCCCTCAGCGCCGACAGCCAGATAGGCGACCAACGTCTGGTCCTGCGGCTCGGTTCCGGCCACGCAGACGACCGCATCCCGCACCGCCGGGCACTGGCGCAGACAGTGTTCGATCTCGCCCAGCTCGATACGGAAGCCCCGGACCTTGACCTGATTGTCGGTGCGCCCGATGAAAGCGATGGTCCCGTCTCCCAGGTATCGCACCCTGTCGCCGGTCCGGTAGAGCCGCGCACCTCCCGCAAAGGGGCTAACGACAAACCGTTCGGCGGTGAGATCGTCGCGGCCGAGATACCCCCGACCGACACTGGGCCCGCCGATATACAACTCGCCGGGCATGCCGGGGGGAACGGGCTGCCCTTGATCGTCAAGGATGTAGGTCTCGGTATTGGCCAGCGGCCGGCCGATGGGCATGACGGTCTGCTCGGGCAGTCCGGCGACCGGGCAGGCCAGCGCGGTCACATCGACACAGCACTCGGTGGGGCCGTAGATGTTGGTCACAGCGAGGCCGCGGCCGAAGGTCCCGGCCCGGAGTCTGCGCATCGTCTCGTAGGGCAGCGGCTCCCCGCCGATGATAAGCTGCTTGAGGGCCAGTCCCTCGGCCTCGGCCAGACCGGCCTCGAGCAGCAGATGCAGCAGGGTCGGAGTGCCGTCGGCGACGGTGACTCCCGCCTCGCGCCAGTAGTCGAGCAGCATCGCCGCGTTGTCGCGGGTGGCCGGCTCCAGAACATGCAGGGTATGGCCGCCGCACAGGGCGGCGAAAATCTGCTGGACCGACGCGTCGAAGACGGCGGCGGCGAAGAGGGCAACCTGCTGGGGTCCCGGATAGCGCGAGTAGACCGCGTCCTCGAGGCCGGCAAGGAGATTGACCACCGAACGATGCTCGATCATCACCCCTTTAGGCGTACCGGTCGAGCCCGAGGTGTAGATCAGATAGGCGAGGTTGTCCGGCCGGACCGGCCGTTCCGCCTGGAAAGCTTCGCCGCCCGCGGCGAAAATCCGGCCGGGATCGATAATCGTCACTCCCGGCAGGAGCGCCATCCCGGACCGGTCGGAGGCAAGAATAACCTTCGCCCCGCTGTCTTCGAGCATGGTTCGCAACCGGCCTGCGGGATGGCCGGGATCGAGGGGCAGATAGGCCCCCCCCGCCCTGAGAACCGCCAAGATGGCGGCAATCAGGTCGATCGATTGGTCGAGGCACACCGCGGTGATGGTTTCGGGGCCGACTCCCTCTCGCCGTAACCGCAGGGCAATGGCAGCGGAACGCTCATCGAGCTGACGGTAGGTGAGGCTCTGTTCGCCGCAGACCACGGCCGGCTGGTCGGGACTTTTTCCGGCTGCCTCCGCAAAGAGCTGGTGCAGGCATGCTTCGGGCACGGCCATGGTTCGCGAGCGGCTCCAGTTGTCGACGACCAGCGCCCGCTGCGCCGCATTGCACGAGCACAGCGATTGCAGCGGCGCCTCCGGCCGCTCCATCGCCTCTTCGGCAAGCTGCGCAAAACTTGCGGCCAAATGATGGATCGTTGTCTCGTCGAAGAGCTCCGTTGCGTATTCCCACTCCAGTACAATCCGGTCGCCGGTCTCGACGGCGATCAGGCTCAGGTCGTATTTGGCGGTGGTCCGTTCGATCCGAATCGGCTCGACTTGCAGACGGTCGAGGACTGGCGGCTCGATGGCGCCGTCCTGAAGAACAAAGCCGATCTGGAAGAGCGGTGAAAAATTCTGCGAGCGTTGCCCGGGCAGCGCCTCGACGACCTTTTCGAAGGGAACGATCTGGTGGGCGAAACCATCGAGGGTCGTCTGTCGCACCCGGGACAAAAGTTCGGTAAACGACAACCGGCCGTCGGCCGCCACCCGGATGACCAGGCTGTTGACGAAAAAACCCAGCAGATCGTGCAGTTCCTTGAAAGGGCGGTTGGCCGACGGGGTGCCGAAAACGATGTCGCCGTCGTTTCTATAGCGGCGCAGAAGCTCGGTAAACAGGGTGGCCAGGGCCATATACAGCGTGCATCCCGCAACCCTCGCCTGCTCCTTGATGGCCCGGCTGAGTGCAGGAGCAAGTTCCCGGACGATGACCTTGCCGCGGCCGCTGGGCTCGGCCGGGCGGAAACGATCGGTCGGCAGCGATGCCGGTGTGGGAAGATTGGCAAGCGTTTCCTGCCAGTAGCGGATATGTGTTTCAAGAAATGCATCGGACAGGAGCTGCCGCTGCCAGTGGGCAAAATCGAGGTAGTCGACCGGCAGCCGCGTGAAATCCGGCTCCCGGCCATTCCGGCAGGCATTGTAGGAGACCGCAAGTTCTCTGCTGAGGATCCCCTTTGACCAGCCGTCGGCAATCAGGTGGTGCATGGTAAAACAAAAAATGTTCTCGCGGTCGCCTAAACGGATCAGACAGGACCGGAATAACGGCCCAGTGCGGAGATCGAATGTGCAATGCGCTTCCCGGTTCACAATCTGCATTGCCCGGTCCCGGCGCAGGCCGTCATCGATCCGGCTCAGGTCGACGACGGGGATCTCCACATCAATGGCATCCGCCACAGCGAAGGAGGCGGTGCCGTCATCGTCGCGAACTGCCGCCCGCATTACGGCATGGCGCCGGGCGATCAGCCGCAGGCTCTTGGTGAGCGCCTCCTTGTCGAGGGGGCCCCGCAGTAGGAGGGCTTCGGGAATGTTGTAGGCGGCATTGCCGCCGTAGAGCTGGTACAGGACCCAGAGCCCCAGTTGGCCGTGGGAGAGCGGTCCCGAAGTCGCGCCTCTGGCGATGAGCGGCGGGAGGGTGGTCCCGTCCGCCGCTTCCGCCGCGTGGGCGCGGAGAAAATCAAGGATCTCCGGCTTGCGCGCCCGCAGGACCTGAAGATTCTCTGCGCTCAAGGCCCCCCGTGGCGCCCGGTAGTGCAGCGCTTCTCCTTCAAGCCAGAATTTGACGCCTTGGCCCCCCAGCTGGGCGAGGATCGTTTCTATCCGGATCATAGGGTACCTTCATCCATATCCGGGCCGCCATCGGACGGTTCTTTGTTTATTGGATGAACAGCCACGGCGCGCAAGGCTTCGATGCGTTCCGCCAGTTCGGCCACAGTCGGATTCTCAAAGAGTGTGCGAACGGTGATGGTAACCCCGAAACGCTCGCCGAGCCGGGCAACGACCTTGATGGCGATCAGCGAGTCCCCGCCGATTTCCGAAAAAACATCGTGTATGCCGATCCGTTCGATGCCCAGCACCTCCTGCCAGACCGAGGCAATGGTCTTCTGGCTGTCGCCGACCGGCGCGGCATAGGCGCTTTTCAGCTCCGGCCTGGCATGCATCGCGACCGGCGTCGAGACCCGGCAGGCGACCTCCGCCAAGGTCCCGGCCCTGGCCTCCTCGACCCAGTCGCCGAAAGACCGGGTCGAAACGACGATCTGGGCAAAGTGCGGATTGGCGAGGATCCGGGCGAAGGCGTCGCAGCCCTCCTCCGGAGACATTCCGCCCCACGGCTCTCCGCCGCTCAGGCTTCTGAACCGCTGTTCGAAGGCCGCGGCCATCCCCGTCCCGATCCATCTGTCCCAGTCGATGGCGACCGTAAACCGGTCGGTGCTGCGGGCTTTCGCCTGAGCGTAACCATCGGCAAAAGCATTGACCGCCGTGTACTCCACATCGCCCACCCCGCCGAGAATGGAAGTGATCGACGAACAGACGATCATGAAATCAAGGGGCCGATCGCTGAACAAATCGTCAAGAACCATGGTGCCATGAACCTTGGCGGCAAACTCGGCCCCTTCCTCTCCTGCCTCCTTCAGCTGGATCGGCCCGCGGTTTTCAATCGCCGCCGAGTGGATCACGCCATGAATGGTGCCGAATTCGGCTTCCGCCGCCTCGACGACCGCAGCCATCTGGGCTCTGTCGGAGATGTCGGCAGCGTAGGTTCTGACCTGCGCCCCCATCTCTTCAAACCTGCCGACCCTGCCGACCACCAGGCAGCAGTCGTGATCAAGACGCTTGGCCCTATCCAGGGGATAGACCTGCACCTCGTCGAACCCGGCCCGGGCCATGACGGCCTGCCACTTGTCCGGCCCCAGCAGCGGTCCTTTCGCCCGGAGATCCGTATCCTGGTAATACCACCATCCTTCGGCCAGGCCGTAGATCATCGTGATCCAGCGGGGGGTGGCGGTCGATTCGGCCATCAGCAGCTGACCCCCCGGAGCCAGCAGCCGCTTCAGGTTGGCAAGAGTCGAAGCGATGCGCGGGGTGGCATGGACCACATCCAGTTCGACGATCGCATCGAACTGTCCGGCGCGATAGCCCTGGGCCGTGAATTCCTTCGACACGTCGAGGGTGCCGAAGCGCATGCAGTGGTGGCCGTTCTCCGCCGCCCAGTTTTTGGCTTCCGCGACAAAGGACGGACCGATGTCGGTGAAGGTATATTCGACGTTTTTCCCGGCGATCAGCGGCAGTATATGTTTGGTCAGGATACCGGCGCCGCCGCCGATCTCAAGGATTCGCACAAGCCGGCCGTCCGCGGCATCGACCAGTTTGCGGACTTGCTCGGCCAGCAGCAGGCAGTAGATTCGGTGAAAGGTGTGCTCCTCGATTTCGCCGGCGATTTTTCTCAGTGCGGCAGCATCCCCTTTGGGGTAGAGAACCGAAATCGCCTCCGTTTCGCTGGTCAGGGCGCGCGGGTAGCTATCGGCGCAATAGACAAGGAAGAGTATCATCGACCGGAAGGCGGGGTACTCCTCGGCCAGGGAGATGGCATCGGCGTCGGGGTCTTCCTGTTCCGCAGCCGAACCGGAGAAGATGATCCTGCCGTCGCCAAGCTTTGCCAGACCATCCTCCGCCAGCACGGCAAGAAGAAAGGCAAAGAGTCGGGAAAATTTCGGTGATATCCCGAGTTGTTGTTCCAACAGTTTGACATCGTGGCAGGACCCTGCCACGGTGTCGACGCCCGAACGTTTCAGATAGCGGACGACCAGGATCGCGCACAGGCGGTTGAGGCGGGGTTTCAACGAACCGCGCTGGCCGATGCTTTCTATGGCGCACTCCCGCTCGATTTTTTCCAGTTCCCGCCCGAGCTCGCCGGGCGTCGCGCCGGGATTCTCATGATCGGCGCGGCTCTCCAGGGCCGGCACGGGTTTGCGGCCGACCAGCAGCAGCCGTGCCCCGGCCGTTCTCGCCAGATGCAAGGCAAGCTGCCGGCCTATCCCCCCCATGCCGCCGGCAATCAGGTAGACCCCGCCGGGGCGGATAATCGCCGGCCGGGATGGAGGGGCGGGAAAAGAGAGCGGTTCGAAGGTGCGCAGCCAGCAGTGGCGCCCCCTGAGCGCGATGACCTGTTCGGCAAAACGGCTCCGGCAGAGAGCCGCCAGGGTCTCGACCATCTGGCCGTCGGCCCTCGGTGATCCGCTCATATCGGCAATATCCACGGCCCGGCAGACGAGATGCGGATGCTCCTGGGGCAGTACCGTCACCGGCCCCATGACCAGCGAGACGACCGGCGCCAGCTGCTCGTTGCCGATGACGTCGAACATCCCGGCGGTGACCACGGTCAGGGCGATCCGCTGACCGGGCCGGCACTGCTCCAGGGATTGGGCCAGAAGGATTAATGCGTCGTAGCAGACCACCCGTCCTGCCCCAATCGAGTCCGGGGAAGAGGGCGTCGCCAGCGCGTTCAGGCTCCAGCAGTAAATTATGGCATCGGGATAGTTGCCGTCGCCTGCCAATTCCTGTAACAGCCGCAGGTAGGCGTGTTTATCCCGAGGGTCGATGGTGTATCCGTCATTTTCTGCCGGCGGCAGGCCATCAGCCGCGGCGACGAAGCGCACACTGACGCCGTCATCCTGCAGGGTCTTGCCGAGAGTGCGGCCAAGACCAAGGCTGTCGGTGAAGACGAGCCACCGTTTGATCGGCTTCAAGTCCTGACCGGCGGGTATCGTTCCCCTCTTCCAGGAGGGACGATAGAACCAGTCGGCCGGATCCCGGCGGACCTTGCTGCCCGTTGTGCCCATCGGACCGGTTCCGGACTCGGGGGCGATGAAAAAGCGCTGCCGCTCGAAGGGATAGGTGGGCAGCGGTATCCGGTGACGGTTTTCGCCCCCGTGCAGGGCAAGCCAGTCGATCCGGGCGCCGGACAGCCATAATTTGCCGAGACACGCCGCGAAAGAGTTCCCGCGGTCCGCATCGGAGTTGCGCGCCTGTTGCGCATTCGGCAATACCGAGCAGACCGTGTGATCAGCGGTTCGCAGCGGATGGCCGAGCGCAAAGGACGCCAGGGTATGTCCGGGACCGATCTCGACCAAGGCAAGCGGTGCCCCGGCGAAAAGCGTGGCGAGGCCATCCGCGAAACGAACCGTGCGGAGCAGATGTTCGCACCAGTACCCGGGATCGGTGGCCTCCCGGTCGGTCATCCAGGTGCCGGTCACATTGGCGATCAGCTGGATGGCAGGCGGGTGCAGGTCCACGGCCGAGAATTCCCGGGCAAAGCGCTGAGCCACGGGGGTCATCATCGCCGAATGAAAGGCGTGCGAGGTGTGCAGGCGTTTGCACGTGACACCTCGCCGCCCGAGTTTCTCCTCTGCCTCGGCCACCAGTTCTGAAGGACCAGAGAGGACGCATGAGTGGGCGGTATTGACGGCGGCGACGGATAGACCCGAGAGCAGCTCGGCGGGGATCTCGCCCGGTGCCATCGATACGGCTGTCATCGCGCCTTTTGCCATTTCCTGCATCAGCTCGCCCCGGCGCACGACCAGCCGCAAACCATCTTCAAGGGAAAAGACTCCGGCAATACAGGCGGCGACATATTCACCCAGGCTGTGGCCGATGCAGGCCACGGGGACGATGCCAATGGCAATCATAGTCCTGGCCAGAGCGTATTCCACCACGAACAGCGCCGGCTGGGTGAGCGACGTCGCCTGCAGGAACCGTTCGGCAGCCGGCTGCTCCTGTTCTTCCGCAAACAGCACCTGCCTTATATCCCGGCCGATGAGCGGCAGAAGAAGCGCCGCGCAGCGATCAACCTCCGTACGGAACAGAGCTTGGCTTCGGTAGAGATCCGCCGCCATGCCGACATACTGGGTACCCTGGCCGGAAAAGAGAAACGCGACTGGACGTTCGTCGCTCTCGCCGCTGCAGCTGTCGCTTGATGCCGACTCCGGATTCCGCAGGGCGGCGATGGCACTCTGTCTGTCCCGGCAGAGGATCGTCCGCCTGTGGCTGAAGCGGGAGCGGCCGACCTGCAGGGTGTAGGCAAGGTCGTTGAGATCGACGGCGGGGTTTGTTGCCAAAAACTCGGCAAGTCTTGCCGCCATGGCGTCGAGCGCCGTCCCGGTTCTGGCCGAAAAGGGCAGCAGGAACCATGGCCGCGAGCGTCGCGACGGTGCGATCGATACCGGAGTTGGAGCTTCCTCGACGATAAGATGGGCGTTAGTCCCGCCGACGCCGAAGGAGCTGACCCCAGCCCGGCGCGGGGTGTCGCCGCGCGGCCAATCCTCCAGGCGGGTATTGACTCGGAAGGGGGTGGCGGCGAAATCGATCTCGGGATTGGTCCGTTCGCAGTGCAGAGTCGGCGGAATCGCCCGGTGCTTGAGGGCGAGGACTGTCTTGATCAGCCCGGCCATGCCGGCGGCGGTGTCGCAGTGGCCAAAATTACTCTTGACCGAGCCGAGGAAGCAACAAACATCCTTTCTCACGGCCCGCCGCGAAAATGCTCGGGCGAGCGCGGCTATTTCGATGGGATCGCCCAGGGCGGTGCCGGTGCCGTGGGCCTCGACGTAGCCGATGCTGCCGGGCGAAACGCCGGCGACCGACTGCGCTTCGATGATAACCCGGGCCTGTCCTTCGACGCTCGGGGCAGTAAAGCCTATTTTGTCGGCCCCGTCGTTGTTGACGGCGGTGCCGAGAATGACCGCGTGGATGGTGTCGCCGTCGGCCAGGGCATCGGAAAGACGTTTGAGAACGACGATGCCGGCGCCCGCGCCGCCGACCGTGCCGCGGGCATCGGCGGCAAACGGCCGGCAGTGCCCGTCGTCTGAGAGTATCCCGCCAGCTTCATGCAGATAGCCCTGGTCCTGGGGAATATAGATGGAGACCGCGCCGGCCAGGGCCATGTCGCACTGGTAGGCGAGGAGTCCGTTGCAGGCGGCGTGCACTGCCACCAGCGAAGTAGAGCAGGCGGTGGAAACATTGAGGCTGGGGCCCTTCAGGTTCAGTTTATAGGAGGTCCGGGTGGCGACGAAGTCTTTATCGTTGCCGATCAGTACGCGATATTCGCCCTCGCGGGAAAGCACTCCGGGGTTGGTCATGAGATTGCGGAGGGCGTAGGTGTTGAGGCCGGCCCCGGCGAAGACCCCGACCCCCTCTCCCGAGCGCCGGGGATCGTAGCCTGCGTGTTCCATCGCCTCCCAGGCGCACTCGAGGAAAAGGCGGTGCTGCGGGTCGGTAACGGCGGCTTCGGTGGGGGTGAAGCCGAAAAAGGACGCATCGAAGAAATCGTAACCGTCGAGTCGTCCTCGAGCCTTGACATACCTGGGATCCTTCAGGGTGGCCGGATCGACGCCGGCGGCGGTGAGGGCCTCGTCGCTGAAGAAGGTGATCGATTCGACCCCATCCCGCAGATTCCGCCAGAACTGATCCGGATCGGCGGCCCCGGGGAAGCGGCAGGCCATGCCGATTATGGCGATTGACTCGATTCCACCGTTCGACTCTTCAGACATTACGACTCCTGTTGTGTTTCATCGTCTGCTGCCGGCGCCGCATGGCCTCCCGGCGGGCGAGGCTCCGCTGCTCGCTCGGATTCGACGCCTCCGGCCCCCTTTGCGTCTCCGAGAGATATGCGGCTAAAGCACCTAGGGTAGGATATCGGAAAAAGTCGGTGACTACCAGGTCACTAGCAAATAATGATCGCAGTTTTCGCTGCACCTGGACAATCAGCAGCGAGTTCGCGCCGATATCGAAGAGGTTGTCGTCGACCCCGATCCTTTCCCTGCCCAGCGCCTCGGACCACACCGCGGCAAGGAGTTTTTCGGTCGCGGTCCGCGGCGCCCGGTAGTCCCTTGTCGACTGATTTTCCGCCGGAGCCGGCAATGCGGCGATGTCGATCTTGCCGTTGGTGGAGACCGGCAATTCCGCCAGCCAGACAATCATCTGCGGGATCATGTACTCGGGCAGGGTCTCACGGAGCCGGCTCTTCACGGACGCATCGGCTGGGAAATCAGCCCCCTCTGCCACCAGATAAGCAATAATTTTTTTCACGCCGGCGATGTCCTCTTTCAGGACAGCCACCGCCTGACCGATGCCGGCCAGGGCGCGGAGGCAGTGCTCGATCTCGCCCAGTTCGATACGGAAGCCGCGGAGTTTGGCCTGACGGTCCATGCGGCCCAAAACGGTGATGATGCCGTCATGGGCAAACCGGGCGAGGTCGCCGGTGTGGTAGAGGCGGCTGTCGCCTTCGGGGTCGAAGGGATTGGCGGTGAACTTCTCCCGCGTCAACTCCGGCCGGTTATGGTAGCCGCACGCCACTCCCACGCCGCCGATACAGAGTTCGCCGAGACTGTTGGGCGGCAGCGGATTGCCGTTCTCGTCGAGGATATACATGCTCATGTTGGCAAGCGGGCGGCCGATGGGGATGGTCGCCTGATGCAGGTCACGGGGGGTAACCCGGTGGACGGAGGCCCAGACGGTCGTCTCGGTCGGGCCGTAAAAATTCCAGAGCGGGATCCCCCAGTCGAGGACCCGATCGGCAAGAGCCGACGGGAAAGATTCGCCGCCGCAGGCGAGATGACGAAGCGGCACCGCCCGGCGGCCCTGTTCATGGCAGGCGGCGAACTGCTCCAGGGCAGTGGGGGTCAGGCTGAGAAGAGTCACCCCCTCCCGTGCCGCCATCTCGTAAAAGGCATCGGGGTTCCTGGCCACGTCGAGGTCGACCGTGACCAGAGTCCCCCCGCTCAACAGGGCTCCCCAGATCTCCCAGACCGATAAATCGAACGAGTGCGAGTGAAACACCGTCCAGACCTCGTCGCCGGCCGGCCGAAGCTGGGAACAGATCGCCTCGACCATGTTGATCACGCCCCGGTGTTGCACCCGCACCCCCTTGGGGGTCCCGGTCGAGCCGGAGGTGTAGATGAGGTAGCAGAGAGAGTCGGGATCGCTTTTCCCCGTGATTGCCGGGGAATCCGGAAGGTCGTCCGTGTCGACGGCAAGCGAGGGGCCGGGCCACCAGGCGGCCAGGCCCTCGCGCAGCGATGAGTCGGTGAGAATGGTGCGCACCCCGGCATCCTCGATCATGAAGTCGCGACGGGCAGGCGGATAGGTGGGGTCGAGCGGGACATAGACCCCATCCGCCTTGAGGATCGCCAGCATCGCCGCGATACTGCACCATGATCGACGGGTGAAGATGCCCACCATGTCGCCGGGCGTCACGCCGGAGCGCCGGAGCCAGCCGGCAATCCGATCGGCGCAGGCGTCGAGCTGCCCCCGACTGAGCCGGTCGCTGCCGGAGACGATCGCCGGGGCGTTCGGATCGGCCACGGCCAGGGCGCGGAACTGGCCATGAAGGGTGGCCCGGCTGGAATAGGGCTGCCTGGTTGCATTCCACTCCCGGGTGATGATGCGGTGTTCGTCCGCATCCAACCACACCATCCGGGTGATCCGCTCATCGGGTCTCGCCGCCATCGTCTGCAGAATCCGGCGATATCGCTCGCCCATCTTTTCTACTGTTTCGCGGTCGAAGAGGTCGGTATTGTAAAAAAGCGTACCGCACAGACCCGTTCCGCCCTCCCACAGATGCATTTCCAGATCGAGGCGGGTGAACTTCTGCTCCACCTCCACCGCCTCGACCAGCAGACCGTCGAGATCCAGCTGAGGCTGCGGTCCGTGCAGCGGCGCGTTCTGCAGGGCGAACATTACCTGGACCAGGGGGTTGCGGCTCAGATCCCGTTCCGGCCCAATGGCGTTGACCAGCTCGTCGAAGGGGATGTCCTGATTTTCGTAGGCCCCGATCGATGCGTTTCTAACTCGATGGAGCAACTCGACATAGGTCGGCTGGCCCGTGAGCCGCAGCCGCAGAGGCACGGTATCCGAGAAATAGCCGATCAGCGGCTCGAGTTCCCGGCGGAGCCTGTTGTGCATGGGGATGCCGACCAGGATATCGTCCTGGCCGCAGCTGCGGCAGAGCAGCACGCCGAAGCCGGCGAGCAGGGTCATGAACAGCGTCGCCCCAGCCCCGGCGGCGATTTCCTTCAACCTGCCGGCGGTCCCGCCGTCTATATCGAAATGGACGGAACCGCCGTTGAAGGTCTGCAGGGCCGGCCTAGGCCGATCGGTGGGCAGCGCCAGGGCATGGGAGACACCCTCCAGTTCTTTTCGCCAGTAGTTTTTTCGTTGCTCCCCGTAAGATCCGCGGAAACGGCCCTGCTGCCAGGCGGCAAAGTCGGCGTACTGAATCTTCAAGGGCTCCGGCTCGTTCGGCAGACCACGCAGCCGGCCGTTGTAGGCGGCGGCGAGTTCGCGCTGGAAAATCCCGATCGACCAGCCGTCGGCCGCACTGTGATGAAAGGCCACGACCAGCAGGAATTCATGGTCGCCGGTCGCAAGCAGCGAGGCGCGCAAAGGGATGTCGCGGCTGAGGTCGAAAGGCGTCTTGATGGTGCGGTCGATAAGCCGCTCGATTTCCTCTTGCTTGCTCCTGCCGTCCATGGCGCGCAGATCGTAGCAGCGGAGCGGCGGACCGGGATCCGGCACGACAAGCCCTTGGAAGGAACCGTCGCTGAAGCCGAGGGTGGTCCGCAGCACCTCATGGCGGATGACGATCGAGTGCAATGAGGCGATGAGAAGATCCTCCCGCAGCGTTCCCCTCAACCGGAGGACGGCCGGCAGGATATATGCCGCTCCGACCCCGGCCAGCTCCTCCAGCACGAGCAGCCGCCTTTGGGAAAACGACAAAGGCACCGTGCCGTTTCGTGCTACCGTCCGAATCGGTTCGGTCTCCCGGCTCAGGTGGTCGAGGAGCTGGGTCTTGTGGGCGGCAATCCGATCGCGAATGGCGGGCGGTATCCCGCCCGCCGGTGCATTGCACTTGAGCCTGCCGTCTTCGGCTCGAAGGCGGATATCGAGAGCGGCCAGGGTATCGAGCAATTCGTCCATATTGTGTCAAAACTCCATCTCTTCACGGGATACGGGGGACTCTTCAGCAGTTTGGCCCCTCAGCCGGCAAACCAGCTCGGCCATTTCGGCGAGCCGGGGAGCCTCAAAGAGGCGGCGCAGTGGAAAATCGAGGCCCAGCGACTCTTTCAGACGCGAATGGACCTGGGTAAGCTGCAGAGAGCTGCCCCCCAGACTGAAAAAACTGTCATGACGGCGGATTGAAAGCGTGCCGAGGACGCTTTGCCAGATACCGGCCACCAGTTCCTCTTCCGGGCTGAAGGGGGCTCGTCCGGCATCATCGTCGTCCTGACGGACCGGTGCCTTCCCGCGCAGCTCCATGCGCCGCCGTCGCGCCTGCTCGTTCAGATCGGTTGTCGACACGGCGATCCGTCCGCCGCCCGGCCACTGCGTCAGGCGGGCAAGGTGGTCAACCCCTGCCAGAGCGGGGATAGTGTACTTGAGGATCTCGTTGTCGTCCTGCGGATGCGGCGAGTGTTCGTCAAACCGCCAGCCGTCCCAGTCGATACAAAGCCAGCGGCCGCCGTTGCGGTTGTCGGCGGCAATCTGCACGGCCATAGCTGCGTTGGCTGCGCCGTAGGCGCCCATGCCGCTGCCGCCCAGCACGGCGGAGAGCGACGACATGGCGATCAAAAAAGCCGGGGTGCGGTTTTTCATCAGCTCGCGAAGGATCAGGTAGCCGGTCCATTTCGCCGAGAGGATTGCCGTAAATTTATCGAGCGTCAGCTCCCTATACGGGCAGATTGCGTCCGCCCCGGTAACTCCGGCGGCATGGATGCAGCCGTCTATCCGGCCGAACCGACTTTCGGCCTTGTCGATAACCGCCTGCATCTCCCCCCCGCTCGCGGCATCGGCTGAAACCGCCAGTACCTCCGAGCCTCGCTCCTGAAGGGTCAGGAGACGGCGGATCACGCTGCAGGTCGCCTCGTTTTCGCCATGTTCCGCCAACCAGGCAGGCCATTGCTCCGGCGCGGGGAAAGGTGATCTCCGGGTCAAGACCAGGTTGGCCTGAAAATGGCGGGACAGGTGGTCGGCTAAGCTCATTCCGATATCGCCCAGGCCGCCGGTTATCAGGTAGGTGCCGCGCCGGCGAAAACCGGTTTGGACGGCAAGCGTTGGGACAGATTGATAGTATTCCTGCCAGCGGTACCCGCCCCGCAGGGCGATGGCCGATTGCTCTCCGGGGTGCATCAGTTCGCGGACCAGAATTTCCACCCGGCTTTCCGGCCATGCCGTCCCCGTGCTCGGCAGACCGCAGTCGATACACCGGCAGGAAAGAGCGGGATATTCGCGGCTGAGCGATTGGACGGCGGCAGCGAGGACCGCATGCGGTGGAACGAGCTGCTCCTCGCCGGTAATGTCGTATACCCCGAAGGTGAGGATATCGCAGAAAATCGGGCCATTCGGCTTATGCCGCTCCATTGCCCCAGCCAGGGCGATGGTAAAACCCAGCGCCTGTTCGGGCAGGACAGACGAGAGAGATGGAGCCTGGAGCGACGGCAAGTAGACAATATGTAAAGGCACTTCGGCGAAGGAAATATCGAGCATGGTCTCCGCTGGAGTGACAACCGTCAACCGGCAGCCCCATCCTGCCAGTATCCGGGCGATTGCGTCCGCGACCGGACCGGGATCGGCGATGAGTATCCAGCGATCCCGCACATCGGCCCTGCTCCCTCCCGCGAGGTGGGGAATACGGCGCCATTGCTGGGCAAGGAGCCGTCCCGCAGGCATCGCGGGCGGCGTAAGCTCCACCTGACTCTGCACCGGTGCGCCATCCATCCAGTACTCCTGCCGCTCAAACGGATAGATGGGCAGCGGCAGACGCCCGACCTGGTCTTCCCCGGCCATGGCCTGCCAGTCGACCGGGACGCCAGAGGCCCACATCTCGCCGACCGCCGACAGCAGCGCCCTGCTGCTGTCCACGCCATCGCGGGGATTACAGCCGACGGCGACCACTTTGCGGATCGCTCCTACCAATCCGCACTGCAGAGCCATGCCGGTCAGGGTGCGCCCAGGCCCGACCTCGACCAGCAGCCGCCCCGGTTCGGAGAGGAGGGTGTTCAGGCCGTCGCCGAAGCGGACGGTGTGGCGCAGATGGCGGGCCCAGTACCAGGGATCGATCGCCTCCCGATCGGTAAGCGGGCTGCCGGTGAGGTTGGAGATCAGCGGAATCCGGGGCGCCGAACGGGGTACGGTCTCGACGATGGCCGCAAACTCCTCGATTGCCGCATCGAACATGGCGGAGTGAAAGGCGTGGGACGTCTTCAGGAGGCAATGGGCGATGCCCTCCTCGGCAAATCGGGCGACGAGTTCGCCAATGGCCGGAAACGACCCGGACAGCGTACAGGAGCCGGGATTGACCGCCGCAAGCGAAACGTCCGCGTTCAACAGCGGCGCCAGTTCTTCCGCCGCCCGCGCCACGGCGACCATCATCCCTTTAGGCTGCCGCTGCATAAGCGCGCCGCGGGCGGCAACCAGCCTGAGGGCGTCGGCCAGGCTGAAAATCCCGGCCATGCAGGCGGCGACATACTCGCCCAGGCTGTGGCCGATAACCGCCTGAGGGCGAATACCCCAGCCGGCAAGCAGCATGGCATAACCATACTCGACGCTGAAAAGCACCGGCTGGGCGATGGCGGTCTGCTGCAGCTCCTCGGCAAGCGAATCGTCGCTGCTTGTAAGATAGTGGCGCAGATCTCTGTCAAGCAGAGGATTCAAAGTCTCGGCGCACTGGTCTAGGACAGCTCGGAAGATTTTTTCCTTTTCGTAGATTTCCCGGGCCATGCCGACGTACTGGCTGCCCTGGCCGGGAAACATGAAGGCGATTGCCGGCGACATTGTGCCGGCAAGACTGGGTGCGGCATCACGGATATCCTCCAGGGCCGTCATCGCTTCCTGGCCGCTGCCGGCGACGATGAAATGGCGACAGTTCAGCGGCCGTCGCCCGACCTGCAGCGAAAAGGCGATATCCGGCAGACTGTCCTCGGGATGCGTATCGATATGACGGGCAAGACGGCCAGCCGTTTTGGCAAGAGCTGTGGCGGTCTTGCCGGAGATCGGCAGCAGCCGGTAGCGGCGGCGGCTCGGTAATTTCCTGCGGGTCGGGGCCTGCCCGACGATCATATGGACGTTGGTGCCGCCCATGCCAAAGGAGCTCACCCCCGCCAGCCGCGATCCGCCAGCCGACGGCCAGGCGGTGGGTACGGTGCAGACCCGGAACGGGGAAGAGGCGAAATCGATGGCAGGATTTGCCTTGACGAAATGCAGCGAGGGCGGAATTCGACCATTCTGCAGGGCGAGAAGGGTCTTGATCAGGCCGGCAATCCCCGCCGCGGCATCGCAGTGGCCGATATTGGTCTTTACCGAGCCGATCAGGCAGGTCGCCCGCTGGTTTGTCCTGCCGAAAGCCCGGCCGAGCGCTTCGATTTCCACGGGATCGCCCATCGGCGTTGCCGTGCCGTGCGTCTCGACATAGCCGACATCGTTGGGGTCTATACCCGCCACCGCCACCGCCTCGCGGATCACCCGGACCTGGCCGTCGACCCCGGGGGCGGCAAAGCCGACTTTGCCCGCACCGTCGTTGTTGACCGCCGAACCTTTGATCACCCCGTAGATGAAATCGCGGTCATGGACGGCGTCTTCGAGACGCTTGATCAGCACTAAACCGGCCCCGCTGCCCATGACGGTGCCGGCAGCCGAGGCGTCGAAGGCGCGGCAGTGGCCATCGGGGGAGAGGATCATCCCTTCCTGATAGAGATAGCCGCTGATCTGGGGAAGGAAGATCGACACACCGCCGGCCAGCGCCATGTCGCATTCGCCGTTGAGTATTGCCTGACAGGCACAGTGCACGGCGACCAGCGAGGTGGAACAGGCGGTCTGCACGGTAATGGCCGGGCCGGTCAGGTGGAGTTTGTAGGCGGTCCTGGTGGCGAGAAAGTCCTTCTCGTTGGCCTGCATGATCTGATACAGCCCGGCCAGGTCGGTTGCGGCGGCACCGGGCAGGACGTGGTCGCGGAGATAGCCGCCTGCCCCGCAGCCGCCATAGACCCCGATCGTGCCACCGAATCCGCCCCCGTTATAGCCGCCGTCCTCCATAGCTTCCCAGGCGCATTCGAGGAAGAGACGATGCTGAGGGTCGGTCATCGCTGCTTCCGCCGGTGTCATGTCGAAAAGCGCCGCATCGAACCGCTCGATCCCGTGCAGCACTCCCCGGGCGCGGACATAGTCAGGGCGATCGTACAGCGATTTCGTAAGCCCCGCGGCGGCAAGTTCTTCCCTCGAAAAGAAGGTGATCGACTCCCTCCCTTCAATAAGGTTCCGCCAGAACGAGGCGGGGTCACCGGCTCCGGGGAAGCGGCAGCTCATGCCAATGACGGCGATATCGGTTGGGCCGGCTGCGAGCATCACTGCTCCTCTCCGGCGATGGTTTTGCGTATCGACCGCCTCACTCCGGCCAGGCCGGCGGCCCGCCCTCGCTGGCGGCGGCTTCCGCCGTCCTCGCCCTCGCTGGCCGGGGTCTGGTGCTCATCCGTCGCGCAGAATTCGGCCAGCGCATAAATGGTGGGGAAGCGAAACAGTGCGGTCATCGGCACCGGACGGCCAAGCAGGGCCTGCAGACGAATCTGTACCCTGGCGAGATGCAGGGAGTTGCCGCCGAGATCGAAAAAATTATCGTGGATGCCAACCTCTTGCAAGCCGACGATCTCCTTCCAGATCGCGGCGACCTCGCGCTCGAACCCGGTTCGCGGCTTGGCGGACGATGCCCCGGCCGCGACCGGCCCGGCCGAGGGTGCCGGCAGGGCGCCGCGGTCGATCTTGCCGCTTGAGTTGAACGGCAGAGCGGGGAGCACGAGAAAACGTGCAGGAATCATGTAGTCAGGCAACTCGGCGACGAGCGGTCCGCGAACCTCCTCCAGACCGGCAGGTCCACCGTCCATCACCAGGTAGGCGACCAGACGGAGGTCGCCGGGGAGATCCTCCCGCACTACGACCGCAGCGTCCCGCACCCGCGGGCAGCAGCGTAAGCGGTGTTCGATCTCGCCCGGTTCGATGCGAAATCCCCTGATCTTGACCTGATCGTCGAGCCGTCCGAGAAAGGCGATCATCCCGTCCGGCAGAAATCGCGCACGGTCGCCGGTGCGATAGAGCCGGGTGCCGGGCTCGAAGGGGTTGGCTATAAAACGCTCGGCGGTCAGATCATCCCGGTGCAGATACCCCCTGCCGACACAGGGTCCGCCGATATGGAGTTCGCCAACCATGCCCGGCACCACCGGCAACCCGTTCCGGTCGAGGATGTAGGCCTGCACATTGACCATCGGCCGGCCGATCGGCATGACCGTCAGGTCGGGGATGTTGTCTGGATCCAGATCCATGGCCGTCACATCGACGCAGCATTCGGTCGGGCCGTAGATGTTGGTAAGACCGATGCCCCGCCCGGTCCTGCCTGCGCGCAACCGTTTTACCGTCTCGCGGGACAGCGGTTCCCCGCCGACGATCAGGTGCCGCAGCGACAATTCTTCTGCCTCGGCAAGACCCGCATCGAGCAGCATGCCCAGAAGGGTCGGCGTGGCGTCGGCAATCGTCACCCCGGCCTGCCGCCAGTACTCGATAAGGCGCGTACCGTCATGCCGACACTCCTCGGTCAGGACATGCAGGGTATGACCGGAGCAGAGGGCGGCGAATATCTGCTGAACCGAAGCATCGAAGACGGTTGAGGCGAAAAGCGAAACCTGCTGCCGTCCCGGATAGCGCGAGTACACTGCCTCTTGCAGGCCGGAGAGCAGATTGACCACGGAGCGGTGCTCGATCATGACCCCCTTGGGTGTGCCGGTCGAGCCGGAGGTGTAGATCACATAGGCGAGGTTGGCAGGGCTGACTGTCTGTTCCGATTCGCAGCGCCTCATCTGAGCCGCGAGGAGGACTGGGCCGCCGGCGCCGATCAATACCGCCGCACCGCTGTCGATCAGCATCGCCTCCCTGCGGGATGCCGGATGGGAAGGGTCAAGCGGCAGGTAGGCTCCGCCTGCCTTGAGAATACCGAGGATCGATATTATCAGCTCCGGCGAACGGTCCAGGCACACTCCGACGATCGAATCCGGCCCGACACCAAGCTCCTGGAGGTGCAGGGCAATGGCAGCGGAGCGCTCGTCAAGTTGCCGGTAAGTGAGGAACCTATCGTCGCAGACTACGGCCCGCTCCTCGGGAATGAGAGCCGCCTGCGCCACGAACAACTGATGGAGGCAGAACTCCGGGACGGGGCTGGTGATCGATCTCGCCCACCGCTCAATTGTCTTTTGCTGCTGCCCGTCCAGGAGGGGTATCTCGCCGATCCGCATCTCCGGCGCTACGCAGACCGATTCGAGTATGGTGCAGAACGACCGGCAGAGATCGGCGATGGTCTCGGGGCGGAAGAGATCGCTGTTGTATTTCAAAAAGCCGAAGAGCGCGTGTTCGCCTTCCGCCATCTCCAGCGACAAATCGAACTGCCCTTCCTGCTGCGGCACCACAAACGGCGCAAGCTCCGTTTCTCCCCACCTGATCCGGGTCTCGTCGCCCGTGCCGCCCATGAAATCGATGAGTTCGGCATGGGTATGGGCGCGCTGATAGGTGAAATCGACCTGGAAGATCGGGCTGCGCCCAGGAATACGCTGCGGCTGCAGGTGCTCGACCAGCAGATGGAAGGGAAAATCCTGATGTTCGAGCGTGTCGATGATGGTCCGGCGCATCGCCTCGACAAAAGTGCGCCAGCTCGGATTGGCGGTCAGGTCGCCGCGGATGACGGTCATATTGACGAAATGGCCGACGGTGCGGGCGGTATCCGGCTCTGTCCGCCCGGCAGTGGGAGAGCCCACGAGAATTTGCTCCTGACCGGTGATGCGGTGCAGCAGGAGCTGGTAGGCCGCCATCAGCAGGGTGTACATGGTTGTATTGAGCTGCCGGGCCATGCGCTTGAGCCGGCCGGTAACCGGCTGCGGGATGTGGATTGGGCACGACGCCCCGTTCAACCTCTCGCTGGCCGGACGGGGGAAGTCGGTCGCCAGCTCCATCACCAGGGGGGTATCGGCCAGCTGCCGCGACCAGAACTGCCGCTCTTTAGCCAGCTCTTCCGCATTTGCCCATCTCTGCCGTTGTCTTGTGGTGTAGTCGATGTAGTTTGCCGTTATCTCCGGCAGCAGAGCCGCGGCACCACCGGTTTCTGCCCCATAGAGCTGGCCCAGTTCCTCGAGAAGCAGCCACAGCGACCAGCCGTCGCAGGCGATATGATGCACCACCAGGAGGAGGACGCGATCGGCTGGTCCGCGATTAAACAGGTGGCCGCGAAAGAGTGGACCGGTGGCGAGATCGAAGGGCAGGGCGTATGCCTTCCTCGCCCCCTGGAAGAGTTCGTCGTCGGTCCAGCCGCCTGCCTCTATCTCAAAGAGGGGAACGGCTGCCGTAGCATGCACCTCCTGGCTGATTTCGCCCTTATAGACGGTGTAGGTGGTGCGCAGCGTGGCGTGGCGCTGCACCAGCTTTTCGAGACAGCGGTGCAGCGCCTCGGTATCGAGCCGGCTGCAAACCCTGGCCGAAAACGACACATGGTAGGCAGAGACTTCAGGCGCCATCTTCGCCAGCAGCCACTGCGAGTACTGATTGAACGACAGAGGAAAATGGCCGGTCCCAACCGGATTCCCGGATCGCAATCTCTCCGCGGCCGGGGGAGTGCCGGGCTTGTTGTCGAGGAATTCCCCGAGGGACTGCGCCAATCCTTCGATCGACGGACCGCTGATGATCGCCACCACGGGCAGTGTGAGCCCGTAGACCTTTTCCAGGCGGGCCCGGATCTCCAGGGCCATCAGCGAATCAATGCCCAGCGCGGTCAGCGGCGTGCTGCAGTCGAGGCCATCCGGCACCGCCCCCAGGGTATGGGCGACCAGGCGCGACAGGCCGTGGGTGATCCGCGCCTGGCGTTGCTCCCGGGGCAAGGCCAGCAGTTCCTCCCTGCCCGGCAGGTTGACCTCTTCATGTTTTTGCCTGGCGACCCCTGCCGGTACAAGGTCCCAGTAGGCGAGTTCCGCCTGAGCGGGATATGCGCGCCGCCAATGTTCCCAGGCCATGGACAACACGGCGACGCGCGCCGCCGGGCAGCCAAGGAGCCGCCCCAGGATCTGCATGCCGTCTTCGATGCGAAGGGGCAGGAGTGCCCGGGAGAACGTCGCATCGCCGGCCTGCTCGGCCAAAGCCGCCATTCCGCCACCGGCAAAAGTGTTCCAGTCGATGCTCGTCACCGGATATCCGGCAAGCGAGCGATGCCATGCGTAGCTGTCAAGGAAGGCATTGGCCGCGGCGTAGGCGCCGAGAAAGGGCGAATTGAGGATGGTCGCAACCGACGAGAAAAGAACCACGAAATCCATGGACTTAAGATCAAAGGCCTGCTCCAGCGCCATGATTCCGCCGGCTTTAGCCTTGATAACCGGCAAGGCTGCCTCTTCCGTAATCCCGGCAACGGCCTCTTTGCCGACCACGCCGGCGGCGTGAAATATCCCCCGCACCGGCACACTCCCGTCCCGTTCATAGCTATCGGCCCAGCTCTTCACAGCCTGACTGTCGCCGATGTCAAGCGCCACGGCCGTTACCTGCACCCCGGCATCCTGCAGCTGTTGCAGAGGGGATAAACCTCCCCCTTTGGCCATCCCGCTCCGGCCGATCAGCACGATATGGCGCGCGCCCCGCGCCCCGAGCCAGAGGGCGACGGCGCTGCCCAACTCGCCGAAGCCGCCGGTGACCAGATAGGCGCCATCGGCGCGGATCGGTGGCGCATCCTCGAGCTGCGGGCACTTCATGGTTTGCAGGCGGGGGGTTGTAATCGTCTTGCCGATCCGCACTTTGTCACAGCGAGTGAGCCTGGTAATCGCCTGAACAAGGAGTTCGGCACTCCGGTCCGGATCCGTTCCTTCTTCGATATCGATCATGCCGCCCCAGTTGGCGGAATGCTCGGCGGCGATGGCGGAGCAAAGGCCCCAGAGTGGTGCGGCCGGGGAAGGAGCGCCGCCGACGTGCACCGGCCAGATGCCCCGGGTGACGAACCAGATTCTGGCATTGCCGCAACCAGGCACGGTCGAGGTAAGCCTCACCGTCCGCGCGGCCGCCGTCATCCGGTCTACAATCGCCTGCACCATTTCCTCGGGGTTGGGGTGGTCTCCCCCCCGAGGAACAAAGCAGACAATCCCCCGAACCTGTTCGGCGGGATCGATGGCCGGGGAAGCGCTGCTGTCGGCCAGGCGTTGTATGCGGTGGCCCAGATCCCGCAGCCGGGCCGCGCAAGCCTCGGCCGGTTCACCTGGGCGACCAATCACCAGCCAGGTGCCGGAAGCTGCGGGGCCTGGCGAGGCTGGCAGCTCAACGGGCCCCCACGCCTCGGTATAGAGCCACTGCTGCCAGCTTTCATCGCTCCCCTTGTCCAGAAAGGTGAAGGCCAAATCTTCGGCCATGAGCAGAGGCCGGCCGTGGGAGTCGGTGACGGTCAAATCGCCCACCAGCATCCGCGAGCCTTGCCTGGTCCATCGCGTAAAGGCAATGAGTTCGCCAAGCAGAGGACCCGCGATATGCAGGCGCCCCACGCTTTTGCCGACAAAGGCGCCATCGCCACTGTCGCCTGCCGCCATGGTCTGGACGCAGGTGTCGAGCAGGGCGGGATGAATCACGTAGGGACCAGATTCCCCCGCCACCTCCGACGTAGCCTGCAGCCAGGCTGCCGATTCGCCCTCGCCGATCCGCAGGCGTTTGATGCCCTGGAACGACGCCCCCCATTGGTTGCCCCGCGAGTGCCACCTGCGATAGAAATCGGCGCCTGTCTCGGTGACGGGACAACTCCGTTCGATATCGGTTATCGCCACCACCCGTCCAGAATATTCGACATCCCGGATCACACCTCGCATATGCAGACGCCAGCCGTCATCCGGGCCGGCATCGACCGCACTGCTGTAGATGGCACATTCGAGTGCATCGCCCTTTTTCTGGATGACCGTCTGGATGCGCAGCCGCTCGTCGCCCGCAAAGACCAGCGGCGAGCTGAATTCGAGACCCGTGATATCGAGGCGGCCGAAAAGACCCGCGGCGCGGGCCGCAGCCGCCGTCATTTCGGTGAATGCCGCCCCCGGAAAGACCACAAGCCCGTTGACCGCATGATCCTTGAGATACCAAACATCGGCTGCGCCCAGGCTATTCTCCCAGACCAGACACCCGTCGGCTTGCGCGAGGCGAAGGCGGTGGCCCAGGAGTGGATGATCGGCACCAGTCCTCACAGGGCCGCGCCGCTCGCCTGCCCGAGCGATCCAGTGTCGGTTGCGCTGAAACGGATAGGTCGGCAGGGCAATTTTATACGAGGGTCGTTCCCGGTAGAAACCCTCCCAGTCGATCCAATGCCCTAGGGAATACAATTCGGCAAGGCTCTCGAGCAGGCTCTGCTCACCGTCCACGCCGGGACGAAGAGTCGGAATCCAGATGGCGTCCCTTGCCGCGGTAAAACGACGGGCCATGCCGATCAGAGTTGCCGAGGCCCCTATCTCGACAAACACGTTGCCGGGTTCCGAAAGTGCCCAGGTCATCGCCTCCTGGAATTGCACCGGCTGCCGCAGATGGCGGCGCCAGTAGCCGGAGGTGGCGATCTCTTTGGTTGCCGGGGTCCCGGTGAGGGTCGAAAACATCTCGATCCGCGGTTCCCGGAAGGGCACCCGATGAGCGAATTTTTCGAATTCATCAAGCATCGGCTCGACGCATGGCGAGTGGAAGCCATGGCTGACCGGCAGCCTGGCCGCCCGTACACCGGCGGCGGCAAGCGAGGCCAGCAGGGCGTCGATGTCGGTCTCGCTGCCGGCTACGACCATGTGTCTGGCGCCATTGAAGGCGGCGATCTCGCAGCCGGAGGATTCAAGCAGTCTTTCGACCGCGCTGCGCTCCGCAAATACCGCGGCCATCGCCCCCCAGACCGGCAAGGCCTCAGCGAGCCGCGCCCGGCAGGCGACCAGCTTCAGCGCATCCTCAAGGTCCATGACGCCGGCGATACAGGCCGCGCCATACTCGC
Organism: Pseudomonadota bacterium; assembly: GCA_023412495.1. The sequence continues at coordinate 64,444 of JAEYNP010000105.1, forward strand.
CCAGACTGTGGCCAACCACGGCGGCGGGCGAAATTCCCCAGGAGCGCCACAGCCGGGCAAGCCCGTATTGGATCGCAAAGAAAAGTGGCTGAATGTGCGTCGGTTTGCCGGAGCCTGAGCTATCCGGAGCTTTGTCGAGCAGGGCGCTGATGGAGATGTCCAGCTCCTTTTTCAGGATGGCGTCACACTCTTCGATTGCAGCCCGGAAAACCGGCTGGGTGTGAAGGAGCTTGCCGACCGCGCCTTCATCCTGCGAACCCTGGCCGCTAAAGAGAAACACCACCTTTCCCGGAAATCCGGGCCGTACCGAAGTCTGTGCGGGTTCTTGGCTCGGTTCCTCCAGCTTCAGCAGCAGTTCATCGATTGACCGGGCAACAATCGCCTGCCGGTAAGTGAAATGCTCCCGGCCGTGCGCAAGGGTAGAGCAGATCTCGGCTAGACTCAGCCCGGAAACCGTCCGGATATGGCGAGCGAGCCGGTCGGCCGATTTTCGGAGCGCAGGAACGGAACGGGCGGAGAGCACACAGAGCTGCCAAGAAGCGACCGGCTCTAAGAGCGGGCGGGCGCCATCGAATTCGGCCACAATGGTATGGGCGATGGTCCCGCCGAAGCCGAAGGAACTGACGCCGGCGATACGCGGTCCGTTGCTTTTCCGCCAGGGTTCTGTGACAGGCGAAATGACCAGCGGGGTGCCGTCAAGCTCAATGAGCGGGTTGAGCGTCCGCAGGCGGACATTGCCGGGAATGGTCGCATGGTGCAGGGCGAGAATGGTCTTGATCAGCCCGGCCATGCCGGCCGCGCTCTCCAGGTGGCCGATGTTGGCTTTCACCGAACCGATCCGGCAGGTATTGTCCGACCTCCTTCCCTCCGTGTAGACATTGCGGATCGCTGCCACTTCGATCGGGTCGCCCAGGGCGGTTCCGGTGCCATGGGCTTCGACATAGTCGATAGCCGCAGGAGGCAGGTTCGCATCACGCAGGGCGGCCCGGATGACCGACTCCTGCGCCAATCGATTCGGGGCGGTCAGGCCGTTGCTCCGGCCGTCCTGCCTGACGGCTGTGCCACGCAGCACGGCGAGTATGCGATTGCCGTCGGCTAAAGCCTCGGCAAGACGTTTCAGGATGACGACCCCGCAGCCCTCCCCCCTGACATAGCCGTTTGCCTCGGCATCGAAAACCTTGCAGCAACCGTCGGGCGACATCATTTTCGCTTTCGCGAGGCCGACGGTAATATGGGGGTTGAGCAGAACGTTGACCCCGCCGGCCAGGGCCAGGCCGCATTCGCCGCGCCGCAGGCTCGCCATGGCCTGATGGACGGCAACCAGCGAGGAGGAACAGGCGGTATCTATGGCCAGGCTCGGGCCGTGCAGGTCGAAGAAGTAGGAGAGCCGGTTCGCCGCAATGCAGTGCGCCCCGCCAGTGCCGGTATAGGCGCTGATGGTCTGCATATCCTCGAGCTGGAGCTGTAGGTAGTCATGAGCGCTTATGCCGATGAACACGCCGCCGTCGGTGCCCCGAATGGTGGAGGGACGGATCCCGCCGTTTTCCAGGGCCTCCCAGCTCACTTCGAGCAGCAACCGCTGCTGGGGGTCCATGGAGTCCGCTTCCCGTGGGGCTATGCCGAAAAATCCGGCATCGAAGCGATCTATATCATCCAGGAACCCTCCCCGTCGCGCACTCTGCAACTCGGGTGAATCTTCCGCATCAAGGTGCCGATCGCCATGCCGGCGGCCCTGGGGGATATCACCCGTTGCAGCCAGACCTCGCTCGAGAAGGTTCCAGAAAGCCTCGACCGATTCCGCACCCGGAAACCGGCAGGCCATCCCTACTACCGCAATCGCGGAACCCGCAGCCGGCAACGGGCCACGCAACTTGGCGAAATCTCCGGCATCGAAAGTATCGGTCTCACCGAGCAGATGCTCCTGCAGGTCGGCAATGGTCGGATATTCGAACAGGACCGTGGGACTGCACGGACGCCCGAAGATCCGCTCGATCTCACCGGCCAGGGCAATGGCCGTGGCCGAATCGAGACCGTAGTGGGCCAGCGGTTCATCCCGGTCGATTGTGGTTGCTGCCATATTGAGATGCAATGCCACGGCATCGAGCAGCTTTGTCCGCCGTCGCTTCGATTCCATTGCATCTCCCGCCTTCCGCCCTGGTACGCCATGGTCCCCGTCGCCAATCCTCCCAAGCGCAGCCACCACACTCAACTTGTTTTCGAGAAAGAGCTTGCGGCAGGCCTGACGCTGAATCTTGCCGCTGGTGGTCTTGGCAATGGTGTTGGTCCGTAGGAGAACCACACAGTGGACCGGGATGCCGTGCTCGCGGGCCACGGTCTCCCTGATCCGCATCATGATCTTGTCCGTATTCGGCGTACGCAGGTGGCTGCGGTCGAGTTCGTGGACCACCACGAGACGTTCCTGACCGTCGAAGTCGACTGCAAAGGCCGCGCCGCATCCGCCGCGCAGCTCGGGGCAGGCTTTCTCCACCGTTAATTCGATGTCGTGGGGATAATGATTTATTCCGCGAACGATGATCATATCCTTCAGGCGGCCGGTAATGAAGAGGTTGTCGCGGTAGACAAATCCCAGATCCCCCGTCCGGAGATAGGGCCCGGCGCAGCTGTCGGCCAGGCGTGCATTGAACGTCTTCTCGGTCTCCTCGGGAAGGTTATGGTAACCGCCGGGCACGGTGAGCCCTCTCACCCAGATTTCCCCGATCTCATCCGGTGCGCATTTCAGCCGGGTCTGCGGATCGACGATACAATATTCGGTATCCAGCTCCGTCTGGCCGCAGCCGACCAGCCGCCGACAATCATGCGGATCCTCCGACACCACCACGCGATTTCGTTCAAGCGCTTCAGCGGAAAAACTCCATACCGGCGTCTCGACCGCGGCCGGAACCATGCTGACCTTGAGAGTCGCCTCGGCCAGGCCGTAGCCGCCTGAGATTGCCGTGCGGCTGAATCCTGCCGGGGCGAATTGGGCCGAGAACCGGTCAATGGTTTCTCCCCGGATCGGTTCGGCGGCATTGAGGACCATGCGCATGGATGACAGATCCAGGCGGGAAACTTCATCCTCCTCGATTGCCCGGACGCACAGATCGAAGGCGAAATTAGGCGCCGCGCTGTGTGTCCCCCCAAAACGGCTGATCGCCTCAAGCCACCTCAGCGGACGCTGCAGAAATGACGCCGGGGGCATCATATAGCAGGGAAATCCCCGGTAAAGTGGCTGCAGGGCGCCGTAGATGAGGCCGAGATCGTGGTGAATGGGCAGCCAGGTCACCATGACGCTGTTGCGGTCGTGGTCGCAGCCCCGGTGCATGTCTTCGAAGTTGTGGAGGAGGTTGAAGTGGCTGACGCACACGCCCTTGGGCTGCGAGGTCGAGCCCGAGGTATACTGGATCAAAGCGATCGATTCGGGGGCGGGATCGTATGGCTGCCATTGCTGCGCGTCGGCTGCGGCAATACGATTGGTGGCAATCCACGGCAGGGAATAGAGGTCGCCCCGCGACTCCGCATCCTGCCTGCAGGTATCGACGATGTCTTCGGTGGTGAGGACCAGCGCAGGGCTGGCACTCTGGGCGATGGCTTCAAGCCGGGAGTCATGACGATTGCGCCGGGGCGGATAGGCCGGAACCGCCGGGCAACCGGCATAGAGACAGGCGAAAAAGCCACAGAGGAATTCCAGCCCCGGCGGGTAGAGGAGCAGGACGCGATCACCCGGCGCACACCTTGCCTGCAAGGTTGCAGCGATCGCCCGCGCGCGGCAATCGAGATCCCGGTAGGATAGCTGCTCGGACGGGGTCTCGCCATCCTGGAGATAGACGTATCCCACCGCGTCACTTGCCGCTGCTGCCCGGAAGCGGGCAAGCTCGACGAGGCTACCGAACGGTGCGGTCCCTGCAATTCCTGCTGCCTGCTCGATGTGATAATTCATGCACGTTTTTTTGTGGAGGCTTTACCGTCAGGCTTATTCGGCGTGCTCATACCGCTCACACCGGCCATATTCCATCTTGTAAATCCTGTCCGCTGCGTGGAAATAATTGTCGTCATGGGTGACGGCGATGATCGTCTTGCCTTTCGCCTTCAATTCCGGCAGGAGGACATTGTAAAAGAATTTCCTGAATACCGGATCCTGGTCGGCTGCCCACTCGTCGAAGATCATGACCGGTTTGTCCTCGAGCACGCTTACTATCAGGGTGAGCCGCTTTTTTTGGCCGGTGGAGAGGTTACGGTTGGTGATCATGCCGTTTTCGATGGATGTCTTGTCGGTCAGCTCCATTTGCGAAAGCAGAGTAGCGACCAGCTGGTTGTCCGGCTGGTCGATGCCGATGAGCCGTTTGAACAGATAGTAATCGGTGAAAATGACCGAGAAAATGTTGCGGTAGCTCGCCTTGTTGTAAGGGGTGATCTCGGTATCGTCGAGGCGGATGTGCCCGCTGCTCAGCGGATAGAGGCTGGCCAGGACCTTGAGGAAGGTCGATTTGCCGGAGCCGTTGCCGCCGACGATAAAGGTGATCTCGCCCTTGTGGAACTCGAGATTCATGGGGCCGATGGTAAATGGCCGGCCGTTTTCTTTCTTGGGAAACTGAAAAAAGACATCCTCCATCACTATCTTGTTCCAGCTCAGGTCATCGATATCCTGCTCGTCGCAGATCTGTTCATTGCGGCTCTGGCCCAGGTCGATCAGTCCCTCCAGGGTGCGAATGTTGTTGATCGCCGCTTCGGCTCGGGAGATTGCCGGAATGGCCATGGCGAAATCGGTGATCGGCCCGGCGGTGAAGATAATGAGAGCGACAAGTTTTGGAATGATGGGTATTTCGCTTTTGTCCAGCTGGGGCAGGAAAAAGAGGATGCCGCCGATGGAAAACAGCAGAAAGGACTGGGAGAGGAGGAGAGTGACGTTCAGCCTGAGCCCGGCCTCCACCCGCTGATCGGTCGAGGCGTCGATGACCTTGTCCAGTTCTCCCTCGCTGAAATCCTGGTATTTGCGCCGGTTCATCTTCAGTTCCTTGAAGCCGTTGAGCAGGCCGTCCAGATTGTCCATGAAGGTGTTTTCGCAGGTGGCGGATTTCTGCAGGGAAGAAGCGATCTGTTTTTCGTTCCTCAAATAGAGAAGCACCATGAAGCTGACGATGCCGACGCTGATAAATAGAGCCTTGGTGGACATCACTCCGATATAGACGATGATAAAGGAGAGCATGATCACCGAAGAGACGGCGTTGACCGCCAGGGTGGTCGAATAGGAGATGGTGGTCGCATCCATGGCCAGCGCCGAATAGAAAATCCCCTTGTCGATGGCCTCCAGGCCGAGGAGGTCCGTAGTCTTGAGTTTGCCCAGGATACGGAGCCGGAGGATTCGCACCACCTCCTCCACCAGCCTGGTGCTCTCGTTCATTGAGTAGCGCTTGCAGTACCAGAATAAAGCCATCAACGAGGTGAATAAAAAAAACTCCCGGAAATGGAGGCTGCCCGGCTGCAGTTTCCCGGCAGTGTGAATGGCGGTAGCCACGGCCAGACCGTTGGCAATGCCGGCTACGGCGGTCATCAGGACCATGGTCTTATTGAGATGGCCTGCCTCGGCCTTGACGAATTCAAAATAGTTTTTCACGGGCTTGCTCTTTACTGGGTCTGCAAATCTTTGCCAAACTGTTTACTGAAGTCCGTCGTCTGGGTGTCCCCCCTGAAGAAGCCACCCTTGGGCAGGGGGAGCTTGACCAGGTTCTCGGAGGGCTTGGCCTGCAGCACCAGGGCCCATGCATCTTCATATAGCCTGATATTTTCCCCCAGGTCTTTCAGGAACAACCGGTCCTCTTCCTCCGGGAAGAGAAAGCCGGGGCCGTTACGGATGATTCTATCAACAAAATTAAGCGAGGAGGAAATGCTGTTGCGACTGTGATTATGGTTGGTCATTCTCGCCATAACATGCGGGACGAGCATATAGTTGGCGAACAATTCCGCGGTCCTGGTCCGCCTGCTCCGCGCACTGATAACGGCACTGTCGATGGCCACCAATATCCCGCCCTCGGGCAGGAGAAACCTGATGTTCATATTCCGGCGCAAGGCGGACGCCGCGGTACCGTTCCAGACCACTCCGAGCAGGATATCGTTGCCGACGAGGCTCTCCTCGCCTTCATCTCCCATCAGAGCAAAGCCATTATTTTCCACAAAACCAATCAGCAGATCGCGGGCAGCGGTTATCTCCGCGGGGTTGGTGGTGTTGGGAGAGTAGCCGAGGAGCATGAGGGAAATCCCCATGGCAAAACGCATTTCTTTAGTGATTCCAGCCCTATAGGTGATGTAATCGTTACCGAGTTGGTCGAGGATATACTTCGCTTCCCGGGGAATGCCACCTACATAGTTGATGTTGAAGGCGATCCCCAGACTGGTGCGGAACAGAGGAACACTAAAGAGCAGCCCCCGGTCGTATTGCATTCTGCGCAAATCTTCTTCGAGGTTCTCCATATTCGGCAGGTTTGCCTTATCGAGCCGGTGCAGGAGGCCATCCTTAATCATCCTGGTGACCATATAATCGCTGGGGGTCAGCAGGTCATATTTATCCGGATTTTTTTGCAGAAGCTCATACATCTCCTCATTGCTATGGAGTATGGTCGGCACGATCTTCGTGCCGTATGTTTGGGTAAAGAGATCGTAAACCTCCTGGGGAATATTCCTTTCCCAGGTGACAATCTCCAGCTGTTCGTCAGGGGTAAAGTCCGGCGCGGGCAACTTGATATACTTTGTCCAGTCGGTGGCATCGACCTCGCCGACAGGGGTTCTGTTGTCACAGCGGGTGAGGCCGATAATGGCCATGGCCATGAGGATGAGAAGAATGCTCCAGGACCGTTTCACTGCCCCTGCTCCTTGCCGGAGGCTGGCGGCTCGGCTATTGGCGGCTTGATCTCATCGGTACCGAGATACTTCTGCAACCTGGCAAAGAACGAGTTTTCCGGTTCAGCTTCATCCGGCTGTTGTGAACCGACCGGCAGGGCCGCTGTTGTCGAGGCAGGCTTGTCGACCACGGATGCGGCGGGGGGAGGAGCCGCTGTCTCGGCCTTGGCCGCATCCATGTTCATGATGAGGGGTAGGTTGCTCCCGCCACCGCCGATGACCACCACCTTGGAGTTGTCGGACTTGGCAAGAGCTAATGTGGCGTCGATCCCTTTGAACTGAAGATATTTTTCAAAAAACCCACTGGCTTTGACGATATCCTGAAAACGCCGGATGCCTTCCGCCTCGATTGCCTTGCGCCGGGCCTCTTTTTCTTCGCTCTGCAGGCGATAGTCTAACTCCTGAACATACTGCTTCTGGGCCAGCTTTCTTTCGATGGCTTCGGCTATGGTGTTCGGCAGGGTCATCCGCCGGATGAGCAGGTTGTCGAGAATGACATATCTTTCGGCCATTGCCCCCATGGCGCCCTGCATGATGATTTGCAGGAGATAGCCCTCGGATGTGTAGATCTCTTCCGGAAGATAGTTGGCAACTACTTTTCGGACATGGGCCTGCACCTCCGGCTGCACCACCTTGATGACATAGTCGGGGCCAACGGTTGTATGGAGAAGAGGCAGGTGATTCCGATCCGGGAGGTAGCGGACCGAGAGTTCGAACTTGATTGGCAGACCATCCTTGGAAAGAGCCGCGAACTCGAAGGGCACGTGCTGGATACGGGTGTCATAGATATACATTTTATCCCAGGGCGGGATGACATGGAAACCTTCGTTGTAGATGAATTCCAGATCGGTGCCGCCGTGAAATCGCTTCCAGAGTACCGCTGCCTGACCGGGATAGACATTGATGAAGATCCGATCGAAAAAATAGGCGAGCAGAACAAGGCCGAGGAGCAGAAAAAAGATCGAAAAAACAGAGAGGCGGTGCCTGATAGCAGCCCAGTTTCGGGTAATATTGCTGAAGATACTGCTTGCGCCTTCCTGCTCCGGTGCTGCCATATGCACTCCAAGTTCTTGAAGGGGGCCAATAGAATCCGGGCTATGAAACATTGTCAAGCCGGCGGACAGGTTAATCGAGAACCATAAAGGAAATGATCACATCGATGGCGAAAACGTTACAATTTTCGGGAAGTGGCGGACTCACAGCCTCCGCCTGGACGGTGAAGACAAAACCGGCCGTCCAGTGGAGCTTTCCTCATCAGCAACGCTATCAAGGCATCGATCCTGCCATGGTTCTCTTATGCAAACCCCTTCGAGTGGGCATAATCCGACAGGCTCCTAAGATCCGGAAAAGGCAGCTACTTTTGCTTGGGTTTCGGGCGACGATCCTGAGCGAGAATGACAATCACGCCGATTATCGGAGTAAAGATAAGGCTGATCAAAAAATTTCCCCAGAATCCGAACTTATAGTCGCGCCCCACCATTCCCAGAAACCAGGAACAGAAAATTAATGGAACCAAGTATATCAGGCTCGGCGTGATCGGTAAGATCATAACGTAGCCAAGAGCTTAGGAACTTGCCGCTTCTTTGGTTACGCCTTTTCCCTCTTCGAAGAGCTTTTTGTAATGCTCTTTCATCTCATCCGAATCGAAATCGAGCAATGTGCCGCCGGCCTCGAAATGGGCGGTGAAAATCTTGCCGGTCGCGTAAGTAATTGCCCCTGCCATAACGGGCAGGCTGAGGCTGCTGACGGCATGGCCGACACCGGGAATAATTTTAACAGCCGAAGCAAGAAGCCCGGTGGCTACCGGCATAACTCCCAACGCGCCAAAAAGCGGCAGGAGGACATTCTTGAATTTGTGCTCGGAAAACCCAATGCCGTACACCTTACTCAGCTGGGTGATCATCATCACCTGGGCAGCATATACTGCCGTAAGGTCGAAAAGAGGCATTGGAATCAGGCCGCCACCGGCGCTCCAGAGCACGAACCGGCGGATGATCTTCTCCGATTGTTCGAGTGTGGACAATCCCGCAAGTTCTTCCACGGCAATTTCCGGTCCTTTCTCAGTTGTTTGTTTGTCGCGCACTGTCTGGTCCCTCCTTGATTTTTTGGTTTTGAGGCGTCCCCGTCGCAATTGCAGAACATTACTATCTGGTGAATCCAGTAAAAAATACTAAACATCTCAAGTATAGAGAGATATTCATACTAATGCAAGAGGATGCTGATAACTAATTCCGTCAATTTGAAATCGATCCGGCCATCGGTTGCCAGATGGGCGATATAGGCCGGATGGATGCGAATCGGGGCGAGATGCCAGACGGTGTTGCCTATCCTGGCAGTGCTGTCGTTCAAGACTATTTGCTCCAGGGGAATGGTGAGCCCGCGGCCATCGGCTTTGCCGGCGCTCTCTTTCCGGGTCCAGAGGTTGAAAAAGGCGGCGTGTGGATCAGAGGCGCGATTGATAACCAACCACTCCTCCTGGGAAAAGGCTGAGCAAAAATCGATGAGTTCGATACGGCGGACGGCCTCTATGTCGATGCCTACCCGTTGCCCGCAGGCCAGGGCGCAGAAAATGTAACTCCCGGAGTGGGAGATATTGAAGTCGACTTCCTGGCTGAGAAAGGGTCGGCCAAAGGCGTCGAGCCGGACCGAACCGAGGGCCTCGGCAGGAAAGCCGAAAGCCTGCAGCCCTGCGCGGAGCAGAAGCCTGGCAAGCAATGCTCTGTGCCGGTCCTGCCATCGTTTATACCGGTTGATGGAATTCCGCATCTCCTCAGGCAGCGAGTCCAGATGCCGCGCCAGGACGGTGGCGGGCAGTTCCGTATCGAAGGAGGTGACAAAGACTTCAATCATACGGGGTTGCCGGCGCGCAGAGTGGTGGAAACAATCCTGCCGATCTCGGCGAAGTGATCGAAAATGAAGAAATGTCCGCCGGCAAAGGAGTAATGATTCAGTTCGTAGCTGGTCTCCCTTTGCCAGGCTAAAAATTCTTCACGACTGTTTTTTTCCTGCTGCCCGTACATCACTGATATCGGCACCGGCAGAGGTGGCAGGGCCTGGTAACGATACGACTCGCAGGCCTGGAAATCCGCCCGCAGGATCGGTTCGAAATATTCCATCAATTCCCGGTTGGCCAGAACCTCTTTCGGACTGCCCTCAAACTCCTCGAGCATGACAAGAAATTGAGGTCCGGGCAATAGATGACGGCCCGGCGCTTTATCCGCCACGGCTGGCCCCTGCCTTCCCGAAAAAAACAGATGTTCCGGAGGGGGAAGACCATGGACGACGATCTTATGGCTGAGCAGAAAACCGATCACCGCTCCCATGCTATGGCCGTACAGCGCATAGGGGCGATCCGGCCCCAGACGGCGGACCGTGTCAAAACAGTCGTCGACCATGGCGGTGATATCCCTCAGCAGGGGTTCCGAAGCCCGGCTGCCATGGCCGGGAATCTCTAAGAAACGAGGAGTGATGAATGGCTCGAGATGGCCGTACAGACCACGGTACGAAAAAGAACTTCCTCCGGCAAACGGCAGGCAAAACAGGAGCATGGCTTTCTCAAGGTAGTGTTGTGAGACGTTCGAGATCGATAACGGTTTTTTCTCCTGCCAGACCTACCAGGGTTCCCGAGTTGAAGCGGACCGTGGCAATGGCCTTGGCAAATCCGTTCATGGTGTCCGAGCGACTGATCTCGGCTTCACGGAGTTTTTCCTGAAGATCGAGGAGATCGGCAAGGTCCGAGTTATTCGCGATCCGAGTCTGCATCATTTTGTATATAGCCTGCCAATATTTCTCGACCGAGGTATTGACCTGCTTGAGGCTTGAGATCCAACGTTTCAGGGCGGCGATGTCGAGGGTGAGCTGGGAGGATATCTGCCGCTTCAAGTCGTCCCGCTGCATGACACTGATCTTTCTCGTGGCGTCCTGGACCAGCATGAGGCCTTCGGCGGTATGGTTGCCCAGGGGGTAGGAAAAGGTTGCTCCTGCCGACCATGCTTCCCCATCCTCCACGTCGGTTGCGCTGGCGAGATAGCCGTCGACGCCGGAATCCTCGTCCAACCCGACATACCCGACACTGCCGATGACGTCGAGACGCGGTTTGAGGTTGTTCCTCGCTTTTTCGACCAGAACTTCGGCCGCTTTGACTTTGAGGCCAAGGGATTTGAGATCGGGACGATGATTCATGGCGGTTTCGGTGAGATGCTCAAGATAATCGGCCTCTTTTGTATCGAGCACAATGTCATCCAGATTGAAATCGTCCACCGGAACAGCCAGTTTGCCGTAATTCTCCGGTTCGATGCCCAGGGCCAGGGCAAAGGACTGGCGGGTGGTGGCGATGTTCTGTCGGGCCTGAGATGTGTTTCTCTCGGCATCGGCCAGCCTGGCATTCAAGGTGCTGAGAATAATGAACTTCTGGTCACCATTCATGTTCCCGGCAGAATCGTCTGCCATGGTTCCGCTCTGCTGGCGATCGCGCAGTTGTCTGATAAGGCTTTCCATCGACACGTTGACGTCATAGGCAAAAAAGGCGGCTTTGTAATCCCAGTACTTCTGAACCACGCTCAGCGTATTCTGAAAGATGGCGTGCACATAGTCATATTGTCCGGCTTCATACGTCAACAAGGCTGCGGTTTCGGCAGACGCGGCAAAACGGCCCGCGCCGTTGAGCAGGGGGATTTTGGCTTCCAGTTTGACGATGGCGGTGTTTTTCGGGTCAGCCGTTGCCGCATATCGAGCCATGAGATCGTCGGTGTACTCGGTGCGCAGAAGTTGGGAAGTGAAGGAAATGACCGGACCTGTCCGCAACTGCTGCGACACCCCGAGAGATGTGGTGGTCTGGTAGCTGTCCAGGGCTTTATAGGGGATCATGGCTCGGGAAAAGGAGTCGAGCTTCATCGCATTCTTGCCGTAGCTGCCTCCCCCGATAACGGTAAGATCGAAGGCACCGCCTTGACTCTGGTACTGGCCCTTGGCGATAGTGACCGTCTCCTGTTGGATGTTCAAGGCTAAGGATTTCGCCAGGGAGGTGTCTACTGCCTCCAGCATACCGATGCCACCGAGCTTTTTAAATTGCTGCACGAAACCGTCGGGGTCGTCGACCGCGGCTTTTTGATACAGACCCAGCAGATCGAGCGGAGGCCCTGCCATCGGCCAATCGAGGTCGGCGGTCTCTGCCGCAGACACAAATCCTTCCATCGGACACAGCAAGGCGGAGAGGAGCAAGAGGGTCGAAGCGGCAATGGCGTGAGCTGCGGCGGACATATTCATGATTACCTCGTTCTTATACATTTGATGGTCTTGCCTTCCAAATCCCCAATCTTATTTGGTTCTCGCGATTTTTCCAGGGACGCCCGGATGCATTCCGCAAGAATCCGTACATGCGGCCTGCGGACCAGGGTGTTATGGTTCCCCGGAACGACGGTAACGGTGACCGGGCCCGTAACCACATCCCTCCAGCCGAGGGAGGGATCGGCGGTGAAGAGACGAGCGGTCCCGGCCTCTTCTTCCGCCTTGAACAGTTCCAGGCAACCCGAATACGGTGCGCTCACCGGACTTTGGACGATATGACTGTTCGCCCGAAAGACGTCCATAACCCGGCGCGCCTGCTCGTCGCTGTAGTAATCGGGAATGAGATCGGCATCTTTGGCCAGCTTGATCACCCTGCTCACCTGCTCTTCAGGCCGATACATCCGCAACTCTTCGGCGGAGATCGGCGTATCCTGTGCCAGGAGGCTTTCCCACAGGGATGCATCGTCGCTTTTCATCTGCGAATCCGGGATAACGTGCGGGGCATAGGCATCGAGGAACGCCAGGTAGTCGACCCGTTCTCCCAGATCGCTCAGTTTTCGGGCGCATTCAAGGGCGGCGCGGGCGCCGAAACACCAGCCGATTATCGCATAGGGCCCGTTGGGTTGGACTCCCCGCATGGCGTCCACGTACCTTTCCGCCATGGTGGCGATGTCTGTTATCGCCTCCTGTCCGCACTCGAAGCCGATGGCTTGCACGCCGTAGAGCGGCTGATCGTCGCCGAGCAGGCGGGAGAGTTCCAGATAGCCGTGAACATTTCCTCCTCCCGGATGGATGCAGAACAGTGGACGCTGTGTTCCTTTTGGTTGAATGGGGACGAGATGGGACCAGGGGATCGTACCGCTCGCCCCGTCACGCATATGGGCGGCCAGCTTCTCGACGGTGGGATGCTCGATCAGTGCGGCAAGCGACATCTTGACCGACAGCCGTTGCTGAATCAGGGCCAATAGCCGGATGGCAAGCAGCGAATGCCCGCCCAGTTCGAAGAAATCCTCGCGGATGCCGACCGTCTCCATACCAAGAATCTCCTGCCAGATCCCGACCAGCTGCAGTTCCAGGGCAGTGCGGGGCGATGCCGAACCTCTCTTTTGTTCGCGCGTGGCCCGGGCCAGCTCAAGCAGGGCGCGGCGGTCGATTTTGCCGTTGGGGTTGAGCGGAAAGGCGCCGACGGTGGTCCATGACGAAGGCACCATAAAATGCGGCAGGTGTTTCATACAATGGGCGATGAGTTCGGAGGAGGCCGGCCGCTCGCCCGGCGCCTCGATAAAAGCGGCAAGCGAGGTTTCCTCGCGGGACGCCAGCACCAGCGCTTGCCGTACCCCGGGATGTTGCTCCAGGACATGCTTTATCTCGCCGGGTTCGATGCGAAAACCCCTGATCTTTATCTGCTGGTCGATCCGGCCGAGGAGTTCGACGGACCCGTCTTCAAGCAAGCGCCCCCGATCGCCGCTCCGGTACATCCTGGCATCCCTGCGGCTGGAGAAGGGGTCGGCCATGAACCGGTCGGCGTTCAGCTCCGGCCGGTTGAGATATCCTTTCGCCACACCCACCCCGCCAAGATACAACTCTCCCGGAAATCCTACCGGCACCATCTTTTGCCGGCCATCGAGAATGTAGACCGTGGTATTGGCCATCGGCCGGCCGACACCCTTTACCCTGTCGTCGGTCGAGACCGGGGCGATGGTGCTGCAGACGGTTGCTTCGGTGACTCCGTAAGCATTAAAAAAGACCTTGGCGGAACTCCATCGTTTCATCTGTTCCGGCGGACAGAAATCGCCGGCGGTGACGATATGGCTGAGCGTCGGCATCTCGTCCGGATCCATGTACTGCAGCGCGGCCGGAGGAAGGGTGATGTGGCTGATCCGCAGGTCGTTCACCGCCTCGACCAGCGGCGGACCGGGAATGATCGACTCCGCCGGGCAGAGACAGAGACAGGCGCCCGAACAAAGACTCATGGCGAGTTCGGAGGCCATGGCATCGAAACTCCAGGAGGCGAACTGCAGCACCCTGCTCTCCGGCGTGACCTCGAACGCCTCAATGTGGGCAGTCGTCAGGTTGCACAGTCCGCGGTGGGCGTTGAGCGCTCCTTTGGGCGTCCCGCTTGAGCCGGAGGTGTAAATCAGGTAGGCGCAGTCGTCGGGACCAACCGGTAGATCGAGATTTTCGTCTCCGCCCTCTTCATGCTCCTCCTCGATGGTATCGGTCAGGATGAGGGTGACGTTGTCCAGGTCGCGCACCCGGTCGGCCTGGTCGCGGTGACTAAGGATAAGCGAAACAGCTGCATCCTCAACCATGAAGGCGAGCCGTTCGCTCGGGTAGTCCGGATCGAGGGGCAGATAGACTCCCCCGGCCTTGAGGACCGCGAGGATGGCCGTTATGCCTTCCGGGACTCGATCGAAACAGATGCCGACGATCCGGCCCCGGGTCAGACCGCAGCGGAGCAGGTACCGGGCAAGGATGTTGGCCCGCCGGTTGAGCTCGAGATAGGACATCAACCTCTGGCGAGTCATCAGGGCTGTCGCCTGCGGGCTTCTGGCCACCTGTTGCTCAAACAGCGTATGAAAACAGACGTCATCGGCAAAGGGTCTGGCGGTACTGTTCAACTCTTCAAGAATCGTCTGTTGTTCGGCCGCAGTAATCAAGCAGAGATCGCCGACCTTCCTGCCCGGGTCTTCGACCGCCCAGGCGATTGTCCGGCAGAAAAGATCGGCGAAGCGATCTATCGTACGTTTTTCATATATCGCCGTGCGGTAGGAAAGAACTCCGGCCAGACGACCGGCGACTCTTGTCAGCGAAATGGTGATGTCGTTGCGGACATCGGCCAGCGGCCCATGAATGTTGGTGAGGATGATCGCGATATCGAAAAGGCGGCATCGTGCAGGGTCATCGCCAAGGCCCGCCTCCTTCAGCATTCTCTCATACGGCCACTGCTGATGCTTGTATCCTTCACGCAGGACCTCGAGTTCATTCTTCAAGACTTCGCGCATCGACAACTCCGGCCCGATATCACTGATGATGGGAAGAGCATTGGCCTCGACGCCGGAGCCCCGCGCAGGGCTGCCGATGGCAATACGCCTTGCCTCAGAGTAGCTGTGGAGCAGCACCTTGCAGCACCCGGTGAAGATCGTGAACAGCAGGAGATCGTTGTCGCGGGCCAGGCTGAGGATTCGCGCTGTCAGTGAATCATCCGGTGCAAAGGGGATTTCGCCCGTCCTGCTGTCGTGTACGCCCCTCCGGGGGAAGTCCGGCAATATACCGGCGGCGCAGTCGGGATCGCGGAGCTGATTTCTCCAGTACTCCCGCTGCAGGACAAGATTACGATCGAAGAGTATGGTCGTGTGTGGGGTCTTTGTCATATTTTGACGTTCCTCAGAATTGAAACTCGACGTCCTCTGCCGCATCGTCGCTCCCGGCAAGGCTTTCGCCCTCCCCGGCGAGCAGGGAGGCAATGGTCCGATCCCGATTTTCGGCGATTTCGGTGAGGGATTGGTAAAAATACCGGGCAAAGTCATCTGCCACACCCACCGCCACGAAGGACTCTGCCGCCCGGAGGGTAATGCCGTCATCCTGCAGGGTGAACTGGAGCGGAATGTCCCGGCCGGTCACTGGGAACCGGTCACCGCCATAAGGCGTGCCGCCCGCGCGAAATCCCGCCTGAATCCGAGACCACACTGCTCCGTCGGCCCAGCCATGGAAGGGGGTGGTCAAAAAATAGGCCGCATACTCCCGGTAGGCCGAAGCCTGGCCGAGTGTATCGGCGGTAGCGCCAAGATGTTCCCGGAACGATCCCTCCCAGCGAACCTTGAAGGGAATCGGCAGAGGCGGGCCACCACCCAGAATTACCTCGATCGACACCTCGCACTCGCCGTAGAGTCGGGACAGAATCGCCGTGAAAAGGGCAAGGGCCAGCACCGGTTCCTCGATTTCAAGGCGCCGGGCGACCTCGCCCAAACCGCCCGCGTCGATATTGCGGAGGACATGGGCCTTCTCCGGCGCGCTGCCCGGCACATCGGCTGGTGACAGGGGCCGGAGAGCGGCATAGGCCTGCTGCCAGAACGTCCTGGCCTTGCGGTAGTGCGATCCGGAACCGACCCGGACCGCCTCGGGATGGGGCAGACTCACCGCTCCCGAACCACAGGCCGCCTCGAGGTTTCCCAGAGCTTGCGGACTGAGATCGGCACGGTCTTTATCAACCACCTGTTCTTTCACTGCCGCATTGAAACAGGCCAGAAACCGTTTAACCTGCTCCAGGCTCAGGCCCTTGCGCTGGAGATAGAAAACACTCCACAGCTCAAAGCCGTGCTGAGGCAGCCAGAGCGAACCGGAGACGGACATGAACATCTCTTCCACCCAGTCGATGGCGGTCTGGGAGTTCATCGAATTATGCGCCCAGTTGAAGCCGGCGCCTCTGATGCCGTAGTCATCGCGTTTGCTCCAGATCGGCGTCATCGGATCGCAGTACCACAGCTGAGCGCGATAAAAATCGGGCTGGCTCTCCTCGACAAGCGAGATCGTGTCGCGGACCGATTCGTCGGTCTCTCCGGGGAAACCGACGATGAGGCTCATATGGGAGAGAATGCCGGCCTTCCTGAACAGGGGCAGCGTTTCCAGGAAGTGACGCCGGCGCACACTCTTGTTCATGCGCCGCAGCATCTCGTCGTTGCCCGATTCGGCTCCCACGAAGATCCCTTCGCACCCCGCTTCCTTCATCAACTCGACGATCTCGGCATCGACATGGTCGCAGCGCAGGAAGGAATTCCATTTGAAACCGTAGCGGTTGCGGATCATCATCCGCAGGATTTGCTTGAAACGCGAACGGGGAACATTGAAGGAATCGTCGAGGAAGGTGATGGTGCTGACGCCGCCCAGGTCGCGGAGGCCATCGAGTTCCTTCTCTACATGGGCCGGATCGGCCGCCCGGTGGCGCCCGGCCCGCTGTGGAAAACCGCAGAAGGCGCAGGAAAACGGGCAGGACAGCGCGGTGCGGACCGAGACCAGTTCGCCGATATCGCGGCGCGGAAAGGAGGTGTAATCGATTACGGTATCCTCGAGCCGATTCTCCTCGGGCAGACAGCCGTTGATCCGGTATCCGGTCGAGGTGCGATAGGCGCAGTTGGCGATGTCCTCGAAGGTTCCGACGCCGCTGAGAGCCGAGAGTATTCGGGCAAGGGTTTGTTCGCCTTCGCTGCTCATGACGTAGAAATCACCGTCCAGGTATCTGCACAGCCGCTGCACGTCGTCCGGGCCGGCGCCGATGGTCTCTTTCAGGATGTAGGGTCCGCCGATGATGATCTTGACGGTCGGGTCGCATCGGCGAACAAACGAAACGATCTCGAGAATCGGTTCCGGGGTTACATAGAGGGTGGTGGTTACGGCAACGGCGCGAATCCCCCCGGCGTGGAGTTTTTGCTCGAGCCGCCCCTTTTCCAGATGAAACAGATTGATATAGTCGAAACTGAAACCGCGAGCCTGCAGAAAACTGCCGAGATAGAGAATCGCAGGGGAGAGAAAGTCCATGTTGTGAAAGATCTCGACCGGGGCGCCGGACGCCTTGTTTCCCTTGTTTCTGAGGTCGGTAAAGATATCGAGGGCGCGCAGACAGGCCCCATCGCGGGTTACGACCGAGGTGCGGATGTCTCGCCAGGCGGCGCTTTTCTCTCCCAATGCCCGGATGCTGGTGCTGAACTCGCCGAAGTCGGCATCGTTGAAGCCGATCAAGAGGCAGTCGATCATGAGGACTCTCCTAATGCGGGCTGACGCCCGCAACCCAAGAGTTGTGATCCCCTCCCACAGCAGAGGGGACTCTTTTCAGTACCCCCTTGAGGGGTATAAGTACCTTCACGAAACTCATTTCAAAAAACACGAAATGAATTTCTAAGGTACTAAAAGTCGAATGAGACATCGTCGGCGGTTGGAGCTGACCGGGGCTTTTCGGAACCGATACCGGAAAGCTCCGGATCGAGAATCCGTGACGATGGATTTTCCACCACTCCGGCGACGATGCGGGTGTAAAGATCGACAATCCCCCGAATGGTCGCAGACGTAAACAGCTCGGTGCTGTATTCCAGTGCGCCGTGCAACTCCCCGTTGTCGGGTGAAAGCGACATGAGCAGATCGTATTTGGCGACGGTCTGCTCCCGACCGACGGGCGAGAGCGTTGTGGTGCCGAGCTTCAGCGCCGGTTCGGGAGTGTTCTGCAGGACAAAAACGACCTGCACCAGGGGATGGCGGTTCGGGCTCCGTTCCGGCTGCAGCAACCGGACGAGTTCATCGAAGGGCATGTCCTGATGGGTATAGGCCTCGAGACAGGTTCTCCTGACCTGTCTCAGGAGGTCGATGAAGGTCGGGTCGCCGGCGAGATCGATCCTGATCGGCAGCATATTGACAAAAAATCCGATAAGCGGCTCGAACTGCTTCCGGTTGCGATTGGCGATCGGCGTGCCGACGAGAAATCGTTCCTGGCCCGTATAGCGAAAGATCAGCCATGAAAAGGCCGAGAGCATCGTCATGAAGAGGGTGCTCGCCTGTGTGCTTGAAAAATTCTGCAGGGACCGGCACAACTCCCGGTTCAGGGTGAACGACAACCGGTCGCCTGCATGGCTGGGCACGGCGGGAGCAATGAAATCGGCAGGGAATTCAAGCTCGAGCGGCGTCGCTTCGAGTTGCTTGAGCCAATACCGGCGCAGGCTGTCGCCACGGCTGCCGGCCAGCAGGCGTCGTTGCCAGGACGCAAAATCGTGGTACTGAATGGCCAGCGGCTCAAGCGCCGGGGCCGCCCCGACCAGATAGGCCGCGTAACAAGCTGTAAGTTCCCTCGCAAAGACGCCGATGGACCAGCCGTCGCAGATGATATGGTGAAAGCTCAGGAGGATGATGTGGCTGTCTCGATCGACCGCGATGATACCGGCCCGGATGAGCGGTCCGCGTTCAAGGTCGAAGGCCCTACCTGCTTCCTCATGGATGATGCGCTCGATGAGCAGCCGTCTCTCCACGGCAGAGCGGACGGTAGTCACATCGTGGCGGGCGAGATTGAAGGAGACGGCCTCCCGCACCGTCTGAAAAGGAACACCCCTGCCGTCTTCGGCGAAGACCGTCCGCAAGGTCTCATGCCTGGCAATGATGGCCCTTATCGCCTTCTCCAGCACCAGGGTGTCAAGCGGTCCATCGCACTGGAGCGCCGCAGGCATATTATAGACGGCGCTTTGGCCGAGCGATTGTTCCACCAGCCACAGCCGCTCCTGGGCAGAGGAAAGCACGGTCCGGTCGTCGCCCGGCCGGGTGTGGAGGAGCGGGACCTCTTCCGCCGCCTGACTGTCATCGGCCTGAATTCGCCCGGCAAAATCCGCCACGGTCGGGGATTCGAAAAGGCTGCGGATCGGCAGGGCCAGCGAGAACAGTTCGTTGATTTCGGAGATGAGCTGCGTTGCCAGGAGCGAATGGCCACCGCGATCAAAAAAGTTGTCGCCCACGCCAATCGCCGGTAAACCCAGAATCCGCGCCCAGAGTTCGCAGAGTATCGACTCGGTTGGCGTACAGGGCGCTCCTTCCCGCGCATAATCTGTGGCGGCGGGACCCGGAGCCGGAAGTGTCCGGCGATCGATCTTGCCGCTCGGGGTCAGCGGCATGGCCTCCATAGGCACCAGGTAGCGCGGGACCATGAAGGATGGTAGTTTTTCCGCCAGCCGGGCGCGCAGCGACGACAGATCGCCTCCCGGATGACTGACGACATAGGCCGCAAGTTCCGGCAGACTATCCTCCCCGCAATGGACGGTCACCGCACACTCCCTCACCTGCGGAAGGCAATCCAGAACACTCTCTATTTCCTGCAGCTCGACCCGGAAACCCCTGATCTTCACCTGATGGTCGACCCGGCCCAGACATTCGATAGTACCGTCCGCCAAATGCCGGGCCAGATCGCCGCTGCGGTACATGCGGGCGTTCGGGGCAGTGCTGAAGGGATCGGCGACGAAGCGTTCACCAGTCAGTTCGGGCCGGTTCAGAAAGCCTCTGGCACACACCACCCCGCCGATGAACAATTCTCCCGGAACCCCCACCGGGGCGGGTTCCATATTGGGCTCCAGAATATATGCGGCGCTGCCGGCGATCGGCCGCCCGATCGCCGGCAGAAGAGGCCAGTCGGAGACGTCGGCCGGCAGGGTCAGTGAGGTGACCACGTGGCATTCAGTCGGCCCATATTGGTTGTGCAGTCGGCAGGCCGGCAGCCCCTCGAAAAACCGTCTGACCGGATCGGTGATGCGCAGCTGTTCGCCCGCCGTAATCACATCGCGGAGGGTTGAGGGGAAACGGCCCGTCTTGGTAGCGGCGATCGCCAACTGCTGCAGGGCGACGAAGGGCAAGAAGATCCTCTCCACCCGGAACCGATCGAGGACCTCGATCAGCGCTCCGCTGTCCCGGCGGATATGCTCATCGATCATGACCAGCGTGCCGCCGGAGCAGAGGGTACAGAAGATCTCCTGGAAGGAGACATCGAAGCAGAGAGGGGAAAACTGGAGCGTTGTTGCCGGCCGGCCAAAACCCTCCTCGGCCAGTTGCCACGCGACCAGATTGGCGAGCGGCCGGTGCCCCATGGCCACTCCCTTCGGTTTGCCGGTGGAACCCGAGGTGTAGAGGACGTAGGCCAAATCCTCCGGGCAGGGAGGGTGAAAGGGATCCACATCCTGGTCGGTGACCGGCAATATATCCTCGACATGGAGTACTGCCGGCCCGCTGCCGGCGACAATCTGCCTGGAGACGGCATGCTCGCTGTCGGTTTGTAATGAAGTGAGGACAATGGAGGCGCCGCTGTCGGCAAGGATTGCCCTGCTCCGCTCCGGCGGATTCGCCAGATCGACGGGAAGATAGGCGCCACCGGCCCGGAGGATGCCGATCACGGCGGCTATCATCTCCACGGAACGATCGAGAGCCAGCGCCACCACGACATCCGGGCCTACCCCCCTTACCCGCAGATGCGTGGCAATACGGGTTGCCATGAAATCCAGTTCCTCATAGCTTGTCGGACGGTCGGCTGCCGCGATGGCGATTCTCCCGCCGGCCCTTGCGCACTGCTGTTCAAAGAGGGTAACGACCGACACGCGGGTTTGCGCCTCCGGCAGAACCTTACTCCAACCACAGATCATCGTCGACCGCTCTTCCTGACTCATCAGCGGAATCCGATCGATGGACAGGCCCGGGGCACGAACCATCCCCTCAAGAATCCGCACATAATGACCAGCCAGCCGACGAATGGTCTGTCCGTCGAAGAGGTCGGTGCTGTACTCGTAAGAAACCTCGATATTCCCGCCATTTTCGGCCAGAAAGAACCCCAGGTCGAAATGGGTGCTGTTTCGCTCGACGGCGATCGGCGTAAAACGGCAATCGCCCAGCGTCGCATCGGGCATAGGGGCGTTTTGAAAGGCGAACATCGCCTGAAAGAGCGGGGAGTAACCGAGATTTCTCTGTTTGACGCAGGCGTCGACGACCTGCTCAAACGGGGCCCGCTGGTGGGCAAAGGCCTGGAGGACAACATCACGAACACGGTCGATCAAGGTATCGACCACGAGATCGTCGAAGAGGACTATCCGCAAAGCGAGGGTATTGACAAAAAAACCGACGAGTTGCTCAAGCTCGACCATCTCACGGTTGGCCACCGGGGCCCCGATAACGATGTCGTCCTGACGGCTGTACCGTTTCAGCAGGACGGCAAAGCCCGCCAGAGTGACTATAAACAGAGTCGATCGAGTCCGGGAGGCGAGCGCCCCGAGGCTCGAGGCCAGCTCTGCGGGGATGGAGAAGCTGCCTGTGGCCCCGCGCATGTTTGCCGAGGCCTGACGAGGCCGGTCGGTGGGAAGGGCAAGAAGCGGAGGGGCACCGTCGAGGCACCTTTGCCAGTACTCGATATCGGGTCGAAAATCCCCATTCCGGTCCAACGTGCGCTGCCAGACAGCATAATCGACATACTGGACCGAGAGGGCGGCCGGATACCGGCTGCTTTTTCCCGTAAGCAGACTATAGGACTGGGCGAGGTCACGGAAAAATATACCGAGCGACCACCCATCGGTGACGATGTGATGCATCGCCACCAGCAGCAGATACCGTTGTTCCTCCAAGCGGATCAGACCGACACGGTGCAGTGGTCCTGCAGTCAAATCAAATGGTTCTGCCGTGATGCTACGAACCCATGAATCTTTCTCTGCATCTCGCCTCTTGGGGGAAAGAGATCCAAGGTCCCGGTATCGGCAGTCCACCCTTGATTCGGCAGCGATCCTCTGGAAAGGTTTTCCATGGCTGTCGCCAAAGGTCGTCCGCAGAATCTCGTGGCGATCGACAACCATGACAAGGGCTTGAGAAAAGGCCGCCCGGTCAAGCGGTCCCTCGATATACCCCGCGGTCGCAACCGTATAGGCGCCTCGCGTCTCCTCGAGCTGCTCGATGAACCACAATCGCTCCTGGGCAAGAGAAAGCTCCATCCGCTCCCGGCGCGGCGCGGGGACAAGGGCGAACGGTTCGATCAGGATCGCGGCGGCAGCTGCCGTATCCGCGTTGACGCGCTGGCGAATTTTCTTCAGCAGCAACTCACGTTGCGCCGTGGAAAGCGACCCTAATCGTTGCTGGATGTTCGACATGTTTTTCGGCGGTGCCAGGGTGAAGCGGTTCGTAAAAACGCCATCGGGACTTAAGAGTGTTGTTGGAGATTATGTCACAAAGGCAGTCGAACATCTTACGCATGTTTGCAAATATTTTCATGCCCGTTTCGCCTACATGGCGAATTACCTCAAGTTTTTACAGGTTATCACTATTTTCGGCATCAATCCACCGAATGAGCCGAAAAATTACTGAGAATTACGTATTAGGAGGAAGGCATGAGGAAAAAATTGAAAATCCTGGGAGTGGACGACGACTGGCGAGGGGGCGCGGGCCGGCTACCGTACGGGCGAGCGGGGCTCCGCCGCCGGAGTGCAGACCACCAGGGGGACCGGGGGCCGCGGCCAGGGATAAACAGGGCAATGTCTACGCCGGCAAGGACGGCAATGTCTACAAGCGGGACAACTCCGGTAACTGGAGCAAGAACAGCGGCAGCGGCTGGCAGGCGACGTCGCGGCCCCAGCCCACCCGCGAGCTCAATGCCCAGGCCGGGGCGCGGGCCCGCGGCAACATGCAGGCGCGCCGCGCCCGATAGAGAACAGTGTGTGTGAAGACACGACCATCAGGTTTTTTCAGGGATGCAGCATTTAGCCGTCCGCTACAACTATTGATTAAGTACCTTCACGAAATTCGTTCTTAAAAAGCAAGAAACGAATTTGTAAGGTACTCATCGGCTCAGGACTCGTCTGGCCAAGCAGGTTACTCACAGGTTGAGGCTGGGGGAAGCTACAATTGTACACGCCTACCGCGCAACGCCGTACCGTGCGTCGACCCACACCAGCAACACTCACCGGGGTTAACGGACGCCCGATTACGGCTTCGACAGCAGGTACCAAATGCTGCGCCCCGGGTATATTAAAACGCTCGCCAATCTCAGGTCCGAAAGTCATAATAAATCCAAAAATCAGAAGTATACATAATAGTTTCAACATATTCATTTTGTGCCTCCTACCTTAAAATGGTCTGGTAATTCATCTGGGAGATCCTTCAACTCTACTTTATCAGCCTTGGTTGGGTTCTTGAAGGTAAAGTCCGTTGCTGCCACCTTGCCTCCAGTCTCCCAGTTCCTGGTCTGAATGGAGTATTGCGGTCCACCATCAATGAACTTGGAGGTAATGACATAACGAACAGGATAGGGATGATCACCTTGGGCAATCCAGATCTGCCAATCAACGTCTTTTGTTCTAAAGGCGAGGTGATCACATTCAACACCGCCAATCACACCAACGCCAACGTCCTTTACATCAACTACATCAAGCATCATCTCATCGTAAGAGTTCGACAAAAGCAAATCCGCCGCTGGCAGAGGCCTGTTGTATGTGTCCTTCAATTCGTTGACCAGATGGTCAATCGTACCAGGTACCTCAAGCTGCGTATAAATATTGAGGTTCTTGCCTAGCAGCGTCAGCGTTTTCCCATCAAAGGACATCTCGAGATCGGCAAACCCGCCGGAACGTATGGCACGAATTTTATCAGGCCGGTTGAGAATGACAGAACCAGAACTCGCCAACCCAAGTCTTTGTTGATCGGTGGTGACGACCTCAAGGGTGGCGTCGTATTCAAACGATAGAGCCTTTTGTGACACCATGAAATCGGACATGGCCTTGAGGAGTTTCCTGGCGTCTGCCTCACCAGCTTTCACTCCTGTGGGCGTATACAATCCAATGAGCAATGTCACTGCCGCAACGGATATGCCACCCACGAAAACTTTCGCCAGTTTTCGGATTAACTTTTTCATTTGAGTGTACCTCCTTTAAGAATTTCGGATTCTTCCATCGCAGACCCTGAAGCCCGCGCAATGACTTCACTGCAGCGCAACAAGGATTGCCTTGAGAGCTGCACTTTAGCTGCGCTCGCTCGCAACCCGATACGCTGTGGTTGAGTGTGGACCAGTCTTGGAGCAGTATTTTCTCTTCTCAAGTACGTTCTCGTTGTGACGTGTGAGGATGGAGCCGGAATCCCGATGGAAACCCGTCCCGGTTTCCATCGGGATTTTTGTTACCTCTCGACAGCCCTCTTGATTCTTTGACTATCGCGCTGCCGATGGGCATAGGCCGCCGCCACGGCGCAGGAGGCCAGCCGGCCTTCGGCGGAATCCGCCCGGCTGGTGAGAATGATGGGCACCCGCGCCCCGAGGACGATACCGGCAGAGTCGGCGCGGCTCAGGTAAGCCAGCTGCTTGGCCAGCATGTTGCCGGCTTCCAGGTCGGGCACGAGCAGGATGTCCGCCTCGCCGGCTACCGGTGAATTGATGCCTTTGATCAGCGCCGCCTCTTTGCTGATGGCGTTGTCGAAGGCAAGGGGGCCGTCGAGGATGGCCCCTTCGATCTGCCCGCGGTCGGCCATTTTACAGAGGGCGGCGGCTTCGAGGGTGGCGGGGATCTTCGTGTTGATCGTCTCGACCGCCGAGAGAATGGCCACCTTGGGTTGCGGGATGTTCAGGGCATGGGTGAGCAGGATGGCGTTTTTGAGGATATCGACCTTGTCTTCCAGGGTCGGGTAGATGTTGATCGCCGCATCGGTGATGAACAGCGGCCGGGGGTAGGTAGGGACATCGATTACGAAGACGTGGCTGATCCGCCGCTCGGTGCGCAAACCCGTCGCCGACGGCACCACGGCTCCGAGCAGTTCGTCGGTGTGCAGGCTGCCCTTCATCAGCGCCTCCGCCTCGCCCGATCGGCAAAGGGCCACGGCCTTTGCCGCCGCATCGTGGCTGTGGATGGCTCCGATAAGGCGATAGGAACTGATATCGATATTCATGCTCTTTGCCAGTTCCCGGATTTTTCCCTCGGGCCCCACCAGGATCGGCTCGATCAGATTGGTTCTTGCCGCATCGACGGCTCCCTGCAGGGCTTCCCTGCTGCAGGGATGGCAGACGGCGGTGGGGATCTTCGGGAAGTCCTTCACGTGATCGATCAACTTCTTGAAGGCCGCCTTGCGGTGCATCTGCATGGTAGTGTAGGGCGAGCCGGCCTCGGTCGGTTTTTTGGTCGGGGCCTTGACCGTGGCAATCCCGGTGATGACCGGTTCCTCGCGCTGGTTGACGGCCTGGCAGTCGAACTGCACCGTACCGTCTTTCTTGTTCTTGGAGATGACCGTCACCTTGATCAGGAGTCTGTCGCCCAGTTCCACCGGATTGTGGAAATCGAAGCTCTGGGAGCGGTACACTGTGCCGGGGCCCGGCAGATCATTGCCCAGAAGGCTGGTGATGAGGGTCCCGGCCCACATGGAGTGGCCGACCAGCTTGTGGCGATCCAGCAGCATCCGGGCATATTCGTCGCTGAAATGGGTGGGATTCATGTCTCCCGAGAGCAGGCCGAAGACGTCGATATCCTGTTTGGTCAACACCCGTTCCATCGTGGCGCTTTCACCGACTTCGATTTCAGTGAACACTTTATTGGTGATCATGGCGACCTCCATTGTTACGCTTTTGCAGCTTTGGAACTGTGTCGACCGGACGCGGACGAGCCCGAGAACAGCCGTTCCAGCCGCTCGAGCCTGTGTCTGGCTTCCTCGCCAAGCTTGCCGCCTGCGGTGGCGATCTGGCGAATGGCTTCGACCTGCTTGGGCCACTCCGCCTCATGGCCTTTCATGAGCTGCGGAATCAGCTCTACCGCCCGCTGCTCGTCCAGGCGCAGCATCAGATACTGTTCGCGAAGATCCTGCTTGAACTCCGCGAGTGTTTTCTTGGAACCATATTCGGCCCTGATCCGGCGAAGCATCTCGAAGCCCCGTTCATCAACCGCCTTCTCCGGCATGCGCACGTACACGAGGGAGCGAATCGCCGCCTCGCGCGGACCTCCCTGATCCATTTTTCGCCGCAGTTCCTCGATACGCCGCTCGACAAAAGCCGCATGGTCGCTGTCCCGGCCCGGGTGCCGCCGCGGTGGTTCATCGGAGGAGCGAAGCCCCAGCACGGCCTGCAGCCAGGGCTGGCCATAGACCGCAAAGAACGCGCTCTCGGTCATCATGTCCCGCCAGGCTCCGTAGGTCTTCAGGCCCCAGACCATGAGGCTTGAGAAGAATTTTTCTCCCCAAAGCAAGAGATTGTCGGCGGCTGCCGGTTGGCGGTTCATTCTCACAGTCTCGGCCGTCCGTGCGACCTCGCGCATCATCGGGTTACGGTCGGAGAACAGCTCGTAGCCGAGCCGCAGGGGATGCATCCGCCGCAGGTTATCGGCGGTCGTCTCGTTGGTGAGCGTGCGGATCGCCGGCCGCGCCAGGGTGCGGTACAGGCCGTTCGTCACCTCGGACAGGCGGGCGACCGCGGCAAAGCAGCGGTCCTCTTCCGGCCTGTTGCCCCCCAGGGCCCTGATATCTTCAAGGGTGCGAGCCTTGAACCGGGAGATGTAGCTGCCCGTCGCCAGTTCGGCACCCTCGGTCTGCTCTGTCTTCGATTCCATCACCGCCTCGTAGAGACCGGGGGGCAAGCAGTCGATGAGCTCGATGTTGCCGGCGAATTCCTGGTGTTCTTTTTTGGCTATTCCGGCGGAAACAAAGATCCCCAGGTGTCCTATTTTCTCGTGGACGCAGTAGACGATGGTCTGCCCGGCGGCAATGATTTCATGCTCATCGCGGTAGAGATCGAGAATCCAGCCCAGTGCCTGCTGCGGCGGGGTGATGTCGTCACCCTTGGAGCAGAGACAGACGATGGGTGAGCGGATTTTCCGCAGGTCCATGCAGACGCCGTCGGAGGTGACCAGTTCCGCGTTGCCGAGTTTATTGCCGACAAAGAGATTGTCGACGATGAACTGCATCTCTTCGCCCGAGAGCACCACGTGGCCGCCCCACCAGCGTTCGAAGCCCAGATAGCGGGGACCCTCTGTGTCGATGTTGGCGTACAGGTTGTACTGTTTGGTCCAGAGCGTGTTGGCCGGGTTGAGGTTTTCGAAGTTCTGCACCAGCCAGGCTCCGTCGAATTTGCCGTTCCCCAGGTCGCTGGTCAGCGCCGTCAACCAGCTGCCGCCCAGCATGCCGCCGGTATACCGCATGGGGTTGACGCCCCGCACACCGGCCCAGTAGGAGAGCGGCGAGCCGGCGAGGATCAGTGGCCCGCACAGGTCCGGATATTTTGCGGCAGTCATCATCAGGGCCCAGCCCGCCTGGCAGTTGCCGATCGCCACTGGCTTGCCCTCGGCCTCCCGGTGCAGTTCCCGGACGCGCCCGATAAATGCCGCCCAGGCCTCGATCACCGCCTCGATGGTCTGGCCGGGCAGCGGCATAGGGGTGAAGCCTATGAAGTAGCAGGGATGTCCCGCCCGCAGGGCCTCGCCGATCTCGCTGTCGGCCTTGAAGCCGCCGATGCCGGGCCCGTGTCCGGCGCGGGGGTCGATGACGACGAACGGCCGTTTCAGGGGATCGATTCTCGTGCCCTCGGGCGGGACGATCTTAACGATACCGTAATTGACGGGGCGGGGCAGGTCGAGGCCGGTCATGATGGTCTCATGCTCGAACTGCAGCACGTGGGGGACCTTTTCGGCCATATGCGCCAGATACTGGTTGCCCCGTTGCCGCATGACGTCCCAGTAGAGCACCGTGCGCTGGCCGGCATCGATCAGGTATTCGAGCAGGTCCTTGCCGTCGAAAAATGGATATCCGTTCGCAGTCTGAGCCATACATTTTCTCCTTTAGCGGTGATTCATCGAAATCGCTATCGGGATCTAAATCGAAATCGAAAGGTAAGGTCTGATCCCGATCCCGATAGCGATTTCGATTTCGAGATATGCAAATGAGTTTTTCAAGCCATGATGCTGATCCCCCCGTCGACATAGATGGTCTGGCCGGTGAGGCGGCGGCTGAACGAGGTGGCCAGGAAGGCGCAGGTGAAGCCGACGTCCATGATGTCCACCAGCTCGCCGACCGGGGAGCGTTCCACGGCATCGTTCAGCATCCGGTCGAAATCCTTGAGGCCCGAGGCGGCCCGGGTCTTGAGCGGCCCCGGCGAAATGGCATGGACTCTTATTTTTTGGTGGCCGAGTTCGTAGGCGAGATAGCGGCAGGATGCCTCAAGGGCGGCCTTCACCGGTCCCATCACGTTGTAGTTCGGCACCACCTTCTGGGCGCCATGGTAGCTCATGGCGAACATGGTGCCGCCGTTTTTCATCAGCGGAGCGGCCAGGTGCGCCATGCGGATGAAGGAGTGGCAGGAAACGTCCATGGCCACGGAAAAACCCTCGGCCGAACAGTCCAGCAATCCGCCCTGCAGGTCCTCCTTGGGGGCGAAGGCGATGGAATGGACCATGATATCCAGTTCCTGCCACTCGCTCCCGATGCGCTCGAAGACCGTTTCCAGCTCCCCTTGCTTTGCCACGTCCAGCGGCATGAACATCGAGGCGTCGAGCGCCTTCGCCAGGGGCTCGACATGGGGCTTGGCCTTGTCGTTGAGATAGGTGATGGCCAGCTCGGCGCCTACTTCGCGGAAGGCCTTGGCGCATCCGTAGGCAATTGAGTGCTCGTTGGCTATGCCGATCACCAGTGCTTTTTTACCGGTCAGGACCGGTCGAGGGACGTCTGTGTTCATGGTTACCTCCTGTCAGTTGTCCAGCAACCGCTGGGTGTGACGGGCGATCATCACCTCCTCGTTGGTGGGGAGGACATACACGGCAACCCGGCTGGAAGCGGTGCTTATCCGCCGCCGACCCTCGGAGTTTGCCTTCTCGTCGAGTTCGACGCCCAGCCAGGCGGCATCGCGACATGCCCCGCTGCGGATTGCCGGGGCATTCTCGCCGATGCCGGCAGTGAAGACCAGGGCATCCAGGCCGCCGAGGGCCGCCGCAAGGGAGCCGAGTTCGCGACGGATGCGATACAGGAAATAGGCGACGGCAAGCTGTGCCCGTGGCTCGTCGCTGGCGAGAAGAGTCCGCATGTCGCTCGAGATGCCGGAAATGCCGAGCAGCCCCGATTCCTGGTAGAGCAGTTTTTCTATCCCGCGGGAATCCATGTTGTGCCGGTCGATGAGGTACAGGATAATCCCGGGATCGAGCGAGCCGCTGCGCGTCCCCATCGGCAGCCCCTCGACCGCCGTGAAGCCCATGGTGGCGGCAAGGCTCTTGCCCCCCGAAAGGGCGCACATGCTTGCCCCGTTGCCCAGATGCAGGACAATGGTCCTGCCCCGGGCTGCTTTCGGGTCCACTTCCGGCAACATCCCGGCGATGTACTCATAGGACAGGCCGTGAAAGCCGTAGCGCATGACGCCCTCCTCCCGGAGTCGGGCCGGCAGGGCGTACATCTGGGCCACTTCGGGCTGCGTGCGGTGGAAGGAGGTGTCGAAACAGGCGATCTGCGGCACTTCCGGCAAACGCGCCAGGGCCCGGCGAATAGGCAGGAGATTGTGCGGCTGATGGAGGGGAGCGAGAGGGGAAAATGTCTCCAGCGCCGCCAGAACGTCGGGGTCGACCCGAACCGGCCGGGAGTAGACCGACCCCCCGTGCACCACCCGGTGGCCGATGCCGATCAGCCGGTTTTCCGCCAGTTCCGAGCGCAGGTAGCCCACAAGATGGTCGAAGGCCTCCTCGTGACTCATTCTTGTGCCTTCCGCCCAGGATTTCTCGACCCTGACGCTGCCGTCCGGGGCTTTCATGACAAAACGGGCCGTCGTGCCGATCCCTTCGAAAAGACCTCTGGCGTCCGCTTCGAGGGTGTTGCCGCGATCGACAAAGAGGGAAAACTTGATGCTTGACGAACCGGCGTTGAGAACGACGATGGCATTGGGCATGACGAACTCCTTTTTTCAAGCCATAGGGCTGCCTGCATCGAAGATCAGTCGATTCCGAGGCCGGGATTAATGATCGCCAACCTGGCGAGATGTTGCTCGAATTACTATATAACCTAACTAAAAATAAAATCAAATTAAATGTAGATTTTAATCAAATAAAGAGAGTATAATAATTGCCAAACAGACTGTTATGTGTAATACATCATGGTTTATCCTATTGATAAGTCGTTAGTATTCAGGATGTTATCAGTAGTCAAAATGAATATATATAGCGACTGCATGAATAAAAAATGAAGAATGATAATATATACTTAATGTCAAAACACAATCAAGGTGAAAAATTAACATACCTGACATTAATATGTATTTTTAAAATTAATAGTTCATTGAAGCCTCCAAGGAAGGTTAAAAAATGATCAAGATCATCGAATGGTTGCGATTGCCGATTGATACTCTTCGGGCGGATCGGCAGCGCAGGCAATCCTTGGTCGAAACGATTGAAAAGCTCGTCGAGATCGCAGATCCGAAAATCAGGCTCGCCCGCCGTTATCGCAACGTGCTGTTGACGCCGGTGGAGGTGGCCGTCTCCCATTGCAGAGGGATGGCCAACTCCATCCCCGGTCCTGTCCCCCTGAACCGAAAGACCTATTACGACAATCCACTGGTGAAGGCGCTCTTCCGGACGGTGGAAGAGATGGAATCTCTGCTGCGCGAGGCTCGAAATGCGGCCGCACCAGGTGCGGGCGGGGAACTCTTCGCCCTGCTCACCATGACCAAAATGGAGACCACCGTCTATGGTCATAAGCAGCAGGGCGAAATGATCCTTGCCGATGTCCCCATGAAGGCCGTCACCTTCGTCGATCACCGGATAGTCGCTCCGTCCTCGGACCTGGAGACGACAATGACCGGGCTTGTGCAGCGCAGCCTGGAGATTCTGGCCGCCGTCGCGATGGAGAAAATCGCCTCGCTCAAGGCGAATCTGGCGGAATTGCGCGAACGACGGGCGCGCCTCTCCTCGATGCAGCGCATCCTCCGCGGTAAACGTCAGACCTTCGAAATTTTCGCCCAGCCCGAACTGGAAAACGCGGAGAAACTCGACGAATTGCAGACCCTGCTGAGCCAAACCGAAAGGGAGATAGAGGCGGCGAGAAAGGAAATCGAATATCCCGAAAACGAGCTGGGGTATCTGCAGCGGATCATGGCATCTCCGGGCGGAACGCTCGCTCTTCGGGATCAGCTCCTCAAACTCAATTGGATGAATGTGCTCGTCGAAGGCGGCGACGAGCCGTTCCATCAGATCGGTCTCGCCGAATTGACCCTGAACGAGGAATTGCGCCGCTCCGCGGTTCTGGTGTCTTTCAACCGGTAAAAAGGACTTTTTATGGATACAGCATGGACACGAAGAACGACGGTCCTCGTTCTTGCCCTGTGGCTGCTGTTGTCTGCCGCGACGAGCTCAAGTGCGGCGGAGGGCGAACCGGTCAAGGAGGGAGAGGTCGCCGAGCGGGTTGCAGGGATGAGCGATGAGGAGGCGAGAAAACTGCTGCTCGACACCCTGCATGAGCAGGCCTCGGCAGCCAAGGAAGCCGGGGGAGGGATCCCGGGCGATCGCGCTCTCGACACGCTTCTTGGCATTTTTGGCCGGGAATCCGTGGCGACCCAAAGGAAATTGAGAGACCTCGCCAGCCAAATTCCCGAGAGCTCAGCCGATTTGGCCAGGGTCTTCAGGTCCATCGGCCCTTCGGAAACATCGGGGGAGTCATTGAAAACCATATTCCTCGTGCTGTGCTTTATCGGCATCGGCCTTGCCGCCGATTTTGCGGTCCGGCGGATGCTGCGGAATAAGTATTCCCGCTATTCCAAAGGGAATGTCGCCACAAGCTTTGCGGCGGAAAGAGGATTGCCAGGTGCCGGAAAGCCGACCGTTCTGTTGTCGGGCCTGTCATCGATTCTCGGATTCCTGGTCTTTATCCTGGTTGCGTACTTCAGCTATTTCGCCTTTGTCTGGGCCGGTTCGCCCGGCCTCACTCTCATCTTTGTCGCGGTGCTGCTGGGGATCGGCCTTGTACGGCTGATCGCCATCATCTCCGGGGTTTTCCTGTCGCCTTCCTCCAGGAGCTCCCGCTTGCTGCCACTTGGCGATTTTTCCGCGAGAACCGTCCATCGCCTCATCGTCCTCGCCACCGGCTACATCGTGACGGCATTGATGGCGATTGTCGTCGTGCAGCGCCTCGGCGCCCGGCCGGAAACGGTCGCCGTGTTGAAAATCGCAGCAGCCACGCTGCTCCTCCTGGCGACCGCGGCGGCGACGGTTCTCTATCGAAAAGAGGTCGGTACCGCCATCCTCCCCCCATCGCCCGATGCAATGGGACCCTCAGAGGGAAAACAAGTTCTTGCCGCGACCTGGCAGTATCTCGCGCTGTTATACCTTGTCGTCCTGTGGGGGATAATGATCGTGAATGTCGTCGGGGACGGCACCCCTGCCAAGGGGGCATTCCTGCTCAGCTTCTTCGTCCTGCCGATCTGGCTCGCCGCCGATCGGGCGGTGCAATGGTTGACCCGGCAGGTCATGCAGAGCCTCAGGCTGGAGGAACGCCCGCCTGATCCCCAGTCGGCTGCGGGGCCGGAGAGTGAAGGCGATCCGCAGGCGGGGACCGCGCGGCCGGCAGGCCAGCTGTTGCCGAAGGTGAACCGCCTTGCCCGCCTCGCGGTGTTCGTTGCTGTCGTGCTGTGGATAGCCGGTCTCTGGGGGTATACCATCCCCTTTATCACCAATTTGTCGGGGGTATTGTTCGATGCCCTGATCATCATTGCGCTGGCGCTGCTGTTCTGGCAGTTCGTCAGCTCCCTGATCGAGAGAAAAATTCGGGAATCGGCGCCGGAACGCCCGTCCGGGCAGGACGATGTGGACGACGAGTGGGGCGGCGCCGCCGCGCAAGGGCGATCCTTCACACTCCTGCCGATCGTCCGCAGCTTCATCGCTTCCGTTCTGGTGGTCATGGTGACCTTGACCATTCTTTCCTCCATGGGGGTGGATATCGGCCCGCTGCTGGCCGGTGCGGGGGTGGTGGGCCTGGCTGTCGGTTTCGGCGCCCAGAAGATCGTCTCGGATATCTTTTCCGGGGTTTTCTACCTGCTCGACGATGCCTTCCGGGTGGGGGAATATCTGACGGCGGGCGGCATCATGGGAACGGTCGAGAGGATTACCCTGCGCAATGTCATGCTGCGCCATCACCGGGGCATGCTGCAGATTGTCCCCTACAGTCAGTTGGGGACGATCACCAACTACATGCGGGGCGGGATCATCGAGAAATTCAACCTGGATTTCGCCTATGACGCCGATATCGACAAGATCCGCAAAATTATCAAGAAAGTCGGACAGGAAATGCTCGATGATCCGGAGCTGGGCAAGAATTTCATCCGCCCGCTGAAATCCCAGGGCGTTCGTGAGATCACCAACTCGGTCATGACCATCCGGGTGAAGTTCACCGCAAAGCCGGGGACGCAGTTCGTCATCCGCCGCGAGGCGTTCAAGCGGATAACCGCGGCAATGCAGGCCAAGGGTATCCAGTATGCCCACAGGAAGGTGATCGTCGATCTCCCTCCGCCTGCAGCAGATCAAGAGGATCCAGCCCGGATGCAGAAGCTGGCCCAGGCTGCTGGAGCGGCGGCTCGGCAGATCTTCGATGAGGAGCAAAAGCTCAAAGAGCAGCTTGCCCAGGAGAAAACGGGGGCATAGTTGCTCAGCAATCTTCGAGTTCCTGCTATCATGCCACCGTAGAGCATCAACTTTTAGGGGGAAGCATGATCGATCGCATATTTTCCTGGAAGTCAATCATGATACTGGCGCTGATGCCAACCTTTGCCGGAGGCTGCTCGATAATGGGTCTGCGGGAAGATTTGCATGTCCTTGGGCAGACGACTCTGATTACCGGCACGGTTACCGTCTCGCCTCCTACCGACAAGCCGATCTGCATTGCCTTGTATCGGGATATTCCGGGGCAGAAGAAGACGCTCGATGCTTATCAGGTGATTTACCAACGAGGCGACTTCGCCTTTCGCCGTCCTCCCGGCGACTACTATGTTTTCGCTTTTGAAGATGCCAACGAGGATGTTGCCTTTCAGCACGAAGAGCGCATCGGGTGGCATGGAGACCCCACAATCCTGGAGGCGCAGCCGGGAGTGAACTTCGAGGGACTGCAGATCGTCCTCCGCCAACCGGAGGAGGCTCAGCGGGAACTGCCGCAGTTGTACGCCGAAACGGCACCGAGTACCCCCCTCAAGGTTGACAACCGCCATCTCGGCCAGACCGAACCCCTCGACTCGCCCCGCTTCGCGCCGGAGGTGGCGGAACTCGGGATGTGGGAGCCGATGAAATTCATGGAGCAGTACGGGGCCGGTCTGTTTTTCCTTGCACCCTACGACCCGGCGAAGATCCCGGTGGTGTTCGTCCACGGGATGGGAGGCACCCCCAGAAATTTCAGGTTTTACATCGATAACCTCGACCGTACCCGTTTCCAGCCGCTGGTGCTGCACTATCCGTCCGCCATGAGACTTCCCCTGATGGCTGATGGATTTGCCAAGTATCTTAATGAACTGCAGGTGCGGTACAGATTCAATGACCTGATCATCGTCGCCCACAGCATGGGCGGGCTGGTCTCTCGCGGCGCCATCAACCGGCTGGCTGACGAGGGGAAGATTTTCGTATCCCTGTTCGTTTCGATTTCCGCCCCCTGGAACGGTCATCCCGGTGCGGCGACCGGTGTCGAGCACTCCCCGGCCATCATCCCGTGCTGGTACGACATGGCGCCCGGCAGCCCCTATTTGCAATCTCTCCCAAAAACCCCGCTCCCGGCGGGAACGCACTATTTTCTTCTGTTCAGTCATCGCGGCGGTTCGACAACGCTGGTGGACGAGAACAGCGACGGCACTCTGCCGCTTACCAGCATGCTCGATCCCGGCATGCAGCAAAGCGCGGAAAAGGTAATCGGCTTCAACGAATCGCATACCTCCATTCTGAACAGTCAGGAGGTGTCGAGGCGACTCAATGAAATTCTGGCGAACTGGACCAAACCACAGCCTGATCCTTCGGCACGGGCCCTTGCCGGAAAAAACCACCCAATGAAACCATGATGCCATGATAAAAAACTTCTTTCCGGATCTGACCGCAGTCGTGATAGGTGCCAACGGTTCGAGGCGGTCACTGGACAAAATCCTCGGCCCGCTGCTGGTGGCCGGGAACGCCCCGAGGCAGTTCCACGTCATCGCCAAGTCCGGCGGCTCCCGCTGCATCGCTCTATGATCGACCAACGCTTCCTTCGAATCCAGGAAGTCGCTCGGGGGATTGTACTTTTGCTGCTCGCGGTCTGCGCCTTCAACCTTGCCGGTTGCGCCACGTCGATCGGGGTCCGCCAGAACGACCCCCGCGAAACCTATGAGGAAATATCGGTGAGCGCGATCAACGAGGACGCCTACAGCAGGTTTTCCCACGATGTCCTGAACCGCTACAACCTGGTGGAGACCTTCGAGAAAGAACCGCAGCAGGTTCTGATCTCTCTCCACCGCCGGGCGGAGAACGATTATCGCAGCGATCTGCTCTTTGCCCTGGCCGAACTCAATTATTTTGTGGCCATGCGGGAGCAGGGCGGCAGCAAATCGGCGGAGGGCAACTTTTTCGCCTCGGCCCTCTACGCCTATCTTTACCTGCTGGGCACGGACTGGCATGAGCCGCCCGACCCCTTTGACCGGCGTTTCCGGATTGCCTGCGATCTCTACAACAGCGCCCTGGCCCAAGCCCTGCAGGGCGGCGATGGCAACCTCAGGATCGCTGCCGCCGAGGTGGATATGCCCGTCGGCCACTTTGGTTTTTCCGTCGATGCCGGGAAACTGAATCAGGATATCGGCCGATTTGAGAAATTCGTCGCGACCGACCGTCTCGGGGTCCGGGGGTTCAGCCGCAGGAATCGTGAAGCCGGGCTGGGCGCGCCAATTATCGCCGTCGAGAAAAAGCCGCCGGACGCCCCCCTCTTCCGGAGCAGCCCGGCAACTCTCTTTCTTCGTTTCGACTGCCGGCTGCAGGAGATCGCAGCCGGCGGCTGCAACGGCACCCTGGAAATCTACTCCGCCTACGATCATTCCGAGGTCGAGGTCGGCGGCAGGAATATAGCTCTCGAACAGGATATAACCGCGCAGATCGCCTATCAGGTGGATCAACCGTACATTCAGTCGCTGGGAGTGAGAGAATTCCTGCATGGCACGGGGTATCTCAAGACCGGCATCTTCCCCATGCAGCCTTATGAACCGGACAAGATCCCTATCGTCCTGGTCCACGGCACCTTCAGCAGCCCGGCGGCCTGGGCCGAAATGGTCAACACCCTGCGCGCCGACCCCGTCATCGCCCATGAATACCAGATCTGGAACTTTTTCTATGACAGCGGCAAGCGGCTCGGCATTTCCGCCCATGAGC
The DNA here is from genome assembly GCA_023412495.1 of Pseudomonadota bacterium. The sequence continues at coordinate 101,460 of JAEYNP010000105.1, forward strand.
TGCGGAATTCCCTCACCGAAATGGTCCGCAAGCTCGACCCCGAAGGGACCAATGACTCCCTGCGCCGGATGATCGTCATCGGCCACAGCCAGGGCGGCCTGCTCACCAAGTTGACCGCCACCGACACGGGGGACGCCTTTATCCGCACGGCAACCGGAAAATCCCTCTCCGAACTGGAGATGTCGGAGGAGGATCGGGCCCTGGTCGTCAAGGAGGCGGTAATAACTCCGCTACCCTTCGTCAGCCGGGTGGTCTTCATCGCCACCCCCCATCGGGGCAGTTTCCTGTCCAAGAACCTGGTCCGCAGGTTCATGCTTAAAATAATACGGCTCCCCCGAAATATCCTCCAGTCGAGCGCGGACCTGTTGACAACCGTCACCAAACTGGGCGTCGCCGAGGCCGAGGCCCGGCGGGTGGTGGGGATAACGAGCCTTGACGCTATGTCGCCAGGCAACCCGATCTTTAAAACCTTGGCTGACATTCCCCTTGCCCCGGGAGTCAAGGGCCATTCCATCATCGCCATCGACGGCGACGAAATGCCGCCGGAAGGGGATGACGGCGTGGTCGAATACACCAGCGCTCACATCGATTACGTGGAGTCCGAGTTTATCGTGCGGCACAATCATTCCTGCCAGGGCCACCCCCTGGTCGTCGAGGAGATCCGCCGCATTCTTCTGGAGCATTTGCAGGAGAGTCGGCGGTTGACGGAAGCGAATGATTCCTCTCAGGCCGAATCGATATTGGATCATTGAAGGGTTCCGGATCCTTGGCAGAATCCACCGATGCTTTCGCCTGGGGGTAGGCGCGCTCCTTGTGCCGTCACCTCAGACGGCCCCCCATCCGGCCCCCTTCTTTCTTTTCGCCTTTGCGCTTGCCTTTCGGGCTGTAATGCTCGACAAGAGAATTGATTTCGGAACCGACCAGGATCACCAGCCCGGCAATGTAAAGCCAGAGCATCAAGATGATAACCGCACCAATGCTGCCGTAGGTGGCGCTGTAATCTGCGAAATTGCTGGTGTAGTAGGCAAATCCCAGGGAAACCGCGATCAATAGTGTGACCCCCAATATGCTGCCGAGGGTGATGAAACGGAATTTCTGCTCCACGTCAGGTCCGAAGCGGTAGATAATCGCAAATCCCAGGAGCAGCGCAAGAAGGATCATGACCCATCGGAACACGGCGAAAAAAGTGAGCAAAAGATCGTTGAAGCCGAACTTGGCGCCTATCCAGTCCTGGATGACTCCGCCGAGCACGATGAGCGAAAAGGCACCAATCACCAGCAAACCAAACATCAGGCTCAGTAAAAGCGAAGTTCCACGGACGCGGATGAAGCTGCGGCCCTCCTTGACATCATACGTGATATTGAGTTGCTGCATGATCGCGTACATACCCGCGGATGCAGCCCAGAACGTCCCCAGCAGACCGAAGGACAACAATCCTCCCCGCTGATTTTTCGTTACTTCGGCGACTACTCCCGAAACTATATCGAAAGCCTGCGGCGGCAGCGCCTGCCCCATCAGGTCCAGGATAGCTTTATCCACATTGTGGATCGGCAGATAGGGGATGATGGTCATCAGGAGAATGAGCGCAGGAAAGATCGCCAGTGTCAGGTAGTAACCCAGGGCAGCGGCGCCATTAAAAACATTGTCGTCATTCATCTCTCGGTTGAGATCCAGCAGAAATTCCTTCATAGTAATACCGTGAAACATCGGGACCTCCTTTTTCGTTCTCTGTTATCTCTTTGTTCCTAACATGTATTTAACAGAATTTAAGCTTCTCCAGGAGTACGTCAAACACCACCCGGCGATGTTCTCGATCGCGTTCGAATATAAAAAGAGGCTCTGGAAAACGGAGTGTGGAAAAGGTGATCGTCCACCAGGACAAGTTTTATCCTATCGGTATCGGTATCGGAATCGGAATCGACACCGAACTTCCGATACCGATACCCGATATCGATCCCGATCCTGGTTCGATCGGGATATTGTTCAGGGACCGGTGAAGATTACCGGTATCTTGTCAATTTTGTTAGTACGCCGGATGCATCCTCAAACACCATGCCAGGTAGTATCAATTGCATGGGATAACGAGGAATTAGGAGAGGGTCAAAAGACGGAAGCAGCTTATTGCTGCTTGCAAAAGATAGGCCCTGCCGCTTCAGCACCGCCTGGTCAGCGCAAACATCGTCGGCAGGGGGGTGGGGATAAAAATAATCTCTGATAAGGAACGGAAACAGGAATCAGTGGCGCCTGCGGCCTTTCTTGACAGGAGGCTTGGCCTCGTTGCAGACCAAGGTGCGATGATTGTATACCTTGCCATTCAGCGCCTCCATGACCTTGTGCCCCTCCGAACGGCTCGACATTTCAACAAAGCCGAAGCCCTTCGATTGGCCGGAAAATTGATCGCAGACGAGCTTGCAGGAAACTACCGTCCCGAATGGCCGGCACAACTCGGCCAATTCCGACTCGGTTATGTTATACGGAAGACTACCGATGAAAAGTTTCATGCCTCTCCTTCCCCTTCGCGGGTGTGGCCAGCAAGAACTTTTAAGTACCGTGGAATACGGGACGATATCCAAGGATATCCGAAAAAGAACATGCCAATGATTGATAAAGCCGTAAAAAGTGCTCCAATCCGTGGAGATGGACTCTGGAAAAAGTACGATATACGAGTCCATCAATGATTATGAGTCCACTACTCATACTTGTTTCCGCCCATTAATACAATCCTTTTGTCAAAAGGGCAGAAAACGGGGCGCAGCAACTGAAGGCAACTCTCCCTTTCTTTCCATGGACTGGAAGCAGTGTAGAGTGTTTGTGGGGGAGATAAGTACCTCGGAAAACATCATTTCTTTTTTGAGATGATTTTCGTGAAGGTACTTATCCCCTTTTATAGGGTTAGGATTTGCCCCCGGTGGATCGATGACATTTTCAAGATCAGGTAAAGTCGCGGCGGAGCTGCTTCTTGTTGATCTTTCCTACGCTTGTTTTGGCGATCTGGTCGACGATCAGGATTTTTTCCGGCATACCGTACCTGGGCAGGGACCCTTTTTCGATTTGCCGCTCGATGGTTTTGCGGATCTCGTCGACATCGAGCAGCTTATCCTGTGATTTCGGTACCACCAGGGCCAATGGCCGTTCCCCCCACTTGGCGTCCCGCATGCCGATCACCGCCACCTCGCTGACCCCCGGATGCTGGCTGATGATATCTTCCAGTTCCAGCGAGGAAATCCATTCGCCGCCCGTCTTGATCACGTCTTTCAGGCGGTCGGTGATCTGCAGGTAGCCGTCCTCGTCGATGTAGCCGATGTCGCCGGTATGCAGCCAGCCGCCTTCCCAGAGTTCGCGGCTCTTCTGCTCGTCTTTGAAATACCCCTGCGTGAGCCACGGAGCTCGGACCACCACTTCGCCTGTCGACCGGCCGTCGTGGGCCACAGGTTTGCCGCCCGGATCGACAATCTCCAGCCGCACGCTGCTGATCGGCAGACCGGTGCGGCAGCGGACGGCGATCTGGCTCTCCTCGTCCCAGCGGTGCATTTCCGGTTTGAGGCTGGCGATGGTCAGCACGGGGCAGGTCTCGGACATGCCGTAGCCGGTGAAGACGTTGATGCCGTGGGCCAGAGCCTGCTTGCACATGCCTTTTGACAGGGCCGAGCCGCCGATGATCACCTTCCAGCCGGTGAGGTCGCAGCCGGCGATGGCCGGATGGGAGAGGAGCATGTGGAGGATGGTCGGCACGCAGTGGGAGAAGGTCACCTTGTGCCGGGTGACGAGCTCGAGCAGGGTTTTCGGCTCGTAGCGGCCCGGATACACCTGCTTGCTGCAGAGCAGGGTCATCAGGTAGGGCATGCCCCAGGCATGGACATGAAACATCGGCGTCATCGGCATGTAGACGTCGTCGGCGCTGAGCCGGGCCTCACGGTCGAAGGTGCAGAGGGCGGAAAGGATCCCGTAGGTATGCAGCACCAGCTGGCGGTGGCTGAAGTAGACGCCCTTCGGCAATCCGGTCGTGCCGGTGGTGTAGAAGGTGGTGGCGACGCTGTTCTCATCGAAATCGGGAAAATCGTACTCCTCCGGGTTCTCCGCCAGCATCGCCTCGTATTCGTGGTCCATGCCGGCCGCTTCAACTTTTTCGGAATCGCTCAGGAGGACGATCTTTTTCACCGTGGCCAGCTGATCCTTGATCGCCGCGAGCATCGGCAGAAAGTCGCTGTTGATCAGGAGCACGTCGTCCTCGGCGTGGTTGATGGTGTAGAGCAGCTGCTCGCTCGACAGCCGGACGTTGACGGTATGGAGGATGGCCCCGAGCATCGGCACGGCGAAGTAGCATTCGAGATACCGATGCGAATCCCAGTCCATCACCGCCACGGTATCGCCCGCCTTGACGCCCAGTCCGGTCAGGCCGTGGGCGAGCCGGCAGACCCTCTTGCCGAACTCCCGGTAGGTGAGCTCCTTCAGGTCTCGGTAGATGATCTTCTGGTCCGGGGCGTAAATCAGCGGCGTGGTGAGGAGGTTCTTGATCAGCAGGGGATACGAGTAGGCGGCGGGAGTCGGAGGAATGATTCTGGTCTGCATGTCTGCTCCTTGGGCTGAGGCTTGTGTGGTTACGGGCCATGGTGGCCGGTAAAAGGACAAATCGCCGGGTGGTGCACTTCCAGGTTAAGCAAACGGAATGCCAGGATTGGTCCTTCGAAAAGCCTTCAATTCTGCAGTCTTTATGTCCTCTGAACGGTCAGAAAGTTCTGTGTGGGTAAAAAATGACTCGCCATAGTCACATTCTGGGTTATTAACTTACCGAAAAGAAATAAATAATTATGATTGCTGTCTTTTTGCCTCGATGTGAGTAAAACAATACTCACTTATTTTTCAAGCAGACCAAGCTCGCGCATTTTCAGGTACAGGGTCTTCCTTTGGATGCCGAGCAGGGAGGCGACCCTGGTGCGATTCCAGCGACAGGCGGTAAGGTGCCTGAGGAGAAACTCCCGCTCGAAGTTGCGGATTGCTTCCCTTAAGGGAACGGCAGCGGCGGGGGCTGACGGGCCTTCCTCCGCCTCCGCCGTTTTACCCTCCCTTCCCGGGAATTCAAGGATATTGAGGTTGACGTAGCGTTGGATGGTGTTCTCCAGCTCACGGACGTTACCCGGCCAGCTGTGGCCCATCAGCTTCTCCAGGTCATGGCCGGAGAGCAGTGCCGGACTGCCGGGCCGATGGTATTTCTGCAGGAAGTGTTCGACCAGCAGAGGGAGGTCTTCACGCCGCACCCGGAGCGGCGGGATGGCAATGGGAATGATGTGGATGCGATAGAAAAAATCTTCGCGCATCCGGCCGCTGTCGAGCAGCGACCGGAGGTTTCGGTTGGTAGCGGCGATGATCCGCACGTCGGGGAAAACCCGCTGCTGCCCTCCCAGCTGCATATAGCCGTTGCCCTCCAGCACGCGCAGCAGCTTGACCTGCATGGCCTCGTCGATCTCGCCAAGCTCGTCGAGAAAGAGGGTGCCGTGGTCGGCCTGGGCGAAGAAGCCGGGTTTGTCCTTGTCCGCCCCGGTGAAGGCGCCCTTGCGGTAGCCGAAAAATTCGCTCTCCATGAGCCCTGCGGGGATCGCGGCACAGTTTACCGGCACAAAGGGTCCCGCCGCCCGGTCGCTCATCTCGTGGATGGCTCCCGCCACCAACTCCTTGCCGGTGCCCGATTCGCCGTAGAGGATGACGTTGGCGCTGGTGGCGGCGGCCCGCAGGATGAGCTCGTAGACCTTCTGCATCCCGAGGCTCTTGCCGATGATGGCGCCGAATTTGTAGCGGTCGCGGATGTTTTCCCGAAGGCGGAGATTCTCCTTGGCCAGGTAGTTTTCCCGCTCCTTGAGCGCCTCCTCGGCCACCTTACGGTTATGGATGTCGATGATCACCGTCTGTTTCTGCGAAACACAGTGTTCCTCGGCGTAGATAGGCGAGCTGACCGCATAGTACCAGCGTCTGTCGGCGGGGTGCTGGAACTCGTATTTGACGGTCTGCCCGGTGAATACCTGGTCGGCGTCGCACCAGGGGCAGGGGGCGTCCAGGCCGTAGAGCCGCCGGTGGCAGGGTAAATCGTTGCCGCCGGCTGCCGCCTCCTTCTGCTTGCGGTTCATGAAAACCAGCCTGTGGTCCCGCGTGCAGATATAAATATAACCTTCGAAGGCCTCGAGAATGCCGGTCAACCGCGAGGTGGACTCCAGGAGCTTTCTTCGGGCGATCTTCAGCGAGGAGATGTCGAGCATGGAGGCCACGCTGGCCTCCGTTCCGGCAATCAGGTCGACCCGCAGGAAGATCTCCTTGCATGCCCCGGACTTATCCCTCAAGGTAAACTCATATTCGACGGGGATATTGCCGTTGCCGCGCCGTCGAGCCACGTGATAGCGCATCATCCGCTCGAGATCCTCGGGTTTGGCGATCAGGACCGGCCACTTGATCTTCCCCTCCAGTTCCTCCTTGCTGTAGCCGGTGAGCGTGAGCGCCCGTTCGTTGGCGAGCGAAATGGTGGTGTCGCCTTCGAAGATGATGGTGGCGTTGCCGGTATTCTCGAAGACGCTGCGGTAGCGTTCGGCGCTCTGCTGCAGGGCCGCCTCGATCTCCTTCTGCCGGCTGATGTCCTCGATGAAGCCTTCGAAGTAGCGGATGCTGCCGGACTCGTCTTTCGCGGCACGCACATGCAGCCTGCAGTCAAAGGGGGATCCGTCCTTTTTCTTCCAGCGGGTCTCGAAATGGAGAGGATCGCTTTCAGCCTGCTGCTGCAAAAACTGCAGCCGCATCTGCGGGTCCTCGTACAGTTCCGATGCCGACTTGGCGGTCTGCGTGGCGTAATCTTCGAAATCGGCATACCCCAGCATCTCGGCGAAGGCCTGGTTGCCGGTGAGGACCCTGCCTTCCGGGGTGGTCCTGATGATGCCGATCGGGGCCAAGCGAAACATTTCCCGGTATTGCAGCAATTCTTCCCGGAATTGGAAATCGTCTCGCTCTTCGGTCGTCATCCCCGCACCTCCCCTTTCACTCCAGGCCCGGAACCGGCCAGCCAAGTTTTCTCGCAAACCCGTAGAGATCCGCCATGTAGGCCGCCGCCTCCGGACTCCCCTCGACGGGCGCCCAGGGGGCGAAATCCTTGTCGGTCTGCGCCTCGTATGGGCCGGGCTTGACCTCGAAGAGGACGGTGTCCGGCTGCAGGGCCAAAAAGGTATGAAGCACCCCCGGCTCGAAGTCGATGCCGAAGGCCGCGGTCCCTGCGGCGAAGATCATGGCCTCCTCAACCTTGCCGGTTGCGTCGAAGATGAAGGTGAGGATCGCCCCCTGCAGGACGAGGATCGATTCCGCCTTGGGTGGATCGAGATGCCGGTGGGGCCGGACATAGCTGTACGGCTGAACGGCGTTCAGCATGCGGTGCAGGTTCGCGTCGGGGGCCTTGTGCAAGGGCAGGATGATTCGGCGCCGGGGGCTCTGCCGGGAGGCCTCGACCGCCCGCCGGACCAGGTCGCTGCCGATGATGGTGGCGGGAGTTTGCGGCGCCCCGAGGGCCTTGGGGTGGGCTTTTTCGTTCATGATGATTTCCCGGCCCGGGCCGTGATGAAGTTGTCGATGAGCAGCCGGGCGATCGAGACCTTCGACGGCAGCGGTGGCAGGTTCTCGATCCCGAACCAGTCGGCCGCCTCGATCTCCTCGTCGTCGATGCGGATCTCCCCGCCCGCGTAAGCGGCGGTAAAACCGATCATGAGCGAATGGGGAAAGGGCCAGGGCTGGCTGGCCACATAGCGGATATCGTCGATTTCTATGGCGGTTTCCTCGAAGACCTCCCTCCTCACCGCCTCTTCCAGGGTCTCGCCCGGCTCCACGAAGCCGGCCAGGGTGGAGTACATGCCCCCCGGAAACCGGGGGGCGCGGGCCAGGAGGATCCTGTCATCCCGCACCACCGCCATGATCACCGCCGGCGACAGCCGGGGATGGCTGATCAGGCCGCAGCTCGGGCACTCCCGGGCCAGCTCGGCGCTGCGGTCGGCCATCGCCGTGCCGCATCTGCCGCAGAAACGGTGTTCGCGCTGCCAGTGGACGATCTGCAGGGCCCGGCCGGCCAGGGCGAGCCGATCCTCGTCAATGGCGCCGAAGAGCCTGCGCAGGCCGCAGAACTCCATGCCGGAAGGGGCTTCGCAGCCCTCCGCCAGTTCCGCTACAAGGCAGTCGGTCGTCCCATGGCGCCCAAGATACCGGGTGAAGATAACAGGCAGGCCGAGTTCTTCGGGAGACCGACTATTGATCGCGAGCAAATCCCTGTCAATAACTTGGACCAAGACCCTGTCGCGGCTGAAGACGAACCAGAGGACTGGAGAAGAGATCGAACCGCTCGGCCGGATGCCGGGGTGAAAGGGGATTTTCAGCGAAAAAGGGTATTGTTTTGGCATTGTCCGTTCCTACGGATGTTTTCCTGAGCCGACCGATTACCTGTTGATGTATTGACATTCCGATGGTAAAAAGTCAAGGTGGACTCATGATTATATAAATGATATGCTGCAGTTAGTCCCTCAGCCACTTTTTCGTGGACAATGAGCCGCAGAATCCGGATAATTATTGATAATTACAGGGATAGGGGGCTGTGCTGGGCCTGACTGCTAGTCGAAATACTTGGGGGAGAACGTGAAAATACTCATTGCTGAAGATGAATTTACCACCCGGATGATGGTCCAGGTCTGCCTTGAGAATTGGGGCTACCGCGTGGAGAGCGTGACCAACGGGAATGAGGCCTGGGCGGTTCTCCGCAAGCCGGATGCGCCGCAGATCGCCATTCTCGACTGGGAAATGCCCGAGCTGGACGGGGTCGAGCTGTGCCGCAGGGTGAAGGAGATGGAGTCGGGCACCCCACCCTATGTCATCCTGCTCACCGCCAGGGACAGCAAGACCGATATCGTCGCAGGCTTTGACGCCGGCGCCGACGACTATATGACCAAACCCTTCAATGACAACGAGCTTCGGGCGCGGGTCAGGGTGGCGGAACGGCTGGTGCGGACCCAGTCGTCGCTGTCGGAGTCGGTCGCCGAATTGAAGGAGGCTTTGAACCAGCTGGAGATGCTGGAGACCGGTATCGAGGTCTGCCCCGAATGCTGTAAGATCCTGAGTCCCTACGACGGGGAATGGCACAGCTTCCGGGATATCCTGGATAATGGTGCCGACCCGCGCTTTATCGTCAAAACCTGCCCTGGATGCCGCAAATAGAAGGATATTCGGTAAACGATTTCCTGGAAGATCGGACCCGGGAGCGTCTGTTGATGTTCTTCTGCTGAGCGGAGCGTCGAAAATCGGTTTTGAAATCGAAATCGGGGCCGGGTTCACCCGTTCATCTCGATTTTCAATAGCGATCCGGATTCGATTTCGACTGGTTTCCTCAAGATGGATCGGGCCCCCTGATCGCATCGTCGCGTCTATATGCGAGATTCAGAAAGGCCGAGGCTGATTCGGCCTTGTGTGGCGGTAAGTAGCAAAAGGCGGCATATCGCAGTTTCCGATGTTGTTAGGAGCCTGTCGGATTATGCCCTTTTTCCCCATATCTTCGTTAAACTCCAAAAAATTATCCTCGGGTATTAAGTATATGCCTTCGGTAATTTTTTCGAGTTTGCCTCGATCTGAGAAAAAATTGCTATAATCCGACAGGCTCCTAGTGTCAAACAAATGAGGAGGATTTCACCCAGAGACAAACAAGAATCGCAGGAGGACAAACATGAAAGCAACTGCAAGTCTCAGCAGGCCCTATTCCTGGAAAACCCCGCGTGAACATCTCGTTTCCGCCTGGAGGACCTTCAACACCAGTCTCGATACGGTCTTCTACGACGTGGGCTGCCTGTCGCAGCCGGAACGGATGTGGCTTTCCACGCATAACAATCCGGAAGGGTCGATCCTTGTCGTTTATCCGGCTTCCGCCGGCAAAGAGATCCGTAACCTGGCGCCGAAAGATTTTGTGGAGGAGCAGAGCAATACAGCCGAGGCAGAAACCATCGATACGGTGGTAGTGGCCGGCGTCGGCAGCTCGGCCATAGGCACGGCGGCTTTGGCGCGGAGCGTGGCCGATCAGCGCGGCCGGCCCGCTGCCGGAATCGTTTCGGGCCTGGGTATGGCCGATCTCCTGTCAGAGGCTTTGGGCGGCTGGTTCGTTCTCGGCGCGCATAACAGAATGCGCGATAACTACGCGAAGATGCTCGACGCCTTGGGCATCAAGGATCATGTCAGGGATCAGGAAACACACGAAGATATCAAGAGCGAACTCCGGGCGGCCGACATCAGGGAAGAACGGTTCATTTACGGCAGTCCCGACTCCACCGCGCTCCTCTACCTCCTGCTCAAGCTCGGACCGAAGGTAAAGCTGCTGGTCGGCCACAGCAAGGGAAACTACAGCATCGAAAACGCCATGGCGGGATGGATAGCGGAATGCAAGGAGAACGGCTCCCCGCTCCCCGACAAACTTTGCATCGTTACATTGGGTGCCGTGCTCCGGTTTCCTGCGGAATGCACCGATGTGCACCAGTTCATCGGAAGACTCGATTATTTCGGGGAAATGAATTCCCGTCCCGGCCTGGATCGCACCTGCGTGCCCTGGGCATGGCATTCCCTGAACACCGGGCTGCCCGGTCACCTGTCGCTGAAAACGGCCTTGGCATCCTTGGAGTGCTGAGGACGGTTCACGGGTTATGCCCTTTTTCCCCATCTCTTCGTTAAACTCGAAAAAAAATCCTTGGAATATTAATTATATGCCTCCGGAATTTTTCGAGTTTGCCTCGATCTGAGAAAAAATGGCCCTAACCCGACAGGCTCCTGGCGAACGAGTGTTTACGGATTCAGATCTACCTTGTTCGGGTTCGGGGAGACGAGGAAACGATCGGTTGCAGGCGAGTCTGTTTGAGGATCACATCCCCACCGCGAACATCGCCTCCAGATCGTGGCGGGAGTAGGCCTTGAAAGCGAGCATGGTCTCGGTTTTCAGGATCGGTTGTATCGCCCGCATCTTGGTGGTGACGAGCGTCGCCAGGTCTTCATTGGTGGCGACCCGGACAATGGCCACCAGATCGTACTGGCCGCTCACCGAGTAGACCTCGGAGATGCCCGGAATTTTTTCCAGCTGCTCAGCCACTTCGTTGATCTTTGTCCGCTCGACGTTCATGAGGATGATTGAGGTGACCATGCGCTCTCCTTGGTAATCGAAATAGTAGGTGTCCGTCCTGTCGAAATAGTATTGGCCTGGGCTGCTGCCACGAGCATAGTAGCTTGTTTGGCCTCGATTGACAATTGATGGACTTGTAAAAAGTCCCATCTCCTTCGTTGCAGGTCTGAAACGGCGCTTCGCTGCACCATTTGTACTACCAAAGCCCTATTCAGGCACACGCCTCGTATACTCGAACTTCTCCAGAGTCCATTTCCACGGGCTGAGCACTTTTTACGGCTTTATCACAATTGCGGGTACGGGAAAATGCCGGCTGCTTCGATCAGGAGGAATACAGGACCAGACCGTGATCTTCGCCGTCCAGTTCCTCGTCGATTATTGCCGCGATCCTCTCCCAGTCCCCGCCGGCCAGCCCCGCGCCGATCTTTGGGTAGCCGATCCGTTTGCCGGAGAACTGTTTTTTGATTTTGGCGAAGAGGCGGCGGAGGGCATCGTAATCGACGAGGACGTCATCGCCGTGGAAGTGAAACTGGGTGTAGCCGTTGACGATGGTTATTTCCCGGTCTTTCCGCATGACCGTGGCGAAACTGAAGTCGCCGAGCTTGTTCCGGTCGCCTTTGACGGTGACCAGATCGGCGGCATAGGCCTCGGGGAATTCTTCCTGGATGACCCTCGCCACGCCGGCGCCCATGGAGCAGAAGCAGTTGCAGCCGTGGACGATGACTTCAAAGCGGCCCTGCAGGGCGAGGTCTACGATATCTCCTTGAACTGTGTCCATATGTTTTGCTCCAAAACATTAAAAGAAGGAGTTGCCGGTCTGCTTCTTGCCGGCTATGCCGTAAAAGGTGAGGAGTTCGGCAAGAGTTTCGTATTTCTGGGCGCCGACCAGCCGGTGCCGGCCAAGGAGGAAAGTCGGCACGGCGGTGATGCCGTGAAAACGGGCATATTCCCAGTCCCTGTCCACCCGTTCGCGATAGGTGCGGTGGGAGATGACTTCTCCGGCTTCCACCTCCGATAGGCCGGCATTTTTCGCGAGTTCCAGCAGCACCGGAAGTTTTGCGAGATTTTGACCGTCCGCAAAATAGGCGGCAAAGGCGGCCTGGTGAAACTCTTCGCCCTTGCCCATATCCTCTGCCCAAAGGCCAAGTTCCTGGGCGAGGCGGCTGTTGTAGGTGCGGGTCCTTTCGGCAAGAGGCAGGCCGAGTTCCTCGGCGGTCGACCTCAGATGCGCCATGGTGGCGGCGAGCCTCTCCGGCGTCGTCCTGAACAGGTCGGTGAGTAACTGCCCCTCCTCGGGGGTTTCAGGATGAAGAGGGAAATTCCGCCAGCGGACGGTGATATCGAATTCGTTCTGCAGTTTTTCAATACGCCCGGTAATGAAGTAGCACCAGGGTCAGATGTAGTCGGAGAAGATTTCCAGATCCATGCGTGTTGCGAGGCGTTGTTGTGATAAGTTTCGGGTTTTTATTCAACATCTTGTGGTAATTCTCTCATAATAAGTCCTGTTATTGCAAGATCAATGGACCGACGAAGCGGCGGTGTTTTCAGGTCCGCGGGGGCGTTTGGTCGGATTCCTGCCGCACAATGCGGTGGAGCTTTTTGACCATTTTCTCGTGGTGGCTGCCCTGCCAATAGATTTTGCCGCAGCCGGAACACTGCTTGAACCTGTTGAAATATCTTTTGGTGAGCGGCTGGAGGCGTTGGATGATTGCCGCCTTGTCGACCTCCGTCAGCATGCCGTTGCAGACGATGCACCGGGTAAAGGGGGCGAGATTGCCCTGCAGGCGGTAGAGGTGAATGATTTCGGTCAGTTGCTCCTCAGGGTTTTGGCTGCGGACCAGCCGGCCGAAGACCAGTCGGCGGTGTCTCAAAAGATCCTGGTTTCTTGTGAGGAGGATGCGGCCCTCGCGGGCGGCCCTCCGGAGAGAGTCCTCGGCGGCGGCACCCGGAGCGACCGCCTCGGCGTCGAACCCGGCCATCCGCAAGAGTCCCGTCAGGCGACCCACATTGATGTCCACCAGGAAGATGCAGGCGGGGAGAGGTTTCGGGCGCAGGAAGGTGGAGACGGTCGGCGGCTGGTCGGCGGAAAGCGGCTCTATCCTGTAATATTCGCCGTCGTGGGGGATCTTCTCGAAGGACTGGTCCTGCCCGTCCAGGAGGATCCTGCCCACTTCCGTGTGGGGCACGCCGAGCCCCTCGATTATATCCTTGATTGAAGCGCGGCGGGTAAGCGGATAGACGACCGGATCATGTTCCTGCGGCGGGCGCAGGAGATATTTGGTGTCACCGTGGAAGCTTAAAAAAATTCTGGCATATTTCAAGGCCGCGGCGGTCATGACGACAGCCTTCTTGCCATCAGCGACCAGATGCCTGCGGCGCAGAGCAGCGAACCGCCGGCAAGGTTGAAACGTTGCTGGGCCCGGACCGAACCGAGCAGGCTCCTGGCCGCGCCGGCGAATCTGGCGTAACAGGCCGCATTGACGGTGGCGAGGAGGACAAAGGTGGCAGCCAAGAGCCACAACTGCGGCGCGACTGGGCCGGCATGATCGATAAACTGCGGCAGGAAGGCGACGAAAAAGACGATACCTTTCGGGTTCAGGGCGGTCACCAGGTAGGTGTTGGCAAAGAGTCTCCAGGTGGAATCGGGGGCGGCGGGGGCGAAGAGGGTGGCCGGGCCGCTGCCGGCGCGGAACATCTTCATCCCGAGATAGAGCAGATAGCAGCCTCCGATCACCTTGATCACGGTAAACCAGAAGACTGAGGCGGCAAGCAGGGCACCCAGCCCGAGCAGGGAGAGGATCAAAGCCGTCGAGTCGCCCAGGGCGACGGCCGCCACCAGCGGGATGCCAGCTCTGCGGCCGTGGGAAACCGAGTAGCTGATGACGGTAAGGATGGTGGGGCCGGGAATGACCAGAACGACTGCGGCAGCGGCAACGAAGGCCAGCCAGATCTCGAAGGACACGGGAATCTCCTAGGTTGAAGGGCGGCGGTCCGGCCTGGAGAGCGGCCGCCGCTTTGTATTTCATTGTAAAAGGCATCGGGAAAAAATGCTATTGATCTTTCTTGTCGTCAGGTTAGCAGAAAAACCCACGCCCTGAAACAACGAATTCCATTGTCTCTCCAAATCGGCCAAAGCCTGTTTCCGCCGGAAGAGTCTCCCGATTATACTGCAGGGCCGACTGCCGGTTTGCCGGTCATCGTTCGATCCCTCTATGAAACCATTGAAGATTGAGTGTATTTCCTGATAGATGGTTACCTGTTTCATATGGCTGAAACAGGTCTCGCCCTGCATTGACGCCGAGGCTCAAGTTCCCGGCTCCCCGTCGGCGTACGTTATTCTCTCCCGCGTCCGGGGGAGAGAGTGGTGTGATTGGTGAAATGTCTGGTAAAAATATCCCGCCCGCGGCCACGGCTTGGCTCGCGGGCGGGTCGGGCGGGTTACTTTTTAACAGCGGCTTTCTTCGTAACCTTTTCCTTTGCAGGTCGGGCAGGTCTGATCGGGAGTGCACTGGGTGTCGTCGACAAGCTCGTCCTCGGGGCCTCGCCATTCAGAACTCACCTCGCAGATTCCCTTAATTACTTTTTTCCCTTGGCAGGTTGGGCACGGCTTCTGTTCGCTCATACTGTTCTCCTTTTGAGGCATGGGCTGCGGCTCGTCAGCCAGATAATCCTTCAACTTTTCCAGAAGCGAGTCGGGAAGTTCAAGACCGTACATGAACGCTTCCGCTTCCTCTCCGGTGATCTGCTTTTTTATCTCGAGGGGCAATGCCCGAAGAACGGCAACCCGTTCGGGATCCGGATGTCTTTTCTGTGACGTGGCCATCGCTTTTTTCCTTCGTGTTTAACTCTCTCAAATGATAGACATTCCCATACGACTGTAACTATTATAATGGAGGTAAAAGCGGTATCTGTCAATGGTGAGCAGGCTCTTTTTGAGAATTATTCGCAAAAAGGTTTTGGAGGCCCGGCTTCTTTTATTTCATCTTGAAAAGTGGGCGCCCCCCGCACATCCATGAGCAAGGCCCGGCAGCATTGCCAAGATTCGCTGATGTACCCAGTGTCGGTGTCTAAACGAATCGATGATCGGAACGCTTCGCGGCAACCTCGGCGGCCGAAGCCTTCATCCATCCCGATCGGCTGAGGCCCACGGCATCGAAGGCGGCGATATAGGGTTTGATGTCGAGGAGCGGCGTGCCGTCGAGGACGTCGATGCCTTTGACGCTGATGACATTTCCGGCGACCGCCGCGATTTCGACGATGGAAAGTCCGATATGGTTGGGGCGCAGCGGCGATCGGGTGGAGAAGACCCCCCGCGGATGGCTGTCCATGAACGGCACGACGGTAAGCGCCGTGCGCCTGGCCTCGTGAAATGAGTAGAGCAGGTAGATGTGGCTGAAGCCCTCGAGGTCGGCCAGGCCTTCGCGGTACTGGTCCCCGACCACCACCGTGCCGGTCGCCTCCTTGGCTCCACGAGGCTGGATCGGCATATCCTCGAGGGTCTTGAACGGGCTGTGTATAGTGCCGATAGGTTCGATATGCATGGGTGTTGTCCTGTCGTAACAGGAGGAAAGAGGATACAGGAGACAGAATGAGTCAGGCGCTCGGCGCCCAGATTCACACTGTCTCCTGGTTCCTGACCCCTGTCTCCTGAAACAGCTACCAGTAATAGAGGGCTGCGCCCCCCAGTTCCATTTCGATCTCCAGCAGCCGGTTATACTTGGCGATCCGCTCGCTGCGCGAGGCCGAGCCGGTCTTCAGCTGGCCACCGTCCATGGCCACGGCGAAGTCGGCAAGGAAGGTGTCCTCCGTCTCGCCCGAGCGGTGGGAGATGAAGTAGCGCCAGCCCGCGTCGCGGCACATCCGCACGGCATCGATGCTCTCGGTGACGGTGCCGATCTGGTTGAGCTTGATGAGGACCGAGTTGGCGGCCTTCTCCTCGATGCCCCGGGCGATGTACTGGGTGTTGGTGACGAAGATGTCGTCGCCGACGATGTCGATCCTGTCGCCGACCCGTGCGGTGAACTGCTTGAAGCCGTCCCAGTCGTTCTCGGCCAGGGGATCCTCCCAGGAGACGATGGGATATTTTTCCACCCACTTCGCCCCCATCTCGATGATGTCGGCGGACTTCATTTTGCCGCCGCCCGACCACTTGAGGTCGTATTCGCCCATCCCCTCGGCAGCAAAGGAACTGGCCGCGCTGTCGAGCGAAATGGCGATATCCTGGCCGGGAACGTAACCCGCCTTTTCGATGGCCTGCATGATGATGTCCATGACCGCCTCGTTGCTCTCCAGGTTCGGCGCGAACCCGCCCTCGTCGCCGACGCTTGTGGCGAGCCCCCGGGCCTTAAGCAACCCCTTCAGGATATGGAAGGTCTCGGCGATGTAACGGAGCCCCTCGCTGAAGGAGGGTGCCCCGACCGGCACCGCCATGAATTCCTGAATGTCGACGCTGTTGTCGGCGTGGGCCCCGCCGTTGATGATATTCATGGCCGGCACCGGAATGCGCCGGGCCGCAGTGCCGCCCAGGTAGCGATAGAGGGGCAGGCCGCAGGCTTGGGCCGCGGCCCGGGCAACCGCCATCGAGACGCCCAGGATGGCATTGGCGCCGAGTTTCGATTTGTTGTCGGTGCCGTCCAGTTCGAGCATCCGCTGATCGACGGCCACCTGGCTGCTGGCCGACATGCCGAGAATGGCCGGGCTGATGATGGTGTTGACGTTTTCCACCGCCTTCAGCACGCCCTTGCCGAGATAGCGGCTTTTGTCGCCGTCGCGCAGTTCGATGGCTTCGTTCTCGCCGGTGCTGGCTCCGGAGGGAACCGAGGCCGAGCACCTTGTGCCATCGTTGAGTTCGACGAATACCCGAACCGTCGGGTTTCCCCGTGAATCGAGAATTTCCATGGCCCGTACTGCTGTGATTGTGTCTTTCATATCCGTATCCTTGTGGTGTGAAGGTTGAGGTGTGATACCTGCGGCAACAGAAGATCTCGTGACTTGTCATACTCCTCTGGATACCTTGCCCAGCCGAGCTGGATAAGTACCTTCATGAAATCATTTCAAAACGGGAAAATGGAATTTCCGAGGTACTCATCGACAAGATATCCTATCAAGGCCGATCGGGCCAGAGATAATATTTCCGCCGCGGGAATGCTGCGCCCGGGCGGTTCTTTCTCGCAGTCTCATCCCCAGTGGTGGCGAGTTCCAGATCTTTGTCTTGGTATTTCGGTGAAAATTGCCGGATAAAGTCTTTTCAGAAGGCCCTGAAAATTTCTTGCAATGGCCCATGTGAAAGTGTAGTTAATCAAAATTTTCAGCGTGGGAGGTTCTTTCTGTTTGAGTACCTTAGAAATTCATTTCTTTGTTTTTTAAGAATGAATTTCGTGAAGGTACACCCCTCAAGGGGGCACTGAAATGAGTCCCCTCTGCAGTGGGAGGGGATAACAACCCTTGGGTTGCGGGCGTCAGCCCGCATGAGATGAATTTTTCGAGGGCCAAGATCGTGAGTATCGAAGGACTGCGAAATCGGATGACAGACTTGGCAGGCAGCCGTTTAGGATACGCGGCATTTGTATTTTTCGTCTGCTGCCTGACGTGTGGTTTGTTCTATCAACTTTTTGTTGATAGGCTGCATGCCGAGATAGAACTGGAGGTGACGGAGAAGTGCGACTTCAAGATCTACTGGGCAGAGGGCGATCAGCCATATGCGGAAAAGAACATGTCGGTGGTGACCGCTACTCCCGAGCAGAAGAATTACTCCCTGTTCCTGCCGTCCGCAAGCAAGATATCGAGACTGCGCATCGACACTCATAATTATGCCGGCGAGGCCATCCTGAAGAAACTGGTCCTGCAGCAGGAAGGTTGGGTGCCCATGATCCTGTCGAACCCGGAGCAATTTCGAAGGCTGGTGCCGCTGTTCGACGTCGAGGCCTGGGCGGCGAATGATAATGGGCTCTGGATCAAGTCCTCCGGCATCGATCCCAATTTCGAACTCGCCCTCGCCCCGGAGAAACAGGCCATGGATATCCTCTGGCTCACGGTGCGCCTTCTGGCTATCGCCGCCCTCGTCGCCTGCGTGCTCTACGGGGCGGGGCCGCTTGCCCGTGACCTTCGTTTCGTGCCGGTGCTGCTCTTCGGGATCTGGCTGCTCATAATCGTCATGGCAGCAATAAGCAAAAAGAATTCCCATCCCGACGAATATGTCCATATGGCGGCCACCGGCTACTATCAGGACCACTGGCTGCCGCCTGTCATCGAGGACCCCTCGATTCGTAACACCTACAGCGTCTACGGCATGTCGCGGCTGAACAACGGGGAGGTCTATTATCTTTTCTCCGGCAAGTTCGAAAAACTCGCCAAGGCCTTCAAGCTGCCGGAGTATTTTGCTATGAGGCTCTTCAACGTGTTCCTTTTCGGGCTCATCCTGCTCTATACGATACGCAACCGCTATGCCCGAATGGCGGCGCTGCCGTTCCTGGTTACCCCGCAGCTGTGGTATATCTTCAGCTACTGCACCTCCGACGCCTTCGCCCTTTTCTTCGCCTTTCTCGCCGCCTGCGAGTTGCTCGATCCGCAGAGCCTGCTGCATCGCTGTCTCAAGGGGGAGGGCCGGCTGGCCAGGCTGGCCGGCCCGATTGTGCTCGGTGTCGGATTGGGCATCGTCTTCCTGCTCAAGAAAAACTACTATCCCTTCATCGCCTTCTTCTATCTCTGCCTGGCCGTGAAGATTTTCTTCACCAATCAATTCTACTGGGAGAAAAAGGAGGCGGTCCTCAGGCTCATCCTGATCACGGTCATTGCCTGCGGGGTGTACGGCCTCCGGATAGGGGCAGATTACTGGGTGAACGGCCTCGACCGGGCCGAGAAGATGGACAATATCGCCAAGGAGCTTGCCGAGCCCTTGTATAACCCGAACACCGAATTGGCCCAGAAGCATGTTACGCTCTACCGCAAGGCCCGCGGCGTGTCTCTTGAGACCATCATTTTCATCGATCGCTGGTTCGAGCGCACCTTCCAGACCGCCTTCGGGGTTTACGGCTATTTCACCGTTTCCGGCTCGACGGGCTACTACGATCTGGTCCGATGGTCCGGCGTAGCGCTTTTAACCTTTGTGTTCGGCAGCATTCTCCTCCGGGGCGGCCTGGTCGGCAGCGGCCTGGCGCTGTCGGCCTTTGGCCTGGGCGTTGCACTTATCGGAGTCTCGGTCTATCATTCCTGGACGCTTGATTTCCAGTCCCAGGGGCGTTATCTCTTTCCCATTCTGCCGATGCTGAGCGTCGCCTACGGTATCAATCATGAGGTGATAAATAGACGGTTTCTCATTCTCTTTCTGATGCCGATGGTCATTCTGGGCCTCTACAGTTTCATTTTCGATGGACTGATGCGGATCCCCAAAATTACTTTTGCGTGATTGGTGAGTTGTGACGGATAACGAAGCGAAAATAAAGAAAATTCCTCTGCGGGAGCAGTTGCATTCACGCGAATCCTCCTTCCGGAAATACTGGAAGAAGGCGGGGGGGGACATCTCCCTGCCGGGGTTGTTCCTCTACGAATTGTTTACCCTTCTGGTTGCCAATCTGGGTGGCGCTGTGGGATTCTGGGCGCGGAAAAGGCTGGCGGGCTTGCTCTTTCGTTCGGCAGGCACGGGCCTTATCCTGGGCCGCGGCCTCACCGTAAGACACCCCGGACGGATCGATTTCGGCGACAATGTGGCCGTCGATGATTATGTCTTCATCGATGCGTCCGGCAGCGGCGATATCGGCGTACAGCTGCGCGACGGGGTGGTGGTGTCGCGCAATTGTGTAATCCTGGGGAAAAACGGCCATGTGGTCTTCGAGGAGCGTGTCGACATCGGCTGCAACTGCACCTTCGCCTCGGTATCGGGGATATCCGTCGGGGTTGCGACCATCATCGCCGGCAACTGCTATATCGGGGGGGGGCGATACTACCATGACCACCTCGAGCCGGCAATCATGGATCAGGGCGTCTATTCCCATGGGGAAATCGTCATCGGCGAGAAGAGCTGGATCGGGGCCGGGGCGATTATTCTGGACGGGGTTAAGATCGGCACCGGGGTGATTGTTGGCGCAGGTTCGGTGGTGACCCGTGATGTGCCCGACTATGCGGTGGTTGCGGGTTCGCCCGCGAAGATCCTTCGCATTCGGGAGGAGAAGAAATCTACATAGTTAAATAAGTGAGTTGTAATGACAAGCAGTAGAAAAACCCTGAAGATTTTCATTATCATTCTGGCGGCGGCATTATCGCCTCTCTCGGCAATCGGCAAGACGGCGGGCGACCGGGTCGCTCAATGGACCGGCAACCATACCCGGCTGGTGTGGCTGCAGGATCAGGGCAACGGCGCGGACAGCCTCGCCCATGGCAAAAATCTCATGCTCTACGGCTACGATTCCAAGGACGGCAAGGGCGAGCGGCCGCTCCTGCCCCAGGCCGACAGCTGGTTCGTGCCGCTCATCACCCCCGACGGCAGCCAGGTCATCGTCAGCAACCGCGCCAAGCGGCAGATGTTCCTGGTGGAGTGGGAGAGCGGAAAGATGAAGAAATTGGGCGAGGGCGTCGCCGTGGCGGTCTGGCAGGATCCCAAGCCGAGTATCCTGCCGTGGCGGAGCAGCACCTGGGTCTACTGCCTGTCCGGCAACCAGCCGGAAAACAAGTACGGCTCGAGCCAGCCGCTCTACCGGTTCCCGCTCGACAACCCGAAGAAGAAGGAGCTGATCTGGAACAAAACCAACCTCGCCTGGTCGAACATCCAGCTGTCCCGGGACGGCGAACTGATGGGCGGTCTCTTCCCCTGGCCGGACGGCGGAGTGCTGTGGACGAAAGATAAGCGCTTCCAGCGGCTGGGTAAGGGCTGCTGGACTTCGCTCAGCCCCGACGACTCAAAACTCTTGTGGATCTTCGACGGTCTGCACCGAAACCTGCAGGTGTACGATGTCCAGGCTGGCAAGAACTGGAAGATCCAGATCAACGGGGCCCCTGGTATCGGCGGCTATGAGGTCTACCACCCCCGTTGGTCCAATCACCCCCGCTATTTCGTCCTCACCGGCCCCTATGTAAAGGGTGAGGGTGGCAACAGGATCGGTGGCGGCGGTGAGAAGGTCGAGATCTACATCGGCCGCTTCGACGAGCGGGTGCAGAAGGTCGAGGACTGGCTGAAGGTGACGAGCAACGGCCGGGCTGATTTTTTTCCGGATATGTGGATCGAGGGAGGCAGCAAAGCGACGCTCGCGGAGCGGTTGGCCGCAACCGACGGGCCGGCGATGGAGGCCGGATGGCCTGTTTCGCGGGAGAACCTGGTTTTTGTCTGGGAGAATATGAAGGCGGCCAATCAGCTGGACGAGAAGAGCCCCGTCGGCTTTTTTCAGAGCAATATAGATCTTAGAGGGACGGCGCTCTTTACCCGCGACCTTCGCCTCGCTGCCGGCGGCGGCTGGGGGGAAACAGGCGAGGCGGGCAAAAAAGTCGGCGCGGCTCTGGCGAAAACCGGCGAGGCCGGCGTGGAGTTCACCCTTACGCCGCGGGAGGATGAAAAGGGCCGGATTATCTCCATTGTTGCCGGCGACAAGCCAGGAGTGGTCGTGGTCCAGGAGGGCCAAGATCTTCAGGTTCGGACTGGCCACGGGGATCCTGCTATCTGGCCGGGAGTGCTGGCAGAGCGTCAGACCCTGCATCTTGTCCTCAACCTCGGCAAGGATGGCCTGGAGTTGTTCGCGGACGGCAAAAGCCTCGGCAAAAAGCCCGGACAGCTCAACGTTTCGAAAGAAGCCGTGGAAACCCTGCACTTCGGCGATCCGGCCGGCGGCTGGCACGGCATTCTCGAGGGTCTCGCCATCTACGACCGGCCGCTTGCGGAGCGGGAAATCGCCGCCAACAGCCGACTGGCGGCCGAACGTGGCAGCAGACACATTGAGGCCGCAAGGCTGGTGGTTGAGGGCAAACTTGACCAGACGACTGAAATTCCGGCCCCCGACTCCCTCGGCGCCTACCGCCGGGCGCTGGTTGTCAATACCTATTCGGTCGACCGGGTCGAACAGGGGGAATACGCCCGGGAGCGGATCCTCGTGGCGGAGTGGGCGGTTCTCGACCGGACCCTGGTCAAAAATTACGATCAGGCGGGCGATCCCGAACGGCTGGTCCTGGAAAAATTCTCCGATCACCCCGAACTGGAAGGGGAACGCCAGATGATGGACGTTTTCGAGCCCGACCTTGAAATGTACTACAGGCTGCCCGCATCGGCCAACTGAGAGATCAAGATTGCTCGCCTGACATCGCCACGTTTCACTTGTTTTACGCGGTTTTCAATTGTTTCTGCCCAATCCGATTCCGATCCCGACAGCGATTTCAATACCGAAGTGAGAATCGCTTACGAAAAAAAGGCGGCGAACACCCCGTGCTCCCGCAGGATATTCAGGCCGATGATCCAGAGGACCAGTCCGCCGACGATCTCGGCCCAGGAACTCAGCCAGGTGAGGCGGGAAACCCGTTTGCCGAGGTGGAGGCCGGTGATGGTAAAGAGCCCGGCGACGATACCGATGACGATGGCCGGGGTGGTGATCGATACCTGGAGCATTGACATCGACAGGCCGATGGCCAGGGCGTCGATGCTCGTCGCCACTGAGAGCATGACCATAGTCATGCCTTTCGTTGCATCCTTCCTTGGTTTTGGATCTTCGTCGTCGGCCAGGACGGCCTCCTTCAGCATATTGCCGCCCACCAGGGCAAGAAGGGTGAAGGCGATCCAGTGGTCGTAATCGGCCAGGTAACCTTGCACGGAAGTGCCGAGGCTCCAGCCGATGACCGGCATCATGGCCTGAAAGAGGCCGAAATGCCAGGACAGCCGGAAAGTCTGGCGGAAGCTGACCTGCCGCAGGCTGACGCCGGTGGCGATGGCCACGGCAAAGGCGTCCATGGCGAGAGCCACAGCGATTCCCAGGATGGTGAGTGTATTCATGCGAGGTTCCGGTAAGGTTGACGGGGAACCTCTATTTACCCGATGGGGCGGCTGGGCGGCAAGCGATATCGATGGCGGGAGGAGCAGACGCATCAGAGAACTTGTCGCCGAGGGCGACCCGCACGGCGACCCCCAGCTGTTCCAGGGTGTAGGGCTTTTTCACATACTGTCCCGCGCCCAGCGTCTGGATCTTCGCCACCTCGTCGTGATCGGCGAAGCCGCTGGCGATGATCGCCTTCTGGCCGGGGTGCGCGGCCACGATCCGTTCGTAGGTCTCCCGGCCGGAAAGGCCGGGCTTCATGATCATGTCGAGTATCACCAGGTCGACGGCGTGGTCTTCGAGATATTCTATGGCCGCCTCCCCGGAGGAAGCGGTCGCCGCCGAATAGTGCAGGTTTTTCAGGATCTGCACGGCGATGTCCCGCTGCAGTGCTTCGTCGTCGACGACCAGGATCCTCTCGCCCCGGCCGTACAACTCCTCCATGGCGGTGGCGGGGGGCTGGGTGGTGACCGCCGCAGCTGTTGCCGGCAGATAGAGGGAAAAAGTCGTGCCGGTTCCGGAGGCGCTTTCGACCGTCACAGCCCCTTCATGGTCCTTCATGGTGTTCCATACGACGGCGAGGCCGAGGCCGGTGCCGCTGCGGCCCATGGTCTTTCTGGTATAGAAGGGTTCGAAGATATGGGCGAGGTCCTTCTGGTCGATCCCCGGGCCGTCATCGGCGACCGAAAGCACCACATAGGGACCGGGAGTGAGATCGGAAAAGCCGGGCAGAGGGCTCGCGAGGTCCTCGTTGCGGCAGGAGATGACGATCGTCCCCGGACTTTCCGGAGGGAATGCCTCGGCGCCGTTGATAACCAGGTTCATCAGACACTTCTGGATATGCACCGATGAACAGGAGACGGTCCGGATATCGGGGGCGAGCCGGGAGGCAAAGGAAATCTTCGGGAAGAGTTTCGCAAGCTTTATGTGCTCCGGCGATTCGAGATACTCCTTTGCCAGATCTTTGATGCTGATATTTTCCCTTACGGCCGCCACCCCGCGGGCCAGGGTCAAGAGGTCGGCCACCACTCGCGCCGCCCGTTTGCCGGACTCGCGGATGTCCGCAAGCGGCTTGCGTATGGGACTTTCGGGTGGCAGCTGCAGGAGCAGCAATTCGGGATAATTGATGATGCCGGAGAGGATGTTGTTCAAGTCGTGGGCGACGCCGCCGGCCAGTTTGCCGATGGTCTCCAGCTTCTCGGCCTGCTGCAGTCGCCGCTCCAAGTCTTCCTTCTCTGCGCTGACCCGGATCTGGTCGGTGATGTCTTCCGAGATGCCGAGCAGGTAACGGGGCTGGCCCTCGGCATCGAGGATCGGGATCTTGCGGGTGTGCAGGACTCTCTTGCCGCGGTTTCGGGTCTGGATCGGTTCTTCCGGAATATCCACAAGGGTCCCAAGGCGCAGCACCTCCCGGTCCTTTGCTGTGAAGAATTTGGCTTCCACCTCCGGGAAGAAGTCGAAATCGGTCTTGCCCAGGAAATCATCGACCTGATAGCCGAGCATTGCGGCCCCCGTCCTGTTGAAATGGACGAACCGGAGGTCCCGGGCGTCCTTCACGAAGATCATGGCCGGGATATTATCGAAGACGGTGGCGAGAAATTCTTCGTTGAGACGAAGGCGTTCCTGGGCCTTCTGGGCTTCCAGCCAGGCGTTGACCAGGCTTCTGCGGATGTTTTCCTCGCGGCGCAGCCAGTAGAAGGTGCCCAGGCCCACCGCCAGCACGGCAAAGATGGCTGTCACTCGCAGGGGCACGAGATACGGCGATGGGGTACTCCAGCCGGCCTTCGGCACGGCTGCCAGCTGCCAACTCCCCTCCGGCAGCTTGACTGGCAGGGTGATCGGCGATTTTTCAAAAATGGAGGGGTCTCCATCGATCATCCCGCCCGCGCTGCCCAGTCCGTCCTTGCCGCGTATGGCTATCTCGATGTTAAGCTCGGGCCGGTGGAGACCCGCCGCCTTGAAAAGACGATCCTTTTCTATGACGATGCTGACCAGTCCCCAGTAGCGGCTGTCGTCCTCCTCCTCGCCCTCGACGTACACAGGCGTCCTGTTGATAAAGGCCACGCCGCCCTGGACGAGATTCACGGGGCCGGCTATTACCGTCCTGCCGGATTCAATGGCCCGGGCTGCGGCAGGCCATTGCTCGCTGTTCTGCCGGTAATCCAGGCCTATCGCCTGTTCGTTGCCTTTCAATGGGTGAATGAAGCGGACGATGTTGTCAGGGGCGACGGTGATGTTTCTGATATAGCTGTGGTTTCTCAGGATCTCGCGGGCCAGGCGATGGAAGGCCAGCCCGTCCATGTCGGGATTGGTGGCGATATAGGCGATCAGCCCGCGGGTAAGATAAAAATTGGTATTGATTTCCGACTCGAGACTCGCCCTGATCCCGGAGAGGCTGTTGATAGTCTTCGTTTGCAGCGTTTCGCGGTAGCGTTCCCGTTCCAGATACCCCAGGCCCAGGAAGAGCAGGATCACCGCGCAGGACGCCAGAAGGGCGGCAACCACCGGTTGCGATAGATATTTTGTGAACCGCCCCATATTTTTCACTTGGCCGCATGCAGGGCCTGGTCGAGATCGGCCATGATGTCGGTGGGGTGCTCGGCGCCCACGCAAAGGCGGATCATGTTGCCGGGGATGCCGGCCAGGGCCCGGCCCGCCTCACCCTGCTGCTGATGTGTGGAGATGGCCGGGATGGTGGCGACGCTCTTGATCCGGCCGAGGTCGGTGGCCCGCCAGATGCGCTGCAGGCCGTCGAAGACCTTGCGGGTCTTCTCCACGCCGCCCTTGACGCAGAAGGAGAGAAGGTGGCCGTAGCGATTGATCGGGCGGTTATACTGGTCGTCATATTCGGCGTCGACCAGCCACATATAGCGCTTGGCCAGTTCGTGCAGCGGGTGGCTCGGCAGGCCCAGGTACTGGACGCTTTCCACCCCCGGGTGCTCCGCTAAAAAGGCGGCGATCTTCTCGCTCGACCGGCTCATCAGGTCCATCTTGGAGCGGATGGTGCGCATGTCGTTCAAGGCCATCACCGCCTGCAGGGGATGGAGGTTGGGGCCGAAGTCGCGATTCTGCAGGTATTTGACCGAGAGGGAAAAATCTTCTTTGAGCTGATCGTCATCGATGTTGGTGACCAGGTTCTTCCGGGCGATGACCGCACCGCAGATGCCGAAGCCGCTGCTGGTGAGGCTCTTGGTGACCGACTGGACCACGATGTCCGCCCCGTGGCAGATCGGGCGGAGCAGGGCGGGCGTCGCCACCGTCGAGTCGACGATCAGCGGCAGGCTGTGGCTGTGGGCGAGGTCGGCCACAGCCCGGATATCGAAGAAGCCGAGCTGCGGGTTGCTGGGCAGCTCGCCGTAGAGGAAGCGGGTATTTTTGTCGATCTT
Organism: Pseudomonadota bacterium; assembly: GCA_023412495.1. The sequence continues at coordinate 128,006 of JAEYNP010000105.1, forward strand.
CAATGCCCATTCCTCAATGTTGGTGGCGTCCTTGACCCAGCGGCACTCGATGTTGCGCTCCTGCATCAGGCGGACGGTGAACTGCTGGAAGGTGCCGCCGTAGCACTGGGCCGTGGCCACGAAATTGCGCGGTTCTCCGGCGTTTTTCACCACCCGGAGGAAAGGCTGGACCGCGGTCATGATGGCGGCCATGCCCGAGGAAGTCGAGCAGCAGGAGGTCGTGCCGTCGAAGCCGTAGCCCTCGAGCAGGGCTAGCGTCCATTCATAATAGTAGGTGGAGGGGTTGGCGATGCGGGAATAGCACCAGGTGGGAATCTTGTAGGCCAGCGCCGCGGCCATTTCATCAGCGTCGGCGTAGGCCTGGGAGGTGCTCATGAAGATCGGCTCGATGATCGCGCCCTGGTAGTCCCTGAGGGCATCGGTCACGGAGTAGAGGCCGTGCACGGCGATGGTGTCGAATTTCCATTTTTTCACAGTTTCCTCGATATATCTGGCTCTTTCCGCGAGATAGATATTGTTCCTGTCGATATACTCCTGCATTCCTGGGGTGATGAGAACGTCGTTCGTCATTCCGGACATGGCGGGCTCCTTGGTTGGTCGTATATGAGTTAGGAAAACCTTGACGGTTCTCCTTTAATGCTAGTGCAAATGCATTTTACGGGTCAAGGTGAATTCACCCGTCAGCGGCGCCGTCCGGTCCGCTGGAGAGCGCAGAAACTCAAAAAAGATTGTCTTGGCGGCGGAAAACGTTTAGTACCTTAGAAATTCATTTCGTGTTTTTGAGAATGAATTTCGTGAAGGTGGCACTGAAATGAGTCCCCTCTGCTGTGGGAGGGGATGACAACCCTTGGGTTGCGGGCGTCAAGCCCGCATTAGCTTGGAACCATTTGCCGGCCCGGCCTGTCTTTTTATCGTCCGAATCTTTTTTCCATGGTTTTCTCATCGCACATATTTCTCTTCTATTTCCTGCCGATAAGCCTGCTGCTCTATTACAGCATGCCGAAGCGGGGCAAAAACGTGCTGCTCACAGCCGTGAGCTACATCTTCTACGGCTGGTCGAATCCGCTCTTCACCCTGCTGATGTTCTACTCGACGCTGCTCGACTACTGCTGCGGCCTGGTTATCGGCCTGGCCCGCGACGATCAGCGGCGGCGGAGGAAGATTGCGCTGACGGTCTCCATCGCCGGCAACCTCTCCCTGCTCGGTTTTTTCAAGTACACCGGCTTCGCCATGGAGAACTACAATCGGCTTTTTGCCTTTCTGGGAGTCGAAGGTTTCGACCCGGTGCCGGTGCTGAGCTTCCTGCTGCCGCTCGGGATCAGTTTTTACACCTTCCAGTCGATGAGCTACACCATCGACGTCTACCGCAAAGATGGCGAATACGTTCGCAATTTTCTCGACTTCTGCTGCTTCGTGTCGATGTTTCCGCAACTTGTTGCCGGGCCGATTATCCGTTTTCAGGAGGTGGCCGACCAGCTTGCCTCCAGGGTCCACTCCTGGGAGAAGTTCGCCCGCGGAGTCGCCTTCTTCAGCCTCGGGATGGCCAAGAAGGTGCTGCTCGCCAACCCCTGCGGCAAGATCGCCGACACCGCTTTCGCCGCAGGCAATCTGCACTGGCTGGACAGCTGGTTCGGCATCGTCGCCTACAGCTTCCAGATCTATTTCGATTTCAGCGGCTACTCGGACATGGCTATCGGCCTCGGCCTGATGTTCGGCTTCGTCTTCGCCAAGAACTTCGATTCCCCCTACCGCTCGGCCTCGATCACCGAATTCTGGCAACGCTGGCACATTTCGCTGTCCACCTGGCTCAGGGAGTATCTCTATATTCCGCTTGGCGGCAACCGCCTGGGGCGGGGCCGGACGGCCGTCAATCTGGCCATCGTCATGCTGCTCGGCGGGCTGTGGCACGGGGCCTCCTGGAATTTCGTGGCCTGGGGGGCGATCCACGGCATCCTGCTCGGCAGCGAGCGGCTGATCGGCAAAAAGCCCCTCTATTTCATGCTGCCCAAGGCGGGGCGGATCGGGGCGACCTTCGTGCTGGTACTCATCGCCTGGGTCTTCTTCCGGGCGGAGACCTTCGGCGGTGCTTTGAATTACCTGGGCTCGATGTTCGGCTTCGCCGAGGTGCCTGCCTCCTCGCTACTCCTCGACGGGTTGCTCTATACGCCATATACTTTGTTGGCCATGACGGTGGCCGGGCTGGTGGTCTGGTGGTCTCCCCAGACCTGGGATTGGACCAAGGAACTGACTGTGCCGAAGGCGGCGACAGTTGCGGCCGTCTTTTTCGTATCCGTTGCGGTGCTCAGCATGCAGTCGTATAATCCCTTCATCTATTTCAATTTTTGATGGACTCGTGAAAAGCGCGATCTACTTCGTTGTAGGTCTGAAACGGCGCTTCGCTGTACATATGACTACCAAAGCACCGTTTCAGACACTGCGCCTCGTATATCGAACTTTTTCCAGATCCATCTCCACGAGTTTTTGAATTTTTTTAAGTATCCCTGAAATGAATTTTACAGTAGTGGATTTGAACACGATGCTGAAAACAGTCCGCCTTTGGGTGGCCGCCCTATGACGATAAAGATTCCGACCCGGGAAGCTATCGCCAAGAAAGAGATCGGCCGGACAGACGTCAGCCGCGAGCTGGCAATCGCACTGTCCGTATTCTTCCTTGCTACCACTTTTCTCGTGCCGGCCGGGCAGTTCCTCCATGACAGGCTGCACGGCAACACCATCGGCCTTATGCCCGCTGCGGGCGTGCCGGACCAGGGGCTGCCTCAAAGCCTGGTGGCTACGGTGAAACGCCGGAACAACGCGATCCTCGAAGGGATCAACTTCCTCGAAAATACGCTCGAGGAGCAGAGCTTTCTACGTAAAATCTTTCTGCCGCCCCTGCAGTACGTGCTGCTGCGCAGCCTGGGTCAGGGCAACGAAAAAGCGATCCCCGGCCGGGACGGCTGGCTCTACTTCGCGCCGGGCCTGGAGTACCTCACCGGCCCGCCTTTTCTCGATCCCGAGCAGCTGGCAAAAAGAGCAAAGGCCCATGAACTCTGGGAGTCGCCCGTCCAGGCCGATCCGGTGAAGGCGATAGTCGGCTTCAAGGAGCAGCTCGCGGCGCGGGGTATCGAGCTGATCCTCCTGCCGGTGCCAGTGAAGGCCGCCATCCATCCTGAGAAACTCTCGACCCGGATGGCGGATCCTCCAGAGCAACCTCTCGCCAATCGGTCATGGCCTGCCTTTGCCGCGGCTCTCAAGGACAACGGAGTCCGGCTCTTCGATGCGCGCCCGGTTCTAACGAAATATGCGGCGGACCACGGCGATGCCTACCTCGCTACAGATACCCACTGGTTGCCCGGGGCCATGGAGGCGGTGGCCGAGGAACTCGCCCGGTTCATCAGAGCGGAAATGCCGGAGGTGGAGGGTGGTGCCGCTTTTCGGCTGGAACCGCAGACGGTAGTCGGGCAGGGCGATATCGCCCGGATGCTGACCCTGCCGAAGGAGTCCTCGCTCTTTGCCGACCATGAGGTGCACACCCGCCAGGTAACCAACGGCCAGCAGGAATTCTGGCAGCCGGACCGGGAGAGCCCCGTGTTGCTCTTGGGCGATTCCTTTGCCAATATCTACTCCTCCGAGGGGCTCGGCTGGGGCAAGGGGGCGGGGTTGGCCGAGCAGCTGAGCCATCAGCTCCGGCAGCCTATCGATCTTCTTGCCAGAAACGACAGCGGTGCCTATGTTACCAGGGAAATGTTGGCCGGGGAACTTGCCCGGGGCCGCGATCGGCTCGCCGGCAAGCGTCTCGTGATCTGGGAGTTCGCCGAACGGGAGCTGTCCTTCGGCAACTGGAAGGAAATCGACCTGCGGCTGGGCGAGAAAAAGCAGACCGACTTCCTCGTCGTGCAGAACGGGGAGGAGGTGGTGGTGACCGGCGTGATAGCCGCCGTTTCGCGCTCGCCGCGGCCGGGGGCGGTGCCGTACCGCGATAATATCCTTACCATGCATCTGGTCGATCTGGAGGGGGCAAACGGCAAGTTGGCCGCCGGGCAGGCCCTGGTATACGCCTGGGGCATGCGCGACAACAGGCTCACGGGACTCGCCGGCCTGCGGCCCGGGGATACCGTCCGGCTGGCCCTGACGGGCTGGGAATCAGTGGAAGGGGAGTACGGCAGCTATCGCCGGACTGCCCTTGACGATGAAATGATGGAGTTGGAATCACCGAATTGGGGAAGACCGATCGATGAAAAAGACAGCTTATAGCATGGCCGTTTTCATTCTGCTCGCAGCCGCCCTCGCCGTGGCGGCGGGTGGAAAACTGCGGGAAACCAGTGGCGCGCTGGTGGAGAAGAGCCAGTCCAGTGTGGTTGCCGGTGTCGACGGCTGGCTCTTTATCAAGGAAGAGCTCGAACATCTGGCGGCGGGCAAATTCTGGGGCGAGGCGGCCGCTGCCGCCTCCCGTGCCAAGGACAAAGCCAATGCCGACCCGCTGCCGACGATCCTCGAGTACAACAAGTTGCTGGCTGAACAGGGGATCACCCTCTATCTCATGCCGGTGCCGCCCAAGGCCCTCGTCTATCCGGACAAGCTGTCGGCGGACCTCGGGCCTTCGGCAGCGGCCGAAGAAACCGCCCTTTACCGGGAATTCTATGACAAACTGACGGCGGAAGGGGTGAAGGTCATCGACTTGCTGCCTGCTTTTGCCGAAAAACGCGACAAGGCTCGGCTTTACTGCATGACCGATACCCACTATTCCGGGGAAGGACTTGCCCTCTTCGCCGGGGCGGCCGCCGAGGCAATCAAGAAGGAGGCCTGGTATAAAGAGGTGGCGAAGACGGAGTACGCTCGAAAACCTCGGAAGATGAGGATCACGGGCGACCTGACCCAGATGGCGGGCGGCACGGGACCCGCGGAGGAACTGGAACTCACGGTGGTGACCGGCAAGGACGGCGAGCCGGTGGAGAGCGATATGCAGAGTCCTGTGATCCTGCTCGGCGACAGCCACACGCTGGTCTTTCAGGCGGGCGACGACCTGCATGCAAAGGGGGCCGGGCTCTTCGACCATCTTTCGGCCGAACTCGGCTTCCCCGTCGATCTCCTCGGGGTCCGCGGCTCCGGGGTGACCCCGGCGCGGATCAAGCTCTTCCAGCGGGTGAAACAGGACAGTGGGTATCTGAACGGCAAAAAGGCGCTGGTCTGGTGTTTCTCCGCCCGGGAGTTTACCGGGATCGGCGGCTGGCGCCGGATACCGGTCGCTCCCTGATGTGACTCATTCCAATGCAGGGTGTACTCCGTGCACCTGGTTCGCCAGACGCACCCCAATGTCATTGACTTCGGCACACTCTGCGGCGCATATCGGGATCCAAAACGGGTCGATATCGAAATCGAACTTTTGATCGTTCCCGCGCTCCAGCGTGGAAATGCCCCCTGGGACGCTCCAGGTCCCGAGTTGACGGAGAGGCACCTGCAGGAAGACAAACCTCGGCCGTCGCTGAAAAATTACGCCAGGAGGGGCACTGAAAAAGCCGCCTATGTGACTGCTTTCTATTTTCCCCAGAGACTCGGCAGGGGGCCGCGCTCCAGCTCGAGGAGCTGCCGTTTCACCGGCAACCCACCGCCGAAGCCGGTCAGCGTCCCGTTCTTGCCGATGATGCGGTGGCAGGGGATGATAATCGGCAGCGGGTTCCTGGCGTTGGCCATGCCCACCGCCCGGCAGGCCTTCGGCCGGCCCAGGCGCTCGGCGATGGCCTGATAACTGGCGGTCTTGCCGAAGGGAATCCTGCGCAGTTCCTGCCACACCTCTTGTTGAAAGGGTGTCCCCTGGGGATCGATGGCGAGTTCGAACTCCTGTCGTTTCCCGGCGAAATACTCACCCAGCTGCCGAAGAGGCTCCGCGAAGGCTGCATCGTCTTCTACCCACTCAGCCGGCACCGCGAGCGTGGCCGTGGCATTGGGAAAATACAGCGCTTCCAGCACTCCCTCCCTCCCCACCAGCAGCAATCTGCCGATGGGGCTTTCGTAGTAGCCGTACAATTTAGCTGATTGCCTTTGTTGCTTAACCTCAAGCCCCGAACTCGTCTCCATTTCGCACTCTCAAGAAACTCAGCTTTTTCGCTCAGGCATGATCACCCGGCTGTAGGGTTTTCAACAACTACCCTCTATAACAACAATTATTGAACTGCGTGTTTCTGGACCTACTATAAGGGTGCGTTCCACGCACCTGGTGCATGGAATGCACCCTACTCCTGCAGGGGCGAAGGATTTTTCAGACAGCTCAGTCCTTTTTCCTTTGCTCCTCCTATCTGCTAAATGGCATCCAGTGCCGCCTGGTAGTTAGGTTCCTGGCCGATTTCCGGGACCTGTTCAGTATATCTTACCATGCCGTCCGGGCCGATAACCACTACGGCTCGGGCGAGAAGACCGGTGAGCGGGCCGCTGGTGATGGTCTGTCCGTAGTTCTTGCCGAAGTCTGGCGACCTGAAGGTGGAGGCTGGAACCACATTCTCCAGTCCCTCGGCCTCGCAGAAGCGCTTATGGGCAAAGGGCAGGTCGGCGGAGGCGCAGATGACCACGGTATCCTTGCGATTGCCCGCCTCGCTGTTGAATTTGCGCACTGACGCAGCGCAGACGCCGGTGTCCAGCGAGGGAAAGATGCTGAGAACCACGGTCTTGCCGCGATAATCCTTGAGACTCGTTTCTTCCAGGTTGGCTTTCACCAGTTGGAAATCGGGCGCCGGCGCACCTATGGCCGGAAGATAACCGATGGTTGATATCTCGTTTCCTTTCAGAGTTATTTTGGCCATTGTCTTCTCCTCGAAGTGTAGGATTTAAGCTTCTCGAACCGCCGGGAAGCAACGTGAGTAACAGCCGGAGACTACTGATAAGTAGTTCTTACTCTTTCGATAATTGTCAAGCAAAGCGTCACTTTTTCTTGTTTTGATAGTCCAACCTATTGAATTCAGTTGCGGAGCATGGTTTAAAGGAGATGATCTCCAAGTCGTGCGGCTGGGTTCTTCGTCCGTGCCACACATCAAGCCTCCAAACGGGGGACTCTTCGAGGTGTATGCGGTACCTTATGGGTTTATTTTGATCAGCCGGGGACAGCATCCGATCGGCCGGGGACAAATACTGTCTCACGCTGACAAGAACAGTTCCACACGGGATGATTAAAAGAAATGAATTAATAAGGTACTCAAAAAAAACAGAGAAACGCTATGGCTTTTGTTCCGGTTGTTGGCAAGTCCATCAAAAAGCAGCTCGAGGACCGGGAGGAAAAGATCCTCTCGCCATTTGCGGCGCTGAACAAAAATTCGTCAGGACGCCACGTGGAAGAAGAAGAGGAAATGTCCGATATCCGTCTCCCTTTCCAGCGCGATCGGGATCGCATCACCCACTCCAAGACTTTCCGCCGGCTCAAGCATAAGACCCAGGTCTTTCTCTCGCCCACCGGCGACCATTACCGCACGCGGCTGACCCACGTTCTGGAAGTCTCTCAGATTGCTCGAACCATCGCCGCCGCCTTGTGTCTCAATGAGCCGCTCACCGAGGCCATCGCCCTCGGCCACGACCTGGGGCATACCCCGTTCGGCCATGCCGGGGAGACCACCCTCAACGAGCTGCATCCGAGCGGCTTCCGACACTACGTGCACAGCCTGCGGGTTGTGGATTTTCTCGAAAACGACGGTAAGGGACTCAACCTCACCTTCGAGGTCCGCAACGGCATCGTCCGTCATTCCAAAGGCCGGGCGGACATCCTTCCCAAGGACAAATCAGAAATTGCCGTCACCCTGGAAGGCCAGGTGGTGCGGTTGGCGGATATCATCGCTTACGTCAACCACGACCTGGATGATGCTCTCCGCGCGGGGATCCTGAAGGAAGCCGACCTGCCGCCGGGAATAAAGAAGGTTGTCGGCGAGCGCCACTCGAAGCGGATCGGCGCCATGGTCCGGGATCTGATCGTCGAGACCCTCACCGCCGACGACGGCAACCTCCATATCAGTGAAGGGATGCTGGAGGCCATCACCGATCTCCGGTCCTTCCTCTACGAGCGAGTGTATACCTTCTATAAGGTGCACAATGAGTTTATCAAGGCTCAGAGGATCATCTCCGATCTCTACCGCTACTTCCTCGACAACGGCATAGTCAGGCTGCGAAATGGCCAGTGGGAACATGGGGTCGATAAGGAGAATTGGCACGATGAGAAAGAGGCCCATCGCAAGGTCTGCGACTATGTTGCCGGGATGACCGATCGTTACGCCCTGTCGCTCTACAAGCATATTTTCCTGCCGGAGCCGTGGAGCGTCAGGTAGTGGTGCTAATAGGTCATCCCCAGTGCACGCCTGATTTTGTACAATACGAGATTGCCGAGATAGACGATAAAACCGATCTCGCCGCTGCTCATCTTCAGGCGGAAGATGTGGGTATAGCCTTTGAAGACCCGGTACGCTACGTTGAAGCCGATGTTGCCCGGCAGACGGATAAGCGGGCGGGAAAACCTCCGGACGAGGGAAGACTCCACCGCCAGCGCGAAAAACTTGTGCAGGTTCTCGAATTCTCTCTTGACGAGTCCCTTGTTGATCGGCGATTCGACCTGATACGAGGCGTTTTGGACATGGGAAGGGTCGAGAAAACCCTTGTCGATGCAGTAGCGGTGCAGTTCCGTGCGGGGATAAGGCTGGAAGATCGAGACCCAGGCATAAGCCGGCTTGACCCGCCTGTTCAGGTCGATGGTTTCGTAGGCGTCGTCGACGGTCTCCTCGGGGAGACCGACCATGTTTTGGGACATGATGGAGATGCCGTACTTGTGGAACAGGTCTGCGGCTTTGATGATCTGCTCGTTGTCCATCTTTCGGTTGAGAACGGTACGCCGAATCTGGTCGTTGCCGCTTTCGATTCCCATGGCGATGGTAATGCAGTTGGCTTCTTTCAGGTATTGCACGATCTCTTCGGTCACCAGGTTCGCGCGGACGTAGCAGATCATCGGCAGGCCGATCCTCGCCTTGTAGGCCGCCGAAAACTCCTTCAGCCAGCCCTTGTTCATGATGAACAAATCGTCATGGAAATAGACGATCTTGAGCGGATATCCCGCCCGGACTTCCTCGATTTCCCTGATCACGCTCTCCACGCTGCGCATCCGGCAGTACTGGGTGTCACCCGTCTCTTCCCGGTAGATCTTTTTCAGCATATGGTTGAAGCAGTAGGCGCAATCGTAGGGGCAGCCGCGGCCGGCCAGGAAATGCTTCACGCTGCTGTGGGCATAGGCGTAATATTTGAGAAAAGAGGCCCGGTCGGGGTAAGGTAAGGAATCAAGGTCCTGGATCAGCGGCCGCATGGGGTTCTTGACGATTTCGCCATTCGATTTGACCCACAGGTTTTTAATATCGTCATAGCGCAGGCCCGCCTGCATCCGATCGAGCAGTTCGACCAGTGCCTCATCTCCTTCACCCCGGCAGATGATGTCGAGGCTTTCGTGTTCGATCACCTCCGGGAAAAAAGTGGGATGGGGGCCGCCCATTATCGCCACGAACCTCACCTGCCGGCGTAGTTTCTTGATGAGTTCGAGATAATAGCTTTCGGAGCCGCTGGTGACCGAGAAGGCGATGACGTCGGGTTTATATTCGCGGACGGATTTGAACAGGTTCTTCTCAAGATTGGTCAGGAAGAGTTCGGCATGGTGGCCCGCTCTTTTTACCGCGGCTATGAGGTACATGATGCCGATCGGATCGGTTATATCGAGAGAGGCGGTTTTATAGAGGAAGAGGCATTTCATGGCATCTTTTCCTGATTATGATTTTCCCTTTCAGGGAAACGAAAGGAACCCAATTTTCTAGCAAGAAGGTTAGGAAAGTCATTTCCTAAGCTCGGATAAAGTGCGCTACTCTATTCGTTGCTCAAAAAATGAGCAAGAGATTATTTACCCATAACTCCATAGACTACAGGCAATTTCCAGTGAATATTGCGAAAGGGAGGCTCATGATTGTGTCCTTTTCGGAATCTTGGTGGTTTTCGCTTTTTTGTCGCTCCCGGCAAAAATTGTTGAATTCTCAACTGCTCGCAGTTAATCTCGCAAAATGTGCGCCTGCATGGTAGAGAAAATGATAAAAATTCGGTAATTATTACTAACTCATGAATATGAAAGAAGAAAAGTTGTTGAGCAAAGGATACGAATTCGCCGAGGTGGAAGAAAAATGGCTGCGCCGCTGGGATGAGGACAAAAGTTTCTCCGCCATCATGGATGAGGGCAAGCCTGCCTTTTCCATCGTCATTCCGCCGCCGAACGTTACCGGAGTGCTCCATGTCGGCCATGCCCTCAACAATACCTTGCAGGACATCCTCACCCGGTACCGGCGGATGTGCGGCTATAACACCCTGTGGGTGCCGGGCACCGATCACGCAGGGATTGCCACGCAAAATGTCGTGGAACGGCAGCTGGCCCTGGAGGGCAAGACCCGCGACGACCTCGGTCGCGAAGCCTTCATCGAGAAGGTCTGGGAGTGGCGCCAGGAGAAGGGCGGCACGATCATCAACCAGTTGAAAAAACTTGGTGCCTCCTGCGACTGGGAGCGCGAGCGCTTCACCATGGACGAGGGACTTTCCCGGGCGGTCCGCGAGGTTTTTGTCAGGCTTTACAAGGAGGGGCTGATCTACAAGGGCGACTACATCGTCAACTGGTGCCCGCGCTGCCATACCGCGCTCGCCGACGACGAGGTGGAGCACGAGGAAACCCGCGGCAAGCTTTACCATATCCGCTACCCCTACGCCGATGGCTCCGGCCATGTAGTGGTGGCTACGACCCGGCCCGAGACCATGCTCGGCGACACCGGGGTGGCCGTCCATCCGGAAGACGAGCGCTACAGCCATCTGGGCAATATAGGTATCAGGCTGCCGCTCACCGATCGGGTGATACCGGTGGTCTTCGATTCGCACGTCGACCGGGAATTCGGCACCGGGGCGCTCAAGGTCACGCCTTCCCACGATCGCAACGACTACGAGATCGCCCAGCGCCACAACCTGCCGCACCTGAAGGTTATGGACGACAAGGGCGTCATGAACGCGGCGGCCGGCGCCTATGCCGGTCTCGACCGTTTCGCCTGCCGAAAGAGGGTGGTCGAGGACCTCGAGCGCCTCGGTTTTCTGGAAAAGATCGAAGACTACGACCACGCGGTCGGCCACTGCTACCGCTGCAAGACGGTGAGCGAACCCACCACCTCCCTGCAGTGGTTCGTGGCGGTGCGGCCCCTGGCCGACCGCGCGGTGGCGGCGGTGCGGGAAGGCCGGATCGACATCTACCCGAAATCCTGGTACAACACCTTCTACAGCTGGATGGACAACATCCGCGACTGGTGCATCTCCCGGCAGATCTGGTGGGGGCATCGCATCCCCGCATGGACCTGCTCGGTGTGCGGCGAGATGATCGTCGAATCGGAAGACCCGGCCGCCTGCCCCAAATGCGGCTCGGCGGAGATAATTCAGGAGACGGATGTCCTCGACACCTGGTTCTCCTCCGCCCTTTGGCCCTTCTCGACCATGGGCTGGCCGGAGAAGACTAAAGAACTTGCGACCTTCTACCCGACCTCGGTGCTGATCACCAGCTTCGATATCCTCTTCTTCTGGGTGGCGAGGATGATGATGATGGGCCTGCACTTCATGGACGAGGTCCCCTTCCGCGATGTTTACCTGCACGCGCTGGTCCGGGACAAGCACGGCAAGAAAATGTCGAAATCCACTGGCAACGTCATTGATCCCCTGGCGGTCATGCAGCAATACGGCACCGACGCCATGCGCTTCACCCTCACCGCCTTTGCCGCGCAGGGGCGGGAGATCCGCCTCGACGAGGACCGGATCGAGGGGTATCGCCATTTCATCAACAAGATCTGGAACGCCGCTCGCTTTTCGCTGATGCACGTCGCCGACTGTCCGGATTCGGTGAAGGATGTGGTAGAGTCGCCCCGGGAACTGCCCCTGGTGCACCGGTGGATCCTCAGCCGGACCGCGACGGTGATCGACGAGGTGCGGCTGGCGCTCGATGAGTATCGTTTCAACGATGCGGCCTCCGCCAACTACCAGTTCATCTGGCGGGAGTTTTGCGACTGGTATGTGGAGTGGGTCAAGGCGGATCTCTTCGGCGATGACCAAACAGCCAGGCGGCAGGCGCAGGGTGTCTTGCTGGTGGTGCTGGAGACGATCCTGAAACTCCTCCATCCCATCACACCCTTCGTCACCGAGGAAATCTGGTCGGTGCTGCCGGGCGAGAGGCCGATGCTGGTCGGCAGTTCCTTCCCCGAGCGCCGGGAAGAATGGCTGAATCCCGTCGCGGTCGAACAGATGGAACTGCTCATGGGCGTCATCACCGGCATCAGAAATATCCGCTCCGAGGCGGAAGTCCATCCCTCCGCGAAAATCGAGGCGTTTGTTCTCTGCAGGGATGAGGAGAAGGCGGCCTGTATTTCGCAGTTTTCCTCGGCCATCTCCGACATGACCAAGCTTGCCGCCTTTACCGTCGCTCGGGAATCTGCAAAACCGGCCGATGCCGCGACCTATATTTACAAAGATATCGAAATCTTCGTGCCTCTGAAGGGCCTTGTCGACGTGGCGGGCGAGTTGGTGAAACTCGCCCGCGAGCGGCAGAAAATCGAGGCAAAGCTCAAACAGGTCAACGGCAAACTGAGCAACGCCCAGTTCCTGGCCAACGCCAAACCGGAAGTAGTGGCCAAAGAGCAGGAGAAAAAGGCCGAACTCGATGCGACGATGGCCAAGATCATGGAGGCGGAAGCCCGCCTGAAACAATCTGCATAGGAATGGCCATGGACAAGAATCTGCTGCACAGCATGATCCGCGACTTTCTCCGCGAGGATGTCGGACGAGGCGACCTGACCAGCGAATCGATATTTTCCGATCAGGAGATGGGCAGCGCCCGGCTCGTTGCCCGCGGCACCTTTGTGGTCGCAGGGCTCGAGTGTGTGGCCGCCGAGGTGTTCAAAGTGCAGAACCCCGCCATCATCGCCTTCGATCCGGTGCCCGAAGGGACTCTTGCCCATCCGGGCATGTCGCTGCTCACGGTCAGCGGACCGGTGGTGGATCTGCTGAAGGCGGAGCGGGTGGCCTTGAACCTTCTGCAGCGCATGTCAGGGATCGCCACGCTCACCGCGAGTTTTGTGGAAAAGGTGAAGGTATATCCGGTCCGGATTACCGACACCAGGAAGACCACGCCGGGGCTTCGGATGCTCGAAAAATACGCGGTGCGGATCGGGGGCGGCACCAACCACCGCTTCAACCTGGCCGACGGGGTACTGATCAAGGACAACCATATCGCCGCCTGCGGTGCGATCGAGGAGGCCGTCTCCAGGGTGCGAGGCCAGATCCCCCATACCATAAGGATCGAGGTGGAGACTGAGACCCTTGAACAGGTCGAGCAATGTCTGCAGTGCGGTGTGGACATCATCATGCTCGACAACATGAGTCCGGAGATGATGATAAAGGCGGTCAGGCTCATTGCCGGTCGGGCCCTGGTGGAAGCTTCGGGAGGAGTCAGCCTGGAGACGATCGAGGCCATCGCCATGACCGGCGTGGACATCATCTCCATCGGTGCCTTGACCCATTCTGCGCCTTCCTGCGACATCGGCATGGACTGGTCCTTCTGACGTCTCAGTCTTGTCCGCCGATGTTTTTTCAGCCGTGTCAGGAGAACTTCATGTCTATCCGAAGAGTTAAGATCTCATTCAGGTAAATTTCCTTGATCTTCCGCCTCAAGTTATGAGATACTTCCCCTGTCTGATGTTTGAAAATACGTTCCCCGTTGAAATTTAACTCGCAAGTTTTCCTTGAGGTACCACGTTCATGCGATGCCCAAAATGCGGATACATCTCCTTTGATCATCTGGAAGTATGTGTAAAATGTAAGAAGAATATCAAGGCGGTGTCGGACACTCTGCGCGGTACCGTCTATCAGGTCAAATCCCCTGTCTTTCTGCGGTTGCAGTCCGGGGAAGATGATGATTCCGTTGGTGATATCCCCGTGGCCCAGACCGGAATCGAAGAGGAGTATATCGATGAAGATCTTGAAATATTGATCGAAGAACCACAGGACGAGGAGATTGCTTTCCGGGGAGATGCGCCGGACGGACCGAAGCCGGAGAAGGACGAGGATGCCGCCGACGAGCAAGAGGATCGGGAAATCGAAGTAGATTTCAGTCAGTTCGAGGAGACTCGGGATGAGGACTTGTCCCTGGACGATGGAGAGTCGGCGGACGACAGCAAAGAGGAAAAATCTTTTTCTCTCGAAATGCCGGAAACTTTGGCGGACATCTCCGATTTAGCCCCGCCCTCCAGGACGGCGGAACCGAAAAAAGAGCCGTCACCCGTTGCCCCCAGGGAATCCTCCTCCGATTCCGATCTGGATGGGCTGGATTTCAACCTGGCGCTTGACGATCTCGATCTATCTATGCCGGCGGGATCTTCCGCTGAAACCGAACTCTCCCTCGACGATCTCGATTTTTCCGAAACCCTCGCCAAGGAACCACCAAAAGCGAAGGAAAAAACGGGTGCCGACATGGATGAGGAGCTTAACTTCGAACTTGATCTCGGCGGACTGTCGATCCACAAGGATCAGTAAGGGATAAAAACGGGATAATGCTTCTGAATATCTGTTGACAGTGCTATCGAAGTCGAGTAAAAAAAACCTCTCTGCACGATTTGCCGGGATAGCTCAGTAGGTAGAGCAACGGACTGAAAATCCGTGTGTCCCTGGTTCGATTCCTGGTCCCGGCACCAGTAAATTCAAGGGGTTAAGCCACTTAAGGCTTAACCCCTTTTTGTTTTTCTGGCAAGTTGTCCCACTATAGTCCCACACTTTATAAATTATGGGACAGCCTCATTTGATCCTGCGGCATAGCCACGGGGTAATCTTTCAGGTCGTGCAAGCCTCGGTAACGTGGTTCTGCCATAGGGGAATCCAAACTTCCTCAATTTGAGGAAATCACATGGAGACACCAGCCCTGTTCCGACGTCTCGAGAAACTGCCAAAACAAAGTCAGAAAGAGGCAAATTCAATTTGGATTCTAGACCAATTATGCTATTCTCCATTCTAGAATCTAGAATGGAGAATAGCTCATGTTGAAGCCACAGGATGTTTTTGTACTGCTTAAGCTGGTTGTAATGAACTCACGACCATGGTCGTATCCGATTTTGGCAGTGGAACTAGGGATGAGCCCATCTCAGATTCATTCGGCGGTCAAGCGTGCTTTAGCCGCAAATCTGGCTGTACGCCATAATGAGAAGATCGTGCCCCATTTCAGGAATCTTGAGGAATTTCTCATTCATGGCCTTAAATATGTCTTTTGGGCCGAGCAGGGAGAGATGACCAGGGGAATGCCGACCGCCTACGCAGCCCCCCCGCTTGCGGACCTCTTGGTCAGCTCTGCTGTGGAGCCTCCCCCGGTCTGGCCTGATCCGGACGGCGAGGTACGTGGCCTTGCCTTTCAACCATTATATAAGGCGGCTCCCCAGGCAGCGCGCGCTGATAAAAATCTCTACGAGCTGCTAGCCTTGGTGGACGCGGTTCGCAGCGGCCGAGCCAGAGAGAGAAAAATCGCCACGAAGAATTTGCAAATGCGATTGGAGCGGTATGCATCGGATAACAAATCCCAACCTTGAGATCTTGGAGGCAGCAGTCGAACTCCTTGACGAATTGATCGACCAGCTGGTTTTCCTGGGAGGTTGCGCCACCGGTCTATTGCTCACAGATATGGCCGCCCCGCCGATCCGTGCTACACAAGATGTGGATGTCATCACCGAAGTAGCTACCATGACAGAATACTACCGGTTGGCCGAACGGTTGCGAGCAGGTGGTTTCCAAGAAGATTCCAGTGGGGACGGCCCTATTTGCCGCTGGAAAGCGGGTGGCCTTCTCCTGGACGTTATGCCGACCAATCCACAGTTGCTCGGCTTCGGGAGCGAATGGTATCGAGAAGCCTTCGAGACGGCAACGCTCCAGACTCTTCCATCAGGGAAAGGCATCCGCATGATCACGGGACCTTATTTTCTGGCATGCAAGCTGGCAGCCTTCAGAAGCCGTGGTCAAGGTGATTACCTGATGAGCCACGACATGGAGGATATAGTGGCTGTATTGGACGGAAGGCCTGAAGTGGTTGAGGAGATCGATCAGGCCCGAATCACGCTGCGGCGGCACCTGGCCGAGAGCTTCTGGGAGCTTCTTGAAAGTCAACAATTTCGTGAGGCTCTCTCAGGACATCTGCCGCCGGATTGGGCAAATCAATCCAGAGTCCCGACCATTCTCTTACGCATAAAGCAAATAGCTGAATTGTGAAGAGCAAGAGTTCGGGTGTAATGCATATCTGAATTACATCTTCACAAAGCAAGCCGGAGACGCGAATCTCCTCTGACGCCAAAAACGGATCGAACTGTCTGGATTACTCTTCGCAGGCAGGGAGAATGACCGTGAAGGTGGAGCCTTCTCCAGGCCGGCTTGTGACCTGGATATCCCCCTTATGGTCTTTGACGATGGCGGAGCAGATCGAAAGTCCCAGGCCCGTCCCTCCGTCGTTCATTTTCTGCGAATAGAATGGCTGAAATATCCGATCGAGAATCTCCGGCTCGATCCCCACGCCGTTGTCCGTCACCGTAACCGCGATACCGTCCTTTTCCCGGCGGGTACGCACCAGGATCTTGCCGCCCGGTTGACAGGCATCCGCTGCATTGGTCAGCAGATTGAGGACAACCTGCTTGATCTGGTCGGCAATCGCCTGAATCTTCGGCAGTTCCGCTGCCGGTTCATACGTGACGCTCAGCCGTTTCTTGCGGAAACTGCTTTTGCAGAGCTGGAGCAGGTCGTTAATTATTAGATGGATATCGGTCGAGGTCTTCTGCCCGGTTGTCGGGCGGTTGAAATCGCGTAGATTGGCAAGCAGCTGCTTCAAGCGTTGGGCTTCGCCGATGGCCAGTTCGACCATCTTGCTGTCATCTTCCGCCACTTGCACTTTCACGCCCTTCAGCACGTTCAGGATGCTTTGAAGGGGACTGCTGAAGTCATGGAAGATGGAGGCGGACAACCTGCCGATGGTGGAAAGCTTCTGGGTGTGCAGGAAATTGACCTGGGTTTCCTCAAGTTCGCGGGTGCGGCTCTCGACTCGCTGTGCCAGCTCTTCATTCAGGATGCGCATCTGAACTTCGTTGTTCTTGCGCTCGGTGATATCTTCGGAAAAAACGATGATGCCGCCCACTCTTCCCGCTGCTGTATACCAGGGGTGGATCTTCCACCGTATCCATCGGATCGACCCGTCGAACCGCCGATAGGAGTCCTCGTCCTCGCTCAGCACCTCCCCGGCAAGTCCCCGGCGATGGGCTTCCTTCCACCTTTCGGGCACATCGTGGATCGCATAGGCCGACAGGCCGACCAGATCGCGACCCTCCATGCCGATGTCCGCCACCCAGCGGCTGCTGGCGCCGAGGTAGCACATCTCGCGGTCGAAGACGGCGAGCGCCACCGGGGCGTGCTCGATGAAGAGCCGCAACTGCTGCTCTCTCTCGTGGAGGACTTGCTGCAGCCGGTGTGGTTCGGTGATATCCTCGGTCGTCACGGCGCTGCCGATGAGATTCCCTTCCCCGTCGTACAGTGGGGCTGCGCTGTTCTGGATATACCGTATAGCGCCGTCGAACCTCCTGATCCTTATGATCTGCCGCAGCGTGGTCGTTTCTTTTTGCACGGCGATTGCCGCCGCCCATTCCCCGGGTGCGACCGGAGAGTCCGTATCCCCCCACCAGGCCTTGAAGTACGCAAAATCCTCTGACGAATCGGTTGCCGGCAGAGGTTTCCCCCAGGTATCCTCGAGTGCCTTGTTGGCGAGAATGATTTTTCCGCAGGCATTGGTAATGGCAACGCCTGTCGGCAGAGCTGCCAAAACAGTTGAAATTACATACGTTTCATCCGCCAGGTCGATGCCAGACTTCACCAGGGCGGCGGTTTTTCTCCCCAGATCCTTTCCCTCGCGGTCTTCCTCCTGACTTCCTGCCGAACTCTTTGTTCTTACTGCGCAAACCTTGCCGTCCAGCATCCGGGCGTCGCGGAGATCGTCCCGCTGACGCAGGAGTTCGGTCTTCAGGTTGTTGACCAGCTTTCGCAACTTCTCCATATCGAGCGCATCGACGTCAATCTCTTCCAGACTGCCGAGGGTCTCCTCCAGTCTTGTCTGCCAACGGGCAAGCTTCTGCCCTGAGGTCTCGATATTGTTCAGATTGATGGTCATTGTCCCAGACTCCAAACTCTGACCTTTGCATTGTCGGGAAAGTACTACTTTAATACCATAAGGATACTTTCCGGCGGCCGTTACTTCTTTTTATGATTCCCACAAAATACTTAGGTTTTCTGGTAATCATAGACTCACTGCTGCAGGTTTTTCTGCGCCTCCTCGGTTCCAGCGCAGGCGCGTACGATACTTTCATTGACCCGTGACTGCAGGCCAGAGGTAGTAGAACCCGCTCTCCGCCACGCCCGACCAGGCTGAGAGCAAGGGTGGCAACAGCGCACCGTGGTTGCCGCTCCCCTGCTGAAACGTCATGTTGTAGATCGTATCGTTTTCGATATCGCCATGCCGGTAAACGATGATTCGGGCGTTTTCCGGCAAAGCAGCCAATTCCTTCGCCTTGGCGATCGCATCGTCGAGGTAGCCGATCTGGTCGACCAAACCTATCTCCTTGGCTTCGGGTGCGAGGAACACGCGAGCTGAGGCAATCAGCTTGATTTGTTCGGGCGTCAGGTGCCGGTTCTCGACTACCAGTTCGAGGAAACGGTCCGCCAGGTTGTCTGTCAGCTGCTGGAATATGGCCTGTTCTTCCAAGGTCGGTGGACGGAAGGGCGAACCCATGTCCTTCAACTCACCAGAAGTGTTTACGTGCATCGCAAGGCCCACCTTGTCCATCAAGCCGCGGATGCCAGGGTAGGCGAAGATGACACCAATCGAACCGGTGACGGTGGTCGGGTGCGCGAGGATATAGTCGGCGGGCAAGGAAACGTAATAACCGCCTGAAGCGGCCACATCCATCATGGAAACAACCACCTTCGCCTGGGCGCGCTCCTTGAATTCCTTGATCTCATGATAAAGGATATCGCTGGCGGTCACGGTGCCGCCCGGTGAATTGATCTTGAGCAGCAGAGCTTTGACGTGCGAGTCCTTCTGGGCCTGGCGCAGGTGGGAGACGACTTCCTGTACCATGCTGGGCTCGGAACGCAGTAGTTTTTCGTCGGGCCTGTCCGATATCAGTCTGTCTATGCTGACGACCAGGATCTTATCCTCTCCGGTGCCTTGCAGCGTTTTTTCCTTGAGGGGAGCTTCCCCGGGGAAAAGGCTGAGCGAGCATCCCGAAAACAGGGCCACGATTGCCGACATCATCACGAGAGTTCTATTTTTCATAGAAAGCCTCCAAGGCTGAGCGCAGGAAAAAGCGGAGCGGAGTCTTTAGGCACAAGATATCGTTTGTTCGACATTTTGGAGAGTAATGCAGAATTCGTCCGGCGCAACAGATGGCAGCATGATGCGGTCCTGTTTTCTATGGCTTCCTTGGAGCGAGGTGTCTGCCTTACACCCATAATCCGGACGTCTGCAGGTCGATCATCGTTTTAGTCTAAAAAGATGCATCCCCACCTCCGTCCATGCGGCCTTCTGTTCCGGCGATTGACCCGAATGGGAAAATGTCTTTTAGAGATCTCGCCGGGCAGGTATGCTTTCGAGAGGCAGGGTATCAGCGATTTCTTCCGTGTCCCCGCTAAGATCCGGTTCTTCTTGCCTTATGAAAGCGTAGTTACTTGGCCGTTTCCATATGGCGGATGGATCTCCTCCGTCCGGCCATTCACTTCATATCGACCCGATGAGGAATCCAAATGCATTATCGTCACCTGTTTCTCGGTATCACTTTTCTCTGTGGTTTCGCAACGGCAGCCGTTCCTGAGAGAGCTGCCGGTGAATCGGCCAATCTCCTGTCGCTGCAGGAGGGTTGCTTGCCGGTCGTTGTTCCTCCCACCTTTGGCGGCTGGGATGCTCAGAATCTGCTGGATGACAGTCCGGAAACAGGCTGGGCCAACGAGAGCGGCAAGACCAGGGATAACGTTTTCGTCTTTGAGATGGCCGCCGAGGCAACACTCGATTATTTCGAATTCGACAATACTCATGTAGATGCCGAAGGGGCTGCCGCCGGAGATATCCTGGTCGAGGCATCGACCCAGTCGGCCATCGACGGCTTCGGAACGGTGCTGCAGGCCAAGCTGGCCGATATCACGGACGGGCAGAGGTTCAAGGCTGAGAGATCAATCCCGGCCCGATGGGTGCGACTGACGGTTCGGAACAACCACGGCAATGCCGAATATACCGAGCTCTTCGGATTCCGAGGATATGGCGAGAGACCGGAGCCGGGCAAGTCGCCTGCAATTGCAGGAACCTACTCGACCACATACTCCACTTTTCATGTTCAGCAGCAGGGCACCGCGCTGACCGGTTGCTATGAGTACAACGAAGGTTTGTTGAATGGCGCCATCGAAGGTCGGGTAATGAAGATTACCTGGCAGGAAGGGACCGACAGCAACGGCCCGGCGGTCATGGTTTTCTCACCCGATGGCAGATCCTTCAAAGGCTTTTGGTGGCAGGACAACGCCAGTGGCGCGCCCTCCGGCGTCTGGGACGGTACAAAAACTTCGGATACGGTCGGCAACTGCCTGCACTGGTCGGGCTCGTACAAGGCCGAACTGGAGAAACAGCTGCAGGATACCGGCAGAGCCCGGATCTACGGCATCCGTTTCACCCTCGACTCCGCTGTTATCCAGCCGGACTCTTTTCCTATTCTCGCCGAGATCTTCAGCGTGCTGAAAGCGGATGCCGACCTGAGCCTGACTATCGAGGGTCATACCGACGCCACCGGCTCGGCCGGGCATAATCAGAAACTTTCGGAACAACGGGCCGAATCGGTCAAGGCCTATCTTGTTGACCAGGGCGTCGAGGAGGGCCGTCTCGCGACAGCAGGTTTCGGTTCGGGGACACCCGTCGCTGACAACAACAGCGAACTCGGCCGGGCCCAGAACAGGAGGGTCGAAATCGTTCGCCAGTAATTCTGCGTCCATAGTCCTCTGATCTGGGGCCGGGCTATTCAGCTCGCGATGGACATCAAGGGGTTAAGCAGGAATGGCTTAACCCTTCGAGTGAGGCTTGGCGGCGTGAAACAGATCCTGCCCGTTCAGGTCATGCCAGGCGTGAGGGTTGATTGTTTTGTCGCGTTGTCATGGGCCTCGGATGGCATCAAGATCCCTCGGGACTCACTGCCTCCTCAAAAAAAATCCCTACTCGGCGGCTCCGCCAACAGGTTTTAGTATCGACTTGAGATCGACCTCCACGGGGAGCAGTTTCTGGGTCTGCATAATCCGTTGGGTCTGCTCCCAGCCCGCCTCATCTATGTCGCCAAGAGCGAAGGCAGGATGGGGCTGGATCAAATCACGCGTGATCATCAGCTGTTGTTCCAGGATAGGACGCGGCGTGTCGGGATCGTATTTCTGCAGGATTTCAATGGCTTCTTCCTGATTTTCGGGATCGAGCGCCCGGTTCCATCCGGTAAGCAGGATCGTCAGGAACCGCTTCACCAGCTCAGGTTTTTCCGTCAATGTTCGCGAATGGGTGATGACCGAGTTGGCCACGAACTTCACGCCATATTCTGCCGGGTTGAAGAAGGCGGTTTGTTCATGCGCTTTTTCGAGTTGCGCCGCAATGAAGGGTCCCTGGGCATTCCGATAGACCGGCCAGACCTGCACCTGGCGCCTGTAAAACGGCGTGTAGTCATATCGTACACTGAAGAGCGTCACATCCGAATCGCTGAGGCCTGCCTCGGCCAGCAAGGTTCGCATGATAGTCTCATCATTGCCCCCGAACGTCACACCGATGATTTTTCCCTTCAGATCGGCAAGGGTCTCGAGCTTCATCTCCTCGGGGCGATACATCCACTGCAGCGGGTTGACCTGGAACAGTTGGGCGATCACCACCACCGGGGATCCTTTGGCGCGGGCTCTCAGTACCTGGTCGGCGGAGGCCACACCGAAATCCGCGTGACCCAGTTCCAGTTCACGGATCGCATCCCGCTCCGGTCCTCCGGCCTTCACTTCGACATCAAGCCCCGCCTTCTCAAAGAGATTGTTGAATTCGGCATAGAGTGTGCCGACCTCGCTGACATTCTTGAGCCACTTCAGACGGTAGACAATTTTATCATCAGCCCAGGCGCCGGTCGTACCGAGCAGCGCAATCACAGGCAGCAGGATACCGGACAAAATGAGAATTTTCGTGTTCTTCATGATCTTCGCTCCGTTATGTCTTTGCTCTCTTGACCGGAAGCGGGAAGTCATTTTCCGGTCCAGGCACGTTTTACAGCCACTCCCAGCAACTCCAGCAGTGCCTGATAGATGGCGATTGTGATGCCGATCAAGAAAAGTGCAATCAATATCTTGCCGAGATCGCTTTGATAGAGGGCAATACGAATGGAATATCCTATCCCGGCATTGGCGGCGATAAATTCCCCCACGATGGTCCCCGCCATGGCCAGTGTGGCGCTTCCGGCAATGACGGTGGTCAGCTGCGACAGATTTTCAAAGGTCCGGATCTTGACTTCCAGTTGCCAGCGCATGCGGCCGGTGACCCTGTAAAAATGCTCGATATCGTCAATCGGCTTGGACATGATGCCTAAGACCGAGAGCAGCACCGGGAAATAGCAGATCATGGCAGCGATCAGCAGTCGGGTGAGAAAACCGTCCCCGAGCAGGATAAAGATGATAGGGGCCAGCGCAACGATGGGGTATGCCTGAATATTGTAGGCAGCGACCTTTATGAATGAGCCGAGCCATGTTGACTGACGGCCGAGAATCCCTATGACGAAGGCCATGATGACCGACAGGATCTGGCCGATTACCGCGACAGTCATGGTGTTTATGGTCGCCAGGCTGTACCCGCGGTACTCAGCTGCCAGCGTTTGCACTATGCCGGATGGCGCAGGGATGACGTAATCGGAGAGACTAAGACTAAACTTCAGCGCCATGAGGCCGCCGAGGAAAAGAAAGTAGATGAGCAGAAACTGGAAGATGCGTCTAGGCAGCATTCATGATCTCCAGCAGCGTGGCATCGAGGGCTGCGGGCGAAGGAATATCCTCGTCGCGGATGTCGCACCCCTTGATCATGACGGTCTGCGGTGTCTTGCCGCTGCCGCGGAAGACCAGGATTGTATCGCAGAACCTGGCGACTTCGATGACATTATGAGAAATATAGATGAAATAACGACGCGGGAACATGGCCTTGACGGCCAGAATGATCTTCTCCCGGGTGAATTCGTCGACATTGGCCAGGCTCTCGTCCATGATCAGCACGTCGCACTCCTGGAGAAGGTAGCGAATCAGGTTCACCCGGTTCTGCTGGCCCATGGAGAGCTGGTCAAACCGTGACGTGATGCAATCGGATAAGCCGAAAATCTCAACCAGCTCTTCCTTCCTGGAATGCATCGACCGCGGTATGACCCGCTTCAAATGGCGGTCTACGCCGGACCATCCCGGAAGACGCTCCTTGTTGTGCGAGTAGAGGAGCTTTTCAAGTCCGTTGGTTGAAACATCGCCTGAAAAAATCGCCAAGTCTCCGGTGATAATTTTGGCAAGAGAGGTCTTGCCTACTCCTGAAGGACCGAAAAACGAATGGAACCCAGGGCGGTCAAAATGAAAAGAGACGTCGGTGAAGATCGGATAATTCGCTCCGGGATAGGTGAACGCGACATTATTGCAGATCAGGGACATGCCTGCACCCCTAAGGTTATGCAATGACAAACGAATCTCGAGGCATCATAAGCATTTTGCAGCGTATCCGACAACAAGACTTTTTCTGATCCAGTCACCAAGGCACCACATCTCCTCGTCTCCATGTTGAACTCCCCCTCATCTCCAGTCCCTTAATAGCTATTTATCAGGGAAATGGTCTATGCCACTGGCAGATAATTCCGAGGTCTTATCATTTGGAGCCACATCTCATGATTATGTAATCTTTACCATTCTTGGGGCAGAGAATAAACTTCGAAATGACCATTGGTCGGCGTTTACTGGATGTATGGCATCAGTGACTTTTTTCTGCGGTGCCGATCAGCGCCCGCCATGGCGGTTTTCGTCTTTTGTAGCTCGGGCCAATATCTATTCACATGAGATAGTCAAGCCAGGGACGACGCTTTGTGTGCTGCTTCCAATATTCTTCAGGATTTTTGGAAGCTGGAACGGGTTATGGACAAAGGTTTGTTGAGTTGTCAGGGCCAGCGCTTCAGTAAGCTAACGGCCTGACTGGTCTAATCTTTATTTTACCACATCAACCTGTTGCAAAGGCCCCTCACCGCTGCTGAGGGTACAAATATTCCTTGTTCATGGATGACAGAGGGTATAAATGTGCATAACTAATATTATGAGCGGTGAGCTTCCCGAGGCTCCCGTAATCGCCGCTATATTTGCCGCAAAGTTCTCTCGCTGAAAATTATCATGCTTTTCTGGTGTTAGGGAAAGCAAATTATCAACAGTATCCATTGCATGTGGATGAATACTACTTTTGTCCCTGCTGGTCTGAGGATGCTCTGCAAATTGTTTTGGTCAGGATAAAACAATGGAAAGGAGAAAAAATGAAAACACATCCCACAATTTATGTTGCCAGTGGTACGGTCAAGAGAAGTAACGCAAAAACTGAGCTACAGGTCTCAGGAGTTCTGTTGCTGGATCCGACCTTAAGATTATTGAACGGTTCACCAGCCCCACTGCCTCCGGGAAATAACCAATTCAGCTATCTTATTCCGGGATATTCGCTTTGTATTTATTCCTTGGAACAACCAAGAGCCGTTTACCATTTTTCCGGATCGGAAGGAAGTTTATATATTGAAAGGACGGATCAATATTTGGGGGACCTGATGTGGTTTCTGGAAAACGGATCTGGGGTAATAACGAGTTGTTTTGGAGAACATTTTGAATGTTACGACAGTAACATGAGCGATTATGATTTGTTCAATCAGCTGGCGATCCTTCCTCCATTCATCCGGCTAATTTCTCTGCAATCGCCACCTGATCACCCGATTTTGAGTCAAGTGGATGGTTGCAATGTCATGTTGACGAAAATGGATAGAGCCGATGTGTTCGAAAAAGGATTGGGCCTAGCTATGCCGCATCATCCGACATATCTCGTTTCACAGTTTAATGAGGACTGATTAACATGCAAGTAGTCTCGATGCAGCAGGGGCAAAGGGGGCAAACTTAGTACGGCGCCGCCGTCAGAAGAGGTGGGATGGGACGAACAACGGTCAGGGTGGAGACAGCCGCAGAGGCCTACCTGGAGTTGCTGGCGGACAGGGGGATAGAGTATTTCTTTGCCAACCCTGGGACAGACTTCGCCCCGCTCATAGATGCCTTCGCCCGCCGCGCCGCGAGGGGCCGTCACCTCCCCAGGCCGGTCCTGGTGCCGCACGAGAACGTGGCTGTGGCAATGGCATACGGGTACTACCAGGTTTCAGGCAGACCCCAGGCGGTGATGGTGCACGTGAATGTCGGCACCGCCAACGCCTTGAACGGCATCATCAACGCGGCCCGCGACCAGATCCCCATCCTTTTGTGCGCGGGCCGAACCCCCCTCACCGAGCAGGGGGCTCACGGCTGCCGTAATCTCTACATCCACTGGACCCAGGAATGCTACGACCAGGCGGGCATGGTGCGCGAGTTCGTCAAGTGGGACTACGAGCTGCGCAGCGCCGCCCAGCTTGAGACGGTGGTGGACCGGGCGCTGGAACTCGCCATGGCGCAGCCGCGGGGTCCGGTGTACCTGACCCTGCCCCGCGAGGTGCTTGCGGAACCGCTGCAGGGCTTCGGCATGGCCTCCCCGAGCCGTCACAACATCGCCGGTGGGCTTCAACCCGACGCGGAGTCGATCTCGGCGGCCGCCGGGATGCTCGCCGCAGCCCGGAATCCGCTGATCATCGCCACGTCCTCGGGGCGCAACCCCGAGAGCGTCGGGAACCTCATGGACCTGGCCGAAAGCTTCGCCATCCCCGTGGTCACCTTCAACCCCCGCTATCTCTCTTTCCCCACGGACCACCCGCTGCATCTCGGCTTCACTCCGGATCCCTTTCTTGACCAGGCCGACCTGGTGCTGGTGCTGGACAGCAACGTTCCCTGGTACCCGGACCAGAAGAAGCCCGGTGAAGACTGCAAGGTGATCCACCTGGCTGTCGATCCATTTTACCGCGACCTCCCGATCCGGGGCTTCCCCTGCGACCTCCCTTTGCAGGGGGATTCGGCGCTGATCCTCCCGCTTTTGAAGAAGGAACTCGGCCTCCATCGCACCCGGGCTGCCGCCGCCATCTCCGAACGTCGCGCCCGCCTCGAGGAGATGCACCGGAAGCAGCGCGCCGGGTGGCGCGAGGCGCTGCAACGGGCGGTGGAGCGAACCCCGCTCGACCCGCTCTGGGTCTCGCACTGCATCGACCGGGTCAAGGATGACGATACCCTGATTTTCAACGAGTACGACCTGGATCCGACCCAGGTCAGCTTCAACAAGGCGGGGACCTTCTTCGGTAACCCATCTGCCGGTGGGCTGGGGTGGGGGCTCGGCGCCGCCCTCGGCGCAAAACTCGCGAGCCCGGGGAAGACGGTGATCTCGACGCTCGGAGACGGCAGCTACCTGTTCGGCAACCCGACCCCGTGCCACTTCGTTTCCCGCTCCCTGGGGGCTCCCACCCTCACGGTCATCTTCAACAACAGCTGTTACAATGCGGTGCGCCAGGCCACCATGGGCATGTACCCCGAAGGGTGGGGGGCGCGGGGCGACCTGCCGCCTCTGACGGGCATCGAGCCGTCGCCCCGCCTGGAGATGCTGATCGGCGCCTCCGACGGCTACGGCGAACGGGTTGACAGACCGGACCAGGTGGTGCCGGCGCTGGAGCGGGGTCTCAGGGCAGTGCGGGAGGAGGGGAGGCCGGCGGTGCTCAACATGATTTGTCGCCTGCCGGGCTAGGCGCCGGAATTGTTCCGGGAAACCCAGTGCTTTTTCAGGTTGTCTACCAGGGCCTGGCTGAAGTGGCAGTCCCCCTGGTCCCTGCTGTAGAGGGCCATGTACTGCCGGAACAGGTCCAAAGGCTCGACCCCCATTCGAATGGCCTTGCGGTTGGCGCCGGCGCTGACCACCCCGGAGTCGGCCACCTCGGCGGCCAAGCGCTGCACCGCCGCGTCCATCTCCGCCGCCGGCAGCACCTCGTTCACCAGTGAGCTGCCCTCGGGCGAATCGACCGAAAACCCCCTGTCGAACAGGATCCCGGCCTGGGCCTGGCGCTGTCCCAGGAAACGCGCCAGCCGCATGGGCGCCACACCCGGAATGATCCCCTCCTTGCGCGCGGGCAGGTTGCAGTAAGCCCCTTGCTCGGCGATGACATAGTCGAGCACGAGCAGCAATTGGCATCCCCCGCCGATGGCGAACCCTTCCAGCGCCGCCATCCAGAGTTTCTCCAGCGTGTTCTCGGGGCCCTCCGGGCAGTACGGCTCGAGGCTCAGTCCCCGGTAGAGCTTGTTGGTGAATC
Source organism: Pseudomonadota bacterium (assembly GCA_023412495.1). The sequence goes on from JAEYNP010000105.1 coordinate 155,605, forward strand.
CCAGGTCTCGGGTCAGGTAGAACATGAGCGGCAGCTGACCGTGGTAGAGATGGGTCAAGTTGAGTCCGGAGGAAAAGATACGCCTTCCCCTGTACTTTGGGTGTTCCACCCGGTTCCCGCGCAACAGCCCCATTCGGATCCCCGGATCGAGCAGCACCAGGTCGACCGCGGTCTCCAGCGGGCCCACGGTGGTGGCGTCCTCCGCGTTAAGGTACCGGATGTTGTTGAAATAGACGCAGCCCAGCCGCCCCTGGCGCTCCACCTGGGCCGTTCCCAGGTCCAGTCGGCCGTCACGGCGGAATTTTTCCAGAAGCGCAAGCGACCGCGGCATTGGCCGCAGCATGGCATGGATCAGGTGTTCTCCGGTCTCCCCGCAGGTAAGGACGTGGCTGAGAAAGTCGGTCTGCGCCAGCTCCACCCCCTCTTTGTCGGCCAGCGGCACGGCGAGTTCGTCCCGCACCTGCTCGCGCGTGGGGCAAAGACCGGGACAGATTTCCGCCGCCGCGTAAACCAGTTCCTCGGCCCTGATGAAGTGCCGGTAACCGCCCGTAAGGCGCCGGTAGATGGCCTTGGCGTAACGGCGGCCGAACGAGTTGCGCACCCGGCGCAGGACATCCTTCACGGTCTGCGCGCCCTTGGCCTGGACGGCGTCCCTTGCCGGCTTCGGTGGCCATCCCCTGAGCAGTTCTTCGCCCGCCGAGTAGACGGCCCGGGCCAGGGCGGCGTTGGCAGGCATATCTTCGTCGCGTTCCGTCAGGCGGAAGGATTGAAGGGCTGCTCCGAATCCGTCGGTCGCCACCGTCGCGGCCCCGGCCAGGCGGAGCGACTCTCTTTCTTCCAGTCTGAGCTTTTCCATGCCGCCCCTTTATGTGAACTGAAACAGGCGATCCGGGTTCGAGGCACTTATCTTGCTGGGTTCTTATGGACGATAGTCGAAATCGGAATCCCCCGTTGTGTATGCAGATCAAACGAATTTCTGCGGAAAAACCAGCTCTGATCGATCGAACTTGAATCCGGTCAAAGCAGGTCGGCAATCCGGTGCATGAGTTCTATCCGGGCGGCGGCAGTCAAATTACCCGGCATGCGTTTCAGCTCGTGTTCGTAAGCCGCCGCCCAAGCTCGCGCCATATCGGCTGTAACGCCTTTTTGCCTCAAGCCTTTCAGGTACGCACGGCTCTTTCTTCCTCGCAACGGTCCCTTCTGCATGATCAAGTCTAAAAGGTCCTTGGCGCCCCATTGGTCCTTTATGCCCCCTGGCCCATGCCCCCATCCGATGCACTCCGAACCAAAGCGTCGGATATCCGGTGTACCATCGGCATTTCTATACGCTTCGGGCACTGGAAGTTTTTTGAAATCGAATCTCGGTAGCTCTTGAGTTCGTGGCGCCTTGGCCGGTTTTAACGGTGGCTCTTGGGTGCGGGGTGGCTTGGTCGGTTTCACCGTCCCGAACGCCTCGATCTCGCCCTCGGCGATATCCACGTCTCTATCCGTGCCGCCGCGAGCCGGCCTTACCGAACCGCGCGGCTCGGGGGGCCGTTCTCGAACAAGAGTCGGCGCTTCCTCGAAGTCAACGTCCGGTTCTCTGGCCGGCGCCGGTGAAGGTTGCCTTTGGGGTAGCTCGCTTCGGGGTATGACATGAGGATGGACCCGGCGGGGTGGTTCCATCCTGAGGATGGCGTCATCCGCCTTCGACTTCCATGCCTCGAGCGCTCTGGCCTTGGTATTCGGATCGGCTATTTCGGCGATCCTGTCGAGCTCATCCGCCAGAGACTTGTCCCGCGCGATAAGATTGCGATACAGGATGCGAAACTCGTCACAGGTGGTGCAGAGCATCATCCTGCCGTCCTTGGTGATCTTGATCTCATGGCCATCGGCCAATTTGAGCTTTGCCGCCAGCCCTTCTTCCGCCAGTTCCTTCGCCCCTCTGGCGGCACCTTTTTCGGCGACTGCCCTGGCCGAGGGTTCCCCGGCTTTCTCGGCGAGTCCCCCGGTCGTTCTGCCGAGCTTTTTTCGGACGACGGTCGTTGCCGCTCCGGGTAACTTTCCGACCGCCCGCGCGTATGTGCCCAGATCCCCGACCCGGTCGGCAAGTTTGAGGACGTCGATCACGAATTTCCATTTGCCGGCGATTTGCGCGACAGCGCCCGCGCCGGCCGTGACGATGACGATCAGCACCGTCATCATGACCCAACCAAGCACCTTGCCCTGGAACAGCCCGCGGTCGTAGGGATCCTCGGCCTCCCACTTTTTCATGAAATCACCCGCGATATCGGCTCGATGCCGCCACAGAAGCTTGAGCTGGCCAATCCAGCCGGTCACCATCTTCCAGATTCCCTTGAGATCGCCGGTAACCAGCCGGTAGAGCACCTTGCCGACCGTCTTTATCAGGTCCGCGGCGCCGACGAACATGTCGGCGACCGCGTCCCACGCCCCTTTCAGCAGTCCCACAAGCAGACCCGCGAGATATAAGACAGCCGAGGCCGCAGTATAGAGTGCTGACGTGGTAAGCGGAAAAAGACCGACGCCGCCATAGGGATGTCCGCTCCTCACCTTCACAAATCGTCGGTACTGTGCCTGTTGCGCCCGCGCCCGGCGCATGTCGAAGACGCGGCGGCGCATCGGCTCGGGCATGTCCCGGATCGCTTGCTCGCGATCGATGAAATCTATCGATACAATAACGGGATAGGCTTCTTCGAGCCGTTTGGTGCGCGAGACACTGTTCAATTGGGCAAGGACATTGGGCAGATCCGGATGGCCTGACAGGTACGCCGCCACCTGGCTGATCGTCATGCCTGCGTTGACCTGATACGCGAACACCCCCTCCTGCAACTCGACCCACCTCGTGCCGGTCGTGGATGGCGGCTTGGCCGCCTGTTTCTCCTCACGCGCGGGCTTCGCCACGGTCCTTTTGCGCAGGATTGCCAGCAGCGGCGCACGAAAGTCCGAATCGAGCCGGTGGAAACGTCGTTGCAGGTACTTCTGCTTCTTGCCGACGGGTTGGGTCAATGCCTTCTGCACGGTCACGGCGCCTTCCGCATTCAGCAGGCTGAAGGCGGCACAGAGCACGCGCAGCCGCATTTTCCAGTTTTTTACCGTCGAGGGCATGCGCAGCGTCGCGACGATCGCCTCCATGGCCGCGGAAGTTTCATCGGGCATGCGGGCGATATATTCCATGATAACCGCCTGGGCCTCTTCGCGGTTCATTTCCCTCACAAAAGGCTGGGCGGGGGCCCGTGGCTTGCGCGCGATGACGGGACCGGCGGTCCGGCCGGCTACACGCGCCCCTGAGACAGGCATTTCATGAGCTTTCGTCTGCTGGACCACATGCGTCAGTTCATGGGCGAGCAGCCGCCGTCCCTCGACGGTCCCCGGCGCGAACCGGCCCGCAGCGAACACAATGTCGCGGCCTATCGCGTAGGCATCCGCATCGACCTCCCGGGTCGACTGCTCGGCGGCCGCGCCCGAGTGCACCCGCACCCTGGAAAAGCTGCAGCCGAAGCGCATCTCCATTTCCTGACGGATGCCAGGCTCCAGCGGTCTGCCGGGCATGGCAGGTGCATGATGGATACTTGCAGGCTCAGTCTGCCCATGAGAGTGTGCCGGGAAGCGCCGGAGGCGCTGTGGCGCCTCACGACTTGCGGCATGCGTTGGTGCCGCCGTCACCTCTTCGGCGACGCGGTCCGCTTCCCGCTCGTTGACATCCCCCGGTTCGCTGGCCGTGAGGTCCGCCGGCGCGGCCCATGGCTGCTTTTCGCCGCATGCACCCGGTCCGGCCAGCGCTTGCACATATCTGTTGCCGAGGTATCTCTGCCACGACGAATCCGAATCCGGAAAACGCTCGAACCGAGCCGACTCCGGTGCGGGAGAACCGAGCTTCGCGCTTTTCAATGCGGGAGTTGCGTTCTGTGTTTCTTTATGGAGGCTTCGGGATCCGAACATGAAAACATCCTCCGACAGTCGATCCTGCTTGGGATGTATTGCTCGTTTTCATCGCGGAGGAGATATGGCCGGGTGTCTCCCGGTCTCGTCCGCCTTCTCCTCGGTCGGCTCGGGTCGATTCAATTCTTCCTCGATCACCTGTATCGCGCCGCTGATGCGCAGCATGGTTTGGCGCAGGTTGGTCTGGCGGGTCTCGAGGTCTCTCAGTTCGTTCAGGCCCCTTTCATATTCCTTTCTAAGCTCTTCCAACCGTTTTTCAAGTTGTGCGCGCATGTTCATCCGATCCTTTTGTAATTTCAAGGGTTGCGGCTGCTGGCAGCAATTTTCAGTGACAATTCATTGATCCTGGCCTGTTGTCGCTGGATCACCATGGTCAGGATCGCCAGGATATCGGTGGTTTGTACGCCTTTTTATCGGGAGTGGTGAAGAGAGGAGGGAGATCTTCGGCGACAAAACCGATGTGGGGCCGTTGCTGGGGGTCGTTTTTGAGATGATATTTGACCGGGCGCAGGCTGCCGAGCAAATGCTCGGCTTCCGCGGCGGACAGTTCCTCGATCCCGTCCTTGAAGTCACGCGATGAAATGTTCACGAAATTCTTGATTCGGGTATTGGTCCGGCCATGATTGTTGATAAACAAGTCCGCGCCAATGGACTCCAGATCCAGGGCGGATCCGTCCGCCCGCAAATCAACGAACCGATTGTCGTTGCCGTCGTTCGTCAGCCGGATGCGGTTGCCCTTGACATGCAACCTGACGCCGGGGGTCAATGTGCCGATACCCACGTCGCCGCTGTTGTCGTTTATCAGCATCCGCGCGCTTCCGCCTGTCAGGCTGTTGGCATTGAATCGCAGGTCGCCGTTACCATCCACATCGATATTCCAGAACCCGCTTCCCGATCTCAGTCCTAAAGGTGTATCTATGCTGGCGAGCTTGGTGAATCCGGTTACCTCGAGTCCGTTATCGGCGCGGAGCTTGCCCGCTACATGCAGCTTGGCCTGGGGCAATCCAATCCCGATACCCACGCTGCCGTTCGCATCTATGATCATTCGAGTGTTTCTGTCTCGAATTATCTCAAAGTCACTGCCACTAGCCGAGAGTTCCCAGGAATCCGTGCCGGAAAAGGATCTCAGATCAAGTCTCTGCACACTCGCGAAATTAGCGTTCAGACCGCCTCCTTGATCAAGGCGGATATCGCCCGCCACATGCAACTTCGCTCGGGGATCAGTCTCCCCGATGCCCACATTTCCTTGCAGAATGGTGATGCCATCGACCCGCAAATCGCCCCGGTTGTGCTGCCCGCCCTGGACCGTTAGCGCCCCGGAGAAGCCGGCCAAATCGGTTCGAACCGAAAGCTCCGCGAAATTTCCGCCTTCGGCATGGTCCAGCACCATCCTGTTCCCCGCTTCGGCAACGGATATACGCACCCCGCCGTCCTCGCCCGGCCCGATTTCGGCGGCGTTCGTGTGACCCACGGCGCCATCCCCGGTAATCGCCCGGCGGATGCGCAATGGGCTGAAGGCCGCGCCCATCAGCCGGCGCCGGTGGGGCAGGACCGGATCGCGGGCGCGGACGGCGACGCCGGTCTCGTCAACCTGCACGATGGCCAGGACGACGGCGGCCCCGTCATCTACGAAGGCCCCGTCGCCGCTCACCGGCTGCAGCCGCAGCCAGGGCGTCTGCTCCAGCTTTCCGCCCGCGCCCTGGGCCGAGCGCAACCGCTCGGCAAACTGAATGGTCAGATACAGGGTTTCACCGACATGGTCGTCCGTGCCCAAAAGAAAGGGGAAACCGATCTGACGTTCCTCCTCGCCAGGGGCAATCAGGCTGATGTCCGCTTGACCGTCGGGAGAAAGAACGATCAACTCGCCGTTGCCGTCCACCGCCACGCCTGGCTCGACCTCGACCGCGTTGCCGTCGACGCCGACACCCAGTCCGCCGGCAATGCCCAGGTCGTGCAGGTGGGCATGGTGCATGCGGGCCAGCGGCAAGTGAAACTCCTGCAGATCCTCGTCATGATTGCGGCTGGAGTGGGGGATATCGGGGGCGCCTTCGATGAAAAAGCGATTGTGTTTGATCACCTCGGTTGGATTATCCATGTTCGGCCTCCGGTTGCTTCAGCTTGATTGCCAGCGCATCTTGGCGGGCCTGCAAAGTAGTGACTGCCGCCCGCAGTTCCCTGAGCGCCTCGATGGTGAGCGCTTCAAAGCCGCGTATGGAAAGCATCTTATAGCCATCCTCGGTGGTGCTTACCCAGTCGGGAAGAACGCTTTCCACTTCCTGCGCGATCATGCCGATCTGCGGACCGGCAAGATTGCCGTGCCGTTTGGGTTCGCGCCATTCGAAGCGGACTCCGCGCAGTCTCAGCAAGGTATCCAGGGCCCCTTCGAGCTGCCGGATGCCGGTCTTCAACTCGCGGTCCGATAGATCCGCCCAGGAACCGCCGCCGGGCTTGCGGGCAGTGCCTGTCACCACCAGGTTGCCCGAGCCGCCGATGGTCAGTATCTCCCTGGCATCGGCCCTTGCGCTGTCGAGAAAGGCGAATCTGGCTTGCGGATTGCCCAAATGGAGCCGAAATTTTCCCGCGGTGACACCCAGGCCATAGGCATTGGATGGATCCGTTTCGTAGAGCGCCAGCTTGGTGCTTGCAATCGACCGGCCCAGGGAGAGTTGAAATGAAGGATTGGCCTCACCGATGCCGACGTTGCCGGATGGGGACATGGACAGCACGGGGCTCCATTGCGCAAAACCCAGCATTCTATGGAACTCCAGGTTCCCCGGCCCGTTGCTGCCGAGATGGAGAAGCCAAGATCGATTCCCGGAGATCGGGCCGCCAGTGAAGCGGATTGTGGGCTTATCGCCCGACAGTCGCAACGCGCCGTCGACCCCTGTCCAGTCGGCTTCGACTTCCAGCCTGGCCGTCGGACTCGTCGTCCCTATGCCGACCCTGCCCGCCGCGAACATTATGCCGCCGCCAATATCGTTCCATTGCGAACTGACGATGGGGGAGCCGTTTTTCCGGACTTCCGCGGCATCGAGCACCCCATCCACTTTCAAGTCGCCCAGCGCCTGGACATTGCCGCCCAAGGCCGCCGTGCCGGTGACACGCAGGTTGGCATCCACGTTCGCATCCCCCGCCACCAGCAAGTCGCCTTGATTCTGCTGATCGCCCAGGACGCCCAGACTGCCGTGCACCTGGGTGGCGTCGGCTCGAACAGCAAAGACGGCGCAGGCATCACCGTTCATGCGGCCGATCCGCACCGTGTCGGTCGCCTCCGCCACGCCGATGCGCAGCCCGCCCCCCTCGGCTGCCGCGTCAATGACCGCCGCCAGGTCCTGACCCACCTGCCCGGCAGACTGCGTGGCCCGGAGAATGCGCAGCTCCGAGGTGAAATCGCCCATCAGCCGGCGGCCGTGGGGCAGGGAGGAATCGCGGGCGCGCACGGCGACGCCGGTATCGTCAACCTGCACGATGGCCAGGACAATGGCCACTCCGTCATCCACGAAGGCCCCATCGCCGCTCACCGGCTGCAGCCGCAGCCAGGGCGTCTGCTCCAGCTTGCCGCCCGCGCCCTGGGCCGAGCGCAACCGCTCGGCGAATTGGATGGTAAGATACAGGGTCTCCCCGACATGGTCGTCCGTGCCCAGGCGAAAGGGGAAATCGATCTGCCGGTCCTCCTCGCCCGGGGTGACCACGCTGATGTCCGCCCGGCCGTCGGGAGAAAGCACGATCAACTCGCCGCTGCCGTCCGCCGCCACGCCGGGCTGGACCTCGACCGCGTTGCCCACGGCGACGCCAACACCCAGCCCGCCGGCAATGCCGAAATCGTGCAGGTGGGCATGGTGCATGCGGGCCAGCGGCAGGTGATACTCCCGCAGGTCCTCGGCATGATTGCGGCTGGAGTGGGGGATATCGGGGGCGCCTTCGATGAAAAAGCGGTTGTGTCTGATGACCTCGACCGGGCGTTCCATGGGATTTTCCTTGCCTATCGGGATTTCAGCCACCACGAGACGTGGCCGGGTTTTTGCTCGTCGATGACGCTTGCGATGCCGCGCCACGTGCGATTGCGCTCCTCGGTGGTTGTCGGCCGTTGCTGTGAAAAATGGACCACGACGCCGAATTCGTTGGGGCGCGCCCGCCAACTGCGCTTTTGTTGCGAGTCTCGCAGATATTCGCCGCGATCCACCAGGATGATTTTCCCCCGCCTGTCCTTGACCATCCTGGCCGGATTGATCAGGCCCGGCTCACGGGTCAGCCGCGTGATGACGGGCGGCACCCGGTCCAAATCGATACGAAAGACCGCTGCCGGTTCGGCCATGGCGCGGTTTCCCTGATCCGGCGCAAAACCCCATCTCAGGCCGGTATCGCAGACGAGCAAAACTGCGGGCGATACGACAACCACCCCGCTGGGGAAGATCAGGGGGTTGGCTTCGGGAGGCACGGTGTTAAGAAGAGAGACGGCGCTCCAGCTGCCGGCTGGGTCGACCCGCCAGAGATCGGCGGGTTCGGCGCTTGTCGACTGCCTGGCGTCGGCAACGATGAAGGTTCCGTCGTTTGCGCGCGCCAGTGCCGTCGGTTCCACGACATCGGGCAGGGGATGTTCTTCCACGGCCAGAGGGTTTTCCCTGACCAGGACCAGCTTGGTGGCCGCCGGCCCCCCAGCCGGGGGATCGCCGGCGAGCGGCGCCCCGCGGTCGAGAATGACGAAATGCCGGTTCTCGTCCAGGACCATGTCCGTAGGATAAATTACCGGCAGAGGGGGTGTCGTGCCTTGATCGATGACGTTTTTCGGTGCGTAGTCCGGCGGGGTGAAGCGTCTCAGTATTCGTTGCCGGGCGCTGATGACGCTGCAGCGATCCTGGTCGTCGACGACCGCTGCGACGGCAGTCTCGAAAAAACTGCCTGTCTGCAATGCCCGGGGCACAGGCAAAGGGCTGCTTGGCTTGTAGGGGATCCCGCCAGTGCTCGAAATCTTCCACAGCGAAGGCATGCGCAGGTCATCCAGGTCACTGTCTTCAGGGATACCTTGGTCGACCACCAGATAATCGTTCCGGCTGTCGATGGCGATGGCTGAAGGATGTATCAGCACCGGCTTGTGGACGGCCTGGGCGGAATCTCTTGAAAACGTGATGGTCTGGCTGTGGGCCACGGTGGTCGGGCGCACTGACCCGTCCTCCAGAAAACGCAGGCGCAGGACAGCCTTCCCGTCGTCGATCGCGATCCGGGGCCGGGCCTTGGTCTCTACGTAAATGTCGAGATAGGCATACAGTCCTTGCGCCAAGCCTCGCTGCCGGTATACGGAGACGATGCCGTCGGTGATTTTCCGGCGCTGATATTCGGTCCAGTCGGATCGAAGCGTAAGCGCGACCCACGAAGCCAGCCAGGGCAGAAAATCCTCTGCGGGCGCGCGCCAGGGGTTGAAAAAGGACGGCAGCGCATCGATCAGTTCCTCAAGCGCCGGATAGGCTTTCCCGCCGTCGCCGATCGCCGCATCGTCGGGGATGCCGGTCAGGATTTTCTCGAAAATGCGCAGCAGCTTGCCCAGGAACCAATCATCCTCGTGCGCCCAGAGGACCGAAGGGAGATACTGCAGGTAGCTGGAGAGTTCTGTCATGGTTTTTCAGCTGTCAATTTTCAAGATGCGAAAGTCGCCTTGACGTCCAAGACACCGCAGCAGACCATTTCGTAGTCGGCCAGCTGCACCCAGACCTCGGATTCCCCCACAGCGGGCCGGGCAGGGGGAATATCGGGGCCGTAGATCGGCTGACCGGGGGCGACCGAGATCTTCGAGACGAAGCCCACTTCCGGGCTGGGCTGGATAAACTCGAGCAGTCCGGAGACCAGAAACGGCTGGCCGATCTCCCACCCTGCGCCCCGGGGCCCGCCGTGCAGCGGGTGCAGAAAGCGCCGGATCTTGTCGCGCAGATCCTGCTCCAGGCTCTCTTCATCGGTTACCAGCTTGTTTTGCTGCGCCTGGAGGAAAACGGTGACCTTGACCGTGACGTCGATGGGCAGGTAGCGCGGATAGGTTACGTGCAACCTGGCGCCAACCACCCGCCGGGCATCCAGGTAATCCGCCACTTCCTGGAGCAGCTGCTCGGAAGGCAGCGGTGTGTCGTCAGTGAGGGACGCCTCGGGGAAGATCACGACATTGACGTTGCCCTTGTCGCGATTCAACCCGCCGAAGGTCCAGGGATCGCCGATGGCAACGCCCGCAGGTCGTGCGTCGAACTCGCGGAAAAGCCGCTCCGGCAGACAGCGCGCCTTGCACACATCGGTCGTGGCTTCGCGGGCCAGGTATTCGTAGTCATCGGCCGTCACGGCCCGATTGCGGTTTCGCAGCTCCTCCGGTGCACGCCGCTTGGTTTCCTCGATCGGCTCCTCGTCCGATCCTCCCGTGGCCGGGCCCGGATTGGCGACCGCCACCAGCCCGGTCAGGGCCTTGCGGATAGCGTTCACCGTACCGGAAGGCACGTTGCCCCGGGAGTCGCCGGCGACATATCGATAGGAAAGGGCCCGGATTTCACTGCCCAGCGGCGGAATGGCGCCGCGTCCGTCGGGCGAGGTGGAGGAATGGTGGTTGCCGAAGTCCACCCTTCCGGTGACCGGGTCGAGACGGAAGTGCCGGCCGGGGCCTTCGGGAAAGTCGTCGACCGGCTGCCAGTCGATCCAGTCGTCGAAGCCGCCGCCCAGCCGGGGCTCGCGCACCTGGAGCCGCAGGTGCCCGAAGGGCGTCGCGGAACCGACCTGCTTGTACAGGGGCGGATGCCTCAAGTCGAAGTACTGAAACGGCTTTTCGCTGCTGTTCCCCAAAAACTCCGCCTCGGTGATGGTCAAGGCATTGGAGGCAGGGATGGCATTGAACAGGATATGCTCTATGCCGACCGTGAGAGGGGGAACATCCTCGGGCTTTTCGATGCGGATGCCGATCCAGAAAAGCGGCTGATCGAGGGCCGGCGCGCCCGCCTCGGGCTGGTAGTCCCAATCCGTGGGGCGCTGGGCGGCCCAATCGGCAGGCCCGTGAAACCGCACCCGGCCGTTTTTCCGCAGGCCTTCGGTGCCGTCCTCGATATCGACCAGGACGATCCACTCGCCGGGGAGTTCCTGCCCGCGCGAATACCGCCAGATGACCTGGGCCGCATCGGCGCCAAACGGCCGTGACAGGCGCAGACGCAGTTGCAGCTCTTCCGCGCTTTTGGCATCGAAGCCGAGGGCGATGACGACCGGGTCTTCCGCCAGGTGCGGCCCGCCGATATCTTCCATGAAGCCGCTCAGCGGCGAATCGGCGATGTGGGAAGTGATGTCGCGGTAGCGCGGCTCGTTGAATTCACGGGTGCGGTAAAGGCACAGCGCCCGCGTCAGATTGGTCGGAAGGATTCTTAAGGCTTCATCGGTCTCGAAAACGATCGCCTCGGTTTCTTCGGTCTGCCGGGTGGCTATCTGATAGCCCGCGTCCACCTCCAGGGCCTGTGCGCCGGGGGCCAGACGGAAGACCAGCCAGGTCGAGGCCGGGGTGGCCGGGTCGCGGGTGATGCCGATCAGGTTGAAAAATTCGATCATCATTTTGTCGGGCACCCGATTCAGGCGATAGATCAACCCCTCCACCAGAAAGGCGAACAGCTCGATCAGGGCGATGCCCGGATCGCTCGGGTTGTGATCCGTCCATTGGGGGGCGTACGTCGGGATCAGCGCCCGGGCCTGGTCGACGATTTGCTGCCAGGTGCGATCATCCAGGTTCGGCGGTTCCAGTCTTCCCCTTGCCATATTTCCACCTTTTAGTACCTGAGGAATTCGTTTCTTGTTTTTGAGAAACGAATTTCGTGAAGGCATTTATCCCCCCTTGTGGAGGGCAGTTTGTGGGCTAAGCTGCTGAAACTACGATTGCAGGTAGAACGGGTACACCAGGTTCTGCGGCTCGTAGGTCGCGCGAATGCGATATTCCAGCTCGATGACGAGCCGGTCCCGGGCCGGATCGTTTTTCACGGTCACCGCGTCGAGGATGATGCGCGGTTCCCATCTGCGCAAGCCTTCCTCGACAAAGTGGCGCGCCAGATTGGCCGTGCCCGCGTTGTTGGGGGCAAAGACCAGCGAGCGCAGGTTGCAGCCGAAGGTCGGGCGCATCAGCCGCTCACCGTGCCCGGTGCCCAGGATGATGCGGATCGACTGCTTGATCTTTTCGGCGTGCCTCGCTTCGAGGATGCCGCCGTGTGAGTTCGTCTGCAGTGGAAACGCGAATCCGCGGCCGAGAATGTCCGTGTTCATCATGCATTCCTCCTCGATGAGCTCAGATCAAGGCATTTTCGTATATTAATCGCAGCCATATAAGTAATATTGCGAGCATTAATATTCTGAAATAACGCAGAGCCGGGAAAAGTGCATGATCCGACAGCCTCCTAGTTGACATCCATGGTCCCCTCCACCTTGACCATCACGTTTTTCCCCTCGATGCTGATATCCCCGCCGGTGGACTTCAGTTCGATATTGCCCGGCGCGGTGATGCTGATCGAACCGTCGGCCTTGAGGGTGATGGTGCTGCCGGCCTTGTCCTTGATCGTCAGATTCTCCTGGCCCGATGTCTCGTCGAAGAGTATCTGCATGCCGGTTTTGGTCTTCAGGAGCTTTCTGGCGTTTTTGCCCTCATTGGTTTCCGGGGGCCGCGCCTTGCCGTTCCACAACGAGCCGATGACCACCGGCCGGTTGAAATCGCCGTGCTCGAAGGCCACCAGCACTTCATCGCCGATATCGGGCAGAAAATAGCTGCCCCAGGAATCGGCAGGCCTGGACCCGCCTCCGGCCATGAAGCCGGCGACGCGCGCCCACTCGCTCAGGTTGACTTCGGAGAATTCGGGAAAGGAAAGCTGGACCCGCCCCAGCCCTTTCGGGTCGCCGACATTGTTGCGCACGATGCCCACCATGACGCTCTCCTGCTTGGGCTGTTTATTGGGCGGCGGGGAGTCGACAAGCTTTTTGCGCAGGCTCTGCAGCAGCAGGGCGGAAGCTTTCTGGCTCACCTCGAAGCTCGTGCGATAGCCGCTTTCGTCGATGGTATGGGTGACGCGGCTCAAGCGATATTTCCCGCTGAAACGTTTGCCGACGCCTCGCACCTCGATCAGGTCGCCGGCCCGCAGCTCGGTCATGCCGATGCAGGCTCCCGAAGCTTCGTAGAGACCTTCCAGGATCTGCTGCAGGATGGATTTGGCCAAGGTCAGCGCATCGAAGTAGTCGCTGACCTTGACATCGCGAATCACATAACGGCCAAGGGAGGTCAGTTGATTGACAAAACCGCTGCCCAGGCGCTCGATGATATCGTCCAGGTCGGTGTCCAGGGCGATCGCCGGCAAGACGGCCACGATGGTCTGGGCCAGTTCATGGTCATAGCTGCGGATCTCCTGGATGCCCACCTGTCCGGCGGTGGAGAGGCGCGGGTTGAAGCTGTTCAGGTTCTTGCCCCAGGTAAGCGTGACCATCTGCGTCTGGGGGCGCGGCAAACGAAAGAACAGCTTGTCCCAGTGGACGAAGAGCTGAAAATGATTGCGGTCGGCCAGCTCCTGGAGCAGCGCCCAGTCGCTGCCGAGCTGAGGGCTTTTTTCGCGAACCGTCCGGGTGGGGTCGACGATGGGCACCAGTCCGTTTTCGGCCGCGATCTGGGCTGCGATCAGGCTGTCGTTCAGGTGCGTGAAGGTCTTTCCGGGCGGACTGTTGTGCCGCATCCGATGGGATTTGTCATAGCCGGTGACCGACAGGCTCGGCGCCCCGCCTTCCGGGAACGATGGGCTGACGGCCGTTATCTCGCCGAGCATCATCGGCTGCAGGCTTCCCGCATAGCCCATGTGGATCTCGACCGACTTGCCGACATCGAAGAGGGTTGAATCGGTCAGGCTCAGGTCGGCGTTGTTGAGCTGGAGCGTGAACATGTCCGCAGCGTCGATGTTATTGTCGTAGGTGATGCTGCGCACGGCGCCGCGCACCTCGGCCGCCAGGGTCAGGCCCGCGATCTTGACCGAAAAATCAGGTGCGTAAAAAGGATGTCCTGCCATTGCCCTCCGTTTCCTAGGAGGCTGCTCGAGAATGCCCTTTTCCCTCATATCTTTGTTAAACTCGAAAAAATTATCCTAAGAATATTAAGTATATGCTTCCGGTTTCGAGTTTGCCTCGACCTGAGCGAAAATTGCTATTCTCTGACAGCCTCCTAGGGGGTCTTTTGCGACGGGATCAGCAGCCTCGTTCCGGGAGGAATGCGGCGGGGATCGTCGATATTGTTCTCTTCGGCGATCCGGCGCCAGGCGCCGGGATCGCCCAGAAATTCATAGGCCAGCTTGCTCAGGTCTTCTCCTTCCAGCAGATTGTGCACGGTGGGCGGGCCGAGGGAAATACCGCTTTCGATCTGCACCTCCACCTGTTCGAATTCCTTGAAGGCGACGTTGAGCCGGGCGCGCACGGGCGTTCCGTCGTCGAGGAACATGATGAATTTCTGGCCCACCTTCTCCAGCACGCACACAAACTGCAGGCTGCCCCAGGTAACCAGCAGCACGGGCGGCGCCTGGGTGACGGGCGTCTTTTCCAGCAGCGCGGTGATCCGCCGCGTCAACCGGCGCACATCCTGCGGGGGTTTTTTGTCATAGGTGTCGAAGAACAATTCCATCTGGAGCGTGCGGATATTGCCCCGGACGTACTGGACGGGGGACTTTTCCAGGCCGGGGATGCCGATTTCGGCGATGGTGTTGCCCATGTCCAGGGAATACTCCTCGGGGTTGAACATCACGGGAATCCGCTCGTTGGTCTCCAGGTTGATGATGGTTGCCTTTTCCAGCGCCATGGCCGTTCAGCCTCCTCGTTCGAATTCCGTGCGCAGCCGCTCCATCAGGTCCCGGTATACGGCATCCTTGATCTGTTGCAGCTGCGCCGAAGGAAATGAGTCCATCGGGTCATGCGTGACGGTATCGCCGGCGACGGCGCGGTCGGTCGCGGCTGTTTGAACCGCGGGCGGTTTCGCTGCCGGGGCCCGCGGCGCGGAAAAGCTGCCGGGAGTAGAAAACATGCCCGTCTGCCCCGGCGCCGGAGAGCCGGACAGCCGGTTCAGGATCCGCCGTTCATTGGCCAGCGCCGTCGACTCCGCGAGAGCCGCGCCCTCGGGTGTGTCGGGCATATCGAATGCGGCCGGACCGGCGGACCGCATCCGGGCCTGGGCCGCGTGGGTCAATTCATGGCCCAGGAGCCCCAGCCCGCGCGCTGTCGATGGCTCGTAGCGCCCGGATCGGAACAGAATGCTGTCGCCGAAAGCCACGGCATCGGCATGGAACCGGCGGGCTACCTGGTCGGCCGCCTGATTGGCGTAGATCTTGACGGCCGGGATGCGGATGTCGAGCATCCGGGCCATCAGCCTTCGCACCGGTTCATCCAGACGCAACGGCAGGCTTTGGATCACGGCATCCGGCAATGGCGAGGCAAATGGCTCGGCCCCGGCCGGCGCTCTCTTTTCGTCCGTCCCGGCTGCCCGGCCCGCAGGGGCGAGGCGATTGCCGAGTGACGGCAGTTGCGGCAGCGTGCGGGACGGCCCATGGTCGGCTTGCTGAGCCCGTTGGTCGGGTCGATCATCCCAGGGCTCGGCGGCAGGATGGCTCGCCGGTATCTGCCGCCGATCAAAAAACTGTGCCGGCTCCTCAAGCCGGAATGCTGCCAGGCGCTCTTCGACCTGCCGCGCGAATACCGCCGTTCGTCCGTCCGTCCGGTGTCGATCAAGCACGGCGTCGGCAAACCGCCGGACCGAGTTCCCGGGCAGCGCCCGTCCAGCGATGCGGCTGGCGCATCGAAGCAGGGGCTCGGCAAGCGGGAGGCCGCGCGTCGTTTCGTGCCGCGCGCCGTCCGTCTGTGCGTTATCAGCGCGATCCTGGGAATCCGTTGTCATATCTCATCTGCCTCACTCAAGGTTGGGGCGCGAGAAGACGGCTAATCTCCCGAACCCAGACCCGGCGCTCCCGATGCTCCATTTCCATGATCGTTTCATACGACCAGTGAAAATGCAGGGCGAGGGTGGCTACCTCCCGACGGAGCGGTTCAAGGGGGTAGCCTAGGATCCCCCCGGCGGCGCCGGCTCCACTTCGAAGACCTTGCGGCAGCCCGGGCATTCCACCTGCATGCGTTCGGCGGCGTAGCCGTTGATCCGGTTGTAGACATCCTGCAGGTAGTTGAGATCGCCCGTGTACAGATCCTCGATGGTTTTGGGCGTGATATGCTTGATGCTCCCCAGCCTGATCACGACCCGCGAGAGCAGAATGATCAGCAGATACGCCGGGTTTTTGCCCACACGCGGGTCCTGCAGCGGCAGGATCTCGTCCGCGGCCGTCGCCAGCCGCATGATACCGTCCCTGTGCAGGCTGCCGTCGGCCTCCATATACCCCTTGGGCAGGGTAAACTCGTACTCGGTCTTGAACATGGTCGATTGCTCTTGAGCCTGATTGATTATCCGAATTTTCGTTCAATGCCTTCGTGCGCCAACTCGAGCGTTTCGATGGCCACTTCGTTGCCGGTGCTTTTGAAGTCGGAGACGTGGTATTTGGTCGGCCAGGCATCGACGAAGTCCCAGCGGGCGATTTCGAGGCCCTGGCGATCCAGCACGATGATCGATCCGTTGCGGCGGAAATCGACGTTGCCCAATACCGTCTGGCGATGCCAATCGTACAGATCGGCATCGGTGGTCAAGCCCCGCTTCAGGACAATGTTGCTGTATTTCGTCACCCCCGGTAGTTTGCGCACGGTCGTGTTCTGGCCGCCCTCCCGGTATTCGATGGGGTCGATCGTGGCCTCGAGCCCGCTCGCCTCCTGAAAGGACGCGCGGACGACACCGTCCAGTTCGACCAGAAAGTTGTAACTGAAAAAAGGATCAACGCGCTGTCCCGTAGCCATGGTTTTGCTCCTCAAGGATTATTCGATGATTGTCCACTCGCTCATGACGCAGTGCCCGTCACCTGGGAGATGCGGAAAATGACAAACTCCGCCGGCTTGACGATGGCGACACCGATTTCGGTGACCACCTGGCCCAGCTCCCGAACTTCCGGCGGGTTGGTCGTCTCATCGCATTTGACGTAGAAGGCCTGCTCCGGGGTGACGCCGAACAGTGCGCCGTCGCGCCAGACATTGGTCAAAAATGCATTCACGCTGCGCACGATACGTTGCCACAGTGGCTGGGCATTGGGCTCGAAAACGGCAAACCTGGTCCCCTGCTCGATCGACTCGCGCAAAAAGTTGAGCAGGCGGCGGACATTGATGTATTTGGTCTCGCCGTTGGCATCGCCGCCGAGGGTGCGCGCGCCCCAGACGGTGATGGCGCCGTTGAAGTTGCGGATGGCGTTGACGCCTGCCGGGTTGAGCAGCTCCTGCTCGTTGCGCGAGACCGGGTAGGTCAAGCCGAGCGCGCCGCGCACCACTTCGTTGGCGGGCGCCTTGTGCACGCCGCGCTGCTGGTCGACACGGGCGTAGATGCCGGCCATATGCCCGCTGGGCGGCATGGCCAGCTGCTCATTGGTGACGGGGTCCGCTACGTGGATCTGCGGGAAATAGAGTGCGGCGAAGTCGCTGGCGGGCACGCCGCTCGGGATGATCGCCGCAGGGGTGATGGTCGTGGTGATCTGGCCGTCGAGAATGGCGAAACGGTCCTTCATATTCACGCAGTGATCGATCAGTGCCAGTTGAACGGCGGCACCCAGCGCCCCGGGGGCGGCCACAATGGCTATTTCATCGATGGCCTCGAAACGCTTGAGCACCTCGGCCACGGCATCGGCGTCGGTGATGTCGCCGATCCGGGCGACCCAGCAGACAGTGCCGCCATTGTTGAAAAAACCGTACACGGCGTGGGCCAGCGTGCTGTTGGCCGCATGGAAGTCGCCGAACTGGTTCTTGAACTGTTCCCAGTTGGTGACCAGCGCCGGTTCGCCCTCCGCCGTCAGGACGAACCGGTCCTCCTCCACGGGGTTGGCCGGATCCAGCGGCCTGCCCGGTCTGAAAGGCATCTCGAAGGCCTTGCCATCGGGATCGGCGACGCTGGGATCGACCACCCCGATGAAACCCGCCGTGCTGGTACCGACACCGACGATGGGCGGCGTACCGGCAACTTCCTCCACATAGACGCCGGGTGCTTTATATTGTGGCATGGCATGTCTCCTCTGCTAGGGTTCTTTCAGGGATCAGCTCGCTTTGTTATGCGCCTAGGCGCTTCTGAGTTTATTGCTTGTTTCCACTCTCAACTGGTTTCCGGCGGCTCCGGTGGCGGAATCGTCATTGACCAGGACAGGGATCTGTTCACCTCGCAAGACAGTCGCGCCGGCGGACAGGATCACCTGATCGGGCGGTTTGGTCGTCGTCGAGTTGGGTAGGAATGTAAAAGTGCAGCTGGCCCTGAAAATGACGGGTTGCCCGCCGATGGTCAAGTGGTCGTGCGTTTCATAGATTATTGGGCCCGGCTGCCAGGTTCCCAAGGGATCGTCCACCGGCTTGGGTGTGACTTCCCCTGTCACTGCGACTGCTTTACCGGCCATCTGCTCGCCCTCCTTGGAGTCTATGTGATATCCGCAGCATTCTCGAAGGATGCCGTAGCCCGGCTGGAAAGGGTGGACCGAGTGGACCAAGTGGACTGGGTCACAGGCTCCTAAAGTGAATTCAATGCAAAATCATATTTCTGCCCGGCCGCCGCCGGCACTTCCGCCGGCATGTCCGCCGAAGCAAACCCCGCAGCGGCTGCCTGCAGGGTGTAATTTCCCGATGCAAGGCCCGAGAAGCGATAGCGGCCCGACTGATCCGTCTGCACGGTGCGTCCCAATTCCTTGATGGTAATCGCGGCAGCCAGGGGCGCATTCGAATCGGCGGCGCGCACCCTTCCGCCTATGAGGAAGGCGCTGTGCAAGGGATGACCGGTCAAGCCCAGACGCGTTTCGTGCGAAATCGTCTCCGGACCGAGCGGATGCTCCACCGCCAGCGCCAACGCCACCGTTACCTGCAGGGTGAAGGCAGGCCGGGGCGCTATGCCCAGCGCGTTCCAGAATTCTCCCAGGGACTTTGCGCCCTCCATCTGCGCCACCATCGTCGGCGGTGGGTATGGCTGATCGCTCAATGTCCCGCGCCAGTAAGGCTGCGGGATCGGATCGAAGCCGCTCAGCCATCCCAGCGCCTGGCCCAGCAGTTGATGCTCCTCGGCGACCCTCAGCGCTCCGGTCTGGCTGGACCAGCCGGTGACCAGATAGGAGCATGCGACCCGCAGCGGCGGCAGACGCCTCGTATATATACCGTTTTCGAACACCTGAATGGGCTCGGGGTCGCGCAGGTCGCGGTTCTCCTTGATTTCATGCAGAAAAAGATTGAGGGTAGCCTGGTTCGGCGTGTAATTTTTGTCCGGCGTCTCAAAGCTCACGTCAGCATCGCGCAACGCCGGAGGCGCTGCCGGATCCTCGAAGATGGCCTGAAGCGTCTTGTCAAGATCTTGGAACATCGCTGTCTTGCCCTCAAGGAGAGATTTGCCTAATCCCCCACAAAGGGATAGAAAAATAGGAAAAACGATTTAACAAAAACTACTAAAATATGTTAGACGCCGCAAGTAATAAATCCTCGATCGGATCGATCCTCGCACGCGAGCCGGTAATTTTTCAGGCGCTGTTCGCCGGATACCTTCATCCGCCTGAACCATGGAAAAGCGTCTCGTCCCAGACCTTGCCGATTTTCTCGAATTCCCGCCGGGCGCCGCGCACCACGTGTTTCATGGTTATCGCGCCACCTTCCGCGGCGGCCAGGAAGGCGGCATTGAGGACGATGTTTTTGATGTTGCCGCCGCTGATCGAAAACCGGCGGCCCAGCCACTCGAAGTCCAGTTCCTCGGCGACGGGAGCCTGGCGGGGAAGGTGTTTGCGCCATATCTCCCGCCGGGCGGCCGCATCGGGAAAAGGGAATTCCACGATAAAGCGCAGACGCCGGGTGAAGGCATCATCCATGTTGTCGCGCAGATTGGTAGCCAGAATGGCCATGCCCTCATAGTCCTCCATGCGCTGCAGCAGGTAGCTTGTTTCAATGTTGGCATAGCGGTCGTGGGCATCGGAGACCTGGGTGCGCTTGCCGAATAGGGCATCCGCCTCGTCAAAGAAAAGAATGGCATTGCCGGCCTCGGCCTCCTGAAAAATCCGTGCGAGGTTTTTTTCCGTTTCGCCGATGTATTTGCTGACCACCCCGGACAAGTCGATGCGGTACAACTCCAGGCGCAGCGCATGGGCGATGACCTCGGCGGCCAATGTTTTGCCGGTGCCGGAAGCCCCGAAGAAAAGGACGCTGAGCCCGCGGCCGCGCGAGATCTTTTCGCCAAAGCCCCATTGGCGGAACACGCGGTGGCGATGGATCAGCTGGGCACAGATCTCCTTGAGCTGATCCACCCTGTCTCGGGGCAGGACGATATCCTCCCAACTGCAATGGGTCTGAAGCTTGACTGCCAGGTCCCCCAATTTGTGGTGGGACTGAAGGCGGCTGGCCACATAAAGATCCGCAAGCGTCGTCGCCGGTTCTCCGTCCCGCATCACGGACAACTGTTCGGCCCGGTTGGCGGCGTCGCGAATTTGCCCGGGGGTGAGGCGAAAGCGCTCGGCCAGTTCACCGGCCCAGTCGGGGTCGACTTGGCTGTCGAGTTGCGCCAGGGCACGGGTCCAGACCGCCTGACGCCCGGGAACGTCCGGCAACGAAAGTTCCACGGGGCAAAGGGCTGCGGGCTCCAGGGGAGCTTGCACCGGCCACGGCCCCCGGCCCGCAAGAAACGTCAGGCGGCCGAACTTTTTCAGGCACTGCGCGAGCTCCGTCAGCCAGACATTCCCGCCTTGCCCTTCGAAGAGCACATCCGCGGGCGCGATATAGAGCGCCGCGTTGTTGAGAATTATCTCGCGGAGGGCCGCACGCCACGCGGCAGCCGCATCGGTCTTACGGGTACGGAGCAGTTCCAGGTCGAGAACCAGCAGCGGTTGGTGGAACTGCCCGCACAGGTCGGAGGCGAGCGCGCGTTTGCCGACACCCCGGGGGCCCTGCAGATAAATCGTCAATGGACGGGGTGAGGATGTACTGCCGTACGCATGGCGCCCGAGGAGGTTGGCCAGCCGGGTTCGCGCTGCCGGGTCGACGATGAACGCCGCATCGCCGGCGGAGGGGCGAGCCCACCGGATACTGTCGCCGAGTCCTTCGTCCAGATCGTTGTTCCCCAGCAGGAAATTCAGAATACGTGGGTCGAGGCTCAGGAACCGGGCCAATCCGCTGCTGCCGGAAGGACTTCGGGGATCTTCCACCGTATGCAGGATGCCATGACGCGCCAACGCTCCATGATCCGAAAAGACCGCCATCCGCCGCCAGCGCTCCTCCTCGGAGGAGCAGAGCAGGTCCAGGATCAAGTCGACACTCGGTTTCTTGCGAGTGATATCATCCTGTACATAGGCGTACAAGGTATCGTATTTGCGCCGCAACTCGGGTGCCAGGCAGATGACGACGGCCTGCAGTTCAAAAGAAGACAGCGTAAACAAAGCGGCCAGCCGAGGCAGGGTCAGCACCACCTCTCGATCGGCGCTGCCGGCGATTTTTTCGTCCATGGAGTGCCGGAACAGGGCCAGATTGTCATCATAGCCGGTTGCAGCGGGCGATTCGCCCGGCGGCATTTCCACTTCATCCAGCAGTTCGTCGACTTCGGTATCGGAGATATACAATCCTTTGGCGGCCGACATGCCCGGTTCGGCCCGATGCCGCGCGCGCAACACGGCGACGCGGCGTGCGATGAGCAAATCCAGCTTCTTCAGCTCATCGCGCAGATGGGCCTCGTTACTTTCGTAATAGTGGTCGTTTGGTTCAGGTTTGGCGCTGAGCAACATGCGTTTACCACAGCGAAAGAAAATGGGGATGGCGAGCCACTGCCAACGGCGAGATCGTCTTTTCGTCCGGCGGGAATGCGGTAGCCCTTATTTTTTGTAAGGCTCAAATGTAACGACCACGGCAGGATGTGTCAAGTCAGCGATCAGCGGGGGCAGGAGGGCTCAGCCAAAGCCCTGCGGTATCGGCCGTCATGGATTCCTCGCGGTTGACTTGGACAGCGGAGAAAAATGGCGCAGGAAAAAAGCCGGAGCGCTTCGGGCACCAGCCCTACCTGCGGATCCAAAGAAGCATTTCGTCGCTGCCAAAAATAATTCATCCCAACAAAACCGGCGCAGTCGCGAATCCTCGGTTGACCTTCCTCGGAGAATCGGCTAGATGTTTGCGGACCGGTGTATCAGGAACATGAAGGGACATTGAGTAAATGAGCAATTTGGGGAGGAATAGACGATGAAAAAGCTGTTCTTGGCTGCATTGTTAACCATCGGCATCAGCCTGCAGGGCTACACCGCCCATGGTGTCACCATCTCTGTCAGCCAATTTGTCGAGCATCCCGCGCTTGACGCCGTTCTGCGCGGGTTCCAGGATTACCTCAAGGAAAAAGGAGTCGAGGCGGAATACAAGGTCCACAATGCCCAGGCGAACATGGGCACCGCCAACCAGATCGCCCAGCAGATGGTGGGGGAGAAGGCAGACCTGCTGGTGGCCATCGCGACGCCTTCCGCCCAGACCTGCGCCCAGGCCCTGGCCAAGGCCCCGGCCGACCTCAAGCGGCCGCTTCTGTTCACTGCGGTGACCGACCCGGTGGCGGCCGGCCTGGTGAAGGACCTTGCCAAACCCGATCCCGGCGTGACCGGGGTGTCCGACCTGCTGCCGGTCGAGGAGCATCTGCGGATGGTCATGGCCTACAAGAAGGATCTCAAGAAGCTCGGGCTGCTGTACAACGCCGGCGAGGCCAACTCCAAGGCCACGATCGCGACCATCAAGGAACTGAGCGAAAAACTCGGCTTCGAGACCGTGGAGGCCACCGCCTCCAAGACCGCCGACGTTCACCAGGCCGCGAAAAGCCTGGTCGGCCGGGCCGATGCCGTCTTCATCCCCACGGATAACACCATCGTCTCCGCCCTGGAGTCGGTGATCAAGGTCGGGGTGCAGAACAAGCTGCCGATATTCGCTGCCGATGTCGACTCGGTGAAGCGGGGCGCGGTCGCGGCCATGGGTTTTGATTACTACAGGCACGGCTACCAGACCGGCGCGATCGCCGAGCGGATCCTGAAGGGCGAGAAGCCGGAGAGCATCCCGGTGGAATTCCAGAAGGAACTGCAGCTGCACATCAACGCCGGGTACTCCAGGCAGATGGGGCTCGAACCTCCCGCGGAACTGCTCTCCAAGGCCTCGGAAGTCTATCAATAAGGACAGCCGCCCAGCATGACATTCTATGCAGCGCTCGGTGCCGTGGAGCAGGGACTGGTCTACGGCATCATGGTCATCGGCGTCTACCTGACCTTCCGGATCCTCGACTTTCCCGACCTCACCGTCGACGGCAGCCTGCCCCTCGGGGCCTCCATCTCGGCGGTGGCGATCACCGGCGGCATCAATCCGTACCTGTCGCTGCTGCTGGCCCTTGCCGGCGGTTTCGCCGCGGGTGTCACCACGGCGGTCCTGAACACCAAGTTCAAGATCCTCCACCTGCTCGCCTCGATTCTGACGATGATCGCCCTTTACTCCATCAACATCCGGATCATGGCCGGGCCGAACATTGCTCTCCTCGGGCAGCAGACAGTTTTCGACGCGGTGAGCGGGCTGGGCATTCCCGCCCATTATGCCGGTCTCTTGGTCTTCGGGGCCTTTGCCTTGCTGGTGCTCGGCTTCATCATCTGGTTCATGGGCACCGAGATCGGCCAGGCGGTTCTCGCCACCGGCGACAACCCGCAGATGATCAGAAGCCTCGGGGTCAACACCCATTTCATCATCATCCTGGGCGTGGGGCTTTCCAACGGCCTGGTGGCCCTGAGCGGGGCGCTCGTCGCCCAGAACCAGGGGGCGGCGGACGTGGGGATGGGGATCGGCACCATCGTGGCGGGGCTCGCCTCGGTGATCATTGGCGAGACGGTCTTCGGCTGCCAGACCATGGCCCGGGCCTTCATCGCCGCGGTGCTCGGCTCGATCGTCTACCGGCTGGCGATCGCGCTCGCCCTTGGCCTGGAGCTGGGCGACTTCCGCTTCAACCCGAGCGACCTGAACCTCATCACCGCCATCCTGGTGATCGGCGCCCTCATTACACCCAACCTGAAAAAAAGACTGATAGCGCGGTGATCAAGCTCGAAAACATAGTCAAATACTTCCACAAGGGGAGCGTCAACGAGGTCTTCGCCCTGAACGACATCAGCCTCCAACTCGATGAGGGCGACTTCGTGACGGTGATCGGCTCGAACGGCGCCGGCAAATCGACGCTCCAGAACTGTATCGCCGGCGGCTTCTTCCCCGATTCCGGGAGGATCTTCATCGGCGGCCACGACGTGACCGGCTGGCCCGAGCACAAGCGGGCGGGGCTCATCGCCCGGGTCTTCCAGAACCCCCTGCTCGGCACCTGCCCCTCGGCCACTATCGAGCAGAATATGGCTCTCGCCAGCCTGCGCGGGCAGCGGCGGGGCTTGGGGAGAGGGGTGAAGGCCAGGGACCGGGAGCGGTTCCGCGAGGAGCTGAAGCAGCTTGGCCTGGGCCTCGAGAACCGGCTGCTCGACAAGGTCGGCCTGCTCTCGGGCGGCCAGCGCCAGGCCTTGACCATGCTCATGGCGACGATGGTCAAGCCGGAGGTCCTGCTCCTCGACGAGCATATCGCGGCGCTCGACCCCAAGACCGCCGGGCAGATCCTGAACCTCACCCAGGAGATCGTCCGCGGCCGCAAGCTCACCACCCTCATGATCACCCACAACATGAAGCATGCCATCACCTTCGGCAATCGGCTGCTCATGCTCCATCAGGGCCGGGTGCTGCTGGATCTGGGCGGCCGCGACAAGGAGAACCTGACCGTCAAGGACCTGCTCGCCCACTTCTACGAGGCGCAAGGGGAGGAGTTGGCGATGGATTCCCTGCTGCTCAGCTGATGGAGATGGCCCTGGAGAAGAAAATCCTCCCCAACCGAAAATTGGAGACAATTCAACATTTGCCGTGACATGTGCCGACCGGTTGAAATTACCGGGGCGGCGTTGCAGTAACCAACACACCCTGTATCAGCAGTACTTTCATGAGCTTCCCCTCCCTTGTCGATTTTGCTTCCATTCTTGACCTGCATGTCCTGTTCACCGGCCTCATGGTCTTTTTTGCCCGGATCTGCGACGTATCCTTTGGGACCGTCCGCACCATCGTCACGGTCCAGGGACGGTCGGTGCTGGCTTTCTGGCTTGCCGTCTTCGAGGTGACCATCTGGATTTCCGTGGTGAGCACGGTCATCAATCAGGTGAACCAGACGCCGATCCTGGTGATCTTCTACTCCCTGGGCTTTGCCTCCGGCAACGTCATCGGCATCCTGGTCGAGAAGAAACTGGCCTTCGGCATGATCATCCTCAAGGTCTTCACCCAGCAGGACGGGCAGAGGATGGCCGATGATTTCCGCAGCAAGAGGCAGCCGGTCACGGTCTTCCAGGGCGAAGGCATGAACGGCCCGGTGAGCGAATTGTACATCGTCTGCCGCCGCCGGGACCTGAAATGGATGATTCCCAAGGTGCAGGAGATCGACGCCAACGCCTTTTACGTGGTGGAGATGGCCCGGGACGTGAGCAAGATATTGAAGCCGGTCTGCACGCCGCTGGGCGGCTGGCGCAACAGGTATATCAGAAAGTAGTCGCCGCCGTTTCTGCGCGAAATTGGCCGCGAGATCCTGCTGGCGGGATTTGCGAGTCCCTCTTGCAAATCGCCGAAAATAGTGTAATCATCTGCTGCCCTGCTTTTTCAAGGGCTTCCCAGCCCGGGTTTCTCCGGGATCTTCATCCATCTCACCAACAAAATTTATGCTGCAGGAATTGGAGAGCCAGGTTCTGGAATTGTATCGGAGTCTCGATGCGGCGGTGGCGGAATATGCCGCCGGGACGAATCTTGCCTGTCCCGCCGGATGCGGTCAATGCTGCCGCTCGGAAAAGGTCGAGGCGACGGTTCTGGAGTGCATACCTCTGGCCTTTGAGCTGTTTCGGACGCATCAGGCCGAGCTTATCCTCAAAAGACTGGAAAAAAACGGCGATGAAAGGCAATGTATCCTCTACCGCGCCGACTTCACCGAGGCCGGCCTCTGGGGTTGTTCACAGTACAGCCACCGGGCGGTGGTCTGCCGGCTCTTCGGGTTTGCCGGCAATCGAGACCGAGAGGGCATTCCCAGACTGGCAATGTGCAGGATCATGAAGGAAAGACTCGCTGACATCACTCCCCCTGGCGGAGATGATGAACATTCGCCCATGCCGCTCTTCAGCGAGGCCGGCTTGCGGATTAGCGCGCTGCATCCGGGGCTCGGGGCCGCACGGATGCCGATCAACAGGGCGCTGCTCGAGGCTCTGCGGAAGGTGGGAATGTTCCTGGAACTCTCTGCTCCGGCGCCGACTGTTCCCGCCGGAGACCCAGAGATCCCGCCGGACGAGCCTCTCTTCCCGATTTCCCCGCTCAGGAGGCGGGCGGCCTGACGAAACGGCTCAGCGGCAGCACCAGAGGGCTGCCTTCTCGATCTTGCTGATGAGCTTGGCGGTGGTTCCCCCCGCCAGGTTGATCTCCTTGAGCAGGCCGTGCTCCTGGCCGTGCAGGCCGACGGCTACCGCCGCATAGCCGCCCTTGACGGATTCGCCGAGGATCGAGCCGGGGACGGAGAGTCCCCAGGTGCACTGCCGGTCGATCCGGTCGTCGCGAACTCCGTGCTCATTGAGAATTTTCGTTGCCTGTGCGAACAGCTCGTCGGAATTGCTTCTCGCGCCGTTCTCGACATGGAAGAGGGTGACGGCATGCTGGTCCTGGTCAGCCAAAATGTAGCCTACATGGTCCACAGCCCGAAGACTGTCTGTCGAACCGTCGACGCAGAGCAGCACATTCTTTCGGCCGGGCTCGAGCTCGGGGCAGATCCATAGGGGCGAGGTGCAGCAGCTCTCCCGGATCATGGCGTGGGCAGTCTCGTCGGCGGGCTTCTCGAACATCCACTGGAAGGCGTAGGTCGCCCGGCGTCCGAGGATGATTGCGTCGTAGAGTCCCTGCGCCCCTTCGACGAGGATGTCCTTGACCTTGCCGTAGCGCTCGGCCACGGTCTTGGTGATCACCTGGTCGATGGAAAAGCTGCAGCCGTTGAGGAGCTGTCTTGATTTCTCAATGGCCCGCATGGCGCCGATGGAGATTTGGTTTTGCAAGTCGTCGGGGTTGGTCCACATCTCCATCAGGGCCTTGTTCATATCGTTGCCGTCCAGCCTGCAGATGTGCAGAAGAGTTAACGCGTGTTCCTCGGTGGAATTGAAAAACGAGCAGGCAAACCGTGCGCCGTACAGATTTTCGGTATCGTTGCTGATGGTGACGAGGAAATGTTTTTTCATGGCCCGAAGTTAATTTGTTGATGGATAATTCTTCTTTTCCTAAAGATAAGCCGGCTTTTCGAGTCTGGCAATGTAGGATCGGCGCAGGATCCGTACGGTTGTTTTTAATGATGAAAAATCCATGACATTACCGGGTGATGCATTATTTTTGACAACAGGTGGATTGGAACGGCAGTAACCCGGGTTCTGCGGTAACAAAAGGTGAGGAAATGGAGAGGGCATGAGATTCTTTATTATGGCAGTTGTGTTAGGCGCTGCGGGATTTTTATATGGCGGTTGCACCAAGTATCATGGCGGGTCTCTCTCCGATCATTTCGACGGACGCAGATTCTTCAACCCCGGCAAGCCGATGCACAAGAGCTTCGGTGATTTCCTG
This sequence comes from Pseudomonadota bacterium, assembly GCA_023412495.1. The sequence goes on from JAEYNP010000105.1 coordinate 183,346, forward strand.
AAGTGGCGGTTGACCGCGGAGAAGCGGTTTTGGCCGGAGTATGCCGAGCTGCCGGCTTACGACCAGCCGCCGGAACGGGTTTTCGGCACCGCCCTGCGCGTTTCCATGGTCGGCCATGTCACCGTGCTCATCCAGACCCAGGGACTCAATATCCTCACCGATCCGGTCTGGTCAGAGCGGGCCAGCCCGGTGCAGTGGGCCGGACCGCGGCGAGTCCATCCACCCGGGATCGCCTTCGAGAAGCTGCCGCCGATCGATGTTGTCCTGGTCAGCCACAACCACTACGATCATCTCGATCTCGCGACGATCGCCAGACTGTGGGCCGCGCACCGGCCCCGGATCATCATGCCGCTCGGCAATGAGACCATCATTGCCGGCCACGACCCGCAGATCGTCACCGAGGTCTATGACTGGGGGGCAAAGGTGCAGATAGCCCCAGAGGTGGCGGTCCATCTCGAACCCATGCACCACTGGTCGGCAAGAGGCGTGTTCGACCGCAACATGGCCCTGTGGGCGGCATTCACCATCGAAGGTCCGGGCGGAAATATCTATTTCGTCGGCGACAGCGGCTACGGCGGCGGCGACTATTTCAGGGCTGCCAGACAAAAATTCGGAAACTTCCGGTTGGCCATCCTGCCCATCGGCGATTACGACCCGCGCTGGTTCATGGCTTACGGCCATATGAATCCCGAGGAGTGTCTCAAGGCCTATACCGACCTCGGGCAACCGCTGGTGCTGCCGGTCCATTACAACACATTTCACCTGGCAGATACCGGCTACGGAGAGCCGCTGGCCGCTCTCGAGCAGGCCCTGGCGAAGGATCGGGAGGCCCGGGACCGGTTCATCATCCTGGCCGCCGGAGAAAGCAAAAAAATAGGACTGAGGACCGCAAAATAGGACTGAGGACTGAGCTATGAGGACTGAGTTTTCCTTTCCTTCGGTACTTGGCCGATTTACCTTTCCTCAGTCCTCAGTCCTCAGTCCTCAGTCCTCAGTCCTCAGTCCTCAGTCCTCAGTCCTCAGTCCTCAGTCCTCAGTCCTCAGTCCTCAGTCCTCAGTCCTCAGTCCTCAGTCCTCAGTCC
>JAEYNP010000113.1 GCA_023412495.1 Pseudomonadota bacterium
AGATGAGGGCACGAACCGCCGACACCAACATGCCGGTGCGCTTCCGGCACCCGCACCGGAAGGGGTTTGAGAGGTTCGTGGAAACCGGGCAAGGGGCGATGATCGGCAAGGTCTACGAAGTGTCGGCCCTGCGCAAGGATGGCTCGGAGTTGCCCATCGAACTCTCAATTTCCGGATTGCTTATTAAAGGGAAATGGCACTCGGCCGGCGTGATCAGGGATATCACCGGGCGGAAAAACCTGGAAATGCAGCTTAGGCAGGCGCAAAAGATGGAGGCCATGGGCACCTTTGCGGGGGGGATTGCCCATGACTTCAACAATATGCTTACGGTAATCATCGGTCATGCGACTCTGCTCACCATAAAATTGGCCAAGGATGACCCGCTGGCCCACGACGTACGCCAGATTCTTGCCTCTGCGGAGCGGGCCACCGGCCTGACCCAGTCGCTGCTCGCCTTCAGCAGAAAAACACTCGTCGAAACTCAACCCACAAACCTGAACGATATAATCGGCAAAATCGAAAAACTGCTGATCAGGCTGCTGCGGGAGGATATCGAGGTCAGAACCACACTCAGCGAAGAAGACATGACAGTAATGGCCGACCCGGTGCAGATTGAGCAGGTCCTGATGAACCTTGCCGCCAATGCTAGGGATGCCATGCCGCAGGGGGGCATATTCAGCATCGGCACTGAGGTAGTGGAACTGGACCGGGAATTCATCCGGGTCCACGGCTACGGGACCCCCGGCAGGTACGTTTCCCTCACCTGCAGCGACGACGGAGTCGGCATGGACAAAGAAACGGCGCAAAGGATATTCGAGCCGTTCTTCACCACCAAGGAAATCGGCAGGGGGACCGGTCTCGGGCTTGCCATCGTCTACGGAATCGTCCAGCAGCACAACGGCTTTATAAACTGTTACAGCGAACCGGGCAAAGGAACAACCTTCAAGATTTTTCTGCCGCTTGCCCGGCCCGTGTCGGCAGCGAAAGCAAATGCACCGGAGCCCCATCCGACAGGCGGTACCGAGACGATCCTGCTGGCCGAAGACGATACCGCCTCAAGGAACCTCACCCGGCAGATCCTCGAAACATTCGGCTATACGGTGGTCGAGGCGGCGGATGGCGAAGATGCCGTCAGCAAATTCATCGCACATCAGGACCAAATCGATCTGATTATCCTCGATGTTATCATGCCCAATAAAAACGGCAAGGAAGCCTGCCTTGAAATTCAGAAATTACGGCCGGATATCAAATGCCTGTTTACCAGCGGTTATGATGTTGACATCTTCGATGAGAGAGAAAGAGAAGGCCTGCTATTTATACCAAAACCGATTATTCCGACCTCGCTATTGCAGAAGATCAGGAAGATACTCGATGGAGATTGGTGATAAAGCCTCACATGCAAATGGGCTTTTCATGATAATACGCGAGGGTCTTCCCTGGTGACGGAGCAGTCGGTTTTTGTCGACTTATTCAAGCTATTGGCCACTCCGGGACAAAATGATTTTTTCCAAAAGAAGATGTCCGACCAGGCGGTGATCGAGGTGCAGAACATGAGGGATATCGCCGACAGGAAGTCAGGCTTAGAAAGGCCGAGTTCGGCATCGACTCCGCTCAGTGTTCAACACGATCACCCGAAAGATCGATATCCTGCAAGAGGTCGAGCAGCATCTCACCAATGATTGTTGAGTCATGCCGCCGAGAAGAAAAGTCAGGAGACGAAATCCCTGCTGGCCCTGGCTTTGACCTCGGCTGCGTCACTGGTGATTTCCCTGATGCTGGCCTTCTTCATCTCCCAGGGGATCACCCGGCCGATTAACCATGCCGTCGCCCGCCTGAAGGACATTGCTCAGGGAGAAGGGGACCTCACCCAGCGCCTCGAGGTGGCGACCCGGGATGAAGTGGGGGAAATGGCCACTTGGTTCAACACCTTTCTGGGCGGACTGCAAGCGATGATCAAGGACATCGCTGACAACGCCGCGACGCTCTCCTCCGCTTCTGCGGAGCTTACATCGATTTCGCAGCAGATGGCTGCCGGAGCCGGGCAGACTGCCGGCAAGGCCAGCACCGTGGCGACGGCGGCCGAAGAGATGAGTGCCAATAATCGCCTCCGTCGCTACCGCCATGGAAGAGGCAGCCACCAACCTCAGCATGATGGCCACCGCCACCGAAGAGATGACGACCAGTGTCGGCGAAATCGCCCGGAATTCCGAATCAGCCCGGTCAATTACCGGTGAAGCGGTTGAGAAAACGACGGAAATATCTAAAAAAATCAAAGAATTGGGGAAAGCAGCCCAGGCGATATCGAGGGTCACGGAGGTCATAACCGAGATATCCGAGCAGACCAACCTGCTGGCCTTGAATGCCACTATCGAAGCGGCCCGCGCCGGCGAAGCCGGCAAGGGGTTCGCCGTCGTGGCCAACGAAATCAAGGAGTTGGCCAAACAGACTTCGCAGGCTACCCAGCAGATTCGCGAACAGATCGAAAATGTCCAGCTCTCTACAGAGGTCAGCGTCAGGGAGATCGGCGAAATCGTCACGGTGATCGGCAAAGTCGATGATATCGTCAGCTCAATTGCTGCCGCTGTCGAAGAGCAGACCGCCACCACCTCCGATATCGCGGGCAACATTGCCCAGGCCTCCGCCGGAATCCAGGAAGTGAACGAAAACGTCGCGCAGAGTTCCGTGATGACCGCCTCGATCACCCAGGACATCGCCGAGGTCAACAGCGCCGCCACCGACATGACCGCAAGCAGTTCTCATGTCAATGCGAATGCCACCGCTCTGGCGGAGCTGGCAGCTAAAATCAACAGACTGGTCGGCAAGTTCAAGGTAGCGTTATACCTGGGCAATGGGTTGCTGGATCAAGCGGTCAAGCACGCCGGGAATCCCCAGGAGACGAGTGCCCCCGTTGCTTTGGGGATATCCACCCTTTTGATCGGCAAAGGTTTGTAGGTGCCTGCAAAGACAGACGTACGGATCTTACTCCAGTTTTCACGAGCAAAGGCCATGAAATCGTCGATGGGAATTTGGTCCACGCCCGGCACGCCTCTGTTTGCCTTGACCTGTCCTTGATCGATATCAAGCCTCTTCATCTCTTCGGCCCACACGATGCCGATGTATATCAGGCATCTCCAGGCCAGGTTCATGTTGGGCGGGAGAGAATCCGCTCCAGCATAGGGATCGGGTACGAACAACATGCCGACCAACTGCTCCCCCGGACAAGTTCATCGTACTGGCCGGAGGCTCTCAAATGGATCGTGCCGGCGGCACCCGTGCCGAGTAGCCTGGCTTGGGCAAGGCCCTCGAAATGCTGCGCGAGAACGGCGCTCTGGTTGTTTGCTGGATCGCCTGGGCCGTAGCGTCAAGCAACTGGTAGATCTGGCTAGTGAACTACATAAACAGGTTTCCAGTTCAAGAATTTGGCGCTTTCCAGATTAGCGTCGAAGACCAGCACGATCTCACTGGATTTCAACTAGATCGGATTTACAAATGGGCAACAAAACGGTAAAGGTCGCACCTTCCCCTGGCTTGCTTCTCACAAGAATTTCTCCTCCGTGATTTTTGACGATGCCATAACTGACTGACAATCCCAGGCCCGTTCCTTTGACCGCAGATTTTGTGGTGTAGAAAGGACGAAATATCTGATCCATCTGTTCGGGCTTGATACCTACTCCGGTATCTTTAATGACAACCGCGACTTCATCACCTTGCTGCCGAGTACGGACTGTGATTACTCCGCCTTGTAAACAAGCTTCCTTCGCATTGGTCAGCAGGTTAAGAAAAACCTGTTTAATTTGGTCAGGAATTGCAGATATTATTGGCAACCGATCATCATAATCAAGCTCCACAAGAATACCCTTGCTCTTAAGTTCGCTCTTCTGCAACAGAAGCAGCAAATCGAGGGTACTGTTAATATCCAGCAGTGACTTTTTCCTTGGGGAAGGACGGTAGAAGTCCTGAAGGCTACGGATGAGTCCTTTTATTCGGTCCCCTTCGCCAATTGCCATCTCAATTAATTTCAGATCCATCTCCTCCAAAATCGTCTGCCTGCTCACACTCTTCAAGACTGTGAGAATTGACTGTAATGGGCTGTTCACTTCATGGGCGATTGAAGCGGAGAGCTTGCCGATCGCCGCAAGTTTCTCCGCGTGCAAATACTGATGCTGCGTTTCAATCAGCTCCCGTGTCCGATCTTTAACTCTCTGTTCCAACTCTTCATTTAAAATCTGAAGCTGCACTTCCTGTTGTTTACGCTCTGTAATGTCTTCTGTAAAGATTACTATACCGCCGATTTCTCCGGAAATATTGTACCAAGGACGAAGTTCCCAACGAGACCAGTGGTGCGATCCGTCAGCTCGCTCGTAAAGATCGGCTTCTTCCTTCAGCACCTCACCGGTCAACCCTCGACGATGTGCATCCTTCCATCGCTCAGGCAAATCAGGGAAAACTTCGTAATGCAGCATGCCAGTCAAGTCCCGCTCTCCTAAGTTAAAGTTTTTTGACCAGCGACGACTGGCACTGATGTATCGCATTTCACGGTCAAACATTGCGAGTGCCACAGGAGCATGCTCTATAAACAATCGCAGACGCTGCTCGCTCTCCAGGAGTTTGTCGTTTACTGCCTTTAAACGTGCCTCATTCCGTCTCAAAGCATCCTCCGCGGCCTTACGTTCGGTGACATCATGAATAATAACAAAGTCGATCCGTTTACCCAGGATAACTATCTGCGACAAATAGACCTCAACCGTACGGACTGATCCGTCGGCCAGCCGATGAGGAGTCACGAAATAATGCAGTTTCCGATCCTCTATGCTTTTTGCTAATTCGGAGAATTCATGAGAAGGAAGGCAATTTATCTGGTTAATTTTCATAGCCTGCATATCACTCCGGGAGTAGCCGTAGAATTTGGAAGCAGCCCGATTTGCATCCAAAATACGTAAACTCACTGGATCGATGAGAAGCATCGTTGCACTATGTTTTTCAAATAAATGCCGAAATTTCCTTTCACTGGACCTTAGGGCCTTTTCCGCTCTTTTGCGCCTGGTAGTTTCAAACAGGGAAAAGACCAATCCGGTTACTTCGCCAGCCTCATCTTTAACTGGAGAGAGTGTCCAATCCCAGTATGTGATGCCTCGTTCCGGTTGATCGGGAAACTTGAATGGTTTGTCGTGAATTTCAAACGGTTCCCCTGTATCTCGAACTCTGGCGAATATGGCTTCGTTTTCGGCGTGGGGATAAAGGTCAAAGTGGTTTTTGCCGATCATTTCTTCTGGCCGGTAGCCGCAGGTTGCGGCATAGGCTTCGTTGACACGTACGAAGTTGAAATCTCTGTCGAGAAAAACAAGATGTGAGTTTTTCGCCCCATTCATTACAGATTGAAGAACATTGCGCTCGCGAATAAGTGCATCTTCAGCAACCTTACGCTCAGTAATGTCCTGAAGATAAACACATATTCCTCCACCCTTGCGTGGAAAACAGCGACTGTAAAACCATCGCCCACGCAGCGTGCAGTAATACTCGAAGTCTCTGTTCTGTCCTGATGCTGCGAGACGATATTCATGTTCCATCAGGGTAGAAAGCGTCTGAGGATAGACTTCCCAGTGGTTTTTGCCTATGACTTCGCTCCTCTTGATTCCTAGAACTCGTTCGGCTGTAGCATTTACGTAAACAAATCGCCACTCTTCATCGCAGGCCAAAAAGCCATCGATAATGCTTTCCAGAATCAGCGAGTTTCTGTGCTCCTCAGTTTCCATCACAGGAAAAAGGCATTTGCTAGGACGTTGTGAAATGTGATCGACCATTTGGATTATTCAAGTCTTTCTGAAGAAGTTAACTAACTCCAATTTGCGAATTAGCAGCAACAGGAGGTCAGGACACAACCACCCATTAAACTGACAATCCTCAAAAAGGCATTTGCTCGGCACAACAACCGATCTGTACCACCACGCCGCGCCGCTTTGCCATGGCCGGCCATTCCTGGTGAAGGAACGATCTCCACGTAAGTTTATGCCAATCCAGCGGCAAAACAGGGTGCCGATGCTCACCTTAAGCCACCGGCTGACAAATCATCCGTGATGTGACCCAAGCATCGACTTCTTCCGGAGGATGCCTTTCCCACCGGGGAGAGGTGTACCAGTCGTCACAGTCTTCGGCAATAGTCCAATCAGGAGTGATCCAGTTGCAAGATTACAAATCACATCTGTTTTACACTTGACAATACGCACTCTTTTGGGAATGACTCTTAAAAGTCGCTCTCCTGTCCAAATCCCAAGAGGAACCTTGAGATAAGCAGAGGAGTCGGAAGCCCGCTGAAGAGGTATTCTTCCCACAAGAGGAAAGATCGTTTTTCCCGAACCTCATAAGCTGTAACCTCACAATCTCGGTTGTTTTTCACCGATTCTCCTGTAGTCCATGAGTAACGCCATGAATATAAAAGATAAGACGGCCGCAGATGCAGGCCAGAAGATTCTTTCTGTTGCAGTGCTATACTGCCTCTGCGGCATTCTTCTGATTTCAATATTGTTATTTGATCTTGCCATACCTTCCGGGATAAGTGTGGGAGTTCTCTATATCATCGTCGTCCTGTTGTCGCTGTTGCTCCCAAATGATAAGGCCACGGTCATTTTTGCGATCATCTCTTCGATTCTGATCATCACTGCAGTTTTCTATAAACCGGAAGTGGACGAGATGTGGAAAGTGGCACATAACCGCATCATTGCTCTCTTTACCGTCTGGGTCATTGCCTTCCTTGGTCTGAGGCGCAAAAAATGGGAGCTACAGCGTATCCTTGAACTCCAGGAAACACAAACAAGGTACCTGCATGCGGAAAAGTTGTCGGCAATCGGCAAATTAACAGCCTCCATAGCCCATGAGCTCAACAACCCTCTTCAGAGTGTCATGGCTATACTTAAAAGCATGAAGAGCAATACGAGACTCGAAGGAGAGGACGGAAATTTGCTGGAATTGGCTATGAGTGAAATTCAGCGGATGAAAAATCTGATCCGTAACCTTCTGGATTTCAATCGTCCTTCTTCCGGCAACAAGGTTCTCGTCAATGTTCATGACTGCTTCGATCATGTACTGTCGCTGTGCAAGACCCACTTCAAGCACAAAAAAATTGCAATAAAGCTCAACTATGTCGAAGAATTGCCGTTTATCCTGGCGGTTCCCGACCAGATCAAGCAGGTCTTGTTCAATCTGCTGAATAACGCGGCGGATGCCATGGATAACGGCGGAGTCATCACCATAACCACTTCTCACGATGAACAGGTGGTCGCCATGGCGATCAAGGACACGGGTGTCGGCATCGAGCCGGGGATAGTGGACAAAATCTTCGAACCCTTCTTTTCGACAAAAGCAGTAGCTAAGGGCACCGGACTAGGTTTATCTGTATGTCGCGATATTGTCCAGAGTCATCATGGGAAGATAGGAGTGGAGAGTCATCCAGGAGAAGGAACCATCTTTACCGTATTATTGCCCAAAGTAAGTGGTTAGCCGGGCTATCATAATGCGATTTTACTACTAGTATCTGGGGGATGAATACCAGACAGTAATAGGTAAAGGGTTTCATCTTGTGCTGCTTTCGCCTGTTTGCGAGGCGCGTGCAGCAAGTGAATACCGAACGCTTCGGATGAAGAAGATTTATTCTTACACACTTTTTGCCCCGTTTGTGTATGATTCTATTATCTTTTCTTCGATACCAGAATGGAAATCAGAAAAACCGCCATCCTCATGGCCCTCTTCTGGTTGTTTGCAGTTGCCGCCTCCTTCGCCGTGAATTATCACGGTGCAGTGCAGGAACGACAACGGCTGGCACTCTTTTCCGCCAGAAGCTACTTCAAACAAGTACTCGTAACCAGAGAGTGGAATGCCCGGCACGGCGGGGTCTATGTTCCCGTCACCGGCACGGCCCGGCCGAATCCCTACATCAATGAGTCCGAACGGGATCTCCATATAGATGCGACGCTGACCCTGACCAAGATCAATCCCTCCTTCATGACCCGGATGATCTCGGAGATCGCCGAGGAGTCGACCGGTTTCCGGTTCCATATGACGAGTCTTCGGCCGATTCGTCCGGAAAACGAGGCCTCCCCCTTAGAAGCGCAATACCTGCGCCGGTTCGAGAGCGGGCTTGCGGAAGGAGGCGAAATGATCGAACTTGATAATCGGCCGCACTACTTTTACATAGCACCACTCCGCACGGAAAAGAATTGTCTACAATGTCACGCCAGGCAAGGCTACCGGGAAGGCGATATCCGCGGCGGGATCAGCATCTCCTTTCCCTTTGACAGCAAGGTGGCAGTCAAGGTCATGCTGCCCAGTCATGTGGGCATTGCTCTCATCGGTCTTGGCGGAATCGTTCTTGTGGTCAGAAAATTGAAAACGTCCTATTCGATCATCGAGCGGCAGGCGGTGATTGACTCCCTTACCGGCATCCCAAACCGCAGGAGCTTTTCCGAAAACATCCTGCGGGAATTCGATCGCAGCCGGCGAAACCGTGAGCCGCTCTCCGTGATCATGGGCGATATCGACTGTTTCAAAGCCTACAACGATACCTACGGCCACAGCGCCGGTGACGAATGTCTGCAGCGGGTCGCCCATGAAATCAAGACCTGCCTGAACCGGCCCGGCGATTTCTGCGCCCGTTTTGGCGGCGAGGAGTTTATCGTTATTCTTGCCGCCACCAGGAACCGCGGCGCGATGAATGTCGCCGAACGGATCCGCAATGCGATTGAGGTCATGGGTCTTGAACACCGGGGGAATGCCGGTGCGAAGGTCGTAACCATGAGCCTGGGAGTCTCGACCATGATCGACAACAACGTGGGCTCCTACGAAGAGTTGGTCAGACAGGCCGATGAAGCCCTGTATAGAGCTAAGCAGGCGGGCAGGAACCGGGTATGCTGTTGGGGAGAAGGTGTCGCGCCGGATGAATAGCATAGAATGGTTCTGCGATGAGATGAGAAACCGTTGCCCGGTGAGGCCAACAGCTAATTAAAGATCGTAACAATCAGCCATCCCATGACACCTGATCCCCCGACTACCAACCAAGGCGGCAGCTTCCAGAAGACCAAGGCGATACTGGCCATCAGGCCGAGACCGAAATCCTGGGGCTTATCGATGGCACTGGTCCACAGGGGAGTATAAAGAGCGGCCAGCAGCAAGCCCACCACTGCAGCATTGATTCCCGCCAGAGCCGTCTGCATCCGAAGGTTGCGCCGCAATTGTTCCCAAAACGGCGATGCCCCGATAAACCAGCAGAAAAGACGGCGCAAAAACAGCAAAGAGACAAATCACCCCGCTGGTCAACCACTACAGGCCCAGATGCAGAGAAATCGAAGTACCCAGCAAGCGCAACAATAAAAGTCTCCACAATCTCAGCTGCGGAAAGCGTCTAAAGAATGTCTAGAAAATTCTATCAGACCATGCATGCTGTTCATAGTTACTGACCCTATTTCCCGATGTAAGCTTTCGTGTAAACGCAGAAACATTTGCGAGTATACGTCGAAAAATTACGGTAGTAATTGACCTGGACTCTTGCTCGCTTATGAGACGCTGGAGCGCACAGGCTGGACGCCCCCCACCCCAAAGTTATCTTTTAGAAGATCTTCTCCTTGTGCTTTCTTTCAATTTGTCTAATATAGATACTGTCTCGTCTGGAGAGACTGAAATTACAGTATGTTTTTTTCGAGTGAAGTATGGAGAAGATAAAACTGAAGCATTACAGAATGACATTTCTTCCCTTGTCAGTTTGGAAGTGGACTGGGAATACGAACCGGAAAATCCTCTTGGCAAAAGAGCCTGGGCTAGAATGGCGAACAAGGATTTGTTTCTCCTGTTTTCCGTCAAGAGCATTCCGGTCAGGGTGGTATCGAAGAATTACGACAAATCTGGACAACTGCTCGATATATCAAAGGTTTAGTCGTGCTGCTCCCCGCCCGGCTCAACAGGGAACAGCCGGTGAAGATCGGCCTCTTTCTGGGTAACAAAAAGGTGATTTCCCGCGCCCTAGTTCGCAACACCAGCGAGGTGGAAGGCAAATACCGGACCGGACTGGAGTTCGTCGATCTGGAAAAGAATCTGGAGGACTACATCGTCGGTCTGAATACGGCGAAAATTTTCCAGAAACATTAACTGCAGGAATTCTTTTCTATTAGACTCGTCCCCTGTTGCCCGGAAAATGGTTCCGAATATCCTTTTTCCAGGCGCCGGTAGCTCTCCCCCGATTTTAACCCTCACCAGCATAATCCTAAAGATCCGACAGGGACGGCAAAAGTTTTTTTTCAGGAGTTCCCCATGGCGTTCGGCAACATTAAGACAGTGAAATTCACCTCCAAACTTTTCATCGCGGTGGTTCTGCTGTGCATCGTTTCAATTCTGATTACCTCGGGCAGTGCCATCAGAATGGCCAACAACGGCCTCGAGTCCCTCGGCGAGAAAGGCATTGAAAACATGCACGAGACGGTGTTCAACTCGCTGGTCCTCTATGACACCAACGTCCGAAAAAAACTGGACAGCGACCTGAAGCTGCTCGAACAGGAGATACACGCCAGTGGGGAACTGACCCTTGCCAACGACGACCCGGTGCAGACCACCCTGGTGCACCAGATCACTCAGGAGTCACAGCAGAAGGCGATTCCGAAGATGAAGGCCGGGGAAAGTTACATCACCGGCAGCAATAGTGCCGTCGATGGCGTCGAGGCCGCGGTCGGCAGCTCGGCCACCATCTTTCAGCTGGTGGACGACAAGCTGCTGCGTATCGCCACCACCATTAAGAAGCAGGGAGGCGAACGCGCCATCGGCACTTACATCCCCTCGGACAGCCCTGTCTTCCAGAGCATTCTCAAGGGGGAGGTCTTTCGTGGCAAAGCTTATGTGGTCAACGACTGGTACCTTACTGCCTATGCCCCGCTCCGTAGCGCCCAGGGCAAGATCATCGGAGCCACTTATGTCGGGTTGCGGATGGTCAACCAGGCAGTGACTGATTTCATACTGAAATCGAAATTCGGCGCCGGCTACGCCAACCTCTATGCGGAAAACGGAGAAATCCTGGTCCATCCGACCCTGCAGACGAAAACCGACCTGTTCGGGCTGGTCCCTGCCCTCAAGGGCTTCAAGGAAGGCTTGATCCATTACGACCTGAAGGGACAGGAACGTATTTCCTATGTCAAATATCTCGAACCTTGGGGCGTCTTCGTCAACATGAGCGTGACCAGGTCCGATATCATCGGCGGCCTCGATGTCATGATCCTGCGCCGCAATCTGCTGGTCGGCCTCTTTGTCGTGGCCGGTGCGGTGCTGATCACCCTGCTGCTGGTCCGCACCATCAACCGCCCCCTTAAGGAGCTAGCCGAAAAGAGCGTCAAGGTGGGTGAGGGCGACTATACCATCCATTTCGAGTCCCAGACCGACGACGCCATCGGCCGATTGACTAACGCCCTAGGGATGATGGTGGAGAAAGCCAAGCAGATGTTGGATGACATCGTCCAATCGTCCAGGGCGCTTGCCGCCTCCTCGGCGGAGCTTGCCAACATCTCCCAGCAGATGGTCAACAACGCCGACACCACCACCGAGATCGCTGAAGCCTCGTCACGCCACGCCAGCGAGGTGGCAGAGAATATGCACTCGGTTTCGGCGGCGATGGAACAGTCCACCACCAACCTCGACATGATCGCAAGCGCCTCAGAGGAGATGGGCACCACCATAAAGGAAATCGCCGAGAACAGCGCACGGGCCCGGGTAATTACGGAGGAGGCGGTGGCCAAGGCCCAGAAATCCCATGAAGGCGTCAAAGAATTGGGCGAAGCGGCCCGGGCTATAGGCACCGTCACCGAGACCATCACCGAGATCTCAGAGCAGACCAACCTGCTCGCCCTGAACGCCACCATCGAGGCGGCCCGGGCAGGGGAAGCGGGCAAAGGTTTTGCCGTGGTGGCTAACGAGATCAAGGAACTAGCCAGGCAGACCGCCGCCGCCACAAGTAAGATCAAGCAGGCGATCGAGGAAATCCAGACGCAGACCGGAATCACCGTGACAGATATCGAGTCCATCGCCACCGTTATTCAGAACGTCAACGAGGTGGTGAATTCCATCGTCACTGCGGTGGAAGAGCAGTCCATAACTACCAATGAGATCGTCAACAACGTAACCCAGGCATCCCGGGGCATCACCGAGATCAACGAGAACGTGGCGAGCAGCAGCCAGATGACGGGGAGAATGACCCAGGACGTCGGCCAGGTGAAGGAGAGGTCGTTGGAAGTGAAAATCAGCAGCCAACAAGTCAGAAGCTCTGCCGACCAACTGTCCCAGTTGGCGGGAAAGCTTACGGAGTTGGTGTCACTCTTCAAAATTTGAAAATGGTGGACATCCCTGGAGATTATCCAGGGTTATTGACATGCGACCCATCTTCCCGTCTTGTCCCCAACATGATGAGCCCGGCGGCCGATTACCTTCAGGTATGGTCAAGAAACAGGTCTGCGAAGGGGCAAGAAGGCAGGAGACGGAAACGCTGCGCAAGAATGAGCAGTGGTATCATACTCTTTTGCAAAATCACCCGCTTGGAGTAGTCCGGATCGGCGGGGCGGGAACGGTGCTCGACTGCAACAATAAGCTCCTGCAGATGGTCGGTCTTCGCCGCGAGGAGATCATCGGCCACAATAGTTCGGCGATTGGTCTTCCGGGTATTGCCTCGGCTCTGCCGAGGGCGTTTGGCGGAGAGCTGGCTATAGCCGAGGGTGAGCTTGCAGCGTCCGGCTCACCGGCAGTCCTGGTCCGCATCGCCTACACTCCCGTCAATCCCGAAGGCCTGTCGTCCACAGATATCATCGCCACGGTGGAGGACATCAGCGCGAGAAGACCGACCGAGGAGGAGAGCAGGATCGCCAATGAACGGATGAAGGCGATTTTCGGTGCCATCAAGGAACCCATCGTCATCCATCCGTACTCTCCGAAACAAGGCCACGTCACCTTCAGCGATGTCAACGATATCGCCTGCATTCGCTACGGCTACACAAGAGAGGAGTTCCTCCGGCTCTCCGTCCAAGACATCCTCCGGCAGGATCCCAACCAGAAATCCCAGGCGATCGAGCGCCTCAAGAAGATCATGGCGAGAGGCCATATGGTCTTTGAGACGGTGCATGTGACGAAGTCCGGCGAAGAGTTTCCGGTCGAGGTGAGCGCCAGCGTCATGGACTTGGCCGGCGAGAAGTCGGTCCTAGCGGTTGTTCGCGACATCGCCGACCGCCAGGCCGCCCAGGAAGAAAAATCACGGCTGGAGAGCCGGTTGCAGCAGGCCCAGAAGATGGAGGCGGTGGGGCGCCTAGCCGGCGGCGTCGCCCATGATTTCAACAACATGCTGAGCGTCATTCTCGGCTACTGCGATTTGGCCATGTTTCAGGTTACCCCGGACCATCCGCTGCACAGGAACCTGGTCGAAATCAGGAAAGCCGCCAATCACTCCGCCGACCTGACCCAGCAGCTGCTGGCCTTCGCCCGCCAGCAGGAGATCGTGCCCAAGGTACTCGAGCCGAACGAGGCCATCGGCGGCATGCTTGGCATGCTGCGCCGCCTTATCGGCGAAGAGATCATCCTGGAATGGCATCCCGCCGCCGAGGCGTGGCCCATCAAGATCGATCCATCCCAGATCAACCAGATCCTCGCCAATCTCTGCATTAATGCCCGCGACGCCATTACCGGCGACGGCCAGGTCCGCATCGGCACCGAGAATGTCACCCTGGATGAGTGTGATTGCGCCGACATCGCCAACGCGTACCCCGGCGACTTCGTCGTCCTCAGTGTCGCCGACAACGGTCAAGGCATGGAGCAGGAAACCCTCGATTTCATCTTCGAACCCTTCTTCACCACCAAAGGACAGGGAGAGGGAACCGGGCTGGGTCTCGCCACCGTCTACGGCATCGTTAAGCAGAACAAGGGCTTTATCACGGTTACCAGCGAGCCTGGGCGAGGAACGACCCTTAAGAGTTATCTGCCGAGATTCTGCGGCGCAAACCACACGGTGTCAGTGCCCGGACCGGCCAGACCGGCCGAGGTAGCCGGCGGTCGGGAAAACATCCTGCTGGTCGAGGATGAAAAGGCGATTCTCGAAGTGATGACGGAAATACTTCACCGGCAGGGTTACCGGATCCTCGCCGCCGCCACCCCCGCCGAGGCAATCTCCCTCGCCACCCGAAGTAAAACCATTCATCTTCTGATGACGGACATCATCATGCCCGGGATGAACGGCAGGGAACTGGCGAGACAAGTCCAGAAGATCCACCCCAGTCTTCGCTGCCTCTTCATGTCCGGTTACACGGTCGATGTGATTGCCGCCCATGGAATCGATAGGGACGACATCCTATTTCTCCAGAAACCCTTCCAGCAAAACGACCTGCTGGCTACCCTCCGCGACATCTTCCGCAAGAACCGAAAAAATGGGATATAATTAATTGTTCAAAGATCTATGGAGGTGGTTCATGCCAATTCCTTGAGATGAAGCGTGGGAAATAAAACACGCTGAAATAGACTTCAGAAGAGAGTTCGATTCCTTCAAAGCGGACATCGCAGACATCCACGTCCTCGGCCAGGTGATCTTCTTCAGCCGAGTCCTCATTCAGGAATAAAAAAGGGCGCCAAGCTCCACGCTCGACGCCCCTTTTTCAGGCCAAAATCTTTCTACGCCTACAAGCAAATTAAGCCACACCGTGGCATATTCGTTCGCAAAAAGTTCTAAACTACCGATCCTGAACAATGCGCCTCACTCCCACCGCCCGCAGTCTCAACAAAATCGGGCAAAGTAGCATAAAAGTCTCACTCTTTTCAGCTATATAAAGGTTTCTGCGTTTTCATGCCTCCCTATACCGACCTATTAGCGACACACTCTGCCTTGCTCACACTTATTTTGCACTTATTAAACAAAAAGCGGTTAGCTTTTGAAGGCTAACCGCTTGATATTACTGGTCGGGGCGGTGTGATTCGAACACACGACCTCCTGCTCCCAAGGCAGGCGCGCTAACCAGGCTGCGCTACGCCCCGACTATATTGAAAAAAGGCCCGATTTTTGCGAAATCGGGCCTTTTGGATTCTGGCTCCCCGGGACGGACTCGAACCGCCGACAGGGTGGTTAACAGCCACCTGCTCTACCGACTGAGCTACCGAGGATTAGAAGAAATTTGTAATCAGTTGTGGTCGCTGAAACAGCGAACAGGCGGTCAATATAAATGGCTGGAGAAAGCGTGTCAACTGATTTTTCGCCACTGGCAGCTTTCTTTTCCATGGCCTTTCCGGCCTGGGAAGAAGCAGCGAAAATATCTCCCCACAGCCCGGAGAATGCATCCCTTTACCCTTTCCGGCTGACCGCGAGGCTGTTCCAGCTCTGACAGACCGGCATCACTTCCACGGTGTTGATATTGACATGGGTCGGGCGGTTGGCGGTCCAGTAGACGATTTCAGCGATATCGGCGGGGGTGAGCGGCTGCGTTCCCTCATACACCTTGGCCGCTTTCTCTTCATCTCCGCCGAACCTGACGATCGAGAACTCACTCTCGGCCAGTCCCGGCTCGATGTTGGTCACCCGGATCCCGGTCCCGTGCAGGTCAGACCGCAGGTTCCGCGAGAACTGCTGGACGAAGGCCTTGGTCGCCCCGTAGGCGTTGCCCCCCGGATAGGGCCACGACGCGGCGATCGAGCCTATATTGATGACATGGCCTTTCCTGCGGGCGACCATCCCCGGCAGGATGAGCCGGGTCATGTAGAGCAGCCCCTTGATATTGGTATCCACCATGGTCTCCCACTGGTCGAGATCGACTTCATGCGCGGGCTCCAGCCCGAGGGCGAGCCCCGCGTTATTGAGGAGGATATCGATATTTCGGAACTCTGCCGGCAACCCGTTGATCATCTCCTTGCATTGCTGCCTGTCCCGAATGTCGAAGGTCGCGATATGGACCCGTGTCCGTCCCAGCTTGTCCCGCAGCTCCTGCAGCCGATCACTACGCCTGCCGGTCAGGATCAGCTGCCAGCCGTGTCGTGCGAAAAGCTCCGCACAAGCCTTGCCGAACCCCGACGTGGCTCCGGTTATGAAAATCGTGCCAGTCATCTTTTCCCTCTCGTCGTTCGTGTTTCGTCTCTGGTTCCAAACTCTTGAAAGCCTGCTAGCCCTCCCCTCATTCACCGATACCGTACAATAATCCCTTAAAAATCACAATCCCATCCAAGGGACCGGCTGAGATCGATCCGAGATCGATAGAATTTGCATCGGGAGATGAGGAAAGCTTATTATTCCATTAGGAGATTTCATTTGATTACCATAATTTCAGCCTGTCCTGCCGAAGCACGACTCCGGCCGGCCGTCTCCCCCGGTCAACGCGACTTCGCTCGGCCAGGAAAAGAGGTGCTGCGATGAAAAACGTCACTGCTTATATTTCTCCCGGAACTTGCGCATCCCTGGTCGATCTCTTTCTCGCCAGGGCCGCGAACAATCCCGATTCAGTAGCTTACCGATACTGCAACACGATTTCCAAAGAGTGGCATGACCTCACCTGGCAGGATATGGTCCGGATCGTCGCCCGATGGCGTGCCGCCTTTCTCACGGAAAAACTGGAAAAGGGCGACCGCGTGGCCATCATGCTCGCCAACTGCCCTGAGTGGGTCGCTTTCGAGCAAGCCGCCATGTCCCTCGGCCTTCTTGTCGTACCCCTCTTCGCCAACGACCGACCCGAAAATATCGCCTACATTCTCGACCACACAGAAGCGAGGATCCTGTTGTGCCCGGGCACCACCTATCGTCAGCAGCTCGCTCCGGTGCTGGCAAGGCTCGGGCGGCTGAAGCGCATCGTGACCGTGGACCAGCCAGCGGCCGAAAGCTCGGGCACCGAGAAATTGCATGACATCTACGACCGCCGGGTGTCGGGCATGGCCGAATGGCTCCCCCTTATGGCCGAAAGCGGAGCGCCTTTTACCCCGGAAGTCTCCGAAATCGCCACCATAGTCTACACCTCGGGCACCACCGGCCCGCCCAAGGGGGTCATGCTCAGCCACCGCAACATCCTGGAAAATTGTTACGCCAGCCTGCAGTGCATGGACGTCTATCCGGAGGATACCTTCCTCTCCTTTCTGCCGCTTTCCCATATGCTGGAGCGGATGGGCGGCTATTACCTGCCGATGATGGCCGGCTCGACCGTGGCATTTGCCCGCTCGATCCCCGATCTGGCCGAGGATCTGTTGACGATCCGGCCAACAATTCTGATCGCCGTACCCCGCATTTTCGAGCGGATCTACAACGGCATCATGACCAAGCTGTCCGCCAAGCCGAAAGCGGTTGTGACCATGTTCCGCGCGGCGGTCGAGGTCGGCTGGGAATCCTTTCTCCACCGCCAGGGCCGGGGCCCATGGTCGCCATCCCTCCTTGCCCACCCCCTCCTGGACGCGCTCATGGCTGCGAAGATCCGGGAGAAACTTGGCGGCAGGCTCCGCATCATCATTACCGGCGGAGCGCCGCTTTCCGCCGAGATATCCAAGTTCTTCATCGGTCTCGGCCTACCCCTTTTCCAGGGCTACGGACTCACCGAGACAAGCCCTGTGGTCAGCGTCAACCGGGCTGAGGATAACCGGCCGGACGGCGTCGGCAGGCCGATTGAGGGAGTCGAGGTCAAGATCGGCGAGGACGGCGAGCTGCTGGTACGCGGCAGCTGCGTGATGCAGGGCTACTGGCGCAACGAGGAGGCCACCGCTCGGACTATTGATGCGGAAGGCTGGTTCCGTACCGGCGACAAGGCGATCATCGAGAATGGCCATATCCGCATCACCGGACGGCTGAAGGAGATCATCGTCCTCAGCAATGGCGAAAAGATCGCGCCGACCGACATCGAGATGGCGGTCTGCATGGATCCGCTCTTTGATTTCGCCCTGGTGCTCGGCGAGGGACGGCCCTACCTGACACTGCTCGCCGTCCTGAACGGCCCGGTGTGGGAGGAGTTGGCGGCAAGATTGAGCGTCTCCCCCGACCCTGCATCGCTTGAGCTGCCGGAGGTCAAGGCTGCGGTTCTCGGACGGGTGGAGAAGCTCCTTGCACCTTTTCCCGGCTTTGTCTTCGTCAAGGACGTGGCGCTCAGCCTGAAACCCTGGACGGTGGAGGAGGGACTCCTCACCCCGACCCTGAAGCTCAGGCGCTCATTGATCGAAAGGCACCTGGCCCACGACATCGCCAGGATGTACGCCGAGGTCGGCAGCTGATCGAAGGTCAGCCGCCCGCGGCGAAGCGGCCCATGGCGGCGACCATCTCCCGGAAGAAGGGGTTGGCCGGCTCGAGGGGCGCCTGGCCGGGCCTCGCGTTCTCGGGGAAGATCGGTTCGGCCAGGACCAGGCTGGCATGATCGACCCGGCTTCCGGCCGGGATGACGAAACCGGCGTACCGGCCGTCGCCGGCCAGCCGCTGCAGTTTCCGCAGTTTTTTTAGACAGACCACCTGGTCGTATTCGGACCAGGCTGCGAAAATTCGTCTCCGCGGCAGAATAACACCGGATTTTCGCAGCATTCCGTCCACTTCCCCGATCAGCCGAACCAGTTCCACCGCCCCGTTCAAGCATACCCGGCTGTAACGGTAGGGATTGTCGCCGATGAGCGGCTCGCCGCTGTCGAACCTTTCGGCAAAGGGCAGGCGGAGCAGGAATTCCTTTATGCCGCAGAAAGGGCCGAAGCCTGGCGCCAGGCCGAGCGCCGCGGCGAAAAGGTAGAGCTCGCCGGCCACAGCTTCCTCGGTGCAGGCCATGTAGAGGCTGAGAATTCCGCCCAGAGAAAATCCGCCGACGGAGACCCTCGTCCCGCCGGCGCCCGCGGCCAAAACGGCGAATCGCACGCTTCTCTTCCATTCGGCAAGCGTCACCCCCGCCATGAGCCGCGGATCCTTCAGGCCGTGGCAGGGCAGGAGCGGCAGGTAGACGTTGTAGCCCAGGATTTCGTGGAAATAAAGGCCGATGGCCTGCATGAAGAGGGGGGAGTCGGAAAGCCCGTGAACGAGAACTACGGCCCTCTCCGCGGTTTTGTGGATCATCCTGCGGGGATGGCATCCCGCCCTGATATTTTCCAGAGCAATGGCCGGGAAGGCCCGCAGATACTCCTCCCACAACCAGTCGTACCGGTCCTGTTGGGCGTACTCTTCCCCGCCCGCTCCACCCGTCCCCCTGGCAAGCCCTGTCGTACCCTCAGCCCTTGATTGCATCGATGAAGCCGCCGATCTTCCGAAAAACTTTCTCCATTCCCTCGCCGTTTACCAAAACATGCCTCTCGTAGCTTAGCAGGCAATACTCCTTGTCACGAGATCCCAGCAGATCGAAGAGTTGCTGGGAACCCCGGGGATCCACCACCGGATTTTTGTCCGCCTGGACGATCAGGGCCGGTTGCCTGATGGCCCCATAACTCTTTTCCAGGGAATCGAGCAGATCGTCGACCTCCTTCACGCCGGCGACGGGGTTGCGCGGATAGTTCATGCTCAGGTTATCGGCGGAAAACTCGAGATAATCGGTGTTGCGCGTTCCCCTCTTCAGCTTCTGCAGCAACCGGTTATAGACATCTATTGCCGGCATGAAGCGGCTGGAATAGTCGCTGAGAGCATAGGGCGGACAGACTGCGAAAACCCCGGCGAGGCTTTCGACCCGGCTGGCGAGATCGAGGGCCAGATTGCCGCCGACGGCGATCCCCCCGACGGCAACCCGGTCGCAGAGTGCGCCGAGCAGCACATAGCCATTCTCGACCGTCTCCCGCCACTCCCGGTATTTCCGTGCAGCGAGGTCCTCCGCCGAAGTACCATGGCCCGGCAGGCGCGGCGCGTAGACCCAGACCCCCCGTCGCCGCAAAAAGAGGGCCAGGGCCTTCACCTCTTCCGGAACAGCGAGATAGCTGTGGATCAGGAGCACGCCGAGACGCCTGCGGAAATGGGGCAGGAGGAAGGGCCGACCGAGCACCGTCCGTTCTTCCGGCCGTCCGGCGCCGTGGCAGGCCTCGGCATACTTTTCCTTTTCCAGCCGGAGGATGTACCGGGCAATGGCCAGGCGGACGATGGGCATGGGCTGCCAGGCCAACCGGCGGATCAAAGAGCCGAGTTTTCTCAGCGGCTCGACCTCATTGGCCATGACCTCGACGGGATTGTCGATCCTGCCCTTATGAAAACTCAAAGGGCCGGAGAGCCGTGTTCGGTCGGTACGGATCCATGGCCCGTCCTTCTCCACCACGCCTTTCTCCTCGGCCAGCTCAAGGAAATTGCTGTATTTCCTGAAGCGATCGTCGGTGAGCAGATGGGCCTGGTTCTCCTGCAGCGACTTGTGCAGGGAGAATATCTCTCTGGCGTCCTCCTTGCCGGTCACTCGCGAGGCGGCATAATAGATGCGCTGCCGGAACTCTCTCTCCTTGATGCGCCGCAGGGGATAGGATTGCAGGAATGAGGCGAAGAGGTGTTCGTGATTGATGGTGGTCATGGAGTAGATGGCGTGCATGTAACGCTGCATCACGGCGTAGGCCGTTTTGCGCATCTTCTCCTTCAGTTCTTCAGAGACGGAAAAGCCGGCGATGCCGTCCCGCGCCATGTCGGAAAGCCACCCCTCCTCCAGCAAATCGGCCATTGACAGCGGCCGGCCGAAACGGATGTCGAGATCGACGCCGGAGAGCATCATGGTGCCCTCGGTCATGATCTCCTCGATCATCCGCTCCGACATATCCCTGACCAGTTTGGCGGCGATGTGCAGGGCGATGTTTTCCGCCGCCCGGATGGGGTAGTAGGTGAGGTTGACCGGCATGATGACGGTCGGCTGCAGTTGGATACGGTCGATTGAATCGATGCCCAGGGCCGCCAGCATCGGCGGCAGGCGCTCGGGGGCGAGGCGGGCGGTGCGCAGCAGATGGGAGCGGTAGAGTTCGGCCAAGAGGGCGAGCGCCGCCGCGCCGGTATGCGGCTCGTGCGCGCCCGCCGGGTGGGCGATCATATACTTGCCGCCGGCCATGATCTTCTTGGTTTTGACCATGCTGCCCTCGGGGAAGATCACCCAATCGGCCTCCCCGGTGAGCAGGCTCTTGACGATCAGTTCATCGCGTTTGGGATCGCTCGTTGAAATCACCCCGATCAGGTCGAAGAATTTTTCCAGGCCGCCCCTGAAGAGCGTGGAATCGGCCAGCGACCAGACCGGCTTGTAGGTGAGGTTGTAGATGTAGTACGGCAGCAGGAAGGTCTCGACCCTCGTGAAGTGGTTCACGACGAAGATGATCGGTCCGGCCGGGATGTTCTCCTGGCCGTGCAGGTAGATATCCGCCTTGGAGAGCAGGGAAAAAAGCTTGATGGCCAGGCCGGTCGTGAGATAGGCGGAGCGATTCATACCGATGCGAGGAAGAAGCAACTGAAATATTTGGATTTATTCTATTGTAAAAGGATTTTCCGAAAGGGTCAAGACTATGGTGTGAGGCGCCTCACGCCTAACGCCTCACGCCTTGGGCCGTTATGATTTGCACTTTCGCACGTTGTTCCCTATAATGCCATTATTGTATACAATCACTGATACCCTACAAGAACCCAAGCCGAGGACGCCCATGAAACTGAACTTCATCTATACCCCGCCGGACTTCACCCAGCCTCACCTCCGGAACAGCCCGATCGCCGCCATGGAGCCCGCGCCGGCAGACGGCATCGCCCCGGATAACTACCATGCGACCTCCAACCATCCCGAGTATGTGAAGCTGGGCGAGTCCCGCTGGGTGCTTGCGCCGGAGAGCCGGATGGACGCGGTCTTCGTGGTGAGGGACGGCAATATCGAGGTGGTCGAGCCGAGGAGGCTGAAGAAAGGGGACATGGTGGTCACCGGTAGGACCGAGAACGGCGAGGAAGGCATCTTCGTCCACGAGAAGGGCTTCGCCCAGACCTCGACCAATGTCGACAAGTTCTCCTTCCGGTCCCGGGGCACGCGGGAAACGCCCTTCTCCTATTCCTACGACGCCCTCTACGAGATCCTCAAACACGACCGGCGCCACGGCCACATCGTCTGGGTTCTCGGCCCGGCGGTGGCTTTCGACAAGGATTCCCGCTCGGCCATGCAGGGGTTGATCGAGAACGGTTTCTGCCACGCGCTGATGGCCGGCAACGCGCTCGCCACTCACGACATCGAGGCATCCATTTACAACACCGGCCTGGGCCAGAACATCTACACCCAAATGCTGCAGCCCATGGGCCATTACAACCACCTCGACATCCTCAACGCGGTGCGCCGGGCGGGCTCCATCTCCAGGTCCATCGAGGCCCTGGGGATCAAGAACGGCATCATGTACGCCTGCGAGAAGCATAACATCCCCTACGTGCTCGCCGGATCGATCCGGGACGACGGCCCGCTGCCGGAGACGGTGGCGAGCGTCTACGATTCCCAGGATCTGATGCGGGTCCACGCCCGCCGCGCCACTACGGTCATCACCATGGCCACCCAGCTCCATTCCATCGCCTTCGGCAACATGACCCCGGGGTACAAGGTGCTGCCGGACGGCTCGGTCCGGCCGGTCTACTTTTACGTGGTGGACATGTCCGAGTTCAGCGCCGACAAGCTGGCCAACCGCGGCTCCGCCCAGGCCCAGGCGATTCTCACCAACGTCCAGGATTTCATCGTCAACCTGTGGAACCACCTCTCCAAGGAAGCGTGAGATGAAGAAGGTTCGCATCATCGGCGTACCCATGGATCTCGGCCAGAGCCACCGCGGGGTGGACATGGGGCCGAGCGCCGTGCGCTACGCCAATCTGGCGAGAGCCTTACGGGATCTCGGCCACGCCACCTTCGACGGCGGCGACATCGCCATCCCCGGTCACTACGCCCTGGCCGGTACCAGTCTTGCGGAAAGGCTGCCGCTGATCGAAAATGCCTGCCGGCGCGCCTACGAGCTGGGCCGAAAAGCCATCGAGGACGGTGAGATCCCGATATTTCTGGGGGGTGACCACTCATCCTCCATCGGCACGGTCGGCGGCGTGACCCACGGCACCGAGACCGGCCTCATCTGGATCGACGCCCACGGCGATTTCAACACCCCGGAGACTTCCGATACCCAGAACGTCCACGGCATGGCCCTTGCCGTGCTGCTCGGTCTCGGCCCGAAGGAGCTGGTCGATATCGGCCGGCCCGGGCCGAAGGTCAAGCCGGAGAACGTGGTGATGGTCGGCGTGCGGGACCTCGATGCACAGGAAAAGGAGCTGATCCGCGCCTCCGGTTGCACCGTCTTCACCATGCGGGATGTGGACGAGATCGGTATCCGCGGGGTGATGACCAAGGTTCTGCAAGGTTTCAGGAACCTGGCGAAGATCCATGTGAGCCTCGACCTCGACGTCATGGACCCCCTCGACGCCCCGGGAGTCGGCACGCCGTCCCAGGGCGGCCTCACCTACCGGGAAGGTCAGCTGATCATGGAGATCCTCGCCGAGACCGAGAAGCTCCACTCGGTCGACATCATGGAAATCAACCCCATCCTCGATATCCAGAACCGCACTGCCCAGATGGCCGTCAATCTGGTCTCCTCGCTCTTCGGGAAGAAGATCCTGTAAATTAAAAATGAGGACTGAGGACTGAGGAAAATCAAGAAAACTCAGTCCTCATAGCTCAGTCCTCTTCATTTTTTTACCCCATTTTTTCCACCCGTAAATAACCGGGACTGTTATCGGTTGTTGAATTCTTAGGCCCGGCGTATTACATATCAAAATTCAATAAGGATACTGTGTGGTGGAGATTTATCCGCAGTATGCAACCTGCCCGTCCGGGCTTTGTTCAAATCTTATTTGGGAGGAGAGTATGAAACGATTTGGGAAGATCGCCTGTGCGCTCGCCGCCTGCATGCTCATCGCATCGCCGGCGCTCGCTGCCGAGAAAGTACGCTGGAAATGCGCAACGACCTGGCCCAGCACCCTTGCTCCACTGGCCACTGTGGCGCCGAAGGTCGCCAAGATGGTGAGCGAGATGACCGACGGCAATTTCGAGATCAAGGTGGATGGCGCCGAAAAGCACAAAGCGGCCCTGGAGATCCTCGATATGGTCAAAGGTGGCCAGTTCGAGATGGGCCACTCCGCTTCCTACTACTGGAAGGGCAAGGACATCACCACCGTCTTCTTCACCTCCGTCCCCTTCGGCATGACCGCCGACGAGCAAAATGCCTGGCTCTGGTATGACGAAGGCCAGAAACTCCAGGAAAAGGTCTACAGCAAATTCAACGTCTACTCCTTCCCGGGCGGCAATACCGGCGTCCAGATGGGCGGCTGGTTCCGCAAGGAAATCAAATCACTCGACGACCTGAAAGGCCTGAAAATGCGCATTCCCGGCCTGGCCGGCGAGGTCTTCGCCAAGCTCGGCGTCAACGTCACCAACATCGCCCCGGGCGAGATGTACACCTCCCTCGACCGCGGCACCATCGATGCCCTGGAGTGGGTAGGCCCCGGCATGGACATCAAGCTCGGCTTTCATAAGGTCGCCCCCTACTACTACACCGGCTGGCACGAACCCGCCTCCGACATGCAGTTCCTCATCAACAAGGAGGCCTTCGATAAGCTGCCGCCGAACTATCAGGCCGTTCTGAAGACCGCCATGCAGGCAGCCGCCGCCGACATGTTCAACGACAACTTCGACGCCAGCGCCAAGGCATGGGAACAGATGAAAGCCGAGCACCCGAACATCAAGGTCATGACCTTTCCCCCGGAGGTCCTGAAGGCGATGAAGAAGGCCAACGACGAGGTCATGGAGGCCTATGCCGCCCAGAATCCCGAATTCAAAGAAGTATACGAGTCCCAGCAGAGGTACATGAAAAAGGCCCGCGAATGGAGCAAGATGTCAACCCAGTACTATCTTGAGACAACCGAAGCGATCGCCAAATAAACAGGGCTACGATGTAGATTTCGCCTAGTCAGCCGCCCATTCACCGTTCAGGTGGGTGGGCGGTTTTTTTATTTTTTGTTTACAACGGAATTCCGGCATGCCATGTTGGAGCAGCTGTCGAGGTTCCAGTGTCATGTCAAGCGTCAGATATTGTAAGATTGCGCCGTAATTTTGGTTTCCTGCGAGGCACGACTGAGGGAGCATAGCAGCGCTATGTGACCGAAAGAGTAACGAAGCCAGGAAGAAAAAGGACAAGCAAGATGCAACAGATGAGGCTTGAACAGGATACTCAGCCCCGCAAGTGGGGCGAAATATTTGCGAAACCGGTGAACGACCCCGGAGTTCTTGGAGGTAACATGCTGATCAAGATAGAGAAATTTTATCGCCGACTGAATCGGCTGTGGGGAAGGATACTTGCGGTGGTTTTCCTGCTAATGGCCCTCAATGTATTTTACGACGTCATCATGCGCTACTTTTTCCATAACAGCGCGGTTGCGATGCAGGAACTGGAATGGCATCTCTTCTCCATCGTCATCCTCCTCGGCGTTTCAGTGTCCCTCATCGATGAAGCGCATGTCCGGGTCGATTTCCTTTACGATAAATTTTCGCCGCGGGCCAAGGCATGGATCAACATCATCGGCACCGTTTTCTTTCTTCTGCCCCTCGCCTCCCTCGTCCTGTTCGGCTCTCTCGACTTTGTCCGCGACTCTTACAACATCAAGGAAATCTCCGAGAACCCAGGCGGCCTGCCCTACCGTTACCTGATCAAGGGAATGATTCCGTTTGCATTCTCCCTGCTGATCTTCACCGCCTTCGGCTACACGGTGCAGAACATCAATATCCTGAGAAACGTCGGATCGGGTGACATGCGGCAACGCGAGATTGTGGAGGAAGGCAAATGATCGGCATAATAATGTTCTGTTCGGCGCTCCTGCTGCTGGCCATCGGCTATCCGGTCGCCTTCACCTTCGGATCGGTCTCCATCTTCTTCGGCATCCTGGCGGCGATCGTGGAAATCGCCCCGGATGTCAGCATGGCGGCGATTTCCAAAGAATTCCTGCAGATGTTTTCGATGATGCCCTTCAGGGTCTACTCCATCATGAACAACACCATTCTGATGGCCATCCCCCTCTTCATCTTCATGGGTATCATCCTGCAGAGGTCGCAGCTGGCCGAAAAGCTGCTGGAATCGATGGGCACGCTGTTCGGCAAGGTGAGAGGCGGCATCGCCGTCAGCACCGTGCTGGTCGGGACCATGCTCGCCGCCTCGACGGGAGTGGTGGGAGCTTCGGTGGTCGCCATGGGCGTCATTTCCCTGCCGGTCATGCTGAAATACGGGTACTCCAAGAGACTGGCGACCGGAACTATCTGCGCCGCCGGGACCCTGGGGCAGATCATTCCGCCCTCCGTGGTCCTGATCGTCCTCGGCGACATCTTCCAGCTGCCGGTCGGCGATCTCTTCCAGGCCGCCATGTTTCCGGGCCTGATGCTGGTCGCTTTCTATATAGTTTATATCCTCGTCTTCGCGGTGATCAACAAAAATGCCGCCCCGGCCATGCCGAGCCTGGAAGGTACCATGTCGGCCAATATCGGCAGTGCCCTGACCGCCATTCTGCCGCCGTTGACCCTCATCGTTCTGGTCCTGGGATCGATCTTCCTGGGCATCGCCACCCCAACCGAATCCGCAGCCGTTGGCTGCATCGGAGCGATGATTCTCGCCGCCATGTACCGGAAACTAAGCTGGCAGGTCGTCGAGGAATCGGCGCTCGAAACGGTGAAAATCACCGCCATGGTCTTCGCCATTCTCATCGGCGCCACCGCTTTTTCCATGGTCTTTCTCTACAGCGGCGCGGATACGATCGTCGAGGAGGCCCTGGTCAACCTGCCCGGCAAGAAGTGGACTTTCCTGGCCCTGGCCAACCTGACCATCTTCCTGCTCGGCTTCTTCATCGACTTCTTCGAGATCTGCTATATTGTCGTCCCCGTCCTGATGCCCATTGCCACGGCCATCGGCCTGGAACCGCTGTTTTTCGCGATCATGATCGCCATGAACCTGCAGACCTCGTTTTTGACCCCCCCCTTCGGTTTCTCGCTGTTCTATCTCAAAGGGGTCTGCCCGCCGGAGGTGCGGACCACCGATCTTTACAAGGGGGTCATTCCCTTCATCATCCTTCAGGTCCTGGTCCTGTTGTCGGTGGCCATCTATCCGAATTTTTACGGGCTGGGGCAATAAAAAACGCGCTGCGCGGTTTGCAGCGCGCCAGTGTCATGACAAGTCTTAGATGTCGCAAATCGCTTCGCAACTTTGGTTTGCTGCGAAGCACGACTGATTTCAGCGGGTGCGGAAGTACTCCTGGACGTAGCGGATGTGAGTGCGCATGGCATCGTGGGCTTCCTGGGGGGACCGACGCAGGATTGCATCGTAGACGGCCCGGTGATGGTCGATAACATCGTCCAGTGCCCCCCGGTCCATGTACATGTGGGTGAGATTCTTCTTGATTCCCACGAAGAGAAAATCGTAGAAATTGCGCATCAGGTAGATGAGCACCGGGTTCTTGGTGGAAAAGGTCACGGCCATATGAAAGGCGGTATCCGGACCGGTGCCGATCTTGCCTGTGGCCTCCAGATCTTCGGCCATCTCCTCCAGACTTTTCTTCATAGCCTTGAGATCCGTATCGGTGGCCCGCTGGGCCGCCAGCATTGCGGCATTGCATTCCAGTCCCAGACGCACCTCGAGCAGATCGTCGAGGGTGGCCTCGTCGGTGGCCATGACGGCGGCAAGGGGATTGCCTTCCCGGTTCTCCGGCGAGCTGACGAAGGTTCCCTGGCCCTGGCGATGCTCGAGCAGGCCCAGGGTAACGAGCTTGTTGATGGCGTTGCGCACCGAGGTCCGGCTCACGGCCATAGACATAGCCAACTCCCGCTCAGGGAGAATCTGCTGGCCCGGCTTGAACTCGCCCTTATAGATCAATTCCCGGATCTGTTCGAAAACCTGATCGGAAATGCGTTTCGGTTTGATTGGCTTGAGATTCATAATTTCGGCTGCTCATTGTTCAAGTTTCGTGGCGTCGGTTCCGGTTTCTCCCTTTTCCAGCGCCACTGGTCAGGAGGTTAGGAAAAAAACCGGAAAAATGCAATGCAAAATCTCGTGGCTGGAGCACAAGAACTCTCCTTTTGACAAGAGGTTATCCTCTTTACCACGAATTTTTCCTGCCAAGCCTGCCGGCATTTCACCGGCTTCTTCCTTCTCATTCTTGGCCACAATTGGTATCACCAATAATTCTATACGATCTTAGGGATTTTTTGTCTAATAATTTGACAATAATGATATTTCGAATCAGAAAGGGGTCTAATATTATGTCGCTATTTTTGGTAGGACCAATTTTAGACAAACAGTTCGCGCCAGCTCAGGCACAGGACCCTGCTCGTCGCGGTCGGCCATCATTCGCCTTTCTCGCCGGCTATCCGCTCGAGGACTTGATAACTTCGCCTTCTTCCCCGATACTTATTCAAGAACCAATCCCAACAGCTGCCGAACCCAATGAAATCTTTCCAAGAAAGGAGAACGACAATGAGTGGCCGACTAATTGATACCGACAATCTGTGCACAAACCCGGACAACCATGCCATGCATCTCTGTGAGCTGTCTGCGGCGGGAAACACCACGGCAATCGAAAAATTAACAAAGGAGCCGACCTTCATCTGCGGCAATTGCGGAAAAAAAGCAAACACCGAGGGCGCACTCTGCGCTCCCGGCCCCTTCCACGATTGATCGCAGCCTCCCGGAACGGCCGGCTTTTCCCGAAGCCGGCAACTCGTCCATTCGGCAGCGATGCGCGTCGACCGATCCGGGCGCGGTGCTTTTAACCTTTGCATTTTGGAGAAAGTTAATTATTTTTGGAGGTTCCACATTGCACCGGGGACATCTCCCGAATGTCCTTTTTCATGTGTTCGGGACTTGAATCGATAAGGAAAGACATGGCGCATTTCATCGAGCTGTACGACACCACCCTCCGCGACGGCACCCAGGCCGAGAATTTCAATCTATCCGTTGACGATAAGATCCGCATCACCATTGCGCTTGACGAGTTGGGCATCGATTACATCGAGGGAGGCTGGCCCGGATCGAATCCCGTTTCCGTCGAGTACTTCGAGCGGATGAAGTCCACCCCGCTGAAACACGCCAAGCTCGCCGCCTTCGGCTCCACCCGCCATTTCCGCAACAGGCCGGAGCAGGACCCCAACCTCATCGCCCTGCTGAACGCGGGGACCCCGGTGGTGACGATATTCGGCAAAAGCTGGGACATCCATGTGCGGGACGCCCTGCACATCGAGATGACAGACAACCTGATGCTCATCGAGGATACGCTGACCTTCCTGCGCCCCTACGTCGACCATCTCTTCTACGACGCCGAGCACTTCTTCGACGGCTTCAAGAACAACGAGGAATACGCCCTCAGCACCCTCGAGAGTGCGGCAAACGGCGGCGCGGAAACGATCATCCTCTGCGATACCAACGGCGGCACCCTCCCCCATGAGATCCCGCCGATCATCAGGAAGGTGAGAAAATTCCTCGGGGCCCGCTTCAAGGAAATCCAACTGGGGATCCATTCCCACAACGATTCGGAAACCGCCGTGGCCAATTCGCTCATCGCCGTGGCCGAGGGCAGGATCAGGCAGGTCCAGGGGACCATCAACGGCTTCGGCGAGCGTTGCGGCAATGCCAACCTGACCTCCATCATCCCCGCCCTGGTTTTCAAGATGGGGGTGGAGTGCGAGGTGCGCAAGAATATCGACCACCTCTACACCACCTCGCGGCTGGTCAACGAGCTGGCCAACCTGCCCCACAACCGCTACCAGCCCTATGTGGGCGAGTCGGCCTTCGCCCACAAGGGCGGCATCCATGTCAGCGCGGTGAACCACAACCCGCTCACCTACGAGCACATCGCCCCTGACAAGGTCGGCAATATCCGCCGCATCCTCATTTCCGACCAGTCGGGCCGCGCCAACATCCTCCACAAGGCCAAACAGTGGGGGCTGACTCTCGCCGCCGACGACCCGGTCCTGCCGACCATCATCGGCGAGCTGAAGGCCCTGGAAAACCAGGGCTACCAATACGAGGGGGCCGAGGCGAGCTTCGAGCTCCTGATGCGCCGGGCCATGGGGCTGCAGAAGAATTATTTCAAGTTCGAGAGCTTCCGGGTGATGAACCATAAATACCGGATGGACAAACCGCCGCTCACCGAGGCGACCATCCGGCTCTACATCGGCGGCAACGAGGTCCACACCGCGGCGATGGGCGATGGCCCCGTCAATGCCATGGATACCGCAATCCGCAAGGCCCTGACCCGGTTCTACCCGGCGCTTTCGGAGCTGGAACTGACCGACTACAAGGTCCGGGTGCTCTCCGGCGAACACGGCACGGAAGCCAAGGTCCGGGTTCTGGTGGAGAGTCGCGACCGCGTGTCGAGTTGGGGCACGGTCGGCGTTTCCGTCAACATCATCGAAGCAAGCTGGCAGGCGCTGGTCGATGCCATCAACTATAAACTGATGAAGGACGACTTGCGCAAGGCGGCGGCTGAGGACAAGGCGCGGGAGAAGATGAACTGAGAGGCGGATGCCGGTTGTTTTGGGAATGAATTTCGTGAAAGAACTTACAATCTGTGCAGCGGGAGGTGATAACAACCCTTGGGTTGCCAACCCGCATCAGCGTACGGGACGCACCATCCGAAAAAAGGAGGCTTGCTGACTGCGATCATAGCGGCTTCCTGCAATGTGCTTTCTCCGTCAACTCGGATCACGCAAGTTGCAAAGAGGCTATTATGAGATACATTTATATTTTCATCATCGTGGTCATCACATCAGCTGTACTGACCTTCATGATGCAAAACATCTCCTCGGTGACGGTAGATTTCCTTACCCTCAGCGTTACGCTGCCGCTCTCGCTCCTCGTCTTCGCTGTTTACTTTCTCGGAATGTTCACGGGGGGCCTTCTGGTCAGAGTAGTCAGGTCCATGTTGCGCGGAGCCAAGGGTGAACCAGAAGAGCCCACGGCGAAACGTTGATAGCAACGAGCAAACGATTGCAGCGAACGTCGCTGCCGCTGAACCGGAGCGCTGACCGGGCACCCCCTGATAGGAAATTAGCCTTGCCACCGGCTTGCCCTGGATTCCTGTCGGACATTATGGTATCTTGGCTGTTGCCTTTTTATAAGGAGATGTTTTTGTGATACATTCTCAAAACTTTTTCCCAAGGAGGACTTCAATGAAAACCCCAGTACGTGTCGCAATCACCGGTGCCGCCGGGCAAATCAGCTATTCTCTTATCTTTCGGGTCGCAGCGGGAGATATGCTCGGAAAGGACCAGCCGGTAATACTCCAACTCCTGGAAATTCCTCCGGCCATGAAGGCCCTGGAAGGCGTGGTCATGGAACTGAACGACTGTGCCTTCCCGCTGGTGGCCGGCATCGTCAGCACCGATGATCCCAATGTCGCCTTCAAGGATGTAGAATATGCCCTCCTCGTGGGTTCGCGGCCACGTGGTCCCGGCATGGAACGCTCCGACCTGCTCAAGGCCAACGGCGCCATCTTCACTGTCCAGGGCAAGGCCCTGAACGACAATGCCAAGCGCAACGTCAGGGTGCTGGTGGTCGGCAATCCGGCCAACACCAACGCCCTCATCGCCTTGAAGAATGCCCCGGATCTCAGCCCGAAGAATTTCACGGCCATGATGCGCCTCGACCACAACCGTTCACTGTCCCAGATAGCTGGGAAGACCGGCAGCCACTCCACCAGGGTGGAAAAGATGGTGGTCTGGGGCAACCATTCCTCCACCCAGTTCCCCGATATCAGTTATGCCACGGTGGACGGCGCCCCGGTGAAGGAGAAGGTGAGCGACGAGTGGTATGTCGGTGAATTCATCCCCACCGTCCAGCAGCGCGGCGCGGCCATCATCAAGGCCCGCGGAGCCTCCAGCGCGGCCTCCGCCGCCTCGGCCGCCATCGACCATATGCGCGACTGGGCCATGGGCACGGGCGGCGGCTGGGTCAGCATGGGCGTGTACAGCGAAGGCAACAGCTACGGCATCAACGAAGGCATCATGTACTCCCTGCCGATCGTCTGTGAAAACGGCGAGTGGAAGGAAGTGAAGGGCCTTGCGATCAGCGACTTCCAGAGGAAAATGATGTCTGCCACCGAGCAGGAATTGCTCTCGGAGAAAGAGGCCATCGCCGACCTGCTGTAATCCTCAAAAGCACTTGATGTCTTGAAATACAAAGGCGGACGCCGGGCAACCGGCGACCGCCTTATCTTTTTGCTCCGCTCACTTCTCCCTCGTCATGAGCTGCCTGATCCGGCGGCCGTACTCTTTCTTCAGGCTGTCGAGGTAGGCGCCGTCGACCCGGCCCTTCCAAGTTGTAACCCGATAGAATTTTTTGGGGATTGAGAAGTTCTTGGGATCGAAACCTGTCCTGGCCCTCACCTGCCAGCGCAGCCGCCTGATCCTTTCCGCAGTCGCGGGAATAGAGGCGGCAAGCGTTTGGAAACCGAGCAGGTCAAGGCACCTGGCGAGCTGGTTTTCGGTATAGATCGATCTTGCGAACAGGCATCCCACCATGGAGGTGAGGAAAGCCCGGCCGGGTTCGTCGGCAATGAGGTAATCGACCGCTTTCCCCACATTCTTCCCGTTCTCCTTCTGATCGTAGCTGTAGGCGCCGGTGTCCAGATGGGAGTGGCGGAAACCGAGGGTCTGAGCGGCGAAAAAGAGTTCTCCGGTGGCGTAGCCGGCCATTTCCTGCCCGAGCACGCAGGCGAAATCGCCGCCCCCGTAGACGGCCGCGGCCTTCAGGGTGCCCTGGCCGAGCAGCCGGTAAAAATCACCCGCAGCCTGACCGAGATACTTCGCCGCCTGCCGGTAGGCTTCGGCATCTCCGAAGCGGAGCGGGACCACCGTCTCGGCGGCCGATACGAGCCCACGCTCGCTCGCCTCCGTCGCCCAGGCCAGGGCCACGCCGCCGGACATGACATCGAGTCCCACCTTTTCCATGACATCCAGGATGCGGAGTACGTCGAAAGGGTTGGTGACTCCGAGCATGGTCCCCGCAGCGAAGATGGGCTCGTAGTCGTAGGCCACCTGATGGTAGTGATAGCGGTTATCGGCCATTTTTTCACGGACATAGCCTATGTGAATGCAGCCCACCGGGCAGCCCGCGCAGGCCCCGTTGCGCAGCAGGGTCTGATCGGCGAAGGCTTCGCCGGTGACGGAGGCGATGGCTTCGTCGCGGGTCGCCTGCAGGTTCTTCCAGGGCAGGGAGGAAATGTCGTTCAGGCTCTGGAGGTTCGCCGCCGTCCCCAGATCATGGTACTTGCGCATCATGTCGGTGGCGGTGAACTTGCCGTACAACTCCTTGAATTCGGCGGCGTAGCCCTTGCCTTCCGGCATTTCCAGATCAGTGTCGCCGTGGACGACGATGCCCTTGAGGTTTTTGGCCCCCATGATCGCCCCGCCGCCCATCCGGCCGAAATGGCGGTAGGTATCGACGTTGATGCAGGCCATGGCCAGCCCCGCCTCACCCGCCGGGCCGATCCGCAGAATCGACCGGTGGCCGCTGCCCTCCTTGAACATCCGGCGGATGAGCTTGCCCGAACTTTCCGCATCCAGGCCCTTGAGGAAGGAGGCTTCCTTCACTTCCAGGCTGTTCGCCCCGATGCCGAGGCAGGAGAGGACCTTCGCCCGGCCGGTGACGACCAGAGCATCGAGGCCCGCAAACCGGAGCGCAAGGGCCGTCCGGCCGCCGGCGTGGCTCTCGGTGTACTCGTTGTGGTAGTTCGATTTGAACGAGCAGACCATCTTGCTCATCAGCGGGAAATACCCGGTCAGCGGCCCGACGGCGAAAATGAGCGGCTGGGACGGATCGTCCCAGGGGCGGTCCGGATGGCCGTATGTCAAAAACAGTTGCGCCGCCAGCCCGCTGCCGCCGGCCACCTCGTTCCGCCCGCCGTGGAGTACGATCTTCCCCTTGCCCGTCGACAGATCGACCAGGAGGATCCGGAACTCCTCCCGTATCATATCGAAACCTCCTTATTGCTGCCGCCCTCCGTCATTTCCAGGCAGTTCTGCGGACAGAAGTGCACACACTGTCCGCAGTGGATGCAGACGTAGACCTCGCCGCCCCGGTCCTGATGGATCCCCTCCACCGGGCAGGCCGAAACACATTTGCCGCACCTGATGCAGAGGCTCCTTTTGACGATGACCCCGCCGCCCGGACGCGGGGTAAAAGCGCCGGTGGGGCAGGCCGCGGCGCATGGCGCAGGCAGACAGGCCAGGCACCGGTAGGCGGTAAAGCCGGTCGACAGGCCACCGGCAGAACGGATGCGGATTCCGGCGGTATTCCAGGATATCTTTTTATAGACCTGGCGCGCGCAGGCAAGCGAGCACGAATGGCAGCCTATGCACTGATCGATTCGCGGGGTATTGAGCTGTTTCATGACAATTTTTCTCGTCAACATCACTTCCCTTTTTCCCAAGTTGCGATAGGATTTGCTATAATGATCATGATGACTTCAAGCTGTTCTTCTTCCAACCCCACAGGGGGCTCCTTTCAGCACCCCTTGAGGGAGATAAGGGCCTCATTTCAAAAAATCAGCGAATTTCTAAGGTACCAAAAGCGATTAGTCAATGATAGAGGATATCAAAAGACGCCTGCGGCACTATTTCCCCGGAGAAACCTTTCCCCTGGAAGCACTGGAGGCGGCACTGCAAAATGGCCAGATTCTCTCGGACAGGGAGAAGATCCTGCCTTTCCTGCAGACCGCCCTGTTCGACGAGAAGGTACTGGAAGTGGAGCTCGATGGGATACCCAGGGTTTACTTTTCCAGGCTCAAGGACGCCCCACCAGACCCTGTCGAGGAGGAGGTTGACGGCCCCCTCGAGTCCGACTACGAGCCAGGCGGCTATCTCACCGAGATGGGCTACATAATTACCCTGCCGCTCGAACCCGGTCTCGGCAATCTTCACCTACGCTATTCCCAGTCCATTGTCATCAGGATGTTTACCAGCACCTTCGCCGTGGAAATGGGCACGAAATTCGAAGAACTGACCAAGGTTCGGGATATCCCGGTGCTGCGCCTCGCCTTCCCCGAGTTGGCGAGGACCGTGCGAAACGCCCGGGAGTTCAGGGCCAAGGTCCCGGAGAACCTCAACTTCATCCTTTCCCTCGAAAGCGGCGGAGAAGAACCCACCGAGCTGGTGGCCGTACCCGTCAATATCAGCATCAAGGGTATGGCCTTTGCCGTCTCCAAAAAGGAGCAGAGGACATTCAAGATCGACGAGCAATATTTTCTCAAGCTCTTCATCGACGACGAGCTGCGGGCGAGCCTCGTCGGCACCATCAGGCATCTCAGCCGGATCCGGAAAAAGAGCGGCATCGAGTACGTCTGCGGCGTCGAATTCGACTTGAGCTCGAGGACCATGGCCGCCGTGATAGAATCGCTGGTGGCGACGGTTCAGCGGGCCCATCTCAAGGAACTTGCCGAAAAGTCACAACTGAGCGGCATCAACCTTATCGCTTGATTTCCCGCCAAAGAGAGATCCGGGCTAAGCCGTTGTACAACAATTAAGAGGGGCCGAAACGAAATAGGAACGGATTTTGAGTGATTTTGTAACGGCCCCTAAACTTTCGGCAGCAGCAAAGCCAGCGATTTTTCTTCAGTTTTCATCGTCAGTCCCGCCATCATCCGAGGGATCAGCGCCACTTTTTCCTCATCCTCGACGGCGAAGAGATCGACCATCCTGCCGTTGTACATAACGCCAATACGGTCCGACAGGGCCAGGGCCTCCGAGAGGTCCCCGGTGACGAGCAGGATGCCGGCCGCTTCGCGTGCCTTGAGGAGCAGGTTCCAGACATCCTCGGCGGCGGCGATATCGAGACCCTGGGTCGGCTGCTCGGCGACGATCAGCCGCGGCTTGCGGTAGAACTCCCGTGCGAGCACCATCTTCTGGAGGTTGCCGCCGGAGAGTTGCCAGGCCAGGGCGCTGAGGTCGGGTGGCCGGATATCGAACTCATCGAGGAGATGGGCTGCCTTCTCCTCGGCCGCATCCCGCCTGAGCCAGGGACCGCTCGCGAAGCCGCCCCGGGTAGTGAGGAGGAAATTATCGAGCAGATCCAGCCCCTGGCAGGTCGCCAGGCCCTGCCGGTCCTCCGGAATATAGGACAAGGTTCTTTCCCATTCAGCCTTGCGGAAAAATTTCAGCCACTCCATGCCCAGGATGCGAACCGCGTTGTCCGCCGGCCGCCGAAGGCCGCAGATGGTCTCCACCAGCCGTTTCTGTCCGTTGCCGGCGACGCCGACGAGACCCAGGATCTCGCCCTGGCGGAGTTCCAGGCTGATGTCGGAGAGCACCTCATCCTGCAGATTATTCACCTTGAGCACGAT
This sequence comes from Pseudomonadota bacterium, assembly GCA_023412495.1. The sequence goes on from JAEYNP010000113.1 coordinate 36,296, forward strand.
CTGCCGCGGCTCCCGGGGGATCCGCTCCACCTGCAGGAGAACTTCCCGCCCCACCATCCGTTCGGCCAGTTCGGCGGTGGAGTGGACATCGGCCACGGGCAGCGTATCGACGATTTCGCCGCGGCGGAGGATGGCGACGGTATCGGCGATGGCCAACACCTCCTCGAGCTTATGGCTGATGAAGACGATCCCCTTTCCGCTTTCGGTCATGAGCCTCATGGTGGCAAAGAGATTGTCGGCCTCGCGGGGGGTGAGCACTGCGGTCGGCTCATCGAAAATAAGGATGTCGCTCTTTCGGTGCAGGAGTTTGAGGATCTCGACCTGCTGGCGCTCGCCCATCGACAGCTCGCTGACGCGCGCCGCCGGGTTCACCCGCATCCCATACTGCTCGGCCAGGGCGACTACCTCCTCATAAATACGGGACCAGTTCAGCCACATCCCTCTTTTCTCGCCGAGGATGATATTTTCGGCCACGGTCATGGCGCTCACCAGCTTGAAGTGCTGGTAGACCATGCCGATCCCCGCCTTGATCGCCTTCTCGGTGGAGGAGAGAACCACCTGCCGGCCGTTCAGGTAGATGGCGCCGCTGTCCGGCTGCAGCTGGCCGGCAAGGATCGACATGAGCGTCGACTTGCCCGCCCCGTTCTCCCCCAGCAGAGCAAGAACATTGCCCGCGTGGATGGAGAGCGATACATCCCTGTTGGCCTGGACCGTGCCGAAAGATTTACTGACCCCTTCCAGCCGGATGAGCGGGTCCATGTTCAGGTCCGCTCCTTGCCGATGAGAGGCGCGGCAAACTGCGATTCGGCATCCCAGGGGAAAAGGATCCAGGTATCCTGGCTCACCTCGGTGATGAAGGTATCCACCTGGGGCCGGCCGGCCGGCTTGGCATAGACCGTGGCGAAATGAGCCTTGGGTACGATCTGCCTGACGATCTGCGCCGTCCGCCCGGTATCGACCAGGTCGTCGATGAGCAGCCAGCCCTCGCCGTCGCCGTCGAATTTCTTCAGAATGTCTGCCTCGCCTTTCTTGTCCTTCCAGTCATAGCTGGAGATGCAGATGGTGTCGACCAAGTGGATGTCCAGCTCCCTGGCCACGATCGCCGCCGGCACCAGTCCCCCGCGGGTGATGGCGATGATGCCCTTGAAGTAGTCCAGGTTGAGCAGCCGCCAGGCCAGGGCCTTGGAGTCGCGGTGGAGCTGCTCCCAGGAAATGGGGTAGGTCTTTCTGTACGTTGCTGACATTTGATTTCCTCTCTTTTACAAGTTGATAAGCACTTGTTCCCGGTTCGCTCAATCGACCGGCTCGATATTCACGCCGAGGGCAGCCGGCTCGTCGCTGGTCCTCTTCCGCCACGAGGATAAAACCAGGACAAGGATGGTCAAGGCGTAGGGCAGCATGAGCAGTATCGACGAGGGCAGCTGGGTGCCAGAGGCCTGCAGCCTCAGCTGCAGGGCCATGATGCCCCCGAAGAGGTAAGCCCCGAATACCGCCCGTCCCGGCCGCCAGAAGGCGAAGATGACCAGGGCCACGGCGATCCAGCCGCGGCCGGCGGTCAGATTAGTGGTCCATAGATGGGTGTAGGCGAGCGACAGATAAGCTCCGCCCAGGCCCATGAAAAAGCCGCCGACCAGGATCCCCAGCCAGCGATAGGTCACCACATTGAGTCCCGCTGCACCGGCCGCGGCCGGGTATTCGCCGGCTGCCCGCAGGCCGAGGCCGAAGCGGGTCCGGCCGAAGAACAGCCACAGCAGGGGGGCCAGGAAATAACTCACATAGACCAGCGGGTCATGTTGGAAAAATATCGGCCCGATCAGCGGGATTGCAGCCAGCACCGGAACAGGCACCGGGTAGAAGCCCGGAGCGGACATGCCGACATAGGAGGTTCCGAGATAATTGGCCAGGCCAACGCCGAGGATGGTGAGGGCCAGGCCCGACACCACCTGGTTGCCCTGGAATCCCAGGCAGACCCCTCCGTGAATCGAAGTGGCGAGCGATCCGGCCAGGCCCGCTGCGAGAAAGCCGAGCAACGGGCTGCCGGTAGACATCGCCACGAAAAAGGCGGTGAAGGCCCCGATGATCATCGCCCCTTCCACCCCGAGATTCAGCACGCCGGATTTCTCGGTGAAGATCTCGCCCAGGGTGGCATACAGAATGGGTGTCCCCGACTGGACCGTGGCGGCAAGCAGGGCAACGACAATGTCAACGGTCATGGGATGTGCGCCTCGAAATCATGAAACCTTTACCTTCCCGCATGGGGCACTCCCGTTGTCTTCGGGTTCACCATCTATCTCCTAACCGGCACCAGCCGATAATGGGTGAACAGGCCGCCAGCCAGAACGGTGAGCAGGATCAGGCCCTCGATGATCCCTCCGAAAGCGGCGGGAACCTGGAGGTCGAGTTGCAGGCTCTCGACCCCGACCCGCAGGCCGGCCAGCAGGACGGAAGCGATGCCGATGTTCAGAGGGTTGAGCCGCGCAAGCCAGGCAACGACGATGGCGGTATAGCCGTAACCGACCATTATGGACGGCTGCAACCGGTTCACTGTGGCCGAGGCCTCGACAAAGCCGGCCCAGCCGGCAAACGCTCCGCTCATGACCATGACGAGGACGACCAGCCGGTCGTAGGGCAGCCCGGCATAGCGCGCCGCTCGGACATTGTCGCCGGCGGCCTTGATTTCAAAGCCGGTCCGGGTAAAGCGGAAGAAAACAAAGACGAGGGTTCCGAGCAGCAGGCAGTGGGCCAGGCCCCAGTTAACCGCGGTACCGCTGATTCTGCCTACGATCGCCTGCTCTGAAAAACCAGGCGTCATGGGGAAGCCGAAGCTGGTCGGGTCCTTCCACACCCCGTAGACCAGAAAATCGAGGAACAGGATGGCGATATAGTTCATCATCAAGGTGACGATGATCTCGTTGGTCCGAAGCCGCTGGCGAAGCAGTGCGGGAATCAGTCCCCACAGGCCGCCGGCCGCCATGGCCATGCCGATCATAGCCGGCAGCAGCAAATATTTCGGCCAGCCGGGAAAAGACAGGGCCATCCAGGTCGCTCCGATCGCCCCCAGGGCGAACTGTCCCTCCGCGCCGATATTCCAGATCTTCAGGCGAAAGGCGACCGCCACCCCGAGAGCGCAGAGGAAGATGGGAATGGCCTTGCCGACACTGTCCTCAATCGCCCACCGGGAGCCGAAGGCCCCCTGGAAGAGGACGGCGATACCCTTGATCGGCGAGGTCCCGCCGAGATACAGCAGCAGTCCGCTGACCAGCAGCGACAGCGCCAGGGCCGCGAGTAAAACAAAACAGGAGCCGCCGATACCGAGGGGCTCCTGTCTCTTGGTGATACGCATCCAAAGCATCAGGATACTCTATCCGTTACCCCGGCGAACCGGGCAGTGAATTATTCGGTGGTGCCGACAACACCCTCGACAAACCAGGTCATGCCGAGCAGTTCCGGGTCGGTGGCGACCACGCCGTCGGCGATCTTCACCGCGCCCTTCTGGTCCCTGATCGGCCCGACGAAGATCTTCTGGGTCCCGGCGATGATTTGCGCCTTCTCCGCATTCACTTTGTCCTGAACCTCCTTGGGAACCATCGGCCCGAAGGGGGCAAGATCCACCACGCCGTCGGCCATGCCGGGCCAGGCGGCCTCCGACTTCCAGGTGCCCTGGCGAACGTCTTCGACCACCTTCTTATAGTAGGGAGCCCAGTTCCAGACCGGAGCGGTCAGGTGGGCCTTGGGCGCAAAGGCGGACATGTCGGAGTTGTAGCCGATGGAATAGGCTCCCTTCTCCTGGGCTGCCTCCTGGGGTCCCGGGCTATCCTGATGCTGGGCGATGACGTCGGCGCCGACATCAAGCAGTGATTTGGCGGCTTCCTTTTCGGTTGCCGGGTCGTACCAGGTCTTGGTCCAGACCACCCGCACACTGGCCTTCGGGTTCATCGACCGGACACCGAGTGTAAACGCATTGATGCCCCGAATGACTTCGGGAATCGGAAAGGCTGCCACATAGCCGATGTTATTAGTCTTGGTCATGGCCCCCGCCACCATCCCGGAGAGGTATCGGGCCTGGTACATCCTGCCGAAATAGTTGCCCATATTCTCGGCGGTCTTGAAGCCCGAGCAGTGCATGAACACCGTCTTCGGGAACTGCTTCGCCACCTTCAGCATCGGGTCCATATACCCGAAACTGGTGGCGAAAATGATATCGAAGTCTTTCCTGGCCATGTTCTGAATGACCCTCTCGGAGTCCGGCCCTTCCGGCACCGCCTCAACATAGGAGGTGGTCACCCCGGGCAGGTCCTCGATGGCCTTGCGGCCGACATCATGGGCATAGGAATATCCCGCATCACCGACGGGGGATACATAGACAAAACCGACCTTCATCTCCTTGTCCGCACCGTAGGCGGAATTTACCGCGCAGAACATCAGTACGGCCAGCAGCGCCTTGAAAAGCCGCATCATTAACCTCCGTAAGTTCAAAAGATTGTTTAAAAGACAGTTTTTGTGGACTGCGTGGACAGAGTGGACTGGGTGGACGCCCAACGAGATGTCCGCTCAGTCCACAACGTCCACCGAGTCCACCCTGTTTCCCCGCTCTCCAGGAGGCCCCTACTAGAGGACCTGTTTCAGGAACAACTTGGCCCTCTCCTCGCGGGGATCGGTGAAGAAGTGCTCGGGCGTCCCCACCTCAACCACCTTGCCCTCATCCATGAAGATGACCCGGTCGGCCACCTCGCGGGCAAAACCCATTTCGTGGGTAACGACCATCATGGTCATCCCCTCTCTGGCCAATTGCTTCATGACATCGAGCACCTCGCCGACCATCTCGGGGTCGAGGGCGGAAGTTGGTTCATCAAAGAGCATGACCTTGGGATTCATCGCCAGGGCCCTGGCGATGGCCACCCGCTGCTGCTGCCCCCCCGAAAGCCGGGAAGGATATTCGAGGGCCTTTTCCTGGATGCCCACCTTGCGGAGCAACATATGGGCCTTTTCCTCGGCCTCCTTCTTGCCGCGCTTGCGCACCCGACGCTGGGCCAGGGTGAGATTCTCCAGGACAGTCATGTGGGGGAAGAGGTTGAACTGCTGAAAAACCATGCCGACCTCCGCCCGTACCTTGTTAATGTTGGTCTTCCTGTCGGCAAGATCAATGCCGTCGATGATGATATGGCCCTCGGAGAAATCTTCCAGGCCGTTGATGCAGCGCAGGAAGGTGGATTTTCCCGAACCGGAGGGACCGATGATGACCACCACCTCACCCCGGGCCACCTCGACCGACACGCCGTCCACCGCCCTGACCACACCGGACTTCACCTTGAAGATCTTGACCACGTTCTGCGCTTTAATCACTGACCGCGAGCCTCCGTTCCATATAAAAAACAAGTTGCGACAAGAGCGAGGTCACCAGGAGGTACATCGCCGCGACGACCAGCCAGACCTCGAAAGTGGCGAAGGTGGAGGTGATGATTTCCCGTCCGGATTTGGTGAGATCGGTGATGGCGATGACCGAGACCAGCGAGGAATCCTTGATCAGGCTGATGAAGGTGCCGGCCAGGGGCGGCAGGATGCGCTTGAAGGCCTGGGGCAGGATGATGTCCCACATCGTCTGGAACTTGGTCATGCCTAGCGACCGGGCGGCCTCCGTTTGGCCTTTGGAGATCGACTGGATCCCGGCCCTGACGATTTCCGCCACATAGGCACCGACGAAGAGCGAGAGCGCCCCCACCCCACAGACGTTGCGGCTGAGATTGAAGACTGTGCCGAGGAAAAAGTAGGCGATAAAGATCTGGACGAGCAGAGGAGTACCGCGAATGAACTCGACATAGGTAATCGCAAGCCCCCGCAAGGTAATGTTGTTCGAGATTCGGGCAAGTCCGGCGACGAGGCCGAAAATGAGGCCAAAAACACTGGACACGGCGGATATCCAGAGGGTGGTCCACAAGCCGTACATCAGGGGCCCGAGACGCCAGTTCTTCGCAAAGCCAACGGTGTCACCGGCATAGATTTCCTCGCCCTCGGCAACTTTAAGACTTTCCGCGGTCACGGTCAGCTCGGCCTTCTGGGAGCCTGAAACGACCGAGACCACGGCGTCCGAATTCTTCTCGGCAATGGAAACGACTTTGCCGTTGAAGGGGGCTTTCTGAGCTTCTTCCGCGGCGTAGACAAAGTACTGCGGTACCCTGTTCCAGCGCCAATGGTAATCGATCTTCGATACCGCGCCCCAGGTGCTGGCGGCCACCCCGATGAGGATGGCCGCCAGTAAGAGCTTCCAGGGCCACGTATTCTGTGTGGCTTTCAAGATAGCTGTCCTTTACTGAATTTCTTTCAACCAGGCATCATCCTGGAACCATTTCTTGTAGACCTTGTCGTACTCCCCGTCGTACTTGAGCTGGGCCATGAAATTATTGAGCCAGTTGAGGAAATCCGGGTCTCCCTTCCGGATCGCCCATGCCAGCGGCTCCTTGGTGAAGGGCTCGCTCAGGTGGACGATCTTGCCCTGGCCTTTCTGATTGACAGCGATAGCGTTGAAGGGCAGGTCGTAGATGAAGGCATCGATCTTACCGTTGACCAGTTCCATAACGCCTTCCTGCTCGGTCTCGTAGGAGATGTACTTGGCGTTGGGGATCATCCTCTTGGTGGCCTGCTCGCCGGTGGTTCCAAGCTTGGAGGCAATGGTATATTTCGGATCGTTCAGATCGGCATAGGATTTCACGGCGCCGGCCAGCTCCTTCTTGAGCAGGACGGACTGACCGATGAGGATATAAGGGTCGGCGAAGTTGACGCTCAGGTTTCTTTCCTGGGTCAGGGTCATGCCCGACATGATGATGTCGAACTTATCCGTGAGCAGGGCGGGGATAATGCCGTCCCAGGCGGTGGAGACCAGTTCCAGTTCCACTTTCATCGCTGCGGCCATTCTTTTGGCCATATCCACGTCGAAACCGATGATCTCCCCTTTCTGATTGGTCAGCTCGAAGGGCATGTAGCCAGGCTCCATGCCGACTCTCAGTTTCCCGCGCTTCTGGATCTCGGCCAGGGTGTCAGCGGAGAACGCAGCACCGGCGCAAAAGAACACAGCGAGTGCAACAGCAAGTAACAACGACAACTTTTTCATCCTCATCTCCTTGTTCACGTTATTTTTAAGATTCGATCCCCCGAAACCTGGGATCGTACCCCCAAAACTCCTCCAACTCACAGACAATAGGCTTTCAACAGGGGAACGGATGCTGCAACTCCTCAAAAACATGATGTATTATCTGCTATTTCAGGTTGGGAGTAGCCCTCTTGCGCCAGTCCCCCCTTTGCGTAACAAACTCCTTTTGAAAACTCAAGGAGAATTGTATACCGGATCATTCCTCGATCCGCAAGGCTGTCGGTCGGACTGTCAGCTTATGTCGCGTTTCATAAAACGAAATTCTTTTTACCATAGCAAAAATCATTAAGCAATCGCTGTACGACCTCCACTTCTTTGTTGAAATTCTCCGGGGAGTAATAGAAACTGTCGTCGCTTTCAATAAGTGATCTTACCCTAAGCTTGCTTTCGGGTGGAAGGATTCGAACAAATTCTTCTTCCTCAAGAGACTCCTAAGAATCAGGGCTTTTATAATGAAAAAAATCATCGTTTCCGGCTCCCTTGCCTACGACCGAATCATGAATTTCTCCGACAGGTTTTCGGACCATATCCTGCCGGACAAAATTCACAGCCTCAATGTCTGTTTCCAGGTGAACGGCGTAACAGAAAATTACGGCGGCACCGCCGGCAATATCGGCTACGCCCTTAAGCTCATGGGCGAGAACCCGATTATCTCGGCAACGATCGGCAGTGACCACCACAAGTACTTCGAATGGCTTGACCAAAACGGCATAGCGAGGGACGGCATCAAGGTGATCAAGGAAGAGTTGACGGCCGGCGCCTATATCACCACGGATATGGCCAACAATCAGATCACAGGTTTCAATCCGGGGGCGATGAAATATTCCTCCGATCTCGACATTGAGGGGCTCAACCCGGCGAAAACCCTGCTGCTCGTCTCGCCAGGCAATCTCGACGACATGGTGAATTATCCCCGACGCTGCAAGAAAACGGGCATCGACTACGTCTTCGATCCGGGCCAGTCCCTGCCCATGTTGCAGCCCAAGGATCTGGTGGAGGTCATCACCGGCTGCAAGCTGCTCATCGTCAACGACTACGAGTTCAATCTCATTCAGGAAAAAACCGGCCTGACCAACGGCCAGCTCTTTGAGATGGCGGAGACGACCATCGTTACCATGGGGGAGGCCGGCTCGAATGTCCATCGCCGGGGAATTTCCATGTCCATTCCTTCATTCAAGGCTGCACGGGTTATCGATCCCACGGGGGCAGGCGACGCTTACCGGGGAGGCCTGCTGAGCGGGCTGGTACAGGGAGAGGATCTGGAGACGGCTGCCATCCGGGGCAGCGTGTGCGCCTCGTTTGCCGTCGAGTGCAACGGCACCCAGGTCTATTCCTTTACCCGGGAGGAATTCAAGCGGCGGCTGGAAAGCAGGTAGGTTTCGAGCGGTTGCGATAAGCGGGAGAACTGGTTCTTCAATCTTCCGCCATCTTTTCGCCGCTGCCGGACTCTCCGGCGGAACCGGCTGCGGCGGCTCTTGCCAGGGCCCGGCGAAGCGGACAAGGATCGGCAATTTGCTCTCCCCTTCTGTAGGGCTGCAGCATCGCCAGCGAGCGGGTGGCCAGTTCCCGGCGCACCTCCCGGCGCCTGCCTTTGATCCTTGCGATCCGCATCTGGTCGTAATCGGTCGCCTGGTGCCGCAGCCAGGCGATCAGTGCCGCCCGCGCCCGGTCCGCGAGGGGGATCCGATCGGTCCTGGCCACTGTGCCGCTGCCGACCGGCGTAGCCTGCACCGCCACTTCCCCGGCCAATTGCGCCGCAAGATCCGCATGGCGCGGATGAAAATCGAGAAAAGCGACCACCGCTGCGGAGAACTCCTGGACATATTCCAGATGTTTCTGCTCTCTTCTCGCCAGTTCCCGTTCGCGCTTCCGATCGTAGTCCGGCGCGGTGCGCTTGGCTGCCAGTTCTTCCTGCGCTTCCCGGATATTGTCGCTGTCGGCCCAGATGCCCCGGGACATCAACCGCCTGCCCACCTTCACCTGCACGAGCCAGGTCGGCCCCTTCGCCTTGACCAGTTTGGTCAACGGACCGTCGCCCGGAGGCAGCAGGGCCCAGCCGGATGGCAGCGAAAGCTCTTCGCCCGTCTCTGTCATGACGGTCCCGGGTCTTCGGCTGGGCTTCACCGTGCGATGTTCATGAATCATATTTTCTGTAACTATCAGTTTTCAGTATCGAGCGTTGAGATATCAGCTGTCAGCGCGAATACGGTGGCTCCTGCGATAATTTCGGGATCTAATGCCGATGATGCTTTAAAGTCCCTATTTCTGCTGAAAGCTGAACGCTTACCCGCTATCTCCTGGCCAGGGCAAGTTTCAACGCCAGGCCGACGAAGACCAGCCCGGCAAGACGGTTGAGGATGATCTGGGCCCGAGCCGATTTACGGAACCGCGCCCCGATGCCACCGGCGAGGATGCTGATCCCGCCGAAGATAAGGATGGTGGACAGGATAAAGAGCAGGCCGAGCAGAAGGATCTGCGGCAGGAGCGGCCCTCGCCCCGGGTCGGTAAACTGGGGCAGAAAGGCCAGAAAGAAAAGCGATACTTTGGGATTGGTGATGTTCATAATTATCCCCCGGCGATACAGCCGGGGAAAGTTCAGCTGCGTTGCAGCGGGCCCGCCCACGCTGTCGGTGCCCGTTCGGAAAGACTGCCAGGCCAAATAGATCAGGTAGGCCGCGCCGATGAACTTCAACAGGGAAAAGGCCAGGGCGGAAGCCTGGAATACCGCCGCCACCCCCAGGGCAACCGCCGCCGTATGCACCATAAGACCGGTGCAGAGACCGCCGGTCACGGCGATCCCCGCCATTCTGCCGCGCTGGGCGGCCTGGGTCAGGACAAAGAGATTGTCCGGACCGGGGCTCAACGCGAGCAGGGTCGATGCCATGAAAAAGACGAGCAGTGTGTCAAGCGGCGGCACAGGTCACTCCTTGCGGTGCAGGTACTTTTCCAGCTCAGCCGGGTCAGATATTTTTCTGGATTGCAGCGAGCAGGTCTGCTTCGCTGTAGGGCTTGGTGATATAATCATCCGCCCCCTGCTTGATACCCCAGAACTTGTCGCTCGCCTGATCCTTGCTGCTGACGATGATCACCCGGATGTCCTTGGTTTCGGGAGTGGTTTTCAACTGCCGACATATCTGGAACCCGTTCTTGTTGGGCAGGATCACGTCGAGCAGGACGAGATCCGGTTTTTTCTCGATCGCAGTCGGCAGAGCCTGATCGCCTTCGGCTACGGTTATGACCCGATAGCCGTTATCGGCGCAGACGGTTTCGGCGATTTTTCTGTCGGTGGGGCTGTCCTCGACTATCATTATCAACTTGCTGGGCATATTATTTTTTCCTTTTCTTTATTTTTCAATACTACCACGCCGCGCCGCTACCGGCCAGCTTGCTTGTTCCTGACAACATCTTGTGTTTTCCAGAAGCCTGTCAGATTACAGCATTTTTTCTCAGATCAAGGCATTTTCGGAAATTAACGCAGCCATATGACATTATTGCGAGCATTTAAATATAAAAACGGAGAAATGGGAAAAAGAGCATCTTGCCGACTCTTAGAGGCCATAGTCGCCGCGTACTTTCAGCGACCTGCTTATGCCGGCAATGTCCGGCACGATCGCCAGCCCACGCTCCGAAAGCGAATAAACGCCGAGAACATCCATATTGTTTTTCGGCAGGGTCAGCGTTCCGAAGGAGGCGAAAAGCCCCTGCTCCACTTTCTGCAGCTTCACCCCTACAGGCGTCTCGATCATCAGCCGGACCAGGTCCTGATTGGCGTTGGCGGTGCGCAGGACGAGATATTTCGGGGATTTCGCCGATTCTTTGCCGGCAAGCCCGAAATGCTTTTCCAAACTTACAACCGGCAGCAGCTGTTCTCGATACTGCGCCGTGTCGACAAAGGGCGGCGAGTGGAAAACCTCGATATTCTTGAGAACGAATTCCAGCTGGTTCCGGCTGACGGCCCAGTACAATTCGTACCCGTTCACCTGATCACAATTCGCCCGGATGGTCGCGACTTCAAGCTTTTCCATGTATGCCTCACGCTTGCTTCATCACCGGCTGCCGCTCCGGATGTTCTCCAGAAGCCGGATAAACGCCGTTTCCTGATAGGGCTTGGTCATATAGTGGTGGATGCCCAGATCCCTGGCCTTCTGCTGATGTTTCTCCGAGGTCCGGGAGGTTAGCATGATCACCGGAATATCCCGAAGCATGGGATTATTGTTGATATTACTCTTGAACTCATAGCCGTTCATCCGCGGCATCTCGATATCGAGCACGATGACATCGGGCAGGAAAGACTCCAGTTTGGCCAAGGCATCGACTCCGTCCACTGCCTGCTGTTGCCTCCAGGCCTGGCTTTCGACCAGGCGGGCGACGCTGTGCCGAACGGAGATGGAATCGTCGACGATCAACACCTTGAGGGGCTCGTTCAACTCCAGCGGCGGACGTGCCTCCTCTTGGGCCTTTGTCGCCGGGGCCTCTATCTCCATCAGCTCCCTGAGATTGAGAATGGGAATCAACTCGCCGGTACCGGTCAGGGTTACGCCGCTTATTCCCGGCACGTGGGTCAGGTGGCTGCCGAGGTTTTTCACGATGATCTCCCGCTGCTCCACTACCTGGTCGACTGCCACCGCCCGCACCTTCTCACTACTCCTGAAAACGATAGCCAGCAGCCCCTCTCCCTGCGCTGCGAGGTCGGTGTTGCGACCTTCTAGCTGCAGATAGAAGCTCAGATTGACAACCGGAACGAGACCTTCCCCATAGCGGAGGTACAGCCCGTCGCCGATCTCCATTTCGGCAGAACCGTATCGCTTGACCTGCAGAATATCCTGGAGCGGCACGGCGAACTCACGGCCGGTCACCGAGACGATGGCAGCCCGGTTGACCGACAGGGTGAAGGGAATCTGGAATTCGAAGGTGACCCCTTGGCCAGGCCTGTTGATAAGTTGCACAGAACCCCTCAGATCCTGGATATTGCGGCGGACGACATCGAGCCCTACGCCGCGTCCGGAGATGGCGCTGATATCCTCCCTGGTGGAGAAACTGGGATGGAAGAGATATTCGAGCAGCTCCTTCTCCCCCAGGGCGTCGGGATTGGCTTCCAGGCCTTCACGCCGAAGTTTGTCCTTAATCCTGGCGAGATCGATTCCACCACCGTCGTCGGAGACCCGCAGGACCACGAAACGGCTGTGCTGTTCAGCCTCCAGCCTGATCGTGGCGATCTCCGGCTTGTTCGCCGCCAGCCGCTGCCGGGCCGGCTCGATGCCATGGTCCACGGCGTTGCGCAGGATGTGCATGAGCGGATCGGTAATCTTGGCCCAGACGAAGCGGTCCATGTAGACGTCTTCCCCGCTGATCACGAGGTTGACCTTCTTCTCGAGCTTTTTGGCGGTCTCCCGGACCGTCCTGAACAGCATCCGGGAGAGCGAGGACATCGGGGTCATCCGAATGCGCATGAGCTTGTCCTGCATGAGACGCATGGTCAGCTGCTGCTTGCCGATCTGGCCGCTGATGTCGCCGGCGAGGAGGGAGAGCGTGGCGTGGATGGAGTTGATGTCGACAGTTATTTCGTTCAGCGACCTGATGATCAGGTTCAGCTGGGAATAACGGTCCAGTTCGATGGGATCGAATTCGGAAAAATCGCTTCCCGCCTCCTCCCCGGGGCCGCCGGAGGCAACGGGGTTGAAGCCGTAGAGGGATTTCACCTCGAAGCCGGATTCCAGTTCCTGGGATTTTCGGCGGAGATTCTCCTTGACGTTGTCGAATTCGTGGAGCGTCTGATTGAACTCCTCAAGCATCTTTTCCACAGCGCCGCGGGCCACGACCAGCTCGCCTTCGATGCCGATGAGTTCGTCCAGATCGTCGAGCCTGACCCTGAGGAACCCCGAGCCTCCTGGCAGGCTGGCGGGATTCTCCTCCTGCAGATCAATGTCGGGGAGGGCAGCTTCTTTTGTCGTCAGTCCGGAGACCGCCTCTTCCAGAGTGACAAGCGATGTCTCTTCGAGTTCTTCGACGACCGGGTTGCCGGCCGCTTTCGCCAGGTAGTCCTCGATCATTTCCACGAGACTGCTCAGATATGCCGTCCCTCCCGTCTCCGAAGAGTGAGACAACCTCTCTATCACGTCAATCCCGGTTGCGAGGATCCCTACTTCGCCGGGGCCGATTTCCGTCGCCTCATCGTGAAGCCAGTCGAGCAGGTCTTCGAGCGCATGAGCCCCTTTTGCCAGCAGGTTGACGCCGGTCATGGCGGCGGCGCCTTTCAGGGTATGAACGGCCCGGCGCATCTCGCTCAAGGTTTCTCGCAGCCCCGGGGTTATGGCACATGGCTGCTCGACCCGCAGCTCAAGGCTGTTCAGGGAGTTGTTGATGACGATAAGGTGCTCTTCACACTCAGCTCGGAAGATCTCCAGCAGCAATTGCTGGTCCTCGCTCATCGCAGGCTCTTTCTCCGATTGCTCTTCCGGTTCTTCGCCCACCGCTTTCCCGGTCACCATTTCGCCTTCTTCTGCAAAATCGTCCTGCCAGTACGAGACGATATCGGAATCCGTCGACGGATCATCCCCCGCCAGTTGATCGAGGAGCAGCAACGAGTCCTCGTCCGTCCCCGAGACGGTAAAAATATCTTCTTCGAGAGCTAATGGGGCATCAAGCGGTACATCGCCATCGGCCTCGGATTGCAGGAGTTGGCTAGCTGGCGAACCAAGCAAGGCTTGAAGAGCCTGCAGCCGATCCTTCACCCGTCGGATGTTCAAACTGTTCTCCGGATCTCCGTGGTTGAAAACGGCATCCAGGAATTGCAGAAAGTCGCCGATAAGGCCTGCAACCTCCGGCAGACTCCAGATGCCGTCGCCGTAAAGCTTGTCGAGCAGCAGCCGGAAATCCCGCATCAGCTGGTATTGCCCATCCATGCCGGCCGCCCGGATCATATCGGAAAAAGCCGCCACCGCATGGCCGAGTTTTCTGAACACGACATTGTTGTAATCATCGAATTCCGCCACTCCCGGCTGCAGGCATCCCGCCAGTTCACCCAGCAGGGGAATGATGGAACGGACGGCTTGGGCTCCATCCCGCCGCTCGTCGGCAATGGCATTGACGGAAGGCTTCAGCCCGGCCGAGGTCTTTTCCTCCCCCGCCTCGGCGTCCTTGAACAGGTCGACAACCCGGGCGTGAAACGTCCCGTTCTCGGCCCGAGGTTCTCCAGAAGGATCAATCTGCTCTTCCAGCAGATCCGTTACCCGTTCGAGCACGCCGAGATGCAGGGGGCCAAGCCCTTTGCCCTCTTCGAGCAGATCGTCCAGAAAATTTTCGACATATCTCGCCCCTTTACTGATATCGTTCAGCTGTACCTGAGAGGCGGCGCCTTTGAGTGTATGAAACAGTCGGTGGAGTTCGTGAAGAGTACCCGTCGCCGCCCCCCACGCCGCGAGCGTCGTCAGATTCTGACGAATGGCCGGAATATAGGAAGCAGCTTCCTCCATGAAAAGTGCAATGAGTTCGTCTTTCAGCGTTTTCGACATACCTTTCGTCCCTTTCCAGGAGGTTCAGTTCTACAAGGAAGCACAGCCATCAGCCTGCCCTGTTATAGTCAACGAGCCGCTCAGCAGTCAATAGCTTCCTGACATTGAGAATAAAGTAGAACTGTTTCTCAACCAGCAGACCTGAATGAAACAAGGAGGTATCCAACCGGCCGTCGTCGAAGGCATCGAGCGGCTTGATATCCGAAACGAACCGCCCGACCGTGCCGACTAGGGCGTCCAGACGGACCCCTACCTTCAACTTCCGGTGCCTCAAAACGACGAACCGGCCTCCAGCCCCCCCTTTTTCGGCCAGGCCCAGAAAAACTGGAAGGTCGATGACCGAGATGATCTCGCTGCGGATATTGACGATCCCCTGAATCCAGGCCGGCAGGTTGGGAAGAAAGGTAATGGTCGGCAGGGGGCCGACTTCCGCCAGATCCTCGATGGCGATGGCCATGTGAAGACTGCCGGCCACAACCAGGATATACTTCGTCAACTTCTCCGGAATTGCTTGCGGAGACCTGAGGGCGTCGATATCGGCGGAAGCTTCCGCCAGATGTTCATCGATATGCCGGATGAGAGTGAAGAGGTCGGGAAAACTTGCCATGGTGTTCATTGCGGAGAGATTAACGTAAGTATTCGTCGATGGCGGCGAGCAGTCTTTCCGGATCGAAGGGCTTGGTGAGGTAGGCGGCCGAACCGCCCTGCAAGCCTTTCTGCCTGTCGACCGGATTGTTCTTTGCGGTCAGCATGACTACCGGCACATCCCTCAGCCGATCATCGTTCTTGAACCGGTGCAGTATTTCGTAGCCGCTCATGTCGGGCAGCATCGCATCCAGGAGTATGAGGTTCGGGACACCCTCTTGGGCTTTGCGCAGGGCTACCGCCCCCGTAGCCGCCTCATTGACGGTATAGCCGCGTTTGGCGACCACCATCGATATCACCTTCCGCGATGTCGGACTGTCTTCCACCACCAGGATGGTTTTCATGGAACCCTCGCTGGCGGGAGTCTCCCGCGAAGGCGGCGCTTTTGGAGCGGCAATGGGGGTGGCCGGGGCTGGCTGGGCAGGGATCGGTGTGGACCTGGTCGCCGGAGCTTTCGCCTTCTGCATTTGAGGGGCAATTTTGGCTGCCATCTTCGGCGGCGCCTCGCTCGGCGTCTTTCTCTCCGGAACCGAATGGTCGAGATATTTCTCCAGAACGGCAAGCAGTTTGGCCGGGTCGAAGGGCTTGGTGAGGTATTCGTTCGAGCCGTGATGCAGTCCCTTCATCCGATCGGCGGGATTTGTCTTGCCGGTCAGCATAACGACCGGCGTGTCGGCGGTTTCCCCGCTTTGCCTGACTCTTGCCAGAACCTCATATCCGGACATGTCAGGGAGCATCAGGTCGAGCAAAACCAGATCGGGAACTTCTTCGGTTAGTATGGCCAGGGCTTCCGCCCCGTTCATTGCTTCGAGGATGGCGTAACCTTTGCGTTCGAGCAGCATGGTTATCACCTTTCTCGAGGTCTGGCTGTCTTCGACCACCAGGATGGTTTTGCCGGGGACGGGGCGAAGGCCGGGAGAGCCTGTCCGACTCGGCGCGGGCGCGGGTCTGGGCTGGGGGGTGGGTGCGGGTTTGAGTGAAGCCGGTGCTGCATTTCCGAGAGAGGAGTTCACAAGGGTGGCAAGCACGGCCCGGGCCCTGAGGAAGAGTTGTTCCCCGGGGGAGGTCTTCAGAGCTTTGCCGATGAACTCCTGCGCCCGATCGAATTTGCCGAGCGAATAAAAACCGAGGGCGAGACAGTAAGCGATGCGGGAGTTACCGGGGCAAGCTGTAAGCTCTCGCTCGTACGCGGCAATAGCCTTTTCCAGTTCGGAGCTGCCGGTCACCGGCGCCTTCTGTCCGGCGATGTAAAACCGTCCCAGGCAATGCGGGCAGCCGTCATCCTTTTGCTGCACAACTGAAAAACAAAAAATACACCGCTTGACTTCGGCTGCGGAATCGTGCAGCCGTGGTTCGATCCTTGCCGTTTCGAGCAGGATATCACGGTCGCTGTTTCCCCACTTCTTCGCCTCGTTCAAGGCCTTGCCGATGTACTCCGACCTGGTCATCAGGCGGGATTGCCAGAGCCAAGCAGGATAGAAGAAGCGATTGGTGCGCAGAATCTCGACCAGCAGCGCCCCCGCTTCCTTACGGCGGAACTGGTAGAAGAGGTGAATGACCTGCTCCAGTTTCGCTTCCGCATCGCCCTCGTCGACAGGTGATGATTTTGACAGCGCGCTCAGCAACCGCTCCACCAACGGCACGGTGAGAGTAACGTTGTTGCCGACAACCCCTTTCGTCGACTCTAGAGCCTGATACGAAACCTCCGGCATGGCTGCTATCGTCAGAAGAGCGCCGTTGCCGCAGAGCCGGCCCCACGCCGCCGCCACGACCCGCCCCTGCCGAACCTGCACAAGGCCCGTCCGCGCGGCCTTGCTCGCGGCAATATCGACATTGCCCGAACTGAGCGATTTCAGATATTCGAGCAAATGTCCCTGACCGTCGCCGGAAGCCATAACGTCTCCAGAGGGTTAAGATTCAAACAGAGGCGGCTTCACGGGCAGACCGAGTCGTGGAAGGTGAAAATTCCCTTCTCATCGATCCTTACAATCACCGTGCACTTCTTGGGATCGCCGGTGCCGTCATAGCCGATACTCCCTGTAGCGCCTTCGAAATCCTTGATCTTCGCCAGAGCATCCTTGACCGCCACCCTGTCCCGCACCAAATCACCGGTTAGACCGCCAGTGTTCTTGATGGCCTGGACAATCAGCCGGGCCGCATCCCAGGTAAGCGCCGCCGGTTCATCCGGATTTTCGCCATAGGCCTTGGTATAGGCCTCGACAAACGTCTTGTTGAGACCCTTGGCATTGCCGGGTGCATAGTTGCCGGTGAAGAACAGGCCGTTGCAGTCCGTACCGCACTCTCCGATGAGATCGCCGCCGGCCCAGGAATTGCTGCCTATCACCGGGATGGTCAGACCAGCCGCTTTTGCCTGCCGGACGATCAGCGGCACTTCGTTGTAATGCTGGGGGGTGAAGATGAACTGGGCTCCGGATTCCTTGATCCGGGTCATTTGCTTGCTAAAATCGGTGTCGCCGGTGCGGAACTCCTCATAGGCAACCACCGAACCGGGGCCGTTTGCCGCCTCGAAAGCCTCCTTGAAGCTGCCCGCCATGCCCCGCGGGTAGGCGCTGATGATGTCGTAGAGCACCGCAGCCTTGGTGGCATTGAACTGACTGGCGACGAATTTGGTGATGGCCGGCCCTTGAATGGTGAAAACGAAGCAGGTACGGAACACGAAGGGCCGGTCCTGGGTGGTGAGCGGCGAAGTGGACCAGGGGGTTATCATCGGAGTGGCATAGGCCTGGGCCATCTGGGCCACGGGAATCGCCTGGCGGCTGATGAGCGGCCCGATGATCCCCAGGACCTTCTCCTGGCTGACCTGCTTAACCGCCAGCGCAGCGGCCACGGAAGGGTCTGAGGCATGATCGCCGTAGAGGAATTCGACCTTGTATGTCTTGCCGCCTACGGTAAGCCCCCCCCCTTTTTCAATCTCATGCCGGACCAGTTCCCCGGCGTTTATGGCGTGTTTGCCGACGAGTTCGAACATTCCGCTCTGGGCGATGTTGAAGCCGATGCGAATGACATTGTCCTCGGCTCGACTGGGCTTTCCACCAGATACGGCCAAGATCACCAACAAGATAAAAATGGCCCGGGCTCTTTTCATCGTTCCTCCAAATCAAAGCTAATGCAGGCTAACACCCGCAACCCAAGGGTTGTCATCCCCTCCCACAGCAGAGGGGACTCTTTTCAGTACCCCCCTTGAGGGGTATAAGTACCTTCACGAAATTCATTCTTCCTCTTCTCAGCACCCCCTTGAGGGTGAAAAACGAAAATTGAAGTTTTCTAAGGTACTCAATTCTTTTATCCTCATCCGGTCCAAACCGGGTTACAGCTTACGCCGCGGATGCATCACCTACTTTGAAAACCTCGACGGCCGAACGCAGATCCCGTGCCGTTTTGCTGAGGATGTTCATCGATGCCGCCGTATCCTGGGATGAGATGGAAGATTCCCTGCTGACTTCACCGACCTCTTTCATGGTAGAGGAGATCGTTTCCGACATCTGCACCTGGCTGGTGGTGGCTGCCGTGATGGCCTCGATGAGCTCGGCCAGGTCATTGGAAACTTTTTCAATCTCCTGCAGCTTCTCATGGGCGCCGTCGGCCAGCTTCGAGCCCTGGACAACCTTGCCGATACCTTCGTCGATGCGGTTACTGACTTCCTTGATCTCAGTCTGGATGCTCTTCACCAGCAGTTCGATCTGTTTGGTCGAGTTACTGGAGCTGTCCGCCAGACGCTGAACCTCGTCGGCAACTACGGCAAAACCGTGTCCCGCCTCACCGGCCATGGCCGCCTGGATGGAGGCATTGAGGGCCAGGATGGAGGTGCGGTCGGCGATCTCGTCGATAATCTGCACGATGTTGCCGATCTCCAGCGAGGTCTCGCCGAGACGCTTGATCGACCGGGCTGTCTCGTTGATCTGCTCGCGGATCTCGGCCATGGCCTTGTTGGTCTCGGTTACCGCCTGGGCGCCTTCCTGGGCATTGATCCGGGATTGCCGCGAAACCGAGGCCGACTGCTGTGCGTTATTGGCAACGGCGCGGATGGACTGGACCATCTGTTCAATGGCCGCCACGGCAGCAGTTACACCTTTTACCTGCTCGATATTCTTGCTCGCCAGAGCCATAGTCTGGTTGGCAACCTCGGCCGAGGTGACGTCCACCGATTCCGTCGCCACTTTTACCTTACTGATAATGTCGGAGAACTGGTCGGCCATGGCGTTGAAGGAGTCGGCGATCGCCCCGGTCATATCCTCGGTCACCTCGGCCCGGCTGGTGAAGTCACCGTCGGTCAGGCTGCTGATGTCTTCCAGCAGTTTCATGATCGACTCCTGAATGGCGTCGCGTTCCTCCTGGCTCTGGATGAGCACGGTGATATTGTCGAGCATGGAGTTCAGAGTCCTGGCCATGGCCCCGAGTTCGTCGTTGCTCACCACCGGGGTTCGGGCCTGATAGTTGCCCTGGCCGATTTCGGCAAGCAGCGTCATGATGTGGTTGACCTGGTTGGTGAGCCCCCGGGACAGCCGGATGGCGATGAGTATCGCGAACAGGATCGAAACCATACCGACACTGAGCACGATGTTTCTGAAGAAAGCCGCGGTATCTTCCATTTCCTTGGTCGCCCTGGCCTCATTGGCAACGGAGTATTCGAGGAAGGATTTGATCACCGGCTCCGCCCGCTTGGCTGCATCCTGATAGCTGCTGATTCTGGCGGCGATAATGCCGTCGGTGTTGCTTACCTCGACCAGCCATTTGTCGAACTCGGCCAGCTGCTCGATAATCTTGGCCTTCTTGTCACCTGCCGGCAGTTGCTCGATCAAGCCGGCAAAGGTCTCTTTCTGTTTCTTCACTGCCTGGAGCTTGTCCCGGTCCGGAACCGTAAGGTATTCCTTCAGATCCACCTTGATCTGATAAAAAACATTCTGCACCTGGGGCTGGCCGAGGGCTGCGGCGCTTTCTCCCAGATTGTCGATGCTCTGGCTCAACTTGACCATTTCGCCGAACTCCTTGTCCACCCGGAGTTCCAGAATGTTGACCGTGCCGACAAAGGCACTGAGATATTCATTGATGGAATCCATGGCAGTCTGGGCGGCGTCCGCATCCTTCTGGGACTTCGACAGCTGCTGGATCTGGTAAAGGGTTCGGTAGGCCTCGCCGCCGCTGGCGATAAAGAGATTCAGGTAGAGTTCCTTGGCTTCCCGGATGCCTATCTTTTCATGGCTCAGCAGGAAGTCCTTTTCCAGGCCCTGCATGATCCGCAGGGTCTTCTCCGTTTCAAGACTCAATCGGGCAATCTTGCCGTGGACTCGCACCAGATCATCGATGGTTCTTTTGGCAGACGTCTGCGAGATGAGGGTAATGGCGATGACCACCAGGGTGAGCACGATCAGCGCCGTAAACGACCACAACAATTTCGCACGAATCTTTCGATGTCCCGCAACTTGTGAAGAAACACTGCCTTTCACGCCGGGTTCTCTGTCTTTAGCTTCCATTCCTTCACCATGTTTTCTTATACTGTCCTACATTTGGACAAGCTGTTCTGAATAACGCCTGCCGCTTCCGAAAACCGAAAAATGACCTGTCCGGTCACCACACCCGCCTATCGGGCCTTTTATCTCGATAGGCAAATACTCAGTGCATGGCGAGAAGTTTCGCCTTGATGTCCTCGACGGCCAGCCCCTGATGCGGCAGCTGCTCGGCGATGCCGCCGTGGCCGATCCTGCTCGTTCCCATGTAACCGTAGCGGGGAGTGAGCCCCCTTTCCAGCAACCAGGTGCCATACCGCACACCCAGTCCGGTCTTGGTATTCTGGCTTTCCACCACCAGCACGAAAGGGCTCCGGCCGACCCTGGACAGCATCTCCTCGTCGATCATATTCAGGGTCGGCTTGTTGATCAGCCCAACCCTCAGGCCCCGGGCCCGCAGCTGTTCCACCGCATCGAGGCAGCGATAGAGCATCTCGCCGTAGGTGACGATATAGCCGTCATCACCCTCGCGGATGATCTCATCCTTGCCCGGCGTAAAGGTATAGCCGGTCTCGAAGAATTTTCTGCCCTGTTCATCGAGAATAAAAGGGGTCGCCGAGCGGGTGGAGAAGATGAAACGGAGACCTGGATCGTTAAAAACCTCTTTCATGATCGCCCTGAGTTGCAGGACATCCGCCGGGAAATAAAGCCGGGTGAGATCCCCTTCGGCCACCGCATTGTCGGCAAAGAAATTATTGATCCCGAAATGGCAGGTATTGTCGGCCATATCGTCGATGCCGGCGTGGGAGAAGTGGGCCAGGACATTGGCATTATTGAGCCTGGCCATGGTAATTTCGGAGATGACCATCTCGAGGAAGGCGGAAAAGGTGCCGAAAATGCCCTGCCTGCCGGGCTCGGAACCGAAACCGGCGGCAACCGAGTAGTTATTGCGCTCCATGATCCCGCCGCGGACATAGATCTCGGGATGCTTTTTGCCGATGTGGTGCAGTCCGCAGGATCCCTCGAGATCGGAATCGACGACCAGCACCCTGGCCGCGGGATTTTCCATGGTCTCTACGATTTCGCAGACCACCTTGCCGAAGTCGTCGCGGACCTTGCCCATCTCCGGGGTGCTGCCCAGGTAGGTGGTTTTGGTCTTCTCCACCGGAAAATTTTTCAGCATCTCGGCCGCCTCGGTCAGGCCCCTTGCCTGCAGGTACTCGACGGCGAGGTTGACGGCAATGACGTCATGCCCCTTGGGCGAGCCTTCGATACCGGGGACGCCGACCGCCATCAGGCGTCTGTTAACCAGGGCTGCCGGGCCGTCGGCGAGGAAGGCGTTGCGGATCCGGCCGTACAACTCGTCGATATCCTCGCCGTTGCCGATGTTGGTCGGGATGCCCTGGCCGGAAAGCGTTTTGGAGACGCAAAAGCCTTTCATATAGTCGGTGGGATGGCCGGCGATGGTGACATTGTTGTCGTCGACGATCACCTTGACCTTCAGTTTTCTGGCCACCGCATAGCGGGCCGCCTCGGCGTTGTCCCCCTCCATCTGGGAACCGTCGCTGCCGAACATGACCACGGTCTTGGCGGGGTCCGCCTCGGCCACGCCGTTGACATAACTCCACAGATGGCCGAGTCGGCCGGACGAAAAGAATATGCCGTTTTTCTCGTCCCGTTCGGGATGACCGTACAGGCCCTTGTCATACTCTCGGTAATGGAGCAGCCATTCCGGCGTCTGGTAGCCGTTCAGTACCGCCATGGCATACTGGATCGCCACCCGGTGGCCCGCCTCATCGAAGAACACAGGATGGATGGCAGTCGAACCTTTCATGAAGCCGTCGACGATCAACACCTCCGGAACGATATCGTAAGCCCCCCCGGTATGGCCGCCCAGCCCTTTGACATTGGCCAGAGCCGTGAAAAACACGATGCTGTCGCGGACCAGCCGGATATTGTCGGCGAGCGTCCGGCGCTGCGCGTCGCTGAGTCTCTCCTGTTGCAGGTTGAAAGTCAGCGGAGTGTATTTGCTGAGATCTATGGGAAATTTCATTAATACCTCAATATAGGTGTGGATTAATCGCTAAGTTTTAATACTCTGCCTATTTTAACGCTAAAATCCTATTTTCCAAAAATTCTTATTAAAAATATTTCAATAAGGCAACTTGAGCCTTCTTTTATTTCCTCGCTTGGGGCAGCACGAGGTTGAGGAGCAGCCCCAGGATCCCCGCCAAGCCGATCTTTTCGATGGCGAAAGATCCGGCGGAGAATTTCATGCCGCCGATACCGCACACCAGGATCACCGATACGATAATGAGATTCCTGGGCGCCATCAGGTCCTGCCCGGATTTGACAAGGGTATTGATGCCAACCACAGTTATCATGCCAAAGAGAAGAATCATGATGCCGCCCATGACCGGAGTCGGAATGGTGGCCAGCACGGCCCCGATCTTACCGACAAAGGAGAGCAGTATCGCGGCGATCGCCGCCCAGGTCATGATTGCCGGATTAAAGGCCTTGGTCAGAGCGACGGCCCCGCTCACCTCCGAATAGGTGGTATTGGGCGGTCCGCCGAGCAGGGAAGCGACCGAGGTGGCGATACCGTCGCCCAGGAGGGTCTTATCAATGCCGGGATCGTCGACATAATCCTTGCCGGTGATAGAGCCGATAGCGAGAACATCGCCGAAGTGCTCGATGGCAGGGGCAATGGCGACTGGAACAATAAACAGGATCGCCTCCCATTTCCATTCCGGGAAAGTGAAGGCCGGCATGGCCAGCCAGGCCCTTTCTACGACCGGAGCGAAGACAACGAGAGCCTGTCCGGTAAAATTCTTGAGAGACCCGGGATCGAATCCCGCTTGTACCGACGCAGTAAAACCAATCAGGTCGAGCACCAGGGAAGTCGCATAACCGGCCGCAATGCCGCAAAGTATGGGCAGCAACCGCAGCCAGCCCCTTCCTAGCAGGGCGACCAGGGCGGTGGTGGCCAGGGAGACCCCGGCCACGATCATGGCCGTCTTTTCCGGCACCAGCCAGGCGGAGCCATCCCCCGTCCGCCCCATGGCCATATGGACGGCAACCGGGGCCAGCACCAGACCAATCACCATGATCACCGGTCCGGTGACTATGGGCGGCAACAGCCTGTGCATGATCTGCGCCCCGAAGAAGCGGATGGCCAGGCTCAGAAGGATATACACAAGGCCGGCCGCGGTCAGGCCGCAAAGGGTGGAGGGAATCCCCCAGGTCTGCACGCCGTAGATGATCGGGGCGATGAAGGCGAAGGAAGAAGCCAGAAAGACCGGAACCTTGCCCTTAGTGATGACCTGGAAAATAAGGGTGCCGGCGCCAGCGGTGAAAAGGGCGACATTGGGATCGAGTCCGGTCAACAGAGGAACCAGAACAAGGGCACCGAAGGCCACAAAAAGCATCTGCGCTCCTAGCAGACTGTCCGCGAGGCGGAATCGGTAATCGGAATTCGGTGTCGCTTCGGGCATTGGAAAACTTTCCTTAACATTATGTATTGCTGGATTGCGCATGACTATTGATACCTGATGAGCGTTTTGAGGAGCATCAAAACAAAAAATGGTTGGGTGCCTATTTGGTTCCGAAGATCTTATCGCCGGCATCGCCCAGCCCCGGCAGGATGTAGCCGTACTCGTTCAAGCCGTTGTCCACTGCGGCGACATAAATGTCCACATCGGGATGGGCTTCGGTAACCCTTTTGATGCCCTCGGGAGCGGCAACGAGAAAGAGGCCCTTGATAGTCAAGCATCCGGCCTTCTTCAAGGTCTCTATAGTGGCCAGCAGGGTGCCGCCGGTAGCCAGCATGGGATCGAGAATGAGGGCGACCCTCTCCTCGATGTCCTTGGCGGTCTTGACGTAGTATTCCACGGGTTGCAGCGTCGCCTCGTTGCGGTAGAACCCGACGACACTGACCTTGGCCGAGGGGATGAGATCGATGACGCCGTTCATCATCCCCAGCCCGGCCCGCAGAATGGGTACGATGGTGATCTTTTTGCCTTTTAATTCATCCACTTCCACAGGACCCGCCCAGCCCTGGACGGTTTTTTTCCGGGTAGGGAGGTCTTTGGACGCCTCATACGTCAAAAGGCGGGCAACCTCGGAAGCCAAGTCACGGAAATCCTTGGTCGAAATATCATGCTGCCGCATGAGTCCGAGTTTGTGTTTGATGAGCGGATGATCGGCGATATGGACAGCCATAATTGCCTCCTCAGGAGAGTCGATAGTTGGTTCGAAAGGAAAAACTTATAGTTATCTATAACTAACCCAGCTGAGCTGGATAAGTGCCTTCACGAAATAGGCTATGCCAAAGGTGGAGATTTCTTTTCTTCCACACCCTTGTGAAAACTGTCTTCCCCCCCTGAAGTCGCGCAACTCATCCTTTTAAAAAATCCTGCTGAAAAATGCTATGTATTTTCCCCTGCCATCCACCTGCTATCGGCATAGGTCAGGCTCGCATTTCCTGAAAATTTCACATGCCATTCCGAAAGGATAAAGGAGCATGGACGCACCTGAATCTCGAAGCCGATCCGGCGACGAACAGACACGATCGGACCAACGTACGTTCGGACCGATCCGGAAAGACAGATGAAACTTCAAATTTCAATTGTCTCTCAAGAATTTTGCATTCATAATAATGAAAATAAATATAAATTGCATTGATCAGACAACCTCGCGCATGCTACTATAGGAGATGGTCACAGTCTGAAAATTTGAGGAGTTACGATAAGACCTACAACGGGGAGGACGCATGAAAGTCAAAGACATTATGGAACCGATCACGAGCTGGCTGACCCCGGAAATGTCCCTGCGTAAAGCCGTGCAGGTTATGCGCTCGACCAAACGGGGACACGGTCTGTCGGTGAACGGCATCGTCGTTCTCGATGACGCCATGAATCTCGCCGGCATTGTATCGACCAAGGACATTCTCCGGATAATCATTCCGGAACATGTTTTTTTTGAAGTACCCCATTCCGATGTTTCCTGGGATACCATTCGCAGGGAGAAATCCGCTATCGCCGAAACAACGCCGGTCAGCAAGATCATGACGGAGGATGTAAGGGTCATCTCCGCCGAGGAGACGTTGCTGCGCTGCGCGGATATCTTCCTCATGGAGCAGGTTCGAAGGCTTCCGGTCGTCCGGTCGGACGGCAAGGTAGTGGGCGTGGTCTACCTGCGCGACGTCTACAATGCCCTGACCAGGCTGCTGCTGGATTAACAGCTTGCGCGCTCGGCTAAAACTCGATTTCTTCATCCTGGATGGCCGGCATATAATCCTTGCGCACCGGGGCGAAGACTTCTATGGCTACCGAATCCTCGAGAATCTCAGCCCCGTGCTTGACCCCCCCACCGATGCACCAGCTGTCGCCGGGCAATACCTCATGGGGGACGTCACCGATGGTGAGGCGGATTCTGCCACTCACCAGGTATCCTGTCTGTTCGTGGGGGTGGGCATGCAAGGGCAGGATAACTCCCTGATAGAGCCTGAATTCAACCATCAGGGTCTTCTCCCCGTAGACCAGCGTTTTTTGCTCGATCCCCGCCATTGCCCTTTTATAACCGACTTCACTCTTCTTCTCAAACATCTCCGCACCTCATCCCGTCACCTGTTTTCGTCAAAGTCCGTTCTCGGGGCACAGCCGATACAACCAATCTTAATGCGTTTTTGTCATGATGAAACCTATAAAAACTTCTTTCGCCAAATCTAAAGCAAAGGGGTCTTCGGCACCCAAAGAATAAAGAAAGGGGAACCCGCTGCCATGGCAACGACGTTCCCCTTGGAAGAACGACCCCTTGCTTGATAATCGATCTTACCACCTGCGGTGGTGCCGATGACGGTCTCGCCGATCATGACCGTCCCAGCGATGGTCCCGCCAGTGCTTATCCCGCCAATGTTTATTGTGCCAATGACGGTCATTGCCGCGCCAGTGACGGCGATCGTCCCAATGACGATAATTCCACCTGTCCCTCTCGAAGCATACGGTTTTGATCACATCTCGGCACCGGCCGTACCGGCACTCGAAGGTGACGACATTTTGGCAAAAAGGTCTGTGGTAATACCTGGAGCCGTAACCACCTGAAGCGAGAACGATATCCGATGGCGGCGGAGGCGGCGGGAATACCGCCGGCTGGGTTGAGACATACCCCCTGTCGTCTTGTTTATCCATCTCATTGCCGACCATATAGCCCACCATGCCTCCCACCGCAGCACCGATCAAGGTCCCCTCGGTATCGCGGCCGATGGCTTGACCCGCCAGAGCCCCGCCGCCAGCCCCAACCAGCAGGCCATTGATGCCCTGATCCCGTGCCTCTGCCTGGACCGCCATTGATGCCGCCAAAATTATTGCCACGATACCCGATCTGACCGTCTTCATTGCATGTTCCTCCTTTGCCAGGCTAGCCAAAACTCCTGATGACCACGACTCGTGAAGAGATTTTTCTTTTTCACCCTTCATTTATAAGCCCGATAACCCGCATATCCTAGGGGACATCTGGAGGAATCGGAGGGCAGGTGGCCTTATATCTTGGCCATGTCGGGTCCCATGTCGGGTAGAAAATCTGCAGTATTACACAAAAAATAGCGTTACGGCGCAAGGCCGTCGACAAACACCCCCGCAAACACCCCCCCATCCGTCATGCCATATGGGAAATATAATGTTCGCGTCAGTGCCTGTCTCGCCGATCCGGTCGAGATGCTTATAGGGAGGACTTCCTGATGGAAATAACGGACAAGAACACTCTGAAAGATTCTTTACCAGAACAGAGAGAATTTGAACCTTCCTGTCAAGAATAAAGATTTGACCCCCATCATTTGAGGGAGCGGGGCCGGGTGAGCAGCGGGACGAGTTCGACGGCGAGAATGCTCGTTAGGATGAGCAGCGCCCCCGAGAGGCGCAGCAGACTCAGCCGCTCGCCCAGAAAGATCATGCCGCAGATCGCGGCGAAGACCGTCTCGGAACTGAGGATGATCGCCGCGTCGGCGGGCGGGGTGAAGCGCTGGCCGACCACCTGCATGGTGAAGGCCATCCCCACCGAAAAGATCCCCACGTAGAGGATGCCCCAGAGCGCCCCGGCATAGTGGGCCGGGCTAGGACCTTCTACCAGCCATCCGAGGAGCAGGCCGCCAAAGCCGCAGACCAGGAACTGCCCCGCCGCCACCACCAGCGGCGCCCTCGTTCGCGAGGCCATCGCCCCGACCAGCATTACGTGGGTCGCCCAGAAGAGAGTGCTGGAGATCACCCACAGATCACCCGGCGCCAGATCTACCTCCCTCGCTCCGCTGAGGATGAAGGTGCCGATAAAACAGCTGATCGAGGCCGGCCAGATGGCGAAATGGACGCGGCGCCTGAGGACGAGCAGACCGAGAACAGGCACCAGCGGGACATAGAGGGCAGTCAGGAAGCCGGAATTGGTGACGGTGGTTCGCAGGATGCCGTGCTGCTGGAGGACAGCCGCAGTGAGCAGCACGCAGCCGGTCGCGAGTATTCCAAGCCAATCGCCGTACTGGAATTCCCGTTCTTCCCGGTTGACGCGCTGAAATTGCCGAATGGCGAAGGGCAGGACGATACAGGCCCCGACCAGAAAACGGGAGCCTGTAAAGCTGATGGTGCCCAGCTCGCCAGTGCCGATCTGCTGGACCACAAAACTGCTGCCCCAGATGATCGCCGCCAGGGTCAGCAGGAGATTGGCCTGAATACGTGTCATTTTTTGTCCTTGCAGCTATTATTCTGGGCAGCGCCACATCGATTGCCCGGCCGCCGCCGGCTTTTTGTGCCCTGCTGCATTGCCGCGGCCGACAACGGATTCGCAAGCCGATGGTGCCGGAGTAATCAAAAAAAGATCCGCCAGTATACCCATAACATGTTATTTTTCAAGCGATGTAATCCACATGGCCACCTGCGGCGACAGGCTGCCGGAAAAAACAATGCCAGCACCGTCATTAACTATCATTGGTGCCCCGATTGCCATAGATGTTTCAAAAAG
Organism: Pseudomonadota bacterium; assembly: GCA_023412495.1. Next base: position 65,065 of record JAEYNP010000113.1, read on the forward strand.
GATAAGATGCTCCAGCTGCCGAATGTTTACCAAAAAACTGAAAATGGAATTACCTAAGGAGATCCCCATGCCTTCGCATATCCTTGCCATTGACCAGGGAACAACCTCGAGCAGGGCCATCGTCTTCAACGAAAAACTCGATATCATCGCCATTGCCCAGCAGGAATTTCCCCAGTACTTTCCGCAGTCGGGTTGGGTGGAACACGATCCCGAGGAGATCTGGAAATCCACCTTGGACACCTGCCGGGCGGCCCTGAAAACGGCAGGGTTGAATGCCGCGGAAATTGCGGCGATAGGCATCACCAACCAGCGGGAGACGACAGTCGTCTGGGACAGCGACACCGGCGAACCTGTCCACAAAGCCATCGTCTGGCAGGACCGGAGGACCTCCGACTATTGCACCAGGTTGCGCGAGGCCGGCCACGATCCGCTGATCACCGGGAAAACCGGCCTCCTGCTCGACGCCTACTTCTCCGGCACCAAGGTCAAATGGCTGCTCGACAACGTGCCGGGCGCACGGCAGAAGGCCTTGGCCGGCAAGCTCCGCTTCGGCACCATAGACACCTTTCTGCTCTCCCGCCTCACCGGCGGCCGCGTACATGCGACGGACGCGACCAACGCCTCCCGCACCATGCTCTTCAATATCCACGACAACTGCTGGGACAACGAACTGCTGGAACTCCTCGACATCCCGGCATCGCTGCTGCCCGAGGTGAAAGACTCCTCCGCCGATTTCGGCGCAATCGAGCCTGGTCTTCTCGGCGCCGCCATCCCCGTCTGCGGCATCGCCGGAGATCAGCAGGCGGCCCTGGTCGGCCAGGCCTGCTTTACCCCCGGCATGATCAAATCCACCTACGGCACCGGCTGCTTCATCGTCCTCAACACCGGCGAACAAGCGGTCCGCTCGCAGAACCGGCTGCTCACCACCATCGGCTATCGGATAAACGGCAAGACCACCTACGCCCTCGAAGGTTCGATATTTGTGGCCGGGGCGGCGGTGCAGTGGATGCGCGACGCCATGGGCATCATCGAGTCCGCCGCCGACACCGGCAGGCTCGCCCGACAGGCCGATCTCAACCAGGACGTCTACCTCGTCCCGGCCTTCACCGGCCTCGGCGCCCCCCACTGGGACCCCGACGCCCGCGGCGCCATCTTCGGCATCACCCGCGCCACCGGCCCCGCCGAACTCTCCAAGGCCGCCCTCGAATCCGTCTGCTACCAGACCCGCGACCTCCTCGAGGCCATGCGCGGCGACTGGCCGGACATGGGCGAAACCGTGCTGCGCGTCGATGGCGGCATGGTGGCCTCCGACTACACCATGCAGTTCCTCGCCGACATCCTCAACGCCCCCGTCGACCGCCCGGTCGTCCTCGAAACCACCGCCCTCGGGGCGGCGTACCTGGCGGGACTCCGGAAAGGCATTTTTCCGCCACCGGAGCAGTTCGCGGATTCATGGCAGCGCGATAAACGTTTTATTCCGTTGCTTGCCGAGCAAATTCGCGTCAGGAAATACAACGGCTGGAAGGATGCTGTTCGAAGAACCCTCAGCAGATAGGCTGACGCCGGACTCATCGTCCGGGGAGTTACCGGGGACGGCTCACGCTGCTGTAAAGAAGAGAGTGCAGGCGATAACGGCAAAGACGATCCCCGCCGCGTCGGCGGTCAGCGCGGCAGCGAGGGTGTGGCGCACCCTGCGGATCTGGATGGCGCCGTAATAGACCGCCATCACATAAAACGTCGTTTCGGTACAGCCCTGCAGCGTGGACACCAGATAGCCGGTATAGCTGTCGGGGCCGATAGCCGGATCGTTGATGATGGAAGCGAGGATGGCATAGGCGCCCGAGCCGGAAAGCGGGCGCATCAAGGCCATGGGCAGTGCCTCGGCCGGAAGACCGACAGCACTGGTATATGTTGCCAGAGCGCCCACCACCACATCCAGCCCCCCGCTGGCCTTGAGCATGCCGATCGCCACCAGGATGGCCACCATGTACGGTATGATCCGGAGAGCAACCTGAAAACCGTCCTTGGCCCCTTCGACAAAAACCTCATAGATCGCCACCTTCCGGAAAAGTCCGAAGACCAGGAAGCCCACGATCAGCCCCGGCAGAATCCAAGGGGACGCTGCCTGTCCGAAGAGCACGGCACAGGGTATCGACAGAGCCAGCAACGCCAGAGCGGTATAGCTTACCCAGAGGGGGTAGCCCTTGTCAGCCGGAGCGGCGAGACTCACCTCAGCCGCGGGGGTCTTTCCGGAATCCGCCGCCTCAGCCGCCTCTTCCGACCGGCTCAGCCCTGCAGGAACCTGGAAAAATCGCTGATAGAGTTTTGCCGACAGCACGGCGATGAGGGTCGAGCCGATGGTGGCGAAAAGGGTGGTCGGTAAAATCGCCGCCGGATCCTGGGAACCTGCTGCGGCCCGCAGGGCGATCACCCCGGTGGGCAGAAGCGTCACGCTTGAGGTGTTGATCGCCATGAACAGGGCCATGGAATTGGTGGCGGTTCCCTTGTGGGGATTGAGTGTATCCAGCTCCTGCATGGCCTTGATGCCGAAGGGGGTGGCGGCGTTGCCCAGGCCCAGCGCATTGGCGGAGAGGTTGAGAATCATGGCGCCCATGGCCGGATGATCCGGCGGCACTTCCGGAAAGAGCCGCACCATCAATGGCCGGATCAGCCGGGACAGGATCTGGAGAAGCCCCCCCGCTTCGGCAATCTTCATCAAGCCAAGAAAAAGCGCCATGACGCCCACCAACCCGATGGCTAAATCGACCGCGCCGCCCGCCGATTCCACCATCGCCTTGGAGAGTTTTGCCATGGGGGACTGTCCGTCGGCAAAGGGGCCGCCGGTAAGCTGTTGCCATCCGGCAAAAAGAAAGGAGGAGATGACGAGGATCACAAAGATAACGTTCATGGGAACCCTGTGAAAATGGCAAAGAGACACCCGGCGGCGATGCGACGGGCAATCGAACGAGACAGTGAGGGAAGACCCTACTCTTTTGATTCCGCGATGTAAAGAAGCTATATCGGTATCCCTCCTCGTCCCTGAAGGTCCGCCTCAAGGTGAACTCGATGGACCGTCGGAGGCCGGCACTTCTTTTGCGCCATAGTCCCGAAAACTTCAGGGACGGCTTGCCATTTCGGCCCTTCCGGTCCATACTCAAACAGAAAGGACGGCGTGGACCGTGAAACACCGAGGAAAAGGCGTGTGACGGAGAATTCATCGGAGCAGCAACAAAAGCGGCGCAGAGGACTGGCAGTTGTCATTATCGGCCTATCCCTGGCAGCGGGCATAGGGTTGGCCCTCAGCCCCCGTTCCGTCCAGCTCTGGAGTATGGCGGTACTCGCCCTCCCGTTGAACCTCGCGGCGGCGGTGAGCTTCGCCGCATCAGCGATGCTCGCCTGGCGGCGAAGAGCCGTTTTCCTGGCGGTCATGTGGGCCGTCCTTTCATGTCTCTTTCTTCTCATGCTGCTGGCTGACGGAGAGTATCTCCACCAGCTTATCCTGGCGGCAAGGGAGGGTGGGAACCGATAAAGATCGTAACGGCCTGGCTCCGGCCGTTTTACGGAGATTCCGATGGCGAAAAAATTTCTTGATCTGTCCTGGCTGTTCTGCATCCTGACTATTTTACTATGGGCATTCCCCCGGATGGCCCTGGCCGACTACGACCGAGCGGTGCAGCTCTACAATCGCGGCGATTTCCCCGCGGCTTTCAAAGAGTTCCTGCATCTTGCCGAAGCAGGTGATAACCATGCCCAGCAGGCCGTGGGCCTGATGTACGAGAAGGGCCGCGGGGTAAAGCGGGACTTTCGCGAGGCGGCCCGCTGGTATGAGCAGGCGGCCATCCAGGGCAACGAATTGGCGGCAGGCAACCTGGGGGTCCTGTATCGAGACGGGCTCGGCGTCGAGCGCGATTACCGCCAGGCCATGCACTGGCTGAAACAGGCGGCGATGGCGGGCGAGCCCTATGCCATGCACAATCTGGGGGCACTTTATGCCAATGGCCAGGGGCCGCCGGCCGACCTGGTGGAGGGTTTCGCCTGGATCACCCTGGCCGTGGAAGGCGGAGCCGAGCAGGAGGCGCGGGCCGACCTTGAGCGGATCGGCCGGTTGTTGAGCGGCGAAGAACGGCGGCGGGCGGACTCGCGCGTCCGCGAATTGGCGGCTCACCTGGGCCGGGCCGGGCAGGAAGAACCTGCCGAAACCGCAGAGCAGCCGCTGCAACCCGGTAAGGTCAGCCAGGATTCCCTCGGGAATACCGACGTGCAGAAGAGCGTCTCCTGGACCGGCTGCGCACTGGACGGCATCAGCCTCCGCTGTCCGGCCGACTGGCAGATCGAGCAGGGAAACAGGGAGGGCATGGTCGCCATTGCCGGGGCAGGTGGGGAGCGGCTGGTGGTCTGGCCGATTTTTACCAGGGGCCGGCTCAACGCGACCTCGGCCTTCCGGCTGCTGACCACCCTCACCCGGCTGGTCGAGCCCGGCGTGTCGCTGCCGGAGCCGCCGCAGCAGGTGGCCCCGACCGTCATCCGGGCAGGCGGTGGCGGGCATGGCCGGCAATGCATCGGCGCGCTCTTCTGGGTCGCCACACCGGCCGGTGATGCCATAACCTATGTCCTGGCTTCGGCGGATTCCGGCGCCTTTGGCAAGACCCTGCCGGTTTTTGCCGAGATCCTGGGCAGCCTCTCCCTGCGCGGGAGCGGTCGTGGTGCTGCAAGCGGCAGCCAGCCGGCCGGCCATGAGCTCTCGTACGTCCGGTTCACCGATCCGACCGAAAACGCCTTCACCGTCGAAATCCCGTCCGGCTGGCGGTCTTCCGGGGGAATCGCCCGGTATAACGCTTCCGACGTTCGCCCCTGGCTGCGTCTGGTCTCGCCGGACGGCAGGGTGCAGGTCTTCATGGGCGATCCGCGGATTCCCAGCATGCTGGTGCCCAACGCGCCGCTCGCCGCCATGGGTTTTACCGAGGGGATGATCTACGATGCCGGTTACAATCAGCGGTTCCTGCTCCGCTCCTACCATCCCGGCAAAGAGGCGGCCCGCCTCTATATGCAGGAGCAACTTGCCGAGGGCTGCCAGGACGGGGTGGTCGAGGATTTCCGTGACCGGCTGGAGCTGTCGGCGACGATCAACGGGATTTTCCGGGCTTTTCGCTCGCCCTTCGCCGAACAGCAGCTGCATACCGGGGAGATAGCCAGGAGCTGTCCCGGCGCGGATCTGGCCCAGTACGTCTTCGCCGGCACCCTCTTGTCACGGATCCCCTCGCCTCAGGGCGATTTCGGGATGTGGGTCCTCAACTACCTGTACGGCTTCCAGTCCCCCCGGGCCGACGCCGGCCGAGCGCTCGCCGTCACCCGTCATCTAGCCGACAGTTTTCGGGTAACCGAACAATGGGCGCAGATGAACGGGGGGCTGCAGAGCCGGGTTTCGGATATCGTCGCCCGCACCGGGGCGGAGATCGCCCGGACGGTGAGCGACGGGTATTGGCATGCCCAGCGCACCCGGGAAAAGGGGCTCGAGCAGTACGGCCAAGCGATCCGCGGAGTGGAGGAGACCCTCGACACCGTGACCGGAGAGCGGATCGAGGTGGTTTCCGGCTTCGAACACAACTGGATAGACCACCAGGGGTATGTGGTCGGCACCCGGACCGAAACCAGCCCCGGCATCGATTTCCGGCAGCTGCTGCAGGTTGGGGGAGATGAAAGGCGGTGACGCCGAGGGCGGATAAATAACCTCCCTCGGCGTCCGATTGTCAGGGCTTAGGCAAGCAGACTGACGAAGGTGTTGTGGTGCTCCTCCTCGTCGGCGAGGATATCCTGAAACATATTCGAAGTGACGGTGTCACCCTCTTCCTCCGCCTTGGCGATGATTTTCCGGTACAGCTCGATGGCCCCGGCTTCCAGGGCGGCGTTTATCTTCATCATTTCCGCCAATGTCTCCCCCACCTTGATCTCGGTGGGTTTGGTGGTCGGCTTGCCGCCAAGATAGACCAGCCGCTCGGCGATCGTTTCGGCATGCTTCATCTCGACGATGGAGATCTTCTTGATCTCACCTCTGACGGCAAAGCCCTGGACGCCGGTCATCAACACATGCTGCCACATGTAGGAGATGGATACCGAAAGCTCACGGGCTATCGCCTCGTTCAGCATATCCTTCAGTTCCTTCGATACGCTTGGGGGTGCGGACATAATCGACTCCTTTTTTAATGGGGTTGATAAATGCATTTCGCCAGTACTTCAAGCAACAATCCTATCATATTGTTGCGCCCGAAACAATGGCCTGAAATCTCCGCCTTTGGGAGGGGGTCGCGTGAGGGGGTCAAATCTTTATCCTTGACAAAAACCCTGCAGCATATGGCAACCCTGGCCAATTTAGGGTCGCTACTGCCCCACCCACTCAATGAGAGTGCGCATTGCCTTCAAGGTGTTGAAGCACCACAGCTCGGTGAAATCCTCGGGAAGGGGATGATCGAGCGGAATGGTTTCGCTGGCAGAAAGGGCCTTGGCGCCGTCGAAATCGACATAGGCGATGCGAACGGTCAGCTCGCCGGGCGGACGGCCGAAGACCTCGCCGGGCAACAGGGCCACGCCGGTTTCCTCGAGCAGTCTTTCGCACAGCTCATTGCCGCTGGCAATGCCGCGCCTCGCCAAGTCTTCGGCAAGCGGCGAAAAACTCGGGAAGAGATAAAAGCCTCCCTCCGGCGCATGCACCTGAACACCCGCGGCCTGCAGCATCGCAACACACTCGTTGCCGACGGCTGCGAGGATCCGCCGGGCATGCCAGAGGTATCTTTCGATGCGGATATCGCCGCAGAAAGCGGAGATCGCCGCGTGCTGAACGGGCGAGCTGACCGAGGTGAAGGTTTCGCTGGCCACCGCCGCCATGGCTTCGAGCAGCCAGTCCAGTTCCGGGGCGAAGGTGAAGGTGCCGAGCCGCCAGCCGCCAGCCCCGCACCACTTGGAGAGGCCCGAGCTGACGATGGTCCCCTCGGGATAGAACCGGGCAACGGAAATGTGCTGCCCGCCGTGGTGGAGCTGCCCGTAGATTTCGTCCGACAGCAGGACGACGTTGTACTGCCGCGCCACCCTGGCTAAATCCTCAAGTTCGCCGGCGGTATAGGAACAGCCGTCGGGATTGCCGGGATAATTGAGGATGAGGATGCGCGGCCGGTAATCATCCTGTTCCCTGGCGCAGTGGCGCTCGAGCATCTCGGCGGTAATGTGCCACTTATCCTCGAAGCGGGTATGGATTAAAACGACCTTTCGACCGATTATGGTTGCCTGGGGAATATAGGAAACCCAGCAGGGCGTGGGGACGATCACCTCGCCGTAGAACACCAGCTGCAGGAGAAACATCAACTCCTTTGAGCCGGGGCCGATCAATACATCCTGCGGCCGTGCCTCGACCCCGTCTTTGCGCCGATGGAAGCCGGCCACCGCCTCGCGCAGCGTGGCCAGGCCCTTGGCCGGCAGATAATCCTTCTCGTGAGCGTGCAGTTTCAAGGCCTCGACAACCGCCAGGGGCACCGGAAAAGGCGATTGCCCGAGGCCCAGGCGATAGACCGTTTGCCCCTCCTGCTGCATCTGCCGGCTGCGATCGTTGATGGCGATGGTCGGCGATTGATTGAGGCCGCGAATATTCAGATTCAGGCTGACTTGTTTGTTGAGGACCATTTTCACCTCCGGGTTACGGTTTGGCATTTACTCGATTGTACCCTTTCAAGACAGGTATTGGCACCCCAGACTTCGTCTTCAGGACATGAGCAGATCATAACATTCATAAAGCCGTAAAAAGGTGCTCCAACCCGTGGAGATTCTACCCAGGACGCCTTTTCGAGTTTGATACGTTCCGGCTGGGACTGTTCGTGCATCATTGCATTATGCAGTCCTGAAACCAGGCAAAATCATTGAAAATTTCAATACCGCCGCCTAGGCTCGGTTTTTATCGTCTTACTTATCTTCTCGACATTGTAGGCAAACACTCCACATCTCACTGTGGGCACGGCCTTTGCGAAAGAGCACCTGTTTTCCGCGATCAGCTTGGCTCCACTGAAGCTGGGTGCCAGCGGGAATCGTGGTTCCGGGGCCACCTTCACGGCGATCGCCGCCGTGCTGGGTTTCAACTTCATCTGGGCGAACGGCATGCACTGCGCCACCTTCACCCTGTTCGGCCTGGAGACCGGGTACGTGCCGCAAGGTCCGACCACCCCCGACCTGGAATGACCGACATGGGCCGTATACAGCGCCGTTCCCCTGGGACCGACCTTGATGTGTTTTCGGTTTCTTCAAGTCATGGTCGTTTTCATGCGAACGGGCGAACTGCCCCATCACGATCACGGCCATGTGGACGGTGTCGACGATACGATAAAACCAGGAGGCATCGCCACGGGCGGTAAGCGTCACCTTCAAACAGCGCGAATTGAGCGGCAGCGGCCGGAAGGAGCTCAAGCAGTGAGTGCTCTCGTCATTTTCACAATTCTTCTTGTCCTGATGTTGACCGGAATGCCGATCTCGATATCCCTCGGCCTTACGGTCTTGACTTTCCTCTTCACCATGACCCAGGCGCCTCTCGAGTCGGTCGCGCTCAAGCTCTTCTCGGGTATCGAAAAATTCGAGATCATGGCCATTCCCTTTTTTATTCTGGCCGGAAATTTTCTCACCCATGGCGGTGTTGCCAGGCGGATGATCAATTTCGCCACCTCAATTGTCGGCCACTGGCACGGCGGCCTGACCCTTTCCGGCGTTCTCTCCCGCCATGATGGAAGAGGGGCTTGCCATCGAAGAAGCCCGTAAACACTGCTGCTTTGTCGACTCCAAAGGCCTCGTGGTGCAAAGCCGCACCGACCTCAACGGCCATAAGCTCGAATTCCGCCCACGAATACGAGTTTATTTCCGACTTCCTCACCGCTGTAAAAACCTTACGGCCGACCGCCATCATCGGCGTTTCCGGCCAGGCCGGCAATTCACCAAGGAAGTGCTGGAGGCTATGGCGGAGATAAACGAGCGGCCGATCATCTTCTCGCTCTCCAACCCGACCTCGAAAACAGAATGCACCACCGAACAGGCCTATATCTACACGGACGGCCGGGCAGTGTTCGCCAGCGGCAGCCCCTTCCCGGAAATGAGATACAAAGGCTGCAAATTCGTGCCGAGGCAGGGCAACAACGTTTACATTTTCCCCGGGGTCGGTATGGGGGTCATGGCCAGTGGGGCGACCCAGGTGACCAATGAGATGTTCCTGGCGGCCGCGCGAACTCTTGCCAACGAAGTTTCCGAGACAGATCTCCGCATCGGCCGGATCTACCCGCCCCTGCCAAGATCGAGAGACGTCTCCAAGGAGATCGCCATCGCCGTGGCCGATTTGGCCTACAGAAGAGGACATGCCTCGCGGCCGCGGCCCGAAAACCTCGAAGAGTATATCGACAGCCTGATGTACACTCCGGAGTACCAATCACGTATAGAAGGATTGGGGAGAAGAACATATTGAACTGCATTCGGATCCTTTCTGAAGGATGCTTCAGGTCGCAGGCTGAGTTTCTGGATATTTTGCACCGGGAAAGTCGATCAGGGAGAATCCGAAACATTGCCGGAAGTGACGGCTTCTTCAATAACTCAATGACGACCAGGATATGGAAAATCAGTAAGGATGGAGAGTATCACGAATTCATAATGGTCTTTTATGAAAGGGACTTCTACAAAGAAAAAACCGGCGAGAGTACACCCGACTACTTAGCTGGTTCTGTAAGGCAGGATGAAGTCCCATTTCATTTCCGCGATGTATTTTTCAGAGTTCGATTTGAATCCCGAATTCCACCACCCGGTCTGGTGGAACCTTGAAGAACGAGGAGGCATTCCATGCGTTTCGCGACATGAAGATAAAGATGTGTTTTCGCCACTTGGCCATGGGCGATTTACCTGTCGGGAATAGTATTTCACGACCAAAGAAGAAGGAAGTCGAATGGATATCGATCGTCAGACCTTTGTCGCCAAGCAAATATATGAGTTTAGGAACATTCGGGCTTTCCATGAAACCATAATGGACCTTGACCCGATAGAATCCCTGCCCCATGTCTTCCAAATACACCTTTTCATGAACAGGAACTGTCGGTGTCTCGGCCGAAAGGATGGAGAACAGCAGCACGCGCTCATGCAACGCCTCGTTGTGTTTGAGATGGTGCAGCAAGGTGTGGGGAATGCCTTCGGGGTTGATCGACATGAAGACTGCAGTGCCTGCAGTGCGCTGGGGACTGTATTTGGCAAGATCTTTAAGGAAAACATCGGTCGGCAACCGCATGAGTCCATAATGCTTGGCCAGCAATGCCCGACCGTCGCGCCATGTTGTCATGGCTATGAGAATGGCTGTGGCAATGCAGATGGTGATCCAGCCACCATCCACCACCTTGAAGGTGTTGGCGGCCAGAAAAGAACTGTCAAAGATCAGAAAAAGCGTGAGAAGAGCAAGGCTCTGCCACAACGGCCAGTTCCATTTGATCCTGGTGACCTGGAAATACATGATGGAAGTAATGGTCATGGAGGCCGTAACCGCAAACCCATAAGCAGCAGCGAGTCGTGAAGATTCCTTGAAAACAATGACCAGCGTCAGGCACGCGATCATTACCAGCCAGTTTACCGATGGAATGTAAATCTGGCCCTTGGCTTTCTCCGAGGTATGAATGATGAGCATCCGCGGGGCGAAGCCGAGTTGAATAGCCTGTTGAGTGAGTGAATAGACCCCGGAAATCATAGCCTGTGAGGCAATGATCGTTGAAACAGTCGCCAGGGCCACCAGGGGATACAGCAATGTTTTCGGGACAAGGGCAAAGAATGGATTGATCGCGTCGACACCTGGATTCTGGAGCAGGTAGGCCCCCTGACCGAGATAATTGAGCAACAGGCCGGGCAGAACCACCACATACCACGTCAGACGAATGGGCAGGCGGCCAAAGTGCCCCATATCTGCGTACAGGGCTTCGCATCCGGTAATACAGAGCACCACCGAAGCGAGGGCGACCGCCCCATGCAGATGATTGACGGCAAAGTAGTTGATCATGTAGTACGGATTGAGGGCTGCAAGTATTCCCGGCTCTTTGCTGATGGCTAACAGTCCGAGAATGCCCAATGCGCCAAACCAGAGAATCATGACCGGACCAAAGACCTTGCCAATCACTGCCGTGCCATGCCGTTGGGCGAAAAACAGCGCGGCAAGAATCATGCAGGTCAACGGCACTACAAAAGGCGCGGCCGCATCGGTGGCCATATTCATTCCTTCAATGGCTGAAAGGACCGATATGGCAGGCGTGATAATACCATCGCCATAGAGCAGCGAGGCACCAGAGGCCGTCAAGATGGTCATGATAGCCCATCGTCTTGAATCGTTTGTTAAACAGCTACGCAGCATCGCCAGCAGGGAAAAAGTACCCCCTTCTCCATCATTGTCTGCCTTGAGAACGAAAAAAACGTATTTCAGGCTGACAACGAAGAACAGCGACCAAAAGATCATGGACAGAATCCCCAGGATGTTGTCCGGCGTGGTCGCAACACCATGGCTTCCAAAAAAGCACTCCTTTATTGTGTACAGCGGGCTGGTACCGATATCGCCATAAATGATCCCCAGCGCCGCAAGGGCCAAATGGGCAAGGGGCGTTTCAGAGTGGGTGTCTGGCTGTGTTTGTGCGTGTCGAACGGACGAGTCCACGGAATCTCCTGTGACTGACAAAGGCTGGAGGCCCAATTGAGCCGCTCCGGGAAAGGCAACCTGGCAAAGAAGCCCCCAGGGCTTTGCACCCCGGGGGCAAGGACAGGAGGCAGTTGCTACTGCATAACCAGCAGGGTGAAGGGATAGACGTAGGCCTGCAGGAACACCAGCACGCCGACCAGAGCCGCGAGCGCGATGCTGTGGAAGAAGACGTACCGGAGAATATCTCCTTCATGCCCATACCAGTTTGTCGCGGTACTGGCCACCACGATACTCTGGGCATCGATCATCTTGCCCATGACGCCGCCGGAACTGTTGGCGGCGGCCATAAGCGTCGGGCTGATGCCGACCTGCTCTGCGGTGATTTTTTGGAAACTGCCGAACAACACGTTGGACGAGGTATCCGAACCGGTCAGGGCGACACCCAGCCACCCGATCAGCGTGCCGAAGAAGGGATAGAGGACGCCCGTCTTGGCCAGGGCGAGGCCCATGGTGGCATCGAGTCCGGAGTAACGGGTGAGGAAGCCGATGCCCAGCATGGCCGCAACGGTCAACAGCGAATACCTGATCTGGACGATGGTCGCGCCGTAGACGCCGAAGATCTTCTTCACCGACAGGCCCATGACAATGGCGGAAATAAATGCGGCCAGAAGGATTCCGGTGCCGGTCGCGGACAGGATATTGAAAGCATATACCGCAGCTTCCGCTTTGGCAGTGGGAACAACCGGGGGCACGCGCTCGATGAGATTGTGGATCAGAGTCACCGGAAATTTGGCGACAAAAATACTATCCATGAACGCCTTCCACTGGGGCAGACCCCAGACAAACACGAGCACGCTCAGGATTATCCAGGGAACCCATGATTTCCGGATGAGGGCGCCGTCGTACTTCTGCTTGGCGCGTGCGGATACGCCTTCGGAATTGGAACCGTTTTCCAGGGTATAGATCGTCTTCGGATGCCACTTCATCATGAAGAAGGATGTGGCCGACATGGAAACGATAGCGGCGATGACATCGACCAGCCACGGGCCATGGAGGGTTGAAACGAGGTATTGCGGGATGGCGAAGGATACACCGGCAACGAGAAGGGCAGGCCAGATTTCCCACATTTTCTTGAAGCCGCAGAATGCCCAGACCAGCCAGAAGGGGACGATGACCGAGAAAAACGGCAGCTGATGACCGACCTGCGCGCTCAATTTCAAGATGTCGATGCCGGTAACGCCGCTCAGGGCGATGATCGGTGTTCCGAGTGCGCCAAAGGCCACCGGAGCGGTGTTGGCGATCAGGGCAAGACCGGAAGCCTGCAGGGGTTTGAAACCTAGACCTATGAGGATGGCGGCGGTTACGGCCACCGGGGTGCCGAAACCGGCAGCACCTTCGAAAAATGCGCCGAAACAGAAGGCGATGAGCACCACCTGCAGACGCGCATCATTGGTAATTCCCGTCAAACTGTCCTGAAGCACCGAGAAGAGGCCCGCCTCAACGGTCAGTTTATACATGAAGATAACGTTCAAGATGATCCAGCCGATCGGCATCAAACCGAAGGCAGCGCCATAGGCCGTGGTAGCGGCCGCCATTTTGAACGGCATTCCGAAAGCGAAAACCGTAACGAGAAGGGCCGATGCCAGGCCCAACAGCGCGGCAATATGCGCTTTCAGGTGCATGGCCAAACCGCCTAACAGAATAACGATGGGGATCGATGCCACGATCGTTGACAAAACCCAGCTGTTAAATGGGTCGTAAAGCTGCGTCCACATACTCCTCCTCCTTGCATTACTTTCTGATTGTCCTTGGGTATTGCCTTTCCTGTGCGGATCGACAATCTGTATCAGTCAAAAGCGTGGCCACACTCTCGAGCAACTTGTTTTTTACACCATGACAAAAGGAGTAATTCCGCCAAATACCAAGAAATTGGCAAAAAACCAGCAGTGGAACGTATTGCCTGATCCTATATTGCGAACTACCACCAAGCCCGGCGCCTCGGCTGGCTCCGCTTCGGCCGGGAGGCAAGTCAAATGTAAAAAACGCAGCTTCCGAAGCAAAGGCTGTGCCACAACGTGGTGTTGCTATTTTTCCTTCTTTTTCCGAAAGGATAATCGGGATGCTAAAAAAAGGAGAAGGCGCCGGCATTGCAATATGTAATGCTCGGCCTGCTTGCGGATTGCATTCTTAACGAGTCCGGAATCACAGCCGGATCAAGAGCGGCGAGAAACACTCGTCGGCATGGCGATCCATTATCACCGAAGAGAAAATCCGGACCGACGTTCTCTTTCTGCGTCTGCAGCTGCAGTTGTTTCACTGAGAGCGTCCTCCCAGGTGGCGACATCCATCTTGATACAATCTTGATGTGATGCCCTGCAATTTTGACACTTTCTTGACATGAAAAGCAGTAGTTTCTCCTGTCCATGATCAATACAAGTCGAATGCTGAAGATGCATCCGGCCACCCTGGTGCTGTTGAGCTTCCTTCTGCTCATTGTGACGGGCGCCCTGCTGCTCAGGCAGGACATCTCGACCACCGCGGGCCATATCTCATGGATTGACGCCTTGTTCACCGCCACCTCGGCGGTCTGCGTCACGGGGCTCGCCGTCGTCGATACCGGAACCTTTTTCACCACCTTCGGACAATGGGTGATTCTCGGACTGATCCAACTCGGCGGGCTCGGGGTGATGACGATCTCGGTCGCGCTCTTCACCTGGCTCGGACGCTCGGTTTCCATCCGCCACCGGCTGATCATGCAGGACCTCTTCGCCCACACGCCGCGCCAGGATATTTACCGGCTGGTCAGGAGCGTCATTGTTTTCACCCTGGCGACCGAAGCCGTAGGCGCGATCCTGCTGACCCTGCACTGGAGCCGCGAACTGCCGCTGCCGAGGGCCATCTACTTCGGGGTATTCCATGCCGTTTCCGCCTTCTGCAACGCCGGCTTCGCGCTGCTGCCCGACAGCATGGTCCGCTACGATGGCAGCTGGCTGCTCAATCTGACGATCTGCTCCCTCATTGTCATCGGCGGCATCGGTTTTCCGGTGCTCTACGACCTGCAGTCCCGTTACCTGGATAGAAAAGCGCGGAAAATGCGGCTGTCGGTCCAGACCAAGACCGTACTCCTCACGACCCTGCTGCTCATCGTCGGCGGCGCGGTTACCTTCGGCTGCATGGAGAGCGCAAGTCCAATCCTCGCCGGCAAGACGTGGTCGGAACACTGCCTCATCTCCCTGTTCCAGTCGATCACCTGCCGGACCGCGGGTTTCAATACCGTCGATATCGGCTCTCTCCGGGAAGTGACGATCGTCATGATGATCACCCTGATGTTCATCGGGGCTTCCCCCGGTTCCTGCGGCGGCGGGGTCAAGACCACCACGCTTGCCCTGCTGTTCTCCTTCACGGTCAGCCGCATCCGCCACATGAAGCGGGTCAACATGTTCAGGAAGTCCATGCCCGAGGCGACGGTCACGCGGTCCATGTCGCTGGTCATCCTCTCCACGGCCATCATCAATGTCGTCCTCTTCATGCTGCTGCTCAGTGATTCGTATATCGACACGGGTGGCGGCCAGGTGCGGATCAACACCCTGCAGTACCTGTTCGAGACGGTCTCGGCCTTCGCCACGGTCGGCCTCTCCACCGGCATCACCTCTTTTTTGACCACCTGGGACAAGTGCTGGATCGTTCTCATCATGATTATCGGCCGGGTGGGGGTATTGACCTTTTCCTATATCATTGTCGGAAACGATCCGGACCACGGCAAGGAATACTCTCAGGAAAACATGATGATCGGATAATCAATCGGAGTAATTATGAAAAAATTCGCAGTCATCGGTCTTGGCAAATTCGGCTTCCATGCCGCCAAGGCCCTGTTCGAGGATGGCAACGAAGTCATCGCCATCGATACCGACCGCACCAGGGTGCAGGCGATCGACCCCTTCGCCACCGAGGCGATCGTCCTCGACGCCATGGACAAGGAGGCCCTGCGGTCGCTCGGCCTGGAGGAGATGGACGCGGTGATCGTCTCCACCGGCACCAGCAGCAGCATCAGCATCATGATCTGCCTCTACCTCAATGAACTGGGATTGAAGCGCATTCTCGCCAAGGCCCTCGACGCCGACCACGAGAAGGTCCTGCGCCGGGTGGGGGCAACGGACATCATCCATCCGGAGCGGGATATGGCGCTCCGCATCTCCCGGTCCCTGTCGCGGCCGAACATGCTCGACTTCATCCCGCTGTCGGCGGAATTCGATCTGATCCAGATCGAGGCGCCGAAGGAATTCGCCGGCCTGAACCTGAAGTATCTCGACCTGAGGGCCAAGTACGAGGTGCATATCATCGCCATCAAGAAAAAGAACCCCGAATCCTTTGTGCTGGTGCCGTCGGCGGATTATGTCATCCAGGCGACCGATACCTTGATCATCCTGGGCAAATCTGAGGATATCAAAAGGATCAAGATCCTGAAGTAATTGCGGCAGGCATGAGCGCGGCGAAAGATGGCCGGACCCGGCAGGATATTTCCTAACGCTTTGATTCGAACTTGACAAAAACCGAAGACCTGCGAAAGATGGCCTCATCTTGATGGCTTTTTGATGGTTTGAGCCGTTGTTTTGACCTCATCTTTATACCGGAAGAATTACTATTGCAGCGAAAGCAGGAAGGCCCGGGGGCGAAGAACCGTAGCCCCCGTCCATTTCTGGTATGCTGCAATTGGTGGATATTTTCCCGGAGATCGCTTATGAACGTCTACGACTGGCAACAACTCATCCTCTTTTTCGCGGTCCTGCTTCTGCTCGTCAAGCCCTTCGGCGCCTATATGGCCAAGGTCTACCAGGGCGAGAGGACTTTGTTATCGCCTCTCTTTGCGCCCTGCGAAGGGTTCATCTACCGGCTTACCGGCGTGGCCCCCTCGGACGAGATGGGCTGGCGCAGGTATGCCGGGACGATGCTGCTCTTCAACTTCCTCGGGTTGCTCGCCCTCCTGCTCCTGCTCCTGACCCAGCATCTCCTGCCCCTCAATCCCCAGCGGTTCCCGGCCTTTTCCTGGCCGCTGGCCGTGAACACCGCAGTCAGTTTCACCACCAACACCAACTGGCAGAACTACGGCGGCGAGCAGGCAGCAAGCTTCTTCAGCCAGATGGCCGGCTTCACCGTGCAGAACTTCCTCTCCGCCGCAACCGGCATGGTGATCGCCATCGCCACCATCCGGGGCTTCGTCCGGCGCCGGACGCAGACCCTGGGCAATTTCTGGGTCGATATGGTGCGGACCGTGCTCTACATTCTCCTGCCGGTTTCCCTTGTTGCCGCGCTCATCCTGGTCTCCCAGGGGGTTATCCAAAATTTCGACCCCTACCGGAGCGTGACCCTGGTTGAGGCGGCAACCGTAACGGAGATTCCGATGGGGCCGGTGGCCTCGCAGGAGGCCATCAAGGAGCTGGGCACCAACGGCGGCGGCTTCTTCAACGCCAACTCCGCCCACCCCTTCGAAAATCCCACGCCGCTCACCAACTTCCTCGAAATCCTCCTCATCCTGCTCATCCCGGCGAGTCTGACCTACACCTTTGGCCGGATGGCCGGTGACACCCGCCAGGGCTGGGCGCTGCTCGCGGCGATGCTCTTCTTGTTCGTGGTCGCCCTGGCCACCCTGCAGTGGATGGAGGTGCGCGGCAATCCGCAGATCACGGCGATGGGTGTGGCCGGCGGCAACATGGAGGGCAAGGAGGTGCGATTCGGCCTCACCACCAGCACGCTCTTCGCCGCCGCCACTACCGCCACCTCCTGCGGCGCGGTCAACACCATGCACGACTCCCTCACGCCTTTGGGCGGGATGGTGCCGCTCGGCCTCATCCTGACCGGCGAAGTGATCTTCGGCGGGGTCGGCTCCGGCCTCTATACCATGCTCGCCTTCGCCGTGGTCGCCGTCTTCGTCTCGGGACTCATGATCGGCCGGACGCCGGAATACCTCGGCAAGAAGATCGAGGTGCGGGAGATCTGGATGTCGGTGATCACGATCCTGACCGCCGGCGTCCTGGTGCTGATCCTCTCCGGAATAGCGATGCTGGTGCCCCGGGCGGTGGCCTCCATGGCCAATCCCGGTGCCCACGGTCTCTCCGAAGTCCTCTACGCCTTCGCCTCGATGGCCAACAACAACGGCAGCGCTTTTGCCGGCCTCTCCGGCAACACCAACTTCTATAACCTCGTCGGGGCGCTCGCCATGCTGGGCGGGCGTTTCATCCCGGCGGTGGCGGTGCTGGCCATGGCCGGGTCGCTGGTCGAAAAGAAATACGTCCCGCCGAGCCTCGGCACCCTGCCGACGAGCCGCGCCCCCTTCGTCATCTGGCTGGTGCTCGTCATCGTCATCATCGGCAGCCTGACCTTTTTCCCGGCGCTGGCCCTGGGACCCGTCGCCGAGCATCTGCTCACCCCGATAACGGGATAAGTACCTTATGAAAATCCTCTCTCAACCAACAAAAAAATAATCTTCTAAGGTACTCATATCAGGAGGCAACTCAGCCATGGCAGTCCATATCCCCCCACAACCTTCGATTTTTGCGGGAAATATTCTGAAACAGTCCTCGTTTGACGCGGTCAGGAAACTCGATCCCCGCGTCCTGTGGCGCAACCCGGTGATGTTTGCCGTCGAGATCGCGAGCGCCATCACCCTGGTCGCCTTTGTCGTGTCGCTCCTCGGCGCAGGCAGGGATCCGGTATGGTTCACCGGCCTCGTCTCGTTCTTCCTCTGGCTGACGGTGTTCTTCGCCACCTTCGCCGAGGCCCTGGCCGAGGGCCGGGGCAAGGCCCGCGCCGCGACGCTCCGCAGTTCGCGCACCAAAATCGTCGCCAAGCTGCTCGCGCGGCCGAACTTCGACAGCAACCATACCCTGGTCGAGGCGAGTCAGCTGAAGAAGGGCGACTGCGTTCTCGCGGAGGCCAGGGACCAGATCGCCGGCGACGGCGACGTCATCGCCGGGGCGGCCCTTGTGAACGAGTCTGCGGTCACCGGCGAATCGGCCCCGGTGGTCCGCGAGTCGGGTGGGGACCGCAGCGCCGTCACCGGGGGCACTACGGTCATCGAAGGCAGGATCATCGTCCGGATCACCACCGACCCCGGCGAAACCTTCCTCGACCGGATGATCGCCCTGATCGAGGGCGCCAAGCGGCGCAAGACCCCGAACGAGGTGGCCTTGGAGGTGATGCTCATCTCGCTGACTATCGTCTTTCTCCTGGTCTGCGCAAACATCAGTCCGCTGTCGCTCTACAGCATCACGGCGGCAGGCGCGGGCAAGCCGGTGTCGCTCACGGTACTGACTGCGCTTTTCGTCTGCCTCGCCCCGACCACCATCGCCGCCCTGCTCCCGGCCATCGGCATCGCCGGCATGAACCGGCTCTTCCAGAAGAACGTCATCGCCCTCTCCGGCCGGGCCATCGAGGCGGCAGGCGATGTCAACGTCATGCTGCTCGACAAGACCGGAACCATCACCCTCGGCAACCGGGAGGCGGTGGCCTTCGTGCCGGTGAACGGCCACAGCGAACGGGAACTGGCGGAAGCGGCGCTCCTCGCCTCGCTCGCCGACGAGACCCCGGAAGGGCGCAGTATCGTTCAGCTGGCGGACAGGCAGTACGGCCTCCGGAAAAACCCTGCGTCCGAGGTCGAAACCATCGCCTTCAGCGCCGATACCCGCCTCTCCGGAACCAACCTCGAAGGGCACCAGTACCGGAAAGGCGCGGCCGATTCCATCGATATTCATGTCCAGCGGCTCGGCGGCCAGATTCCCCATGACCTGCATGAAAAGGTGAACAGCATCGCCCACGCCGGGGCGACGCCGCTGGTGGTCTGCCGCGATGCCGAGATCTACGGCATCGTCAACCTCAAGGATATCCTCAAGACGGGCATCCAGGAGCGGTTCGTCCAGCTCAGGTCAATCGGCATCAAGACGGTGATGATCACCGGCGACAACCCGCTGACCGCCGCGGCCATCGCCGCCGAGGCCCAGGTCGACGACTTCCTCGCCCAGGCCCGGCCCGAAGACAAGCTGAAACTGATCCGCGACTACCAGGAGCAGGGCTTTATGGTGGCGATGACCGGCGACGGCACCAACGACGCCCCGGCGCTGGCCCAGGCGGACGTGGCGGTGGCGATGAACACCGGCACCCAGCCGGCCCGGGAGGCGGCCAATATCATCGATCTCGACTCCAACCCGACGAAACTGCTGGACATCGTCGAGATCGGCAAGCAGATCCTGATGACCCGGGGCAACCTCACCACCTTCAGTATCTCGAACGATATCGCCAAGTATTTCGCGATAATCCCGGCGGCGCTCACCTCCATCTACCCACAGATGGAGGCGCTGAACGT
Source organism: Pseudomonadota bacterium (assembly GCA_023412495.1). The sequence goes on from JAEYNP010000113.1 coordinate 85,092, forward strand.
CATGCACCTGGCGAGCCCCTACAGCGCCATCATCTCGGCGGTGCTGTTCAACGCCCTGATCATCCCCGCCCTCATCCCCCTGGCGCTGCAGGGCACCAGGTATCGGGCCCTGCCGGCCGAGCGGCTGTTGGTCAACAATCTCCTGGTTTACGGCGTCGGCGGGATCATCGCCCCGTTCATCGGCATCAAGGCTATAGATCTGGTCGTCGGAATCTTTGTCTAACCCAAAAAATCATTTCAAAAAGCAAGAATGATTTTTAAGGTAATGAAAAGGAGCATTTCCATGAAAGACCTGAAATCCGCTATCCTCCTGTTTCTCTTCCTCGCCCTGCTGACGGGCGGGCTCTATCCCGCAGCCGTCACCGTCGCTGGCCGGTTCTTCTTTCCCCGGCAGGCGGAGGGGAGTCTCATTGCCGACGGAGATAGCCGGATTGTCGGCTCGACCCTTATCGGTCAGCCCTTCACCGCCGAAAAGTACTTCTGGTCCCGACCTTCCGCGACTGCCGAATCCACATATAATCCAATGGCGTCGGCCGGCTCCAATCTAAGCTCGACCAATCCGGCCCTGATCCGGCAGGTCGGCGAACGGGTGGATGCGCTTCGGCAATCGGGGATCACCGAAGAGATTCCCGTTGATCTGGTCACCGCCTCGGCGAGCGGCCTCGATCCGCATATCTCGCCCGAGGCCGCCGCCCTGCAGGTCCCCCGGGTGGCCAAGGCCAGGGGCATGGACGTCGATCGCCTCCGAACCATCGTGGCGGAAAACATCGAGGAGCGCCAGCTGGGCGTGCTCGGCATGCCCCGGGTGAACGTCCTCGACCTCAACCTCGCCCTTGACCGGGAGCAGCCATGAACTTCCCTTCGGAAGAACAGCGCCCCACTCCGGAGGCCATGCTGAAGGCCGCAAAGGCTGAGGAATCGGCGGAAAGGCGAGGGAAGCTGAAGATCTTCCTCGGCTACGCCGCAGGCGTCGGCAAGACCTACGCCATGCTCCAGGCCGCCCGCCAGCAACGGGAGGAGGGCCGGGACGTGGTGGCGGGTTATGTCGAGTCCCACGGCCGGGCGGAGACGGATGTCCTGCTCGAAGGCATGGAGGTGTTGCCGAGGCTCTCCCGCGAGTATCAGAGCATGGTGCTTACGGAACTGGACATCGACGCGGCTCTCACGCGCAAGCCCGATCTCATCCTGGTCGACGAGCTGGCCCATACCAACGCCCCGGGCTGCCGGCACGAAAAGCGCTGGCAGGACATCGAAGAACTGCTGGCGGCCGGCATCCATGTCTACACCACGGTCAATGTCCAGCATTTCGAAAGCGTAGTCGATGTCGTCGCCCAGATCACCGGCGTCACCGTGCGGGAAACGGTTCCCGACAGCCTGCTCGATCTGGCGGCGGATATCACCCTGGTCGACATCCCGCCGGAGGAGCTGCTGCAGCGGCTGCATCAGGGCAAGGTCTACATTCCTGAGCAGGCGGCCCGGGCCGCGGAGAAATTCTTCCAGCCCGGCAATCTGATGGCTCTGCGCGAACTGGCCTTGCGCCGGGCGGCGGCGAGGGTCGACGACGAGATGCGGAACTACATGGAGACCCGCGCCATCCCGGGACCCTGGCCGGTCACCGAGCGCCTCTTGGTCTGCGCCAGCGGCAGCCCGTTCAGCGAAAAGCTGATCCGCACCACCCGGCGGCTCGCTGACGAACTGCAGGCCGAGTGGTACACGGTCTATGTCGAGACGCCGAGCCTTGGCAGCCAGCAGCAGGAGAACCGGGAGCGGGTCTGGCGGGACCTGCGCCTGGCCGAAAGCCTGGGCGCCGAGGTGGTGACCCTCACCGCCTCGGCGGTGGCCGAGGCTATCATCGAGTACGCCCTGCGTCACAACGTTACCCGGATCGTGGTCGGCAAGCCGACCAAGTCGCGGTGGCGCGAGCTGTTCCGCCAGCCGGTCGTCGACCAGATCATCCGCTTGAGCGGAGCGATCCAGGTCCATGTCGTCAGCATCAGCGGGATCACCCTGAAACCGCGCCGGTTCTTCACAGCGGACTGGCCGGTCCCCTGGTCCAAGTACATGGCAAGCCTCGGCCTGGTCGCGGCTACGACTCTCTTGGCGTCTCTCGCCGAGAACTATCTCTCGCCGATCAACCTGGTCATGCTCTACCTGCTGGGAGTGGTGCTGGCGGCTTCCCGGCTCGGCCTGAGGCCGGCGATCCTGAACGCCGCCCTCGGCGTGCTCGCCTTCGATTTCTTTTTCATTTCCCCCCGTTTCACGCTCACAGTGCACGATACCCAGTATTTGCTCACTTTTTTCGGCCTGTTCGTCGTCGGGGTGGTGATCTCCACCCTGGTGACCAAGGCGAAGGAGCGGGCGGAGGTCATGCGGGAGCGCGAGCTGCAGACCGAAAGCCTCTACTACCTGAGCCGTGACCTCGCCGCCGCGGTCGACAGCGATTCGATCATGGCGGCGGTGCGGAAGAACATCAGCGAGGCCCTGCAGGCCCAACTGGCCGTGATGATCCCCAAAGGCGAGCAGATGGAGATTCTCGCCATCAGCGAGGGACTTGTCCTCGACCTGAAGGAACGGGCAGTGGCGGACTGGGCATTCCGCAACCGCCGGGAAGCGGGAATCGGCACCGAGACCCTCAGCTCGGCGGAACTCCTCTACCTGCCGCTCTCCACCTCCGCCTGTTTTATCGGCGTGCTCGGCATCAAGCTGGCAAACAAGGCCGATTACCGCTCGCCGCACCACAGACGGCTGCTCGATGCCTTCGTTACCCAGATATCGCTGGCCATGGAACGGGTCCAGCTGGCCAAACAGGCCCAGCAGAGCCAGATCCTCCAGGCCCGGGAGAGCCTGGAGCGCGCTCTCCTCAACTCCATCTCCCACGACCTGCGCACCCCCCTGGTAACGATCATCGGGGCCTTGAGCAGCCTGCGCGACGACAACCTGCCAAAAAACGACCGCATGCGGCGGGAGCTCCTCGCCGGGGCCTGGGAGGAGGCGGAACGGTTGAACCGCTTTGTCGGCAACCTGCTCGACATGACCAGGCTCGAATCCGGGGAACTGCGCCTCAGCAAGGAGCCGAGCGACGTGCCGGACCTGATCGGCTGCGCCCGGGCCGCCATGGAGAGAAAGCTGGCCGGCCGCGAGGTGCGGGTGAACCTCGCGGACGACCTGCCCCTCGTCCCCATGGATTTGGTCCTCATGGCCCAGGTGCTGGTCAACCTGCTGGATAATGCCTTGAAATATTCCCCGAGCGGGAGTCCTATAGAGATAAGCGCCCACCTGAAAGCCCGGCAGCTGCAGCTCGAGGTGCTGGATCGCGGCCCAGGCATTCCCGGCCAGGATCTCAAACGGGTCTTCGATAAGTTCTACCGCTTGCCGGTACCCGAGGGCGCCTCCGGCACCGGCCTCGGGCTTTCGATCTGCCGGGGCATCGTCGAGGCCCATGGCGGCACCATCGACGCGGAAAATCGCCCCGGCTCAGGCCTGCGGATTGTCATCAGACTGCCCCTGTAGATAACAAAAGGAGGATAACCCAACGTGAGCAAAGACAGTCATCTCCCCCGCCTGCTCATCGTCGACGACGAACCCGCCATCCGCCGTTTTCTCGAGACCGCCCTCGCCGGCGGCGAATTCGCCCTCCACCAGGCGGAAAACGGCCGTGCGGCGCTCGCCGCGGCGGTTGCGGTCAAGCCCGATGTCATCCTCCTCGATCTCGGGCTGCCGGACATGGATGGGGTGGAGGTGATCGAGCGGCTGCGCGAGTGGTCGCCGGTGCCGATCATCGTCCTCTCGGTGCGGGACCGCGAGACCGACAAAATCCGCGCCCTGGATGCCGGGGCGGACGACTACCTGACCAAACCCTTCGGCCTTGGCGAGTTGCTCGCCCGGATCAGGGCGACGCTCCGCCGTTCCCTGCGGCAGGCGCCCGAGCCGGTCTACCGGATCGACGAGCTGGAGGTCGATCTGGCCCGCCGGCGGGTTGTGCTCCGGGGACAGGAACTGACGCTCACCCCCACCGAATACGATCTGCTTCGGCTGCTGGTCATCAACGCGGGCAAGGTCCTGACCCACCGCCAGCTGCTCCAGCAGATCTGGGGCTCGGCGTACCTCGAGCAACCCCACATCCTCCGGGTCAACATCAGCAATCTCCGCCACAAGCTGGAGACCGACGCCACCCGCCCCCGCTATATCCTGACCGAAACCGGCGTGGGCTACCGTTTCTTATGCGGCGACTGAGCTTCCATTCCTGATTCGTTAATAATGCAACCCTCAGGTGGCTCAAGCATTACAAATTGCAATGCCGGCACCCTCGCTTTCCTTTGCGTCATCCTGCTTATCCTTTCGAAAAGGAAGGAGATTTATTCAAAATCATTATGTGGCACAGTCTTTGCGATAAACCTTCGTTTCCCGTGTTTGGCCGGCCTCGGCCGAAGCTGGATGCCATCCGGGACCGCCGACCCTATCGGTGAAAAAGTGGGATTAAAAAATAATTATGAATTCGTGGCTCTCCATCATATGCTGCTTTTATTGTCCCGGTCGTCATTGAAAATTATCCCTGTAAACTGCCTGCTTTCGATCAAAAATCCAAGCTTGATACAAGTGAGCGTCTTGCAATCCTCTTCCGAAAGATTCAGCTTCGCCGTTGCTCCTCGTACGCTCAGTTGCCAATGAGTAAGTCTGCCATATTTCTGCGCTGGTTCATCGCTCTCACAGCCTTTGCCGTAGGTCTGTTTTTTTGTAAGGATCTGAAACTGGCAGACGACGTCCTCGACCTGCTGCCAGGTGAGGCGGTTCGGGGCGACCTCGAAATGCTGCAGCGCATGGGCCTGGCCGACAGGTTGTTTATCACTGTTTCCGTCAAACAGGGGGATGATGTCAGCAAGAAGTCCCTGCAGGACAGCACGAAGAAGCTCGGCGAGATATTGACCCAAAGCGATCACTTCTCCTACGTGCTGTTCCGGCTGCCGGAGGGGTATGAATTCTCTCTTTTCAAAGGACTCCAGCCATCCTTGCCATTGCTCATCGATGATGAGGATCTCTCGTCCCTTGCCGCCGCAACTTCGCCGGAAGGGGTAAAGGTCGCTTTGCAGAAGGCATTCGCCCTGCTGAACTCTCCCGTTGGGATTGCCACGAAGAAACAGGTGCAGACAGATCCTCTGGGCTTGATTCCCCTGGCCCTGCAGAAACTCAAGTTCATCCGGTCCGAGTTCTCGATGAAAATCGATGAAGGTTTTTTCATGAGCGAGGACGGCAAGAGCTGCCTGTTGGTGGCAGAGAGTCGTGATCCGCTTACCCAGTCGGACCATGCTGCTGAAATAGATAGGATTCTGGATGATGCCTATAGCCAGGCACTGCCCGACGGAGTTGAAGCCAGGGTCATTGGCAGCTTGCCGCATGCCCTTGCCAACAGCAGGGCGGTCCAGGAGGATTTACGGATACTTTTGCCGATGGCTACCGTCTTTTTGGTTCTGTTGTTCGGGGTTGCATTGCGGAACATTCGTTTTCTGGCAGTGGTGGGCGTGCCTTATCTGGCCGCACCTCCCGCCATCGCCTTGACAAGTCTCTTTTACGATGAGCTCAATGGTCTCGCGCTCGCTTTCGGGATCGTTCTCCTGGGTATTACCGTCGATGTTGCAACCCATCTGTATTTGGCCCTGACCGAAAGGGAAGGCTCTCAGCGTGAGGCGATGAAGAAGGTTGCCGAACCATTGCTGTTTGCAATCCTGACAACTGCCGCCGTTTTTGTCGTGTTGCTGTTTTCACAGGTTCCCTGTCATCGGCAGATGGCCTTGCTGGCATTGTTTGGCGTGCTATTCGCAACTGCCTGCGCATATCTGGTCATCCCGGCGATAGCCTCCCCTTCTTCCTCGAAGAAAGCCATTCACTCCGCCAGGGATAACCGGTTGACCGGATATACGCTGCAGCGTCCAGGCAGTGTTCTGCTGGTCTGGCTGATCCTGTTAGGTGCAGGCGTGATGTCTTGGCCGCAGCTGCACTACAATGGCGACTTGCGCGGGCTGGACATTCCTGATGAAGGGGTCAAGGCCGATGAAGACCATTTCCGGGCGACCTGGGGGGGAGGAGGTGAACAGGCCTTCATAATTGCATCAGCTGACAGCCTCGACGAGGCGCTCGATAGGAATTATCGGGTCTACCGGTTCCTGAGGGAACAAGAAGCAGGAAATTTCCAGACATTCGCTCCGCTCTTGCCAGGACCAGACGAGCAGGCTCGAAATCGGCGGGGGTGGGAGCAATTTTGGGCAACTCATCGTGCGGATTTTGAAGATCGGTTCCTCACCGCAGCCGCAGCACAGGGATTTACGGATAAAGCCTTTACCCCGTTTTTTTCCTGGTTGAATGCGGAGCCTCAACCTCTGTCCCCTGACAAATTTATCGGTGGCCCGCTCCAGCCACTGTTTTCATCGATGCTGAAGATCCCGCGCCAGAAAAATGAGGACGATCAATCCTATATGGCCATGACCACGGTTGCCATCGATGATCGGATATTGCCTCAGCTCATCCGGTTCAGTCAAGAGGAGGAAGGGGTGAGGGTTCTCGCCGGGAAAAAATGGCGTGACGAAGTGGAGCGACTGCTTCGTCACGATATCCTTACCTTGTCGGGCATTTCCGCCTTCATCATAACGTTGATGGTAATTTACCAGTTCCGGAGGTTGAGACCCGTGGCTGCAGTGCTGGCTCCGGTGATGTCTTCCCTTGCCGCCATGTCTCTTTTCTGTTTCCTGACTGACGCACAGCTGAACATGATGCATCTCATCATGGGCTTGATGGTAATCGGTGTCAGTGTCGATTATGGCATTTTCGTTGTTTGTGAAAAACTTGCGGGACAGCAAAAGGTATCCGTGCGTTCGGTGAGCCTCACCGCCGCCAGTTCTCTTATCGGGTTCGGCGTGTTGGCCTTTGCCGGACATCCCGCTTTGTATGCCTTGGGGGTTACAGTATTGATAGGCATTGGCGTGGCATGGCCTACGGCGCTGCTGGTCAGCCCGGCATTGCTCGTTTTCGGCGGCAGGGGAGTTCATCAGGAGGATCTTATGGATAATCATCCGGCGTGGGGCAAAGAACGGGTTGATCCTCTCAGGTCTCTCCAGTCGGGGAAGTCGGAATAGCTGCCCACTTAAGGGGTCGTTACGAAAATAACTGCAACAAAATGTGTTATTTCGTTACGGCCCCTTATGCCGTTTCGGCAGAATATTCGTAATCTCAATTGTTGTACAACAGCTCAGTGCCTTAGAAATTCATTTCGTGTTCTTTATTTAAGAAATGAATTTCGTGAAGGTATTTATCCCGTTTATAGGGCAACTTCAGTCCTCATTGCATGGAGTGAGGCAATAAAAGGAAAGCTGGTAATTTATGGACACAGCCACATTAATCGGACTTGTCGGCGGGCTGGGAGCGGTAATCGGCGGGGCCGTTCTGGAAGGGCTTCATATTGAGGCGCTGATTCAACCCACTGCGGCGATAATTGTGCTTGGGGGTACTTTCGGTGCGGCTTTCGTCAGTTTCCCCATGGATACGGCAATGAAGGCGGTGAAGGATATCAAAATTCTTTTCTCTCCTCCGGAAAAATTGGACGGAATCATCGCCGTCATTATAGATCTTGCGATAAAGGCCCGGAAGAACGGCATAATATCCCTGGAACAGGAAGGCAACAATACCAAGGACAGGTTTCTCCGCAAGGCTATCGCCCTCTGCGTCGACGGAGTGGAACCCAATGACATCCGGAGTATCATGGAGGTCGATGTGAGCACCTATGAAGAACATGCGAAACTGAGCGCGGAATTTTACGAGGCCGCAGGTGGATACGCACCGACCATCGGTATCATAGGCGCGGTGCTCGGTCTCATCCATGTCATGAGCAACCTGGCGGATACTTCGAAACTGGGCGCAGGTATCGCCGTGGCCTTCGTCGCCACCATCTACGGACTGGTGACGGCCAACATCCTCTGCCTGCCGTTTGCGACAAAAATCAAACTGCGAATTAAAGCGGAAGTCCAGAGACAGGAAATGATCATCACCGGAATCACCAGCATCCTCGCGGGCACAAATCCCCGTTTCATTGAAGAACGGCTCAAATCGTATCTTCACGACGGCGGTGAAAGTATCAACTCCAGGGCATCAGAATAGGAGGAGCAAGAATGGCGAGAAAGAAGAGTCCGGAAAAACCGCCTAATCATGAAAGATGGCTGGTTTCATATGGTGATTTCATCACGCTGCTGTTTGCAGTTTTTGTGACGCTTTATGCCATGTCGCAGGTGGATAAGAAAAAGGTGGAGGAAGTGGCCAGATCTTACCAAAGCGCTTTCAACCTCAGTCAGGAGAAACCGTTGCAAAGCAGGGAGGTGGTACCGATTCCGGATCTCGAAGTCGTGCCCAACCCACCTCTAAAAAATAAACTCACTCAAGAAGAAATCATCCGGAACGAAAACGAAGCCGGGATGATCAAAAAACTCAAGCTCAGTATCACTGAGATAAGAGAGATAAAAAAATCGATCGTTCTTTCGCTGAAGCCCCTTCAAATGGGTGGCGAAGTCGTGGTGGATGAGAGTGGACGAGGATTGGTGATCCGTTTGGAAGAGGATGCCTTCTTTTACCCCGAAGGCGCAGCCGTGAAACAGGAATCCCTGGTTTCTCTCGGTACGGTGGCAAGGGCTATATTGCCTTATGCCGATCAAATTCGAATAGAAGGTCATACCGATAATTCCATTCAACTCCAAGGCGGGTACAAATCGAATTGGGAGTTGTCTCTCGATCGGGCGGCGAATATCATGCGCATTTTTCTCGGCAATTTCAATTTTTCTCCGGGAAACATTTCAATAGCCGGGTACGGAGAATTGCGGCCGATTGCCAGCAACGCCACCCATGAAGGCAGAAAGAAGAACCGCCGTGTCGAGATTGTGCTTCTGGGCATCACGGAACATAAATCCCCGCCTTTAGTACCTTAGAAATTTCTTGGTTTTTAAGAATGAATCTTGTGAAGGTACTTATACCCCTCAAGGGGGTACTGAAAAGAGTCCCCTCTGCTGTAGGAGGGGATAACAACCCTTGGGTTGCGGGCGTCAGCCCGCATTATTAGAGGCTGGTCGAAAAACTCCACCTCGGTCTGCCAATGGTTTTTTCGTCGCATATATTTCTCTTTTATTTTCTGCCGCTCAGCCTGCTCCTCTACTATGCAATGCCGAAGCGGGGCAAAAACGTGCTGCTCACCCTGGTGAGCTACGTCTTCTATGGCTGGTCAAACCCGCTCTTTACCCTGCTGATGTTCTACTCGACGCTGATCGACTACTGCTGCGGCCTGATTATCGGCCTCGCCCGCGAAGACCAGCAGCGGCGGCGCAAGATCGGCCTTGCGATAGCGATCACCGGCAACCTCTCCCTGCTCGGCTTTTTCAAGTACACCGGCTTCGCCATGGAGAACTACAACCGGCTCTTCGCCTTTTTAGGCGTCGAAGGTTTCGACCCAGTGCCGGTGCTGCATTTCCTTCTGCCGCTCGGGATAAGCTTCTACACCTTCCAGTCGATGAGCTATTCCATCGACGTCTACCGCAAAGACTGCGAATGCCAGTGCAATTTTCTGGACTTCTGCTGCTTCGTTTCGATGTTCCCGCAGTTGGTGGCCGGGCCGATTATCCGCTTTCAGGAGGTTGCCGACCAGTTGGTTTTTCGGGTTCACTCGTGGGAAAAGTTCGCCCGCGGGGTGGCCTTCTTCAGTCTGGGGATGGCCAAAAAGGTGCTGCTCGCCAATCCCTGCGGCAAAATCGCCGACACCGCCTTTGCCGCCGGGACGCTGCACTGGCTTGACAGCTGGTTCGGCATCGTCGCCTACAGTTTTCAGATCTACTTCGATTTCAGCGGCTATTCGGATATGGCCATCGGCCTCGGGCTGATGTTCGGCTTCGTCTTTGCCAAGAACTTTGATTCCCCCTACCGTTCAGCGTCAATCACCGAATTCTGGCAGCGCTGGCATATCTCGCTGTCCACCTGGTTGAGGGAGTATCTGTACATCCCGCTTGGCGGTAACCGCCGGGGTCCGACCCGGACGGCGGTGAATCTCGCTATCGTTATGCTGCTCGGCGGACTCTGGCACGGGGCTTCCTGGAATTTCGTGATCTGGGGGGCTATTCACGGCCTGCTCCTCGGCAGCGAGCGGCTGATCGGCAAGAAACCCTTCTACTTCATGCTGCCCAAGGCAGGCCGCATCGCCGCCACCTTCGTGCTGGTCGTTATCGCCTGGGTCTTCTTCCGGGCGGAAAACTTTTCCGTCGCCATCAGCTACCTTGGCTCCATGTTCGGTCTGTCCGAGGTGCCGGTCTCCTCGCTGCTCCTCGACGGCCTTCTGTACACCCCCTACAATCTCCTGGCTATGGCGGCGGCCGCGCTGGTGGTGTGGCGGTCGCCCCAGGCCTGGGACTGGACAAGTGAACTGGGTAGGCTCAAAGTGGCGATGGTTGCGGCCGTGTTTGTCATATCTGTGGCAGTGCTCAGCATACAGTCGTATAACCCCTTCATCTACTTCAACTTCTAACGTATGACAGTGTAAGTGCTACCAGGGGAGGCGATTACAAAGGAAAATCGAGCAATGAGTTTCTGGTCTTACAACTCTTGCACCGGAAGGCAAGAACTCAATGCTTCAGGATGTGGAAGGAAACAGAGGTAGGGATCTCCGCCAGGGTGGTATGAAATCCTTCTCTCATAGCTGCCGAATCCATAAGCGGAAGATGACGTTGCCAGTTTTTTTCTGACGCTGATATTTTTTATTAAAGAGGACGTTTAAAAATGAGTTATGCAAAAGAGATTTTTGATCTCATTGAAGAAAAAGCGTTATTTGCTTCTGCAATCATAGCGCTTCTTATCATTCAAATCGATGTGCTGACCGGAGAGGATATTGAATTTCAGATTCTTTTTATCCTTCCGGTGGCTTTAGCGGCATGGAGTTTAAAGCCTTATCAGGCTTACGGCCTTTCAATTGCACTGCCTCTTTTGAGACTTGGATTTGTTCTCTTCTATTGGGAGAGGGACCATTTCCTTAATGTTCTTCTGTGTAATTCCATTATCAGCATTTCTGCATTAATGGGTTACGCATATCTGGTCACTAAAATTTCTCAACAAAGAAGAAGCTTGGAAGCAGAATTGGAATTCTGGAAGAAAAAAGCAGCAGGTGACAGCAATCCTCATTCTCCTGACTATCCCCCGCTGCGTAACGGAGAATAAGGAAACCTTCGTCTTCCGCACCCACCAGAGCGAAGAAGACGAAGCTTTTGTCAAACGCCTAGACCCAGAGTCTTGAACAGGACGTAGCTGAGGGCGGCAATCGCGGCCGATGCCGGGATGGTGATGATCCAGGCGACCACCAGATTGCCGGCTACCTGCCAGCGCACGGCGGACATCCTCTTGGCGGAGCCCACGCCGAAAATGCAGGCGGTGATGGTGTGGGTGGTGGAAATGGGGGCGCCGATCATCGAGGCGCCGGTAATGACCAGGGAGGCCGAAGTCTCCGCGGCAAAACCGTTGGTGGGCTCGAGTTTGGAGATGCGGTGGCCCATGGTCTTGATGATCTTCCAGCCGCCTACCGCCGTGCCGAGACCCATGGCCCCCGCACATGAGCAGGTTACCCAGAACGGGATGACCAGCGAGTCTATCTGGTGGAACAGCAAGAGCGCCAGGGCAATGACTCCCATGGTTTTCTGGGCGTCGTTCAGGCCGTGGCTGGTGGCCATGAAGGCCGCCGACAGGATCTGCAGCTTTTTAAAGGCATGCGCCACCTTTTTCCGATCGGCATTGGCGAAGGCCAGCAGCAGCCCCATCATCACCACATAGGCCACCGCAAAGCCGGCAAGCGGCGAGAGAACCATCGGCAGGATGATCTTTTTCACGATGCTCATGGCGTTCAGGCTGTTGAAACCGGCACTGGCGATGGCCGCGCCGATCAGGCCGCCGATGAGGGCATGGGAAGACGAGGAAGGCAGGCCATAATACCAGGTGATCAGGTTCCAGGCGATGGCGCCGATCAGCGCCGCCAGTACCAGGATCTGGCTGCCCATGACCACGTCCGTGTGGACGATCCCTTTGCCCAGGGTATGCGCAACCTGGTGACCCATGAAGGCGCCGACAAGATTGAGGACGGCGGCCATCATCACCGCCGTCCGCGGCGAAAGCACCTTGGTGGAGACCACGGTGGCGATGGCATTGGCGCAGTCGTGGGCGCCGTTGGTGAAGTCGAAGATCAGGGCGACCGCGACAATGATGACAAGCAGTATTGGAATCTCAAGCATTTTTCAGCACCACTTCCTCAATTGCGTCGGACAGGTCGTCTACCCTCTCGATAACCTGCTCGATACGGTCATAGACCTGGACCCATTTGATGATATCGATCACCGCCTTCAACTCCTTGACCTCGCCGTCCTGGATTTCCGAGAGCCCGGTACCGAGGAGCATATGGCACTCGCCCTTCAGGTCCTTGATCTGGTGAACTATCGGCCCCACCTCTTTTTGTGCCTTCAGGGCCTCGATCATCTGGCCGGTTTGGATGATCATGAGATTGACGTTGGCGAGCATCTTTTTCGCCGGAAAAAGGATGCGGTGAAATCCGGAGACCCTGGCCCGAGCTGCAATGTTCTTAAGGAAGTTGATACAATCTTCCTGGGTGAGGTTGATTCGATAAATATCCTCCCGGTCGATCGGCGTGATAAAGGTCTGGGAAAGCTGGTGGGCAATCTCCCGGCAGAGATGGTCTGCCTCCTCTTCCTTGACGCTGATGCGCTTGAAGGCCTCGTCGATCTTGGTGGAGTCTTCGAAGAGCAGATTGAGATCGGCGGAAACATCCTGGAGGATTTTGTTCTGCCGGATGAGCATGTCGAAAAATCGGATGGATTTCGGAAAGAGAGTAAATGCCATAGTAGCGCTCCTGCTAAATTATTTACGTGAAATAACCGACTCTATAGATCGCGCCGCATTCGGAATCGAAGAACAGCACGGGGATTCGACGCCGATCAACCAGTAGCCTGACCTGATTTTTGTGCATAGTCAGAGAAGAGGGGGGGAGTGTAGATTGTGGGATGCCTACCGCGCCCTATCGAAATGATAGTGCTGAATCCGTCGGTTAAGGTGGCAGATAAGGAAGATCGGGTGAGAAAGTCGCTTTCTTCAACGATCAGAAGATCGTAAGATTGAAAGCGCTCCGCCAAACTATCCTTTCCGCCTGCTTTTTGCAAAATATTTCTTTATCCGGAAAGAGAAAGATTCCCCTCCAGGCCTGCTATCATACATTCGCGATTACCACAGAATCGAGGAGAAAGACCCAGAGGCAACCTGCAGTCGTGACAACAGCAGCGATCAACCTTATCGTTCAATCCTGACAGGAAGAAAAAAATGCCGCAGAAACAGGGGCAAGGGCACCATGGGACCACAAGCTTCGGACGGTAAATGGATAATCCTTTGGCTGCACTCTATCGACGAGGTGGACCGCGAGCAGTGGGACAGGCTGGCCCTGCCCTTGCCGACACCCTTGCTGGAATGGCACTGGCTGCATCACCTGGAGGCTTCGGGCAGCATCTCGCCACGCTACGGCTGGCAACCCCGCCATCTTACCGTCTGGGAAGGGCGGGAGCTGATCGGGGCGGCCCCTCTGTATGTGAAAACCCATAGCGACGGGGAATTCATCTTTGATCACTGGTGGGCTCAATTGGCGGCGCAATATGGAGCGGCCTATTATCCTAAGCTGGTCGGCATGATCCCTGCGACACCCTCGGTGGGCTATCGATTTCTCATGGCGGAGGATGTCGACCAGCCCGCCTTGATGCGCCGGATGATCTCGGCCGTAGATCGATTCTGCCAGGAGGAACGGCTGTCCTGCTGCCATCTGAACTTTGTCGATGCCCCGTGGTTTGCCCGGATGCCTTCCTCCGGTTTTACCGGCTGGAGGCATCAGTCATATCTCTGGCAGAACAAAAACTTCCGGTGCCTTGAAGATTATCTGCAGGTCTTCAACTCCACCCAGCGGCACAACATCCGCCGCGAATGCCGGCGCATGGAGACGATGGGCATCGAGATCCACCACCTCACCGGCAATGACATTGCCACCGAGCTGGCCGCTCTCATGTACCGGTACTATCTCAACACCAACGCGAGCTACGGCCCCTGGGCAGCCCGTTTCCTCAACGGCAGATTCTTCGAAGGGGTCTTCCGGGACTACCGTCACCGCCTGCTCATTTTCGCCGCCTATGCCCGGACTTCCACCGTCCCTTTGGCCCTGTCGATGCTGCTGGTGAAGGACGGCCATCTGATCGGCCGCTATTGGGGTTCTGCGGAACCTGTCAAGGACCTTCATTTCAACATGTGCTTTTATGCGCCCATCCGCTGGGCCATCGACAACAACATCCGGACCTTCGATCCCGGCGTCGGGTCGCCCCATAAGATTTATCGCGGATTTCAGGCGGTGGCAAACACCAGCCTGCACCGATTTTACGATTCTCGGCTCAAGGTCCTCTTCGCGCAACTTATCGATCAGGTGAACGATATGGAGCAAGCCAATATCGATGCCTTGAACCGGCAACTGCCCTTTGCGAAAAAGACATAGATTCGATTCGATTTTGAGGAGCACCCATTCGATCCTCCTTCTCAACACTTCTGGGGATGGTCGTATCGACAATAAACCCGCTTGCATTGCTCAAAAGCTCCGGGTTCGAAGAATTGTCCCAGCACTTGCTTTGGCATTCCGCAGCCAGGACGGCACAGTCATCTGGGGTGATCCAGCCGTTTTCAATAACGATCCCGAAATGCGGCGGCTGGAGGGATTTGGCCAACCGGCAGTCTCCGGCGGCAACTCATTCAGCCTTACTTTTACGCAGATCGACCAGCGTAAACCAGCCCCGCCTGTCGGTATGCCAGGCAACGGCCGATAAACCTGCATTCAGGAAGAGTCTCGTGGCACTGTCGCGGTGGAATTTCCTACTGATTTCGGTGTGAATGGTTCCGTTCTTCGCCATCCTGACCTCCAGATCCAGATTGGCGATGCGCACCTGCAGATCCCTTCTTGCCACAAGGTGCATTTCGATTCGCTCCAGATCCCGGTTGAAAAAGGCCAGGTGGGAAAAATCGGACAGGCAAAAGTCTGCCTTCAGGCAGCAGTTTACATGACTCAGGATGTTCAGGTTGAATCTCGCGGTAATACCAGCGCTGTCGTTATAGGCGGCCTCCAGGATAGCCACGGGTTTCACCATATCGAGGCCGATCAACAACCTGTCCTCGGGGTTCATGAGTTCGGCAAGGCGACGCAGGAGACGCAGCCCCTGACTTTCGGTAAAATTGCCGAAAGTCCCGCCGAAGAAGACGATGAGCTTGCGGCCGGGCGGCAGGCGGTCCAGATGACGGGTAAAATCGGCGAGGATTCCGCAAATCCGCAGAGACCGAAAGTCCCGCAGCAATCGGCTGGCGGAGAGGCGCAGACAGTCTCCGCTGATATCCACCGGCACGTATCGGACGTTGGCGAGCTGCCTTGCATCCGCAGCATCGAGCAGCTTTCTGACCTTCATTTCCGAGCCGCAGCCGATTTCCACCAGATCCGCCTTCCCGCCGGAGAAAAAGGACATGATCCGCGGGGCGCACCGCTCGAGGATGGAGATTTCCGTTCGGGTCGGGTAGTACTCCGGCAGCCGGCAGATCTGCTCGAACAGGCGTGAGCCGCAATCGTCATAGAAGTATTTCGAAGGAATCGCCTTCCGGGGCAGAGACAGGCCCCGGCGGACATCCATTCTGAATTCCGCGAGAAAATCCAAGTCGAGACAATCGACTATCTCCAGCCGAATATCCTTTCGGCGCCGAGAATCGCAGGTGACTGCGGGAATCGGATGCAACCCGGTATTCTTCATCTTCTTCTCCGTGATGGGACCACCGGCTCGAGCCGCATCAACGGCAGCCGACAAAACGGACGGTGGCCATGGATTCCTGGATGACTTCACGGACGAGGGAAAGGACCCGGTCGATCTCCTCCTCGGTGTTGGCCTCCCCCAGGGAAAAGCGCAGGCAGCAATGAGCCTCCTCGTCGGACAGGCCCATGGCCGTAAGGACGTAGGAGGGAGCGGGCGAACCGGACTTGCAGGCCGAGCCGGAGGAGAGGCAGACACCCTTGGGATCGAGGGCCAGGACCATGCTCTCGCCGCGAACGGCCGGCAGGGAAATATTCAGGGTGTTGGGCAGACGGTCCCGCGGATGGCCATTCACCCTGGCCTCGGGCAGCATCGCCAGCAAGCCCTCCTGCAGACGATCGCGTAGGCGGGCCAACCGCGGCCCCGTTTCCGTGAGTCGTCTTGCCGCCAGTTCGGCCGCCTTGCCGAAGCCCACGATGCCCGCGCTGTTCTCGGTGCCGGCCCGCAGGCCGAATTCCTGGCCGCCACCGTGGATCAGCGGTTCCAGTTCGAGCCCCCGGCGTAGGTAAAGCGCGCCCACCCCCTTGGGCCCGTACAGTTTATGGGCCGAGAGCGTGAGGAAATCGACGCCCAAAGCCGTCGCGTATAATGCGATCTTGCCGCCGGCCTGGACCGCATCTGTGTGGAAGACTGCCCCTCCGGCGTGGGCGATTTCCACCAGTTCGGCGATGGGCTGGATCGTGCCGGTCTCATTGTTGGCGGTCATGATGCTGACCAGGCGGGTCTCCGGGGTCATGGCAGCGGCAAGGTCCTCCGGGCGGACCCGGCCGTAGCCGTCGACCGGCAAAAAACTCACGCGAAACCCTCGGGAGGCAAGCCACCTCATGGCGTGCAGGACCGAAGGGTGCTCGATGGAGGAGGTAATCAGGTGCGGCTTTTCCTCCCATAGGGCAAAGGCAACTCCCTTTATAACCAGGTTGTTGGCCTCGCTGCCGCCTCCCGTGAAACAGATCCGGCGGGCGGTGCAGCCGAGCAGCCCTGCTACCCTGCGCCGGGCTTCCTCTATGGCTGCCCGTGCCTGCCGCCCTTCCCGATAGAGGGCGGAGCCATTGCCGAAGCCCTCCTCCAGAGTCGCGCGCATGACTGCGCAGACTTCCGGGTCCGGCGCGGTGGTGGCGTTGTGGTCGAGATAGATCCTTTTCGCCGAGAGGCTGGCCTCGTTGTGGCGTAGTGGAGAAACAGCGGATAAACCAGTTTCGCCCGAGTCAATGGCAAGAGCTTCCCCTTGATCGCAGTCTTTGATGACCTCGCACAAGAGCGCCTTGTAAATCGGAAAGCCGGAAATCGGATCGAATCGCAGCTCCGTCAGTTCATTGATGTTGCAATTTTTCCAGGCATCGGGACCCAGGGGGCCGCCGCCGCCCATGTTGGCGTCGACTGCGCCGGGGATGATGTCGTCCGTCACCAGGGCCCGCATCTTTACTTGCCCCCGCGGGCTCCTCAGCACGACGCGATCGCCGTCTGCGATTCCTCGCCGTGCCGCATCAAGGGTGTTGAGCATCACGGCAGGCTCCGGTCTCAGCCGGGCAAGACCCTCGATGCCGTGGAACTGGCTGCGGAAGTCGGTGGTGACGCGGGCCCCGGAGTTGAACACCAGCGGATAATCTCGCGCCAGATCGGGCCGGGCCAGCGGTCCCTCCAGCGGCTCGGTATAGACCGGTAGCGCCTCGTAACCGTGCTCCGCCAGAATGGTGGAGGCGATCTCGAGTTTTCCCGTGGGGGTATCGAATCCCGGCCGGCCGTCCGGCCGCAGCAGCCCCTTCTCCCATTTTCTGTACTGCATGACCGGCGTGTCGATGCGGACGGTGCCGCCGGCAGCACGAACCTCTTCCAAAGTAAACGGCGAGCCTTCGAGGGCGTGACGCAGCAGCTCTTCCTCGTTCCGGGGATAGAGATGGCCGTAGCCCAGCCGGTCGGACAGCTGGGCCAGGATGAAGAAGGAATTGCGGGACTGGCCGATCGGCTCGACGACCTTTTCGCGCAGCCGGAAGATTGGGCCGTAGCGCATGTAGGAATCTATTTCGTAACCGGTCGCCGCCGGGAGGACGAGGTCGGCATAGGCGCAGTCGGCGGTCAGGTTGACGTCGATGCAGATCAGCATCTCCAGGGCGTTCAACGTCTTTTTCCAGATCTCGGGCCGTGGCCAGCTGGTGATGATCGAGGACCCGAGGACGATCAGCGAGCGGATCCAATAGGGCTCGCCATGGAGCACCGCATTTGGCAGGGCGCTGGCGTGCGACTCTCCCCGGTAGGCGCTGTAGACCGGAAAATCGGTCAGGCCGAGAGCCTTGTTCATATCGGGATTGGGCTGCAGTCCCTCGCGGTTGACCGGGAACTCGCCGCCGGGCATGGCGAAGCAGCGCCCGCCCGGCACATCCAGCTGGCCTGCCAGGGCCCACAGCACCATGGTGGCGCGGATGGCCTGCACTCCGCTGTCACTGTACTCGAGGCCGGTATACATCACCGGGGCCGCCCCCCGCGCTGCGGCCAATCGCCTGGCCAGGGAAATCACGGTCTCCTGGGGCACGCCGCAGACCTGCTCCACCACCTCGGGCCGGAAGTGCTGCACGTATTCGGCAAAGGATGGAAAGCCATGGGTCCAGTCGCGCACGAAGGTCTCGTCGATCAGCTCTTCTGCGATGAGCACCTGACAGAGGCCGAGGGCCAGGGCGCCGTCCGTGCCCGGTCGAATCGGGATCCACTGCGCGTTTGCCATTTTGGCGGTGGCCGTGCGGCGCGGATCGATGACCACCACCTCCGCCCCCCGCCCGACCGCCGCCAGAATCCGCTGCAGATCGACCGGCGGGCAGTCGGTTGCCGGATTGGCTCCCCATACCACGATCAGCTCGGCCTGCTCAATGTCCGAGAACATGTTGATGAGCATCCCGCCCATGGTGACGTGGGGGGCGATCATGGCATAGGAGACGTAGCAGAGGGCGCCCACTCCCATGGTGTTCGGCGAGCCGAAGGGAAAGAGGACGCTCGAGGCGGAGGAAACGGCCACTCCGGCCGGCTGGAAGACATCGCACAGGGCCAGTTCGAAACTGCCGCGGCCGGTATAGATGGCGGCCGCCTCCGGCCCGTAATCCGTTCTTATTCGCTGCAGGGCGCTCACCAGATAGTCGAAGGCGGCATCCCAGGAAACGGGCTCGAAGTCGAAGGTCCCCTTGGGTCCCTTGCGCCGCAGGGGGGTGCGCAGGCGATTCGGCGAATAGACGATTTCCGGTGAATGCTCGCCAAGCCGGCAGAGCATGCCGAGCGGCGAGCTTTCATCGGCACGCACCGCCGCCAGGCGGCCCCGACCGTCGTAGGAGACGATAACCCAGCAGCCGGCGGGGCAAATACCGCATAATGCCCTGCGTTCTTCGGTCACTTTCGACATGGCATCCCCCCAGAGAAAAAAAGAAAATTTTTGCAAAGGAAGGGAGAACGGAAAACTGCCGGTTGAAATCCTAAGGGTTCACTGTAGTGGCCACGCTAGCGACCGTGAATACCCTCAATCCTGTATATCCGGAAACAATATCCCTATGTTTTCCGCCTCGCACGCCATACCGGTGTGCCCATCGCCTTCCCCGGAAACGGCCGAATCGTCTTACCCCACTTGCCTATTCCTTTTCTTTTTCGATGACAAAACATGTTCTTCGGCTATGATACGGAGAGAGTCGGCAAATCCATCAATCTCTTCGCCGGGAAGGTGCGTCTATGATAATCGGGATCGATGTCGGTGGAACTCATGCGGATGGTGTGCTGCTTGATGGCGACAGGCCGGTATCCAAGCACAAGGTGGGTGTCGACCAGCAGGTTCTGAGCGAAGCCATCATCTCCCTGCTGCACCGACTCGTTCCCGAAGACCGCCGGCAACTCGAAAGAATCCACCTGAGCAGCACCCTCTGCACCAATGCCATCGTCACCGGTTCGCTCGATCCCGTGGGCATGATCGTCCAGGCGGGACCGGGCATGAATCCAGAATTCCTTGCAAAAAGCTGTCCGACCTGGTTTCTCGACGGCTGCATCGACCATCGCGGCCATATCCTCCGCGACCCCGCCCCGCATCTGATAGAGGACGCCGTGGGCGCCATCGAACGGCGAGGCATCCGCTCCGTCGGCATCGTCACCAAGTTCTCCCACCGCAACAACCGTCATGAGATCGCCATCGCCGAAAAGCTGTCCGGCCGGTTCAACCATATCACCATGGGCCACCGCATCTCCGGCCTGCCCAGCTTCCCCCGCCGGGTCTTCTCGACTTGGCTGAACTGCGCCCTATCCTCCCGATTCGCCGAGTTTAAAGAGGCCATGGAACGGGGTTTCGCCCGCCTGGGCATCACCTGCCCCTGCCATATCCTCAAGGCCGACGGCGGCACCATCCCCTTCGACCGGGCCAACGCCTTCCCCTGCGAGTCCATCCATTCAGGGCCATCGGCCAGCGTCATGGGCTGCCTGGCACTCGACCCGTCGCCCGGCGATGCTGTCCTGCTCGATATCGGCGGGACCACCACCGACATCTCGCTCCTGGCGGACGGCGGCCCCCTGCTCGAGCCTTACGGCATCGACATCGCCGGCCGCCCGACCCTTGTCCGGGCGCTCAAGACCAGGTCCATCGGTCTGGGCGGCGACAGCAGGGTGAGCTGGCACGACGGCGCCTTCCACATCGGCCCCGAGCGCCAGGGCCGGTCGATGGCCGAAGGCGGCGCGGCGCCCACCCCCACTGATGCCATAGTGACGCTGGGGGCGCTTGCCGTAGGCTCCAAAGAAAAAGCCGCAGCCGCAATGACCGCCCTCTGCCCGGGGCAGTCGCCCGAGCACACCGCGACTCTTCTGCTCGTGACCTTCGTCGACAAGATCCGCCTGGCAGTCATGGAGCTGATCGACGAGGTCTTCAGCCGGCCGGTCTATACCGTCGCGGCTCTGCTCCATCGCCAGCGGATCACGCCTTCCCGCATTGTCGCCATAGGGGGTCCCGCGGCGGCACTGCAGCCGTTTCTCGCCGAGGCCTTCCAGCTGCCCTGCACCGTGCCCGCCGACTACGAAGTCGCCAACGCCATCGGCGCGGCCAGGGCCCGGCTGACCGTGCAAGCGACCCTCTACGCCGATACCGCCGACGGCCGGCTCTCCATCCCAGAGATCTCCTGCCAGGAGAAGATAAGCCCTCGTTTTTGCCTCTCCGATGCCGAAAAGAGGCTGAAGGGGGCCATCGCCGACCTGATCGCCGGCATGGGCGCACAGAAGTGTCCCGAGATCGACTTCCTGGAACGGCTTGAGATGAATGTGGTCCGCGGCTTCACCACCTCGGGCAAGATCCTGAACCTCAAGGCCCAGATCCGGCCCGGCCTTGCCACCAACTGAGGAGGTTCCCCATGTACTTCATGCCCCGCGCCCTCCGCAAGACCGCCCTGATCCTCTTTCCCGCCTTCGACTGGTGCATCCGGCCCGACCACCCGGAGCGGGAGGAACGCCTTCTCTATACCCGGGACCAGCTGATCGAGGAGGGCCTTGAGGATGTGGAAAACATCGTCTTCTTCAATCCCGAGCTCGCCGCCCACGCGGACATCGACCGAGTCCACCTCTGCGTGCCTTCGGTCGAGAAACTGCTCACCGAATCCCATCTGATCTCGGCCGGCGGAACGCTCCGGGCCGCGCGGGCGGTCATGGAGAAAGAGGCGGAAAGGGCCTTCGCCATCGTTCGCCCCCCGGGCCATCACGCCATGCAGACGGTCTTCGGCGACCGGGGCTTCTGCGTCGTCAATATCGAGGCCATCATGACGGAGTACATCCGCCGCCAGTACGGGGTGCGGAAGATCGCCATCGTCGACACCGATTGTCATCACGGCGACGGCACCCAGGACATCTTCTACAACGATCCGGACACCCTTTTCATCTCGCTCCACCAGGACGGCCGGACCCTCTATCCGGGCAGCGGCTTCCTCCACGAATCCGGCGGACCCGCGGCTGAAGGCTATACCATCAATATCCCGCTGCCGCCCAACACCTGCGACGAGGGTTTCGACATGGTCATGGAGCGGGTGGTCATGCCGGCGCTGGAAGAGTTCCAGCCGGAGCTCGTCATCAATTCGGCGGGCCAGGACAACCACTATTCCGACCCGATCACCAGCATGAATTTCACCGCGCAAGGGTACGCCCGGCTGAACCGGCTGCTCAACCCCGACATCTGCGTGCTGGAGGGCGGCTACTCCATCGAGGGCGCCCTGCCCTACACCAATCTCGGCATCATCCTGGCCATGGCCGGCATGGATTTTTCCCATGTCAAGGAACCGGACTACGATCATCACCGTTTCATCCAACCGCCGGACATGACCCGCTACATCGAGGCGCTCTGCGCCAAGGCGCGGGAGATCTTCGCCTCGCGCCACAAGAAAAAGAACGCCCACCTCCACAAGGGCACCGTCGCCTCCCAGCGGGATATCTTCTACGACACTACGGGCTTCCATGTCCAGGAAACCAAAACCTATCACCTCTGCCCCGAGTGCCCCGGCTACACCCAGATCAAGGCCACCGGTCTCCGAAACCACATCCACGCCTTCACCATCCCCTTCAACGCCTGTCCGAAATGCCAGGTCAAGGCGAGGGACGCTTTCAGCGCGACCAGGCCTGCTACCCAGACGGTCATTGCCCTGCAGGACCGGGTTGGGGATATGTATGAGACGAAGTAAGGAACAGCAGCCGGCAATCAGCTGCCCTCAGATTGAAGATTCGCTGAAACTCCGGCTTGACCGCTGAGATCTTTCTGCCGGCTGTCGTCAGGCCTTGCCCTTTTCCGACCCTGCCGGATCCAATTCCTACCGGACCGGAAAAACAGATTTTTCTGCAGACTCACAATAAGCGTCATTCCGGAAATTTACCGATATCGGCACCTATTATTGCCCAGGTGGCACATTTCTTGATCATCCATTACCAGTTCAACATCGTATTTAGTTCCTTAGAAATTCGTTTTCTTGTTTTTTGGAACGAATTTCGTGAGGCACTTATACCCCTCAAGGGGGTACTGAAAAGAGTCCCCTCTGCTGTTGGAGGGGATGACAACCCTTGGGTTGCGGACGTCAGCCCACATTAATACCCTTGAAATTCACTTCTTGTTTTTTTGAGAATGAGTTCCTTGAAGGTACTTATCCCTCTGCTGTGGGAGGGGATTACAGCCTTTGGGTTGCGAGCGTCAGCCCGCATTACGCAATCGCAGAAGGAGAAATACTATGTTAGTCAAAAAACTGGTTATGGCGAGGGTTTTCCTCTTGTTCACTGTCTTGCTGATCGCCTTTGCAAGCTGCCACACTCCGGCGGGGCGAACTCCGGGCAATGTCGTTGATGATACCACGATAACCTCTCAGGTGAAGACCAAACTCTTCCAATCCACTCAATTGAGTGGATTTGCCATCGGCGTTGATACATTCGAGGGGGTTGTCACGCTTACAGGGGCGGTCGATACCGCCTATCAGAAAGATCTGGCTGGTGAGATCGCCCGATCGGTCTCCGAGGTCCGTGGGGTGAACAACCTGCTCAACTTGAAGTAGCTCCCCCTTCGGGGTGATGAAAAAGCACCTCGAAGGGACTGCCGAGCCTGACCGAAGTAGAAGAATCCCCATTCCTGCCGTCTTCAGCACCCGAGTCTCATTTTTCAGCCTCACCCCCGACCCTCTCGGCGAACGCCCGACCGTATTCGCGGCAGGCTTTCCTGGTATCCGCGTCGGGTGCCCAGGTAAGACGCAGGCCTTCGTCGCCGACCTGAAAGCCCGACTCGGCCAGGTGACGGGTAAGGATCTTTATCGATTCGCCGCTCCAGCCGTAACTCCCGAAGGCGCCTGCCTTCTTGTTCTTGAACTTCAAACCCTTCATCTGTTCGAGCAGGGCCGCGACACTGACCAGAATGCCGTTATTGATGGTAGGCGAGCCGACCAGGATCGCCTTGGACTTGAAGACCTCGGCGATTGCATCGTTCTTGTCGGTCCTGGCCAAGTTGTAGAGCTTGACCGTCACCTTCCCGTCGGCCTCGCCGATCCCGGCGGCGATTTCCTCGGCCATCGCCCGGGTGCTGTTCCACATGGTGTCGTAGAGGACCGTGATCTGGTTTTCCTGATAATTTTCAGCCCACTGCAGATATTGCTCGACGATCTGGGCAGGATTGTCGCGCCAGATGATGCCATGACTGGTGCAAATCATGTCTAGCGGCAGCTTGAAGCCCAAAACCTCATGGATCTTTTTTATCACCATGGGGCTGAATGGAGTCAGGATGTTGGCATAATACTTCAGGCACTCGTACCACAGTTCCGCCTGATCGACCCGGTCGTTGTACATCGCCTCCGAGGCGTAGTGCTGGCCGAAGGCGTCGTTGCTGAACAAGACCGCGTCGCCGGTCAGGTAACTGAACATGCTGTCGGGCCAGTGCAGCATGGGCGCTTCGACAAAAACCAGCTCCTTTTCGCCGAGGCTGAGCCTGTCGCCGGTCTTGACCGTGCGAAAATTCCAGTCTTTATGGTACATGCCGGTGAGTGACTTGACACCGTTTCGGGTGCAGTAGATGGGCGTATCGGGGATGTGCCGCATCAGCTCCGGCAGCGCACCGCTGTGGTCGCTTTCGGCGTGACTGGCGATAATGTAGTCGATCTTCTTCAGGTCGACCTCGGCGGCCAGTTTCTCCACGAACTCCTCCGCATACGGCCCCCACACCGTGTCGATCAAGGCGATCTTCTCCTCCCTGAGCAGGTATGAGTTGTACGAGGAGCCCTTGTGGGTCGAATACTCGTCGCCGTGGAACTTCCGCAACTCCCAGTCGATTTTTCCCACCCAGTGGATATTGTTTTTCACTCTCATGCTCATCGGCTGCTCCTTTTGTCTCTTGGTATCCCTTATAGCAGGTAACTGAGCCTCTCGCAAAATGGGTCTTTTCGCCCAATTTCTTCGTTATGCTCCAAATTTTATCCTCGGAATATTAACTATATGCCTGCGGTAAAATTTCTCGCATGCCTTGATCTTGAACGAAAATCCTCATTTTGCAAAAGGCTCAACTTTTTTGTGTTCCTGAAACGACCTTCTCAAGGTTAGCAGACATCGGGTGAAAATCAACAAGTAAACCGGCAGATCTGCAACATCTTCACCCGGGTATTCTGCAAAAGGGAGACGGTGCTTTTTCTGCACATGACGGCCGGCAATTATGGTATCCTCGAAAAACACCATTTGGCAGGATTCTGTCATGATGGGTTTGCATTCATCTTCGACCGGGAAAGTGAAAGACATGTTCGGCAAATTAGCGCATATCGTTGAACCACCCAGCATAGCGGTAGATCTCGGCACGGCCAATACTCGGATCTATGCTTTTAACCTTGGTAAAATGATCGAAAAACCTTCATCGATACGTCTGGTAAAAGACCAAACCAATGACGTTTCGGACGAGTATTTCAAATATATCAACAGCACACTCGTAACCGCGCCTCTGCGCGGCGGGGTCATAGTAGATCTGAAAAATACGATATCATTATTAAAACCATTGGTCATCAAGACAAAAAAACTCTTCAAGAGCCCCATCTCCCTTGCCTGCGCGCCGACAGATACCACCGAGACCGAGCGTGGTCTCCTCCGCAGCGCGCTCCTCGCCGCCGGAGCTTCACGGGTTTCGGTAATCCCCGAAGTATGGGCGGCGGCGGCAGGAGCAGGAATGGATGTTACCCTGCCCACTGCGCAACTGATCGTCGATATAGGCGATGGGGTCACCGACCTGGCGGTGTTTCGTGAGAGGCGCATCGTATTTTCTTCAGCGTTACGCGTAGCCTGCGGGGACATTCACAAAGCCGTCCGTTCCGCGATCATGGCCAAGTACAAAATAAAGGTCTATGAACATGAGGTAGAACGGCTCACCGACGAAATTTCCACAACCTTGAGTCAGGAGCCGTCCAGGCGGAGTATTCACATCTCCGGCATCGACGTTGTAAAACGATGTGAAGTGGGCGCATGGATTGACAACAAGGTGGTCGTAGACGCGATTCTTCCCGTCGTCAACAGAATTACGGAGATGATTGAAAAGAGCCTCCAGAAAATTCCCAAAAAATTCCATCCTGAAATCATGGAATCGGGAATTTGCCTGACAGGCGGCGGGGCCTGTATCGAAGGGATGGGCCAATTGATCGCAGTGAAAACCCATGTGGCCGTGAAAATAGCGCCCGACCCACTCCACGCGGTGATCAATGGCGCAAGCCTGGCACTGCAATCCTGGAGCGGAAAGAAAAGCCGGTGGGACAATATCACCTGGCCCCAGCTGCCTGCCTGACCTTTTTTGATCTCCCATCGGAGTACTTGGCAAGACCGGCATGAAAGAGAAAAAGAGCAAAAAGCAGTTGGAAGGCGGGCGGCAGCAAGACGACACCGTTGTTGCGATATCGATTCCGGTTTCTGCCGCTCCCAACGCCCTCGTCGAGAGGGTGAAGGAGCTGAATTGTCTCTACGGCATTTCCAACCTGCTGGAAGTCCAGGATGTTTCGCTGCCCTGGATATTGGTCCGCGCCGTCGAATTGATCCCCGCCGCCCTGCAATACCCAGAGAAAGCCTGCGCCTGCATCAGGCTCGACGGCCGGGAATACTTCTCTGCCGATTTCCAACGTACCCGCTGGTGCCGGAACACACCGATCATGCTCAACGGCGATCATGTCGGCGACCTCGATGTTTATTACACCGAGGCTACATCCGCCGATGATCAGGGTCTGTTCCTCGAGGAGGAGTCCCACCTGCTGCGGGCCATCAGCGAACGGCTGGGCAGGGTCTTGTGGATGAAGCATTCCGAGCAGGCGCTGCGGGAGAGTGAAGAGCGGTATCGGGTCCTGATGGAGCAGGTCACCGATGGGGTATCCCTGGTCCAGGATTCACGATTCTGTTACGTAAACCCGGTATTCTGCAAGATTTTCGACATCAGCTCGCCGGATGTCCTGATCGACCAGCCCGTGCACGACCATGGTATCGGCAAGACCGACGACATCGCGAAAATGTATTCGGCCTGCCAGGATGGTCCCTGCGAAGAAAGATTCGAGCAGGTGTTCCGCCTCGATCGTCCGCCCGGAGCCCTGTGGATCAAGGTCTGTCACAGTCCGATCACCTTCAAGGGGCGAGCGGCTGTGCTGTCCACCTTCAATGATGTCACGGAAATCAAGGAGCAGCAGGTGGCCGCCCAGCATCTGGCGGACCAGCTGCACGACGAAAACCGGGTGCTCCGATCTTCGCTTAAAGAACGATATCGATTCGGCAACATTCTCGGACGGTCGCCGCTCATGCAGGAGGTTTTCGAGTTGATCCTGAAAGCGGCCGTCACGGATGCCAGCGTGACCATTTTCGGCGAGTCCGGTTCCGGCAAGGAACTGGTGGCCCATGCCATCCACGAACACAGCTCGAGAAAAGACCGAAACTTTGTCGCGGTGAACTGCGGCGCGGTTCAGGAACCACTGTTCGAGCGGGAATTTTTCGGTCACCGCAAGGGAGCGTTTTCCAGTGCCCATGCCGATTCCTCCGGCTACCTGGACATGGCGGACAAGGGCACGCTGTTTCTTGACGAGGTCGGCGAACTCACCTTGCCCATGCAGGCCAAGCTGCTCAGGGCCATCGAAGGCGGGGGCTATAGGCCGGTGGGCGGCACGCAGACGATGATGGCGGATTTCAGGATAATCTCCGCCTCCAATGTCGCTCTGCAGGAGAGAGTAAAAAGCGGTCAGATGCGCAGCGATTTCTTCTACCGCCTCCAGGTGATACAGATTCAGTTGCCGCCCCTGCGCCGGCGCAAGGAGGATATCCCGCTCCTGGCGGATCATTTTGTCCGGAATATGTCCCCGTCCGGCGGCACCCTCAAGATTCCCGGCAATGTCATGGACGCCCTCCTGGATTACGACTGGCCCGGCAACGTGCGGGAACTCCGCAATGTCCTGCAGCGGTACGTGACGCTCGGCCGGCTTGAATTTCTTTCCCCCAACACTGCCGTCAAGACAACCGCCCTGCCGCAGCTCGATCTCCAGCAGGCTGTGCAGCAGCTGGAAAATTCTCTGATCTCCCAGGCACTGCAACAGGCAGGCGGCAACCGAACTCGCGCCGCCGAATTGCTGGGCATCTCCCGAAGAGCACTCTTCAGGAAACTAGCCGATCCCTCAGTGCCATAATCGCCCGTTTCGGGCGAAATCGCCCTTCCCATTAAATCACTTCAATTTCAGACACTTCGTTCCACTTTGACGATGCCCCACTTGGGCGCTTTCGCCCGATTCGCCGGAGCACCTACCCCCATCTCAGGGAATTTTCACTTGTATATCAATAAGTTGTCAATTTCTGCCAATCTGGCACCCTCTTTGCCTTAATGCAGGGCTAGGAGCCTGCTCAAGAGGAGCCGGGCTTCAAATCCATGCAAGGGGGAAAAAAATGCAACCTGATCCATTTGGCAATCTGAGAGACTGGGGGCCTGTTCTTGATCTTATCTGCCAGTTGGCGGACAGCGGCGAGTTGAGCGAATGTCAACCCGGCCTGACCAGGATACTCGCCTACAAAGACAACTGGAGACTTCGCGAGGAAACGCTGAAGCGAATCGGAACTATCGATAATCCGAGCGAGGCGATGATCAGCCAGGTGCTCCGCATCGTCGCCGATGAAAATCTTTATTATGAAGTGCGAATCATGGCCTGCGAAACCATGGGGGAATGGCTGAAAAATTACCGCAACCACTTCTCTGCGGCCACCAAGGCAAGTCTTGCGGAGAAGATGGCAAAGCAACTCGCCACCCCGCAGCCGCCGATCTTTGCGGATGCCTTGAAAAAGCTCCAGTCGATAGCGCACGAACGGTTCGGAGCCGTTTGAAAACCGATCGAGGACATCGCAGAGACACATCAACCCATTTCCCATAAAAAGTGAGGCAAACATGCTGATTGCAATACCCAAAGAGATATTGCCGGAAGAAAAACGGGTGGCGGCCACTCCCGAAACCGTCAGGAAATATATCGCCCTGGGCTTCACCGTCGCCGTGGAGACAGGTGCCGGCGCGGGCGTTCTCATCCCCGACGGCGACTACCAGGCCGCAGGCGCGACCATCGCCACGGATGTCGAGAAGATGCTCGCGGAAGCGGATGTGGTGCTGAAGGTCAAGCAACCGGTCTTCAACCCGGAAAAAAACAAACACGAAGCCGATATGCTTCGCGACAGCGGCATATTGATCACCTTCCTTCATCCCGCGGCGCCGGGCAGCCATGAAATGGTGAGAATCCTGCAGAAGAAAAACATCACCGCGCTGACCATGGACGGCATTCCGAGGATATCCCGCGCCCAGCGCATGGATGCCCTGTCTTCCATGAGCGCGGTCACCGGATACAAATCGGTCATAATGGCCGCCAACAAGCTGCCGAAGTTCATCCCGATGATCGGTACGGCAATCGGCACGATCAAGCCCGCCCATTTCCTGATCATCGGCACCGGCGTCGTCGGCCTGCAGGCCATTGCAACCGCCAAGCGGCTTGGCGGGGTCGTCAAGTTCCTCGATATCCGCAAAAACGCCTGTGTCGAAGCCGAGAGCCTGGGCGGCAAATCCGTCCACTTCGACATTCCCCAGGATCTGGCGGCCGGCAGCGGCGGTTATGCAAAATCCCTGGATCGCGATTGGCTGGAAAGGGAACGCAAAGCTGTTGCCGGCCAACTGGCAGAGGTGGACGTCGTTATCCTCAGCGCGCTGGTTCCAGGGGAAATCGCCCCGGTCCTCATTACAGACGAGATGGTCAGGCTCATGAAACGCGGGTCGGTGATCATCGATGTCTCCGTCGATCAGGGCGGCAACTGCGAGGCGACCGAACCTGGCGCCTTTAAGGAAAAGCAGGGCATCCACATCTGCGGCATCCAGAATATCCCCGGCAGAATGGCCATCGACGCCAGCTGGCTGTACGCCAACAACCTTTACTACTACGTGGAAAATCTCTTCAAAAAAGGCCAGGGCCAGCTCGACTTTGCCGACGAAATCGTCAAAAGCTCTCTCGTCACCCATCAGCGGGAGATTGTCCATGAAGGCACCCTGAAGGCCATGATGTAACTTCCTTTCTACTTGGGTGCCTGTTCGGATACATGGAATCGACGGACTGACGCGGGGTCAGGAACTCCTCGTTTCCATCCGGGACCGACGACCCGGATCCGGGCAGGCACTCCATTCTTCATCGAGGCAAAGCTATGTCCAATCTGATCTTGATGGCAGTCGTATTTTTTGGCTCATTTGTCGTTGGCTACCTGCTGATTTCACGGGTTCCGCCCTTGCTGCACACCCCTTTGATGTCGATGACCAATGCCATCTCCGCCATTACCATTCTTGGGGCGCTCATCCTTTTCTCCCTCCCGACCACACCACTGGAAAAAGTCCTGGGGGCGATCGCCGTCATGACGGCCACCTTCAACGTGGTCGGCGGTTTCGCCATCACCGACAGGATGCTGAAGCTCTTTGAAGGGAAGAGGTAGAAACCCATAACCTCCATCACCACAAGGCAAGGACACCCATGACACTGATCATAGACGCGACGGTAATCGCTTTTCTCCTCGCCGGCATCCGGCAATTCCGAGGACCCGAAAGAGCGAAGCTCGGCAACTTGACGGCCGCCTTCGCCTTGTTCCTGGCTTTCGCCCTGGTCCTGTATCGCCACGGTATCGTCGATGTCGGCACCGTTGTCGCCGCCCTTCTGGCGGGGGCGATCGCCGGCTATGCCCTGGCCCGTTCCGTCGACATGATCCAGGTCCCGGCAATGGTGGCCTTTCAGCACGGAGCCGGCGGAGTTGCCGCCTTTCTCGTATCGCTGGTGGAGCTGACCCGGACGACGCACGCGCTGAATCCGGTAAGTGAGATCTCGGGCGTTCTGGGGCTGGCCATCGGGTCTCTCACCTTCAGCGGCAGCATGATCGCCAGCGCCAAGCTCGCCAACAAAATGAGACAGGCTCCTCAGGTCCTGTACGGCCATGATGCTCTCTTCATTGCCAACATTGTGGCCCTGGCGGGTATCGGTGCGACGACTTTTTTCGTCCCCACCGGCGTCGCCTTCTTTCTCTACATCATCGAAATCATTCTCGGGGCCTCCTTCGGCGTTCTCCTGGCAATCCGAATCGGCGGGGCCGACATGCCCGTGCTGATTTCATCCTTGAACGCCACGGCGGGCCTCGCCGCCTCCCTCTGCGGCATGGTTATGGAAAACCAGTTATTGATCGCCTTCGGAGCGACTGTAGCCGCATCCGGTTCGATTCTCACCTATGTCATGTGCAAGGCCATGAACCGCCGGCTTATCAGGGTGATCTTCCCGGAGAGCACACCACGGACATCGGCGAGCACCAGGGGCGAGACGGCGGCCGCTCCTGTTCCGCCTCCGGCGGAAGTCAAACCTCTCGCCACTTCGGAGAGATACTCCGAGGCTGTTGCAGCCATGAGAGCGGCCGGTTCGGTGATCATCGTCCCCGGCTACGGCATGGCCCTGGCAAAGGCCCAGCAGGTGGTGGCAACGCTCGCAGCGGAGTTGTCCTCGATGGGGAAGGACGTCAGGTACGCCATTCATCCGGTTGCCGGCAGAATGCCAGGCCACATGAACGTGCTGCTGGCCGAGGCCGGTGTGGACTACGACATGCTGGTGGAGATGGAGGACATCAACCCCAGGTTTCAGTCCACGGACCTCGTCCTGGTGGTCGGCGCCTGCGATGTGGTCAACCCGGCGGCCATGGAAGTCGAGGGGACGCCTATTTCGGGAATGCCTATCCTCTTGGCACAGGATGCCGGGAACATTGTCGTCTGCAACTTCGATGAGAAGCCCGGCTACTCGGGAGTCCCCAACCCTCTGTATGAAAACGGCAAAACCATCGCGATCTTCGGCGACGCCAGGGAAACAGTGACCAACCTCGTCAATCGCCTGGCGATACAGCAACTGGATAATTGATAAAGCCGAGGCGTAGTGTCTGAAACGGCGGTTTGGGAGTACATATGGTACAGCGAAGCGCCGTTTCAGACCTACAACGAAGTAGATCGGACTTTTTACGAGTCCATCATAATTGATAATGACTGCTTTCGGACTAACTCAGCTCCGTGGGGTGAACAATCTGCTCGACTTGAAGCAGCACTCCCTTCGAGGGTGGTGAAAAACCCCGCAGGGGAAGGGACGCCCGGCGCATCAATCGGCCCCGGGAGTTATCTTGGACACCAGCACCTTATCCACCCGATTGCCGTCCATATCGACCACCTCGAAACGATGACCCTGCTCTTCCACCACATCAGTTTCGGTCGGGATGCGGCCGAGGAGATGAATGACCAGGCCGCCCACCGTGACATAGGCATTATCCTTTTCTCCTGTCAATCTGCCGACGATCTTCAGCTCCGTTTTCATGTGATCCACCGGCGTACTCCCGGCGATCAGCCAGGAACCATCCGGGCGTTCGACGATATCGGTATCGGCCTGGCCGGAAGGAAGGATACCGACAATGGCCTCGAGCACATCTGTCAGCGTGACCAGACCCTGGAGCTCACCGTATTCGTCGACGATCAGGGCGGATTGCAGGTTGGCCTTGCGGAAGCTCTCGATCAGATGCGTGGCGGTGACGCCCTCCCAGAGAAAGAGCGGCGGATGGAGATTACCCTCCAACGCCAGCGGCTCGCCGGCGAGGCAGGCCTTGAGCAGATCGGCGGTCCGTAAAAGACCGAGGATATCGTCCAGCCCCCTGCGGCATACGACCACCCGGCTGTACGGACACTCGGTCAGACGGCGGCGGATCTCCTCTTCCGGCTTGTCCAGGTCGATAGTGAAGATATCCTGCCGGGGAGTCATGATGGAACGGATATTACGTTCGTCCAGACGCAGGACATTGGCGACCAGGGCCTGCTCGCTTTCGTGGAATACTCCCGCTTCCGCGCCTTGTTTCATCAAGAACCTGATTTCGGCATTGCTTATCGGCGGCTCCTGGGGCGGATTTCGATGGACAAGACGAAGCAGAAGATCGCAGGATGCTGAAAGAAACCACACCACGGGCTTGGCCGCCGCCGCAAGACTCTTCATAGACGGTGAGACGAAGGAAGCGGTTTTTTCCGGAGCAATAAGGGCAAGCCGCTTCGGCACCAACTCGCCAATCACTACCGACAGGTAGGTCAAGCCTACCACCACGACCGTCACCGCCAGCATCCGGGCATAGGGCACGAGGGCCGGAAAACCGGCCAGCCACTCCGTGAGCGGCTCGGCCAGGGCCGTCTCGCCGATGGCACCTGCCAGGATGCCCACCATGGTTATGCCGACCTGCACGGTGGAAAGGAAAATCGTGGGTTCCTTTTTCAACTGCAGGGCGGAACGGGCCCCCGAACTGCCCTCGCCGGCAAGCTTCTCCAGGCGGGCTCCGCGGGACGAAACCATGGCTATTTCCGACATGGCGAAAATTCCGTTCAGCAGGATGAGCAGGAGCAGAAAAGCGATTTCCATCATAGGCGGATATCCCGTAAAGTTTTTAGTTTGACGAAGAAAGATCTTTGCCTTCTTTTATCCGAATGGCATGGCCGAATACATAGGTGCAGAACGGCACGCCGAGCAGAAGTCCCCAGAATCCGAACAATTTCCCTCCCACTGTGAGAATGATCAGGATGATGACCGGGTTGATCCGCATGTAGGAGCCATAGATGCGCGGATTGAGTATATATCCCTCGATCAGGTGGATGACGGTGATCAACAGCACCGCGAGAAACATGATCTTGATGCCGGAGACCTGGAGGGCGACCATACAGATCGGCACCGAGCTGATAATGACCCCGAGAATCGGAATGAAGCTGCAGAAGAAGACGATAACCGACAGAAAGGCTACATGCGCGCCGATCCCGAGAATCATGATGCCGATGGCGGTCAGGACGCTGTTGACAATGGCGACCAGCAGCTGAGCCTCGAGCGACCTGCCCAGCACCCTGGAAAAATCGCGGATTTCGTCGGCGACGCTCAGGTAGATGAAGCGCAGCTTGGTATGCTCCAACTGCCGGACGCTTGCCGCCAGCCTCGGCATATCGAGCACGATCAGGAAGGAAAACAGGATGGACAGAAAGAAGGCCGAGGTTGCCGTGGCGACCTTGCCGCCGATATCGCCCAGCCTGCCGAGGAGGTAATTGATATTTTCGATGCCGCTTTCCTCGCCGATCTTGAACACCTGCTGGAGTATCACTTTCGTTGGGGAATAGTTGAGTTTTTTTCTCGGCATCTGTCCGCCTTTCTCCCATTCCTCGACAATCATGTTCGGGAAGATCTCTTCGATTACCGGATACTTGATGCTCAGTTCCAGGACCTCTTGGTCCACGCGCCCTAGATAGGAGGGAAACTGGCTGATGAAGAGTTCCGTCTGCACTTTGACCTTGGGAACCAGAAAGACGAAGGTCATGCTGAGTATGGCAAGGAACGCCGCGGCCACGAGAATGACGCGCATCGATCTTTTCTTGATGTACTTTTCCAGCCGATTTACGCCGTTGGCCTGGATAAAGGTGAAAACGAAAGTGAGGAAAATCAAAAGAAAGAAGGAGCGCAGCAGAAACACGAGACCAAAGAGCATCCCCCATACCAGGATCAAGGCAATGTTGGGCAATATGCTGTTCCAGGGAGGAGGCAATGAACTGAAAGATAGGCTTTTGTTTTCCATGAACAAGTAATGTGGTGCCGTTGCCGGGAAAATTTGTGGTGCCCTGATGCTTTTTCAACAAGGAAGACTATACTCTTGGTCGAAGTTCCGCAAGCTTTCCCCGGAGACGGATGGTGTTCATCATTGATGAACAGTCATTACCGTAATGATATCACATATGGCGTTTGGCACAACCATGGGCGATATCCTTTTTCGACTTCCTCTATCCAAGGCATAGGCATCATGTTTGAATGGATCCTTTCGCCGGAAGCGTGGGTGGCATTGGCTACGCTTCTGGCGCTTGAAATCGTGCTGGGCATCGACAACATCATCTTCATCACCATTCTGGTGGGCAGGCTGCCGCAGCAGCAGCGCGATCTGGCCAGGACCCTGGGGCTGGGTTTCGCCATGCTCACCCGGCTGGCCCTGCTCTTCAGCCTGGCCTGGATCATAGGACTGGTCGAACCCCTGTTTACGGTATTCGGCCATGAAATCTCCGGACGCGATCTGGTGCTTATCGGGGGCGGCATCTTCCTCCTCGTCAAGTCGACCCACGAGATCCACATCAGCCTGGAGGCGGCCCAGGAGACCGTAGTGCCGAGGGTCGGCTACGGCTTTTTGTCCACCATTGTGCAGATAGCCCTGCTCGACATCGTCTTTTCTCTGGATTCAGTCATCACCGCGGTCGGCCTCGTCCAGCACCTTTCGGTCATGGTGATCGCCATCGTCGGGGCCGTTGCCGTCATGCTCTTTGCCGCCAAGACCATAGGCGACTTCGTCGATCGCCACCCGACCATCAAGATGCTCGCCCTCTCCTTCCTGCTGCTGATCGGCTTCACCCTGGTGGCCGAAGGCTTCGACGTGCACGTGCCGAAGGGCTACATCTATTTTGCCATGGCCTTTTCGGTCATGGTGGAAATGCTCAACATCCGGGTCCACCGCAAGAAAACGGAGCCGGTGAAGCTGTATAAGAAAATCGAGGAATGAGGAACAGTCCATGGAAGAAATCTGGCGGGAACACCAGGCGGCGCTGCGGGCCTTCATCAGGCGGAGAGTGGCCGACAATGGGGCTGCCGAGGACATCCTCCAGGAGGTGTTTCTCAAGATGCACGGCGGTCTCGCCTCCCTCAGGGACAGGACCCGGCTGAGGGGCTGGCTCTACCGGACGGCGCGCAACGCCATCCTTGACTACTACCGTGCCCGCAAACCCACGGTGGAAATCCCCGATTGGCTCGCAGGACCGGAACAGGATCCGGGCGAGACGGCCAGGCAGGAAATGGCACAGTGCCTGCTCCCGATGATCCGGCAACTCCCCGAGAAGTATCGGGAGGCAGTCATCCTCTCCGAGCTTGAGGGACTGCCGCAGCGGGAAGTGGCGGAGATGCAGTCCCTTTCCCTCTCCGGCGCCAAGTCGAGAATCCAGCGCGGCCGGGCCCTGTTGCGGGAGATGCTCGCCGAATGCTGCAGGCTGTATTTCGACCGCCGGGGCAGGCTCCACGATTACGAACGAAGGGGAAAAAACTGCGACCGCTGCTGAGAACCGATTTTTTGCGTCCTTTTTGGCTTTTCCGCGTCTTGAGGTTGAAGACGGAGTGAGCGCTTCACTCTCAACGATGAAAACCTCTTTACGGAGAAGCACATGAACAGACGGAACAACGACGATATTCGTCGAGCGGTTCAGGAGAATTACGGCAGGATCGCGGCAGAGGGACGGAGTGGCTGCGGCTGCGCCCCGTCCTGCTGCGGGACGGGTAAGGGACAGCGGGCCGGTGAGATCGCCCTCGACCTGGGATACTACGGCGAAGAGGTGGCGGGGGTGCCGGAAGGTGCCAACCTTGGCCTCGGCTGCGGCAATCCCCAGGCCATCGCCTCGCTTTCCCCCGGCGAAACTGTGCTCGACCTCGGCAGCGGCGCCGGCTTCGACTGTTTCCTGGCGGCTCGTGCGGTAGGCGACACCGGCCGGGTCATCGGCGTCGATATGACCCCGGAGATGATTGCCAAGGCGCGCGGCAATGCGGCCAAAACCGGCTTCGCCAACGTCGATTTCCGTCTGGGGGAGCTGGAACATCTGCCGGTGGCCGACATGTCGGTCGACATCATTATCTCCAACTGCGTCATCAACCTCTCCCCCGAAAAGGACAAGGTCTTCCGGGAGGCGTTCCGGGTGTTGAAGCCGGGCGGCAGGATGGCCATCGCCGATGTGGTAGCCCTCGCGGAGTTGCCGGAGAACATGAAGCGCGACATGAGCCTCCACACCGGCTGCATCGCCGGGGCCGCCACGATCTCAAAACTCGAATCGCTGCTTGACCG
Source organism: Pseudomonadota bacterium (assembly GCA_023412495.1). The sequence goes on from JAEYNP010000113.1 coordinate 121,943, forward strand.
GGCGGGATTTGTTGATATCCGGATCACGACGAAGGCGGAGAGCGCAGATCTTATCCGGGAATGGTTGCCGGCCCGCAGCATCGAGGACTACGTCACCTCGGCGACCATCGAGGCGGTGAAACCGCGAGCCTGATAACTGTTTCCGCCCGGTGGGTGTCTTTCTGCCCAGAGGAAGAGTTGGGTGCCGTAGGATACATTCCGATGTCACTAACTTAGGAGGAGCACCCGACTGCTCGGTATCGGTATCGGTATCGAAACAGAACTTCAGAGCGTTGTATTCGATAGCGATACCGATACCGATACCGATTTGGAGGAAAGTTTAATTTAGTAACATTATAGTGCAACATCCATCATGAGTGCATGGAATGCACCCTACGATGACTCCGAATTGGCTAAGTTAATGACATTGGAGTTGCACCCCGCGGAAAACAGCTGCTATTCAAAAAACCACTGCCGCAAGGCGAAATAGACCAGCGGCAGAAAGATCGCAGGCAGGAGATTGCCGACCCGGATGGCGGTGATCTTCAGCATGTTCATGCCGATCGCCATGATCAGCAGGCCGCCCACGGAGGTCATCTGGGCGATGGATTCCGGCACCAGATAACTCTTCATGAAGACCGCGGTGAGGGTGATGAGCCCCTGGTAGAGGAACACGGCCGCCCCGGAGAACATCACCCCCAGGCCCATGGCCGAGGCAAAGATAACGGAGGTCACCCCGTCCAGCACCGATTTGGCAAACAAGGTCTGGTGGTTGCCGGTGAGGCCGCTCTCCAGAGACCCGACGATGGCCATCGAGCCGACGCAGAATACCAGACTCGCGGTAACGAAACCCCGGGCGAAGGATTTGGTGTCGCTCGACTTGGCGGCAACCTTCCTTTCGAGAAAGGCCCCGAGGGCCTCCAGCTTTTTCTCGATCTGCCACCATTCGCCCAGAAGCGCACCGATGATGACGGAGAAGATGACCACCATCAGGTCGCCCGAGACCAGGGCGCTCTTCACCCCGATCAGCAGCACCGAGAGCCCAACCCCGTTCAGGATGATCTCTTTATAGTTGTCGGCGATGCCCTTGCTGAAAAAGAGTCCCAGAAGGCTCCCGCCGATAATGGCCAGGGCATTCACGATGGTGCCAAGCATAAGGTTTTCCCAAGGAGAATCGGATTAAGGTAACTTCTCGACCGGAGGCCGGTCACGTCCCGTCGCAAACAAAAATGGCATTTATACCACTTCAGGCGGTTTTGGAAAAACCATTTCAAGAACATTTTGCGGAGGTTTCAACTTTCAGGCTGCGCAGGCGATTGATCGCCCCGGCCAGTTCCAGTCTCCGCGGGCGGGCCAGGAAGAGGGCATCGTTGCCCGGGGCGAGGGCTCTGAGCCCGTTTTTGTCGAGGAGGTCGGCGATTAGCCCGGAGAGCGCCGAGGGCGACAGTGACCGGCAGCGGCAGAGGTCGCGGGCAAGCAGAAGAGTGTAGCCCACGGCCAGCACCTGGTCGGCATCGACCAGGGCCGGGAGTCTGGTGAGGTCGAGCCGCTCTTCGCCGAATTCCAGGATCCTCTCCTGCAGCCGGAGCGGCTTGATCCGCACCGGGAGGGTCTTGCCGATCCGTCCGGCCAGGTATGAAGGATCAAAACTTTCTGCCAATACCTTGCGGCAGTCCGTGAGTGTAATCGGCGTTGCCGGCTGTTCCGGCCGGGCGAGGGCGAGGCCTTTGACCTGCCCGGTCATATCGACCGGCAGATATTCACGCATGCCGATCACCCGGTCGGCCGCGCCCAGATGGTCGGAACTGCCGCCGGTCACCAGGAGGGTGCTGACCCCGAAATCGCGGTGGAGTTCGGCGACCCGGTCGAACAGAGGAGTGATGGGATCTTCCGGGATCAGCCGCCGCATGTTGCGGTCCTTGATCAGGAAATTGGCGGCCGAGGCATCCTCGTCGATCAACAGGAGCCGCGCCCCGGCCTGCGCCGCCTCGACGACGGCCGCCGCCTGGGAGGTGCTGCCGCTGGCGTTATTCGTGGAAAAGGCATTGCCCGTAACGCCGCCGGGCAGCCTGCCGATAAATCCGGAGATATCCAGTTGCGTCACCGCCCTGCCCTCCTCGGCACGGACGAATACCGTCTCCGGGTGGGCGACCACCCGTTCCCGGCCGTCGCCCGGCACATGGGGATAGACCGCCTTCACCAGGGCGGAGAGCAGAGTGGATTTGCCGTGGAAACCGCCGCCGATGACCACATTCACCCCCGGCCGCAGTCCCAGCCCCCGGCACGGTCCGCCATTTTTCAGGTTGACGGTCACGGCCAGCTCTTCCGGGGCTCGGAAGGGGACTGCCCCTCTGAGCGGCTCGTCGGAAATGCCGGATGCACGCGGCAGCACCGAGCCGTCGGCGACGAAGGCCACGAGGCCGCAACGATCGAGCTCCCCTTGCAAGGCCATCATATCCTCCACCGCCGCGCAGTGATGCAGCAACCGGGTCTCGGTGACCGCCTGGCGCAGATCGGCGACAATTGACTGAAGTTCGACGGAAAACATCTCCGCCGCCTGCCTGCCAAGTACTCGGTTGTCCCGGGACCCCGGCAGACTGATACGGAAGGCGAGATGCAGTTCGCTGTCGCCGAAGCTGACGAGGTTGCGCTCCAGGACCTGGGGCGGCAGCGCCAGCGGCTGGAACGAGCCGCTGCCCTGGGCCCCGCGGCGCTGCCTGGCATGCCGGGCGACGCCCGCCTGAAAGGCCCGGAGCAGATAATCTGCCGCGGCCAGCCGGCGAGGCGCCGAGGCAAGGCTCCAATCCTCTAGCCCGAGGTCGGCAAAGCTCGTCCCCAGTCGGCAGACTGAGGCCGGGAAGGCTCCCGGACTCCCCTGGATGTGCCGGAAGTCGACGGTGTAGCGGTCGCCGGCAAAGATCCGGCCGAGGAGCTGCCGGTAGCCGCCGAAGGCGCTGCCGTCAAGGTTCAGCAGAAAAGCTGCCAGATCGACTGTGGTCGGGAGAGAGGGGTTGGTCATACCCCCAGTCAAACCAATGCCGGGTATTTTTTCAAGTACTAGGCGATGTCATCAGCATCTGCTTCATATTAAGGACCATCAACTCCTGATATTTCGCCAGATTCTCGACCGCCAGGCTATCTATTTCCGGGGTTGTCGGTATCGGAATCCTTATTGCAGTCGCCAGGTTTCATACCTTGAAGCGTTTCATCGATTGCTCGAGTTTCGCGGCCAACTCGGAGAGTGACCTGGCGCTCGTCTCAACCTGGCTGCTGCCCGCCCCCACCTGATTGGCTTCGTTGTTGATCTCCGCAATATTTTGGGTGATCTCGGCGACGACCACGGAACTCTGGGCGACATTCTCGTTGACCTCGGAGATCCCCTGGGAGGCCTGGGAGATGTTGCCGGCGATCTCGTTGATCGCCGCCGACTGTTCCACGACGGCGGTCGCTATGCCGTTGATGACGTTGTTGATGTCGGCAATGACCCTGGCAATCTTGTCGATGTCGGCAATGGTCGTGGTGGTGGTCTGCTGCATCTCGTCGATCTGATTCTTGATCTCCACCGTCGCGGCCGCCGTCTGCCGGGCGAGTTCCTTGATCTCATTGGCGACCACGGCAAAGCCGCGGCCGGCCGCGCCGGCCCGGGCCGCCTCGATGGTGGCGTTCAGGGCCAGGAGGTTGGTCTGCTCGGAGATCTCGGTGATCGTCTCCGTGACCCTGCCCACCTTGCGGGCGGAATCCCCGAGGGCCGCGACCTTGCCCGACGTCTCCCGCGACTGCCTGACGGCGCTCTCCGAGACCTCCCTCGCCTTCTCCGCATTGCGGCCGATCTCGTTGACGGTGGCCGTCATCTCTTCGGTGGCCGTGGCGACCATGCGGGCATTGTTCGCCGACTGCTCCATGGCGGCGGAAACGGACTGTATACTGGCGCTCATCTCCTCGGCCGCGGCGGCCACCGACCCGGATTTGCGGGCGGTGCCGAGGGCGGAGCCGGACAGCTGCCTGGAGACCGCGGCGAGGTCTGACGACGAGGTGGAAAGCTCGGAGACACCGGCAACGACCTCCCCTATCATCGTCCGCAGCCGGGTGACGGTTTCATTCATCGAAGCCGACATCCGGCCGATCTCGTCCTGCCGGTCCACCGCAAGCTGCATCGTCAGATCGCCCTTCGCCATGGCTTCCGCCAGCTTCACGGTCCTGTTCACCGGCCCGGTGATCGAGCGAATCAAGAGGAATCCGGAAACCCCGCTGAGACCTGTCGCCCCGAGCAGCAGTGAGATGACGAGGATGACCGAGCGGCCGGCCTTGTCTTCGGCCTCCCTGGCGGCTCCATTCGCCATCTCCGTCTGAAAGGCGATGAGTTTTTCAATAGAGGAAAAATAATTGCGCTGCACCTCGCGGAGGTTGCCGAGGAGCATCTTTTTCGCCTCCTCTATCCGGTCCGATTTGACGTGGTCGAGATACCGGTCGAGCACCGGATCGTATTTGTCGTGGGCCGTTATCATATCCTGCAGGATCTGCCGGCCCTTTTCACTGCGGACGGTTTGTTTCAGCGAATCGATGGCGGCAGCAGTCTGCTCCCTCGCTTCGACAATCCGCTTCAGCTCGGCCGCCTGGGTCGCCTTGTCGTTGTCGATCACGATATTGCGCAGGGCCCGGGCGGAGACGTTGACCTTGTCTATGATGCCATGAGCCTGCTCGACCTTCGGCATCCTGTCTGTGGCAAGCGTTCCGACATCGCCGCTCAGTTTTTTAATCGTGGTGATGGAAACGAGGCCGTTGATCAGCAGAAGCACAAGCATCAGACCAAAGGCAAGGATCAGGCGTGTTCCGATTTTCATGTTCACGAACATTATTTCTCCTTCGATACAGGATGGTTTTGTCGCTTTCTCGCATGATTCTCTCGAAGAAAGGCCACGAGAAAGGATGATGGGCGAACTCCGGGGCAGGGAGTTCCTGTTCACTTGGTTTCTGAATCGTTTGGCTAGGTGGCGAGGGACTGGCGGGCAAGCACGATCTTTTCGAGCAACTCCTCGAAATCGATGGGTTTCAAGCAATAGTCGAAGGCTCCCTGCCGAATCCCGACAATCCCCGCGTTCGGCGAGGCATGGCCGGTGAGGATGATCACCTGGAGGTGAGGACGGATTTTTTTCATCTCCGCCATGCACTTCAGGCCGTCGAGTCCCGGCATGGTGACGTCCATGATCACCACATCGAAGTCGTCCTGTTCCAGCAGGTCGAGCGCCTCCAGGCAACTGCCCGCCGCGGCGTATTCGACTTTGCGCCGGGTAAAGAACTTGGCCATGATGTCGCGAAAATCGGCCTCGTCGTCAACCAGCAGGATTTTCCTGTTCTTCTTCATCATCGACCTCCTCACATGTTGACCCGCTCTTACCGAGCATTTCCTCGATCTCCCGCACAAACTTCTCCCGATACAGCTCAACCGCCCCCGGCTGGCTCATGACCATGTCAAGCTGCCTGGCATGCAGGGTGAGGTAGCCGAGGATCTGCAGCCGCTGCTCGAGGTATTCCGCCGATTTCTTCTTGACCCGGGCCAGCAGCGAGTCGGATCGCAGCTCAATGCGGAAATCGTAACGTTTCAGGATATCGGCCAGAAGTCTGGCTCGGACCGCCTTGCGCTGCAGGTCGGCCGCGCCGCCCTTGAACCGGAAGGTGACATAGCTTTCCGTGCGCAGATCGCTCAGGTAGGCCTCGATCATGGCGTAGTGGTAGCCGAGCCGGACGCTGAGATTGCAGAAATGCCTGGAAATGAGAAAGTAGTTCTTGGTTGTCAGGGCCGAGGGCACCGACGGGTCGAGTTCCGGCCGCATCATCGACTGAAAGATGATGGAGCCGAAGCCCCGCACCGAAACCGGCGGCGGCCCCGCCCACGGATATGCGGAAATGCCCCGCCAGATGGCCAGCATGGGCAGAGAGACGATATCCTCGATACGGATGGTCTTGGTCTCTCCCCCCGCACCCTCCCGGAAACCGTCCGCCAGATCGATCACCCACCATTCCAGGGGGACCTCTTCGACGAGGCGCTTGGCGGCCGCATGGTAGAAATGGGTATTCTGGCCGAAGCTGAACATCTCCGACACCGATTTTTCGTGACAGAACCGGGTGATATCGTGGAGGGTCTCGCACCAGGACGACTTGAAGCGCGGCGAAGCCGGGTCGTTCAAATTGAGCGGGGTGATGAGTTGCAGGGCCTCGGTGAGGATACGCTGCACGGGGCTCCCGGCCATGATATCCCTTTTCACGTTTCGCTGCTTGAGCAGGTCTTCCCGCCGCCCCTCGTACACCGCCCTGCCGGTGGCATGGACGGTGACGGTTTCGCCGCTCGCAAGCCGGCTCATGGCCTCCGTTAGGCCAAAGAGAGCCGGGATATGGAATTCCCTGGCGATGGTTGCCAGGTGCCCGGCCTCGGTGCCGCCCTCGGCCACCACCGCCGCCGCCCGGTTTAAAAGCGGCGCCCACTCCGGCAAGGGATGGTCGAGCAGGAGAACTGCACCCTTTGGGAAACGCCGTATCTCATCGGGGGAATCCACCTTGAAAATCTCGCCGCTGGCGATGCCGGAGCTGGCGCACACCCCGCCGAAGAGGATCGGCCTGGCGCCGGATTCGCCGATGGCCGTCTCAGCCTTCACCGGCTCCTCCGTCGGGTGGCTGCCGGAGAGTGGCCTGCTCTGGAGTATGTGGAGCGCACCCTGATGGTCGAAGGACCATTCGATGTCCTGGGGCTCGCCGAAATGCTCTTCGAGCATCAATGCGGTCTCCGTCAGTTTTCTCACCTGATTGTAGGTGAGGGAAGGCGTGCCCTGGCGGGTCGCCTCCTGGCGGATTTCGCTGTAAACGACCGGATAAGGCTTGTCCCGGCCGACCAAAAAGAGATCGGCGGCCTTGGAGCCGTCGACCACACCTCTGGCGATGCCGGCGGTGGCGTTGATCCTGAGCAGCCCGTTGTCCTCGGGGCCGGGATCGCGGCTGTAGACCACCCCGCTGACCAGGGCGTCCACCATCACCATGCAGCCGACGCACATCTCGATGTCTTCGTGCCGGAAGCCGCGCTGGCGCCGGTAGGCGATGGCCCTGGCCCCATATTTGCTGGCGATAACTTCCTTGTAGGCGGTCACCAGGTTGTTGCGGTCGACATTCAGCACGGAATTGTACAGGCCCGCGAAGGACACTGTGCCGCCATCCTCGCCCAGGGCGGACGAGCGCACGGAAACGAGACAGCCGGGATAGGTGGCTTTTTCCAGCCGGGTGTAGTGTACCTGCAGCAGTTCCTCCAAATCGGTCGGCAAGGGCAGGTTGTAGATCATATCCTTGATGCCCTGGCAGCCCCTGTAGAGGGAGTCGAGATCGTCAGGCTCGAGTACCTGCAGCCGCCGGTTGATCTCGGCAATGTGTTCGGCGGTGAGAAAACTTCGGGTGGCGGTGGCCGTCATGACAAAGCCCGGGGGGATTACTACCCCCGGCAGCCGGGTCAGCTCGCCCAGGTTGGCCATCTTGTCCCCCACCAGAAACCGGTGTTTCAGGCTTGTCTCCGGCAGGGGGAGAATGAGCGGTCCATGCCGCAGAGAGGGTTTTCGTTCGATGATCTGTTCCAGGCCAGCGCCGATTTCGTCGAAGATCTTCTCCAGATCGCCGTAGCGGCCGGGCGCCATGGCCAACAGACTGCGGATCATCTTGTAGACGTTCACCAGAATGGTGGTGACCTTCGACCGGATAAAGGCCATCCGGTAGGATTCCCCGCCGTAGTACATCTTTTCCAGATCGGCCATGGCCTGCAGGGCATTGTTGTTGGCGGTGAGCAGGCTGCGGAAATGGGAATATCTCCTTCTGAAGCCGTCACAGAACTCCTCGTAGCTCAACTCGGGCTGCGGCGTGGGAAAGAAGCTTTCTTTCAGATTGGAAAAAAATTTCAGCATGCCGGTCTCCGCCTCATCCTGCAGTTGGTCGGGTAAGGGCAGGAACCGGACGGCCGGTTCCTGCCTGATAGCTCATCCCCCACAAGGGAGGATAAGTACCTTCACGAAAGGTACTAATGACCTATCTTATATCCCAAACCTTCAAAAATATACATGAGACCAAACCCGTACCACAAGGTATAGATTACATAGAAGGCGAGGGAGGCGAGCACCAGGGCAATGTTCTCCTTCCAGTTCTCGATCTTCACGCCGTAGTAGTTATATGCGGGCTCCAATGCCTTTTTCGAGACATTGTCGAAAACCTTGGCTACGTCAAAATTATGCTGCTTGGCCAGTTCCTTACTGATCTTGCCGAAGGAGTTCCACCAGTTCAACAGAGCCTGCCGCTCGTCGGAGCCGTATTTTTCGGCGACCGGCTGGCCATCGTTCTTGAACATCTTGTCGGCGTCGTCCAGAGCGGATTTCATGATGCCCGCCACATCGCCCTTGACTGTCAGCTCCACGCCGGAAACAGTCGCCTCGGCGCCCGCCGTGACGAATAATTTGGCCGTTTCGGCCGCCTCCTTGTCACTCTTCATCTTGATGGTGACGTTGATGATCTCTCCCTCCTTTTTGGCTGTCGCCTCCATCATCTGGGGGACGAAGTAGGAGGACCCCTTGGAGATCATGTTGAAGAGGTTGTCCATGTAATCCAGGCCGTTCTGCTTGCCGGGAAAGACCGGACTGAAGATGATCCCCAGCAAGGCAAAGAAGGAGATCAGCATGAAGATTCCACGTGTTTTGAGTTTGCTGTGCATGCTCATATTATTTGCCCTCCGATTTTAAGGCGGCGGAAGAAGGCGTGTACTCCGGTACATGCTCATCTTTCAGTTCTTTCAGGTTGGCGAAAAATACCCAGAATACCCAGATGGCGAAGGCCCCGATGACCAGGAAGAACAGGCTGTTGCCGACAGTGTCGAGCAGGGCGCCGGTTTCCTTGGAGATCTGGATGTATTCCATGCTCTTGAGTTTGGACGGCATGGCGAAGAACCGGTTGATGAAGCCGGCGGTTACCGCCAGGGCGAAGAAGCCGCGGATCTGAATACCGGGAACGACTTTGGTGACCAGGGAACCGACCTGGACGCCGATGAGCGAGCCGAGGAGCATGCCCATGGCCAGGGTATAAAACACGAAGCCGTAGATGGCGTACTGACTCAGTGAGGTATAGCCGGCGGTGAAGACGATCTGGAAGATGTCGGTGCCGACCGTGGTCATGGAGGAGACGCCGAGACCGTAGACGAAGATCGGGAAGGTCAGAAAGCCGCCGCCCACGCCCATGATGGAGGCCGCAGCGCCGACCAGCAGACCGCTGCCCCAGAGGAATATCGCGGAGAGCTTGCGTCCGCCGGGAGTGACGCCCTGATCGAAGGTGATCATCGGCGGGATATGGACGGACTGCAGTTTCTTGCCGAGCGGCGGGATATCCTCGTCGCGGGTCTTCTTCTTGCCCACCGCCTCGCCGCGTCGGGCCTTGAAGTAGTCGGTCAGGGCGTAGAAGGACAGAAAGCCGAGGATGAAGACATAGACCATGGTGATGAACAGATCGCTCAGCACCGGGTTGAGATCATAGAGATAGCGGTTCAGCATGCCGCCGAGCGTCGCTCCGATCAGCGAACCGACGAGGAAGTTGACCGCCAGGCCGATGGAGATGTTGCCCAGTTTGCGGTGAAGGACGCTGCCCATGATCGCCTTGGCGAAGATGTGGAACAGGTCGGTACCGACCGCAAGAATACCTTTCACGCCCGCACTCATCAGCGCCGGAGCGATGATGAAGCCACCGCCGGCCCCGATGCAGCCGGTGATGAGACCGGCGCAGACGCCGACGAAGACGGAAGCGAAGAAGATGAGGTTGGTGTAATGCGACGGCATGTAGGCCGATTTGCCGCCGATGACGTTCGGCAGGCCCGAGCCGTCGCCCGCGGCGATGGCGATGCCGCCCAGCAGGACCGGCAGGAGCATGAGAATCAGTATGTTTCTCCGCTTCCGGTTGCGCAAAATGTTGTTCGACATCTCCAGATCCCAGCGAGCATAGGCCTGGGAGCCCTGCAGCATCAACTGGTAAAAATCCCTAAAATAGCTCATTTGTGCACCCCTTTAAAATGGTTTATTTTGATGCTTCGCCTTGCCTGTCAGAGCTCAGCTCGGCATGGACATATGCTTCTTCATCTGGGCCGCTTCGATCTTTTCCTGATGGAGCCGCTTTTTCTCGTAGGCGTCGGCAAGCTTCTCCAGCAGGGGCTCGAGCTCGATGGGCTTCATCAGATAGTCGAAGGCGCCCAGTTTCATCCCTTCGATCCCCGAATCCACCGAGGCATGGCCGGTCAGCAGGATGACCTCGACCAGCGGTTTCAGGTTGCGGATCCGCCGCAGGGTCTCGATGCCGTCCATATCCGGCATCTTGACATCCAGCAGCACGACATCCGTACGACTGTGCTCCAGGATCTCCAGAGCTTTCCTGCCACCTTCCGCGCCTTCCACATGCAGGCCTCTCTTGGCCAGCCGTTTCATGATAACCTCGCGGAATTCATCCTCATCATCTACTACCAGAACGTTGAATTCTCTCATGGCATTACTCCTCTTGTTGGTTTTGACAAAAAATCGATCGGCGCTCAGTCCCTTCAGTTCATTCCCGGTTTGCTGTAATGCGTCACCGGCAGGACGACCCGGAAGAGCGCGCCTCCTTCCTTCCTGTTTTCCACGGATATCGAACCGCCCAGCTTCTTGACGATGTCGTAGCTGATATAGAGTCCCAACCCGGTCCCCTTGTCGGGGTCCTTGGTGGTGAAAAACGGCTCGAAGATCTGTTTGATATGCTCCGGCGAAATGCCGGGCCCGTTATCTGCACACTCGACCACCAGTTTGCCTTCGCTGTTTTTGCGCGTGGTGATCTCGATGACCCCTCTCGAGCCCACCGCATCGAGGGCATTGTTGATGAGGTTCAGGAAAACCTGCTGCAGCTGTGGCCCGTCGGTCATGGTGGCGGGGAGATTCTCCCCGAGATTTTTGACGATGGTGATGCTGTTGTTCTCCGCTTCGCGCTCGATGAAGGACAAGGCCTCGTCGATGAGTTCGTTGATCTGCACCTGATCCTTCTGGGATGTTATCTTCCGCGAGAAGCCGAGCAGCCGGTGGGTGATGGTGCCGGCCCGCTTGACGTGGTAGCGGATCTTGTCCACCGAGTTTCGGTATTCGTCGATGTTCTTGACGGCTGCTGGGTCCTCCTCGGGCAGCAGCTCGCTGATCCAGCCCGCCTGGTTGGTGATCATCTGCAGCGGGTTGTTGATCTCGTGGGCGATGCCCGCCGCCAGCCGGCCGATGGTCGCCATCTTTTCCACGTGGGCGAACTGCAGGCTGTGCGCGGCATGTTCCTTGTCCGCCTGTTCCAGGTGGCGGGCCAGGGCCAGACTGACCGCCACCGCAGCGGACAGGGAGAGGACGAGAATGACCCCGACGATGAGGAGCAGCCGGTTGCGCAAGGACAGATAAAAGCCCATGGAGTCGGCGAGATTGGCCTTCAGCACCAGGATCCACTGGCCGTCGCCGATCCAGCGTGTTTTGTAGATAAATGTATCGGTGACCACCGCCTGGGCCTTGTTGTCGACGGAAATATGTTGCCGGTCGGTTTCGCTCAGTTCACCACTGCCAAGCAGGCTCGGCGTCTGGAGTTCTCCTGCCCGGTTGATGATGAAGGCGTCGCTATGGGGTCCCAGTTGAGCGGAATGAAGCAGCGAATTGAAGATGGACGAATTGATGGTCGCCCGCAGCACGAAGGTCCTCAGGGAATCGGTCACCGCCACCACAAAGTGCGGAATGTTGCGATAGCCGGTAAAGACGTCACTGACATGCACTCCGCGGATCAGAGTCTCCTTGAACCAGGGTGCATCGCCGTAGCTCTTGTCCTTCACCAGACTGCGGTAGGGACCGACGTAGCCGTGCTGGATGCCGCTGGAATCGATCACCTGCAGGTCGACTATATCCCCCTGCGGCCCCATGGCCAGATAAAGATCGTCCAGGTTTTTTTGGTTAAGGAAGAAGTCATGGGGATAGAAGGAGACCATCATGCTGAGCAGGGAGATCTTGTCCTTCAGGAAAATTGAGATGACGTCGGTGCGGTGTTCGATAGTACTGGCGGCAAGCTCCTTCAGCTTTATGACATTGGTCTCCTCGACCGTCTCCTTCATGATCCAGGCGAAGCTGACGATAGGCACGATGCTCAGGCAGAAGAAGGCTATCAGCAGCCGCCTGGTCAACGCCGAGTAGTATTTTTTCTGTCGTTCCATTATCCCCTCGCCTCAACTTGTGAAAAACGAGCGCAATTCGCTGGTCAGCCGGTCAAGCGGCAGGTTTTCGGCGAAGATCAGGTCGGCGGGAACGGTGAGCAGGCCGTTGTCGAGGGCCAGCTTCGTCGCCCGATCGACGAAGAGAACGGTCTTCACGTTAGACATGCCGGCCAGAAGATCGCAGGTGGCCGAAAGATCTTTGCTGAACGAGCGTTTGAAGACCACCACCACATCCGGATCGAAGGTGAGGATGGTCAGGTGGGCCTGCCTTCCCAGGGTAGCGCTTTCCGCCATCACCAGATTCCGGTCATGAGCGAACAGCTTGCAGATATGATCGAAGGTTTCTTCCTTTTCGTGCAGCTCGTTGCTGTTCGTCGCCAGAAAGAGGATCCTGCCGGTTTTAGGCGGCAGCAGAGTGGAGGCGACGGGCATGTTGTTGCGGAGCAGAAACCAGAGGACCTGGCCGATATCGACCAGACTGTCGTCAGCTGCGGCGGGCTTGAGGATCTTCATGGAGATTAAACCCTTGACCCTTTTCGGGGAAATCCGGCAGGCCTTGGCGATCTCCTCAACAGTGAGAAGCCGCTGCTGCTGCTGTCCGCTGTAATACAGTCCTCTGATCATCATTCTCCCTGGTCCTTGATATTTGTTTTTCGGCCGCTTTGGTCATTGCAACCGCCATGCCACCCATTGTTTGATAAAATATAATTATTTTCAAAAACTTATCCGACAAATACAGAAAACGGGACAAGGCCTCCCATGAGGTGAAAAAGGAGTATTTGTTAAGGAATGGTGACAAGAACCCTTTCCTCCCTTTAATCAAGGGAAATTACTCGAAAATAGTTTGTTAACTGGGGGTGACAGTGGAGAAACGGGAAGATGAGGCAATGTATAGCCGCGGTAACAGACAGTGGAGGTTTTGCAGGACATCCCGAAGGGCAGCCACCTGGATCCAGCACATGGAGGAGGGGCCGTCCATCGAATTCAACGGAAATAGTCGAGCAGGGCCTGCAGGGTGGTGAGGGGATGCGGCGGGCAGCCGGGGATATAGAGATCGACGGGGAGTATGCTGTTGAGGTCGCCGACGATCTCCTCGCTGCCGTAGAATGGCCCGCCGGAGATGGAACAGGCGCCGCTGGCGATTACTACCTTCGGGGCCGGGACAGCATTCCAGGTGGCGAAAAGCGCCGCCCGCATGTTGCGGGTAATCGGGCCGGTGACATGGATGCCGTCGGCATGCCGGGGCGAGGCGACGAAATCGATGCCGAACCGGGAAAAGTCGAAAAAAGGGGTGTTCAGAACATTGGTATCCGACTCGCAGCCGTTGCAGCCGCCGGCCGAGACCTGGCGCAGTTGCAGCGACCGGCCGAAGATTCTGTGGAAGTGTTTCCTGGCGTGGTCGGCGAGAGCGGGCAACGTGCCGCCGCATATCAATGCTTCACGGCTGGCCGCCCCCAGCCTGTAATCCTGGCTGAAGGTGACGAAGGCTCCGCCGGCCACCGTCTCGCAACGCCCGCAGAAGATACACCGGCCAAGATCGATGGTCCTGTCATGCTCTGAGACCGCCTCCTGGGGACAGACCGCAGCGCAACGCCGGACAATGTCCGGATCGCAGGTCCTGTTGATCTTGGGCAACCCCCGGTACGGTGGCCGGAGCTCGATGCTCTCCCTGGGGTAATTCGTTGTCCGGCAGCCCTGTTCGAGCCTGTTTCTGATGATCTTCAGCATATGTCCTGCTCCCGGCGCAAGCCGGCGGATGTTGGGAATTGCATCGACGTAATCGATCTCATGTCACAGGTCGAAGCCGCAATAGGAAAGGTTGAAGCTCTTGTTACACAGCGGGAAATCGGAGATCTCCTGATTCCGGAGGGCCATAGCCAGCCCGGTCCAGTTATGAAAGGAGGGATCCTTGATCTTGTACCTCTCGATTTTACCGCTTTCATCTGTCAGCACGCAGTGCGACACCTCCCCGCGCCAGGCTTCGCCCACGGTCACCACGAGGGCGTCCGGCATGAGTGCGGGCGCATCCGGCAGCGTATCCCCCTCCCCTGCCTCCTTCAGCATGTTGAGAAAGGTCCGGATCAGGCCCAGGGAGTGGAAGATCTCGCTCTTGCGGATCATCGCCCGGCTGTGGACATCGCCGCTCACCGAGTCGTTGCGGTTGACGTACATCCCGGCAAAAGCCTCGGTGGGGAAAACCACCCGCGCGTCGTAATCGAGCCCGGAGGCGCGGCCGCAGCAGCCCACCAGACCGAGGTCCTTGGCCATCGCCCGGGAGACCCTGCCGGTGCCCTCGAAACGGGCCTGGACGGTGTGGGCGGAAAAAAGCAGATCGGCGACATGGGCGAGCTCCAGCGTCAACTCCTTCAATTTTTCCTCGATCATTTTCGCCTGATCGAGTGCAACCCTTTGGGAGACGCCCCCCGGCCGCACCAGGCTCTTGCCGAAGCGGTTGCCGGAAAGAGCGAGCAGGAGGTTCAAAAACTCGCCCCGCATCCGGCCGAAAAAAGCAGCAGGCGGATTGAAGGCGACATCGCCTGAGAGGGCCCCCAGGTCGCCGACATGGTTGGCGAGCCGCTCCAGTTCCAGCGCAATCGAGCGGATGATCCTGTCACCGAAATCGACCCGGATGCCGGCCAGGGCCTCCACAGCCTCGCAGCAGCAGAGGCCGTGGCCGATGGCGGTGTCCCCGGCTATGGACTCGCAGATCACCGGCAACCGCTTTGCGGCCACCTTCGTCAGCAGTTTCTCCACGCCTCGGTGCTGGTAGCCGAGCTGGATCTCCAGGGACAGGACCTCTTCGCCTGCGCACTGGAAACGGAAATGGCCGGGTTCGATGATGCCGGCATGGACCGGCCCCACCGCCACCTCGTGGATGGCCGTCCCCTCGATCCGGAAGTAGGGGTAATTACCCGGGATATCAAGAGAATAGTCGTTGCCGAAGACATCCGGCACACCCCGGCAGTTGGCGTGGTAGCGGACCATCTTCAGCCAGGGGTGGCCCAGCGGCACGATCCCGTACTGCTCGGCGATCTCCCGCTCGAACATGTGGAATTTCGGGTTGTCGGCGGTGAGCGAGGGGAAGGCATCCCCCACTTCGGTGGCGATGACATGGAGATCCTGGTTGCGGACCACCGCCAGCAGCCGGTTGGTCCCTCCTTCGGCAAAAGCAAAGAACTGGACGACGTAGCCGTCGCCTGCGGCGAAATCCAGGAGCAGCCTGCGGAAGCGGTCCATTGGCAGGCAGGGGATGTCGCTTCGTTTGACGGCCTCGCCGTTTCTTATCTGCAGCAGCTCAGCCATGGATCACCCCGCCCAGGACTTCAATGGTAGCGTCGATTGTATCGTGCATCGCCTCCGGCATCCAGATTGAGAGGAGCACCGAGGTGAGGAGCAGCACGTAAGGAGGCACGATGCGCAGAACACCGAAGTCGATCCGGACCGGCCCGCTCCGGCCGGCAAAGGACATGCCGGTGAAGATCGGCGCGGCCCCGGCCACCACCAGCACGAGACAGCCGATGAACGAAAGCCCCGCAAGCCAGCGACCGGTATCGAAAGCGCCGATCAGGATGAACAGCTCGCTGATGAAGAGACCGAAGGGCGGCAGCCCGGCGAGCCCCACGAAGCCCGCGAAGAAGGAGAGAAATGTTCCCGGCAGAAAGCCCGCCAGTGCCCCCACCCGCTCGACCGCCTTGGTCTGGTAGCCTGCGAGGATATTGCCCGCCGACAGAAACAGTGACGACTTGAGGAGTGAATGGTGGATCATGTGCAGTATGGCGCCGTAGAGGGCCAGCCCGCCGATCCCTACCCCGAAGACGATGACGCCCATGTTCTCGATGCTGGAGTAGGCGAGTAGCCGCTTGTAATCCTGCTGCCTGACGATGAAGATCCCGGCAACCAGCATCGACAGGAGGCCGAAACCGATGAGGATCGCACCGGAGAAATCATCGAGTCCCGCGAGATACATCAGGGTGTGGACCTTGTAAACCCCGAGCAGGGCGCAGTTGAGCAGGGCCCCGGACAGCAGGGCCGATACAGGGCTCGGCGCCTCGCTATGGGCATCGGGCAACCAGGTATGCATGGGGGCGAGACCCATCTTGGTGCCGAAACCGATGATCACGAAGATGAAGCCGATCTTCAGCCAGAGGGGGTCGAGCCTGTCTGCGACACCGTTCAGGGAACTGAAGGTGAGATCGGTGATGATCTCGGCGCTGTCGAGGGACAGAGTGATGAAAAAGCAGCCGAGGAGGGCCAGCGCGATGCCCACCGAGCAGATCAGCACATACTTCCAGGTGGCCTCGAGGGCCTCGCGGGAACGGCTGACGAAAATAAGGGGCGCGCTGACCAGCGTCGTCGCCTCGATGGCGATCCACAGGACGATCGGGTGATCGGCCAGGGCTACCATGCTCATGGTGCCGAGAAAGAGCAGCAGGCAGCCCAGGCAGACCTGCTGGTTCACGCCCTTGGCTTCGTTCAGGTAAGAGGCGGCATACCAGGAGTTGCACAGGAAGACGAAGGAAGTGACGAGCAGCACCAGCATGCCGATGGGCGCAAGGGCGAAGGCTCCCGCCGCAAGCACCGGCATCGGCCCCAGGCAGGCGACGACTGAGATGACAAAATGGCCGAGGCCGGTAGCGATCAGAAGGTTCCGACCGATGGCGGCCGGCAGGAAGAAGGCAGCAGACCCGGTCAACAGCGGCAGGAGAAACAGGAATTCCAGCATATCAATCCCTCAATCGTTTCAGAAGATCGGTGTCGATGTCGTCGAAGGCGTGATTGATGTTGTGCAGGATAATGCCCATGATCATCACCCCCGCCAGCAGGTCGAGCAGGACGCCGAATTCGATGATATGGGCGGTGCGCGAATGGTTGGTGAGCGCCGTGCCCATAAGATAGATGCCATTTTCCAGCATGAGGTAGCCGATCACCTGGGTAATTGCCTTCCTTCTGGCCATCATCAGGAAAAATCCGCCGGACATGGTGGCGACGGCGGCGGTCAGCACCAGCTCTTTGCCGCCGCTCGTGGCCTGGAATTGTTCTTTGATCACCACGGCCAGCACCATGATGAGAAGGCCGAAGAAGAGCGAGGCGTGATAGCCGATGATCGGCTCCACCTCCCGCTTGATCGAGACCCGCCGCAAGGCCAGCCACAAGAGGGCCGGAATGAGGATGCCCTTGATCACCACCATGACCTGGACGAAGAGGAGATCGCCGCCATCGAATCTGCCGTCGAAGTGCAGGAAAAAGGGGCTGAGCGAAACAAGGATCCCCTGGCAGGCCATGATCTTCACCAGGGCCCCGAGCCGGCTCGAAGCCAGCGACAGGAGGACAGAAAGGAGCACCAGCACCATGCACATGTCGCTGATGTGTATCATGTAGATCATTCGACGAAACCTATGGTGAGAATGACGGCGAAGAGGACAAGGGTGCCGGAGGTGAGGATGAATTTCGGAACCAGGTTCATCTTCAGGCGCGCAGTCACCGACTCCACCACGCCGATAGCCGCATAGACGAGCGCGAGCACGCCGTAGAAGAGCGGGACCCCTGCCGGCCCAAGGCTGCCGAAAGGACAGATGATGAGAGCGAGAAACGAGCTGTAGAACAGCAGCCGGTACATGGAGGCGAGCTCGATCAGGGCCAGGTCGGGGCCGCTGTGGTCGAGGATCATCACCTCATGGATCATAGTCAGCTCCAGGTGGGTGGCCGGATCGTCCACCGGCACCCGGCTGTTCTCGGTGAGCAGGATCATGAAGAGGGCGACAAGCACCAAGAGAAGCAGCGCGCCGCCAGCCCCGGCGAGGTGGATCGGCACCTCCCCCGTGAAATACCCGGCAAAGCTCAGAGCCCCGGTCATCCGGTAGAAGAGGATGACAATCACCAACAGAGAAACCTCGGCAAGCGTCCCGAACAAGGCCTCACGGGCCGCCCCCATGCCCTGAAAGGGCGAGGCCGTGTCGAGGGCCGCAAGGATGGTGAAGAAGCGCATCACCCCCATGACGTAGAGCAGGAGAATGACATCACCGTGAAAGGACAGCAGGGGCTCCCGTCCCGCCAGGGGAAAAAAGAGCAGGAGCAATACCGCCCCGGCTATCGAGACTACCGGGCCGAGCCGAAATACCGGGCCCGCGCTTTCGCTGTAGACCGAGCCCTTGCGGAGGAGCTTTTGCAGGGTGAGGTATTTGATCATGAGCGGCGGCCCCTTTTTTCCGGCGAAGAAAGCCTTCACCTTCAGGAGGATCCCGGGGTACAAGGGCGCCAAGAGGAGCGCAAGAACTGTCGACATTATTGATTCCATTCCTCTTTCCTCCCGCTAGGAGCCTGGCGGATTATAGCTATTTTTTCTCAGATCGAGGCATTTTCGAAAATTAAGCGCAGTCATGTACGTAACATTACGAGCATTAATTTTCGAAAATAACGAAGAGATGGGGAAATAGGGCATAATCCGACGGACTCCTAAAGGGTTTCCCACCAGAAGAGAACAGCCAGCAGCACCAGGATCGCCACGATGATATAGCCGATATAGAGCTGGATGTTGCCGTGCTGGATCCAGCGCAGTTTCGCCAGCAGGGCGAGACCCGGCCGGGTGACCCCCCGTTCGAGGATGACCTCGGTCAGATCGTCGACCCGGCTGTCGTAGGCCGTCCAGCCGGGAAAGATCGCGGTGAGCCGCACCTCGGTCTCCCGCACCGCGACCAGGGGCCGGAAAAAATTGACGATGCTCCGGGCAAAGGAGGCGCCGGTGTACTGGATGCGGGCGGTGGGCCGAGTGAAACCGCAGCCCCAGGTGGGGCCTCGGACGACTTCCTTGCCCCGGTAGAGAGCCGCGCGCAGCAGGAAGAACACCAGGAAAAGGCCGAGGAGCAGCCGCGCTCCCAGGGCGAGGTTCGATCCGATGCTTCGGAGCTGCTGCCAGTCGATTAGCGAAAGATCGAGGCAGTCCGCCAGGGCGAAGACGGAAAAGTGGATGAAACCTTCCGGGAAAAGGCCGATGACCAGGCAAAGCGCCGTCAGGAAAACCATAGGCAGGGTAAAGCCGAGGCCGCCTTCGCCCGCTCTTGCCGCCTGCTCGGTGCGGGGTTCGCCGAGAAAGACGATGCCCACCACCTTGGTGAAGCAGAAGGAGGCCAGGCCGCCGATGGCGGCCAGCGCGCAGATGGCGAGAATCGCCGGTAGAAGCGTCCCCGTCCCGTGGTTCAGACCCTGAAAGGCCGCAAAATAGATGAGGAATTCGCTGACGAAGCCGTTGAAGGGCGGCAGACCGGCAATGGAAAGCGAACCGACCAGGAATGTCCCACCGGTGACCGGCATCTTCTTCATCAGGCCGCCGAGATCGTCCACATGGCTTGCACCGGTTTTCTTGACCACGACGCCCGCCCCGAAAAACAGCAGGCTCTTGAAAATCGAGTGGTTGAGCACATGGAGGAGGGAGCCGGCGAAGCCGAAGACCGCCATGGTGGTGTCGGCTACGCCCAGCCCCATCATGCCCAGTCCCGCGCCGATCAGGATGATGCCGATATTTTCCACGCTGTGATAGGCGAGCAACCGCTTGAGGTCATGCTTGCCGAGCGCGTACACCACGCCCATGACGCCCGAGACCATGCCGCAGACCAGCACCATCCGGCCCAGCATAGGGTCGCTGTCGCCGAGCAGGAAGAACATCCTGAGGATGCCGTAGATCCCCATCTTGATCATGACCCCAGACATTAGCGCCGAGATATGACTGGGTGCGGCAGGATGAGCATGGGGCAGCCAGATGTGCCCGGGCATGACCCCCGCCTTGACGCCGAAACCGAGAAAGGCGAGCAGGAAGACCGCCGATTTGCTGGACAGCGGCAGGGAGTTGGCACCCTCGAAGGAAAAGCTGCCGGTATGGCTGTAGATGATGGCAAAGGCGGCGAAGACGAGCAGGG
This sequence comes from Pseudomonadota bacterium, assembly GCA_023412495.1. Next base: position 142,085 of record JAEYNP010000113.1, read on the forward strand.
CCCCGGCTTGGGAAAAGAGAAAATAGAGATAGCCGGCAAGCCTCGATTCCTGCTTCTCGTAGTCGTACAGGACGAGGACGAAAGAGGAAATCGACATCATTTCCCAGGCTATGGCAAAGCTCAGCATGTTGCCGGCGGCCACCACCATTGCCATGGAGGCGACCAGGAAGGCCGTGAAAAACACATTGATCGCCGAACGCCACGACTTGGCGCCGTCCGCAAAGTACTGGCAGCCGTACATGGTGGCCAGCGGAGTGATCAGGAAGATCGGCACCAGAAAGAAGATGCTCAGCCTGTCGAGGGAGAAATCGAGGACAAAAATCCTCAGCCAGGTCCAGGACCAGGACAAGCTCTCCGGCTCTTCGGCGGCCGTGAAGATGGTTAAGAACGCCGCCAGGGAAGCGCAGGCCACTATCCCGGCCGAGACGTATTTAGACAGGGCGAAGCGGCGCCAGCTCAGGAGCGACAAGGCTCCCCCGGCCAGGATAAGGGCCAGGGAGAGGAGGAAGGTATTCATAAACGTTCGTATTCGGTATATTCGGCCCCCGAGCCCATCCTGTTGAAGTTCATCAAGGCGACGAACAGATCGTCCTGCAGCAGCGGATAGATGTTGCCGTAACAGTAACCGTGCCGTTTCCAGCAGGCCTGCCAGGGCACGAAGTAGCGTTCCTTCCTGCCGCGGAAGCCTCTCATGTCGATCTCGAGCCCGGAAACACAGATGAGGTTGCGCAGATCATCGGGTCCCGTGGCGGCAAAGGTGTCGCAAATCCCGGAGAAACCGGCCTGAAGGTGGACGAGGGTGGCCGCGAGTTCGGGGTTTTTTTGGGTGACGATCCGGGGCATCAGTTCCGCAACCGCCGGGAAGGGGGGCGGATCATCCTGTGGTGATTTGCCGGCAAAGAAAAATAGCTCCGGCCCAAAGTATTCGCCGATCGGGCTAAAGACACCCGGCTGCCAGGAAAACTCCCGCTCATCCAGGATTTGCCTGAATCCGGCCGACAGGGGGAGGGTGACCAGCGACCCAGCGGAAGCGCGATCCCGCTGCAATGTTTTGCCGGCTTCGGCAATCCTATCGACATGCACTTGCAAGCCGACCCCGGCCGGATTGCCCTTGCCGGAAACCAGGCCCTCCGGAATGGTCACCACCGGTTTTCCGGTACTGTCGCAGCCCAGGCGGATATGCTCCTGGGCGAACCGGTATTGCCGGACATAAGGGGCAATGAATTCGGCGGGAGTTGCCGGGGCCACCTTCCCGAAGTCTTCCCGGGACCGTTGACCGGGCAGTCCGGTGTAGGCCCCCCAGTTCTGTTCATAGGGGATCATGGCGGAAAAAATGACGATATGGTCCTGTTCTCCCCACATGGCATCCGAGGAGGAACGGTATCCCAGGGTCAGCCTTTCGGCCAGATTGGCTGCCGTCTCGCAGGGTCTCGTCACGATAGGGTTATGAAAGCCGAGGGAGGAACAGAGTGTTCGCAGACGCGGGAGAAATTCATACGCGGGGATCAATCGACCGCGGACCTTGCAGCTCGGGATTTGCGGTAAGGGGTCTGAGGTTGTCAATTTTTCCTCCATATAAGAGATGAGATGTCGCATTTCTCATTTTGATGAGAGAAACCGATTGTTGACGCACTACTCCCGATGTTGCGAGGGTCGCTGGAAAGCGGCACGCCTTTTGCGAATCAGGGCTAGCAACCGCCATGCCATCCTCCTTACCCCGGCAAGATTCAACTATGAACAATGATAATGAAAAGTTACCTCCAAACCCCTAAGGAACGCCGGTGCCCTTACCCCCTGTTTTCGTGAAGCTACGGTGACAAAATCGGAATCATCCATATAATTATTTGAAATAATGACACAAATAATGTTTACTGAGGGTGACAGTCATATCACGGGACGGAAAGCGAGTGTATAGCCGAAGTAACAGCGGGGACGGACGGGTATGGATGACGAAAAGAATGAAGAAAAATCGGGTGAAAGCTTGCTGATCGATATCCTGGAGAGACAGAAGAAAGACCTGGTCATCAGGTTCCTGAAGAAGCACGAGGAGGCCGAGGCCAACAGATCGTTCATCGACAAGATCATGTCCAACCTCTCCGACCTGATCATCGTTCTGTCCGCCGATCTGCACATTGTTCAGGCCAGCAGGGAATTCTACCGGGTGCTGGAACTCGAGGACATGGAGCCGGGGCTCGCCCTCAAGGACATCACCGGCCGAGAGAGTCTGCAGCTGCTCACCGAGCGGCTCTCGGGCGGGGAATTCCACGATCTCGAGACGACCCTCATCAGCCGGGCCGGCAAGCCCGTGCCGGTCATTATCCGCGGCACCACCTATGTGACGGAATCAGGGCGTATTCTCCATATGCTGGTAGCCTCCGACCGCCGCGATTTCTACGAGGTCATGGGGCGGATGCGGGAGGTGCAGGATCAGCTCATTCACTCCGGGCGCCTGGCGAGCCTGGGCGAAATGGCCGCCGGCATCGGCCACGAGCTGACCCAGCCGCTCAACACCGTGCTGCTTCTCGCCCGCAACTGCGTGAAGGCCATGGACAACCCGGTGGAGAACGCAGCGATGATCAAGGAGAACCTGGTGACGATCATCGAGCGGGTGAACCACTCGTCCTCCATCATCAGGAGCCTGAAGGGGTTTGCCAGCAAGGCCAGGGAAGAAGTCGTGCCGGTGCGGATCAACGTCATCATTCTCGATGTCCTGAGTTTCCTGGACGCCCAGCTGCTGCTCTCGGATATCGCCGTCGACCTGGAACTGGCTGAGAAGGATTACTGGGTGATGGGCCACGAGGTGCGGATCGAACAGGTCCTGCTCAACCTGATCCAAAACGCCATTCAGGCCATGGCCGAGACCAGGAAGCCGGTCCTCAAAATCACCACCTTCCGCCACGCCGGTGTCGATTCGGAGAGCCTGCAGCCCAAGGCCTATGTGGGCATCTCGGTCACCGACAACGGCGAGGGGATCGATCCTGCCATCCAGGCCAAGATCTTCGATCCCTTCTTCACCACAAGGGAGGTCGGCGCCGGGATGGGCTTGGGGCTGTCGATCGTCGAGCGCATCGTCAGGGGATTCAGCGGACAGATCAAGGTGGACAGCACGCCCGGCAGCGGGACAACCTTCACCGTCTATCTGCCTGAACATGAAAAAGAGAACGGCTCGCCGGAATGAAACGCAGGGAAGGTCGAAAATGGAAAAGAAAAGCACCATTCTGGTAGTGGATGACGATCAATATCTGCTGTCGGCCATCGGCCAGACCCTGATGCTGAACGGGTTCCGGGCGGACCTTCAGGCCAGCCCGCTCGCCGCCCTGGAGCTGGTGAAAAGCAATTCCTATATGGCGGTCATCGCCGACATTCGGATGCCGGTGATGGACGGCATGCAGCTGCTCGGGGAAATCGGCAAGATCGACCGCGACCTGCCAATCATCATGATCACCGGCCATGGCGACGTGGCGCTCGCGGTGCAGGCCATCCGGACCGGCGCCTACGATTTCCTGGAGAAACCGGTGGACGAAGAGGTGCTGCTCGCCTCGCTGCAACGGGCGGTGGAAAAGCGGCGGCTGGTCATGGAAAACCGGCAGCTCCAGGAGGATCTCGCCCGCCAGAGCCGCCAGTCCTTTTTCCGCGGCATGGTCGGCTGTCACCCGCTGATGCATCGTCTCTACGATGTGGTGGAGATGGCGGCCAGGGCGGCTGATCCGGTGCTGCTGTCCGGCGAGACCGGCACCGGCAAGGAACTGGTGGCCCGGGCCATTCATCAAATCGCCAGGCCTAGGGGTACCTTCGTCGGTGTCAACATGGCGGCGCTCCCGGCGGAGATGATCGAATCGGAACTCTTCGGCCACGAGCGGGGGGCCTTTACCGGGGCCGTCGCCACCAAGATCGGCAAGTTCGAGTATGCCAAGGACGGGACACTCTTTCTCGATGAAATCTGCAGCCTGCCCAACACCCTCCAGGCAAAACTCCTCCGCGTCCTCGAGGAACGCAGCTTCTGCCGCCTGGGCAGCAATACCCAGCTCCCCCTGCAGGCGAGGATCATCTCGGCGACCAACAAGGATCTCCATGAGGAGATCGCCGGCGGGCGATTCCGCCAGGATCTCTTCTACCGGCTGAACGTCCTGTCCATCGACATCCCGTCGCTCAGGAAGCGCAAGGAGGATATCCCGCTTCTGGTCGAATATTTTCGCCAGGAATATTGCCGCGAACGGCAGCAGACCGTGCCGCCCTTCACCGCCCAGCAGATGGAGAAGATCACATCCCAGGATTGGCCGGGCAACATCCGCGAGCTGCGCAACTACGTGCGGCGGGCCTGCGTCTTCGGCGAACCGCCCGAAGAGCAGGCGAAGGATGCCGCCGCCCTCTCTCCCGAGCCGGGCGGAAAGGGGTTGCAATCGCTCAGGGATTACATGGAGTTGCACGAAAAGGAATACATCATCCGCGTCCTGTCCCAGCATGGGGGCAAGGTGGGAGCATCCCACCAGGTGCTTGGCCTTTCCCGCAAGGGGCTGTACGACAAGATCAACAAGTACTCGATCGATCTCGCTGCTTGTAAGAAGGAGGAGTGAAAAGACTCCATGACTAAGAAAATTCGAAAATTCCGCCAGGAGCCGTCCCATTTATAAGATCACATCGACGATTCCGCTACGCTTTCCTCAGTGAGCTAAAATACGTGTTGCTGAACAGTTACCAGAAAGTCAAACTCGTGAAGGTGCTTATCCTCGATTGAAAGGCCGGGAGGAAAGAGCGGGGGGAGTCGTCGCCCCGCAACTGCGGAAAGGTGACGGCAGGCGGGAGGGGCGGCGGTGCCCCTCCCGCATTCGTCTGGTCTGCCGGTGTCATTCGCTGGCCGACGGAACGATCAGCACCGGAATTTTCGCTTTCTTGAGGGTCGATTTTATCGTCTGGCCGACAGAGGTGCCGGACAGCAGGCCCTGCCCGGCCCCCAGAATGATCAGGTCGCAGGCCTGTTCTTTCGCGACCTTGATGATGACCTCGACCACCTCGCCGTTCTCGATCACGATTTCGTTTCCGGGAATATCGTATCCCGTCTCATTGGTGACCGATTCCATATAGAATTCGCTCAAGGCGGTCTTAGCCATCTGCCGGGGCGAAACCTTGCCGACGAGGGCATGCCTCGCCTCCTCCTTATGCTGCTTCACCACCTCCATCCATTTGTCCTTGCCGAAGAGCCCGATCATGTGTCCTTCGTAGTTGCTGGGCAGCGGTTCCATGACATGCAGTAGAATGATCTTGGCACGGAACTGGTTGGCCAGCAGGGCGGCGTGCCGAAAGGCGATCCGGCTCGCTGTGGAAAGATTGGAGGTAAACAGAATTGTTTTATAACCTTTCACTTTCATCGAATTGCATTACTCCCCTTTTGAAAAAATAATGGCACAGCGATGCGTCCGGCCAGACCACCTGGCAGTCCGCCCCTCGAACTCCTTCGCTGAAGTTACTGAACCGCAACGCGCCGGCAACTCTCCCGTCCGTCTCCTGACGACTCCTGTTCGGTTGGCGACGGGAAATATCCTGCACCGGATCAAGCCGCACCGGAGCATTCCCTGTTCTTTCGCCATTGTACGACATTTTCAAAGTCTCTTGAAGAGGCAATGGACATTGACCGGTTTTCGAAAAATTCTACCAGCGCATAACATTCCCGAACACAGCGACTCTCGGATCAGGAAATCGAACGGCATGTGATTCCATATGTTTTCAGTTTTTTTTCGGGACTTGCGAACCATCATCTGTCAACAGGTGGGTCTCCGCCTCCTTCTTGCTCCCCCTCCGTTTCAGCCACTGCTGCAGTTGCTCCATATAGATGTAAAACACCGGCGTGACATAGAGGGTCAGCGTCTGGGAAAAGAGCAGGCCACCCACGACCGCAAGGCCGAGCGGACGGCGGGATTCGGCGCCGGCGCCGTAGCCGAGGGCGATGGGGATGCCGGCCATGAGCGCCGCCATGGTGGTCATCATGATTGGCCGGAAACGGATGATGCAGGCCTCGTGGATCGCCTCCTCGGGGCTCTTGCCCTCGCCCTGGGCCACAACGGCGAAATCGATCATCATGATGCCGTTCTTCTTGACCAGGCCGATCAGCATGATGATGCCGACAAAGGCGTAGATCGACAGCTCGGTCTTGAAGATCAAAAGGGTGAGCAGCGCGCCGAAGCCTGCAAACGGCAGCGCGGTGAGGATGGTCAGCGGGTGGATGAAGCTCTCGTAGAGGATGCCGAGCACGATGTAGATGACGACGATCGCCAGCAGCAGCAACCAGCCCATGCTGGCGAGCGATTGCTGGAACTGCTGGACGTTGCCCTGGAAGGAGTACGTCACCCCGTCGGGCAGCACGGTCGCCGTGAGCTGCTGCAGGTCTGCGAGGACATCGCCCAGGGCCACGCCGGGCGGGGTGTTGAAGGAGAGCGTCACCGAAGGCAGCTGCCCGGTATGGTTGATGGACAGCGGCCCGACCCCCTGCTCGAGCGTCGCCACCGCGGTGAGCGGCACCAGCTTGCCCTGGCTGGAGCGGACATACACCTTGTCAAGGACGGCCGCGTCGGTCCGGTAGCGGGGCAAAAATTCCATGATCACTTCGTACTGGTCATTGGCCCCGTTAATTGTCGAGACCGAGCGCTTGCCGAAGGCGCTGTACAGGGTTTCCTCGACCTGGCGCGGCGAGATGCCGAGCAGCAGGGCCCGATCCCGGTCGATCTTCACGTTCAGCTCGGGGTTTTCGAGCTGCAAATCGCTTGAGACATCGAGCAGGTTCGGCTGGTCGCGCAGGACCGTCTCCAGCTTCTTGGCCGAGGAATAGAGCAAGTCGAGATCGAGCCCCTGCAGGGTGAGCTGGTAGAGGCTGCGGGTCCTGCGGCCGCCGATATTGATGGTCGGCCGGTTGATCGGCATGGCCCTGATGCCGGGCACCGAGTTCAGTTTCGGCCGCAGTTCGGCGATGACCTGGTCGATCCCCAGTTGTCTTTCCGCACGGGGCTTCAACACCACCAGGATGAAGACCGAGTCGTCGACGTCCACGAAAAAGCGGTCGACATTTTCATCTTTTTGCAGGATTTCCGCCAGCTGCATGCCATGACCGACCATGGACGTCCAGGAGGTGTCCTGGGCGGTCTCGGTGTTCACCAGAATCATGTCGCGGTCCTCGGACGGGATGAAGCCCTTCGGGACGACCTGGAAGAGGTAGACGGTCGCCGCCAGCACCGCGAGCGACAGGGCCATGGTGGCGACCCTGTGGCGGAGGACGAAGCGCAGGCTTTTGCCGTAAAGTTCCACCATCGCCTGGTACATGGTCTCGGTTGCCAGATAGATCCGGCCGTGGCGGATGCGATGCGGCTCGCGCAGGAAACGGCTGGCGAGCATGGGCGTGAGCGTGAGACTCACCACTCCGGAGATCAGCACCGCCACGCCGATGGTCACCGCGAACTCCCGGAAGAGCCGGCCCATCATCCCGCCCAGGAAAAAGAGGGGGATGAAGATCGCCACCAGCGAGAAGGTCATGGACAGGATGGTGAAGCCGATCTCCCGCGCCCCGTCGAAGGCCGCCTGCATCCGGCTCTTGCCCATCTCCATGTGCCGGACGATGTTCTCCAGCATGACGATGGAGTCGTCCACGACGAAGCCGACTGAAAGCGTCAGCGCCATCAGCGAGATGTTGTCCAGGCTGTAGCCCAGCAGATACATGACGGCGAAGGTGCCGACAATGGACATGGGCAGGGACAGGCTGGGAATGGTGGTGGCGGAGAGGTTGCGGATGAAGAGGAAGATGACCATCACCACCAGGGCGAGCGTGAGCAGCATGGTGAACTGGATCTCGTGCACCGAATCCCGAATCGGGATGCTGCCGTCGCGGAGTATGGTGAGTTTCGCGGAAGCCGGAAGGCTTTCCGCCAGATCGGGCAGCACGGCCTTCACCGCCTCGGCGACCTCCAGGGTATTCATACCCGGCTGTTTGAAGACTGCCAGGAAAATGGACTGGGCCTTGCTCGTCCGGGTGAAGAACCAGGCGGCATCCTGATCGTCCTCGACACTGTCGAGCACCGTCGCCACCTCGGCGAGCCGCACCGGCCGGCCGTTGCGCACGGCCACGACGATATCCCGGTACTCCCTGGCCGCCTCCAGCTGGCCGTTGTCCTGCAGCGTCACTTTCTTCCGCTCGCCGGAGAGCTCACCCAGCGGCCGGTTGGTGTTCTGGGCATCGACGGCGTTCGCCACCTCGGCCACATCGATATCGAAGGCCTTCAGCGCCACCGGGTCGAGCTGGATGCGCACCGCAAACTTCTGCGAGCCGCGTATCGCCACCTGGGCGACGCCGAGAATCGTCGACAGCCGCTGGCTGATGGTCTGGCCGTACTGGTCGAGCACGCTGAGCGGCAGGGTCGGGCTGGCGAGCGAGATGTAGAGGATCGGCAGATCGGAGGGGTTGGCCTTCCTGAAGGTCGGCGGCGAAGGCATGTTGTCGGGGAGGCGCCCAGCGGCCGAGCTGAGGGCCGACTGGACGTCCTGGGCGGCGGAATCGATGTCCCGTTCAAGGGCGAACTGCAGGGTGATCTGGGTGCGGCCGGCGGTGGAGACGGAGGTCATCGAGTCGATGCCGGCGATCCGCGAAAACTCCTTCTCGAGCACGGTGGCGACGGAGGCCGCCATGGTGTCCGGATTCGCCCCCGGAAGAGTCGCCGAGACGTTGATGGTCGGGTAGTCGACGTTCGGCAGGTCGCTGACCGGCAGCTGCTTATAGCCGATGAGGCCGAAGAGCAGGATGGTCAGCATCGTCAGCACGGTCATGACCGGCCGACGGATGAAGATGTCGGACATCGAGATCATGACCTGCCCCGCCCCGCCTCCCGGCCCGAAGGCGAGGCCGTCTGTTCCGCGGGCGCCCTGCGGTCGACGACCTTGGCCCCGTCCGTGAGCTGCAGCTGGCCGTCGGTCACCACCCTTTCCCCGGGAGAGATGCCCTTCTCCACAACGGTCTCGTCACCGAAGACCATCCCCGCCTCGATCCGCCGGTCCTCGACGGTCATATCGTCCCTCACCACGAAAACATGGGGCCCGCTCTGGCTCACCTGAATGGCGGTGCTGGGCACCACCGTGACATCCGGCCGGGTGGTAAGCACCAGCCGCACCTCGACGAATTGTCCGGGCCAGAGGGCCTTATCGCGATTGGCGGCCTCGGCCTTCAGGAGCAGTGTGCCGGTGGTGGAGTCGACGCTGTTGTCGAAAAAGGAAAATGCCGCGGGGATTTCGCCCGCAGGCTCGGCGATGAGCACCTGCAGCGATCCCTCCTCCCGGTATTTTTTCAGCTCGCCGAAATGGCGGCCGGGGACGGCAAAGGAGACCTTGACCGGGCTGACCTGATTGATGGTCACCATGGTTTCGTCATTGGCCTTGATCAGGTTGCCGGAGAAAACCACCTGCTGACCGGTGCGCCCGTCGATGGGGGCGGCGATCGTGCAGTATTCCAGCTGCAGCCGGGCATTTTCCACCGCCGCCTCGCCCGCCTTGATGCTGGCGGAGAGCGTCGCCACCTTGGTCTGGGCCTGCTCGGCCTGTTCCGTCGAGACATAGCCCTTTTTGGCAGCCCGGCTGTAGCGCTCCAGCTCTTTTTTGGCATTTTCGAGCTCCGCCCGGTCCCGGGCGAGATTGCCCTGCGCCTGGTTGAGCATCGCGGTGTACGGCCGGGGATCGAGGGAAAAGAGGAGATCCCCCTTCTTCACCTCATCGCCTTCCCGGAAGTGGATGCTCTGCAGGATGCCGGTGACCTGGGACTTGACCGACACCGAGGCGTAGGGCTCCACCGTGCCGACGGCCCGCAGCTCCACCGGCACGCTCTTCTGCAAGGCCTCACCCACCAGCACCGGCACGGCCCGCTTCTTCGGCTGGTCGGCCTTTGCCTTGCCGCCAGGCTGGTCGGCGGAACATCCGGCTAAAAACAGGACGAGCAGGAATAAGCCGGCAAGCAAAAATCCCTTTCGACGTGTGGCGCGGGTTTTCAAGATTTTCTTCATCATGATCAATCTACCGCTGAAGTATCTGTTTCGGTTTCCTGCACATTGCCGCCGGCAGCCACGCCTTGTTCCAGCCCGTCCCGCCAGCCGCCGCCCAGGGCCTTGAAGATCGCCACAAGGGCTAAATTGAGCCGCTGCTCGCTTTGGGCCAGCTGATCCTCGGATTGGTACAGGGCGCGCTCGCTCTGGAGAACATTGAGGAAATCCGTAAGACCGCTCTCGAAGAGCCCCGTGGCCATCGCCACCGCCCTTTCGCTCGAGTCGACGGCCTCCATGAGAATGCGCCTCGTCTCCTGTTCCTTGACAAAGGCCGCGAGACCTATCTCAACCTCGGCAAAGGCGGCAAGCACCGACTGTTGATACTCGGCAATCGCCGCATCCCGGCGCGCCTCGCTGATTTCGACGCCCGCCCGCCGCCGGCCCTGGTCGAACAGCGCCAGGTCGATGACCGGCCCGGCCGCCCAAAAGCGGCTGCTTTTGCTGATGAGATCCCCGAGGCTGGTGCTCTGCAGTCCGATGGCAGCCGGCAGGGAAAAGCGGGGGAAAAGCTCGGCGGTGGCAACGCCGATATCGGCGGTGGCGGCGGCCAGGCGGCGTTCCGCGGCGCGGATGTCGGGGCGCTGACGCATGAGCTCGGACGGCAGGTCTACCGGAATCCCGTCCGGCGCGAGGGGGATGGCTGCCTCCCGGGACAACTCGGCTGTGAGGCTTCCCGGATGGCCGCCGAGAAGGAGGGCCAACTGGTACATCGACTGCCGGGCGGCCGCCTCCAGGGCCGGCACCGTGGCCCTGGTCAGGGCCAGCTGAGTCTCGGCCTGGACCAGGTCGAGTTCGTTGCCGAGACCCATCTCGTAGCGGCCTCTGACTACTTCCACCGTTCTTTCCTGGGTGGCGATGTTCTTGCGGGTGGTTGCGAGGCGCTTTTCGCTGCCCCGCAGTTCCAGGTAATTCCTCGCGACCTCCGCCTGCAGGGTGACCAGGACAGCGCGCAGATCCTCCTCGGTGGCGGCAAGGGCCGCATCGGCCGATTCCACCGACCGCCTCACACCGCCAAAGATGTCGATCTCCCAGGCGGCGTCGAAGCCGATCTGGAAGAGGTTCCGATTGCTCCCCGTGGAGGAGACATTCTCGCTCCGCCGGCTGTGGCTCGCCTCCGCCGAACCGAAGATGGATCCGGTCGCCCCGGCGATTACCCGTTCGGCCCTCGCCTCGCGGATGCGGGCGGCGGCGCGCTGCAGGTCAAGGTTGGCGGCCGAGGCCCGCATGACCAGGGAGTCGAGCAGGGGGTCGCGAAAGAGGGTCCACCACCGGCCGCTGGCGTACCCGGCGCCGAAAGTGGAAAGGGCGATGGAACCCTGCCACGCCGCCGGCATCTCCGGCTGCGGCGATCGATAATCGGGGCCCACCGCCGGGCAGCCGGTCAGCAAGACCAGCCAGATCACGCCTGTCCGCCGTATCGCCTTCCATCGGTAAAACGTCATAAGCCAGGAGTTCATTCTGCTGAGGGTGAAAGGCGGGGGTATGGATAAGGTGGCAAGGGTGCGGGTCCTCTTTGGGGTCGTGGGTCTTGTAAATTACTACATTGTTCAAAGGCTTATGACAAGGTAATTTTTTGCGCGCGGAAGGCAAGCGGCGATGGTGAAATAATACGGTTGGCGAAATGGCAGGACCCTTGGGTCCGCCGGGATCCGGCGCCCAAAGGCCGGCAAGGCAGGATCAGGTACGATTCTGCTCAACCGTCACGTTGAATTCCTCGAGCTGCACGGCGGCGTCCTTGCCTTCGCCCACCAGATGAAAGGAAAACGACTGCCTCGCCTCGGCGTTGATGAAGTCGAATTCGACCCTCCCCTCCTCCCCGGCAAACAGGGTCGGGAAGGTATCGTAAGCGATGTCGGAAACCGGATGTTCGTTCTGGCGCAGGAAGAGCTGGAGCTGCAGTCCCTCCTCGGAAGCCTGCAGGGCCAGAACCCGGATGGACACATGGACCCTGGAGCCGGCCGGGAACTGCAGATACTGGGCCCCGGCGAGGCTGTCCGACCACTCGTTGCCCCACTTTTCCGGCAGCTTGCGGATCTCGCCGCCGGCGAACTGCAGGACCTGGCTCCTGTTCTGTTCGGCGACGGAATGATCCATGGCGGCGGCCATCGCCCACAGCCGGTTGGTGTGGGCAGGCTTGTCCGGCCCCAGCAGAGCGGCCGGCTCGCCAAGCAGCGACCGGGATTTGGCCTTCAGGCAGCTGCCCTCCCTGGTGCACTCGTAGCTGATATTGTCGGCGCCGTGCCAGCGGAGCTTGCCGCCGGTGTAGCTCACCATCTCCCTGGACTTCCGGTAGTCGCGGAAGATGCTCCGGCCCACCAGGGACTTCGGCATCTCGAGATTGAAGTAGTCGAAAATGGATAGCGTCATATCGACGAGGCCGTAGGAGCCCTCCTTCAGCCGGGGCAGCCGGTCGCCATCCGGAGCGAGAACGACGAGAAAGCCCCAGCTGCTCATCCACTCGGCCAGTTCCGAGCCGTGGGATTCATCGCTGGTGAGGACGACCAGAGTGTCGTCTAGAATCTTCTCCTGATTCAGCCACGTGATGAAATCGGCGACTGCCCTGTCGAGGATGGCGACCGTGGCGGTCCTCCGGTCGGGATAACGTTCCGCCACTTCATCGGAGACGTGGAAAGGATGATGGGTGCCGACCGTCAGCAGGGTGAGCAGCCACGGTTTCTCCTGGTTTCGGAGATCCCTTATGTAGGGAATAATCTGCCGGAAAAAGGCCGGATCGCTCGGCCCCCACATGGAGGCGTCTGGATCGGGCTCGGTGAACCACTCGCTGCCGTGCACCTCCTGGAAGCCGATCATGGGCATGACCCGATCCTTGCTCATGAAATTGAGGCTCGCGGCCTGGAGGAAATGGGTGGTCCAGCCGGCCTCCGCCATTCTCGCCGGCAGGCAGTCCCCCGCCCGGCCGAGGTTCTGCTGCAGCTCGAAGGCCTTGGGCGTCTCAAAGGAAAACTTGCTGAAATCCCCGCACAGCAGGGAATAGATTCCCCGGATCGTCTGGTGGCTATGGGTCGCGAAGTCGGGCACGAGCATGCCGCCTGGCGTGGCATCCGCCAGAGCCTGCATTGAAAACGCCTCTGCCTGCACCCCCATCGCCTGCCTGATCTCCGGGTGATAGAGCCCGGTCAGCCCCTCCAGGACGATAATCATGACGTTTTTGCCGCGACCCCTCTCCAGCAGCGAGGCCCCGCTCAGGTCCACCTGCTTGAGGTCCGGCGGCAGATCGGCGATTGTCAGGAGCAGCGGAGGCTCCTGCAGGGAACTGAGCAGGGCGTCCCGGACGAACCAGTGCAGAGGGTTGTACCGAGAGGCCACGCTGACATCCTCATGCCGGTGGCTGAGCTGGACCTGGATCGCCAGCAGGATAATACCCGCTGCCGTCCCCGCTGCCAAAAGGATTGGCCGGACGGCGGGCCGGCGCTCGGACCCGCGCCAAAAAACGGTAAGGCAGAATGAGAGGAGCAACAGGGCGGTGAACAGCGGGTGGGCGAGGTGCATGCCGAATACGGAATTGAAGACGAACTCCGGATCGGCCAGATATTGCAGATCGGATAAGGAAGGCAGCCGCTGGATGGCCACTTGCAGTTCCATCGAACCGGCCTGGAACAGCACCCAGAAGAGCAGGAGCGGTAAACGAAGCCGAAAAGGGCCGGCCAGGAGGATGAAAAAGAGCAGAAGGCCGCAGCCGAGGTCGGACACCAGGCCGATCGGCTCCTGACCGTCCAGCTGCGACAGCCGCCGGAGAAATGGCATAAAACACGGGATGCCCAGCAGGATGGGGAAAAGTTTATCGTTCACCTTCATTTCGACCAAGACCTGGAGAGTTTGCTGACGGGTGAACCGCGGGAATGGTTACACCCCCGATCCCGGAGGAGCGGGAAATTTCATGGCCGCAGCCAGAGCCAGTATAGAAGCAATTTGGGGATAAGACAAGATGGATCCACGGAAATCGGTCGCTCAGGACTTCAAGGTCTCCCCGATCACCCTGAACCAGTTGCCGTGGGCGATCTTTTCCAGTGCCGGCCGGTCGAAGCCTTCCTCCGCCAGCTTGGCGAGAATCTTCGGCAATCCCGCCACGCTGCCCACCTCTTCGGGCAAGAGGACTCCGTCCAGGTCGGATCCGAAGGCCACGTGATCGATGCCCATCCTGTCGACACCGTAAAGAATGTGGCGGACGATTTCGCTGATCGGCGTCCGGGCGGTGAGCTGTCCGTCGGCTCTTAGAAAAGCCGGGGCGAAATTGATGCCGACCACGCCGCCAGACTCCTTGATGGCCGAGAGCTGGGCGTCGGTCAGATTACGCGAGCATGGACAGAGGCCGTGCATGCAGGAGTGGCTGGCCACCAGAGGTTTGCCGGATATCCGTGCCACATCCCAGAATCCCTTTTCATTCAGGTGGGAGAGGTCGAGCAGGATGCCTTTGGCATTGCAGGCGGCAACCAGTTCGAAACCGGCCGGAGTCAGACCGGGTCCGGTATCGGGACCGCCGGGAAAGGCGAAGTCCACTCCGAAGCCGAAGGCGTTGGGCCGGCTCCAGACGAGGCCGAGGGAGCGCAGGCCCCGGTCGTAATAGTGGTCGAGATTGGCGAGATCGGAGGCGATGGCCTCCGCCCCCTCGAAGTGCAGGATGGCGGATATTGTGCCGTCCGCGAACTGGCGCGCCAGCTGCTCGTGAGACCTGGTCAGGCGGATGCGGCCTCCCGCCTGTTCCTCCAGCAGCAGAAAACGATCGATGCAACGATTGGTGACCCACTCAGCGTAATCGCCGGGGATGGGCTGCGATTCCTCCCCGCCTTTGGCCGGCAGCGAGATCGAGAAGACTCCATCCTCCGGCTGCATTCCCGGCGGCGGGACGAAAATGGCGAACAGACCGCCGCCGAACCGCCCCTCCACTGCCCGGGGAATATCGAAATGGCCGATTTCGCCCCGATCAAGGAAAGATCGTGTGGTTCCGGAAAGAATCATCAGGGAATCGTTGTGGCCATCGAAAATCCTGAGGTTGTCGAGCTTTGTGGTCATGCGTTTCGCCTCGATTATTTCAATTCGTAAGTTCTTCTTGTGCTTCCATTTCCTCTTGAAATTCTCCCTTCAGTATTGTGCCGGAGAGGAGGTTTTCTGCCCGCGGCAAGGGGTTTCCGTCTAGTCCATTTTCTCACATATAAGGGGATTACAATTTGCACCAAATTTTTTCATCAAGATTTTACCTCCACAGCTGTCTCTCATGACCAAACCCGCCTGGAGGCGAAAGCACTTGAGACCCTCGCGAAAAACTTCCCCCACAAGGTAAGTACCTGCAGGAGATTTATTTCAACGAAACAAACAATGAATTTCTAAGGTAAATGGCAGACCCCGAAATTTGGATGAAAAAATTTATTAGGTGTATCTAATTTTCGATTGACTCCCTGAAGAAATATTGTAGATTGCCCTGCTGAAATTAGCTGCGCCTAATTCATGGAATTCATCTCATAACATACGTGAATTCCTCCTCATACCACAGCTTGATCAATGGCAGACCTTCCCCTGCTGAGGAGAAGGGAATTTACGATAACAGAGCAGGAGCAAAGGAAGAAATTATGTACAAGAGAGTGAATCGAGCTTTGGCCATCGGGACGGCCGTCATGTGGATGACCTATACACCCTTTGCCGTGGCTGATACCGCCACCCCGGAGATGGTACAGGCAAAGACCACCCAGGTGCATGAACCCGTTCGGGAGGACGGTGGACCGGCGGGCGATACCCGGCCGGAGGAGGAAGGCCTGAAGCTCAATGAATACCTGACGCTGAACGGCCTGGTCGAAGTCGATGCGATCGTCGCAAGAGATTTTGAGGGCGCGGACACAAGCACCATCGAACTCTCCACCGTTGAGCTCGCCCTCGCCGCCCGGGTCGCGGAATGGGCAAGCGGCCTGGTCGTAGTCACCTATGAGGAAGATGACTTTTTTCTCGACCAGGCTAACATCACCCTGGGCAAGACGGAGAAAATGCCTTTCTTCCTCACCGCCGGCAGAGTCTATGTGCCGTTCGGTTATTTCGCCACCAACATGCTCCAGGATCCACTGACCCAACTCCTCGGAGAAATCAACGTCGAGGGCGTAACAGCCGGCCTCGAGCTTTTCGGCCTCACCGGGGAATTCTTCGGTTACAAGGGAATGCAGGAAACCGGAGAGAGCGAATCCCTGAGAGGTGTCGGCGCGGCACTCACCTATGCCTGGGAGCAGGACGAAACCGCCCTCAACACCGGGATCGCCTGGGTCAACAATATCGCCGACGCCGAAGGGATAGCCGACGTACTGAGTGAGGGCGGGATCGATACCCTCGCCTCCCTGGTGAACGGCATCAGTATACATCTCGATGCTGGACACGGTCCCTTCGCCGTGATAGGCGAATACACCTCCGCGTTGGACAGCTTTGCATCCGACGAACTGGCTCCCGAAGACGGAGCCGAAAGCGGCGCCAAGCCCGCCGCCTGGAACACCGAACTCGCCTACACCACCGAGCTCTTGTCACGCGAGACGGTCATTGCGGCGGGTTACCAGGGTTCCCGCGAGGCCGTTGCCCTGAGTCTGCCCGAACAGCGGTTGATCGCCGCGGTTTCCATGGAGGTGGTCAAGAACACCCACGTGAGCCTCGAATATTATTATGACCAGGACTATGCCGTGGGAGACGGCGGCACCGGCGAGGACGGTTACGGCTTCACCACCAGACTCGCCTATGCCTTCTGATAAGGAATAGAAATGATCAGCCTTGCATGGAAGCCGAAAAATAATCGCTTCCATGCAAAAGAATCCGCCGCGGAAGACAAATTCGCCAATCTCAAACATCCGAATGATCATGAACCAGCAGAACTCGAATCGGCAACCGCTTAGGCGGAAAAAACTATGGGAAATCGAAGAATGTTTCAAATGTGCGCTGATCGGCAGCTGCCTGACCCGCACCGAGCTGCGCAGGCTCGCCGAAGAGAAGGTCTTCGGCATCGAACCCGGCGCCGAAGACTATCAGCTGCATACCAGGTTTATTGCCATCGCAGGCCGCCAGGACTTGCCGGGCAAGACCCTGCATAAGTACCTGGAAAAGAAGTTTCGGCAAGAGACCAGGAAATACTTATTGGTCGACACTGAAGAGGAGATCAAGACCCTCTGGGCGGCGGACCTTGCCGATGGTCGGCCGGACAGCGCCTGGTGGGCCGTGGTTACTCATCCCCTTGCCTCCATGGAGCTCGTCGCACAGTACTCCAGGGAATTGCATATGCTGAGCCACGAGGGAGTCGCCGGCTATCGCAGAAGAAAGGAGCTGATCGCCAACCTCCGGCTGAAGGTGTCGATGCTCGAAGAGGTGCTCGGTTCGGAACGGGAACTACACCTGCGGGAAAAACGGAGGCTGCAGGAAGAGCTAGCCGACCTCTCCATGAAGCTCGACGCCCGGGCCGCCGAGAGCCGCGAGAACAGCCGGCTGCGCGAGGAAATCGCCGCCCGGAACGAACGCTGCCGACTTCTCGAGCAGACCCTTCGCGAGTCGGTCGAGCGCCGGGAAAACGAGCGGCTGCTGCACCAGAATGCCGAACTTGCCGCCCAGATCGACGAGCTTTCCGCGGCCATGGCCGGGATGGCGGAACAGCGGCGCATTCTCGATCTGCGGGCAAAAGAGCGGGACAGGGAAATCTCCGCGCTGGAAAACATGCTCCTGCGTCAAGAGTCGGGGAGCAATGAGTGCTCAACCTGTGCCGACCGGGATACCGCCAACTGTCCCGGCATCAATCTCTGCGGCCAGACTGTTCTCTACGTCGGCGGCATGCACAATCTGGTCTCCCATTACCGGCAACTGGTCGAAAAATCCGGCGGCCGTTTCCTGCACCATGACGGCGGCCGAGAGGCCTCGCGCAATCTCCTGCCCAAGATGCTGGCCACGGCCGACGCGGTGCTGTGCCCGATCGACTGCGTCAGCCACGACGCCTGCAACTGCGTCAAGAAAATGTGCAAACGCTTTCGGAAAAGGTTCATCCCGATGCGGAGCGCGAGCCTCTCCGCCCTGGCCAGAGGCCTGACCCACATCGTTCAATAGCATCTCTTCCCAACAAATACTCTCACTCGAAAGGAGCAAAATGAATACCGAAAACCGATTGGAAACAATACAACGCAACGGCAACCTGCACATCAGACTCCATGGCCGGTTCACGCCCGAGACGGCGGAGGAGCTGACCCGGGCCATGGCCGAGACCTATCCGGGACAGGGCAACATCTTCATCCATACTGCCGGACTCGACTCGGTCGAGCCTGAGGCCAGGGAGGCCTTCGACCGCGGACTCGGAATGGCGCAGCTCCCTCGAGACCGGGTCTATCTGACCGGCCGAAAGGGGCTGGAAATCGGCTGGGACAGGGGCAAGGTGATCGTCTATGAAAAAAAGAAGACAGGCTGTTGCGGGCGCTGCCGAGGGCACAACGCACCTGTGAGGGTCGATTTCCAATAGCCCCAAACTCCCGTCAATATAAAACCTTATCCGAATTGCGGACCAATCTTCCCCGAGCACCTGGACTAATCCTGATATCAGGTAGTATACTTAAGTAATCTCCAGCAGATAAATTGAAATGAAGACCTGGTTACATCATTTGCCAACCATAAGGACCGACCGCCAGACTCGTAACCACAGCCTTTTTCCTCAGGGGGGTCACCATGAAAAAACGAGTAGAGGATATTTACCGGCCTGAAATATACGCAGTCCCCCCCGACACTTCCGCCACCCTGGTCATGGATATCATGCGGGAGAAGAACATCAGCTGCATCGTCCTCACCGAGGAGGAAAAACCTGTTGGAATCTTCACCGAACGGGATATCGTCCGGTATATGGCCCGGCCCCATGTCGATTTCGCCGACAACACCATCGACCGGTTCATGACCCGCGATGTCCACACCATCACCGCGGACACTATGCTGTACGAAGCTTTCAGCGTGCTCACCGAAAAGCTCATCCGCCATCTGGTGGTGGTCGACCACGAACACAAGGTCCAGGGCCTCGTCACCCAGTCCGACCTGCTCGACCACTTCGAATCCGAGTACCTGGAGAAAGGCTATACGGTCGGGCAGATCATGAACAAGCGCATTATCACCGTCGATCCCTACGATAGCGTGGCCCGTGCGGCCAAGGCCATGGCCGACGGCTCGCTCAGTTTTCTCATCGTCTCCCGTCAGCTCCAGCCGGTGGGCGTGGTCACCGAGCGCGATATGGCTGGTTTCGCCGCGGCGGGCACGGATATCGAGAACACGATGATCCAGGAAGTGATGAGCAGCCCCGTACAGACAATCGGCGCCGATCAACTCGTCTTCAAGGCCACCGCCCGGATGCACGAGTACGACATTCGCCACCTGGTGGTGATCAACAGCCAGGGCAAGGCCATCGGGGTGGTTACCCAGACCGACCTGGTTCGCGGACTGGAAAGCAGGTTTATCGAGACGATGCGAGTCGTCGCCCGGGAACAGTCCGAGGAACTCGCGGAAACCCGGCGCCTTCTGGCGGAGAAGTCCCTCTTCCTCGACGCCCTCCTCAACTCAGCCATCTCCGCCGGGATTGTTCTCACCGACCGGGAACTGCAGGTCAGCCACCTGACCCATTCCGCCGAATTCATCCTCGGCATCACGGCACAGGATGTGGTGGGCAAGGACATCCGCACCCTGGTCGAGCATCGGAACATCCCCTACGGCCGGCTCGAGCAGGCGCTGGCCAGGATCTGCAACGGGGACACCTACACCTTCACCATGCAGCGCCGGGACAACAATCGCTTGAAAACTATCCAGGCGACACTCTCCGGCACCTTCGATGGCGATACTCCGACGGGAGTTCTGCTCCTGCTCGACGATATCACCGATAAACGGGCCACCGAGGAAACCTTGCACCGACTAGCTTATTACGACACGCTGACCGGCCTGGCCAACCGGTCGATGTTCAGCGACAGGCTGAAGTCGGAGTTCGCCCGCTCCCGCCGCAACGACACACCCTTCTCCCTCATCTTCATCAATGTTGACGGCTTCAGAAATGTCAACACCACTCTCGGGCATCAAGCAGGCGACCGGCTGCTCCAGGGAATTGCGGGAAGACTCGACGGCCTGCTGCGGGAGAGCGATACTGTGGCGAGGCTCGGAAACGACGAGTTCGGCATCATCCTCGGCAACACCGCGACCACTGGAGACACCCTCAACGTTGCCAGAAAAATCTTGAAAAAGCTCTCTCCCGATTATGACCTGAACGGCACCGCCTTCACTGTCAGTTTCAGTTTTGGCTTGGCCATGTTTCCAATCCACGGCGAAAATGAAGAGACGCTCGTTCGCAATGCCGCCATGGCGCTGGACCAGGCGAAGTCGAGGGGAAGAACGAACAGGGAGTCGAATATGGTGATAGCCTAGGAGCCTGGCCCTTATTCCGACCTCAGGGCCTCGACCGGATCGAGTCCGGCCGCCTGCCGGGCCGGGAGGATCCCGGCAACGATGCCGATGCCCATTGCCAGCAGTTCGGCGAGCACGACGAAACTCCAGGGCGTGTGGACGGGCAGAAGCGGCACGAAGACGTGGATGATCCAGGCTATGGCGGCGCCGGCCACAAGCCCCGTGCTGCCGCCCAGACCCGAAAGCACCGTCCCCTCGAGGAGAAAGAGTAGCAGGATGTGCTGCCTCGTGGCGCCGAGGGCCCGCAATAGGCCGATCTCAGCGGTGCGCTCGCGCACGGCGATGGTCATGATGGTGAAGATGCCGACGCTGCCGACGAGCAGCGAAATGCCGCCCAGGGCGCCCACAGCCACCGTCAGCATGTCGAGCACGGAGCCGAGCACGTCCAGCATCTGCTGCTGAGTGGTGATGGTGAAATCCTCCTGCCCGTGCCTGTTGATGAGGATGCGGCGGATGGCCGCCACCACCTCTTCCGGCTGATAGCCGCTGCGGTAGAGGACATCGATCTCCATCAACCCCTCCCGGTCGAAGAGATCCAGGGCTCGCACCGCCGGGATGTAGATGGTGTCGTCCATGTCGAAGCCCAGGATCTGCCCTTTCGGTTCCATCACCCCGATTACCCGGCCCGGCTGGTTGCCTACCTGAATTCGCCGGCCCAGGGGATTCTCCCCCGGGAACAGTTCTTGGGCCACTTTGTCTCCCAGCACCACGAAGGGCCTGGCCAGCCGGGGATCGTCCGGCGGCAGGAACCGGCCGGTCGCCACCCGCAGGCGGAAGGCCCTGTCCATCTCCGGCCCCACGCCGTAGAGGGTGATGCGCCGGGTGCGGCCTTCAGCCTTCACCTCGACATTGCCCTGGACCATGGGCACCACCGCCTCGACCTGGGGCAGCCGGCGCAGGGCGTCGCAATCCTCCAGCGTCAGCAGCCGCTCTGATCCGAGGATGCCCAGGGTAGTGCCCATGGTGGTCACCTTGCCGGGATTGATGGCGATGAGGTTGGTGCCGAACTGGGTGAACTCGGCGATCACGAAACGCTGCAAGCCCTCGCCCATGGAGGTGAGGAGGATGACGGCGCCGATGCCTACGGCGATCCCGAGGCCGGTGAGGAAGGACTGCAGCCGCTTAGCCCGGATGGAGGCGGTGATGAAGCGGATCTGGTCGAGGATCTGCATGGCCAGCCATCCTCAATGTCCGGAGAGCGCCCGGATCGGGTCGAGGCGGGCCGCCCGGCGCGCAGGCAGGAGCGAGAAGACAAAACCGGTGGCCAGGGCGGTTCCCATGGCCGCCGCCACCGCCCATGCGGGCGGCATGGTCTTGAACTGCGGATAGAGCTGGGCGATGCCCCAGGCCCCGGCAAAGCCGAGGATCAGGCCGAGGGCACCTCCGATGGCGGAGAGAAGCAGGGCCTCGCTGACCAATATTGTCATGATCCGCGCCTTCGTCGCCCCCAGCGCCTTGCACAGGCCGATCTCGGCGGTCCGCTGGACCACCGACATGAGCATCACGTTCATGATCAGGATCCCGGCGACCACCAGGCTGATAGCGGCGATCCCGGCGACGGTCAGCGTCAGCGTTCCCATGATCTTGTCGAAGGTGGCGAGCACCGAATCCTGGGTGATGATTGTCACATCCTCCTCGCCGTGGTGGCGCCTGGCGATGGTCTCGGTAATGAAGGTCTTCAATTTGGGCAGGGTTTGCTGATCCTTGGCCTCGACGAGGATGCGGAAGAGGCCGCTGGTGTTGTAGAGCATCTGGGCGAAGGCCACGGGCACGATCACCAGTTCCTGGGTGTCGAAACCGAGCGATCTGCCTTCCGAGCTGAGGATGCCGATCACCCGGCAGCGGTATCCGCCAAGCCGGATCAGTTCGCCCATGGCCGACTCACGGCCGAAGAGTTCCGCATGGACCTTGCTGCCGATGACGCAGACCGGCCGGGCGATATCCCAGTCCTCGTCGGGCAGAAAGCTGCCCAAGGCCAGCTGCAGGTGATGGATATCGAGGAAGGAGGTGGTCGAGCCGAGCACCGGGACCTGTCGTTCCCTCCCCCGCCGGACCGCGTGCAGCTCGCCGATATTGAGCGGCGCGACCCTCCCGACAAGTTCGCTGCGCGTGAGCGCCAGGGCATCTTCCAGGGTCAGGTCCCGCGGCGTCTCGCCGACCAGCGTCGCCGGGGTGTTGGAAGCGGTTTCGGCCCGACCGGGAATGATGATGACGAGATTGGTGCCGAGCGACGAAAACTGATCGACGATATAGAGCCGGGCCGCGTTGCCGATGCCGGTGAGCAGGACCACGGCGGCCACGCCGATGCTCATGGCCAGCAGCATGAGCCCCGTGCGCACCCGGTTGCTGCCGAGACTCGCGAGGCCGAAACGGAGGATATCCAGCGGCCGCATGCCCCTAGCCTCCGCTGTCGAAGGCCAGCCGACCGTCCACCACCCGAACGCGCCGGCGGGCCCGGTCGCCGATCTCCGGATCGTGGGTCACCACCACCAGGGTCTGGCCGGCCGCGTTCAGCCGCTCGAGCAGTTCGATGATCTCCGCCCCGCTGCTGCGGTCGAGGTTGCCGGTGGGCTCGTCGGCCAGCAGCACCGCCGGCCGGTTGATCACCGCCCGGGCGATGGCCACGCGCTGGCGCTGGCCGCCGGACAGCTCGTCCGGCTTGTGGTGGCGCCGCTGGGCAAGGCCGAAACTCTCGATAAGCGATGCGCTCCGCTCGTGGCGCTCGCGGGCCGCGACGCCAGCCAACATCAGCGGCAGCTCGATGTTCTGCTGGGCGGTGAGCCGCGGGATGAGATGGAAAAACTGGAAGATGAAGCCGATCTTCAGGCTGCGGGTGGCCGCCAGCTCGCGGTCGTCGAGGCTCGTCACGTCCTTGCCGTCCAGGAGATAGGTGCCGCTGTTCGGGGTGTCAAGCAGGCCAATGATGTTCAAAAGCGTCGACTTGCCCGAGCCCGACGGTCCCATGATCGACAGATACTCGCCGGCGTCGATGGCAAGCGACACGTGGTCCATGGCCCGGACCTCCTGACCGCCGACCGTGAAGGTCCGGCTGATGTCGCGCAGTTCGATCACTTCAGACCCTCGTCACCGGCCTCGACCACCGCAGCCACCCCATCCTTGAGGCCCTCGCGGTCAATGGTCGTGACCACCTGTTCGCCTTCCGCCACCCCTTCCCGGATCTCGGTGAACTGCCAGTTGGCGAGCCCGGTTTGCACCTTGCGGTACTGCAGGCGGCCGGCCGCCCGGTCTAAAACATAGACATGGCCGTCCTTCAACAGCGCCTCGCTCGGGATCCGCACCACCTGCGGCCGGGATTCGAGGATGATCTCGACGTCGGCACTGTAGCCGACCAGGAGATTGAGACTCTCCACAGGCTCGTCGAAATCGACCTCCACCTCGACGGTGCGGGCCTGCTTCGCCTGCTCCAGAACATAGGGCGAAATCGCCCGGGTCATGCCCATGAAGGTCTTCTTCGGGAAGGAGTCAAGGGTTATGCGGGTGGGCATCCGCGGCCGGATCTGGGCGGCGTCGATTTCGTCAATGGGCGCGGCCACGTAGAGGGAATCCAGGTTGATGAGATCGACCACCGGCAACGTGGCGATGCCGGGAGGCGAGGGGGTGATGTACTCGCCGATCTCGCCGTTCACCTCGGCCACGATACCGGCAAAGGGCGCGGTGATGACAGTCCGCTCGACCATCGCCGCCGCCGCATCGATCCGGGCAAGACTCACCCCCTTTTGCGCCTCGGCGGCCCTGCAAGCGGCTTTTCTGGCAGCCGCAGTGGACACGGCCTCCTCGTAACTCGACTCGGAGGTCCCTTGGTTCTTGCGCAGCTCGGTCTGTCGCTTGGCCTGACGCTCGGCATAGTCAGCCGTAAGGCAGGCCTCCCGGGCCGAGGCCTCGGCCACCGCCGCCTGCTGCCGGGCAAGCTCCAGCTCCGCGGTCAGATCCTTGTTCCACAGGGTGACCAGCAGCCGGCCGGCCTCGACCTTATCCCCCTTTTCCACATCGAGGACGGCGATCCGTCCGCCCACAGCCGGCGCCAGCAGGGCCCGGCGCCGGGCCTTGACGGAGCCGGCGCGGGTGTTGGCCACTGAGGCTTCGACCGTGCCAACGTCCGCCGTCTTGACCGCAACGGTAATCGGTTTTTCGCGGCTGAGATAGATATAGCCGAAGGACCCGCCGGCCAGCAGCAGGATGAGTATGAGAAATAATCGTTTCACGGGCAATTTTTTATTCGAGAGGGCAGGAACCGGCAACAAACCGCGGCGGCGACATCCGAGTAGATCTTAATCCTTAACTCTTAAAGGTCAATCTCAGAAATTCCCAAGATTTTGAAAGGTTCGATCACCCTTCCCGACAAGCCGGGGAAACCAGTATTTTTTGCGCCGAAGGCGCCATTATAAGCTGGTTTCTGGCTTCTGGTTTCTGGCTTCTGACACGAAGGCGGCGTAGAGGGCACGTACAGCATTCTCGTAATCGCCAGCGGCAACGCCGATGATGATATTCATCTCAGAGGCGCCCTGATTAATGATCCGAACATTGATCCCGGCGTTTTTCAAGGCTGTGAAGATCTTGGCAGCGATCCCCACGGTGCGCACCATGCCCTCACCGACCACCGCAATCAGCGCCAGATTCCGCTCGAGCGACAACTGATCGGGCTCGAGCTGGCGCCTGATCTCGTCGAGGATCAGCTCGTCCATACCCTGCAGCTGGGCATCTTCGACAATGACGCTGATCGAATCGATGCTGGACGGGCACTGCTCGAAGCTGACCCCCTGCTCCCGCAGGATGCCGAGCAGCCGGTGGGCAAAGCCCACTTCCCGATTCATCAGGGATTTCTCCAGATTGATCATGGAGAAATCCCTGCGGCCGGCGATGCCGGCGATCTCCGTCCCGGATAGTGTCTTCTCGCTCAGTTCCGGAACGATCAGAGTGCCCGGATCCTCGGGGCGATTGGTGTTTTTGATGCGGATGGGGATGCCAGCCTCTCGGACCGGCAGGATCGCCTCGTCGTGGAAGACCGAGGCGCCCATGTAAGCCATCTCGCGGATCTCTCGGAAGGAGACTTCGTCGATGGTCTGCGGGGAATCAACGATCCGGGGATCGGCCATGAGAATGCCCGAAGTGTCGGTCCAGTTCTCATAGAGGACGGCCCCGGCCGCCCGCGCGGCGATCGCCCCGGAGATGTCCGAACCGCCCCGGGAGAAGGTCTTGATCCGGCCCTGGCGGTCGCGGCCATAGAAACCCGCCATGACGTACAGGGCGCGGGGGTCGTTCAACCGTTCTCCGAGCAGGCGGTAGCTTTCCCGGTCGATGGTGCCATTCGCCCGGATGATAATGTAGTCCGCCGGATCAATGAAGTCAGCACCGAGATACTCGGCGATGAGCCTCGCCGAGAAAAATTCCCCGCGGGAAGCGACGTAGTCGCGTGTACAGCCGGCGGCAAGCTCTTCGCCGAACCTGTCGATCAGCCCGGTGACCTCGCTGTCCAACCCCAGGTCGGCCGCGATCCCGGCGAAGCGATCGCGGATCAGGCCGAAGGGTTCGCCGATATCGGTGGACATGGCAGCCATCTCATGACAGAGATACAGCAAATCCGTCAGCTTCGCCTCCGCGGCATGCCTCTTTCCCGGAGCCGAAACCACAATGATCCGGCGCCGCGGGTCGGCCGCGACGATTGCGCCTACCTTTCTGATCTGGTCCGCATCCGCGACACTCGATCCCCCGAATTTGACAACGATCCTCTCCACCCCGTTTCCTCCCGGCATCAGCAGGCCGGCGCTTCCGTATCGGAAGCGACCATTTTCACCAACTCGAGGCTCGAGACGATTCCCTTCGGCTCGTTGCGCTCCCCGGTAACTAGCAGGTGGTTCACCCCCGCCTCATACATGACCTTGATGGCGGAAATAACGTCCTGGTCCTCGTCGAGTTGGATACAGGAATGTTTGGTGGACGAGTCGGTGTGGAAATCGCACTTTGTCATGAACGTGGAAATTTTGGTGTTGTCGAGATCGTATTCGTTGGCCAGGCCGTGCATGATATCGGTAACTGTGATTACACCGACCAGCTCCTCGCCGACCTTCACCGCCAGCACCGATACATTGGCCTCTGCCATGAGCCTTATTGCCTTTCGCAGGCTGTCGTCGACGTTTATTACCGGAAACTTCCGTTTGATTGCCTGTTTTACCTTCAGGGAAGCTGCCATGGGACCCTCCTTTCTGAGAAGAATGACTCCGCCATTTATGGTGCTTTTCTTCGATTTTATCTTTTTTCCGGACTATTAGCAATTCCCCGACAAATGTAAGACCGGGAAAGGTGTCCTCCGGTCCCGCCATGGTTGCAAGACTCGCGATGACAGCGGGAGATGGCTGCGGAGCGAATACTTTTTCCAGAACCTCAGATGATGAGTTTCACATCGGTGAGATTGGCGGTCTTTTGCGCCAGCTCGCGGAGATGGAGGCGCTGAACGGTTGCCGCGATCTTTTCGATCTCCGTGGCCAGCGATCTCGACTCCAGATCGAACTGCACTCCGCAGATGTTTTTATAGCCCTTATTTTCCCGGACCTTCGAGATGTTTCGAATATGGCCATGAATTTCGAGGGCCTCGAGATCCGCTACCTGGATATAAAAGTGAATCATCTGGCCGACCTGGAAGGGCGGCTGAGTCGAGGTGACCTGAAAGGCCAGACCCTTCGCGCTCACGTCGACCATCTGATAGCTCTGCCCGATAGTCGACGCCGGCCCGGTCTTGATGACGATGCGGGCATCAACGGTCGAAATCGCCTTGATCCGGTACAACCGGTATTGCTTGTTGATGCGGCCGATCACCGGAAATCGAAAGCGCAGGACCGGCGCTTCCCTGACCACGTCCGGCCGATCGAAAGTGCAGCCGAATTCGATCGCGGTGGTCCCGGAAAAGTAGCGGATGACCACCCGTTCCGATCCCCGCGCCAGGGCGTTGCCGAGGGCGGGATTGAGTGGGGTCAGGATGACGGAATCGAGCTCCTTCAGATATGAGCCGGGTTCATAGTCGGGTTCGACCAGCTCTACCCTGTCACCAACCTCGAACTCCACGAGCTCGGGCAGCTCATCGACAATATTAGCAAAGAACGTCCGGGTCGAGCCATCGATCTGCAACTCCAGGAGATGCTCTTCGAAGAGCACGGTCTGCAGATAAGGGAGGATCTGCTCCGGCCGGGAGAGGACCCCGGTGTTGTCCGGCTCATCCCCGGAATCTGGAGCAAATGTACTGTCGCCGGAGAAATAGGAACGGAGCAGCGCATTGATTTCCTTTACTTTATCTGCATCAGGACCTTTGGCCATCCGCTCATCTCCTCCCTTCAGCCTTTCTTTTTCGTTCTTCCGAGGTGGTTCTTTCGGCGCTGTTCCCGGCGGGCCACGGAATGGCCGAAGGTGCCGAGAGGATGCCGGCCAAGGGCGAAATACCCGCCATGGCAGTAGGCGAGCAGGCCGCTCTCGCCCAGCCGAATTTTCCCGTCCCGGTCGATCAGCGATTTTTCCACCTTGTTGCGAACTATCTCGGCCAGGAAGAGATCGTGGGTGCCGAGCTCGGTTACGCTTTTCACCCGGCATTCCAGGGCCACCGGGCTTTTCTTCAGGGAAGGCACGACCACTTCGGCTCCGGGCTCCAGCTCCAGGCCGAAATGTTTGATCTTATCGACCTTGCGACCCGAGCGGCAACCGCAGAAGTCGGTCATCTTGAGCATGTCTCTGGTGGTAAGGTTGATGACGAATTCGCCGGTCGCGCGAATGTTCTCGTAGGAGAGCCGCTCCTTACGCACAGCGATGGTCACCATCGGCGGCCGGGAACATGCGACCCCGGTCCAGCTGACCGTGAAGACGTTGGGGCGGCCCTCCCGGTCGACGGTGGTAACCAGCACCGCCGGCAACGGCCCGAACAGGATCGAGCCCTTAAATATCTCCTTGGCCATTGCCCGCCTCCACGCCCTTCATGGTCAGCTCGTACTGCTCGTCGACCGGCAGGCCCTGCTGCCGGGCACAGCCGACCGCGAGGCGATCGCACCGTTCGTTCTGCTCATGGCCGGCATGGCCCTTGACCCAGTGAAACGCCACCTCCAGTCCTTCCAGAAGACCCAGCAGCCTTTGCCACAGGTCGCTGTTCAGCGCTGCCTTTCCGTCGCCTTTGATCCAGCCGTTTTTCCGCCACTTCTGCGCCCAGCCCTTTTCGACAGCGTTGACCAGGTAGCTCGAGTCGGAATAGAGATGGATCCTCCGCCGGCCGCCCTGCAACTCTTCCAGGGCGACTATGGCGGCCATCAGTTCCATCCTGTTGTTAGTGGTCAGGCGAAAGCCGCCGGAGATCTCCCATTGTTCACCATCCGCTTCGATGATTATCCCGTACCCCCCGGGGCCGGGATTGTTGAGGCAGCCCCCGTCGGTGTAGATGAGGATCTCGTTTTGCTTAGGTGGGGATTGATACGGTGGGCTTGCTGATTGCGGGGCGGATTCAGCCAGTGGACGTTTGCCTTCCCGCCCTCGATAGACCGGATCATCCAGCCAGGCCCGGGCCTCCTCCTCGCTTGCAAAACTCTTGTATCTCGCGCCGGCGAAACCCTTGACCTGCGCCTCGGCGGTCGGCCAGTCGGTGAAGATCCCGCAGGTGCGGCCTGCGGCCACTGCATAGTATTTTTTCTTTGTCATCGTTCTTCAAACCCTTACATTACCGTAGCGTGCTTCTGCAAGTTCAAATTCTTGTTCGAACAAAGAAGAAATAGCCATCGACTTCGTTTCCTCATCCGGTGGAAACTGGAAAAGTGAATTACCAAAAAACAGCACAATACTCACCCGGGATTTCCGCCCTGAAGGACAACCGGGCGTCAATCGGAATTTACAAAGAGGATTTCCCCTTTGGAAAGACCGTCCTTTCGTCTATTCTGACTGATTTTCCGACGGAGATCGATCAGTAAGTCTTTTTCGGCGAATTCTTCTTCCGGCAGACGCTCGATCAGATCCACCAGGGCAATCTCCAGGGCCTCGATAGCGGTGCCGCTCGGAACAACCAAAAGAAAACGGGCCGGAGCGATCTCAATGAGCTGCAGCCATGGAATGGACTGCAGATTGCGGCTGGGCGGAACGATGAGCAGGGCCGTATCCTTCGTAACCTTCACTACATCCACCTTCCTCTCCTCGGGCTTCGTCTGGATCATGTAATCGACGCATTTGACGATGGCCTTGGCCCGGTCGCTGTCGATGCTTTTCAAGTTTCTGACGATCCGGTGCGGCAGGGTGACGGTTATAGGACTACTCTCCTCCGTGAATTTGGGCGGACGGCCGCCTCTGGTCTTTCTCTTCATTCTCCTCTTCTCTCCAGGTTTGCAAAGACAACTACAATAACCGTCGAATTTCAAAATGGCTACCAATTTTAACGTAAAAACTCCTATCAATTATTATATAGTGATAATTTG
This sequence comes from Pseudomonadota bacterium, assembly GCA_023412495.1. Next base: position 172,041 of record JAEYNP010000113.1, read on the forward strand.
CACTTAGAGATCAATTGCTGACGTGACCCTGCCGACAATTTTCCCTGAAAAACATAAACAATTGTATTTATTCGTTTTTTTAATTTTTTTCAAATGGAGAACCACTTTTCGGGACCGATGTTCAAAAATTTGAACATTTTTCTTTACGAATTTTTAAATAGATTTATCATTACCAGCCAAAAATGGAGTAATAGGGTGTTTTATGAAAAACCACCCTTGGAACTCTCCTTGATGATTGACAGAGACTCGAACGGGACGAACAGGCGAAGGTTATGCCAGGAACAGCTGCTCCGCCTAGAACAAACCGATCGGTATTTTTACGATGAGTCAGTATGTGCGGGATATGCGGCTTTAACTGGAACGACAAGCAGCTGATCTCCGTGATGAACGACAGCCTCGTGCATCGCGGTCCCGATCAGCAGGGCGTTTTTTGTCATGAATCAATCTCCCTCGGTTTCCGGCGGCTGTCGATCATCGATCTCAGCGAAAACGGCAGCCAGCCCATGTTCAATGAAGACCGCAGCCTCTGCCTGGTCTTCAACGGAGAAATCTACAATTTTCAGGAACTGCGGCCGGAGCTGATTGCCCGCGGGCACACCTTCCGGAGCAGGGCGGATTCCGAAGTCATCCTCCACGCCTATGAAGAATACGGCAAAGAGTGCGTGCACCGGCTACGCGGCATGTTCGCCTTTGCGGTCTACGATCTGAACAGGAAGTCCCTCTTCCTCGCCCGGGACCGGATCGGCATCAAGCCGCTCTATTACTATCATAAGGATGGGAAATTCCTGTTCGCCTCGGAGATCAAGGCGATCCTGCAGGACCGGTCGGTGGTGAGGGAAGTGAACGACCAGGCGGTATACGACTATCTGGGCTTCGAGTTCGTTCCCGCGCCACAGACCATGTTCCGCCACATCAACAAGCTCCCCTCCGGCCATCACCTCACTCTTGAAGACGGGCAGGTGGAAGTCGCCGGATACTGGGACCTGGCCATGGGAACCGCCCCCACCACCTTCAGCTACAAGGATGCTGTCGAACGGCAGAAAGAGTTGCTGGGCGAGGCGGTGAAGAGCCACCTGGTGAGCGATGTGCCCCTTGGGGTTTTCCTCTCCGGCGGGCTCGATTCCAGTTCGATTGTAGCCTTGATGCGACGGTATATCTCGGGTCCGATCAAGACCTTTACCATCGGCTATCACGACAAAAGCTTCAGCGAGCTCGACTACGCCGCCATCGTTGCCAGACACTGCGAGACCGAGCACCAGGTCCTGATGCTTGACGACATCCGTCCTGAGTATGTGGAGAAGACCCTCTACCACCTGGACGAGCCGATGACCGACCTTTCCACCGTTCCCCTCTATCTCCTCTGCAAACAGGCGCGGGAACAGGTCACGGTCTGCCTGAGCGGCGAGGGGGCGGACGAGAGCTATGCCGGCTACGACCGGTTCAAGGCCGCCAGGATTGCCTCCTGGTTCAACCGCCTGCCCGAATCCCTGCGCAGACAGGTGATCGGCCGACTGGTCGCCCGGCTGCCCGACCAGCCCCAGAAGAAAGGGGCGATCAACATGCTGAAGCGCTTCATCGAGGGGGCCAACCTTCCGGACGAAGGTGACCATCTCCGCTGGCAGTACTTCCTGAGCGAAGGCCTGGCGGAAAACCTCTTCACCGACAGTTTCCGGCGGGCCGTCATCTCCGAGCCATTTCGGCTGGTGCGGGAATACGCGAAGAGATGCCGTGACTCAGATCCGGTCAACCGGCAGATCTACCTCGACATGCGTTACATGATGACAGACAGCGTGCTGATGAAGGTCGACAAAATGAGCATGGCCAGTTCGCTTGAGGTCCGGGTGCCACTCCTCGATCACGTGCTGGTGGAATTTCTCGCCTCCCTGCCCGGCGACTGGAAGCTGAAGGGGATGACGACCAAGTACATCTTCCGTTCGGCCCTCGAAGAGTTCCTGCCGAAGGAGATCGTTCATCGCGGCAAGCAGGGCTACAGCCTGCCGGTCAAACACCTCCTGCGCGGCGAGATGAAACAGTACATGGTGTCGCTCTTGAACGATTCCCCGCTGATCAGGGAGAAAATGAATGTCGGCTTCGTCAACCGGCTCATCGACGAGCACTGCTCCATGAAGCACAACCACAACCACGTGCTCTGGGCGCTCATGAATCTATCCATCTGGCACAACAGATTTTTCAGTTAAGACATCAGTAAAAGGGGAAGTATGAAGGTTTTAGTCACCGGCGGCACGGGTTTTACTGGCAAGGCGTTGGTCCGCCGCCTGCTCGACGAAGGGCACGAAGTGGTCGCCCTGGATTACCAGGAAGGTCTGAAGACCGAAGAACTGCGGCAATGGGGCGCCAAGGTCGTCATTGGCACGGTCACCGACCCGGAGATCGTCAAAAGAGTAATGGATGGGATCGACATCGTCCACCATCTGGCCGCGGCCTTCCGGGAGATGGACGTGCCGAACAGCTACTACGACGAGGTCAATGTCGATGGGACACGAATCGTTCTGGAGGAGGCTTTTCGGCAAAGGGTGAAAAAATTCATCTACTGCAGCACCTGCGGAGTACACGGCAACATCGACAACCCACCCGGAGGCGAGGATTCTCCGATCCAGCCGGCCGACTATTACCAGCGGACCAAGTACGAGGCGGAGCCGATCGTCCAGGAATACTTCAAGAAGGGCCTGAAGACGGTGATCCTGCGGCCGGCGGCAATCTACGGCCCCGGCGATCCGGAACGGTTCTACATGATCTTCAAGCGGGTGGCGAAGGGCCTCTTTCCCATGTTCGGCAGCGGCAAAACCTACTACCATCCGCTCTACATCGACAATCTGGTCGATGCCTTCATGCTGGCCATGGAAGAGGGCAAGGGCGACGGCCAGGCCTATCTTATCGCCGACGAGGAATATTTCGAGATCGAAGAACTGGTCAAGCGCACGGCGCGGGCCCTGGGCGTTTCGGTCCGCATCCCGCATTTCCCCGTGATGCCGGTGGTCATTGCCGGCCATATTTGCGAGAAGATCTGCAAGCCCTTCCACATCACCCCCATCATCTTCCCGAGAAGGGTGGACTGGTATCGGCAGAACCGCGCTTTCAGGATCGACAAGGCCAAGAGGGAACTGGGCTACAACCCCCGGGTCGGCATCGACGAAGGCCTGCGCCGCACCGGAGAATGGTACAGGAAGGAAGGGTATCTTTAAGCATTTCAGTTTAAGCATTTCAGCCTTCAGCTCTCAGCTTTCAGCAGATAGCATCTGAATACTGAGAGATGCGAGCCGACAGCCAGTGTCAGATGTTGTAAGATCGCGCAGTAATTTTGCCTGTGAGGCACGATTGAGGGAGCAGCGCTATGCGCTATGTGACCGAAAGAGTAACGAAGCCAGGAAGCCAAAAGGACAAGCAAGGTACAACAGATGATGTCTGACAGGACACTAGCCTGCCCGCAGCGTTCCCTATTCGCTTTGGCCTTTTTGGCGTTGTCCGCGAATGGTGACCTCCCTGGCCGGAACTCCCATGGCAATGCTGCGCTCGGCTACGGAACAGGTGATTACCGCTCCGGCCGCCGCCACGCTGCCCCGGCCCATGACCACCCCGCCCAGCACCGTGACATTTGCCCCTAGCCATACATCGTCCGCCAGCCGCACTCCGTCGTCCCGCCTGATCCCCTGCTCCTTGATGGGAATGTCCAACCGGTCGATGTTGTAACTTCCGCCGCCGACAATAAAACACCTCTGCCCGATGATACAGTCTTCACCTATGAAAACGGGGCAGTCGCTGGTGGACTGGATGATCGTGCCGGCATTCACGCCGGTATTTCTGGCAATATGTATTGTACCCTCCTTGCAGGAAAGCATCACTTGATTGGAAAGAATCACCTCATCGCCAAGGATGATGGTCGCTGACTTCGTGTCGCTGCGACCATCAAGGATACACTGTTCGCTGATCACTACATTGTTGCCGATATGAATCCGGGACGGGTGGCGCAGGACGATATTGCCGCCGAACAGCACGCCCTTGCCACAGGACCCGAACAGACGCGGCCAGAACGTTTTCCGCAGGACCATCCCCACACCACCCGGAAAATTGCCCAGCAGTTGGCATAATTCAAAATAGAGCAAGTATTTCAATGAAGTGCTGCCGACAATGACTTTTTGATACTTGGCCAGCGCAGAGCCCTTCTCGGTGATCGCTTTATGCGTTTTTTCCATAAGTTCCCATAGGCAGAAATAAGAAAAGGCCGGCTTCCGTCCCGAAACCGACCTTTCCTGCAATGTTATGTAGGTATCCTACCCCCGGTCAGATCATGCACCGGGCCTTCCAGCAGTTGTCATGTTGCTTTTCCGGACTTGGCTCGGAACGTTCTGCCCAGCACCAGGGCGACTGTCAGGACGGCAATGGCCAGAAGAGTCAACTGCGCCGGCAAGCTGGTGTGCAGCATCACGTAGGCAAAAGCAACAAGCGGGTAGAGGAAAATCCGCACCGCCGCCCGCACAGAATCATGCTCGGCAATGAATCTGGCCACAGGCGGCGAGTAGTGGTAATAGAGTTCCACGAAGGTGGTGCCGGGGCCGTTGGTCAAGAGGAATCTATCCCTGAAGTTCTTGAGCAGGACTACCTTTGAGGCCAGTTCGGAGCCGAAGGCCGCGGTGGCGATGAAGCAGCCGCCTCCCCCGCCTCCTGAGGAATACGGCAGAGCTCCGGAGAATTGCTCGGCCAAAACCCTCGAGCCTTCTGCATTGGGATGCAGACCGTCATAGGTCAGGGTGGCCCATTTGCCGACAACGGCGCCGTAGGCATCCACCAGGGTGACTCCTTTTGCCGAGGCTACTGAGGCGATGGACGGATTGTAATCGTTCCCTATGGAGACGGTGAGGTTCTGCCGCGTGTTGGGAGTCACGTTGGCAACAATCGGCGTGGCACCGGCAGCCCTGCTTTTGTCGATCATCACCCCGATGTTGAATTTAACAGTCGACGAAGAAACACCCCAGATAGCATCGTTGGCCCCCTCCATGATCAGGATATAGTTCGGCTTATCCCCGGCCAAGACGCTGGAGATTCTACTCGCCCCGGCACCGGTCTGCTCTCCCGACTTGCCGCGATTGACAACAGTTGCCTTTCCACCCACCATCTCCTGCAGGAAGGCTGAATAGGGTGTTGAACCGGTGCCCGCGGTGATAGAATCGCCGAAGGTTACTATCGTATCGGCCGCGCCGGCAGAGGACACTTGTAACAAGACAAAACAGGCAAAGGCCAGAATACTCCAACCACCCAAAGTGATCCGTTCCATAGTAAGTGTATCTTTCATATTTGTTAAATCATTTCAGCTAAAAAGGATAGTCGGCGAGGGTTGCCTTTCCCTTTCGTCCGCTATTTGACTACGCTCGATTTGTAGACTCGCAGGTATGCCTCTTCCGGACGTTCGATAAAAGAAGGCATATTGGCGATGGACGCATTTCTCACCGTTTCCGTTTCGTCGGGGTCCATTTCGGTTGTAGTCTCTTCTTCCACAACTTCGAGTTCGATCTCTTCCGACCAACTCTCCCCATTCCAGGTGCTCAGCAGTTGGACGTAGTCGTCATGACGGTACCCTTGCCAGGTCACCTGGGGTATTCCCTTGGCGTTCAGCGAAATCACCGGGAGAATGTCCGGCACCTCGTTGCCGCTGTTTATGCGCATGGGGATCGACCAACTCTCCTCCGCATATCTGGAGAAATAGATCTCATCCTGCCCTCCATCGTTGGCCGACCATGCAACCCAGGCAACTCCCGCATTGTCAAATACCACCGATGGCGCCAGGTTTTCCTTCAACTGATAAGGGATGGACGCCGGTTCCGTCCAGGTATCGCCTTTACCGACGGCAAAGCGAACGGTGTAATCGCCTCCGAGGGCAGTCGTCCAAACCAGCATTCTCTCGCCCCCCTTGCCGGCATCTATGACCGGGTGACCGTTTCTGAAGGCGTCATTTGTGACCTTGACCGGTTCACTCCAGGCTCCACCCTTGTAGGTACTGAAGTAGACCTGTTGCCCATCCGCGTCTCCGCTGCTCCAGACGACATCCCCCTTATCGACCTTGACCACCGTCTCAGCGGATTCGTAACCGGCCAGGACATCCGGCGGTTGACACAACAGACCTGAAAAGAAAAGGAAGAAGATTGGTGATACACCGATTTTTTTCATAATAATCTCCTGCACATTGCTACCCTCGACTGTTACCTTCTGCGCTCTTGAAAAAAGCACAAGGAATCGGCATGATTTGCCAAAATGCTTCAGAATTTGCTTTCAGAGCCAAAAACGGCTTTCAGCAAAGATCTACTCCGAGCCTGAAAAATGAGTCTTCTCTATACCACAGAACAGAAGAAAAAACAAAATCTAAGCTGGTGAGCTTACTACTGAAGGAGCAGTTCTTCGTCGGTCAATCCTCCGCATTCAACTCATGCGGACGTACCTATACGAAATTCATTATTAAAAAACAAGAAATGCATTTCTAAGGTACTAAGGCCCCTTCTGCCGGAACCTCATTCCTGTAGCTGCCTCATTCCTGATCCGGCAGCGCAATACGAACTCTCTCGGGAATCAGCCGATCATGGATATCGCCCCCCTCTGAGGAGGCGAATGATTTTTCCTGCCGGGAAGGCGCGGCGGGTACGGCAGGGGTGGAAACTGAACCCATAGGCTCCCGCGAACGATAGCTCGCCGCTTCGCTCATGCCGAGAACTTCGTCCCTGCCGTTGACACGAAGCACGACCTTGCCCCAGAGAATGCTTTTTATTTGCGCCCCGGCCACCACATCGCCGATCTGATAAAGCTGTTGCTTTTTGTCTTTTTTGGAGAGGATTACCGCCCTGCTAGCCCGGCTACCCGCATCGATGACTCCCATAAGAACGAGATCGAGAGACGTCACCGGCAGAGCAGCCGACGCCGCGGTGACCGCAATTCCCGTGTTTGTTCCTGCGAGATCTTGGTCAGAGAGATTGGGATCGATAATTTCAGAATGTTCATCGACAAACGGGGCGGCCGATACCTCCTTGGGCTGCTCTGCCGAGACACGGCCGGCCATGTTTCGATCCGCTACCGATACATCGGCCAAGGCAAAGCGATCCGACGTCGGCCAGAACATCTTCACAAAGAAGAGAAGCGCCGTTGAGATGAAAATGAGAAAGGATGCGGAAGCGATGCGAAAAACCATGAGAGTGACTTTTAGAAAATCCGGAGGCGAGCATCGACTGTCAGCTATCTTGGCCTCGCACCGATTCGACCTCAAGCTAGCCGATTCGGGACCGCGAATCAAGACTTTTCGCGACGGAAATATAATCCTCCATCCACCCGTACCTCCGGCAGAAAAAGAAGAGGCCGGCTGCCCCTTTCGGGCAGTCCGGCCTCGTTTATTCTGTTCCGCGACCTGCAGAGTTCAGCAGCCTTTTATCCCTCAGCCTCCGGCACTCTTGTTCTCGCTTTTGAGAGGTGCGGTTCCTTCTTTGGAGAGCGACCCGCCGATGGCATCACGGGATACCTTGATGACCACATCCTTTGCAATCTCGAGAGAAATGACATTGTCGTTGATCCCGGTGATCACCCCGTGAATTCCCCCTTTGGTATAAACTTTGTAGCCCTTCTTCAAGTCGTTGAGGAATGCCTGATGCGCCTTTGCCTGTTTCTGCTGCGGCCTGATCAGCAAAAAGTAGAAAACCACGAAGATGAGGATAAGCGGGAGGAACTGGCCCAACGCGCCAAGCCCCCCTCCGGCTGCACCGGCAGCCCCCTCGGCTGCGAAAGCAATTCCTGTCATAATAAGCCCTCCGAAATTTTAGGAAATGATATCGGTAAAAATCCGTCCTGAATGGAAGTTTTTTACACACCTGCCCCTTTTAAACTGAGTGCATGGTAATCATTCATGCTCCAGCTTGCTATAAAAATCGTGCCGGAAGCGGGCGAAACTGTCGGTCTCGATGGCCCTCCTGATCTCCGCCATAAGATTGAGGTAATAATGGAGATTGTGAATGGTATTCAGATGATAGCTGAGAATCTCCCGGGCATGGAAGAGATGGCTGAGATAGGCCCGCGAGTAGTTGCGGCAGGTGTAGCAGGTGCATGCATCGTCGAGCGGCGCGGGATCGTCCCGGAATCTGGCATTCTTGATGGAGATCTTGCCCTTCGAGGTGAAGAGCGCGCCGTTTCTTGCATTTCTGGTGGGCATAACGCAGTCGAACATATCCACCCCGCGCCAGACGCCCTCCACCAGATCCTCCGGCGTCCCCACCCCCATGAGGTAGACCGGATACTCGGCCGGAAGCGCCGGTACCGTGGCCTCGGTCATCTCATGCATGAGCGCCTTCTCTTCTCCCACACTCAATCCGCCGATGGCGTAGCCGTCAAAGCCGATGTCGATGAGGGCCGCAGCATGCCCGCGGCGCAGGTCGGCGAACATGCCGCCCTGAACGATGCCAAAGAGCAGCCGGTCCCGCTTGTCGTGGGCCAGCCGGCAGCGTCTCGCCCAGCGGGTGGTGAGATCGGTGGCGGCGACGGTTTCGTCCCGGGTGGCCGGGAACGGTATGCAGGTATCGAGGCACATCATGATGTCCGAGCCGAGCGCCTGCTGGACGCGGATGGCATCCTCGGGGCTGAGGAAAAGTTTCGCGCCGTCCAGATGGGACCTGAAAGCAGCTCCCTCCTCGGTGATTTTGGCCAGTTCCTTGAGGCTGAAGATCTGGAAACCGCCGCTGTCGGTGAGGATCGAGCCCTTCCAGTTCATGAAGCCATGCAACCCCCCGAATCGCTCGATGAGCTCATGTCCCGGCCGAATGAACAGATGATAGGTGTTGCCGAGGATGATCTGGGCCTGCATCTCCGCGAGGTTTTCCGGAGTCACGGCCTTGACCGTCCCCTGTGTGCCGACCGGCATGAAAACCGGCGTTTGGATGACACCCTGCCGTGTTCTTACTTCACCTCTTCTGGCCGCGCTTTCCGAGGAACGGGCGAGCAGGGTAAAGGGTGTTTGATGTTCCATTGCATTCACATGGTATTTTAGTACCTTAGAAATCCGTTTCTTGTTTTTTGAAACGAATTTAGTGAAGGTATTTATACCTCTCAAGGGGGTACTGAAAAAGAGTCCTCTCTGCTGTCGGAGGGGATGACGAACCCTTGGGTTGTGGGCGTCAGCCTCAATGAGTCCCTCTGATAGCACATATCACCTTGGGGCTGAAAGTGACATAAGTAAATCACTTCGCTCTCGCCGGCGAGTTGGAGCCTCGGTGTGCTAATACCTTTCTTTTTTTCCCACTTTTCGGCATACTCAAAAAGAGATGTATCGTGGAGATTGTTATCTCCCGACCGCGCACCATCCGGTACCAGCGGATAACAGATTTTCAAGGCATTGTAAAGCCTGCGCTGTGCCGTCACCCCTTTCTTTGAGAAAAGATGAAAACAGTCGTCATCATTGAAAACGAGGCCGTGGAACTCAAAGCCATGGTCGGCCTCTTCACTCAGTGGCAAAAAGAGATCAACGTCCTGACGGCGTCTGAGGAACAGGCCGCCATCAACATCATCTCAAAGCACGACGTCGATCTGTTGGTCTGTGACCTGGCCATACCGAAAAACGACAACCTGCAGGGATTCTCCCTTCTTACCCATACCTTCCCCTATATCCCCTGTATTGCGCTGTCGCCAGCCAAGGGTGCGGGAGCGGCAGAGGCGATCAAGCGGGGTGCCAGCCGCTGCCTGGAAAAACCGGTGGATGCGGATCAGCTCCTGTTGCACGCCGGAGATCTGCTGGAAACCTCCACCAGCGGCATCGTCCGCGGCATTCCCATCCACAGTTTTCTTCAGATGCTCGAAACCGAGGAAAAGACCTGCACCCTCCGGATCGATACCACGGACGACACAGGACTCCTCTATATCCAGGACGGAGTGCTGATAGGGGCGGAAACGAAGAATTTCGTCGGCGAGGAGGCCGCCCATATCATCTTGTCCTGGCAGGAAACGGTCGTGCAGATCCGCCATTTCAACGGCCAGAGGAAGAGGCAGATCAACAAACCCCTGATTTCCATCATCATGGAGGCCTTCCGGATCCGCAATGAGAGAGAGAAGGAAGAGGCTTCCGCAGCGAAGCCCCATCAGCTGCCGCTCAGGCATCTCTCCACCCAGGGCAAACGCATTCCCCTGGAGATCGGCTCGCGGGTGAAACTGGAGTTTCCCCAACTCGATTCGCTCGTCGAGAGCACAATGGTGGGGATGCTGCAGGACCATTTCCTGATTGTCACCAATCCGCAACCCTATGCCGATATCTCGGAGAGGCTCGGGGTGACCGAACGGGTTATCATCAAATACATTCACAAGGGACGGCTATGGATGTTCAAGGCCCAGTTGCTGAACAGCGTGGAGTCCCCGTCTCCGCTGTTCTTTTTCGAGTATCCCGGCGTCATCCATTACCATGAACTTCGGGAAGCGAAGAGAAGCTCCATAACCATCCCCTGCACTTTCCATCTGCCCGACAAACCGGAACTCTACGGAGCGCTGAGCGACATGAGCCTGTCCGGGGCCCTCTGCCAGATCAGGCACAAAAGCGATACCATCCTTCCCCGGATAGATATCGGCAAGAAGGTCATGCTCCGGTGCCTGCTGCCCGGAATCAAGGAGGAACAGATCATCGGCGGCATCGTCCGTAACACCCAGGCGGATACGGACGAAACCAGAATCGGCATCGAATTCGAGGACCTGCAGCAGCACCTGGCCGACACCATCGGCAATTATCTGTATGCCATCGACGACCAGGAAGATGGGTACTTTACAGATTGATCTCTGTGGGAGAGGATCCTTGGGTTGCGGGCGTCAGCTTGCATTATAAGCTGGCGTCCGGTTTCTGATTTCCGGCTTCTGATAAGATGCGCCGGATTTCCTGCTCCTTGGCCGCGATATTCTCAGCCAGGCGGAACTGGCGGACCGCCCTTGCCAGATTGTCCCCGTCTTTCGCCACCCGAAAATAACTGTTGCCCCGCAGATGATCTGTGAAAAATCGAACACCCAGTTCGAAGGTGATGAGATATACCGCCTCGAAAATCAGGTTCCGCTGCTTTTCGGCAAGGAAGACTCCACCTGAGAAATAACCTTCGAGCAGAGCGCGGCAGCAGGTGAGATCGAAGGACACGGCGGAGGCATCCCTGCCCTTCTCCCCGGCCCGGTTGCAGCAGGACCGCAAGCAATCCCCCAGATCGTAGTGAATGAGCCCGCCGCCCACCGTATCGAAATCGAGCATCCCGTCACCGGATGCGGAGAAGATGAAATTGTCGATCTTGGGGTCGCCGTGAAAAGGTTGCACGGCAAGGATCCCGGCCGCTCTGGCATCATCGAGGATGTTCGTCATCGGCCGCACCCGCGCAATACTCTCCAGGCAGTACCTTCCATCCGCATCCATCTCCCGCGGTTTTTTCGCCACGATCAGATCGAATTCGTCCATATATCCGGGAAGATGGTGAAATCCCGGCAACGGCTCGGCCAGTTGCGCAACATCGAGGTCGGCGGCAAGCAGATGAAACCGGCCCAAGGTCCTCCCAACCCGCACGAACCAGTTCTCTTGTGAGGAATTGCCTGCGTGGCTGCCGGCCAGATACGTCTGGCCGCGCCAGAAACCGCCCCGGCTATCCCGATGGTACAGTTCCCCGGTGAGCGTCCGCACCGGCTCCGCAATCAAAAAAATAAGACCCGTTTCTTTCTGCTTTTTTTTGAGATGGCCAGTAATGCGGACGAAATTGTCGATGACCCGGCGCGGCTCGGGAAACACCTCGGCATTGATATTCTGCAACACAAGAGTGGCGTCTGCGCTACGGACCAGATAGGTATCGTTGATATTCCCCTCTCCAAGCCGCTCTATCGGACATATCCGTCCGTCCCGACAGAACGTCGCAGCCACCTCCCTCAGTTCAACTGTGCCGTCCATCCATCACCCCTGCAATTCCGACAGTCCCAGGCAGGCAGCCCCGAAGAGGGCGGCATCGGCACGAAGAATCATGTGTACCGGGATCTCGCGCATGAGATCCGACATCACCCCCTTGCTGTTGAACCCCTCCAGGAACCCGGCAAAGGACACCTTGCCGGTCAGACGCGGCAGAATGCCGCCGCCGAGATACATTCCTCCCCGGGCGTAGAGTTTCAGGGCCAGGTTTCCCGCTTCACTGCCGAGGATCGAAAGAAACAACTCGACAGCCTTGCTGCACAAGAGGCATTTTTTCTTGCCAACCGCCCCCCCGACGATGATTGGAATTTTATCCTCGACCTGATTCATGGCTTCGGCAATCATTTTCGATTCCGGGATGTGGTGATATTCCCTGCAGAACTCGTAAAGATTGGCGAGGCCCGGCCCGGCAACGAGCATTTCGTAGCTGACCGGCGATCTCCGGCGGCGCATCCAGGTGAGAAGTTCCTGCTGTTCGTCGTTCACCGGAGCGAAATCGGTGTGGCCACCCTCCGAACCTTGGGCGTACATCTTCCCCGAGGTCTCCAGCAGAAAACCTTCGCCAAGCCCCGTGCCAGGTGCGATAATTCCCCGGATATCACCACGAAGATCGCTTCCCGCCTGTATCTCCAGGAGATCATGAGGGCCGAGCCGGGCGATGGACCCGGCCACGGCGGTGAGATCGTTCAGCAACAGAACTCTCTCGAGGCCGAATCGTTGTTCGAGCCGCCGGGCGTCGATATCCCAGGGTAGATTGGTGAGCCGGGCCCTTTCTTCCGAGACCACGCCGGCCACCGCGATACTGGCGAAGCCGGGGAGGTGGTCGCACTCGGCGAGAAAACGTTCGATGATTTCTTCGACATTCACATATCCGGTATTGAGGTAACGCCGCTGGAAAAGCGAGTTTGCGCCGGGACTCTCAAGCGGAAAGACCGCCAACTCGCTTTTGGTGCCGCCGATATCCGCGGCTAGAAGTGTCGCTGTTGCCGGTAGGCGTTCCATACTCAACCCCATGCTCATTGGTTGCACGACGGCGCCCCTGCGTCCCGGCCCTTGATGGTCAGGCTGGAATCTCACCCGTCGATCGACTGGATATCCGTGGCCTCCGTCCTGTTGTTATCCTGATTCTTCATGATCGAGAACTCGAAAATATTCGAAGAATCGAGAAACAGCGAGTCGTTCACCTCGGGGGCCTTGGAGCAGTGAAAGAAAACGGATTGCGGGGTCAGGCCATCTTTGTTCAGAATATAATACCGCAGGAACCCGAAGCCCCGGTCGGCGTTGTAATTTATGGGAATGCCGCGGTAGCGCGGTTCGCCGCCCTGATTGGCGATGGGCAGCAGGCCGGGGATGAGGAAGCCCGACAGAAAGCTGTCCGCCGCCTCCTTCAAGTCGTTGCTCACATGGCGAAAACCGATCACCTCCACCCGGCACCCCATGTTCTGCAGGGCGAGCACCAGGCGAATGAAATCGCCGTCGCCGGTAAGCAGGATGATCCGGTCGAGATTCCGCGCCTGGAGCAGGGCGTCGATGGCCAGATCCATGTCGGCATTTGCCTTGGTGGTAAGAATGCCCTCGTCATCGACGAAATGCCTGACGAATTTTTTGATAACCTTGAAGCCGCACTGCCGGATGACGTCGTGATAGCGGTAGAGTTTCTGGCGGTACTCCGGGTCGTCCTTGGTCCGTTCCCGGTCCTCGGCAAGATAGGAGTTCGCCCGCAACAGGACCGACTTGCCGACACTCGCCAGCTCGACCAGAACATCATAGCGCATGCCGTAACCGCCGCACATCCTGATGTTCTCGGCATCCACGTAAATTCCGGTTTTCAACATTCCTTGCATAGTTTTTTCTGTTTTAAAAAGCTGTCAGCGATCAGCTCTAAGCTAAACAACGACAACCAAATGAAAGCTGAACGCTGAAAGCTGAAAGCCTGCAGTTTACCTACTCCCATTCGATGGTAGCCGGCGGTTTCGACGAGATGTCGTAGACCACCCGGTTCACCCCCCGCACCTCATTGATGATCCGGCTGGAGATCTCGCCGAGGATCTCGTAGGGGAGCTTCGTCCAATCGGCGGTCATGGCATCGCGGGAATCCACGGACCGAATGGCGATGACATGTTCGTAGGTCCGGCCGTCGCCCATGACCCCCACGGTCTGGATGGGGAGCAGCACGGCGAACGACTGCCAGACCTTCCGGTACCAGCCGGCGCGGCGCATCTCCTCGAGCACGATGACATCCGCCTGCCGCAGGATGCGCAGCCGCTCGACAGTCACCTCGCCCATGATCCTGATGCCGAGCCCCGGGCCCGGGAAGGGCTGCCGATAGATCGCCTCCTCGGGCAGGCCGAGTTCCAGGCCCAACTCCCGCACCTCGTCCTTGAACAGCTCGCGCAGGGGCTCGATGAGATCGAGGTTCATGATCTCCGGCAGGCCGCCCACGTTGTGATGGGACTTGATCGGCGCCTCGCCGCGGAAGCTCACTGACTCGATTACGTCCGGGTAGAGGGTGCCCTGGGCCAGGTATTTGACCCCGCCGATCTTTTTCGCCTCTTCTTCGAAAATCTTAATGAAGCCGAGGCCGATCCGCTTGCGCTTGACCTCTGGATCCTTCACCCCTTCCAGTTGGCCGAGAAAGTAGTCGGTCGCATCCACGTCGATCAGGTTGAGTTGGGTCTTCTCCTTGAAGAAGCGCAAGATGGCCTCGGTCTCGCCGGTCCGCATCAGACCGTTGTTGACGTAGATGCAGGTGAGCCGATCGCCTATCGCCCGGTGGATAATCGCCGCCACCACCGAGCTGTCCACCCCGCCGGAGAGGGCGCAGATCACCCTGTCGCTGCCGACCTTTTCCTTGATCGCAGCCACATTCTGTTCGATGAAGGAGTGCATAGTCCATTCCGGCCTGCAGTTGCAGATCCCGAAAATGAAGTTCCGGAGGATGTCGGTGCCGATCAGGGTATGGGCGACCTCCGGGTGGAACTGCACCGCCACCAGCGGTTTTTCCATATGCCGCAGGGCGGCGTAGGGGGAGTTCTCACTCACTGCAGTCACCTGGAAGCCCTCCGGCATGACCTCGACCCGATCGCCGTGGCTCATCCACACCTGATGTTTCATCCCCTCCAGGACCAGGCCGGCAAAAAGATCGCCGGTATCCTGGATGGTCAGCTCAGCCTTGCCGAATTCGCGCTTCTCGGCCTTTTCCACCTTGCCGCCCATCTGCTGGATCATCAATTGAGCGCCGTAGCAGATGCCCAGCACGGGGATACCCAGATCGAAGATGGCCGGATCGGAATGGGGGGCGCCGTTATCGTATACCGAACACGGCCCGCCGGACATGACAATGCCGGAAGGCTTCAGTTCCTTGAGCTTCTCCAGCGAGATGGAAAACGGATGGATCTCGCTGTAGACCTTCTGTTCCCTGATGCGCCGGGCGATGAGCTGGGTGGTCTGGGAGCCGAAATCAAGAATGATGATTTTTTCGCTGTGAATGTCCATGTGCTGTACTCGTGTCGTGGGTTCGGTTTAGGCTGTGCGGTAGTTGGGGGCTTCCTTGGTAATGATGACGTCATGGACGTGGGATTCCCTAAGACCGGCGGCGGAGATGCGTACGAACTTAGCCTTCTCCTGCAGATCCCGGATAGTGGCCGCACCGACATAGCCCATGCCGGAACGCAAACCACCCAGCAGCTGGTAGAGCACGGTGGCGATGGGGCCGCGATAGGGAACTTTGCCCTCGATCCCCTCGGGCACCAGTTTGGCAGCGGAAGTCACATCGCTTTGAAAATACCGGTCGGAAGAGCCATGATTCTGGCACATCGCCCCCAGCGACCCCATGCCCCGATAACCTTTGTAGGTCCGACCCTGGTAGAGGAAGGTCTCGCCCGGGGTCTCGTCGGTGCCGGCGAAGAGGCTGCCGATCATGACCGTACTGGCTCCGGCCCCGATGGCCTTGGTCAGATCGCCGGAATGCTTGACGCCGCCGTCGGCGATGACCGGAATATCGAATTTGCTGGCGACTTCCACGCAATTCTTCAGGGCGGTCATCTGCGGCACCCCGACACCGGCGACGACTCGGGTGGTGCAGATGGACCCGGGCCCGATCCCGACCTTGATGGCATTGGCCCCCGCCCTGATCAGGTCGCCTGCGCCTTCACCGGTCGCCACGTTGCCGGCGATGATAGGGAGTTCGGGGAAAGCCTCCTTGAGCCTTTTCACCGCGGTAATGACCCCCTTGGAATGGCCGTGGGCCGAGTCCACCACCACCACGTCGACACCGACTCGCAGCAGTTTTTCAGCCTGGTCCTCGATATTTCCCCCGACTCCCAGGGCCGCGCCGACCAAAAGCCTCCCGTATTTATCCTTGGCGGACAATGGATAGCGTTTGATCTTTTCGAGGTCCTTGATGGTGATGAGTCCTTTGAGCGTACCGTTGTCGTCGACCACCAGGAGCTTTTCGATGCGATGCTCGTGGAGCAGGGCTTTGGACTGCTCGAGGTTGATGCCGACCTTGGCGGTAACCAGGTTCTTCGAGGTCATCACGTCCGCCACCCGCAGATCGGTATCGGAGACGAACCGAAGATCGCGGTTGGTGACGATGCCGACCAGCTTGCCGTGATGCAGGACCGGCAAGCCGGAGATCTTGTAGGTACTCATGATCTCCTGGACCTCGCCTACCGACTGATCCTGGGTGACGGTGATCGGGTCGATGATCATGCCCGATTCCGATTTCTTCACCCGTTCGACCTCCAGGGCCTGTTGATCGATACTCATGTTTTTATGGATGATGCCAATGCCTCCTTCCCTGGCCATGGCGATCGCGGTGCGGTGTTCGGTGACCGTGTCCATGGCCGAGCTGACCAGGGGAGTCTTCAGCATTATGGTATCGGTGAGCCTGGTTTCCAGGTTCACTTCGGTGGGCAGCACCTCGGAGGCGGCAGGTACGAGCAGTAAGTCGTCGAATGTAAGTGCGGTTTCTATTTGATCTGGTAACATATCCCCTCCTTGTTCAGGGCGTAATGCATAAAAGGCGACCAATTGCATGTTCTTCGGTGAAAGGATGCCTCTTATTCAAGATTCACTGTAGAGCATCACAAGAAAATTCTTATTTGTATATAGTGCCGGGTTGTCGTGACGGCAATGTGCAACGCCCCGGAAAGGCGAATCGCCTTCAATCCGCGGGCGGAAAAGGGAACTAGGAAATGCTTCTCGAAATCAACCCGAAAAATCCCCAGGCGCGCCTGATCGATCAGGTTGTCAAGTTGCTGAAGGATGGCAGCGTGATCTGCTATCCCACGGACACCGGCTACGGCATCGGCTGCGACCTCTTCAACCAGAAGGCCATCAAGCAGATCATGCAGCTGAAAAGACGGCCGCACAACAAGCCCTTCTCCTTCTTATGCTGTGATCTCACCGATATCAGCCAATATGCACATGTGTCGAACACCGCCTATCGGCTGATGAAAAAAAGCCTGCCGGGCCCATATACCTTTGTTTTGCCGGGCACCAAGCTGGTCCCCAAGGTCATGGCCACCAAACAAAAAACGGTCGGCATCAGGGTCCCGAGCCATCCGATCAGTCGGATGATTATCGACACCCTCGGCAATCCGATCGTCAATACCAGCGTTATGCTTGCCGACGACGAAGAAACCGCCCTGGCCGAGCCCTATCTCATCGACGAGTATATCGGCAACCGGATCGATCTCGTCATCGACGGCGGCCCGATCTTTCCCGATCCGTCGTCGGTTATCGACCTCACCAGCGATTATCCGGAGGTTCTGCGGGTCGGCAAGGGGGACATCAGTCCTTTTCGCTGATAAGCGATTCCTTCAACGACTTGCTCATGGTAAAGTGCAAGGTTTTCCGGTCCGGAATCTCCATAATCTTGCCAGTTCGAGGATTTTTGGTCGAACGGGGTTTTCTGGTCCTCACCGAAAAACTGCCGAAGCCCCTCAGTTCGATACGCCGCTCCTCCACCAGCGCCTTGGCCATTGTCTCGAGCATGATGTCTACCGCCAGGCTGACATCTTGTTTTTGCATAGAAAGTTCACTGCTTACCTTGTCCACCAGATCTTTTTTCAACATACCGACCAACGAATAAAAAGAGTTACCAAGGGGGGACCTGACCGATCCCTTCCTCAAAAGAAAAAAAATATAAAAAAAGGTTGTCTCGCCGGTTTAGGCGGCAAGACAACCTCTTCAACATCGTTCTAGCCCTCGATGAATGGGATCCCGCCCCTTGATGGAGCTCTTGTCAGTTTCCCGGGAGGGTACGTTGTTCAGCCCCCCTTGCGGGGATATGTCCCTGAGCGGAAAATTCTTTCCAGGCATACCACCAATTTTTCTCAGGGACTACGGCAAGCTGAATCGCCTTCTTCCTATGAGTTGTCGCCTGAATCATTCCCTTCCGCGGCGGCTTTGAGCAGATCGCCAAACGTTGACGGGGCATTCTCGGCGGCGAGTTTCTCGGCCTTCTTGAATTTTTCCACGGCCACGCTCTCGTCTTCGCCTTCCAAGGTCTTGACCGACAGGCCGATCTTGCGATCCTTGGCGGAGACGTTGATGACGATTGCCTTCAGGGTATCTCCGACCTGGTACATGCCTACCGGAGTCTTCACCTTGTCCTTGCTCAGCTCGGAAACATGGACGAGGCCTTCGATGCCCTCTTCCAGCTTCACGAAGACCCCGAAATCGGTAACGTTGGTGATCTCGCCTTCGACTACGGTGCCGGCCGGATAGTTATTGTAGGCGGCCTGCCAAGGATCGGGAACCAATTGCTTGATGCCGAGGGAGAATCTTTCGTTCTCCTTGTCGATTTTCAGGACAACCGCCTGGATGGTCTCGCCCTTGGTGTACTTTTCGGACGGATGCTTGATGCGCTCGGTCCAGGACAGGTCGGAGACATGGATCAGGCCGTCGATGCCTTCCTCAATGCCGATGAAGACACCGAAGTCGGTGATGTTCTTGATCTTGCCCTCGATGACCGAGCCGACCGGATAGTTCTCGGTGACCAGGTCCCACGGATTGGGCTGGAGTTGCTTCATGCCCAGCGAAATACGTTTGGTTTCGGTCTCGATGTTGAGCACCATGACCTCGACCTCGTCGCTCACGGATACCATCTTGGAGGGATGGCGGGGCTTCTTCGACCAAGTCATTTCGGAAACGTGGATGAGGCCCTCGACGCCTTCCTCCAGTTCCACAAAGACACCGTAGTCGGTGATGGAAACGACCTTGCCCTTGGTGGTCTGGCCGACCGGGTAGCGGTTGACCACTGTTGCCCAGGGATCTTCGCGGAGCTGCTTAACGCCTAAAGAGACGCGGTCATGCTCGCGATCGTATTTGAGGACCTTGACCTCGAGTTCCTCGCCCACCTTGTAGAGCTTGGCGGGATGGGAGACGCGGCCCCAGGACAGGTCGGTGATGTGGCAGAGCCCGTCCATGCCGCCCATATCGATAAAGAGGCCGTAGTCGGTGATGTTGGTGATGGCCCCTCTGATGATCTGTCCTTCCTCCAGCCTGGAGCGCATTTCCTCGCGCAGCTTATTGCGCTCTTCCTCGAGGATGGCCCGGCGGGAGATGACGACGTTGTTTCTCTTCTTGTTGAATTTCAGAATCTTAAAATCCATGGTCTGCCCGATCAGGGCATCGAGATCCTTGACGGGACGAAGATCGATCTGGGAGTAAGGTAAAAACGCCGGCACGCCGATGTCGACGGACATACCGCCCTTGACGCGGCTCTCGATCTTGCCTGAAATGGTGCCGTCGGCTTCCTGAATCTCCGCGATGCGTTCCCAAACCTTGATCGCGATGGCTTTCTCCCGGGAGAGGAGCAGCCCGCCTTCTTCCTTGCGGCGTTCGATGAACACCTCAAAGACGTCTCCGATCTTGATTTCGCCACCATCATCCAGGCGGAATTCCGATTTGGGGATGTAGCTTTCCGCTTTATCGCCCACGTCAACAAGGAGATAGTCGTCGACACTGCCGATGACGGTGCCCATGGCCACATCACCGACTGCGACTACCTTGTTGTTTTCTTCCATTTCGAAGAGCTCGGCGAAACTCAGCTCTTCGCTGCTGTCCTGGGTTGAGTGTTTATGTTGTTCTGTCATGGATTTTACTCTTCCTGGCGGCCAAAGGCCGAATGGTTAAGGTTGTTACTTCCGCATCGCCGAAGTAAAAAGAACTCAGGCTGCTCTAACCGATAGAGCAGCCTTCGTTTGCTTGAACAGTATTTTTTACCATTTTTTTTAAAAACTGGCAACAACTTCTTGGATGAGGGCGCTTTTTCTCTTCCCTCCCAGCGGCTACCCCACAGCCGGGACCAAGGGCGGAGCGATGAGGACTAGGCTGAAGCATCCCCTCTGCTGTCGAAGGGAGACAACCCTTGGGTTGCGGGCGTCAGCCCGCGTTAGTCCTCTCTCAAGAACTCAATTCTGACCCCACGCATTCAACTCAGTCATTTCTCCTAGGTATTCTCTCCCGATGATCCACCACCCGGTGCGGATTTCCTGCGCGACCTTCTCCTCCGGCTCTTCTGAGGTTTGCCGGCAGCCTGATCGGCATTTTTCTCGACGCCTTTCGGCGGAGGCGCCAGCAGCGCCTCGTCGGGCACGATGCACTCGAGCTTTTTATCGATGAGTTCCTCGATGGCCGGCAGGTAGAAGGAGCCCTCCTCACAGGCAAAGCTCACCGCCTTGCCTCTCGCCCCTGCCCGGCCGGTTCGGCCGATGCGGTGGACATAATCCTCCGGCTCGTAGGGCAGGGTATAGTTGACGACAAAGGTGATGTCTTCGATATGGATGCCCCGGCCGGCCACGTCAGTGGCCACTAAGACCTTCACCTTGCCCGATCGGAACATCTCCAGCCGGGCAGTCCGTTTGACCTGCTCCACATCCCCGGAAAGCAACAGGCTCTCGATTCCGTTGCGCTCCAGCCGATTGGCGAGCCGCTTGGCTTCATTCTTCATGTTGGCGAAGACGATAATCCTATCTTCTGGATGGGCCTTGATGAGGTTGTAGAGGATTGTATATTTTTCTTCGGTGGTCGACAGATAGACGATCTGCTCCACCGTCTCCACGGACTTCTGTTCGGGCTCCGCCTCCACCACCTTCGGACGGACGCACCACTGCGAGGCCAGCCGCTGCACATCGTCCGGAACGGTCGCCGAAAAGAGCATGGTCTGCCGGTCTTCCCTTCCCGGCAGTCGTCCGATGATCCGGCGGACATCGGGGATGAAGCCCATGTCGAGCATCCGGTCCGCCTCGTCCAGCACCAGGATCCGGCAATGGCGCAGATCGAGGACGTTCTTGCCGAGGAAATCGAGGAGACGCCCGGGAGTAGCCACCACCACATCGCTTTTGCCGCGCTGGACAGCGTCGAGCTGTTTCTGGTATTCGGCGCCGCCGTAAACGGCAGTAACGGCAATATTGCAGTATTTGCCGAGAGCATGGCCGTCCTTGGCAATCTGCATCACCAGTTCGCGAGTCGGTGCCAGCACCAATGCCCGGACCGTGCCCTTCTTTACATTCTCCTTTTTCTCGGCTAGCAGGCGGGACAGGATGGCGATCAAGAATACGGCGGTCTTGCCGGTACCGGTGTGGGCTTTGCCCACCAGATCATGCCCCGCCAGGACATCGGCAAGGGCTTTCTCCTGAATGGGGGTGCAGTACTGGAAATTCAGGTCGGCAATGGCCCTCATCACCGGCAGGGGGATGGAATAGTCGTGAAAACGGCTCTTGCCTTCCGCCGGGGTTACCTGAAAGCTGTCGAGGGTCCACTCGGGTCTTGCGGGTCTGGCAGGGCTTCGGTATTTCCCTTTGGCCCCTCCCGGCTCTTGCCGCTGTCCGATCTCGGCTGCCGGTGCCGGGGGAGCCGCGGCCAGTGCCTTTTCGCCTGTGAACTTCCTTTCCGGATCTTGAATCCTGTCGGCGTCGCCGGAGGAGCGTCCCAGGAGCGCCCTGTAACGGCGCTTTCCTGCCTGGGCGATCCGCTTGATTCTTTTGCCGGCTGCCAGAAAAAATTTCTTCATGTGATGTTCCTTGTTGTTCTTCAAAAAGTCCCGGCGGGACCGCTGGAAAGAAGCCGCACGGCGCAGCCCTATGAGACGATCCTGCTGTCAGGACCCCCGGCAAGAAAAAAACAGGAAATGCGGGAGAAATTCAAGTCGGAAATACAGAATGGCACCGCCCTCGGCACTATTTACCGGCAATGCGCATTTCCTCCATCAGCGGTCCAAAGAGAGCCTCATATTCGGGAATTACTTTTTTCAGGACAATGCCGATGTGCGGAATCTCGGCGTCGTTGACCACCAGGTTGGCCGACGAGGACAGAGCCTGCAGATCGTAGAGGGTTTTGAACTGGTCGCCGATCAGTACATAAAAAATGAATCGTCTCTTCGCCATGTTCATCGCCCGCATAAACTGGTGGAATTTGCCGGCGGCGATACCGCCCGGCTCGAATCGGTTGTGATTGAAGACGGCGGCATAATTGACGAAAAGCATCTTTTCTATAGCCTCTTCCGCTTTTTCGGCCAATTCGACCCGATAGCCCACCCCGGCGGCCGCCTTCACCACCTCGTCCCTGCCGGGCATATCCGGCATCAGTACAAGAGCCCTCGGAATATCCTCGATGACCTCCTTTTCCTCAAAGGTGCCTTCCTTCAACCACTCCGTATCGGGTGGCGCCGGTGGCTTGATCCGCCCCCCCCGGGAAGGGTGCGGCGGACTTTCGCCGCCCCGTCCGGGGGAAGCAGGCTGCTCCATGCTTCTGTCGAGGCCGAACGGCGCGCTGCAGTGCGCGCATTTGATCTTAATCTTCCGTCCCGGCTCCAGCTGCCGGACGGTTTCCTGGATCTTCTCCCCAAGCTTCAACTGCTTTCCACAATTGGGACAATTAACGATCATAGCTCCCTCGACAGTTCCTTTATGACAGTTCCTTTCATTTTACAGCACAATGCCATTTCGCGGACATCCCTTCATCTTCGACGGCCGAAGATACCCTGATCCTCTTCTTCCTGTTCCATGGACAGATCCGTCAGGTTGGTGGTCGCCTCGCCCCGCGCAGCCTTGATCCGGTCGAGGCCACGATTCATCTCCGCCCGTTGCGAGCAGTAAGTGATGGCGGTTTTTTCGGTTATCAGCCCGCGGCTGTAGAGTTCCAGGATGTGCTGATCGAAAGTCCGCATGTCGAGGGCCGACCCTTCCTGGATAACATGGTAGAAGGTCTTATCCTCGGTTTCGCCGTTCAAGATCAGGTCTTTCACCCGGAGGCTGGTATGGAGTATCTCCATGGCCGCCACCCGCCCGCCGCCGATCCGAGGCAACAGCCGCTGGCTCACGATCCAACGGATGGTGTCGACCAGCCGGTTGCGGATCTGCGGCTGCTCGTCCTGCTCGAACATGCCAAGAATACGGTTGATGGTCTGGCCGGCGTCGATGGTATGCAGGGTGGAGAGCACCAGGTGGCCGGTTTCCGCGGCGGTGAGACCTATCTCCATGGTCTCGCGGTCGCGCATCTCGCCGACCAGGATAACCTTGGGGGCCTGCCGGAGCGCTGCCCGCATTCCCACAGCGAAGGTACTGAAGTCGTTGCCCATCTCACGCTGGTTGAAGGTCGCCTTCTTCTGGTCGTGGACATATTCGATGGGGTCCTCGAGCGTCACGACATGAACCGACCGCTCCTCATTGATCTTGTTCAGAAGGGCCGCAAGCGAGGTGGTTTTGCCGGTGCCGGTCGCCCCGGTAAAAAGGATGAAGCCGTTCAACTCGTTGGCCATCATATTAAAGGATGCCGGGAACTGCATGCTCTCGATGGTCGGGACCTGGGTCTCGAGTTTTCTGAGGATCGTGGAGAAATAGCCCTTCTGGGTGAAGATGTTGACCCTGAACCGGGCCCTGTCCGAGAGCGAGTAGGAAAGGTCGCAGGAACCGTTTTCCACCAGGTCTTTCAACAGTCGACGGTTGTTGCCGATAAGGTTGAGGGCGAACGTCTCGGTCTGGAACGGCGTCAATTCCCCCACCGGCGGATCGACAGGAACCGGCACCAGTTGTCCCGCCGACTCCACCTGCAGGGTCTTGCCCACGGTGATGTTCAGGTCGGAAACATTCGGGTGGGATTCCAGCATGGTGGCTATCCAGTAGTCTATCTCCGTCTTCTTCATTCCTGGCCTCCTGCGAAAAAATGTGCAATACCACTTGCTTTCAGAGTATATTGTGGCCAAACAGGCGAGAGTTACAAGCTTTTTTTCGCACTTTCCGTAAATTCTTCCGAAACCTATCCATCCAATCAACCGGAGTTTTACCATGGCAATTCCACTGCGTAGCGCCGCAACGACCGAAGGACGCAGAATGGCAGGCGCCCGCGCCCTCTGGCGGGCGAACGGGATCAAAGAAGAGCAGTTCGGCAAGCCGATTATCGGCATCGTCAATTCGTTCACCCAGTTCGTACCGGGCCATGTCCACCTTCACGAGATCGGCCAGCATGTCAAGAAAATCATCGACCGGGAAGGCTGCTTCGCCGCCGAGTTCAACACCATCGCCATCGACGACGGCATCGCCATGGGCCACTCCGGCATGCTCTATTCCCTGCCCTCCCGGGAGCTGATCGCCGACAGCGTCGAATACATGTGCAACGCCCATACTGTCGATGCGATCATCTGCATCAGCAACTGCGACAAGATCACCCCCGGTATGCTCATGGCGGCCATGCGTCTCAACATTCCCGCCATCTTCGTCTCCGGCGGTCCGATGGAAGCCGGCATCGACGGCGACAAGCGCTACGACCTGATCGACGCCATGGTCATGGCCGCGGACCAAAATGTCAGCGATGCCGAAGTCGCTCGGGTGGAGCAGTGCGCCTGCCCGACCTGCGGCTCCTGTTCGGGCATGTTCACCGCCAATTCCATGAACTGTCTCAACGAGGCACTGGGCCTTTCGCTGCCGGGCAACGGCACGGTGCTCGCCACCCACGCGAATCGCACCAGGCTCTTCGAGCAGGCGGCGGTCAGGATCGTCGAGATGGCCCGTGCCTGGTACGAGCGCGAGGACAACGCGGTGCTGCCGCGGTCCATTGCCACCAAAAGCGCCTTCATGAACGCCATGGCCCTTGATATCGCCATGGGCGGCTCGACCAACACGGTGCTCCACCTCCTCGCCATCGCCCGGGAGGCGGGCGTCGATTTCACCATGGCCGATATCGATCGACTGTCGCGCCGGGTACCAAACCTCTGTAAGGTAGCCCCCTCCTACCATTATCATATAGAAGACGTCAACCGGGCGGGCGGCATCATGGCCATCATGGGCGAGCTCGATCGGGCCGGGCTCATCGACACCGCAGTCCATCGGGTCGACAGCAAAAGCCTCGCCGAGACGCTTAACCGTTTCGACATCACTCTGCCGACCCACGGCAAGGAGGCTGAAGCCCTCTATCTCAGCGCCCCCGGCGCCACCGGTAAGAACCTCGTCCTGGGCTCCCAGGACGCCATGTACCTGGAGGCCGACCTTGACCGCAAAACCGGCTGCATCCGCGATATGGCGCACTGTTACAACCGAGAAGGGGGACTGGCCGTCCTCTTCGGCAACATCGCACAAGACGGCTGCATCGTCAAGACAGCCGGGGTCGATCCGTCGATCTTCAAGTTCACCGGCACCGCCCGGGTCTTCGCATCCCAGGAGGCCTCCTGCGACGCGATCCTCGGCGGCACGATCAAAGCCGGCGACGTCATCATCATCCGCTACGAGGGGCCGAAGGGCGGCCCCGGCATGCAGGAGATGCTCTACCCTACCTCGTACCTCAAATCGGTGCACCTCGGCAAAGAGTGCGCCCTGGTGACCGACGGCCGCTTCTCCGGAGGCACCTCGGGCCTCTCCATCGGCCATGTCTCGCCTGAGGCTGCGGCCGGCGGGGCGATCGCCCTCATCGAGGACGGCGACATCATCGAGATAGACATCCCGGCAAGGACCATCAACGTGCGGCTCAGCGATAAGGAACTCGCGGCGCGGCGGGTGAAAGAAGAGGCGAAGGGTTTCTGCGCCTTCAAGCCCGAAGGGCGCAACCGGCAGGTCAGCACGGCGCTCAAGGCTTATGCCCTGTTCGCCGCCTCCGCCGATAAGGGAGCCGTCCGGGTGCTGCCGGAATAGATGCGGGCTGGCACCCGCAACCCAAGGGTTGTTATCCCCTCCCACAACAGAGGGGACTCTTTTCAGTACCCCCTTGAAGGGTATAAATACCTTCACGAAATTCATTCTCAAAAAACGAAATAAAGCCGTAAAAAGTGCTTCAACCCGTGGAGATGGACTCTGGAAATGTTCGATATACGAGGCGTAGTGTTTGAAACGGTGCTTTGGTAGTACATATGGACAGCGAAGCGCAGTTACAGACCTACAACGGAGTAGATCGGACTTTTTTCGAGTCCATCAAACGGGAAATATTTTCTAAGGTACTAACCTCTTATAAAATCTCACCAAACCTTCCCACAGGGCATATCATTTATGCTATGATACCCTGGCCGCAAAATCATTTTCGTTTTTCAGGTCCACCGCCCGCACCGCCGGCGTTATTTACAGGAGTGCCCACTTGAAACCGACCAACATCGACAATCCCGAATACTTCCATAAAGTCATAGACTGTCAGTTCGCCTGCCCGTCCCACACCCCGGTCCCCGAATACATCCGGTTGATCGGTCAGGGCAAATACGACGAGGCCTTCCGGATCAACTGGATCTCCAACGTCTTCCCCGGCGTCCTCGGCCGGATCTGCGACCGGCCCTGCGAACCTGCCTGCCGGCGGTCGCGGGTGGAGGAGACGCCTGTGGCCATCTGCCGGCTGAAACGCGTCACCTCGGACTATAAGAATCCGGGGACCGACTTCCGCCTGCCGGTCCCGACCGATAAGAACGGCAAGAGGATCGCCCTCATCGGCGGCGGCCCGGCTTCGCTCACCGTCGCCCGGGATCTTCTGCCCCTCGGCTACACCATCGATCTCTACGACGACCAGAAGAAGGCCGGCGGCTTCATCCGCACCCAGGTCCCCTCCTTTCGCCTGCCCGAGAAAGTCCTGAACGAGGACGTCGATCGCATCCTCACCATGGGGGTCAACACCCACTTCAACCACTATGTAGATAGCCTGAAGAAGATCGTGGACCAGGGATACGACGCCGTCTTCGTCGGCACCGGCGCCCCGCGCGGCCGCGACCTGCCGGATCTGCCCGGCCGCAGGGAGGGCGCTAGCGCGATCTTCATCGGCATCGAGTGGCTGGCCAGCGTCCTCTACCGCCATACCACCTCTTGCGGGCCGAGGGTCCTGGTCCTCGGCGGCGGCAATACCGCCATGGACTGCTGCCGCACGGCCAAAAGGCTCGGAGCAGAAGAGGTTCAGGTCATCGTGCGCAGCCCGCAGGCGGAGATGAAGGCTTCACCCTGGGAGATCGAGGACGCCCTGGAAGAGGGCATCCCCATCGTCGATAACCATACGCCGCTCGAATTCGTGGTAGAAAACGGCAGACTCACCGGCATGAAGTTTCAGAAGATGACAGCTGAATATGACGGGGACGGGAAACGACGCCTTGTGGCCGCCATCGAACCGCCGGTCTTCATTCCCTGCGACCAAGTCATCCTGGCGGTTGGCCAGTTGAACGCCTTTCCTTTCATCGAGGGGGATTTTGGGATTGCGATGAACGACCGCGGCCTGCCGGTGCTCGATCCCGTCACCTTCCAATCCACCATACCCCATATCTTCTTCGGCGGCGATGCAGCCTTCGGCCCGAAAAACGTCATCACCGCCGTCGCCCACGGCCATGAGGCGGCGATCTCCATCGATCTCTTCTGCAGGGGGATGGATCTCCACGACCGGCCAGGCCCGACCACCAACCTGGTCAGCCAGAAGATGGGCATGCACGACTGGCTCTACGACAGCTCGGTCTCCGCCGATAAACGGCACGCGGTGCCCACCGTCGACCGGGCCAAGTCGCTGCGCGACCGGCTGATCGAGGTGGAACTGGGCTTCGACAAACCCACCGCCAACCACGAAGCCTCGCGCTGCCTGAACTGCGATGTCCAGACCGTCTTCACCCATTCCACCTGCATCGAGTGCGATGCCTGTGTCGATATCTGCCCGGAAATGTGCATCACCTTCACCGACAACGGCGATGAGGATGATCTCCGCGGCCGGCTCCTCGCCCCGGCAGATAACCGGGAGCAGGACCTCTACGTCTCGGAAGCTCTGCCCACCGGCAGGGTGATGGTCAAGGATGAGAACGTCTGCCTGCACTGCGGCCTCTGTGCCGAGCGCTGCCCGACCTCTTCCTGGGAAATGATGAAGTACACCTATAGATCGCCAATTGCAGGCGAGAGAAAAAAATGAATAAGATAGAAAGAGTCAACGACTTCGTCGTCCGCTTTGCCAACATCAACGGCTCCGGTTCCGCGAGCGCCAACAACCTCTTCGCCAGGGCCATCTTTCGGCTGGGGGTGCCGGTTAGCCCCAAGAACATCTTTCCCAGCAACATCCAGGGCCTGCCGACCTGGTACGAGGTCCGGGTGAACGAACACGGCTACCTCGCCCGGCGGGGCGGCTACGACATGGTAGTCGCCGTCAACGGCCAGACCCTCATTCAGGATTACCGGGAGCTTCTGTCCGGCGGCTACTTCCTCTACGATTCAACCAAAGAACTGCCTGCCGAATGCACCCGAACCGACATCACCCCCATCCCCATTCCGCTCACCCAGCTGTGCAACGAAGCCTTCGAGAACCCGAAACTTCGGCAGCTGCTGAAAAACATCATCTATGTCGGCTCGCTCTCCTACCTTATCGACCTCGACTTTGCCATTCTCACCGAGGCTATTGAAAGGCAGTTCAAGGGAAAGCCGAAACTCGCGGAACCGAACATCAAGGCTCTGGAGATCGGCTATGCCTACGCCGAAGAGCATCATCCGGGAGTCTGTAAACTGAAGGTGAGAAGAACCGATAAACTTGGCGACGATATCCTCTTCGACGGCAACTCGGCCTGCGCCCTCGGCGCTATCTATGCCGGGGCGACGGTGGCCGGCTGGTATCCGATCACCCCGTCCACCTCCATCGTCGAGGCCTTCGAGAAGTACGCTGCAAAGTTCCGGGTGGAACAGGACACCGGCCGGCGCAAGGTGGCCATTCTCCAGGCCGAGGACGAGATGGCGGCGCTCGGCATCGTCATCGGGGCCTCCTGGATGGGCGCCCGGGCCTTTACCGCCACCTCCGGGCCGGGCATCTCGCTGATGAGCGAATTTCTGGGGCTGGCCTACTTCGCCGAGGTTCCGGCGGTGCTGATCGACGTGCAGCGGGTAGGTCCCAGCACCGGCATGCCCACCCGGACCCAGCAAGCCGATCTCCTTTCCTGTGCCTACGGTTCACACGGCGACACCAAACACGTCCTGCTCTTCCCCTGCGATCCGAGGGAGTGTTTCGAGCTGACCGCCGACGCCTTCGACCTCACCGAGCGGCTGCAGACCCCGGTTATCGTCATGAGCGACCTCGATCTGGGCATGAACGACCATATCAGCCCGCCGCTCACCTGGGACGACAGCCGGAAATACGATCGCGGTAAGGTGCTCACCGCGGATGATCTGGAGAAGATCACGGGAAAATGGGGCCGATATCGCGACATGGATGGGGACGGCATCTGTTGGCGCACTTACCCCGGAACCCATCCCGCCAAGGGTTCCTACTTCACCCGGGGAACCTCCCATAACGAGTATTCCGCCTATACCGAAGAGAGCCCGGTCTATCGGGCCAACATGGAGCGGCTCCTGACCAAGTGGCAGACCGCCCGCGGCCTGGTGCCCGCGCCGCGGACCAAAATCCGCGATCGAAAAAACCACGCCGCAGCCGTCTTTTTCGGGACGACCACCCATGCCGCCTACGAAGCAATCGGCAGACTTGCCCGGCAGGAGGGCATCAATGTCAATTCCCTGCGCCTCAGGGCCTTTCCTTTCCAGGACGAGATCGTCGACTTCATCCTGGGCCATGAGACTGTTTTCGTCATCGAGCAGAACCGCGACGCTCAGCTGAAGAGCCTCCTGGTCAACGAATGCGGGATTGCGCCTTCAAAACTTCAGTCGATCCTTCATTTCGACGGCCTGCCGATCACGGCCGACTTCATTTTTTCCGGACTGAAGTCGTATTTCGATCGTGAGAATGGTGAGAGTGGATCAACCCCCGCCGAAGTAGATAAAGGAGGTCAGCAATGAGCACCGAGAGACCGATCTTCCGTCACCCCCACGCTCCCAAGAATGCCCTCGGCCTGACGCGCAAGGATTACGAGGGAGTTGCCTCCACTTTATGCGCCGGCTGCGGCCACGACTCGACCACCAACGCCATCATCCAGGCCTGCTTCGAGCTTGCCCTAGAACCTCACCGGATAGCCAAATTGTCGGGTATCGGCTGCTCCTCCAAGACCCCGGCCTATTTCCTCAGCCGGGCCCACGGCTTCAACGCCGTTCACGGCCGAATGCCGGCCATCGCCGCCGGTGCCAACATGGCCAACAGGGAGCTGCTCTACATCGGCATCTCCGGCGACGGCGACACCGCCTCCATCGGCATGGGCCAATTCGCCCACGCCCTGCGCCGGAACCTGAATCTCAATTACATCTGCATGAACAACGGCTGCTACGGCCTCACCAAAGGCCAGGACTCGGCCACCGCCGATTTCGGCTCTGCCGGCAAGAAGGGCGTGCCCAATCCCTATTCCTCCATCGATCTCTGCGAGCTGGCCATAAGTCTTGGCGCGAGCTTCGTCGCCCGCGGCTTCTCCGGCGATAAACAGCAGCTGGTGCCTCTCATCAAGGCCGCCTTTGCCCACAACGGCCTTGCCTTCATCGACGTCATATCTCCCTGCGTGACCTTCAACAACACCGCCACCTCGACCAAAAGTTACGAATACGTACGGGAACACAGCGAGGCCACCAATACCTTCGATTTCGTGCCGCTCCAGAAGGAGATCCTCGCCCACTACCCGGAAGGAACAAGCAGGGAGGTGATCATGCACGACGGAAGCATCATTCATCTGCACAAGGCCGAAACGGGACCACAGGTAACGGACAGGCGAAAAGCCCTGGACAATCTCGAAGAGCATAAGGAAAAAGGCAGGCTACTGACCGGACTCCTCTACATCAATCCGGACAGCAGGGACACCCACGAGATCATCAATTCGACCCTGTGCCCCTTAAACGGCCTGGGCGAAGCGGATCTCTGTCCCGGGAATGCCGTTTTGCAGCAGATCAATGCTGGATTGAGATAAATAGGACTGAGGACTGAGGACTGAGGACTGAGGACTGAGGACTGAGGACTGAGGACTGAGGACTGAGGACTGA
>JAEYNP010000133.1 GCA_023412495.1 Pseudomonadota bacterium
GCTGAGGTTGCTCCTAAAACTTCCACAAGTATGCCTGGTTGGGGCAACCCTAACCAAGAAACCGGCACCTTCTATGCCAAAGGTCGTGCTCAGTATGGTAATCACGAAGGTTACAGCAGAGTTTCGCAAATAGGCCATTAAGTAACAGCTTCGGTTCAGCTATTCAAGCGCTGTGGCAGTGAACTTACTTATTGCCACAGCGCATTCTTATGCGATAGGAGAGATTGTGAGAAAGAATTTTCTGATCACTCAGATGTTAATTCAATCATTTATTAGAAGATTTGTGTGGATGCTTCTTCTTGCATTAGGCTTAATGTTTACTGTGGTAGTATATATTTATGTTTATGGGGTTGAGCTTCCGATGGCGTTACATATGGGTGCCTATGGCCAAATTCTCTTGACCTTGGTATTCATGATGATGGGTATCGAATTGATCAGGGAGCAGCGCCGAGAGCATGTAGATGACCTAATCGCCGTTTATTCCAAAAGCACCCTATTATTTGCACTTGCTCAGATATGGACGATTAGCTTTTTTGCGCTAGTAGTAACGCTTTTGATTCTAGCGGGATGTTTTTTTCGCATGATAATAGATGGTGCCCCTGCTTTATTGATAGAACAGACGTTGTCCTACGTGGTACTCCTGTATTTTTTGCCTTGCTTGATTTTAGGGATTTGGGGTCTTTTGATTGCCCAATGGAATACGCGCAAAAGTGTTTACTTGCCGGCCATGTTGGTTTGGCTCCTCACCTCAACCCTGAGCGCAGAACTTATGTATTATACAAGAGCAGCAGGTTTGGGAAATGGCAGCATTTTCCTCAATATACTCAATATGGGCATACACAACTTTCATATTCCCGGGAATTATATGGCAGGCGCACCGATTGAGCTTCCCCATTGGGTCGTCCGCATTGTCGTCCTGGCTCTCGTTGTTGCTCTTTTTCTCTGCGGGCAAGCCAGGCAGCTTGCTTCTACCCATCTGCAAAAGCAAAGAAACGAGATCGCCATCGCTTCCGTGATTGTTTTGGGTATCGCTTTAATGGCATTTTTTTACCAAAGGTACTCTGTTTTTTTTGCCCGCTTTGCTGATCCTCAGGATGTAGAAGAATATGTTCGGAGCAAAGATAATATGTATATTTCAGGAAAACCGGTCAGCCTGGCCGACTTTCCCACAGAGAAAAACGTTACATTGAGAAAAACGGATATAGAACTCTACTTCACAACGCAGGGCATTCAAGCCAACGTAATAATGGAAGCGACCATGAATACAGCGGCAAATGGACAGGCCTTTACTCTGTATTCCGATCTGGTGGTGGATGAAATACGAGTGGATGGGAAAACGGCTGATTTTAAACGCAGTCACGATGGACTGATGGTTCAGTTTCCGAATTCCAAAAAGGTCGGGGAATCAGTTTCGTTTCTATTCAGTTATCATGGATATAGTTTGCCCAATTATCCCGCCAATGAAACCACCGTACAATTAAACCGTTCTTTCCCCTGGATACCCTGGCCAGGAATCAAGATGGCCACCAGCTATGAGAGCAATTACGATACGTCTGAAGATTTCTTTATTGAAGACTGGCAACGGGGCGACAAAGTAGAATATACACTGCGATATCAAGGTCCGGGGAACGTATACACCAATTTAGGGGATCAGGGGGACTACGTGTATCAAGGGGTATCAACAAATGGCGTTTCGTTGTATTCGAGTATGGTTCACTATCACTACCGGAATGTAGACATCTACGTTCCAGCGAATCAATATAAATGGACCAATATTACGGTGGATGCTTTACTGGATGCCTATGATCCACTGCTAGAGTTATGCCAGCGGATGGAAACCATCAGAAAACCAGAAAAGCCCCGGTCGATTGTCATCGTCCAAATGACCATGCCTGTTGTTAGTGAGATCGTGTTTCAACAAGAACTCTATTCCTGGGATGACGAGTGGGAAATACGTCAATACTCAGCCACAGCCTCAATGCTTGTTGTGACAAAAAAGCGGTATGCTGATTCCCTGGTCAATTATCAAGAAACCGTTTTAGCGAATATCGCTGTCCCTTACCTTGTCAGCCCAAGCATGGGCTACCCAATCTATGTCTCTCCCGCATCGACAAGTAAATTTGCCACCTGGTTAAGCATTTATTTACGTGCAAGTGGATGGAATGCTGATGACTGGCAGTATTATCTGGACCTGCTTAGCAAACAATATTCCGGGAAAGGCATTGAATATGTAAATAACAAAATCATACAAGAGACTCCTTTGACGGAGGAAGAAGAAAACTGGATCGGCGAAATATTGGACAGGATGCGCGCAGGTGAAAACTTTGACGAACCCTTCAAGGCTTTATATCATCGATTATTACAAGGTGAGAACATAACAGCCGGAGACATTGTTTCGCAACTGTACCATCATTTAGGAGAATGATTTATGGATATAATTATTAGCCATGTATCGAAGTCCTACGGTAAAATCCGGGCGCTCAACGAAGTAAACCTGATCATTGCCCCGGGCATACATGGTCTTTTAGGCCCCAATGGGGCAGGCAAAACAACGTTAATGCGCATTCTGGCAACAATCTTGGATTCCGACCAAGGAGAAATTGTCTGGGGAGGTGCTTTTCATTGGAAACACCCCATGAGCATCAAGGGAAAAGTGGGATATTTACCCCAACACTTCGGTATGTATAAATACTTACGGGTAGAAGAGGCGCTTCGGGACGTGGCATTGCTCAAAGATATTCCCAAGGCGCAAGAGAAAGAACAAGTTGAGTTGGCGATGGAACGAGCTAACTTAACAGGATATGCCAACCGGAAGGTTGGTCAACTGTCGGGAGGAACGTTGCGGAGACTAGGGGTTGCTCAAGCGATCCTTGGTGAGCCATCGCTTTTGATTATGGATGAACCGTCGGTTGGGTTGGATCCAGCGGAACGGATTAACTTACGGAAATTAATCCGGGACTATGATAATGGAGAGCGGGTTGTCCTGATATCCAGCCATATTGTGACCGATGTAGAAAGCTTATGTGCTACCGTCTCTATTATGAATCGTGGTAAGGTACTGATCAGTGGCAGCACACCGGAGATTCAAGCCATAGCCAGCCGGAATGTAAAAGAGGATATGATGACAGAAGAGGCTTTTCGAGTAATGGAAAAGACCCATGCTGTTATCAATTTTACGCCAGTTGATATGGGATACCGAGTACGCTATCTAACCAATGATGCGCTTCAAGAAAGCACAACCAGCACAAGCCTAGAAGATAGCTATACGTTTATTATCCAAAAGGATCAGCAACGATGACTCGGGTTGTTCGAGAGTTGATCCATGATCTAAAAGAAGCAGGTATTCATGTATGGATAATACCGCTGGTGGCAGTCGCCTTCCTGCTGATGACTTATTTTGTGCAGAAAAGTCTGGATAGCATAGGGAGGCAAAATACATTGACGCTTCCAATGTTGGAGGCTCTGATTCCATCTTTGGGCGGTTATGGAGCCTTGGTGTTGATGCAAGGCCTACTTGATACAGAAGGAGGCGAATTGGCATTTACTTATCCCCGGAAACGTCTTTATTGGGGATTGATCCGCCAATTTCGTTTTTTTATTCTTTATGCCCTTTTGATCGCTATTGTTTGTAAATCTGTGACCAGTATGA
>JAEYNP010000003.1 GCA_023412495.1 Pseudomonadota bacterium
CGGCCCTCGATGCCCATGTACTCGGCGACGGACGGGCGGCGCAGGTCCGCGTCGACGAGGGCGACCCGGGACCCGGCGTCGGCGAGGGTGATGGCGAGGTTGATCGCGGTGGTCGACTTGCCCTCGCCCGGCAGGGACGAGGTCACGACGATCGACTCGAGCCGGTCCGCGACGTCCAGGAACTGCAGGTTGGTGCGCAGGCGCCGGAATGCCTCGGCCCGGATGGAGTGCGGGGCCGAGTGCACGATGAGCGGGTGCTCGGACGCCTCGTCGTCGTGCGCCATGGCGGCCATCACGGAGGAGTCGGTCACCTGGCGGATGTCCTCGGCGGTGCGCACGCGCGTGTCGAGGACCTCGCGCAGCACGGCGAGGCCGAAGCCGATCGCGAGGCCCAGGATGAAGCCCAGGGCGACGTTGAGGCGCTTGTTGGGCGCGGACGGCTCGACGGGGGCGGTGGCGTTGCGGACGGTGCTGATCTCGACGGGGGACTCGCCGTCCTCGGGCTGCTCGAGCTCGGTGACTTGGACGGCGAGGCTGTCCGCGGTCGCGTTGGCAATGTCGCTCGCGATCTGCGGGTCCGCGTGCGTCGCGGTGATGTTGATGAGGACGGTGTCGATCGGGGAGCTGGCCCCGATGGACTTCGCGAGCTCGTCGGGCGTCGTCGCGAGGTCGAGCTCCTCGATCACGGGGATGAGGACGCGCGGGGACGTGACGAGGTCGGTGTAGCTCTTGACCTGCCGCTGCGTGAAGCTGGAGCCCTGCACCAGGTCCGACACCGAGTCGCCCGTGCGGACCGAGACGAACACCTGGGCGCGCGCCGTGTAGAGGGGCGTCGCGACGAGACTCCAGGCGACGGCCGCGCCGGTGACGAGGGCCGTGATGATCGCGATGGACATCCAGCGCTTGCGGAGGATGACGAGGTAATCCCGAAGCTCCACCGGTGCGGCTCCCCTGGTCGTGGCGGCGACGTACCCGCCGGGCGTCGCCGCACATCCTCTCACGCACGGTTTCGCTGCCGGATGCCCGCGAGCGCCGACGGCGCGCCGAGTGCAGGTCGAGCGGGTGAAACGTTCCGGGAACGCCCAGAAGGCGCGAGTTGTCCGATCCGGCGCGCGAAACGGAATGGAATCCTGATGGTGCACCGGGAAGCCGGGTTAGCCTGACCACGCACGGGGGGCGGAACGGAAGGGGCCACTGGCCGTGACAGCCGAGAAGGCCGAGTCGGCAGTCGCTGCCGCCGGCGAGGCGGGCGGCAGCGCCGCGGGCGGGACTCGCGCCGCGCGCTGGTGGCTCGGCTACACGACGCGGGTGCTCCTGACGGACGCGCTCGCGGTGTACATCGCGGTGTTCGTCGCGTACCTCGTGCGCTTCGACGCGAATGGCGACGCGCGGGTCTCGGGGAGCGTCGCGCCCTCGTACCTGCTGGTCTCGGTCGTGCTGATGTGGGCGTGGTTGTTCGCGCTGGTGGTCGGCCGGACGCAGGACAGGCGCCTGCTCGGCAGCGGCCCTACGGAATACCAGCGGGTCTTCTCGGTGACGTGGCGAGTGTTCGCCGCTGTGGCGGTCGTGTCATACATGCTCCGGATGGACATCGGGCGTGGATATCTCGCGGTTGCGTTCCCGCTCGGGCTCGCGCTCATCCTTCTGGGCCGCTTCCTCTGGCGGCAGTGGCTGCATCGCAAGCGGGCGCGAGGAGCCATGCTCTCGCGTGTTCTTGTCGTCGGGCATCGCCACAAGGTGGCTGAGCTGGTCCGTGAGCTGCACCGCCGTTCTGGAGCGGGATTCGGCGTCGTGGGCGCTTGCCTACAGCCGGGCGAGGGGGACGACGAGGTTGCGGGCATTCCCGTGGTCGGTTCCCTGGACGACGCCGCGCACATGGCTCGTGAGCTCCGAGTGGACACAGTCGCCGTCTCCGGCTCCGACGCCGTGACAGCGGACGTCGTCCGGCGCCTCGGCTGGGACCTCGAGGGGAGCGGGATCGACCTCGCGCTCGCCATGTCGCTCGTCGACGTTGCCGGCCCGCGCGTCATCATCCAGCCGGTCAGCGGCGTGCCGTTGGTCTACGTGGACGAGCCGCAGTTTACGGGGCCGCGGTACGCGCTCAAGACGTTTGCCGACTGGCTAACCGCGCTCCTCATCACGACCCTCATCTCGCCGGGTCTGCTCGCGATCGCGGTGCTCGTCAAGGCGACGAGCCGCGGTCCGGTCTTCTACCGCCAAGAGCGTGTGGGGGTGCGGGGGACGACCTTCGGCATGCTCAAGTTCCGCACCATGGTGGCCAACGCGCATGAGCGGCTCGAGGAGGTGCTGGCCGCTGAGGGCGTCCACGGCGTGGGCCTCTTCTACAAGCCAAAGAACGATCCCAGGGTGACCCGTGTGGGAAGGGTGCTGCGCAGGTACTCGCTCGACGAACTGCCGCAGCTCTTCAACGTCATGCGTGGTGAGATGAGCCTCGTCGGCCCGCGGCCGCAGATCGCGGCAGAGGTAGCCCAATATGATCGTGCGGCCGGACGTCGGCTGCTCGTGAAGCCCGGCATGACGGGGCTGTGGCAGGTCTCCGGACGCAACGACCTCGCGCCGGAAGAGGGCATCCGGATGGACGTCTACTACGTGGAGAACTGGAGCCTCTTCGGCGACTTCATCATCCTCGCGCGGACCGTCCGCGTGGTGCTCGGCGGAGCGGGGGCGTACTAAGTGAGCGGAGTCCTGGTCCACGAGTGGCTCAGTCGCGTGGGAGGCTCGGAGCGCGTCTTCGACGCAATGGCGGCCGTCTTTCCGGACGCCGACCTTTTGACGCTCTGGAACGATGACCCGGAGGGCAGATACCCGGGGCGCCCCGTGAAGGAATCCTGGATGGCGAGGACGCCGCTGCGACGTCACAAGGTGCTCGCGCTCCCGCTGATGCCGCTTACGTGGAGGCGACGCGTTGGCGACTACGAGTGGGCCCTCGTGAGTTCACACGTGTTTGCGCACCATGTGACCTTCCGCGGGGCTCCTACCAGTTTTCGCAAGTACGTCTACGTCCACACGCCGGCGCGATATATCTGGACGCCAGCACTCGACCCGCGAGGACAGGCAATCGGACCGAGGCTCGTCGCGCCGGCTCTGAAGCGGCTCGACAAACATCGTGCTCGTGAGGCGTACGACATCGCAGCAAACTCGGCATTCGTACGGTCGCGGATCCGCCGCGCGTGGGGCAGGGACGCGCGCGTGATCTATCCGCCCGTCGACGTCGAAGTAATTCAGAGTCGCGAGGACTGGTCCGCTGCCCTCGGTGGCGCCGACGGTGACCTGCTTTCGAACCTACCGCGGCCGTTCCTGCTCGGTGCCTCCAGATTCATCCCATACAAGCGGCTCGACCTAGTGATTCGAGCGGGGGAGGCGGCAGGGCTTCCAGTGGTCCTAGCGGGAGCGGGCCCCGAGGGCGATCGGCTCCGGGCCCAGGCCGCCGATGCGCGGATCCCCGTAACTTTTGTGGACCACCCGGACGACGCCGTCCTCTACGCGCTGTACCAAGCAGCAGACGTGTTTGTGTTTCCTGCAGTAGAGGACTTCGGCATTATGCCGGTCGAAGCCATGGCCGCGGGCACCCCGGTGGTGTCCGCGGGTGTTGGCGGGGGCGCGGAGACCGTCCAAGAAGGTGTGACCGGGGCGCACCTTTCGCCACAACCTAGCGCGCTCGAGCTGAAGAATGCGGTCCATCGTGCCATGGGCGTCGGGCGCGCCGCGTGCCGCGAGCGTGCGACCGCGTTCGGGCGTGCACGGTTTGAGGCGGAACTTGCCGAATGGATCGCGGCGCCCGGCCTGGGTGACCGCCAGTGAAGCGCACAGTCTGGGACGGCCGATGGCTGGGGCGCCACGGCATTGCCCGACATGCAACTGAAGTCTCGACCCGGCTCGGCAGCGACGTGACGGTTCTTCCTCGAGCCCGGATCT
Source organism: Pseudomonadota bacterium (assembly GCA_023412495.1). Next base: position 3,937 of record JAEYNP010000003.1, read on the forward strand.
CCCCCACGTCGCCTCTCGACCCGGCGTACCTGCGCAGGGCCCTGGAGCGGATCGGTTGCACTCTCTTCGTCTCGCCCGGGTTCAATGCGGCACTTCCCGGCAGATACCGTCAGCTGTTGACGATTCACGACCTGATTCACCTGCACATCAAAGAGGAGTCGAGTCGCCTTAAGCGTCTGTACTACAACCAGGTCGTGCGACCTGCCGTGATTCGCTCTGGCCTCGTCCTGACGGTCTCTGAGTTCACCCGGTACGAGTTGGCAGACTGGACGGGCCTCGACCTCGACAGAATCGTCGTGACGGGTAACGGCACATCCATCCGCGAGGCATCGGAGGCCGAGATTGATGCGGCGGATGCACTGGGCCGCGATTACGTGCTTGCCGTGACCAACGGGAAGCCCCACAAGAACCTACCACTACTCTTTGCAGCGATGAAATACTTACCAAAGGGTATTGCGGTTGCCACAGTCGGCGTACCCGAGGCGACTGCGAGGCAGATGGCGAGGGCGGCTGGGGTGGGCGCGACCCGTGTCCGGTGCTACTCGGATGTCGGGGACGAGGAGTTGCGTTCCCTCTACTTGAACGCGCGGTGCGTTGCGATGCCGTCCCGATACGAAGGATTCGGCCTTCCGGCGATTGAGGCGATGGCGGTCGGCGTGGCCACGGCCTACGTGTGTGAGGCCGTGGAGGAGGTCGTCGGCTCGCTCGGCGAGCGAGCGCCGTCTGGGGATGACGCGGAAGAGTATGCCCGCGCCCTCGAGCGGGCCGCTCTCCGTGGCCGTCGGGACCGTACGGCATTGATCGCCCGTTCGCGGCAGTATTCCTGGGACGAGGTCGCTGGACGTGTCGACGGCGGGATTGCGGAGCTCGCCAAGTGAGTGGGGAAGACGCGCGCCTAAGTCGGTGCGGGGCTGTGATACTCAATTGGCGCGACCAGACTGCGACGGACGCAACCGTCGCGTCGCTTCTGAGGTTCCTTCACCCCGAGCAGGTCGTGGTTGTCGACAATCAGAGCGACGGTCAGCTTCGATTGAGCACTGGCGAGCGAGGAGTCGCTCTGATCGAAGTCGCTGAGAACAGGGGCTTCGCTGGTGGTGTAAACACAGGCCTGAGAGTGTTGCTTGCCGCGGGATGTGACTATGTGCTGGTGCTGAATACGGATACGGAGATTTCCGCCCGCCGTCTCGCGCCACTGTTCGCCGACGAGGTATGGCGCCCTGCTACAGGCGCGGCTGGCCCGTTGATTCTGGCAGGGGACGGCCGCGTTCAGAGCGCGGGCGCTTCGTTCCGGCGAACAACGTTCTCGGTGCTGGACCGCCGCAGGCCCGACGACCCACGGAGCGTCGACTTCTTGACGTGGGCTTGCGTCTTGGTGTCAGCAGACGCGTTCAGCCGAGTGGGTTTGCTGGATGAGCGATTCTTCATGTACTGGGAGGATGTCGAATTCGGCCTCCGCCTTAGGTCCGCGGGCCTCTCTTGTGTGGTTGTAGACGCGGCGACTGTGGTCCATCACGGGTCCGCGTCGCACGCTCGAGCGGGCGCTAGGATCGACCGATACAGTGCGATGGGCGTTGCTGTCTTGGGGCGGTCGCTCGGCGGCAGGGCGCTCGTGGGAGCAGCCTTGCGGCTCGGTGCGCGCGTCACTCGCCGCATCTTCGCCGGCGAGTGGCAGAGGGCCCGGGAGACGGTCGCGGGCGCAAGATGGGGTTGGAGAGTCCACGCTCCCGCATACGAGTCGCTGGAGGAGTGAGGCCGTTGCCCACCGCGGTGGTAGTCCGCCAGGCGTCGGCGTACAGGCGTGTGGCTCCGGAGCGAGATAGTCCGCAAGGTGGCTCGCTGCTCGTAACCCTCGTCGTATGCGTTCTGCTCAGCGGATTCATTAACTTGGCTCACGTGGGTGACTTCTACGTCGCAACCCTCATCATCGATGTGACTGTTCTGTGGATGTTGGCCGTGACTCTGGGACACTTCGCGCGGCATCGGGGCGCCGTAGAGACGCCGCCATGGGTGCCCGCTTACGTGCTCCTTCTCGCAGTCTATGCAGCTCTACTCACTCATGGCGACGAGTCCGTTTCGGACAAGCTGATCGTTGTGAGGTCGCAGGTCCTGTACGCATCGGTGGCTCTATTTGCTTCCGCTGTTGCTTCGCGGGCATCGCTTCTGCGGGCTCTCCGGCTTATGGAGCGTCTCGGCCTGGGGCTTGCAATCTTCGGTATCGCACAGTTCGTCCTAAGGGCGCAACTGCCTGAGTGGCTGCTTGTGAGTCGAGACACCTCGCTGTTTGGCTACTACGGGACCGAGATCACAAGGTCGACCGCACTCCTCGGCAATACAATCGTCTACTCGAACGTGATGCTGATCTTCGGTGCTCTCGCATGGGCTAGGATCGCGCGCGGGGCAAGTACGCCTGGTGCTGTGCTCAGAGCGCTGATCTTTATGGGTGCGGTGGTTGTCTCATTCTCGCGCACGGCGATCATCGGGATCGTGTTCGTCGCCCTAGTCTGCACGTTCTTGGCGCTCATGCGGGCCGGCGCCAATGGTCTTGTGCGCATAGTCGTAGGGTTCCTTGTGGCCTTAGTCGCATGGCTGGGCGTCGGGCAGGTGCGAGATATTCAGGCGAGCGCCGAGGACACGTTCTTGATAGGTGGCTTGTTTCTTGCACAGAATGCGTCGGTCCGTGGATCGACGGCAGGGCACGCAGAATTCTTCGAAACAGCCATGGAGTCTTTTCATGAGTCGCCGGTGGTTGGGCTGGGTCTCGCGTCGCAGGTACAGGGGTCGTCACTGTCGGATGAGCGTCGCGTAATCACGGATGGCGTCTGGCTGTCGTTGCTCGCCGAGGGCGGTATCGTGCTGGTGAGCGGGCAGGCCGGCTTTCTCTTAGTGGTTCTTGGCTCGATAGCTCTGCGAGCCAGGCGACTCGCTGAGCACCGGTACTTGGCGACTGCACTCGTGATGTACCTGGGCTTTCAGCTGGCGGTAGCGTTCTGGCTCAATTCGGCGTTCTTTGGCAAGGCCGGATTCCTGGTGTTCTGGTTGCTATTCGGCGTTGTAATGGGGTTGTCTCGCGGGCACCCCGGGTCCGGTATTGATTCCTCGAGCTTGGCGACGTCGGGTCCTGCGTGGGGAAGTACCGACCCGTGGGCGACGCCGCGCTCGACTCTGGACACGTCTGCGTCACCTCTGTTGGGGGGCAAACTTGAGTGATTCCTGGGCTTCAACATGACCGACGTAGTTGGGGGCTGACAGTGCGGGTGCTGGTCCTTTGGGCGGACGACGCCTCTCCAAACCTCGGGGTGCGGGTCCTTGCGCGCGGCGCGCAGCGCTTGTGGACTCAGGCGCGCCCTGGAGACGAGTTCGTCTTTCAGGACTTCAGGGCAGGCGAGACCGGGCATGCACTTGACCGCGCCGTCGTGCTGCGCGACGCGGTTGGGCTCGACCGCAGGGTCTCAGCGCTTCTCGACGAGGCTGACATCGTCTTGGATACGGGGGCGGGTGACAGTTTCACGGACATATACGGCCGCAAGCGATTAGCCCTCATGACGTATGTTCGGCAGGCCGCGTATCGGCGCCGGCTGCCGCTAGTATTGATGCCCCAGACGATTGGGCCATTTCGCCACCGTACGTCCAAGGTTGTGGCGCGTCGGACGCTCGCGACGGCGGTCCTCGCCATTGCCCGTGACCCAGCCAGCGCCCGGGAGGCTGCCGACCTCGGGCGCCCGGCTGATTGCGTTGCGACGGATGTCGTGTTTGCATTGCCAGCGCCCAGTCAGGGGCCGTCTCGAGATATTCTTATGAACGTGTCGGGCCTGCTCTGGTACGGAGAGGGCGGTTTACCTGCAGACAAGTACCGCGCCGCTGTGCGCGAAACCATCGAGGCGCTTCGTGCAGCCGGCAGAACTGTCACACTTCTTGCGCACGTGCTGGATAACAGGTGGCGGGACAACGATGTGCTGGCGCTACGAGACCTTTCTGCAGAGATGCGAGGTTCGCTCGAAATCGTGGTTCCCGATGGGCTGAACGAGGCTCGGGCTCTCATGGCGGGTTCGAGCCTCGTGGTCGGATCGCGGATGCATGCATGCCTGAATGCCTTGTCCGTGGGGACGCCGGCGGTTCCGCTCGCGTATTCACGCAAGTTCGCGCCGCTAATGGCTGACCTTGGTTGGAATTACACTATCGATCTCCGCGACTTCGATGGAGCGGCGGCAAGGGTCGCGAGCCTTGCAGCGAGCGAGAGCCTTGCGTCTGACCTCTGCGGCCTCCGCGAACGCGCCAGCGTCCGACTCGGTCGCGCAGTGGACGCAATCCGATCTGTCGATTGGGGGCATTAAGGAATGGCTAACAACAGGGCTCTGCGAGTCGTTGAAACCGTTATCGCGCGAGGGAACTGTTCGGGCTGCGGTGCGTGCGCGGCGCTGCTCGATGGGCTCGAGATGGGGCGTGACGCGACGGGCTTCAACCGTCCGATCCGGCGTGCCGGTGACTCCCGCCCGCCATCCCGCCAGGTTTCGGCCGCAGAGATGAGGGAGATCTGCCCTGGCGCGACTACGCGGGCGGTTCATGCCCCGGGTGTCCCGCGTCATGCCTTCCTCGGTCCGGTTGTTGGCGCGTGGGAAGCGTGGGCTTCGGATCCCGGAGTCCGTTCGTCTGGCAGCAGCGGGGGAGTCCTGACTGCACTCGTAGAGTGGCTCTTGGAGAATGACGCGGCCGACGTGGCCGTGGGTGCGGCGGCGGATCCACAGGACCCCGCTGCGACAATCACCGTTGTGCGACGTAAGGGTTCCACGTTCCTTGATACAGCTGGTTCGCGCTACGGTCCGGCTTCGAATGCCGAGGCGCAGGAGGCGTACCGCCCACGGGCCGTCTTCGTTGGCAAGCCCTGCGAGTCGTACGCCGTGAGGAGTGCTCTCCGGGAACGGGCCGTCGAGGACCAACCGCTGTTGCTGTCCTTCTTCTGCGCGGGCGTCCCGAGCCAAGAGGCGACTACGGCGCTCGTTCGCCAACTTGGGCTAGGGGATGCGCCGATTCAGTCTCTGCGCTATAGAGGCAATGGATGGCCCGGGTTGTTCACCGTCGACGACGTTGCCGGACGCCGGGCATCGGTCTCCTATGAGGAGTCGTGGGGCGAACACCTGGGGAGGCGGCTCCAATGGCGCTGCAAAATCTGCCCGGACGGTGTGGGAGAGTCTGCGGATATTGCGGCGGGTGACTTCTGGTATGCCGGCGACGATGGGCGGCCCGCTTTCGCTGAGCGGCCTGGCAGGAGCGCCCTGGTGGCGCGGACCGCGCGCGGCCGTGCTGTCATCGAGCAAGCGATCCGTGCCGGGGTGATTGTGGCCGAGACGGTCAGTCCGGACTCGATTGCGGCCGTCCAGCCCTATCAAGTGCGCCGCCGCCAAACCCTCGCGGGACGTCTGGTTGGGTCGGCTCTGGCGGGTCGGCGGCCCCCGACTTACCGCGGGTTCTCGCTGATCCGTCTGAGCTTCGCAGCACCTCTGCGCACGCTCCATGCACTCATCGGGGGTCTTGCTCGGGGCTTCACTGGCGGTGGGCGCAGTGGGTAGACCGTGCGGCGCAGGGAGCCTGCTGTTCGCCTTGACGGTCTTTCATCCGAGCGATCGCCCGCTGCGGCCACGTCGCCCGGCTTTGCGTTCCGGAGGCGGCAAGGCGGGCGGAAGCGCTGGGCGAGCACAGTCGGCGGGTGGCGGCGAGTGAACAAGGCGGACGCGGCCAGGCAAGACACAGGTGCTGGGTCGATCGTTATGTCGCGCATCGCATCGCTTGCGTTCGCCCTCGTGACGGCACCCTTGCTAGCTCGCTCGCTAGGACCGGAGGGGCGAGGCGTGGCGGCCTCGTTACTCGCCGCGCTGGCATTGGCACCCCTCTTCCTGGGCTTCGGCATACCCATGGCGGTCCGCCGTCAGGCCGCGGGAGGCGCCGCGGAGGACGTCTTGCGAGCGTCGCGCACCCTGATCTGGCCGATGGGCTTCGTCGCTGTTGGGCTGGGGGCTGGGGCCGCGCTATGGCTTCTTCCGCGCTATGGAGCGCCCGTTCAACTGATGTTCGTCGTTGCGATGCTGACCACCCCAGCATTCGTATGGGTGCTGTGCGATCAGAGCTACTTGATCGTGAAGGGTAGGTATCGCAACGTCGCCTACCTGCAGTTGACCCAACCGGGCGTCAATGCTCTATCGATTGCATCAGGTGCCCTTCTCGGTCGGCTGACGGTGGAATGGGCGCTTGCCTCATACTCGATCGCCACTATTTGCGCGGCCTTAGCATCGTCGCTGTTGGCGGGCGTCTCGGTGCGAGGCACCCGAATCGCGGTCACGCCGCTGGTGAGGGAAGGCTTGACTTATGCGGGGAGCCAGCTAGCGGAGGCCGCGGGCAACAGGCTAGATCAGGTCCTTGCGGTGTCAATCATCGGCGCAACACAAGCAGGCTATTACGCCGTAGCTGTGGCGATTGCCGCGATTCCGGTCAGTTTCGGTCACGCGATCGGCGCTGCCTTGTTTCGTGATCTCGCATCGAGCGGTAGTCGCGCGCGCGGGGCTCAGGCGCGCGCACTACGCCTGGGGATGATTTCAGGCGTCATCGTCGGAGGGGGCTTGGCGGCACTCAGCTCGTGGGCTGTGCCTGTGGTCTTTGGCTCCGAGTTTCGCGGCGCGGCGCCAAGTGTCCTTCTTCTTCTGTGTTCTGCTCCGGCGACAGTCGGCGGCTATGTGGCTACGATTGCGCTCGCGGCGCAGAACCGCGGTGCAGAAATGACCGTTGCGCAGGCCCTGGGTCTAGTTGTTGGCATTGCGCTCCTCTACATCCTTGGGTCACGGCTTGGGGCGATAGGGGCCGCAGCGGCCTCCGTCGTCGGCTACTGGAGTGCAATGGCCATTGCGGTCGCTCGTCTGCGCACGTCGGTGCGGTCGCTCTTGCTGGGCACGCGCGACGTTCGTGATCTTGTCGGTGTCCTGCTTGGGCGACGTTCTCGCGGTCTGCGGTGAGCTGCGAGGGGAGGGATAGATGTCGTTCGAAAGGCACCGTCACCGGGCGCGAGCCGTCGCCCTGGTGCTCGCTGCATCAGGCCTTGCTTTCGCGGGCTGCGTGAGTTCGCGTGAGCGCGATTCTTCTCCGCCGTCGGACCCGTACACCTACGCCGCTGACCTCGAGGCCGGCGTGAACGAGGCGCGCGTCGCTGAGGGGCTCCCGGAGCTCGTGCACGCGGACTGTGCCGTGGACGCCGCGGCGGGGCGCGCCGCCGACCTCGTCGGGAAGCCGGACCTCCCGCACGCGCCGATGAACGCCGTCCTGCAGGAGTGCGGCGTCGGGGTGGCGGGGGAGAACCTGAGCCGGGCGACCGTGCCGGCCGACGCCGTCGTCGACGCGTGGCTCGCCTCGCCCGGGCACCGTTCGAACATCCTCGACCCCGACTTCACGTCGGGCGGCGTCGCGTGCGTCCAGGAGGGCGACGCGCTGGTGTGTTCGCACGTCTTCCTCGGGGAGTAGCCGACAGGGGCCACCCCGCGGGCCTCATCACGTGAGCCCTTGGTCCCGAGGACGGGCTGAGGGCGGGGCCAACGGGCCGACGAGCGTGGGTGCGTCGAGTCCGGTCGCCGCGGACATCGCGTGGTTGGCGGAGCAGGGGATCGCCACCGGGTATGCGGACGGCGCGTTCCGCCCGACGCACACCGGCCCACCCCGGGGGGGGGGGGGGGGGGGGGGGGGGGGGGGGGGGGGGGCGGGGCGG
>JAEYNP010000035.1 GCA_023412495.1 Pseudomonadota bacterium
CGTGTTACGCACCCGTGCGCCACTGGAACCACCCCGAAGGATGATCCCCGTTCGACTTGCATGTGTTAAGCCCGCCGCCAGCGTTCGTCCTGAGCCAGGATCAAACTCTCCGTAGTATGGAGTATTCAATCGTTTGAGTACTTGACTCGCTCGTTTCTTCTCTGCCTGCCGCAAGCGACAGACAGGAATCAACGGGACTCGCTATGCTTCCAATCTCGTCAAAGAACGCTCCCCTCCAGCACTTCTCACGCTGCGGTGCAACGCATCTGTCAGGGTTTCAACCGCCGCCCGTTTTTTCAGGCGCGGACTGCTAATATACGGTGCCGAACCAACAGGGATCAACCCCCTCCAACACCTTAACAGTCTCTTCAATCACTTCGCCTGTCCTCCCGGCTGCACGGCCGGGCCGGCGCGAAGCGGGGTGCATGATACGGTGAGCGCCTGCCTCCGTCAACCCCATTCCCTCATCCTTCAATGAAGCTTCAATCGCTGCCACGCGAAGTACGGGCCACTTTTGAAGGGGCCGCCTGAAACCATGGCTCTTCTCTCAGGTTTCCACTCCGCTCTCTACGCTGCTGATTCTCACGCGCTAGCCCGCTCTACCTCTGTCTCTCTATGGCTGCCCCGAAGCTCAAGCAAACGATTTCCCGCGGCCTCGCCTACTTCCGCACGCTCCTCACCAACCCTTATTTCTGGGGAGGGGTCGCGGTGCTCGCGCTGATCGGGGGCGTGCTCTACGTGCTCCTGAACAGCCTGCTGATGCCGGCCTACACCCGCCACGACGCTTCGCTGACGGTGCCGGACGTCATCCGGATGCCGTACGAGCAGGCAGTGCAGGTGCTGCAGCAGCGCGACCTGGAGGTGGAGCAGCTCGTGCAGCGCTTCAACCCGGATCTCCCGCGCGACGCGGTCGTCGATCAGAACCCGCGCGCCAACGCGCTCGTGAAGCCGGGCCGCCGCATCTTCCTGACGGTCAACAGCGGGCAGCAGCAGATGGTGAAGATCCCTTCGCTGCGCGACCTCTCGCTGCGCGAAGCGGAGAACCGGCTCGTCGGGCTCGGGCTGCGGGTGGCGGAGACGTTGCCCGACTCGATCCCGCACCCGCACCAGAACACGGTGACCCGCCAGCAGCCGGCCCCGGGCGACTCGCTCCCGGAAGGGGGTAGCGTGCGGCTGTGGTACAGCACGGGGCTCGGCAATCAGTTCACCACCGTGCCGGACGTGACGGGGCTTCCGCTCGAAGAGGCGCAGCAGATCCTGCTCGACAACCGCCTGCGCTCGGTCGTCATCGGCGCGGACGAGACGGAGGGCGGCCCCGAGCGGCTGGTGCAGCGGCAGAGCCGTGAGCCCGGCACCCGGGTGCTCGAAGGCTTCGAGATTCGCCTCGACGTGAGTGAAGATGCTCCCCCGGTGCCCCCCGACGGCCCCGCGGAAGCGACTGCCTCCGATGGGGCCGTCTCTGAAGGCGAAGATCCGGGCGACGATCTATGAGCCGCGCCCCCTCTTCTATGATCTACTCCTCTATTATATAGACGGAGAAGCCTTCGTCGACCTCCACAACCACCCGCTCCTTGTGCTTCGTCTGGATGACGCGGCCCACGTAGTCGGGCTGGATGGGATACTCCCGGTGACCCCGGTCGACGAGGACGACGAGCTGGATGGAGCGAGGGCGGCCGTAGCGCACCAGCGCATCGAGCGCCGCGCGGGCGGTGCGGCCGGTGAAGAGCACGTCGTCCACCAGGATCACGTTTCGCCCGGTGACGTCCGTCTGCACGCGCGATTGATCTTCGACGGGCACCGAGCGGTCGCGGTCGTCACGATACGGCGCCACGTCGAGCTCGTGCACGGTGAAGCCGCGGGCCTCGATGCGCCCGATCTCTTCGGCCAGCGCGCGCGCCAGCGCCGTTCCGCGCGTGCGCATTCCCACCAGCTCCAGGTTCTCCGCCCCGCGGTTGCGTTCCACGATCTCGTAGGCGATCCGCGTCAGGATCCGGCGCACGCGCCCGGGCGACAGGTAGAGCGTTCGAGACACAGACGATCGGGAGGTTGAGTGTTGATGCCAGGCCGTGGCGGAAAATCCAAAATCCGACACAAAAAAACCCCCGTCAGCCGGCGGCTGCGGAGGCGCATGGGCCACAACGCACGATCAATTCACTGAAACATGGCCTTGATGCTGCCCCACGTACGCCGGACGGCCGTCGCGGAGTAGCTCACCGGATCGAACGTAATCGCGTACTCGATCTCCGGCCCGCCCGCCGTCTCGGTGTAGACCGCGAGCACCTTATAATAGACCTGGTTGTCCGAGGTCTTGTAGACCTGGCTGTCCCTGAACTCGTAGGGCAGGTTGGGCCCGTGGGGAGAGAGCGTCGCGATCTTGACGAAGGTGTCGTTGCTCATGCGCGAGCGGCGGTGCACCTCGTAGCGAACGACGTCCACTTCCTCCGCCGCCGTCCAGCTCAGCACGATGTCGTCGTTCTGGTTCACGATCCCCTTGGAGCTGAGCTTCACGCCGGGGGAAAACAGCGCTGCCCCGGAGAGAAACGTCAGAAGCCCGACGAGGAGGATGAATCGTTTCATGGTGCGACGAAATGGTACGGCTACACGACCCCACGAAGGGCGAAGATAATCGGTGCCGCGAAAAGATCAAAGCCCGTGCGTGAGGGCAGAATTTCTTTCTGATAAAGGCGTCGTGAAATCCGGCCGCGCGTCGGGACGAGCATAATACACGCTTGCCGGCGCAGATACCCAAGCCGGGCAGACGAAAGGCGGGGGTACTCGATGGGATAAGACGCAGGAACGTCCGCCGGTCCGCCACCGGCAAGCGAAGAAAGGTGTTTCAGGCGGAAACGCGCTTCAGGCGGCCGGGGCTTCGGCGGGGCGGTTCGGGCAGTTCTCGCGCACGCAGTGCCCGTACATGTTGAGCGAGTGGTGCTTGATCTCGAACTGGTAGATGCTCGCCACCATCTCCTGGATGCTCTGCAGGCGCGGGTCGCAGAACTCGAACACCTCGTTGCAGTCGATGCAGATGAGGTGGTCGTGCTGCCAGTAGCTGAAGGCGCGCTCGTACTTCGCCTGGTTCTTGCCGAACTGGTGCCGTACGACCAGCTCGCACTCCAGCAGCAGCTCCTGTGTGTTGTAGACGGTGGCGCGGCTCACGCGCGAGCCGGCCTGCTTGAGACGCAGGTAGAGCTCGTCGGCGTCGATGTGGTCGTGGGTGGCGTAGATCTCTTCGAGAACGGCGAAGCGCTCCGGCGTCTGGCGTTGCCCCCGCTGCTGCAGGAACGCGCTGAAGATGCGCCGCACTTCTTCCATCTGTCGCTGGGGGAGGACCGTAGACATGGCGGGGCTGGAGGGGCTCACGCCGGTAGAGAGTCG
>JAEYNP010000080.1 GCA_023412495.1 Pseudomonadota bacterium
CGAAGCTTCCTTCTCTGTCAAACATCCCCTACCTTGTTTGCCCTTGTCTTTGCCGAATTAATTCCTTTTACCACGCACCATTTGGACAGCAGCGCGCCGGGTTCATTTATCCCGGTGAACGGTTACTTGGCGTCATAGGCTGCATCCATCAGATCGTAGAGATAAGTAACCTTGCGCTTGTCCGTTGAACACAAGTTCCGCCACAAATATTCTTCTACCAACGCATCGTGTACCCGGTTGGCAAGACTGTCAGTAGCAAACTCACTTAAAGCTCGCGAAAATGTTGAATATGACGGGACATCATCAGTAGTTACAAACCCACATATCCGCCGCAAGTTCACAGCTGACAGGAGAGTGCGGCGCAAGTCGCTTGTTGTAGCAAGTCGATAGTGAGCTTTTGCTACAAACGCACGGGCCAGGGCCTGCCTGTCAAGAGGATTCCGGCCTGGATAACGAAAATTCTCTGTATTTCTCTACTTGGACAGTCTCCTGAATCGATACCAGCCGTTCCTCCTGTTCATTTAACGGTAATGTTAAGCATAGGTTCAGATGAGGAAACAGACTATTTTGGACACGCCCCATCAACCATTGCAGCCATGGTCAACTCTCTAATTCAAGACGCAGCAGTTACGAATCCCATTCCTCAAACGTTTTTTAAAGCTTGCTGATGAATAGGGGTAATCAAAAAATTTTATTGATAACGGGAGAAAAGAATTTTCTCCTTTCAAGGCAGAGGCTTTTCGCCTCGTACTTCCCAGATCTGATAATGTTCCGCTAATTCCACAGGGCTGAAGTGATTTCCCGGGTCGGCGATACCATAATGAAAGAGATAATTGAGAACCGAGTGGGAGATCTTTTTGTCCTGAAGCAGGAGTTCTTTTCTGTCGGCCAGGAGTTGTACGGTATATATACCGGTATCAGTCATCTTGGTCTGGTTGGCGCTAAAGTCGGGATGGAAATTTTCAAAGTTAAATTTATGTTCTTCAACACCTGAAAATACCGCATACTCTTTTTGTCGTCTCTGATACGAATCGCCCTGTATCGCAATGCTCAGAATAGGATTTTTCCCGGGGAGTGTACCGGCAATAGTAATCCAGCCTTCTTCAGTGTTTAACTCTATGCCTTCTTTCAAAGGGAGACCTTGCCCATCATAAGAAATATCGTACAAGTGAAGGGTGGGTAGGGTGGGAGTTCCAAATTGCTTTTCAGTATCCCAGGTGCCGTACCAATAGATCCAGCGAAATGCTTGGGGCATTCTACTGTCGATAAATAAATAGATAGGTGGTGCCGAATGAGGGTAGTAGTAACCTATGTCGCTGAATCTCTTCTTGTCCTCGCCTTCAAACGACAGTGATTTAAGGTGTTCTTCGCCACGTTCAGGTCCGGATCTGAGGATTGCTTGAAGATGGTCCATTCCCTGCGCGAAACTGCTGCCAGTGCTCTTCATGAAGGCAGTGATTCCTGGATGGCCATGAACTGCGTAAAATTGCATGAAATTGGCAGCAAATCGAAAGTCAGCTCCTGCTATCGGCAAAGCGGTAAAATAATCCCTGGCCCCTCCATGCACCATGCCATCGTTGACCGTTGCTCTGTCCGACCAGTAGACCAGGGGGTGTCCCTCGTCCCACCAACTCCAGATGAGGGCATTGTCCGGGGTTATTTCCTTGATCCGGGCCATCCCAGTGATGATTTCACCTCTGAAGACCGGCAAAAAATAGCGGGTCTGGCCAATGCTGGCCCAGGCCAGTGACCCAATTGCCAGACCGTAGCAACCGTAGTAAAGAAATTTGCGGTCAATCCTCGGGTATATCATTGCAAAGAAGCTGCCGAAACCAATGGCAAGAAGGGGGGTAAGAAAGAAGGTGAAGCGCATGGCAAAAAAGAAGCCAAATGTACCTATTACCGCCAGCGGCAGCAGATAGAGGATCTTTGCTTTTTCACGCAACGCCAGCATTACCAGACCGATCAGAGCGAGGAGAAGGCAGCCGAGGTTGGCGATATTTCTCACCAGCGCCTCGATAAAGCCAAAAGGCTTTTGCTCCGCTATCGACCCTCCGATGTTAGGAAAGATGCCGTGTGTTTCCTTGGAGATATAGGCAAGATTGGCCAAGGCGGTTCTGCCATACTCTACGAGTAGGGCGAAAATATCCGTATACCAATTAAAAGTCAATAGGGCAATCAGGGCAACACCGCCAAAGATCATTGCCTCTTTAGCTGGCGGACGATAGTGGCAGAGAAGGGCGATAGCCAGAGGGGAGAGGGCCATAAGGGTAGCAGCCTGTGGCGACATATCCCACCACCAGAGGAAGACAGCATAGCAGAACAAACCTCCGCCGAGATAAAGATAGCGCTGTGCTGTTCCCGTTGTCCCGAAACGCATGAACAAATAAGCGCAGCACATGGGCAGTACCAGATTAAGGCAGTCGGTGTCCATTTGGCTCAGTCTAGTTCTTTCGGCGTAGTACGGGGCGAGTGCGGCAACCGCCACGGCGCCGATTGCCCCATGCACTGAGCCGAAATAGTGGCCAAAGAAAAAAACCGGCACCAACAAGGTGATACTGAGGATAACCGGGAGCCAGATCGCCACCCAGTTGAGCGACAACCCGCTGACTGCGCTGATCTGGTGGAGAATAACCGGGAGGAGCGAAGGTCGCTCCGCGCGGTTCATCCCTTCAGGGAAGGCCCTTTTCCCATCGATTGTGCTATAGCTCTGTTCACCAAGTTCTTTGGCGATATTGAGATAATAGTAGCCATCCACATCGGTGAGGACCGGTTGGTCGCCTGTGAAAAAAATGTCCGACCGTACCGTCCAGGTAAAGATCGATTCAACGCGGACAAAAATGCCTAGTCCTGCGATCACAAGCAGCAGGAGGATGGCCTGGGCATTTAGTCCCTTGGCGAGACCAGCGGCGGATTTATCGGTGGAAGGCATACTCGTACAGCCTGATGTTCCTGATTACGGGGGGATGAAGCTGTTTTGTCACCTTTAAAAATCATTTCTTGTCGAAGGCGAAACATGATGATCAAATCACAGTCCTGGGGTGACGGCGTCAGGCCTCTTGAGAAAATTGATAATATTTTCAGAGCCGGTGATGATTCTCTTATCACTGGGACTGTTCTCGATCCATAGCGCGGGAATAGTGATAATACCGAGATTTGAGAGGAAATTCAGGCTGTTTTTCGTCTGGTTGGGCAGGCTGGACCGCACCTTTAGGTTACTAATCCTGCCCCCCTCCTTGATTTCCGTCAACAGTTGATAGGGGTTAGTACTTGCAGGCATTCTCTGGAGAAAGGACTCCAACTGCTCCAACGCCTCCTGGTCCTGATCGACACTGGCCAGCATCAAGGTATAGCCATTCGGTGGGTGGTGGGCGAGATAGTCAACCACATCAAGGCAATGGGGGCAATGCATCGAGATGATCAAGGTCAGCTTGTCGTTCGTCTTACTTTCCGGCGCGACATTAGCCTGGTGAGCAAAAAAGACCATATTGGCGGAAGCCGCCTTCGGGAGCGGCATGGTCAAAAGAGCATGAACCCCGAACCCTCCGCCCCAGACCAGAAACAGGATGGTCAAAATAAGTGGAACCCTGATTGCCAGGCAAGAGAGAACGGCGACGATTAAAAGCAGGGCGGCGACGAGAAAACAGAGCAGGCAGAATTGGCCGATGGAAAAGACCTGAAAGCCGATCAGGCCACTGTCAAAGACGAGAGCCGGAGCAAGAAGAAAAACTGGCAGATAACGAAGTCGCGGATAGCGACCGGCAAAAAACAAGACCAAGGCGAAAAGCCAGAAAAAAGCTGCCCCTCCGGCTACCAAAAAGGGTTCGTTGATTTTGAGATATCTGCCGACTATGCCGCAGGCTTCTGTTGTACAAAAGCTTTTGCCGTTTATCAGAAAAAAGGACTCTACCGAGAGAAAGATCGCCCCTATAAGTGAGACGGCGACGGAGAGATGGGAAAAAACGGCTACCGGTTTACACTGCAGGTAAGTCATTGAAGAGTCGTGCATCCGCAAAAAGCCATTTTTTTTTGGCAGGACTCCATATTACTGGTAAGAGCCATTGGCGGTTATTCCGGAAGCCTCGCGAACTCCGGTGGCGGAGAAAGTTGCCGCTTCGGTGGCTGTACCGGAATTGGTGATGGTCAGAGAATAATTAAAGGGAATCCCGGTAGTGGTAGATTGGGTACTTGGTCGCGGTTTGAAGTCGAGGAGCCCAGCTCCACCGCCGACCGTCTTGCCGTCTCCGGTACCGATCGTGTTAGCGGTTACCGTACCGTTGGCTGCTTCGGTATACGTATAGGTGCCAGTAAGTGGGAATCTGCCGTTTTCCGCACGAAACGTTTCCAGGAGTATGGGGAACTGTTCGAGGACTGTCTCTGCCGCCTTCTGTTTACTGGTTGAAATATAGTTTCGATAAGCTGGGATCGCGATGGTTGCTAAAATTGCAAGTATTGCAACCACGACCATGATTTCTACTAAAGAAAAACCTGCTTTTTTTATTGTTTTACCACGCCTTCCCAAGAAGAAAAAACAATCGTCTATATAGTTTTGAGTTGGCATTAGTTGCACCGCATATTAAGACATCAACTATTTACAGCTGGCTTAACAAAAACCAGCTGTAAATAACTCAGAGAATGTTGAGCAGTTGAACTAATTACTCTACCACAACAGAAATATGTCGCGTAGTACTGTCAACAATGCCCGAAGTTACTAACTGATCGCCAGACCAGATTCCAACATTTGCTCCAACAGCAGGTGTAGTCAAATCAGTTATGTTAATAGTCGTAATACATTCTGAGGTGCTAAGCGCACCGTTGTTCACTTGGAATGCATCTTGGGCCGCATCGTAAGGATCTTTCTTCCCTCCAGCATTTAGATCTGCAACAGCAGTACCTGAAAGAGTTCCTCCTGCAGACCTTTTAGCAAGTTCAGACTTTACGAATGAATGAGCTGTCTCAAAATTTGCTCTACATGCGTTTACTTTTGTTTGCGCCATGTAATTCAAATACTGCGGAATTGCGATCGCGGCCAGAATACCGATGATGGCAACAACGATCATGAGTTCGACGAGGGTGAAGCCTTGGTTGTTTCTCAGTTGTTTCATGGTGGTCTCCTTTTGTTTGGAATTTTGTTGGTTCAGGTTTCTAGCCCGATTTGCAAAATCCAATTCACAATCTATGCCATTTGTCTTAGTATTGTTGGAAGCATTGCTGTATCATAGTTTTAAGATAAAACTCCATGTAAGGCCCCTGGGAGAGGAATATGGCATGAACGTTCGACTGACAAATGAAGGCAGGGCAGAGGACAAATTTTGTCACTTAATGTCTGGGATGCATACCGTACTCGAATCGATCTGTATTACCAACAAGATTTGGTGACTGCCGGAGTAATCAGTCCAATGCGACGGACAAAAAGCTTAAAAAATCAAATCGTTTTGTACCTCTCAGGCATTCTTTTCCTGGCTATGGTCCTGGTGAGCCTGGTGTGGGGGATGTTCCTGAAGAGGGATATGGTGGCAAAGGAGGTTGAAAGGCTTCGGCATGTTTTGGAAGCGTCGGACGAAGTTGAACGCCTTGGCGGCTCCGGGGCGGAATATTTACTTCACAGCGGCATAGAATGTTTTTCTCTGCAGGTAGGGGACCGCCAGTATTTGCATGGCAGTGATGAAACGGTCCTGCCTGAGGGAGTAGTCGGCGAGGTGCGGGAGAACGCAGTAAAAAATAAGGACTTCGTCATTCTTTATCATGGCACCCAATGGGCCGTCTTTTCCTTCAGCCACCGCCAGGTCGTGGTCGGAAAACCCATTCAAGACGAAGGCGGTGGAATAGTAGGGACGGTTGTCGCAGGAGCCACGCTCGAGCCGGTCTATGCCAGGATCAGGGGAGAGGGGAAGGTGGTGTTCCTCTACATAATCGTCAACACGATTATCTTTGCCGGAATCGGCTTGCTGAGGATGATGCACATCATCGTCAAACCGGTAGATCGTTTTATTTCATTGTCAAGGCAGTACTCTCCCCAGTCCGAGCTCGATTTCTTTCCGGACGGCGGGAACAACGAGTTTGCCATTCTCTCCAGAAGTCTCAACAGCCTTTTTGGCCGCATAAAGGCCGACAACGAGAAGTTGAGGGCTACCGTGGGGCAGTTGGAAGTCGCCAACTTCAAACTCGAGCGCAACAGCAAGGAGATGGTACGCACGGAAAAGCTCGCCGCCATCGGCCGCTTGTCGGCAGGTCTTGCCCATGAAATAGGCAACCCTCTGGGGATAGTCCAGGGGTATGTCGATCTGCTCGGTAGAGTCGACCTGTCCAGTGAGGAGCGATTACAGTTCGTGCAAAATTCGCAACATGAGCTTGATCGGATCAAGACGCTCCTACGCCAGCTTTTGGACTTTGCCCGACCGGTAATTTTCGCGAAATTGCCGATCTCTGTCAACCATCTGATATGCGAGGTGCTTGATCTTGCCGCTGTGGAAAAAACCGTTGCTCATTGCACGATTATTAAGCAGCTTGAAGCAGATTCGGACTTGGTGCTTGCCGACGCCGATTCTTTACGACAAGTCTTGCTGAATTGTCTGCTCAATGCGGCGGATGCAATGGCTCATATGAATGAATATAAGGAGATCTGCGTTGCAACCTATAATTCTGGAAACGACGGATCCGGTGGCTCAATTCACATAGCACTGAGAGATAATGGTCCTGGTGTCGTCACCAATGACTTGCCTTATGTCTTCGACCCTTTCTTCACAACCAAAGAAACAGGAAGAGGCACTGGACTTGGCCTGTTCGTTTGCCATACAATAATGGAACGACTCGGTGGCACCATCATATTACGTAACAATCCCTCCGGTGGGGCTGAAGTTATCATCACCCTGCCAACGACTACAGATAATTCCCTGGCTATCTAAGCGTACTTCCGCATGAGCATCCGACCGACCAGCGTAGTATTAGTAATAGACGACGAAAAGAACATGCTGCATATGCTGTCGGCATCACTACAGAAAGAGGGATACGAGGTGGTCGCGGTATCCGATGGCAGCCAGGGGCTGGCACACGCCCGTGAAAGAGCTTTCGACTTTATCTTGTGCGATCTGAAAATGCCCAAAATGGACGGTTTACAGTTTTTGGCAGAAGCAAAGCTTCAGGGTATCACTGGCACTATCATCATGATGTCCGCTTTTGCGACAGTCGAAACCGCTGTTACTGCCATGAAAATTGGTGCTTACGATTTTATTACGAAGCCGTTCAAGATCGATGAGATTCTCTGCATCTTTAAAAATGCCGAAGAAAGGGAACAACTCAAAAAAGAGAACCGCCAGCTTCTCGGCAAGATCAAAGAACTCGAAGGACGAAATGCTTTCCAGAAAATAATAGGTGAAAGCAAGACGATCAGGGATTTATCGGATCTGATTGAAAAGGCCGCGAAATATGACACGACAGTACTTATCACCGGAGAGAGTGGAACCGGTAAGGAGTTGGTTGCCGAGGGCATCCGGTCTTTAAGCGCCAGAGCAAAAAAGCCATTTGTTACGGTAAATTGTGGAAGTATCCCAGGGAATCTGCTCGAGAGCGAATTTTTTGGTTACCTCAAAGGGGCGTTTACTGGCGCCGATAGTGACAAAAAAGGGCTTTTTGAGGAGGCCGATGGTGGAACCGTATTATTGGACGAGATCGGTGAACTGCCGCTGGAATTACAGGTAAAGCTTCTGAGGGTTTTGCAGGAACGGGAGATACGGCCATTAGGCGACAGTAAGAACAGAAAGGTGGATGTGCGGGTAATCGCGGCGACCGCAAGGAATTTAGAGGAAGAGATAGAAAAAGGAAAATTCCGCCAGGATCTGTACTACCGCCTCAATGTCGTACATTTACATATCCCGCCATTGCGTGAGCGGAAAGAAGATATTCCTTTACTCTGCGAACATTTTTTAAGGAAATACTGCAGTCAATTGGGTTCAAGAGAAAAAAACATCGCCAAAGAAACTCTTCGCCATCTGCTTGTCTACAACTGGCCGGGCAATGTGCGAGAACTTGAAAATTATATTCAAAGATCGATCGTCATCTCCGAGCAGGATACAATACTGCCAACTGATCTCCCACCAGCTGTTGTGATCCATGAGTCCAGTTTCGATGACATTGACAATCTCGGCACGTATTCTCTTAAGCAAGGAAAAATTCTTCTTGAAAAAAAGCTTATCAAAAAAGCTCTGGCTTTTTCTCAAGGCAACAAAAGCCAGGCAGCACTCATGCTGGAGATCAGCTACCCTTCGTTGCTCAGTAAGATAAAAGAGTTGAGGATCACTTGAGTCAGTCGTTGAAAATGTTGTGCGCTGGCTGAGAGGTGGCTGCAAAAGGATCGTCAAAGCTTTTGGACGCGAACTCTGCCGACAGCATTGACAATAACTTTGCTCTTGTTCCCCTCACTGTCCTGCAGAACGACTGCTCCGGCGCTGATTCCAGGGCCCACGGAAAAGCGGGTTCTATGGGAAGTGAAGGTACTTTCCGGGAGGATAATATCTATTCCGTTACCTAAAGTTTTACTGCAGAGAACCTGTTCACCGGCTTGTCGCACCCAATCTTTATTATGGCCGCCATTTCTGCCGTCATCAATGAATGTCATATAGCCTTTATCGGTATAACTGAAAACTACAGGGGCATTGCTTTTTATTGCAAAAATACGTGCTTTGCGGAGTTCCTCTACCAATGTTGACACTTCCGAGTGGAGTGCAAGCTTCACTTTCATTTTTTCAATCAGGGGAAAAGCCATCCCCGCAAGAACACCCAGAATGACCAGGCAACTCACAATCTCGACGAGCGTAGCTCCTCTATGGTTATTCATTTTCTCCTCCTACAATTAAAGATTTGGAAATGTATGATGCAAAAGTCTTTGCAGGAGGATACAAGACGGATCTTACATATTTCCCTCAAGGAGCGTATTAGCGGGGATATTCAACGATTGTTTGAATATTTTTCAAAAAGTGAGGTGGCTGTCGTCCTGTTCAAGGTGTACACGTGCAGTGTTAAATTAGTTATTAATTCTCGCCCTTCTATTAAAATTTTTTATATATCGCCTTAAGAAGAAACATCTCTGAGAGATATCTCCCCCCTGAAATAACAGGAAATTTAATGTATTATTTTCCGTTGGGTAGTGGTGTGTTTATTGCATAAATGTCGCACAGTCGATCTCCTGTTTTTCCACAAGTGAACAATTATGGATCAAATAACAAACAAGGTGAAAGCGATCATGAAACCTGGCAGAAAGATCTTCACTCTGCACGGCTTTACTTTGGTCGAACTGATGACGGTTGTTGCAATTATCGCTATCCTGGCGATGTTTGCAGCGCCCGAGGTGATCAATTGGCGACCGAAAATGCGCTTGAAAGGTGCGGCTGACACGCTGTCCGAAAACCTGCAACGCGCCAAGATGCACGCCATTAAAAATAATGTGAGGGTGGTCTTGACCTTTACTGCGGGCACGGGGGCACCGGCGAGGACGTGCACCGGCGGTTCGTATAGATTCGTCGACAGCTCCCCCGCCGCTATTGTCGTCGCGGCTGAGACTTTTAACGATTTGACCACCCCTGAGTCGACGGCAAGGACTTCAGGCCTCTGTCTGCAGGCCTCAACCTTTGCGGCGGGGGAAGGTTTTACTCCCCGCGGATTGACGATAGGCGCGGGGGGAGGGGTTGTTACACTCAGCAATACCAGTTTAACGGCATCGGGTGATCCGACCTATGTCATTACCCAGACGGTTGCCGGGGGAATCCAACTTCAGAAGGTGCTTTATCCATGAAAACCCAAAATTCCTTGGACACTGGAAACCAGCAGGGTTTTACCCTGGTGGAACTCATGATCACCCTGGCCATGTCGGCAATTATCGTCTCGGCCATTTATTCGGCATACATCATCCAGCAGAAGACCTACTACACGCAGGGCCAGGTTGTCGAGATGCAGCAGAATATCCGGGCGGGCCTGGAGTTAATGTCCAGTGAAATCCGCATGGCGGGCTATGGCAGCGCTGGGTGTGCTCAAATAGTTGTGGCGACTGGCTCACAATTACAGTTCAGGTCGGACTTGAACAATGACGGTGATTGTGACGATACCAATGAGGATGTCACCTATAGCCTGGCAGGGGTTGATGCCGATAGCAATGGCGTCGTTGACGATATCGACACGGATAACGATGGAATGGTTGATGCGGCAGTAACATTGACACGCACGCCGGGAGGGGGGGGAGCGCAAGCGGTTTCCGATGGCATCCAGGCGATCGAATTCTACTATACCATCAACGACCCAGGGACGCCGCCGACGCTTATGCCGACAGCGGCTCAACTCGAGCAAATTCAGACAGTACAAATCACCATGCTAGCGGTGGCAAGTCAAAGAGATCCTAAATATACGAATGCGGATACATATCGCACTGGCTCAAATGTAACCTGGGGACCCTTTAACGACAATTTCCGCCGTCGCATCCTCACTTCTTCCGTGAATGTTCGTAACCAGGGACTCAACTAATGAATAAAATTATCGATAATAACCGTGGATTTACGCTCATCGAGGCGATAATTTCCCTCGCAGTTCTCAGCATTGGCATTCTCGCTTTGTTTGCCATGCAGACTCTGAGTATCAGGGGTAATGCAAATGCCAGTCGGATAACGACGCTTGCCACATCGGGCGGAGACGAAATCGAACAGATACTTACTCAAGACTACGAGGTGATAAAAAATACTGACTTTTCACCTTGTCCCAGTGATGGAATAGCATATCGAAGCAAAAGAACGGTTCTTGATGATACACCTGTAGAAGATATTAAAACGATTGAGGTTGTTGTGATTAAATGTATTGATGGACAAACAGATGGGAATCAGCTGTCACTAAGATATCTGAAATATAACAAAATTTAGGAACATTTAACGTCAAAAAAACGTAGTACAGATTTCATATAGATTTAGGATGAGGTGCAACGGAATTATGCAATGCCATTTACATAGATTACGCTCATTTTTGCGACCAGTCTCCCCCTCCCCCCTGCGGAACGAACAAGGATTTTTGCTGGTAATCACCATGGTTATTCTGGTGGTGCTCTCTTTGATTGGCTTGTCGGCCACGAATCTCAGCCGAGTTGAGCTGCAGATTGCCGGCAACGACCGCCTGCATAAAGAAACCTTCTACCAGGCGGATGGGGGAACGGAAGTGGGTGCGAATCTTCTGGAAGAAAATATAGCCTGTTCTGCCGGTTTCAGCGGTCCAGCCCCAAAAGCAATCGGGCTTGCCGAGATTGTCTCCGACCTGAAGTTCTGGGCGAATGAAACTGAACCCACTTCGTCATACCCGTCGGACACGGTTCGCCATATTCGGTTTATTGCCGATGGCACGGCACCCATAGCCGGAGATAATACCAAACCCCATACCAACATCCACTTTTTCGGCAACAGCAGTCTGTCGACCGGCAACGCCATCCAGATGATCGCCGGCTATGAAGGCACCGGATACAGTGCGGCAACCGGCGGAGGTCAACTGGTCACCAATATCGACTCCCAGCACCGGGGCATCAGCAACAGCCTCACGAACATCAGGGTTCTCTGGAGGCATATTATCGGCCACGAGGGAACGTGCAGATACTGATGAAAAATGTGATCAACGAGGCCTGCATGAGTCACAAAAATTCACAAAAAATATAGATAAGTAAGTGATTGTCAATACTTAGGGAGATATCACATGAGAAACTACACGCCGCTATTCCTCCCCCTATGCCTGCTATGGTCATATGCGCTGCTGCATACTGCACCGGCAGCTTATGCCGAAACCGCCGAAAGCTATAAGGCTATACCGCCTTTTGTTACCTCAGGTGCTCCGCCACTGGTTATGCTCGTGATGGGGCGAGACCACAAACTCTATTACGAGGCATACAATGATGCTTCGGATTTGAATGATGATGGCGTCCTGGATATCCGCTACAACCCGGCCATAGACTATTACGGATACTTCGATAGCTATAAATGCTACATTTACAATTCTGCCAATTCACGCTTTGAGCCCAGTTCGACCACAGCAAACAAGAAATGCACCACTGCTGCGGCCGACTGGAGCGGCGATTTTCTCAATTACCTTACCATGTCCCGAATGGACACCATGCGCAAGGTCCTCTACGGTGGCTACCGGTCAACCGATACCGCCTCCGAGACCGTACTGCAGCGGGTCTATATCCCCCAGGACGCCCATTCCTGGGGCAAAGAATATGAAAGCATCGCCAGAGATCTCTACGACATTCGCGACTATACCCCACTCGCCTTGCCCGATGCCAATACCCGTCATTTATTTGCGTCGACGACTCTTTCCGATAATGGCAACCCTCTGTTACGGGTTCTTCCCAACAACACCCACCGCATCTGGGAGTGGGTGGCAAAGGAGCGGCCGGTTATCGATAACTCACTGGTATCCACGGGTAATTATAATTCCTATCCCGCCAACCATGCGGAATATGACGCGCTGGTCGCCAAATTTGCCAATGCTTCGCACCAGCAGGGCACCGGCGCTCCCGCCAATGGCCGGATCGACGGCAGCGGCAACCCTTATGGGCCTGACGACTATTATCTCACTATCTTCAAAGGCCAGTTACTGGTTACTACCGCCGGCAACTATGAGTTTGCCGTTGATGGTGATGATGCCTTAGAAGTAATCATCGATGGTACCGTCGTTGCCTCCTGGTACAACGGTCATGGGGCTTGTGGATGCACTACCTATGCCGGAACGATCAATCTTACCAGCGGCAGTCATACCGTCGAATTTCGTCATCAGGAGCGAGAGGGCGATGATAACTACTACCTGCGGTGGAAGGGGGCAGATAGCGGCAATGCCTGGCAAATAGTGCCGACTGCCAAATATAACAACCTCATCCAGACGACTTATGATGTAAATTCCTCGAGTACGATCACCGACTATCAGGTGAGGGTCAAAGTTTGTGACACGGCCATTGGCCTGGAACAGAATTGCCAGCAATATCCCAGCGGCAACTATAAACCAATCGGTTTATTGCAGAGGCACGGAGAATCGCTCTGGGATGCCACCGCCTCGCCACCAGGCTACAAACAACCGAGGATGTATTTTGGCCTCATGACGGGATCGTATGCCAAGAGCACCTCAGGTGGTGTATTGCGTAAAAAAATGGGCAATATCAGTGATGAGATTGAAACCAACACCACCGGCGTATTCAAAACTTCCGTCAACGGGATAATTCAGACCATCAATAAGCTGAGAATCTTCGGCTTCAGATATCCTCCGACGAACTATGAATATAACCAGAACTGCGGCTGGATAACGAGTGGCCCGATGACCGAAGGGCAATGCCGTGACTGGGGGAATCCCATTGGCGAGATCATGTATGAAACCCTTCGTTATTTTGCCGGAAAAGGCGCGCCAACCGCAGCCTTCGATTACTCTGGAACTACCGATGACGACAGCCTTTTATTGCCCAAGGACACCTGGAATAACCCCTACGACAAAACAAACGGCGGTTTTGATTGGTGCGCCAAGCCCTTTATGCTGGTGCTGAGTGACATCAACCCCTCGTATGATTCGAATCAATTGCCCGGTGTCGATACTAATTTCGGCACCGGCATCACCAGCGATTTGACTGGCCTGAATGTCAGCACAGAAGCGGCAGCCATATCGTCGTTGGAGGGGATCACCGGCGACAAATTTATCGGGCAGAGCAGCAATGTCGTAGATGGTGTCTGTTCCGTAAAAAATGTGACTGGACTTGGCCCTCTTCGTGGGCTTTGCCCGGAAGAACCGACCAAACTGGGGAGCTACTATTCGGCCTCGGTCGCTAAATACGGCCATATCAAGGATCTCAATCCAGCCACTGGTGACCAGAAAGTTACTACATACAGTATCGGCCTTGCCTCTCCATTGCCACGGATTGAACTGCGAGTGGGGCCGGATAAACATCTCATTACCCTGGTGCCCTTTGGAAAATCTGTCAAACAGGACGCAAGCGGGCTCTGGACATTTTTTCCCACCAATACAATCGTCGATTTCTTCGTCGAAACCCTTGGCCCGACCTATGGCCGATTCAGCATCAACTACGAAGATGTCGAGCAAGGGGCCGACCATGACATGGATGCGGTTGTCAGATATGAATATCAGCTGGTCGATGCAGCCGACAATAATGTTACCGATCCTCTTTTCGCCGCAAAGGTGAAAATAACCTTGACCTCGACCTACGCCGCGGGCGGCATCGTTCAACACCTCGGTTATATTATTTCGGGAACAACTGCCGATCAGCCCTATATCGAGGTCAGGGATCTCGATACTGCCGCCGCCAACGACGTCCATGCCCCCTTTGACACCGGATCCGCGACGGCCCCACTGCCGCTCACGGCAACAAGGACCTTTACGCCTTCCTCTACCGGCGGCGCCACAGCCGCGCAGCTACTGCCAAATCCCTTATGGTATGCCGCCAAATGGGGGGCCTACGATGAAAGTACAAAGGACGCCATCACCGGCCCCAATCGCCCGGAAGAATGGGACAAGGACGGCGATGGCGTACCCGACACCTACTTTTATGTAACCAACCCGCTAAAACTGGAGGAAAAACTCAGCAAGTCCTTTGCTGATATTCTTCGCAGAACAACATCCGGTACGGCTGCGTCGGTTATTTCCGGCTCCCGTTCCGGTGAAGGGGCGATCTATCAGAGTGTCTTCTATCCCGAGTACAGCGATTTCTCCGTGTCTGACAACAAGGTCAACTGGGTCGGCAGTGTTCACGCCTCCTTTGTCGATGACTTGGGGAGGATGCGGGAAGATACGCCGGATGTGTTAGGTAACCAGAATCGCATTCTCGACGAGAGAGATTTAATCATAACATTCAAAAAAAATACTGCCACGAATGATCTGTTTATCGAGAAATATAGCCTTGTTGATGCAGTGGCCGAAAAGACAGCCGTAACTCTCCCCGCTGCCAGTGCATCCTTGGCAGGAAAGTATTTCCTGCTCCATGCTTCGGGTGAGAAATTTTATGTCTGGTTCACCGTTGATGGCAGCGGCGCCGACCCTCGACTCTCCGGCATGACCGGCATTCGTGTCGCCGTTGTCCTTACGGATAATGCTGATACGGTGGCTATTAAAACGGCCGCGGCACTGTCGCATTTGGGACAGACATTCAATGTTCCGGCACCGATGGCAGACACAATAACTATTACCAACGTGATGCCGGGAGATACTCCAGACGCCTCTCCTGGAACCTCAGGTTTTATGCTGAGCGTGTTGACCCAGGGCGTCGGGGAAACAACTCTTCTTGATTTTACCGGGAAAGCTGAAGATATCGATTACCTTTGGAATTCAAATAACTGGCTCAACAACATCACCGACGGACCTCCCGACTATAACATCACAACCCAAAGGGATTACAGCGATACATCCAAAGATCGGAGATATATTTTTACCTTCATTGATGCAGACCAGGATAAAATTGCCGATTCGGGCGAACAACTCCCCTTCGTGGCCGGTGCCAGCCTTCCCTCGGCTACCGACCTTATCAACCCTGCAACAATTTATCCATATATTCCAGTGACGTCTGACTCTCAAGCCCTGCCTGCCTATCCAGTCGAGGACAAATTGGCACCAGCCAATGATCTCAAGGATAACGATGGTGATGGGACGACGGATGAACCAGGTGAAAAAATTCCCGGTCCAATCAAAACCGCTTTTCTGCAGAATCAGACGAAAAGGGTCATCAATTACATCAGAGGTCAGGATCAGGGACCTCTGGCAATATCGTACAAGGATCCAGTGACAAATCTGGATGCCGTTTACACCCTTCCAGCCTTCAGATCCCGAAAACTCGACCTCGATCATAACAATTCCCTGGAAACTACCTGGCGGTTGGGAGATATCGTCTATTCCAGCCCCACCGTTGTCAGCAAACCTCAGGAAGCGCTGCATCTCCTTTATAAGGATGCCTCGTATGGCACCTTTGCCGCTCAATACAAGCAACGGAGAACCGTGGTCTATGCCGGAGCCAACGACGGGATGCTCCATGCTTTCAATGGTGGTTTTTATGAGGATCGCTTCGACGTATATCCGCCTGCGCCGGCTACTCCAGATAAAATCAGAGATGCGCAGTTTTTGTTACGACCAAAGGATAGCAACGGCAATGAAATCACCACAGGCTACGCGGCCCACCCACTGGGTGCCGAACTCTGGGCGTATGTTCCCTACAACCTCCTGCCCCATCTCTATTGGCTGACGGAGCCTAACTATGAGCATGCATACTATGTCGACCTGAAACCACGCATTTTTGATGCGAAGATTTTCACACCGGACGCGGACCACCCGGGGGGGTGGGGCACCGTTCTGGTCGGCGGGATGCGATTCGGTGGCGGAAAGATCAATGTCGATATGAATAGACTGGATGGCAATGTCACGAGTAGTGACCGGACCATGACTTCCGCCTTTTTTGTCCTCGATATTACCAATCCCGAGGTTCCGCCAACGGTTCTCGGGGAGATTAATTTTCCCCATCTGGGATATACAACCTGTTATCCGACTGTTGCCACCATGAAAGACAAGGTTGAGACAACAGGTTCACCCAATCGATGGTTCCTTATTTTTGGGTCGGGCCCGGCGGAAGCAGATGGTTCGCCTGGTACGACGGCAGGGGTTTCTCTTTCAGATGCGGTCAGCGATCAGAAGGCAAAACTCTATGTGGTTGATCTTGTCGAGTTGGCGAAGAACAAGTCACTGAAAACTCTGAATACATCAGGGGTATTGACGACCATCGATCCTCCGACGCCACCGGCGCTGCCGCAACCTGGGTACTATAAGAGTTTTGAAACAGACGGGATCAATGAAGGGGATAACAATGCTTTTATTTCCGATCCGATCACTGTCGATTACGACCTCGATTACAAAGCCGACGCCGTATATTTCGGCACCGTGAGTTACAATGAAGCGGCGGCAGGGACGGAATGGGGTGGCAAACTCCGAAGAATTGTCATTAATGATGATATTAATACAGCAAATTGGACGAGTGACAGCATTCTTGTCGATTTGGAAAAAAGCACCAACGATCCGGCTGCCGGAACCTATCAGCCGATCACCGCAGCTCCGACCGTTGGTCTCGACCCGGATGGCAACAACTGGGTCTACTTCGGAACTGGCCGCTATTTTGTACGCAGCGATAAAGACATAATCAATCAACAGACTTTCTATGGCATCAAGGAACCGAGGGTTACCTCGGGTTCAGGTTTAGTCAACAGTTATGATAAGGTGGAACTTAACACTTTGTATAACTCCACTTTTATTGAAGTGAAAGCCGACACGCATGAGGTCAGTGGTGGCCCAGTTCCACCTTCTGGAACGGCCGGATCACCAAAAACATGGAATGACTTTGTGCTAGCGTCGAAATCATTCAGGGGCTGGTATTATAATTTTCAGGAGAGTCTGGAGAGAAATCTGGGACAGGCCGCATTGTTTGGCGATCTTACGACCTTCACTTCATACGTCCCCTCAAATGATATCTGTACCTACGAGGGGTCCAGTAATCTGTATGCCCTCTATTATTTGACGGGAACCGCACCTGACAAAACAGTTCTTAATGATATTAAGAATCCTTCGCCCACGAATAACATCAAGAAAATCTCCTTGGGCACGGGGCTTGTTTCGAAACCCAGTATCCATGTCGGGACCAAGGAAGGGTCGACGGTTTTTGTCCAATCCAGTGATGGTTCGATTATTCCTGTAGATGAGAAGAATCCCGGCAATACCAAATCGGGCCGGACAGCTTGGAGCCAGAGGGAGTAGTATGAGAACCACTTATAAGTATAAGTGTGCAAAGTGGCTGCCTGCAGCGTGCTCTCGCTTTTCACTTGACAATTTGGTGAATATTTTTATATATACTTGCTCGTAAATGAATAACCGTTCAGTCTGCTGCCCATAGGTTTGTGCAGCGTGAAGTTTTTTTAATATCAACCAATTAAAAAGAGAGGAACTGTATGTCTAAATTAGTTGCACCTCATGGTGGAAAAGGTTTGGTCTGTGCTTTGCTCGAAGGTGCTGCTCGCGAGGCAGAGCTCAAGAAAGCCGCTGGTCTCAAGAAGATCGAGATCTCCGCTCGCGCCAAAGGCGACCTGATCATGATGGGAATCGGCGGTTTTTCCCCGCTGTCCGGCTTCATGACCAAGGCTGATTGGAAAGGCGTTTGTGAGAACTTCCAGATGGCTGACGGAACCTTCTGGCCGGTACCCATCACCCTCGACGTAACAGCTGCCGATGCCGCAGATATCAAAGTCGGTGACGAGATCGCCCTGGTTCGCAAAGAAGAAGTGTATGCAACCATGAAGGTGACCGAGAAGTATGAGATGACCGAGGCCGACAAGCGCTGGGAATGCGAGAAGGTATTCAAGGGCGATGGCGAAGAGTCCCAGGGTGACAAATTCTGGCAGATCGCTCCGAAGGATCATCCCGGCGTCATCATGGTTCTGGCCCAGAAAGAGTTCAACTTGGCCGGTCCCGTGAAGGTTCTCTCCCAGGGTGAGTATCCGAAAGAGTATCCGGATGTCTACCTGACCCCGGCTCAGACTCGTGCGATGTTCGAAGAGCGCGGTTGGGCAAACGTTGCTGCCCTGCAGCTCCGTAACCCGATGCATCGTTCCCATGAGTTCCTCGCCAAGATCGCCATCGAAGTATGTGACGGCGTTCTGATCCACTCCCTGATCGGTAACCTCAAGGCCGGCGACATTCCCGCTCCGGTTCGCGTCAAGGCTATCGATATCCTGATCGAGAACTACTTCGTGAAGCAGCATGTCATCTCCGCCGGTTACCCGCTGGATATGCGCTATGCCGGTCCGCGCGAGGGCCTGCTCCATGCCACCTTCCGTCAGAACTACGGCGTCAACAACATGCTGATCGGCCGTGACCATGCCGGCGTTGGCGATTTCTACGGTCTCTTCGAGGCTCAGACCATCTTTGATCGCATCCCGGTAACCGGTGATGCCGGCAAAGATCTGCAGTGCAAGCCGATGAAGATCGACTGGACCTTCTACTGCCATAAGTGCGACGGTATGGCTTCTCTGCGTACCTGTAATCACGGCAAAGAAGACCGCGTCATCCTGTCCGGCACCAAGCTCCGCAAAGCCCTCTCCGAGGGTGCCGAGGTTGTTGACCATTTCGGCCGTGACGAGGTTCTTGTCCATCTGCGTAAGTACTATGAGGGCCTGACCGAGAAAGTTGAGGTGAAAATGCAGGGTGCCGCTTCCGGCGCCGCCATGTAATCTCTGACTCTATCGTAGTCTTCGGGGGATATCGCTTTGGCGATATCCCCCTTTTTTTTTGCAATGGATTCGGGTAATTTTGATTTTTCGTGAGCGTTCAGGGCCAGCATTAAAGAAAATGTTCAACAGAGAAGAACGGACAGTTGTTTAAGACTTCGTGGAATACGTATTTTCGAGGAAGGTATGCAGGAATTGCGCGTTGGACTGGGAGATCGAAGCTATCCCATCATCATAGAAAGTGGCTGCATACGAAATATCGGCCAGGATCTGTTGGCAAAAAAGGTGGGCAAGAGGTATGGCGTTATTGCCGATGATCGGGTAGCCGGTCTTTTCGGGGCGACATTGTTAAAGTCCCTTGAAAGGGCGGGACTTAACGCCGAGCTTATTACTTTCCCGCAAGGTGAAGCCAACAAAACCTTAAAGACCATAGAAAATCTCGCCGGAGCGCTGGTCAGATCGGGATTCGATCGCAAGGATGCGCTGATAGCGCTCGGCGGCGGGGTCACCGGAGATATAGCGGGGTTTTTGGCGTCAGCTTTCATGCGTGGAATTCCCTTTGTCCAAATTCCGACGACGCTGCTGGCCCAGGTGGATAGTTCTGTCGGCGGGAAGACCGGTGTGGATATTCCGGAGGGCAAGAATCTGGTTGGCGCCTTTTACCAGCCCAAAGCGGTCTATATCGATCTTTCCGTGCTGAAGAGTCTGCCAAGGGAAGAACTGCTGGGCGGACTGGCCGAGGTCATAAAGTACGGAGTGATCCGGGATGCGGCTTTTTTTGATTTTCTCTCCGACAATAGGACCAGAATACTTGGGCTCGATGAGAAACTCCTTGCCCGGATGGTATTCACCTGCTGCCGAATAAAAGCCGAGGTGGTGTCCGAGGATGAAAGGGAAGGTGGCGTGCGCAGAATTCTCAACTATGGCCATACCATTGGACACGCGGTGGAAGGGGCATCGGATTATTCCCTTATCCATGGACTGGCAGTGGCCATCGGCATGGCTGCTGCTGCCAGGCTGGCCGTCTTGACCGGTCATCTGGCAGAAGAAGACGCCGCAAGAATAAACAATCTCCTGCGGGAGTATGGAATGCCGGTCGAGATTCCCAAGGATCTCGACCGGCAAAGGTTACGAAAATACCTGCTGGCCGATAAGAAGGTGGTAGGCGGAAAAGTCAATTACGTGCTGCCGACGGCGATCGGCAGCACCTGTATTACTGCAGATGTTAGCGATGAATTGGTTGATCGGATCCTCGCCGGAGAGTAAGCTGCTGTTCAGTAATCGATGTACCACATTGAACGGAAACGGCATAAGGGGCCGTAAAGAAATGGAATAGATGTCACAGTTATTTGGTGATGGACTCGTAAAAACTCCGATCTACTTCGCTGTAGGTCTGAAACGGCTGTTACCATATGTAATAGTACTACCAAAGCGCCGTTTCAGACACTACGCCTCGTATATCGGACATTTTTCCAGAGTCCATTTCCACGGGTTGGAGTATTTTTTGGCTTTATCATTTGGTGACGTCCCCGAATATCTCAGCGACTGCAATTGAGGCAACAACAACCTTGAGGAACAACAGACATGCCGATTTATGAATTTTACTGCGATGCCTGTAATGTGATTTTCAACTTTTTCTCCTCCCGGGTCAATACCACAAGAATCCCGAGTTGTCCGCGCTGCGGAAAGGGAAAGCTGGAAAAACAGATTTCAACCTTTGCCACGATCGGCAAAGCCAGGGAAGAGGGGGGGGACGACCCGCTGTCCGGACTCGATGAAACGAAGATGGAACGCGCCTTCGAGTCGCTGATGCGGGAAGCCGAACACATCAACGAGGACGATCCGAAGCAGATGGCGGCGATGATGAGGAAGTTTACCGCACAGACCGGGATCAAACTTGGTGACTCGATGGAAGAGGCACTGTCCAGGATGGAGGCGGGAGAGGA
Organism: Pseudomonadota bacterium; assembly: GCA_023412495.1. The sequence goes on from JAEYNP010000080.1 coordinate 21,212, forward strand.
TCCGGAGCAGGTCGAGAAAGAAATGGGTGATATTTTGAACGGTGACGATTTTCAGCTCGAGTCACTGAAGAAAGCGACTGGTTACAGACGCCGTCCACCTGCCCATGACGATAAGCTCTATGAGCTGTAGACCGGCGCGGGCATTCCGCATCTATCCTGATCGGCTTACGCTTTCGGTATCGCTATCGGTATCGAAATAGAACTTCAGAACGTTGTATTCGATCCCAATACCGATAGCGCTACCGATTAGGATGATCGTTCCCACGCTCCAGCGTGGGAACGACGCCTGGGACGCTCCTGCGTCCCATTTGACCGACCAAGCGCATGGCCCCGGATATTAATGACAGTGGATCGCACCCTACAAACCTGAATGCAATTTGGAATAGTCCTTCCGGTCAATGTACAGGTTCTTCTTCCGGGTCCCCCCGGAATTGCAGGCTGCCATGTTCGGCTTCCTTCTGCTTGAGGATTTCCCTCGCATCTTTCTCATCCATTTGCAACGCTTTTGCCAGATCGTCAACCTTATAATAAGGCTGACCATCAGCGGTGAAGCTGCTTGGCTTGAGTTCCGGAAAGGAACTCTGCGTTGCGATTATCGATGACTCGAGAAGCAGTTGTCTGATTTCCTCCGGGCCGTAGAGGATCAGCCACTCGACGGCCTCGGCCCAGAGCTTGCTGTCCACGGTCCGGTGGGTAAGCACTTTCATGGCACTTTCGATATCCCAGAGATCTTTGGATTCCATCTTCTTTTCTCCTGCCTGAGTCTTTCCGTTTTATGCTATGATAACGGTGCTAATATAAATGCTTTTTTATGATCCGCAATCGGTGATGGACTCGTAAAAAGTCCGAACTTTTTCCAGAGTCCATCTCCACGGTTAGAGCACTTTTTACGGCTTTATCAATCGGTGGCAATTTCAGCAAAGGAAGAATTTTTATGAACACCTTCGATGCAATTTTTCTCGAGAATCTTGAATGGTTCGACGAAACCGGAAACCAATTGGTCCATCGATTGCCGGAGAACGGTTCAGGCGAGATAAAGTTCGGCGCGCAGCTGACAGTGCGGGAGAGTCAGGCAGCGGTCCTCTTTTACAAGGGCAAGGCCTGCGACTGCTTTGGGCCCGGCCGCCACACCTTGAAGACCATGAATCTTCCGCTGCTGACCAAACTGCTTTCGGTGCCATGGCGGGGCGACAGTCCCCTGCGGGCCGAAGTGTATTTCGTCAACCTCAAGTTTTTTCCCAACCTCAAATGGGGGACTCAGAACCCGGTGGCCTTCCGCGACAAGGAACTGGGGTTGATCCGTCTCCGCGCCCATGGGCTGTTTACGCTTCAGGTGGTCCAGCCGGTACTGTTCATCAATTCCCTCGTCGGGACCATGAAGAAACTCGATACCGACAATGTTTCCGCCTATCTCAAGCAGATCATTGTCTCGAGGTTCAACGACTACCTCGGTCAGACCCTCGATTCCATCTTCAATCTTCCCGGGAAGTTTGATGAATTGAGCGATGAACTGCAGAAGCGGCTGTCCGAGGATTTCTCTTTTTTCGGCCTTCGCCTCAGCCACCTCTATATCACCTCGATCACTCCGCCGGACGAGGTGCAGCGGGCCATCGACGATCGCAGCAGGCTTGGACTGATCGGCGACATGGGCAAATTTATGCAGATGAAAGCGGCAATGGCCATGGAGAAGGCTGCGGTAGCCCAGAGCGAGGCAGGAAGCGGTATCGGTTTGGGGCTGGCGATGATGCTGCCGAGCCTTTTTGCCCTGAAACAACCGGGGACGGGGACGTTGCCGGATCATCAAGGAGGTGCGGGCTCAGATATAAGCTGCCCGGACTGCAGCAACCTCATCCCCGGGGACTCCCGGTTCTGCCCGAGGTGCGGCCATCAGCTGTTGCAATTGATCCGGTGCGGCAACTGCGGCAAGAACCTCACACCCAAGGCAAAATTCTGCTCCCAGTGCGGACAGCCAACCACCCGGATGTCAGCGCCGAAGAAATGCGGCCAATGCGGCACCGAGAACCTGTTCAACTCTATGTTTTGCAATGAATGCGGGCAACGGCTGGGCTAGGTCCTGAATAATGGAGTTGACCATTGAGCAAAACTGCCCGTCATGCGGGGCATCGATCGTTCTTGGGGAAGATGACAGGGTGATCCGGTGCATGTATTGCGATGTCATACAATATCGGTTGGAGAATGTGGCCGGCAGGTACGTATTGCCGGCAAAGTTTCCGGCCCAGATCGACGAATCGCAAATCTTTTACATGCCCTACCTGCGCTTCAAGGGCTCGATTTTCTATGTTCTGGGTCCCGAGGTGAAACACAAAATCATCGATACCTCAAGACTTGGCGTCGAGGCCGAGGCTCTTCCTGTATCCCTGGGGCTTCGCCCTCAGGCCATGCGCCTTTCTCCTGTCGTTTCGACTCATAGGGGCGGTTTTATTCCTCAAACGGTGCCAACCAAATCGGTTTTCGCCCAGGCCGCAATGGTGACCGAACTGTTCGGGGAAAAAAGAAAGAAGCCCCTCTATCATCGCGCCTTTATCGGAGAGACCATCAGTCGGATCTATCAGCCATATTACCTGAAGTCAGGGATTGTTTACGACGCGGTGGATAATCAACCCATTGGCGGTGAAAAGCTTTTCACGGACCACCTGGCTGAAGCAGTCCCCGGTCAGGTTGCCTGGGAGCCACGATTCATTTCCACGCTCTGTCCGAAGTGTGGCGGTCCTTTGGCTGGTGAAAGGGACAGCTGCGTCCTCGCTTGCCCGAATTGCGAAACATTCTGGCAGGAGCATGAAGGCAGTTTTCACGGTCTTGAATGGCAGGCTGTGGAATCACAGAGCCCCACCGCCAGATACCTGCCTTTCTGGCGCATCACCTTCGAAACGAAAGGCTGGAGCTTGAAGAGCTATGGTGATTTTCTCCGTCTGGCCAACCCGCCCATCGTTTTCGGCAGCCGTTTTGATGCCACGCCTCTTTCCTTCTTGATTCCCGCTTTCAAGGTGAACCCCAAGGCCTTTTTGCTAGTCGCTTCCCAGCTCTCCCTTTCCCAGTGGAAACTGCCGGAAGGAATGCATCATCGCGTGGGCAAGGCTTATCCGGCCAATCTCGGACAAAAAGAGGCGATCGAGGCGGTCAAGAGTGTTTTGGCGGCCACAGTCGCCAATAAAAAGGAGAGGCTGCCGATGTTGCCTGAGATGACGGTGGATGTCCGGCAAAGCTCGCTCCTCTATCTCCCGTTTACCGAACAACCGCATGATCTTGTACAGGAGCATACGATGGCAACGGTCCTGACGGCGGCCCTCCGTTATGGGCGTTCCCTTTGATCCAATGAAAAAGATGACTATGAGCGAGCATGAAAAATTTATGGAAATGGCCCTGCGGCAGGCCCGGCAGGCCTTGTCCGCCGGTGAATTTCCGGTAGGTTGTGTTATGGTGCACAATGGCGAGGTCATTGCCAGCGGGAGACGAAGCAACAGCATCGGCCGGACGAACGAAATCGATCATGCCGAGATCCTGGCTCTCCGGACACTTCTGGCCGATGACCGAAAGTTCGACATCGGCGGGGTGACAGTGTATTCCACCATGGAGCCCTGTCTCATGTGCTATGCCACCATGCTTATCAACGGTATCCGAAGATTCGTCTTCAGTTATGAGGATGCCATGGGAGGTGGGACCAACCTGCCGCTCGAGATGCTGTCCCCTCTGTATCGCGGGATGAGCGTTATGGTCGTGGGAAAAGTACTGCGGAACGAGAGTCTTGCCTTGTTCAAGGAATTCTTCTCCTCGCCCGATTGCGAATATCTGCAGAGCAGTCTGCTTGCCACCTATACCTTAAACCAGCAGTTATGATTGGAAATCCGCTACGTCATGAAAAATGTCGCCCGAACTGTCGGCTTTAGGAGAGGCGAGAGAAATGTGTTCTTCCACATTCTCACCGCCTGCAATCTCTGCTGCCGGCATTGCTACATCAATCCTTCTCAGCATGGGACGAAAACCCTGTCCAGGGAGACGATCCATAAATGGATAGAACTCTTCGCCGATAAAGAGAAGAAAACAAATCTCATTTTTCTGGGCGGCGAGCCCACGCTGCATCCCGAGCTGCCGTCAGCGATCAAAAAGGCCAAAGAATCAGGCTACTTCGTCACTGTCGATTCCAATGGCTATCTCTTCAACGATCTGCTTGATAAAACTACGCCGGACCTCCTCGATTACCTGAGTTTCAGCCTCGACGGGCCGGATGCGGCGATCAACGACGCCATTCGCGGCGAAGGTGTTTTCGATATCTGTACGGCAAACATCGAAAGAGCGGTGCAAAAGGGTTTTCGGGTGAGCGTCATCTATACGGTGAGCAGAAAGAACCTTGAGGCGCTGTCAAGGATGGTGCCGTTGCTGGCGAGCTTGCAGGTGAAGAAATTTTTCATCCAGGTGATCGGCCTGCGCGGCAACTCCGCTCTTGCCGCCGGCGCAGAAACCACGCAGGTGAGCCGGGAAGAGTGGCTCGAGACGGTGCCGGAGGTTGCCCGAATGGCGGCCGATCGGGGAATCCACGTTACGTATCCCAAGGTCTTTCTCGAGCGGGATGAAGCCTTTGAATGCGCCGGCAATGTTGCCGAGAACTTCTTTATTTTCCCCAACGGGCGGGTTTATCAGTGCCCGCTGTGCGAGGATCATCCGATAAACGCCTATCGTATCGAAAATGACAGGTTGGTGAAGAACGAAGGGCTGATGGAAGATAGATTTTTCCGCTTGAATATCGCCGAAGGCTGCGTGATGAACAAGCTGCTGCAGGCCGACAATATCGAGTACGACGAGGGGGGACGACCGCTTTACAAGATTTCCTGCTGCCTGCTGAAGCAGGAAATAGGGTGAATCACCCCTCTTTCCCGGCAGGGTCCTTTTTCCCGGCAAAGAGAGCTGAGAGGAGGATTCCCGCCTCGTACAGGGCGAAGAGCGGGAAGGCCAGCAACGCGGTAGCCATGAAATCCCCTGCGGTCAGCAGAAATGAGAGAGCGACGATGGCAATGTAGAAATACCTTCGCTTGCGGCGGAAATGCGCCGGGCCGACGATGTTGCTCTTGCCGGCCATGACCATCAAAAACGGAATTTGGAAGGAGATGCCGAAGGTAATTATCATTCTGGCGACAAAGGTCAGATAGTCCCCGAGCTTGGGCAGCGGCTCCAGACCCTCGTTGGCATAGCTCATGAAGTAGATCAATATCTTCGGCAATACCACCAGAAAAGCAAAGCAAGCGCCTCCGGAAAAAAGAAGCATGGCCCAGAAGACCACGATTACCGCCAGTTTCTTTTCATTCTTCTTGAGACCCGGAGCAACAAAACGCCAGAGCTGGTAGAGCGCGACGGGCATGCTCGCGGTGATTCCCACCAACAGGGCGAGCTTGATGTAGGCAATGAAGGCCTCGGGCAGATTGGTGTACACAAGGCGGTAAACCATGGGGCTCGCCGCAAAAAGGGGCGAAATGAAGAGGGCTGCGATTTTTTCGGCAAAGAAATAGGCGGCGGCGCTGCAGACGACAATCGCTAGAAAAACTTTGATCAGCCGTTTTCTCAGTTCCAGATGATGTGGTCGGAAGAACTCGAGGCTTCTCTCGAGAACCGGGATCGTCGTCTGCAGGTTGTAATTTGCCATGATAACAAAAAATCAGCGCTCGTCCTTCTGCTCTTGGGTGGGCGTTCGGGGCGGGCCGGCTGAATTTTCGGAGTTCACATCGGTTTGCGCCTGGATGACCTGGGGCGGCCCGCTGGTATGCTTCATCAGTTCCTGATAGGCTTCAGCCGCCCTGTCGGCAGTTGAAAGGACCCGATCCGGTGTGTTCTCTTGAGGATCACTCAGGTTATCCGTGAGAGATCTCGCAGCTTCCTCCAGTTCCGGACGGATCTCCTTCAGCGGGTTGTCCTGTTCGGAGAACGAACTTTTCAGGCTCTCGGCCGTTTTTTTGAGCTCCATAAGGCCTTTTGCCAGTGACCTGGCCAGATCGGGAAGTTTATCGGGGCCGACCACAATCAAGGCCAGAGCCATGATGAGGAGCATCTCCGGAAGACCTATGCCAAACATTTCCGTACTCTCATTGTCTCTTCAATCGAGGCTAAAGATTTTCTCAAAAACGATCGGTACCGCCCTCTCACGATTCGCTGTATCCAAGAATTCCGACTCCGTGTCGACAGGTTGCGATATGGCGGTTCTCGTAAAGCCTCTTGTTTTTCTTTGCAGGGTTTGCTTGGGAACGCGTGACAGGATAAACTGATAACCTATACGGAACCACTTTGGTTAACTGTTCGAATGTAAGGTATTTGCGGGGGAGTGTCAATGTTTGACGAGTCGCCTAATCTTTGCACTTTGAGCCGCATATGTTGTTATCGCCCTGTATTTGCGAAACAAAGCGTGTAGACGGATCCTAGCTTGTGTTAACGATGACCAATTGACTTTGTAATGGTTTTTTACTATAATTAACGGTTTTTGTGGCGCGGATTCATTGTGGCCGGACAAAAAAGAGCGCTCTTTGCTGCGATGAATTATATTTTTCAACCTCTGAGAGGAGATGGAGATGTCGAGTGTTGTAGTCGTTGGTGCGCAATGGGGGGATGAAGGAAAGGGTAAAATTGTCGATTTACTGACCCGCTATGCCGATTGCGTCGTCCGTTTCCAGGGGGGCAATAATGCCGGCCACACCCTTGTCGTCGATGGGAAGAAGTTTATTTTTCATATTATCCCTTCCGGCATCCTGTACGAAGGGAAAAAATGCATGATAGGCAATGGCGTGATAATCGATCCGGGAGTTCTCATCGGTGAAATCGACAAGCTCCAGGAGCAGGGAATTACTGTGTCGCCGCGGCGCCTGATGATCAGCGAGAGGGCGCACCTCATCATGCCGTACCATGCCAGTATCGATCAGGCAAAAGAGGCTTCGCTCGCATCGGGCAAGAAGATCGGCACAACCGGCCGGGGCATCGGCCCCTGTTACATGGACAAAGTCGGCCGAATCGGGATCAAAGCGGGCGATCTGCTGGACGATGATCTTTTTCAAGAAAAACTGCAGGAGGCGGTTGCCGAAAAAAATTTCCTGCTCACCGAGAAGTATAAGAGCGAGCCTGTCGATTACGATCGAATCTATCGGCTTTTCCGTGAATATGGCGAGAGATTGATCCCGTACTTCCGGAACGTATCCGTCGAATTGGATGTCGCCAGGAAAAATGATGAGAATATCCTGTTTGAAGGGGCGCAGGGAACACACCTCGATATCGATCATGGAACCTATCCATTTGTAACATCCTCAAACACCATAGCCGGGAACGCCTGCAACGGTTCAGGTTTCGGTCCGGCACATATCGACGCGGTGATCGGGATAATGAAAGCCTATACTACCCGCGTCGGAGCCGGCCCGTTCCCCACAGAACTGCACGATGATATCGGCAATCGGTTGCAGGAGAAGGGGCATGAGTTCGGAGCGACCACAGGGCGCCGGCGCAGATGCGGATGGCTCGATGGCGTCGTGGCCAATGACGCAACCCGGTTGAATGGCCTGACAGGGCTCGCCATCACCAAACTCGATGTGTTGAGCGGCCTCGAGACCATAAAATTCGCCACCTCTTATGAACTTGATGGCAGGGCGCTCTCGACAATGCCCGCCAACATTCGGCAGGCCGCAGCTGTAACGCCCGTTTACGAGAGCTTGGAAGGGTGGCAGGAAGATATTGAAAAAGTCCGGGAATTCGAGAGACTTCCCCGGCAGGCGAGGGAGTATATAAAACGCATTGAAGATTTTACCGGTGTTCCGGTCAGCATAGTTTCGGTAGGACCGGACAGGGAAGAAACACTGTTGTTGTCGAATCCCTTTGTCCGTTGATATCCAACAGGTCGATAGAGGAAGTATTATTCCAATTGTTCATTGAAGCACCTAAGAGGTTGATGGAATGGCAAGGATTACTTGTGAAGATTGTTTAGAAAAGGTTGGCAAGCAGAACAGATTCAAACTTATTCATCTCACCGTGCAGCGAGTCAAGCAGCATCGCCAGGGTGAGCCTTTTCTTATTGATGGAAAGAATAAAGAAATAGTCATGACCTTGCGGGAGATTGCCGCCGGCAAAGTGGATTTCGAAAATGTCAAAAACCTGCCGGACAATCCCGAGAAAGCCAACTCGAACATCGAGGACGAGAATGACAGCATGTTGGTGCTTCCGTGAAAATGCCGCTTCTCGCAAAAGATTGCCTGATGGTTCGGAATGTGCACGCAGAGGTAATGAGTTTACGAACCTTTGGCACAAGATGTAAGAATCAAACAGAAAAGCCATGAGTACTGATTATTACGAGATCTTATCTGTCAGCAGGGACGCCTCGACGAGTGAAATCAAGAAGGCTTACCGGAAACTGGCGATGAAATATCATCCCGACAGAAATCCGGACGATAAAGAAGCCGAGGAGAAGTTCAAATCCTGCACCGAGGCCTATGAAGTCCTCAGTGACGAAAAAAAGAGAAAAATATACGATACATACGGTTACGATGGACTGAAAAACAGTGGATATAGGGGGCCGGGCAATGCCGAGGATATTTTTTCCAGCTTCGGCGATATCTTCAGCGATCTTTTCGGCTTTGGCAGCAGCAGGGCCACTATGCGCAGAGACGGGCCGATTCCCGGCAACGATCTCCGTTATGATGTCGAGATCACCTTCATGGAGGCCGTGCATGGGGTTTCCAAAGAAGTTCAATTGACCCGCCGGGACACGTGTTGGACCTGCGAGGGATCGGGAAACCGTCCGGGGTATCAGAAACAGACCTGCCCCACCTGTAATGGCCGGGGCCAGGTGGTGAGATCCCAGGGCTTTTTCCAGATGAGCTCCACCTGCCCGCAGTGCCATGGTGAAGGGGCAATGGTCACCCATCCCTGCAATGACTGCCACGGCACGGGTCTGGTCGAGAAGACCAAGAAGGTAGTGCTCAAGATTCCCGCTGGAGTCGACACCGGCGCGCGGATGCGTCTGAGAGGAGAAGGGGAAGGCGGACGTCGCGGCGGACCTCCCGGCGATCTCTATGTCGTTGTTCATGTTAAGGAACATGAATTCTTCAAACGGGAAGGAGATACGGTCTATTGTCGTTTCCCCGTCTCCATGGTCAACGCGGCCCTTGGGGCAACTGTCGAGGTTCCGACTGTCCACGGCAAAAAGAATCTGGACATTCCCGCGGGGAGCCAGTCCGGACAGCTCTTTACCTTGCGCAACGAGGGCATTCCCAATCTTCGAGGCCGGGGCAAGGGCGATATGGTTGTTGAACTTCAAGTCCTGACCCCGACCAACCTGTGCGAAGAGCAGAAAAAAGTGTTGAGGGAATTCGACAGCCTCTGTACAAAACAAGGTCAACATCAGGAACAGGAGAGTTTTCTGAAAAGGTTGTTCAACGAAGTGATAGGCAAGAATTAGTGATCGAAGGAAAAAGGAGCAGGTTCGATATTAATTTTTATAGCACCAATGATTATAGTGTGTGATTCAAGTGGCGGAAGAATTCGATGACAGGGAACAGGAGATGACAGAGAAGGTTACATCGACGTTCACCCATTTCGATAGTAGTGGTAATGCCCGAATGGTAGACGTCAGCGAAAAGTCGGATACGGTGAGGGTCGCCGAGGCGGCCGGCAACATCAAAATGTCCTCCGGAGCTTATGAACTTGTAAAGAGCGGTTCCATGGCCAAAGGCGACGTTTTGGGAATTGCCCGTGTTGCCGGGATCATGGCCGCCAAAAAAGTTGATGAACTCATACCGTTGACGCACCCGTTGCTGATAAGCAAAGCGGACATTTCATTTGTCCTGCATGATGAAGACTCCTCCATCGATATAATAGCAACTGTTGGAATAACCGGTAAAACTGGAGTCGAGATGGAGGCACTTACCGCAGTCAGTGTTTCGGCACTGACAATCTATGATATGTGTAAGGCCGTTGACAAATCCATGATCATCAGGGATATCAGACTCCTGAAGAAAACCGGCGGCAAAAGTGGCACTTATATCCGGGAAAACGGATAATGCTTGAGATTTTTCATGTGATTTGAGGAGAGTGTGAATGGATAGAGAACAACTCGACCTGTTTCGTGCGCAGCTTTTGCAGAAAAAGCAAGAGATCCTGGCCGATGCCGGCAAGACCATGACGGAAATGACCGATCAAACCACAAATGTTCCGGACCCGAATGACAGAGCCACTCTTGAATCGGGAAGAAGTTTCGAGCTGAGGATTCGTGACCGGGAAAGAAAGCTTCTGGTCAAGATTGATGAGGCCATCGCCCGTATCGATGAAGGAAGTTATGGAATCTGCGAGGATTGCGGGGAAGAGATAGGTTTGAAACGCCTGGAGGCTCGTCCGGTTACCACTCTCTGCATCGATTGCAAGACCTTGCAGGAAACCCGAGAAAAATCAGTAGGGCAATAAAGGCGCATGCCGGAACTTCGCAAAGATCCTGTTCTTGGTCGATGGATAATCATTTCCAAGGAAAGAAGGAAAAGGCCGACAGATTTCCCCGTTGAAATTTCCAACGGAAGCGGTGGATTCTGTCCCCTTTGTCCCGGCAACGAGTCTTTTACGCCGTCGGAAGTGCTTGCCTACCGGGATGGCCACCAGTTTCGCAACAGCCCGGGCTGGCAGGTGAGGGTTGTGCCGAATAAATTTCCGGCATTGGTCATTGAAGGAGACCTGTCGAAGGAGGGACTGGGACTGTACGATCGGATGAATGGGATAGGCGCCCACGAGGTTGTCATCGACGGTCCCGACCACGATGTCGCATTCGCCGATTTTTCTTCGGCAAAAAAGGCTTTGGTGTTCAAGGCCTATAAGGAAAGGATCATCGACCTCGAAAAAGACCCGAGATTCAAATATGTCATGGTCTTCAAGAACCATGGCAGAGCGGCAGGAGCCTCGCTGGAGCATTCGCACTCCCAGCTCATAGCCCTGCCGATTCTTCCCCGGATGATCGTCTCCGAGCTCGATGGTGCAAGATCGCATTTCAAGTACAAGGAACGATGTATCTTCTGCGATATCATCCGCCAGGAAATACGACAGAACGAACGGGTGGTATGCCAGAACGAGCGCTTTATCACCATTACACCATTCGCTCCTCGCACTCCTTTTGAAATGTGGGTGCTGCCGAAGCGGCATGCTTCGTCCTTTTATTCCCTGGACGATGAAGACCTGCAGGCCCTGGCTGATATATTTTCCGATTCTTTGCAGAGGCTGAACAAGTGCATTCCCAACGTACCCTATAATTTTGTGCTGCATACTGATCCTCTGCGGTCCGGGGGGCTTGAGTATTACCACTGGCATTTTGAAATCATGCCCAAATTGACTTCCATCGCCGGTTTTGAATGGGGCTCGGGATTCTACATCAATCCCGTGCCGCCGGAGGAAGCGGCGCTCTATCTGCGGGAATCAGTTGGGAAATCATCAGAAGGAGCACAAAGTGAAAAAAGTACTCTTGGTTGATGACGAGGAATCCATTCAATTGGTGTATCGGGAAGAGTTCGAGGACGATGGCTATGAAGTGATCTCCGCCCTGACAGGCGAAGCGGGACTGGTAAAATTCAAGCAGGAAAAACCGGATATTGTTATCCTCGACATCCAGATGCCGGGGATGAACGGGGTTGAGGTTCTTCGCCAGATGAAAATGATCGATGCCTCAATCCCGGTTATTCTGAGCAGTGCCTACCAGGAATTCAAACGCGATCTCGGCACCTGGGCTTCCGATGAATATGTGGTGAAATCCGGGAATCTCGAGGAACTGAAGAAGACCGTCCGCAGGTTGCTGAAAGAGGAGTAAGGTATTTACCAAGGCCGAATGCCGGGTTAAGCTCGGCCGATCATCAACCGATTCCGCCAACATTGGAATGAAAGACATACAAAGCCAGCTGGACAGTCGCAGAATCAATATCAAAAAGGTCGGCGTCAAGACCATTTCCTATCCCATAACCGTACGCGATAAGTCGCAGAGGCGCCAGCATACCGTGGCTACGGTAAATATGTATGTCAATCTTCCCCATAAGTTCAAGGGTACTCACATGAGCAGGTTCGTGGAAATACTCAATGAATTTCATGGCGAGATCGATATCAAGAGTTTCCATGCCGTTCTCGGCAAGATGAAGGACCGGCTGGAGGCCGAAGCCTCGCATCTGGAGATCTCTTTTCCCTATTTCCTGCATAAAGCAAGAAATGGCGAGCCGGGGCATCTTGCCCATTATAAATGTCAGATGCATGGTTCGCTGCAGCAGGATGACGACTTGAAGATCAGCGTCGAGGTGCCGATCAGTCTGCCAATCGCCGAAAAGAGTCCTCATCGGCTGCCTGGCTCGTTCGGAAGATGGGGCAAAGCCGAAGTCAGCGTTCGCTTTCGCCAGTTTTTCTGGATTGAGGACATCATCACCCTTATTGAGCAGGCAGTCGAAGAAGAACTGAACGACCTCGCCTCGCGCGAGCGAAAGGTGCTTTCCGTCGAATCCCTCACAAGACGAGTGGCTACATGTCTTGAGAGGATAGCCGCCATCAAGTGGTTTGCGGTGACCATTCATAATTTCGGCGAAGAATGCTCTACATTTGCAGCCATCGAATCCTATTGACGAACCTTTCTCTATTCATTAACCCACTACACACTATATCCTCATGCGCGATCTACTTTTTGAAATCGGAATGGAAGAGATTCCGGCAGGATTTCTTCAGCCGGCGCTTGTTCAGCTACAGGATCGTTTTACTGCAAAGGCAGCTGAACTGAAATTCGGTCACGGGCCCGTCAAGGTCATGGGAACGCCGCGCCGCCTCGCTCTCATCGTCAACGATGTGGAGGAAAAACAAAAGGACACCATGGAGGAACTGCTGGGACCGGCAAAAAAGGCGGCATTCGATGCAGAGGGCAAGCCCACCAAGGCCTTAGAAGGTTTCGCCAGATCCAAGGGTGCCGCGGTAAGCGATCTGCGCCCGGTCGAGACACCGAAAGGCGAATATATGATGCTGGTCCGTGAGGTGAAAGGTACGGAAACGGTATCTTTGCTGCCCGGCCTTCTGCAGAGCCTGATCCTGGAACTGTCCTTTCCCAAATCGATGCGATGGGGGAGCAATCGCCACACTTTTGCCAGACCCATTCAGTGGCTGGTAGCGCTCTTTGGCGAGGAGACGATCCATCTGCATCATGAGGGAATCCAGTCATCCAACACCAGCATTGGCCACAGGTTCCTCGATAAAAATCCGATCGTAATCCGCGATGCCGTTTACTACGAACAACAACTGGGTGAACATCAGGTCATGGTCGACCCGGACAAGAGAAGATCGCTGGTGGTTGCGGAGATCAAACGGGCTGTTGCTGAATCCCAATACCTGCGCGACGGCAATGTGGCGATCGATGAAGGGCTGGTCGACACGGTAACCAATCTGGTCGAGATGCCCTTTGGTGTCTGTGGAATCTTCGACGAAAAATTCCTCCAGCTTCCTGCAGAGGTTCTCATCACCTCCATGCGCGAGCACCAGAAGTACTTCCCCGTTGTCGATACGACCGGAAAGCTGCTGCCGGGTTTCATCGCCGTGAACAACACCAAGGTCCTCGATACCGATATCACCCGAAAGGGGCACCAGCGTGTGCTCAGGGCAAGGCTTGAAGACGCCTTGTTCTTTTTCAACAGCGATCGCGAGCATCGGCTGGAAAGCCATGTCGCCAACCTCCATGGTATCATTTTTCAGGCAAAACTGGGCACCATGCTGGAAAAACAGCAACGGCTGGTTAAACTTGCAAAAATATTGGCTGACAAGATCGCCCCGCACCTTGCAGAGGACAGCTGCCGAGCGGCGCTGCTCTGTAAGGCAGACCTGCTTTCCAACATGGTGGGGGAGTTCCCGACCTTGCAGGGGATAATGGGCGGGGCGTATGCCCTCCATGACGGCGAACTTGAAAGCGTGGCCACCGCTATCGTCGAGCACTACATGCCGAAGAGGGCCGGGGCAGAAATTCCAGCAACGGATGTTGGCGCCATACTCGCACTGGCAGACAGGATCGACACGCTTGCAGGATGCTTCGGCATAGGGCAGGTGCCCACCGGAACCGCCGATCCCTTCGGTCTGCGGCGGATTTCCCTGGCAATACTCAATATCATCCAGGGCAAGGGGTATTCCCTTTCGCTACGGGAATTGATCCATAAGGCCCTTGCACTTTACGGCGACAAGGTGGACGGTGGCAGCGAAACCGTGGATGCGGTGCTGAACTTCGTGAAGGCACGCTTTATCAATGACTGCGTCAGCCACGGCTATCAGTCCGAGGCGGTGGATGCAGCAGCCTCGGTCAATTTCGACGATGTCAACGAGTGCCTCTTACGAATAAATGCGCTGATGCAAATCAGGAAGGAACCTGCGTTCAAGGTTCTTGCCGCTTCCTATAAAAGGATACGCAACATCATCAAAGATAATCGCGACCTGGCAATCGATCCAGCCCTGTTTGCGCAAGATGCCGAGAACAGACTGCACGAGTTGTTCATCGAGGTACGCTCGGAAATGGAAAAACTGCTCACCTCCGGGGAATATGTCGGGGCGCTCGAGGTGATGTTGAAAATGAAAGAACCGGTCGACAATTTCTTTGATGAGGTCATGGTCATGGCGGAAGATGCCGCCATTCGCCGGAACCGACTCAACCTTCTGACCGCGCTCGGCGATCTCATCCTCCAGATCGGCGACATCTCGAAATTCCAGGAAAGCTGATATTTCCCTATAGAGCCGGCAAAATAAAAAGGGGGTGTTCAGATATCTGAACACCCCCTTTTTATTGTATTAAGCCAGTAAAGCCTTACTTCTTCGGATGGCAGGTCTCGCACTTGTCGATTTTCTTTTCTTTCATTGCCGGGTCGGCGGCTGCTTTTTCCTTATGACATTCCAGGCAGTTTCCGTGGCCGGCGCCTTTCAGGGTGTCGAGTGCCAGATTGCCCTTGGTCTTGCCGGCAAGAACGTTGGGATTGTGACAAGATTCACATTTCTTGATTTCCTGACCTTCAACATAAGGAACCTGCTTGCCGTCAGCCATGCCATGATGACAATCACCGCACTTGAATGCATCCTGGTGCTTCTTGTGCGGGAATACGGCCGGTTTCTTTCCGCCTTCACCCAGAGTAATATCGGCGGGGCCTGTATCAGCCGCAAAAGCCAGGATAGCAGCAAAACTCAATACGAACAACGACATAACTCCACAGGCAAGAAATCTTTTGATCATGTTTGCTCCCCTTTCTTTGATAAATTATCAGTTGGAAACAGCCTTCACCTGGACACGCTCTTTATACTGCTTTTACATAACTTTGTCAAATGACATAACTTATTGGAAACACGCAATAACACTACAATGTGGCATTTAGCGCCTAACTTGATCCGTAACTATGCAGCCCGGACAGCAGGAAATTCACTCCATAATAGGTAAAGAGCACCGAAAAGAAACCGAAAATTGCGAGAAACGCAATCCTCGTGCCTGCCCAGCCTCTGGTATAACGGGCATGGAGGGTGATGGCGTAAAAAAACCAGGTTATGAGTGACCATGTTTCTTTCGGATCCCAACTCCAGTATGTTCCCCAGGCGGAGTTCGCCCAGATTGCCCCGGTAATGATCCCGGCGCTGAGCCAGATGAATCCGAATATCATCGTCTTGTGGATCAAGTCGTCAATCACTGTTAGTGGCGGCAGACCGCCCGTATCAGTTCCGGTTGCTTCCTTGCTTCTATTTTTGATCACATACATAATGCCCAGAGCGGCGGCAACCGCAAATGCCGCATAACCGATGAAACAAGTCACCACATGGGCGATCAGCCAGTTGGATTGGAGAGCCGGCAGCAAAGGACTTATGCCTTTGTTGATATCACCGGAGAAAGACGCATATGCCATGGCGAAAAAGGCAAAAGGCGTGGCGAAAGCCCCGATGATCTTAAACTTGAATTTCCATTCGATAACAAGATAGAGGGCTATGATTGTCCAGGCAAAGAAGACTACCGATTCATACATATTGGTGAGCGGGGCGTGCCCTATGCCCATCTGGTATGATTCGATCCAGCGCAGAGCGATGCCTGCAGTCTGGATGAGCCAGGCCAATGTGGTAAAGACGGTGGCAACAGAGCCGAGCCTTTCGTTTTTGAAAACGAGAATCGCCACATAAAGCAGGGTCGAAAACAAATATGTGAAGGTAGTGATGCCGAGCAGCTGAGAGCTATCCATTCTTTACTCCATTTGATGCTGTGTCCATGGTCGACTTACACACATGAAAAGTTGTTCGCATTACGGAACTCATCTCGATTCAGCCAATGCCTGATCGACAAGAGATTCGATACGGGCAAAGTGCCTGGCGAAAGCAGGCTTATTTTTGTTTGTCATTCCACTCAGATAAATCGTTACACCTGTTTCGTCAACCTGCTTGTACAGCCAGATTCTTTTGTGTGTCAAGAAAAATGCCATGTAGAGGCCGATCATCATGAGCCCGCAACCGACATAAACCACCCAGACCCCAGGATCTTTGGCAACCTGCAGCCCTGTCGCATACATCTGCTTACCCTTGATGGTATAATCCTTGCCGCCGCTCGAGAGAGTGGTGCTTGTGTTGTCGGCAAGCCAAAAGGTCTGTGCAGGTTCCTCGCCCGCCTTGAACCAGATTTTCAATCGAACCGCTCTCTGTCCGATTGCTTCGGCATTTATGACGCCAAATTGCAGGTTCTTGTCTCCCCACGACATCTGCTGTTGAAAGGGGAGAATAAATTCTTTGGATTGGTTGCTGCCACTGTCCGTGATGCTCAGGATAAAATCACGGTAGGGTTCGTAACTGGCCTGATAGAAGGTTATGCCCTGGTAGGTGAGAGGGTCGTTCACTACGATGTCCTTCTGTAGAAGCACACTGCCTTGCTGAAGAACTGTCAGTCTGCTTTTGAATTCTTTGGGCATGCCGTTTTCATAAAAATCGATGGTGAACGATTCGCAGCGGATATCAAAGCCCAGATCAATGGGGGAAGAATCCTTGGAGGCATATACCTGCCCGGTGCTGCGCAGCTCGGGAAGCATCACGCTTGCTTTGAAACCAAGGAAGTGGCCGATGATGGCACCGGCAAATATGACCAGGATGGATATGTGGACGACGTAGACACCCAGCCGGCTCCATCGCCATTTCTGGCTGAAATGGATTTCATCGCGATCCACCACCTTGTCCACACCTTTCCAGCCGGCTTTATGGAGAAGCCCCGGAATATCGGTAACTCCCTGATGTGAGGAAGGAAATCGCCAGGTTCGCGAGAAAGCCATTTTCTGCATTCTTTCCGGAGCCATTTTTAGATTGTCGGCGGTGATGATCTTGACGACCGCAGGCAATCTGTCGAGACTGCAGATGATCAGGTTGGTGCACAATACGCCGAGAAGGCCCAGGAACCACCACGAGTAATACATCTCGTTGATATCGAGTATATGGAAGAACTGGGCGGTCTTTGCCCCGTAGGTACTGACATAGAAGGAGTACGGCTTGCCTTGAGGGACTATGGTGCCGACGATGGAGGTGACCGCGAGTGCGCAGAGAGTGAATATGGCAAGCTTCACAGAGGTGAAGAAAGCCCATACGGTATCGAACAGTTTCATTGAAGATTGATAGTTGAGAATGTATTGAATAGGAGAGTATTGAAGAGAAAGACATGGACTGCAAAAGGGTTTGCACGGCAGTATACTACAATTTTCAAACCGTTTTGTATGCTAATGCCATATTATATGAAGAAACCTGATCTTTATACAAATTTATCGATGGCCATCACCGAATCGGTCGATTTTGCACGAATAAGCATATCAGTGCCATAACCTGTAGCAAAAACTCTTGCTTATCTTTGATAAAGAGGTTAAACAGTCAAGTTCTGATTGAAACTTTGCAGCATGAAAGGGAAATTCAACGACATTCCGTGATAACCTCGCCGTGTGCGGGAAAAGTCGGATAGAAGGAGAGAATCATGGCAAAAGTATGTGAAATCTGTGGGAAGGGGCCGGTAACGGGCAACAATGTCTCCCATGCTCACAATAAAACGAGAAGGCGGTGGCTCCCTAATCTGAAAACGGTGCGCATGGCTGACGCCGGAGGGAACAAGAAGAGAACCAGAGTTTGCACCCGCTGCATCAGATCCGGGGCCGTGGTGAAAGCGGCCTGAGATTTCCGGAATCTAACTTACGAAGGCGAGAGGAATCATTTCCTGCTCGCCTTTTTGTGTTATAATGACCGTCTCCTTGAAGTTTATCCGAAGAGGACCGGCCAAAGCTTCGGGGAAAACAAATCCATTTTTCTCTGTGAGAGGCAGATATGAGTGCGGAAGATATTAAATATATCAGATACGAAGAAGCAGTAAAACTTGTGGGAGCAATCCAGGAGGAGGAGGATATCGAAGAGAGCAACAGGAGAATTCTCACGGTTTACAGCAAGGATGACAAGGAACTCTGCTGGTTCGATTTCGCAGAGGTTATGGCGGCTGTCGGCACGGTCGAGGCAGGCCATAGGAAAGAGGCTGTGCAGAATTATATCCTCAATCGTATCCCCGACTGGGTCTACGAGATTTAGTACCTTAGAAATTCGTTCTTGTTTTTTTGAAACGAATTTCGTGAAGGTACTTATACCCCTCAAGGGGGTACTGAAAAGAGTCCCCTCTGCTGTTGGAGGGGATGACGACCCTTGGGTTGCGGGCGTCAGCTCGGATTAGTCTTTCGGCTGAGTCATTCTCCGGCTCGAAGCCAATCGAGCAAAGGCATGGGACAGCGATGGCTCAGGGGGTGGGCGGCAGCATTTCCGTATCTATAATCGATTTTCATTCCTTTTTGAAACACGGATACCGGCCGGTCCGAAGAAACGACCACAACTATAGTTTCAAGATGCTGGGCGGTGAACCGCAGCGCGGAATTATAACGTGCGCCCCGGGCCCTGTTCTCGTTGGGCACCCTGTGACCGTCCAGCAGACATGCAAAGGCATAGAGATGAAGATTCGCTCGAATGTGCAGCGCACCATCCACCTTTGAGAGCGCAGCGGCCAGTTGCAGTTTATTCGGCTGGCGCAGATCGATCGGAGGCATCAGTGTCTGCCCGGAAGTGGGAGTCGGTTCCGGGGCCAGGTCGATAACGAAAGTGCAGCCGAACTTCTTGTCCTCCGCATTATGCACCAGCGCGGCAATAATCTGAAACATATCGTTTCTGACCTCCGGCTCGATGTCGAAATCGAGCAGGGCCTCCTCGACCTCAAATAGCTTGGCCCGGTGAATATCGGAACTGTAGGCGCCGTCAAGGAAGCTGCAGATCAATTCCTTGCCTGCCGAAAGATAGCCCAGCCTGCCATTGAATTCCGCCGTAATATGGAACACCTGGATTTTGCTCTCCGCAATCCCGAGGATATGCCGGCCGTCCGAAACAAGTGTCCGGTTTGAATGTTCGACGGCCTGCAGTAATTTTCTCACGTGTTTGAAATTGCCGAGAGGCGGCAGTTCCGCCTTGTTGAATTTGGCAAGGAAGCGAATATCCTGCAGAAACCTCGGCTCGACGAAGGTGAGTGCGCCAAAAGGCCGCACGTCCTCTTCGTTGGTCTTGGAAATTCCAAGTATCGCGTCGAGAATTGAATAAATATGGATCTGAACATCCATTCCGAGGTTGAGTCCGGCTCTGTCGACAATACAATCATGCACGGCATGGGTTGCATATTCGCGGAGAAAGGCGCCGGAGATTCCGGTGTAGAGATCGCTGTCGTTGGCCATGTCATGCGAAAAACGCAGGGCCGCGTGTTCCAGCCAGCATTCCGTCGGTCCAAGCGAACATATGTTCGGATGATGCTCGGTGAACCACATTTGGTAAAATACCGGGCCTGAGCTTCCGCCAAGGGAGACAAGTCCGTCAAGGTGCAGATTGGGCAGTGTCTCGATGTAGTTGAAACGGCGGGAACTGGAGGATTCGGTTATCGACCTGCACCAGTCATCGCTGTCGAGGTAAATCGCCTTTATTTTCGGTTCATATCCGCGCAGCAGATTCAGAGGATCGTAAATTCTTAATCCCCCTCCTTTTTCCAAGGTAAAAATTATTGCGGCACGACTCTCGCCCGAGAAGTGAGATAAGCCTTCGCGCAAACCCTGGAGCGTTTCTCGAATACAACGAATGATGAATTGTTCCTTGTGCAAGGGATCACCTGCTGATGGAGAGATGAAAGCATAGTCTCGTTTCGGTCCACTCGGAGCAACCGGTTGGCAACCGCTCCAAGATGAGACTCCTTAATAATCTTACCTCTATTCGGCTTCTCTATCCAAGAAAAAGACTGCCTCAGGTGATGGGCCATATTTTTTCGATGTCGTGACGAGGCAAATGTTGTTACTCGGCAGAAATATGGAGGATTTTTCTCGCCTTGGCAATGAACTGTCGGGTGAAGTCCTCAATGATCTGTGATCTCAGATTCCAACAGTGGTAATAGAGTTCTACTTCGATCTTGCAGGTCGGTGCAAGATCGACCAGCAGACCCTGGCGACAGAGAGGTTTGCTTTGTTGTGCCGGAAGAGCGCCATAACAAAGATTCCTCAGTATACAGTCAACGATTTTTTCGGAGGAGGGTACATAAAATATCGGCAGGGAACCGAGCTCTGATGGGAACAGGAGATTGAAAATGAGCTTGTTGATATTATCCTGCCGATTGTAAACAATACTCGGGGCCGACTGAATACCAGAGATGCACAGCCCCTCGCCAAACCACTTCCGGGCAAAGAGCGGGGTACAAAAAAGTCCGTACTCCATGCTGCCCAGTTGCTCAACCCGGCATCCCTGCAACTGTTTGGGGTGAGTCGAAACGCAACCGCATACCTGGCCGTTCTGCAGCAATTTTTGCGTCAGCTCCTGATCGTCGACCCGGAGATCGAGGATCAGCTTGCGCCCCTTGACAACCTCCTCGACAGCCTCCAGAAACCACGTGGCCAGGCTGTCGGCATTGATTCCGATGGCAAGAACAGGGCAGGGAGGGTTTTCGTCCTGCGGTATTTCAAGGGCGAGATCTTCTTCGAGCAACTTCACCTTGCGGTAATGGGCCAGCAACCTCAGCCCCGTTTCGGTTGCCCCGGGAGGTACCGTCCTGGTGACAAGGATCCTACCGGTCATCTCCTCCAGTATCTTCACCCTTTGGGATACAGCGGATTGCGTGATGCAGAGCTTATGCGCCGCTTTTTCAAAACCGCCCTCGTCAATGACCAGGGCAAGGGCTTCGAGAAGCTTGTAGTCGATCAATTATTATTTTTCCTAATGGCATACGATTTTCTTTAATTTTACTTTTATACCTGGATGTACTATACCCTCCTGCAAAAGACAAGGGAAAGGAGGAAAAGTAATGAACGTCTTTCTGCAGGGAATGGGGGTGGGGGCAGGGCTGATCATCGCGATCGGTGCGCAGAATACCTTTGTCCTGACTCAAGGAATTCGCCGACAGCATCATTGGCTCATTGCATCTCTCTGCAGCTTGAGCGATATGTTGCTGATATTCATCGGAGCAGCCGGAATAGGGGGGATGGTAGCCGGAAATCCCATATTGCAGAACGTCGCGGCCTGGACCGGAGCGATCTTTCTTTTCTGGCTGGGGGCAAAGGCCCTCAGAGGTGTTGTGACGGCAAAGCAGCTGCAGGCCGGCGAGGAGGCTGTGACGGGAATGAGGGCGGTGGTGCTGACCACCCTCTCTCTCACCTTTCTCAACCCCCACGTCTATCTCGATACCTTGGTTCTCCTCGGCAGCATCGGCGGCCAGTATCAGTCGGCAGAACGATACGCTTTTGCCCTGGGGGCCTCGGCCTCCTCCTTTCTCTGGTTTTTTGCCCTTTCCGTCACCGGCACCCTGCTGGCTCCCTTGTTCCGGAAGAGCGCAGCCTGGAGGCTGCTCGATTTCGTGGTGGGGGTAACTATGTGGTGGATCGGCTGGCGGCTGGTAGCGAGGTTCTTCGTGTCGTAATCCGGAAAGAATCGCGTTTCTTTTTACCAGGTTAATCGACGATCTCAAAAGTTGCGTTTGCTGCGTTCCACTTGTATCCCGAGCCGAGCCAGATCTCTTCGATCTGATCGATATCAAGCTCGAGCCCTTTTATTTCACCGTATTGATTGTAGACCGCCAGGATTTCGCTGTCGCTGATGACGTTGTCCTTATCGGTGTCCGCCCAATGGTATTGGCCGATCACTATAGTGGTGTTTCCGGCGATCGGACGCGGGGCTTCATTGGAATCGTTGCTGACGGCTGCGGTGCCGACAAATATCACCGCCTCGTCGTCTTTGCCGCTGACTTTGCCGAT
This sequence comes from Pseudomonadota bacterium, assembly GCA_023412495.1. Next base: position 43,516 of record JAEYNP010000080.1, read on the forward strand.
ATAGGTGAAATTCTCGGTCCCATTGATCTTGCGAAGCCACTTTATCGGCTCGCCCTTCTTGCCGCTGGCCGAGGCTTCGGGATTGATTTTCTTGACTGTGGCGTTCGGCGGGATGTTTTCCCTGATGATAAGAGCGGTGGATTTCTCAGGATCGCCTGTGATTTTTATAATGACAGGAAAAGGTTGTCCGGCAATGCAATGGCCTGGCATGATCCGTTCCGCCGAAAAGCTCACCGTTGCCGGAGGGTGCAGATCGACCCAGAGATAGACGATAACTGCCCCCACACCCCCCAGGATAAGGCCGAAAATCGCCCACTTTCTCCATGGTCTTGCATGCACCTCCTGATCCATGGCAGCAGAAACTGTTGCAGGGATATTCTCCTCAGCCTTCTCTTCCCCCGGAACGGTTGCCTCCTCTTCCAGCAGATCTTCCAGTTTTACATTCAAGGCTTCGGCCAGTTTGATCCCGTTCTCTTTTTTTATGCTGGGGTATCGACGATTTTCCCAGCGCGAGATGGTGTCGGTTGTGACTTGAACGGCAGTTGCCAGGTATAATTGGGTAAGTCCCTGCTCCTCACGCAGACGTTTGATTTTCGCCCCGTCTACCTTTATCATGCTCATCGGGCTTGGAATGGAATTTTCACTCATCGCAGTATGAAGATCGTGGTTGGTGGGGGACGCCTTTCCTGCTTTTTATAACAATTTCCCGTTATTCTTCAAAGAAAATATGCGTGTAGTTCTTGACGTCGACTTCCCGGGAAGGTAGACATCGGTCTTGTTCAAGGCGATGTCTATTGGTCGCGGCAGAAGACTTGCTGTATTTTGATACTATATTTCAAAGAGGAAGAGTTCACTAGCAGGAGGAAAAGAAATGGGAAAGATACTAGCCTCGATATTTTGCACGGCCCTGCTGGCGTTGTTCTGGGGGGGCGACACATTGGCCGAGACGGGCAAATGTGTCGTAACCGACGTTGCCGGCAACAAGATGGTCATAGAATGCAACCAGCAGCCGAAGGGTTTTGACAAGGGGGCGAAGATAAAAATAAAAACGGACAGGAGAACTCAGACGGAAAAGGAACGGTAGCCTACCAGTCGAATCTGACGCTGCCGTCGAGTGGTTCGGACTTGACGATCCGGACTTTTACCGTGGTGCCGGGTTCGGGATTCCTTCCGCCGGGGGCGGGAAGGTCGATATCCATCAGAATTTCGGGCAGGAGCAGGTTGAGCCGCTTTGCTCCGGACTGGATAACCAGGGCATCCACATATTGCCCCTGCCGGTCGGCGAGATATTTGAGCAGCCAGTACCGCTGTCTCTGTTGCCGGACATTATTGGCGGCAGTCAGAGTACGGGCCAGTATCGAACTGAAGTCCTTGCACATCTCTTCGGTGAAGCACGGTTCCCGTCTTCTGACAATCGAGTTGAGCTGGTGCTGCATGACGAGATCGAGCAGCCGGCGGATGGGAGATGTCACCGTGGTGTAGTGGGAGACTCCGAGTCCGCTGTGAGATTTGGCATTGGTTGAGAGTTCCCCACGGGGAATGTATTTGCGTTGCAGGGTATTCTGGAAGAGATCGTCGTCTTCGCCGTGAACGATTCTGTTCTGCAGCAAGGGCTGGGATCGGAACAGCCCCGGCACCATCCGATCGGCCACATATTGCGCCGCGACCGTGTTGGCCAGGATCATCATCTCCGAAATGATGGTTCTGGCGGGAGTGTCGGTTTTTGACAGGCTGACATGGACCTTGCCCTGATGATCGATGAAGATGTTGACATCGGGGAAAGGCAGCAGAAGCGCGCCATTGCTGAGGCGCCGGGTGCGGAGTTTACGCCTCAGCATATCAAGGGTCCTGATCTCCGGATCGCTTTCCAGCATCTTGTCCGCTTCATCGTAGGTCAGCCGCCGCTTCACCCGGGTGATCGAAGGGAATACCTTGACCTTCAACACTTCCGCTTCCGGTGAGAGGAGGATCATGAAACTGAAGGTAGCCCTGGTCTCCCCCTGGATGAGGCTGCACACCCCTTGGGAGAGGTGCCGGGGCAGCATGGGAATCTGCCCTTCCGGAAAATAGATGGAGGTTCCGCGGTGCATGGCCTCGGAAAAGAGCGCATCACCTGGACGAACGTAGTGGGCGACGTCGGAAATATGAATGCCGACCAAGTAGTTGCCGTCTTGTTGCTCGACGGTGAGCGAATCGTCGAAGTCGAGGGTGGTCGGCCCGTCGATGGTGAGTGGAGCCAGATGAGTGAGATCGACGCGCCCCGGATCGTCAAAGAGTTCGTTCTGACCGCGTTGCAGGATGTGTTCGGCCTGTTGTCTCGCGGCGAGGGAAAAATTGACGGGGAGCTGGTTTCGCAGCAGCGGTATGTTTTCGTTGGCCGACCAGATGCCGGCCTTGACCAGCAGGTGGAAGGGATCGTGAGTTCTGGTCAGCCCTGCCGATTGCAGAATCTTTTGCGCCAGTTCGTGATTCTCGGCTTCGGTGCCGAAGAGATAATAATCGCGGATGAGGTTGAGTATTTCTTCATCCTGTTGAGTGAAATCGTGATCGATCGTATCGGCGGCGAGGATACTCTGCAGGATCCTGGCTCCTTGATCGATCAGGTGGGCGCGCTTCTGCTCTTTGTCCAGCTGTTGCTGCAGTTGTTCGACCTTTTCGGGACTGTTCGCCCGGATCAGGCCTTCCTTGTATTTGAAAAAGAGTTTATCTTCAAAGACACAACGGAGGAAAGCGGAGACCGTGTCGTCGTTTGCCTCCTCGCCGAAGGTCAATTCCGCTAGAAAATCGGGACTGAAATTGCTTGAGCCGTCTTCGGCGGTCAATTCCCAGATCTCAGCCAGATTGACATGGCTCATCAATCCGCAACGTTTCTCGGTGGTTTCGCGGAGTTGTCTGGTCAACGACTCGCGACTGATATTGATGGGGTGAGTCTGGTTCGAGCAATGCACGACCCGCGATACCGGCAGGTTCACCTCTCGGCCGTTCTGGTTGATGAGACGGAGTCGCTTCGGCTGGCTTTCCGTCACCACAGCACATACGAATTTTCCGTTGTCGAGATATTCTATGATCTTACCGGTAACAATCATTCTGCCACAAATTGATTATCGTGTTGTCACCCGGATTAATTCTTTTCCGGCTGACGCTGAAATGGTATAAGCATGCGCGCGAAGGCTATTATAATTGTAATCTTGTGTTTTTGTCCATGTTTAATGGCAAAAAGCCGGCTGCGGAGAGAGGAATGCTCTTCTCCCTTATCACATTTCACGGAGTATCAATCTGGTAAACTTATGGACATTGCCGAGCAGGTAGTCAAATCCGGGATAGTAGCCATCGTTGGTCCACCAAATGCCGGAAAATCAACATTGATGAATGGTTTTCTCGGCCAGAAAATCTCCATCGTTTCCCCCAAGCCTCAAACGACCCGCAATCGTATCGCCGGTATCGCCAACGATCCCCACTGGCAGATCGTCTTCCTCGATACCCCAGGTTTGCATCAATCCCGAGATACGCTCAATGTCGAGATGGTCAAGGTGGCGATGGAGAGCCTGCTCGAGGTCGATCTGGTGCTTTTTCTGGTCGATGTCTCGCTGCCCCTCCCCGAAAAGATGAAGGAGGAAAAGAGAGAGGAGCTGACCGCCTATTTCAAGCAGATCAAGAGTCCCGCGATTCTGGTGCTGAACAAGATCGATCAGATCGACCGCAAGATGATCCTGCCGATGATTGACTCATACGCCCATATCTTTCCCTTCAAGGCGGTAATCCCCATTTCCGCCCTCAGCGGCGACGGGGTCGATGCCCTGAGGACGGAGATCCTCAACTGGCTGCCCATGGGACCGCGACTGTTCCCGGAGGATATCCCGACCGATGCCACCGAACGTTTCCTTTGCGGAGAAATCATCCGGGAGAAGGTCTTTCTGCAAACCGGACAGGAAATTCCTTACTCCACCGCCGTGCTTGTCGAGTCCTTCAAGGAAGATGAAAGCAAAAATCTGACCACCATCCATGCCACCATCGTGGTGGAACGGGATTCGCAGAAGGGAATAGTGATCGGGAAGGGCGGTATAAAGCTGAAAAATATCGGTACATCTGCCAGAAAGGACATAGAACAACTGCTTGGCGGCAAGGTGCTCTTGAAGCTCTGGGTAAAAGTTCACAAGAACTGGTCGCAGGACAGGAGATTTCTGAAAGAAATCGGTTTTTAGATTAGGAGCCTTTCGGTTTAGAGGGTGTGAAAAACCTGCCTTTTAGGTTAGTTTCTGGGGGCGGTGATGTCCGGCTTGATCGCACCGGTTTTATCGTATTCGGAAAACAGATGCAGACTCTTGATGATGTTGTAAGCTGATCGCAACTGATTGTCCTGCTGCAGACGCTGTTCCAGATCGTCCACCACTTTATCCGGAGTTGCCTCATCTTCCTGGATCTTCAATGGCAGATGGTTGCTGAGATCGGCCTCTTTCAGGACCTCTTTTTTCGCCTTGGGCTTATCCGAGGAAATACACGGGACGAAGGGCACTTCAACATCCGGAGTTATCCCCAGGGCCTGGATCGACCGATCGTCCGGAGTGTAATAGGTGGCGGTGGTCATCCTCAGGCCGGCGCCGTCGGGCAGGGGAATGATGGTCTGCACCGATCCTTTGCCGAACGTCTGCGTGCCGACTACGATCCCCCTTTTGTGGGCCTGAATGGCACCGGCCACAATCTCGGCTGCGCTCGCCGATCCTTCATTGACCAGGACGACTAAGGGGTATTGGCGCTTGTCGCCGTTGGCATGAGCGGAAAAGACGGTATTCTGGTCGGGCCTTCGCCCTTTGGTATAGACGATCTTACCCTTCTCCAGAAAGATATCGGCCACGCTGACCGCCTGATGCAGTAATCCTCCTGGATTGCTGCGAAGATCGAGAATCAGCCCGTTTACCGTCTGCTCTTTATTGAGTTCCTGCAGTTTCACCTTGAAATCGTTGGCGGTATGGCTTTGAAATTTGGTGATTCGGGTATAGGCCACGCCGGGCGAGAGAAAATCAGCCTTAACCGACTGGATCGGTATATCTTCTCTCTTCAGGGTCATCTTTTTGAGATCTTCCCATCCCTCGCGGTAGATAGAAATGGTCACCACGCTCCCCGACGGTCCACGCAATTTCTCGATCGCCTCATAAGGGCTCATGTTCTTGGTCTTCTCACCGTCGATCTCCAGAATGATGTCGTTTGCCTTAAGGCCCGCCTTATCGGCGGGGGTGTCGGCGATCGGGCTGACAATGGTCAGGAGATCGTTTTTGATGGTCACCTCTATCCCTATTCCGGAAAAAGAGCCCTTGGTCTCGTCCTGCAGTTCCTTGAAGCTTTCCGGGGGCAAGTAAGAGGAGTGCGGGTCAAGGGAGAAGAGAAGGCCTTTTATTGCCCCGCTCACTGCGGTTTTCGTATCGATCTCCTCAACATAGTTCTCTTGAAGAATACTGAGGACATTGGAGAATATTTCCAGTTGCTTATAGGTTGCCTCCCTTTCAGACTGGGAAATTTCGGCAGCAGCGGGGGAGTTGAGGAAAAGAGAACAAACTAAAACCGGATATATCGATTTGGCGTATTTGAAGAGACGATTGGACATAAAAATCCTCTGATTCGGGGAACCTTTATTCTTGAACCGGACCGATAGTATCGGATGGTTCCGGTGAATGCCCATGCTGAGCGGATAGCCGATTCGGGTTGAGCCAAATCAGCGGGTCCAGTGACTCGCGACCATGCCGGATTTCAAAATACAAGCCTTCGTCAAAAAGGACGGCGGTATCACCCATAATACCGATGAGGCTCTCCTCTTTTACGTGTTGTCCTTGTTTGACGAGCAGTTTTTCGATCCGGGACGTTACCGTATAGTATTGTAATCCATGATGTATAATAACCGTATTCCCATAGCCGCGCAAATAGTCGGAAAAAATAACCTCACCCTCGGCTACCGCGATGACCCGCGTGCCGTCGGGAGCCTTCAGCTCGATCCCCTGGGATTTTCTGGTGATCCCCAGTTTGTTCACTTTTTCCTGATCGAAGAGGGTGATGATGACGCCATCGACAGGTGGGGGTAAACTGCCCTTATTGGCAACGAAACCCTGTTCGGGAACCTGAAGTTTGCTTTTCAACGATACTATCGACTGGGAAAGCTTTTCCGAGGCCTGCTGCATTTCGTCGATGGCCTGCTTGTGCAACTGTGCCTTCGTCCGGATATTGGTGAGCAGCAGTTGTTTTTCGCTTCTGGTCTGCTCGAGTATTTCGTTTTCCTCCACAACCTGTTTGATGAACTCTTCGAGGACGGCTTTCTCCAGATCGAGGGTGTTTTTAGTCCGCTCGATCTCTTGGATGGTCTGCAGATAATTTTCGATGACCTCCTGATCGTATTTTATCAGTGCATCGAAGGCGTCGTGGAAGGTGAGCAGCTCGGGAAGGGTTCGCGTCGAGAAGGTAACATTCAGGAGGCCGATGTCGCCCATAGTGTAATATGCCGAAATCCTCTTCTTCAGGTGTTCTTCGACCGTTACTTTCTTGTCGCGAATCTTCTGCAAGGTATCTTCTTCCTTATCGATCAGGGCCTGCTGATTCTGCATTTTGGCCTCGAGATCCTCCAGCTTCTCTTGTTGCTTGACCAGCTTGCCGTCAATGATTTCCATCTCCTCCAGAATATTTCTTTCCTTCTCCTCGGATTCCGCTATCTGATCCTCCTGGAAAGCAATGCTCTGCTGCAGACGACGGATCTTGATCCGGAAGCTGGTGACATCCTTTTCCTCCGACGCAGGAGTTACTGCGGCAGGCCCGGTCTGTGCGGACAGGATCGGTGTCGATGCCAGCTGACAGGTCAGGATGAGAGCCGCGAGAAATATGTGCAGGCCGGATCTTTTCTGCTTTCCTGTGAAACGGCGAGCGCCATTGGAGATAAGATCCTTCACTTTCATTATTCCCTGGCAAAACCGTATCAGATGCGCAGAAATTTCTGCATCGTGGAGTAGCTGCCAAGAGTGCAGAGAAGGATGGATACGCCGATGATGGTGAGGGTTATTTCCGGCAAAAAGAAGGAAAACTCGAATAAGTTGAGAAAACTTGGACCTGAAAATTTGAGTTTGATCCACTGGAAAAGCATATACAGGGAAAAAATCCCCAAAGAGGAGCCAAGGCCTCCCTGCAGCACCCCCTCCATGAGAAAGGGCGTCCTGATGTAGTTGTTGGTGGCGCCTACCAGCTTCAACAGTTCCAGCTCAGCCTGTCTTCCATGGATTGTGAGACGGATGGTGTAGGCGACCATAAAGATGGTGGTCAGAATGAGTAAGGTGCCGCTGAGGAGGACGATGATCGATAACAATTTCGTGAAATAATAAAACCTTTCCACCCAGTCCTGGCCGTATTGAACCTTCAGCGTCCCTGGAAGCTTGGAGAGATAGGCGGAGAAGAGCTTCACCTGGTTGAGGCTCCTCAAGTTCTTCATGGGGATGACTTCGATTGAGGGGGGCAGAAAGTCTTTCGGCATGTCGTTGAGGACATCCTGGTTTTGGCCGAGTTGCCTGGCGAAACGCTCGTAAGCTTCGGCCCGGGAGACAAACCGTATTTCCTCGACTTCATCAAAGGTGGTGATCTTTTTCCGAAGCTGCTGCTGCAATTCCGGGCCGGGCTCCTCCTCCAGATAGACAATCAGGCTGAGGTCGTCCCCCAGTTTTTCGCCGAGGGTCAGCATGTTGGTGTAGATAAGATAGAAGAAGGCGAATATCAGCACCGAGAGGCTGACCGTGAGCAGAGTCATGATCTGGGAACCCCAGGTCTGCCTCAGGTTTCGCCCGACCTGCCGAAGGACGGTGAACCAGAAACTCATGGGGAATTTCCTCCGGAGATGGCGTGCAGACGGCCTTTACGCAGTTCCATGATCCGGTGGGGGGTGTGCCGGTAAATGGAATCGTCATGGGTGGCAATAACGATTGTGGCGCCTGCCTTGTTGCATTTGTTGAGCAGAGTCATGACACGTGCGGTGGTGGCGGCATCGAGATTGCCGGTGGGTTCATCGACCAGGATCATGGTCGGCGAATTGGCGACGGCTCTGGCCAGGGTAATCCGCTGTTGTTCCCCGCGGGACAGCTCACCGGTGATCGTATCGTGCTTGTCGGCAAGGTCGAGCTGCTCCAGCAGGTCTCGGACTCGTTTTCGGATGATCTGGGGCTTCTTGTAGGAAACCTCCATGGAAATGGCGATGTTTTCGGCGGCGGACCGATCCGTGAGCAGCTTGAAGTCCTGGTAGGCGACCCCGATTTTTTGCCGCAGTTTTGCTAAATTACTGCCCTTCAACTGATTGATCGGCTTGCCGGAAATCTCGATCAGACCACTGGTTGGCGTTTCCATGCTGCACAACAGTTTCAGCAGGGTGGTCTTGCCGGCTCCGCTGCGGCCGATGATGAAAAACATCTCTCCGCTGTCTATGGAGAGGGAAATGTCCTTCAGTGCAACGACATCCGGAGGGTATTCTTTGGAAACCTTGATCATTTCGATCATGGTCCCCGGGCGCTGGCTTGGAGGTATCGTCATTGATTTACTGCATAAAGATCAACGGAGCCGACTGCTCGATCATTGATCCTATTAAGGAGCATGGGGAGCGAAAAACTTCTCGCGAAAAAGGCGATCAGGTAATAATTTGTTGCAAATCTTCCTGGCATGTGCGCAGGAGCTGGGAAAATATATAGCATCCATTCAAGAAACGCAATGCATCATAGTAACTCTTTGGTGATTTTAACCCGTTGAACAGTTTGAAAATTTGTATGTGGGGCCGAAGAAAAACATATGGCAGGAAGGCCGGGGATAGTTGAAATTACGCTTGCAACTTGGTTCTCAGTTGTTATCCTTATTGGTTCCGCTGCTTTAGTACCTTAGAAGATTCATTTGAATTTCGTAAAGGTATCATCCTGCTCAGCGGATGAGATATTAGATGGTAGCAGGATGTGTTGGAGTTTTCAGGCATGAAAAGGGTATAGATAGCCCAACCGGAGAACATGAAGGAGAAGATCATGGATTATAGGGATACCCTTAATCTACCCCAAACTGGCTTTAATATGAAGGCAAACCTGGCCCAGAAGGAACCGCTGGCCCTCAAGCTATGGGATAAAGAGAATCTCTACCAGCGCATTCAGGAAAAAGGCAAGGACAAGCCGCTGTTCATCCTTCATGACGGTCCTCCCTACGCCAATGGCAATATTCATCTCGGCACGGCCTTCAACAAGATCCTCAAGGACATAATCCTGCGCTCAAAGCGGATGGCGGGATTCAATGCCCCCTATATCCCTGGCTGGGATTGCCATGGCCTGCCTATCGAGCATAATGTCGACATCGAGTTGGGCGACAAAAAGAAGTCCATTCCCAAACTGTCCAAACGAAACGCATGCCGCAAGTATGCTGAAAAATGGATAAAGATTCAGAAGGAACAGTTCAAGCGGCTGGGTGTGCTGGGAGACTGGGACAAGCCTTATCTGACCATCGACTACGCCTACGAGGCCACAATCGCCAGAGAGTTCAATACCTTTCTGTTGTCAGATTCCGTGGTTCGCAACCACAAGCCGGTTTACTGGTGTTCGACCTGCACCACGGCGCTGGCCGAGGCGGAGGTGGAATACCACGATCATACCTCGCCTTCCATCTATGTAAAATTTCAGGCCGCCGAGGACTTCTCGGACATCGATCCCTCGCTCGGAGGGGATAACGTTTTCTTTGTCATCTGGACCACCACTCCCTGGACTTTGCCGGCAAACCTGGCGGTAGCGCTGAATCCCGATTTCGTCTATGCCGCGGTGGAAACCGACGGCGAAACCTGGGTGCTGGCCCGAGAACTTGTCGAAAAGGTGATGGCCGCGGTAGGGAGGGAGAACTACAGCATCAAAGGAACGTTTAGTGCCGCAGGCTTTGAGCATCGCAAGTGCCGCCATCCCTTCATGGGCCGGGAATCTCTGCTGGTACTCGCCGATTATGTCACCGTCGATGCCGGTACCGGCTGCGTGCACACCGCACCCGGCCACGGCGCCGACGACTATCTCACCGGCCTCCGGTACGGTCTGGAGATTCTCTCGCCGGTAGACGGCGAGGGCGTCTATACCACAGAGGCAGGACCTTATGCCGGGCAGAAGATTCCCCAGGTGAATAAGGTTATCACAGCCGACATGGCCGCGAGCGGGGCGCTGATCAAGGAGGATGCCATCAACCACAGCTATCCCCACTGCTGGCGCTGCAAGAAACCGGTGATGTACCGCGCCACGCCGCAGTGGTTTATCTCCATGGAGAACAACGGCCTGCGGCAGAAGGCCCTGGCCGCCATCCGGGAGGTGGAATGGACTCCCGGATGGGGAATGCAGCGTATTTATTCCATGGTTGAACAGCGCCCGGACTGGTGCCTGTCTCGCCAGCGCAGCTGGGGCGTGCCGCTGACGGTAGTGAGCTGCAAGGCCTGCGGCGAGATACTCAAAAGCAGGGAACTCGCCGACAATATCGACAGACTCTTCCTCAAGGAAGGGGCGGATGCCTGGTTCAGCCACGACATCAGGGACTTTGTCGGGGAAGGCGCAAAGTGCACGAAATGCGGCTCCAGCGACTTTGAGAAAGAAGAGGATATTCTCGATGTATGGTTCGATTCCGGGGTAAGCCACGCTGCGGTCTGCGAGCAGCGCGAGGAACTGAGGTCCCCCGCCGACCTCTATCTGGAAGGCAGCGACCAGCATCGCGGCTGGTTCCAGAGTTCTCTGCTCGCCTCGACCGGAACGCGAGGCCGGGCCCCCTTCAAAGGGGTTTTGACCCATGGCTATGTGGTCGACGGGCAAGGCAGGAAGATGTCCAAGTCGGTGGGCAACGTGGTGGCGCCGGCAGAGGTCATCGAGAAATATGGTGCCGAGATTCTTCGGCTCTGGGTGTCAAGCGAAGATTATCGCGACGACATCAAGGTTTCCGATGAAATCCTCCGGCAGATTTCCGATGCCTACCGCAAGATCCGCAACACCATCCGCTACTTCCTCGGCAATCTCTATGATTTCCAGCCTGAGACGCACCGGGTGCCGTACAGCGAATTGCCGGAGCTCGACCGCTGGGCCCTCGGCAAGTTCAACGAACTGCGGGCCAAGGTGGTTCAAGCCTACGCGAAATACGAGTTCCATTCCATCTATCAAGGATTGAACTATTTCTGCGGCACCACCATGAGCGCCTTCTATCTCGACATCCTCAAGGATCGGCTCTATACCGCCGGCACCGATTCCCATCTCCGCCGGTCGGCACAGACCGCCCTCTATGACATGCTCGACGGCATGCTGCGCCTGATGAGCCCGATTCTCTGCTTCACCGCAGCCGAAGCCTGGAACGCCCTTCATGGCCTGGGAGAGAGGGATGAGGCCGAGCGGGGCATTAATTTCGTAGAATTCCCATCAGAAATCCCGGTCGACTGCGATGAGTCGATGATGGAGAAGTGGGTCAAGCTCATCAAAATCCGCGCAGAGATCACCAAGGCCCTGGAGATAGCCCGCCAGGAAAAGATCATCGGCCACCCGCTCGAGGCCGAAGTGCTCCTGAGGGCGGAAGGGGACCTGGCGGAGTTCATCCGTGGGGAGTGGGGCACCATCAAGGAGATCGCCATCATCTCCGAGATGTCGGTCCTGCATGAAGATGCCCCGGCCAGCGGAATTCGCTTCGTCAGCGAGGAGCTTGCCGGCATGGTTGTCCAGGTGCAGCCGGCAGCTGGCGAGAAGTGTCAGCGTTGCTGGACTCGCTCCATCACGGTCGGAGAAATGGAGTCCCATCCCGGTATCTGCAGGCGGTGCGGGGATGTCCTCGCCAACATGAAAGCATAATCGGCACGAAGAGAGTGGTTTATCTTGCAATTATTCTGGCCACCGTCGCCATCGATCAGTTCACCAAGGCCTGGATAGTCGATTCGTTCAAGTTGTACGATTCGCTCGAAGTCGTTCCGGGCTTTTTCAATCTGGTCTTTGTCACCAACAGCGGCGCGGCGTTCAGCTTCCTGGCCGACGTCGACTCCCCCTGGAGGCATCATTTTTTTCTCGCCGTCGGGATGCTGGCTGTTTTCGGACTGACTGTTGCCTACTGGAAACTGGTCAAGGTCAATTGGTACTATTGTCCGGCGCTGGCTCTTATCGCCGGCGGCGCCATCGGCAATCTCATCGACCGGGTGCGATTCGGTGCGGTTATTGACTTTCTCGACGTTTACATCGGAAAATATCACTGGCCTGCCTTCAATGTAGCCGATTCGGCGATCTGCATCGGCGCCGGGATGTGTCTCATCGTCAATATCTTGGATATCAGAAATCAGCAAGTGAGGGAAAGAAAATGAAAGTTGCGGTCCTGTTCCCCGGCCAAGGATCCCAGTATCTCGGGATGGGGCAAGAATTTATGAAGGAAGACGGCGAGTGCGCCGCTCTGATGAACATGGCCGAGGATGTCTGCCAGCTCAAGCTCGGTGCGCTCTGTGCCGAAGGCCCGATGGAAGATTTGACCCGCGCCGCCAACCTCCAGCCCGCCATAACCATTACCAACCTCATCTGCTGGCAAAGGTTTACAAAGGAATTTGACGGCTTGGGCGAGATCAGCTGTTTTGCCGGGCACAGCCTGGGTGAATACTCGGCGCTGTGCGCCGCAGGGGTGATCACTCCCGAAGATACACTGCGTCTGGTCAGTATGCGCGGGAGCCTGATGGAACGGGAAGGGCGCAAAAATCCCGGCGGCATGCGGGCGGTCATCGGCCTCAACATAGAGGGTATCAACGAGATCCTCGTTTCGTATACGGGCAGCGGGGTTGTGGTTGCGGCCAACCACAATACCCCGGAACAGATCGTCCTGTCCGGCTCCCTTGACGGCCTCGACGGAGTGAGCAAAATCATCGAAGAAAACGGCGGAAAGGTCATCCCCTTGAATGTCAGCGTGGCCAACCATAGTCCGCTGGTGGCCGATGCGGTGCCAGATTTCGCCCGCTTCATGGAAACGATCGAGTTCCGCCGGCCGGAGATACCGGTCTATTTCAATGTAACCGCAGCCTTAGAAACGGAACCCGCCACCATGAAGAAGATGATGGCCCATCAGATAGCCTCCAAAGTACGGTGGTGCGAGACCATCGAAGCAATGCTGGCCGATGGTGTCGATACCTTCGTGGAGATCGGTCCGAAAACCGTGTTGAAGGGTCTGGTGAAAAAGATTGCCGCCAAAGGGACGAAGGTTGCCGCCCTGCAATTCGACACGCCGGCTACACTGAAGAAGTGTCTGGAGGAACTCAAGACGCTCTAGAGGACTGCGGATTATGCCCAAAATGGCTTAATCAGACAGGCTCCTAATCTCTAAAAAATACGAGTATATTATGCAAGGAGTAAAAGCCTGCTGTCTCAGCTGTAAATTTTTCCGCCTTACGGATTCGGAATCGGGTTTTTGCCGAGTGGACAAGGCTGGGCCCGGGTACCCGAGAAAACAACAGGACGATCATTGTGACAGATGGCGGGACAGCGGCCAGCAGTATTTCATCCGAGTCGGCTGGATCAAATCGCAAAAGGCTGAAGCAGAGAAATAAGCCTGCACTTTGAAGAACAACGTATTCCTCTTTTTGCCCGTCATATTCCGCGACTTCTTCTTGGTCATTGGAGAAAGATATGGTAAGAGGGAATCCTTCATGAGCGCCTTGGAATATTTTCTTGTTTTCACTCCCCAAGGGGTGCTGAAAAGAGTAGAAACGGATTCCGTTTGAAGGGGCTTATCTCCTTTTGTGAAGGGTTTCGAGGACACCTCATATCTCTTTGCTTTTTTCCTTCCTTGAACCGGTCTATGAAAAAGGTGCCGAAAGCGTTGCAGTTGACAGTAAAGCTGGTTATCAGCTGCGCCTTTTTTTCGGTGCTGCTGTCTTTTGTCCGCGGCAACGAACTGGCTGACGTTTTTGCCAATGTCAACTGGCCATTCTTCGGCATCTCCTTTGCGGTGACCCTGGTCATGTTCACCGTCAGCTGTACCAAGTGGAAGATCATTCTCGATCTGAAGACTACACAGCTGAGCTACTGGGAACTCGTCAAGATCTACCTGATCGGTTCCTTTTTCTCCAATATTCTCCCCTCCACGGTCGGCGGTGATGTGGTCAGGTCCTATTATGCCGGCAGGCTCATCGACAATCAGTCGTATTCAGCGGTGAGCGTGTTTGTCGAGAGATTCTCCGGTATCGTTTTTCTCTTCCTCCTGGTGTTTATTGCCCCGCTCTTCCGCATCGAACTCTATGCCAATCCGTATCTGTACGTTCCTGCCGCCGGCGGATTGTTCTGCGCAGCAACGACCCTGTGGTTATGGAAGGCGCGGAATCCCTTCAAACTTCCCAACATAATCGCTGAAGGCATTTTTGCCTGGCTTCATCGCATCTCCGGGAAACCTTCCTGCACCTGGCTCGCCAAATCCACGGTATCGCTTGAGAACCTGTACCGTTCCATCATGGAGCGCCTCAAGAAATTACGGAAGGAGCTGCAGGTCGCTACCGATGCGGTAAAGCAGGACAAAATTTTTCTCGCACGGCTGGTCGTTCTCACTGTGTTCTTCTACTTTCTTACCTGGGTGAATGTCTACACGACATTCAAGGCTTTTGACATCGAGGTGAATTTTTGGGCGATCTGCGCAGTGGTGCCGGCTATTTTGTTTGTCGCCCATGTACCGGTAACGGTCCTCGGTAACCTGGGATACTTCGAATCCGTCTTTGTTTTTTACTTTCTGATGGTCGGCGTGGGAGGGGCGGAGTCGCTGGCCATGGGTCTGCTCCTTCGCCTGAAGATGCTCTGTATGGGCGGTTTCGGTTTCGTTTCCTATATCATCTACCGGCAGAAACATCGACTGAACTTGGGAAAGGGTGAATTTCCCGTATGAAAAATTGCGAAACGGGATTATTTTGCATCCCGAAACAAGATTGCCGCCAGGCCCGACGAATTTCATATTAGAAAAATTTTGGAGACACTGCCTTGTTACTTTCAGTCGTGATTCCGCTGTTGAACGAAGAGGACAACATTCCCATTCTCTATCAGGAACTGGTGGAAGTTCTTGAAACCCTTGAAGATGAGTATGAGATCGTCTTTGTCGACGACGGCAGCACCGACCGGAGCCTTGCGTTGCTGCGTGATATCCAGCGGAAGGACAGCCATGTCGTGGTCGTCACCTTCCGCAAGAATTTCGGCCAGACGGCGGCCATGGCCGCAGGCTTCGACTATGCCGGCGGCGACGTCATCATCACCATGGATGCGGACCTCCAGAACGATCCCCGGGATATTCCACTGCTTCTGGAAAAAATCAAGGCCGGCAACGACGTGGTGACCGGCTGGCGGTACGACCGGAAGGACGCCTTTATCAACCGGCGGCTCCCTTCGATCATCGCCAACAAGATCATTTCCAAGACCACCGGCGTGAACCTCCACGATTACGGCTGCACCCTGAAGGCCTTTCGCCGGGAAGTCATCAAGTGCGTGAAACTCTACGGAGAAATGCACCGGTTCATTCCCGCCATCGCCAGCGGCATGGGCATCGATTTCACCGAAGTGAAGGTCAATCACCGGGCGCGACGATTCGGCTCGTCCAAATACGGTATTTCCCGGACTATCAGGGTTATCCTCGACCTGCTGACGGTGAAATTTCTGCTCAGCTACTCGACGCGGCCTATTCAGGTCTTCGGGTTGATGGGAGTTATTTCCGGCGGCATCGGCTTTCTCATCGCCCTCTGCATGACCCTTCAACGGCAGTTTTTCGGGGTCCCGCTCTCCGACCGGCCGCTGCTCTTTCTCGCGGTTTTGCTCATTTTCATCGGGATCCAATTCATCTCCCTCGGGCTGATCGCCGAACTCCAGGCCCGCACCTACCATGAGTCGCAGAACAAGCCGGTATACTACGTCAAGAATATCTATCGAACCGAAGTCGAGGCGGCTGTCGATAGAAATTGATGACCGGCCATCCTCTGATCGATATCATTATTCCCAACTGGAACGGCGCAGCCATGCTGAGCCACTGCCTGCAGTCGCTCAGGCAGCAGACCTTTTCCGGTTTTGCCGTTACTGTCGTAGACAACGGTTCGCGGGACGGATCCATTGAACTGGTGGAGCAGCAGTTTCCCGAGGTCAAATTGATCAAGCTCGATCGCAACACCGGTTTCAGCGTTGCGGTGAATACGGGTATCCAAGCCGCGGCGGCGCCGTGGCTGCTGCTGCTGAACAATGATATGGAGGTCGCGGCGGATTGCCTGGAGAACCTTCGCCATGCCGTCGACAGATATCCCGGTTACGAATTCTTCGCGCTGAAGATGATGAATTTTCATCAGCGCGATTACATAGACGGGGCGGGCGATGCGGTGTTGCGCGGCGGGGTCGGGTACCGTTTGGGTACCATGGAAAGGGACGGCGAAGGCTATCGCCACGACCGGGAAACCTTCGGGGCCTGCGCCGGAGCAGCCCTCTACGCCAGGCGATTGTTTTCCAGGGTGGGACTCTTCGACGAAAAATTCTTTGCCTATCTGGAGGACGTCGATCTGAACATGCGGGCCAGGCGGCAGGGAAGCCGCTGCATGTTCCTCGCCTGGGCGATCGTCTACCATATCGGCAGCGCCAGTTCCGGTTCGAAGATCAACGAACTGACCGTACGGCTCTCGACCCGGAACAACATCTATGTGCTGGCGAAGAATTATTCCTGGGGACTGCTGCTGCGTTTTTTGCCGGCCATAGCGGTCTACCAGACTGCCTGGCTGCTGTTCTGTCTGAAAAAGGGCATGCTGGGGCCCTACCTGGCGGGTCTCCGGGAAGCTGCCGCTGCTCTGCCCGATTTGGTCGGAAAATTCCGGGACAAACCCGAGAGCGAATCATTGATACCTGTTCAAAATTTCGCCGCAATGATAAGATCGGCGGAGCGGGAGGCGGTTCTCTCTATCATGGCCAGAAGGGCAGCGGCGGGTAAAGGTAATTTCCTGCTTAACCTATACTGTACTCTTCTCCTGTAGGAGGCTGTCGGATTATGCACTTTTTCCCCATCTCTGCGTTAATTTACGAAAATTAATGCTCGCAATATTAGTTATATGGCTGCGCTTAATTTTCGAAAATGCCTTGATCTGAGAAAAAATTGCTATAATTCGACAGCCTCCTAGAATTTCAAAAATCCATGCCAGTACCAGTTCATATCGTCATAGTCACCCACAACTCGGCCGGGATTCTCGACTATTGTCTGAGCCATCTGGAGAAACAGACGGCGCCGATCAAATCGGTGGTCGTCGTCGACAGCGGCTCCGAGTCGACCGGCTATCTCGACAGAGCTCATCATCTGAAGGGGCTGAAGCTCATCAAGACCGAGAATATAGGTTTTGCCCGGGCCAACAACCTCGGGTTCAGGCAAGCAGCGGCCGCCGACCGCGACGGTCTTGTGATTTTCTTGAATCCCGACACCTTTCTCCCTTCGGATTTTATCTCCCAGGCGATCCAGGTGATGCATGAGAATCCGGGAGCGGCGGTTGTTTCCGGCAAGCTGCTCGGTTTTGACCTGCAGGCCATGAAACCGACCGGCAGGATCGATTCCACCGGAGTGTTCCGGAAATGGTACGGCCGCTGGTACGACCGGGGCCGAGGCGAGACGGATGATGGACAATACGCCCTGATCGAAAACCTCCCGGCGGCCTGCGGCGCGCTCATGTGCTGCCGTATCAAGTCCCTGCTGCCATTCGGAGAGAATATCTTCGATCCTGACTTTTTCCTCTACAAGGAGGATATAGAGCTGTCGATTCGCCTGCACAAGCACGGTTGCAAGGTGATCTATGATCCCCGGCTGTTCGCCTATCATTGCCGAGGCTGGGGCAGGCGCTCGGAAATCGGCTATGAACTCCGTCTTATCGCCGCCCGAAGTGAGGTGCTTCTCTACCGCAAACATCCGGCACCTTACATCCTCTGGGCGTACTTGAAGTTGTTTCTGGTGAAGTTCTTCCACCTTTGATAGAGAGAACATGCCCCAGCCACTGCAGTCACAAAAAGCAGATCGGGTGACGATCTCAGCCATCATCCCGACCTTGAACGGCGAGCGGACTCTCGAACAGTTCTTTGCGGCGCTGAGGAGGCAGCACCTGCAGCCGGACGAGATCCTGGTCGCAGATTCCTCCTCGACTGATCGGACGGTGGAAATCTGCCGGAATTACATGGCCGAGGTCGTCACAATCCCCAGGTCGGAATTCGATCACGGCGGCACGCGGACCAGAATGGCCCGGCAGGCAAAGGGCGAAATAATCGTCTTTTTCACCCAGGATGCAATTCTCGCCACCCGGGACGCCCTGGGGCTGCTGGTGGCGCCGCTCTCCGAGAACAGGGCGGCCTGCAGCTACGGACGGCAGTTGTCCAGCAAGAATGCCACGCCGGTTGCCGCCCATCTGCGGCTCTTCAACTACCCCCCGCTATCCGCGTTACGCAGCTATGATGACCGGCTGCGGTACGGCCTGAAAACCATCTTCATCTCCAACTCTTTTGCCGCGTATCGCAAAGAGCCTCTCGCCGCAGCGGGATACTTCAAGAACGGTTTGATTTTTGGAGAAGATACCTGTACCTTGGGGAGGATTCTTGCGGCCGGGCATGCCGTCGCCTATGTCAGCGAAGCCGCTGTCTATCACAGCCATAATTATAATCTTGGCGAAGAATTTCGGCGGTCGTTCGACATCGGGGTATTGCACTGCAGGGAAAAGTGGCTGCTCGATACCTACGGCCAAGCCGAGGGTGTCGGAGCCCATTACGTTCGTTCGGCGCTTGGAAGCTTGCTCCAGGAAAAACAAATACTTCTCATACCCGATTGCCTGTTGCGGAGCTTCATGAAGCTGATCGGCTACAAGCTTGGCAGACTCCACAGGAAAATACCCGCCAGCTGGCTGCCGACCTTGAGCATGAACAGGTTGTGGTGGAAACGCTATATGAACGGTGAATGGTCGCCGCCCAAGCCCGACGGTATGCCGCTTGAGCCGAAGAACTGAATGAGAATATGCTGCCCATCAACCTCCGGGAACAAAGTTCTCTCATCGCCAGATTTCTGCATCTCTTCGACTGCCTGTTGGCTGTCGGCTATCTGTCCCTGCTGGTTTTCTGGTACCGGGTCCCCTGGAGTCCGTATTACACCCGTCTGGTGATCATCACCTTCATCCTCTGTTTCATCAGTTTTCAGTCCTTCCAGCTCTACCGCTCGTGGCGGGGGTGGAAATATATCCTCGAATTTCTCGTCATCCTGAAGGCCTGGGCTGCGGTCATCGGTCTGTTGCTCTTTTATTTTTTCATCTTCAAGATCTCGATCGCCTACTCCCGGGTAGTCATCCTCATCTGGTCGATCTCCACGCCATTACTCATCTTTATCGTTCATGTGCTGGTCAGAAAAATTCTTCGGCTCATCCGGCAAAACGGCAAGAATGTGCGGCGGGCGGTGATCGTCGGGGCGGGCGATCTGGGTGTCAACCTGCTCAAGCAGGTGACCAGCATGCCCTGGGCCGGCATTGAAGTGCTGGGTTTTTTTGACGACAAGATCGACGACCAGGAAATTACCGTGGTCAACGGCAAACCGATCCTCGGCAACATCGCGGCGATCAACGGCTTTCTCGAGCACCACGAAATAGATTATGTCTATATTGCCCTGCCGATGCGGGCGGAAAAGAAAATTTTCAGAATCCTGCGGGAATGCCGATCCCTCGGCGCCCGGATCTACCTGGTGCCGGATCTTTATGTCTTCGGCCTGCATCACGCAGAGATCCAGTCGCTGGGCAATCTCCTGATTCTTAATTTCAACCCCCACACCGAGTGGAAACGCGGTTTCGATCTCATCTTCTCTGTTGCGGTTCTGGTCTGCACGTTGCCCCTGACCCTGATCATCGCTCTTCTGGTGAAGATCAGCGACGGCGGTCCGGTTTTTTACCGTCACAAAAGGATAACGGCCGCCGGCAAGACCTTCCATTGCCTGAAGTTCCGCACCATGCGGGTCGGGGCGGACCGGGAACTCGACAAGCTGCTCAGGGAGAACGAGGACCTGCGCAGGGAGTGGGAGCAAACCTACAAACTGAAGAATGATCCTCGCGTCACCCCCGTCGGCCGGTTTCTCAGGCGGACGAGCCTCGACGAGTTTCCGCAGTTCATCAATGTCATTCTCGGCGACATGAGCGTGGTGGGGGCAAGGCCCATCGTCGGTAACGAGTTGAACGGCTTTTACAAGGAGAGCGCTGGCCGCTATTGCTCGATGAAACCTGGCATAACCGGACCATGGCAGGTCGGCCGACGGTCGAATATCGACGATTACGAGGAAAGAGTGAAAATGGATGATTGGTATATTCTCAACTATTCTCTGTGGACCGATATCAAAATCATCTTCAGAACTGTCTATTGTATGATCAAAGGGAACGGGGCATATTAAAAAATAGGATGAGGTTTGAGGAAAGCACTGACTAGCTCTCATGGCTCAATTCTCAGTCCTCATCACTCGTTGTTTATGGGGGCGCGGATGGCACAGTCAATTTTTGCCGGCAAAAGAATCGTCGTCGGGGTATGCGGCTCGATCGCGGCTTTCAAGGTGGCGGGTTGGGTGAGCGAGCTCGCCAAGGAAGAAGCGCTGGTCTCGGTCGTCATGACGACCTCGGCGCTGGAATTCGTGACGCCCCTGACCTTTGCCGCCCTCTCCGGCAATGACGTCCATACCGGCATGTTCGGAGCCGGCAGGGATGATGTCATGGCGCATATCAGCATCGGCCGGGACGCCGATGTCATCCTTGTCGCCCCGGCTACGGCCAATGTCATGGCCCGCCTGGCGGCGGGCATGGCAGACGATCTCCTCACCACCACCGTCCTGGCCAGCCGGGCCAGAATATTGATCTGTCCCGCAATGAATCCCCGCATGTATGACCATCCGGCAACCAAGCGAAACCTGCAGGTTCTGAAGGAACTGGGCTACTGGGTCATCGATCCGGAGTCGGGCATGATGGCCTGCAAGGAAGAGGGGGAAGGGCGCCTTGCCGAATGGGAGACGGTAAGGGAGTACTTGGCGAAAAGCCTCACACCCCAGGATCTCCAGGGTCAGCGGGTGCTCGTCACCGCAGGGCCTACCCGGGAACCGCTCGATCCGGCCAGATTTCTCAGTAACCGGTCTTCCGGCAGGATGGGCTATGCCCTGGCCAGGGCCGCCTTTCGCCGGGGCGCGGAAGTGATCCTGGTGAGCGGCCCGACGGCCCTGCCCTGCCCGGCGGGAGTGACGCGGGAAAATGTCCGGACAGCATGTGAAATGCGGGACAGGGTGCTCGCCCATGCCGACGGCTGTTCGGTGATCGTCAAGGCGGCGGCGGTGGCCGATTATCGGCCGGAAATCCTGCATGAACACAAGGTGAAAAAAGAGCAGATCGAAAAAGAACTGGTCCTTGCAAAGAATCCGGATATCCTCTGGGAGCTGGGGCAGAGAAAAAGGCCTGGACAGGTTTTGGTGGGTTTTGCCGCCGAGAGCAGGGATCTGGCCGAAGAAGGAGCGAAGAAGCTCCGGAAGAAAAATCTCGACTTGATCGCCGTCAACGATATCGGCGGGGATCGGACCGGTTTTGAAGCCGAGACCAATCAGGTACTGCTTATTTCCCGGACCGGCACAGATATGCTGCCCTTTACCGGCAAAGGCCACACCGCCGATCTGCTCTGGGACCGGATAGTCGCACTCCTGTCATGAACTGCAGGCAAAAGGCGCTCGGTCGATTCAAATGGACGAAGCCATTTTCGACTACCGAGGCAGGCAGCATTTTTTGAATTTTTTCCCCGAGCCGCAGGGGCAGGGGCGGTTCCGCTCGACCTTCTCCTTCTTGATGCCGCACTCGCCCCGCAGGTAAAACCACAGGCCGTCTTCCTTCAGAAACTGGCTTTTTTCCCGCAAGCTGCAGAGCTGGCCGTTTTCCAGGTAGAAGGTGGTGAATTCGACGGTGCCTTCGCTGTCGGCTGCGGTTCCGGCCAGACTCTCGTGGATTTCGAGCCCCAGCCAGACGACCGGATGATCGTCAAAATTGAGGGCTTTCGGACGGGTCCGCTGATGCCAGCTGGCCAGGATGTGCGGTTCGTGTTGCTGAACGAAGGCGGTATACCTGGAGCGCATCAAGGCTTCGGCCGTTTGGGCGTGACGATGGTCCTGGAGAACGGGCTGGCAGCATTCCGCGAAAGATAACCGGCTGCCGCAGGGGCAAGAAAGGGAGGTCATAGTGCTTTCCCGTCAATATTGGAATGAAGTTGCGCGGCAGTTTGAAATTCTTCGTCGCCGCAGGGGACTACTTATACCTGGGATGCTTCTCCGGTTCAATGGCAAAACGGTTGACGACCTTCGGGAAGATTCGGCAGGCAATGGAAAATGCGGAATGAAGCGAGTTCTTCTCCTCGAACCCTATTACGGCGGCTCACATCGTTATTTCCTGGAAGGCCTGCAGCGGCATGTGCCGGCGCGGTATACGCTACTCTCCCTGCCGGCCCGCAAATGGAAGATGAGGATGCAGCTTTCGGCCCCATGGCTCGTAGAGCGCGTGAAAAGCCTGCCGCCGGGGGAGCGTTTCTTCGAAACTGTGCTCTGCTCATCCTATGTCGATGCCGCGGTGCTTCGAGCCCTGTTGACGAGAGTCCCGGGGTGGAACAACGAGACCAGGTTCTGCCTCTATTTTCACGAAAACCAGATCGTCTACCCGCAGCGGCATGATGCAAGCGCCCACCAGTTTGCCGCCATCAATTTTCATTCCGCCTTGGCTGCCGATACCATCGCCTTCAATTCGGCATATAATGCTAGAACCTTCCTGGAAGGTTGTAGCCAATACCTGAAATCCGCCGCCTCGGAGTTGGCGCTGCCGGGGCTTATCGATGAATTATGCCGGAAAAGCCGGGTTCTTCATCCCGGCATCGATTTTCCGGAACGTGAGCAGCGCCCCCTGCCGACGGTCGGCCCAGGGCCGGTGATCGTCTGGAACCATCGCTGGGAGCATGACAAGAATCCCGAGCGGTTCTTTCGAGCACTGATGGAACTTTCGCGGCGGGGTCTTGATTTCCGGTTGATCGTCGCTGGCCAATCCTTCCGCTCCATCCCTGCCTGTTTCGATCGCATCCGGAGCCACTTTGCTTCGCGTCTTCTCCACTTCGGCTACGCGCCTTCCCACCGGGACTACCTGGCGCTGCTCGCCCGGGGCGATCTGGTGGTTTCCACGGCCATGCACGAGTTCTACGGCATCGCCGTGATCGAGGCGGTTCGGGCCGGTTGCCGGCCGCTGCTCCCGAACCGGCTCTCCTATCCCGAGTTGTTCCCTCCTGAGCATCTCTATGACGAGGAGGAGTTCGAGGACAAACTCGCCGAGGCCCTGGTGAATAAGCCCCGGCTCACCGAGGAGGAGGCCGACCGGCTGACCGAGCGGTTTGGCTGGCAAAGCCTTGCCCCCCTTTATCGAAAATGGCTTTTTGAAGAAACCGTATCGGCAAATTTCTCTCTGTCGATATTCTCAGGATCGGCCGGCTGAGGGGGGAACCAGACAGCCGCCGCCTCGTTTGAACGTCTCTGCGAAATCCAGCATTCTCCGGATGGGGATCCTGGCCTTTTCCGCCAGTTCCGGGGAGACCTGCACCTCGTTTTTGCCGGTCTCCAGGACTTCTGCCAGATTCTGCAGGGAATTCATGCCCATCCACGGGCAATAGGCGCAGCTCTGGCATGTGGCTCCTTCGCCGACGGTGGGGGCTTCGAGCAGGATCTTGCCCGGCGCCACCTGCCGCATCTTGTTGAAGATCCCCTTGTCGGTGGCCACGATGAATTCCCGGTTTGGCAGCTTGGCCACCGCCTCGATCAGCGCCGTGGTGGAGCCGACCACGTCGGCCTGGGCGATGACTGCCTCGGTCGATTCGGGATGGACGAGGACCGCTGCATCCGGATGGATTTTGCGCAGCCGTTCCAGGGCGACCGCGCGGAATTCCTCATGGACGACGCAGGAGCCCGGCCAGAAGATCATCTCGGCGCCGGACAGCCTCTGCACGTAGCTCCCCAGGTGGCGGTCCGGTCCCCAGAGAATCTTCTCACCCTTTTCGGCAAGATGACGAACGATCGGCAGGGCGATGCCCGAGGTGACCACCCAGTCCGACCGCGCTTTCACCCGGGCGCTGGTATTGGCATAGACCACCACGGTATGATCCGGATGATCGTCGCAGAAGGCGGAGAACA
The DNA here is from genome assembly GCA_023412495.1 of Pseudomonadota bacterium. The sequence continues at coordinate 67,714 of JAEYNP010000080.1, forward strand.
GCTCATAAGGGCAGCCCTCGTCAAGCGAACAGGTGGCGTTCAGATCGGGCATCAGCACCCGCTTTTCGTTGTTGAGGATTTTCGAAGTCTCCCCCATGAACCGTACGCCCGCGACCACCAGGGTGGAAGCCGGATGCGTGGTGCCGAAACGGGCCATCTCCAGGCTGTCGGCCACGCAGCCGCCGGTTTCCTCGGCCAGGTTCTGCAGGGCGCCTTCGGTGTAGTAATGGGCGACAAGTACCGCTTTCTGTTCCTTCAGAAGTCTTTTTATCCTTGCCTTGAGGGCCGCCGTTTCCGCCTCGGAGAGCTTGGGCCATTCGGGGTGGGGCGGCACGACGACCGTGGGGATCTGAATTTTTCCTATCATGTCTCTCTCGGGGATGAATTGCCGGCTGTTGCTATTGCCTGTTTTTCTTATGACCACATATGCGCCTGTTTTGCAAAAAATACCAACGCACCGGGGTTTCTTGCACGTGTCGTGGGACGGCTGGGAGACCTCGAATAATATTTCCTCACTTCTTCTCGATTTGCCTGTCGAACTCCCTTGCCAGGGCGATGAAATCATGGATTGTCAGGGTTTCCGGTCTCGCCTGAGGGGGCACTCCGGCCCGGGCGATCGCCTGCCCGCAGACTTCCTTTGCCGCGACTTTATCCGGTATCGCCTCGGCGAGGAACGGCGCGCCGGTAAGCGTATTCAGAATTGTTTTTCGCCGCTGGTTGAAAGCGGTTCGGACGATCTGTTTCAAGAGACGATAATCATGTTCCGGAAGAGCGTCTTTTTTTGCGTTAAAATCGATGACTACGACAACCGAATCGATCTTTGGCCGGGGATGGAACTCGCCGGGGCCGAGGGTCATCAATTTTTTCACCGAAGCCCGACTTGCCAGCAGCACCGTCGGCACCCCGTATTCCTTGGTCGCCGGCTCCGCCATCAGCCTCTCGGCCACTTCCTTTTGCAGCATGATGGTGGCGGAGTCGATGAGGGAGGCGTTGTCGATGAGCTTGAAGATGAAGGGGTTCGAGATCGAGTACGGCAGATTGGCCACGATCTTCAATTTTCCGCCACAAAGGGAGAAAACCTCCGTAAAATCCGCGGTAAGCACGTCCTGATGGATCAGGGTCACGTTGGCCGGCAGATCGCCTTCTTCTTCATGAAACCTGATGATGCCGCTGTCTATCTCAAAGCCGTACACATGCTTTACGGCTGCGGCCAGCGGCACCGTCAGGGCCCCGAGCCCCACACCCACCTCCACGATGATGTCCGTATCACGAAGCCTGCCGGCCCGGACAATCGCCTCGGCCGTGTGTCTGTTCACCAGAAAGTTCTGGCCGAACCTCTTGCTCGGGGCGAGTTTCTTGCTTCTCAAGGTTTCGTGAGTGTGTTTTCCATACTTCGACATGGCGTATCCTCATCTATCAACCAAGCGGCGATCTGCTGTAGACGTCCTCGTCGAGCGGGCTTGGACCGCTCACGGCATATTTATGGAGTCCGGCCAGAGCGATCATCGCCGCATTGTCGGTGCAGTAGCCGCGTTCCGGGGCGAAAAAGGTCATTCCTTCCTTTGCGCAGCGTTCGGCGAACAGTTCCCGCAGCCGAGGATTGGCCGATACACCGCCTCCGATAACCACGGTTTCCACCTGGCGTCTGCGGGCGGCGAGGATCGTCTTGGCCACCAGGACGTCGACCACCGCTTCCTGGAAGGAGGCGCAGAGGTCGGGAAAACGGAGGGTTTTTTTCTGCTGGCGTTGCTGATTGACATGATTCAGGACCGCGGTCTTCAGGCCGCTGAAGCTGAAATCGAGCGAATCCTCCTCCAGCCAGGCCCGGGGGAACTGCACATACCGCCGATCGCCATCGGTGGCGGTTCTGGAGATCACCGGGCCTCCGGGATATCCAAGCTCCAGGAGCTTCGCCACCTTGTCGAAGGCCTCGCCGGCGGCGTCGTCGCGGGTCCGGCCGAGATGGTGAAAGGTATTGGTGTCTTCGGCCAGAAAGATCGAGGAGGTTCCGCCGGAGGCGATCAAGGCGATGAAAGGAAAGTCCGGCTTCTCCGTCCCCAAGAAGACCGAGAGGATATGCCCGGCCATATGATCGACACCGACAAAGGGAATTCTCTTCACGTGCGATAGGGCCTTGGCGTAGGAAAAACCGACCAGCAGCGAGCCGATCAAACCCGGTCCCTGGGTGGCGGCGACCAGGTCGATCTCATCCAGCTGCACCCCGGCCTTTGCGAGAGCCGCCATGACGATGGGATGTATCGACTGCAGGTGTTTCCGGGAAGCCAGCTCCGGAACCACCCCGCCGAACTGCGCGTGAATGTCGTCCTGGCCGCTCTGTATGCTGGAGAGCACCTTGTCGTCCTGCAGGACGGCGGCGGCAGTGTCGTCGCAGGAGCTTTCGATGCCGAGTATAAGCATGAAGTAAATCTTTTCTTAAGGGGTATGGAATGTACTTTCCATGAAGAGTGTGCTATTGATAAAAGGCAGTCAGTATATAGATGAAGCGATTCAAAGTCAATGGCTTCAGTTTTTTGCTAATTCCGCATTATTTTTATTCCCTGCGCCGTGACTGAAAAAATAGCTCCGATCCGCCCCCTCGTCGATCAGTTTTCCCGAACAATTTCCTATCTCAGGCTGTCGCTGACCGACCGCTGCAATCTCCGCTGCATATACTGCATGCCGGAAGAGGACCAGGATCGGGACAGCCGGGTCAAGACTGGTAAATTTCTGCAGCATTCCGAACTGCTCAGTTATGAAGAGCTGGTGCGGGTCGTGCGACTTACCGTCTCTCAGGGCATGAACAAGCTGCGCCTGACCGGCGGTGAGCCGCTGGTCAGGAAGGGGATCCTGAAATTTATCCGTCAGCTTTCCCGGCTTGAGGGGCTCACGGAGATCCGGCTCACCACCAATGGAGTGCTCCTGGCCGAATATGCCGAACGGCTTTATGACGAAGGGGTGCGGCATATCAATGTCTCCCTGGACACCCTCGTTCGGGAAAAATTCCGTAAGATTACCGGCAAGGACTACTTCGCCAAGGTATGGGACGGCCTCATGGCCGCCAAGGACCTCGGGTTCAGGATCAAACTGAATGTGGTCGCAATGAAGGGAGTCAACGACGATGAGTTCAGGGACTTCGCCCGGTTGGCCCTGGAGCAGCCTTTTCGGGTCCGCTTCATCGAGTTTATGCCGGTCGGCGACAGAAACAGCTGGCAGAAGGAGAAGTTCATCAGCTCGGATGAGATCATACAACTCATCGGCGAACTCGGATCGCTTGTTCCGTACGAGCGCAGCCACGGCGAGGGACCGGCGAGGATGTACAACTTTCAGGGCAAGGATGGACGGTCCGGTTCAATCGGCTTCATCAGCCCGATCAGCCATCATTTCTGCGATCAGTGCAACAGACTCAGGCTGACTTCCGAGGGCAAGCTCCGGGCCTGTCTGTTAAGCGACCGGGAGACAGATCTGAAGGCCCTCTTGCGCGGTGGCGCGACCGATAAGGAACTCATAGAGGCCATCCGCCAGACCATCATGAAGAAACCCCAGGGTCATAACCTGCAGCAGGATCTGCTGAAGTCCGATCGACAGACCTGCAGCGGCCGAATGTCACGAATCGGAGGTTGAGGCGTCTTCGCTTTGAGGATAGGAACCCAGCCACTCGTAATAGGAGCACATAGCCCGGAGCTTCTCGCAGCCCCGCTGGATTTTTTCATCCTCGATGTGACCGAGCATATCGAGGAAAAATAAATATTTCCACTGCTTGCCCTTGATCGGCCGCGATTCTATCTTGGCGAGGTTTATCCCGTCGTCGGAGAGGACGGTGAGCACTTCGTTCAATGAACCGGGCCGGTCCATGAGTCCGATGAGCAGCGAGGTCCGGTCCAGCCCGCTGCGTGAAGGCGATTTTTTACCTATGACCAGAAACCTGGTGGTATTGCCACGGTAGTCCTCAATGCCCTGGACCACCACCTGCAACTGATAGGTAGTGATGGCGAGCGACGAGGCGATGGCCCCGATATTGGGGTTGTTGGCCGCCATCTGGGCGGCGGCGCCGGTGGAAAAGACCGGCAGGGTCGGGATGGTGGGAAGATGCTTTCGCAGCCACTCCCGGCATTGGGCGAGAGGTTGGGAGTGGGAGGCAACGGTTTGTATGTCCTCGATGTTTCCAGACCGGCAGACCAGATTATGACTGATTTCAAGCTGCAGTTCACCGCAGATCTGGACCTTATACTTCATAAAACAGTCGAGGGTAGAAAAAACGGCCCCTTCGATAGAGTTCTCCACCGGCACTATTCCATAGGTGGTGCGCCCCTTATCGACTTCCGCGAAGACATCGTCGATAGTCTCCATAGCCTTGTAATCAGCAGAATGACCGAAATATTTGACTCCGGCCAGGTGGCTGAAGGTAGCCTCCGGCCCCAGGAAGGCGACCATGGCCTTTCTCTGTGATAACCTGCATGTTGTTATTATTTCGTGAAAAATAGACTTTAAGGCGTCGGTAGGGAAGGTGTCGTTGTTATCCTTGAGCAGCCGATCGTAGATCTGACGCTCCCGCAGGGGATCCCACTTTGCCCGATTGCCTTCGTCCTTGAGCCTGCCGATTGTCTTGGCGCAGTCGAGCCGTTCTTTGAGCAGTTCGAGAATGGTATTGTCGATCGAGTCGATTCTATGGCGCACCGAGTCGATCGCTTTTTTCTGCTCGCTTTCCATGCTGCTCCTTGCTATTAAGACTGAGAGTGAGGGTTTGTCCTTGACTGAAAGAACGGAGACCCAATAAATTAGGCCAAAGAACTGGCTATGTCAAGTTGGAAAAAAGTTGCGATAGCCGACCTTGGCAGGGGTCTCGCTGTCGCTGAAAGAAGCGATTTTTTATTATTATTTGTTACTCCAAGAGTGCGGGCTGATCATGAGCGAGAAGAAAATCCACAAGACCTATGAAGAAATTAACGCCAGGATAAAAGCTGGCGAAGCTGTCGTGGTAACAGCTGAAGAGATGGTTGGAATTGTAAAGGAACACGGCCCCGAAGAAGCCGCCCGAAAAGTCGATGTTGTCACCACCGGCACCTTCGCCCCCATGTGTTCTTCGGGTATGTTCTTCAATTTCGGCCAGATGACCCCGACCATCAAGGCTTCGAAGGTCTGGATCAACAAGGTGCCCGCCTATGCCGGGCTGGCTGCGGTGGATGCATATCTTGGAGCTACGGAACCCGCCGAAGACGATCCGCTGAACAAGGTGTATCCGGGGGAGTTCCGTTACGGCGGGGGCCATGTCATCGAAGATCTCCTGCGCGGCAAGAAATTGCTGCTGGAGGCCAAGGCATACGGGACCGATTGCTACGCCGCAAAGAAAATGAAAAAAGAGGTTGGCTTAGACGATCTCCCCCATGCCCTGCTGTGCAATCCGAGGAACGGCTACCAGAATTACAACTGTGCCATAAACCTCTCCGAGAAGGCTGTCTATACATATATGGGCATGCTGAAGCCCAACTGCCGGAGCGCCAATTACTGCAGCGCCGGCGAATTGAGCCCCCTGCTGAACGACCCCTTCTATCGGACCATAGGCGTCGGCACCCGGATTTTCCTGGGCGGCGCCCAGGGATATGTGACCTGGAAAGGCACCCAGCATAATCCCAAGGCCCCGCGGGGAGAAAACGGAGTGCCCCTGAAACCGGCCGGGACCATCATGGTTCAGGGCGATCTCAAGCAGATGAGCCACCAGTGGGTGAGGGGGGTATCGATTCTTGGCTACGGATCGTCGCTGGCCCTGGGTCTCGGGATTCCCATTCCGATCCTTGATGCAGAAATGGCTGCGCACACCGGCGTCTCCGATGCGGAGATTTTCACCCAGGTGATCGACTACGGCTACGATTATACCAACGGCATCGCCCGGAGTTACGGCCAGGTGAGCTATGCCGAGCTGAAATCCGGTGAAATCGAGGTGAACGGTAAAAAGGTCAGGACTTCACCGCTGTCAAGCGTCGTCAAGGCCCGGGAAATAGCAGAAATCCTCAAGAAGGATATCAGCGAGGGCAGGTTCCTGCTCAATCGGCCGGCCGAACTGTTGCCGGACGGACGGGAGTAGGGGCTGCAGTCATGGCCAATTCCTCGCCGAAAGCGCAATTCAGTAAACTTACAGAGCACTTCAGACAATACGAAAAACTGGCGGTGGCTTTTTCCGGCGGAGTCGATTCAACCTTGACCCTCCATGCCGCAATGACCGCCCTGGGCATTAAAAGGGTCATCGCCTTTTATGCTTTGTCAACGCTCAATTCCGCCTCGGCCATTGCAGTGGCTCGCACCACTTTCACAACGAATTTTCCCGCGTCCGCCGTGCTCAGGGAGATAGCAGTCGCTCCTCTTCTGTGGCCCGAATTCGTTATCAACACGGAGGATCGATGTTATCTCTGCAAGAAGCGGATGTACACGCTTTTAGGCGAGGCGATGGCTGCGGAAGGATTTTCCATTCTGGCCGACGGCACTAATGCCGATGACCTGCAAGAGCAGCGACCGGGTTTGAAAGCTATCCGGGAACTGCAGGTGAAGACACCTCTTGCAGAAGTCGGGCTGACGAAATCGGAAATCCGGTTCATTGCCAGAAATGAAGGTCTTTCGAATTTTGACCTGCCTTCCAATTCCTGTCTCGCCACAAGGATCGAACCAGGCAGTACCATTACCGAAGAAGGCCTCAGAATCATAGAAAACGCCGAAAATTTCCTCCACGACCGCGGCTTTGTCGGTTGCCGGGTCAGGCCACGCAAGGATTTTATTTTGGTCGAAGTACAAGAGAAGGATCTTGCTGCCTTTATCGAAAACGGCAATAGAGAGGAAGTTCGGGCATACTTCAAAAGGCTGCAGGAAGGAACGGTAATGCTGAATCTTGCTGGAAGGTAACACCCAGAACCACAAGGTAAAAGGTTATTTACAACGAGTGATTTAGTGCTTGCTTCTGATATCTGATTCAATTATGGTGCCTTGTTATGAGCGTAATACCCTGAATACAATGGGTTGACCATTCCTCCTGGGTGTTATTGCCGGAAGTCCTCGCGAAAAGTTTTTTTTGACAATTGAGAAGAGTTTAGGTAAAGCATCATGTTCAGGGGAAATAGGGTAACAAGGGTTGCCTTAAGTGGACTTGTAAAGAAAGATTAAGCAGGGAGGAATTCATGAACAAGAAGGAACTTATCGAAAGTATCGCGGGCGCAGCAGACATTAGTAAGGCAGCTGCCGAAAAAGCACTGAACGGTACTCTTGCAGCAATCGCTGAAAGCCTGAATAATGGGGACAAAGTTACGCTTGTGGGTTTTGGCACCTTCTCCGTCTCGAAGCGCGATGCACGTCAGGGCAGGAATCCGCAAACAGGTAAGGCTATCAAAATTCCGGCTAAAAAAATCGTCAAGTTCAAAGCCGGCAGCAAACTGTCCGACCGCGTCAACTAATATCTTTCCTGCCATGCTTTTCACAAGATACGGTAACTGTTAGTGCTTAGTGCGCCGTATTATTTTCGAAAAGGTAACAGTGTCTGAGGCGTGTGCTGAAAAAGAAGCATAACAGAGCATAGGTGCTGCAATATCAGGCAAGGTACCAGTGCCGCTAGGCAGTCGACAGGTCATTCACATAGTTAGAGCTAAGGGCCGTTCCTCTCAAGGAATGGCCCTTTCCACTTCGTTGTAGGTCTGAAACGGCGCTTCGCTGTACCATTTGTCCTACCAAAGCACCGTTTCAGACACTACCCTCGTATATCAAACTTTTTCCAGAGTCCATCTCCACGTGTTGGAGCACTTTTTACGGCTTTATCATTCTTGCGGACGAAAAAGAGGATTTAATTGACACCGCCGTTTCCGGGCATGTACTTTGTGATGAATCCGCATGAGATGAACCTGGCTTTGTATTGAGGGATGCAAAATGGAGACATTCGAGGAGTTGTTGAAGGAATCGACGCGTGTTCATGGTCACATCTGTGCCGGACAGGTCATCGGCGTCCGTATGAGCATGCTGGCACTATCCCTGATCGGAATCCACGACCCGAAGTGTGGCGATCGAAAAAAATTGTATGTGCTTGTCGAAATCGACCGCTGTGCAACAGATGCAATACAATCCGTTACCGGATGCAGTCTCGGCAAGCGATCGATGAAATGGCTCGATCATGGCATAATGGCGGCAACCTTTGTTAATCTTGATTCCGGTGTGGCTGTACGGGTCACCGCTCTCGAGGAAGCCCGTGAGCTCTCCGTAAAATACTGTGCGGAGATCGGTGACAAATATGCCAGGCAACTCGAAGCCTATAAGATAATGACCGACGATGAACTCTTCCGCATCCAGCATGTAGCCGTCGACATTCCCCCGGAAGATTTGCCTGGCAGGCCCCTGCGAAGGGTGCAGTGCGAGGTATGTTCCGACTGGGTGCAGGACAAAAGGGAACTGACGGTGGATGGCAGAATTCTCTGCCGCAATTGCGCAGGACGGAGCTATTTCAAAGAGCTGGATCAATGATTCTCCCGGCTTTTACTGGATGGAAAAGCTCGATCGACATAATGTGAAAATTGCCGGATAAAGGTGAAGTGCGATGGTGGTGACTCTGTTGGATTATGGCGCGGGCAATGTCCGAAGTGTCCGGAATGCGATTCGCAAGCTGGGCGGCACGGTCAAGGATGTTGAGTCCCCGGAGGATATCCTGACCGCGGAAAAGCTCATTTTTCCGGGCGTGGGGAGCTTTGGGCTGGTGATGGACCGGTTGCGGGAAGGCGGCTATATTGCTCCCTTGAAACGACGAATTGCCGAGAACAAGCCTTTTTTGGGCATTTGCGTAGCCCTGCAGGCCCTTTATGAAGGCAGCGAGGAATCTCCCGGGGTTTCCGGTCTGGGAATCATTCCGGGACAGGTTGTGCGTTTCGTCGTAAAAGATCTGGCAGTTCCCCAGATCGGCTGGAACGGCATCAGGATGGTGAAACAATCGCCGCTGTTCGAAAATTACAATAACGAGAAACTCTATTTTGTCCATTCCTACCACGCCCGGGTGACCGAAGAGACCGGGGACTGGATCCTGGCTGTCACCGATTACGGCAGGGAGTTTGTCTCCGCTGTGGAAAAGGGCAATGTCAGCGCTTTCCAGTTTCATCCGGAGAAAAGCGGCGCGGCGGGCTTGAGGATTTTGGCGAAATTTCTGGAAACCTCCGGCAATCCCATTCAAGTCGCGACATCTGCGCCCCCGCCGGCCGAGACTACCCGGATGGCCAAAAGGATAATCGCCTGTCTCGATGTCCGCAGCAACGATCAAGGGGACCTCGTCGTCACCAAAGGTGACCAGTACGATGTCCGGCATGAAGGCGAGGTAAGAAATCTCGGGAAACCCGTTGAACTGGCCAAGAGATATTACGAAGAAGGGGCTGATGAAGTAACATTCCTCAATATCACCGGTTTTCGAGATTTCCCCCTGGCCGATCAGCCGATGCTGGAGGTCCTCCAGAGGTCTTCGGAGAACGTCTTCGTGCCGCTGACAATCGGCGGCGGCATCCGGGAGTTCACCGATGCAGACAACAGATCGTACACGGCCCTCGATGTGGCCTCGGCCTATTTCAGAGCCGGGGCCGACAAGATCTCGATCGGCAGCGACGCGGTATACACCGTCGAAGAGTATCTCAAGACCGGCAAGAAAACCGGGAAGAGTTCGATCGAGCAGATCTCCATCGTCTACGGGGCGCAGGCGGTGGTTGTCTCGGTCGATCCCCGGCGGGTCTATGTCGCTGCCCCGGCCGAGACCTCGCATACGGTTATCCAGACGGATTATCCCGGGCCCCGGGGAGAACGGTACTGCTGGTATCAGTGTACGGTGAAAGGCGGCCGGGAAGGGCGGGATGTCGACGTGGTTCAGCTGGTTAAGGCCTGCGAAGAATTGGGGGCCGGCGAAATCCTCCTCAACTGCATTGATCGCGATGGAACGAACAGCGGCTTTGACCTGGAGTTGATCGATATGGTCAAGAAATCCGTATCTATTCCGGTTATCGCCTCGAGCGGCGCGGGGAAAGCCTCCCATTTCGTCGATGTCTTCTGTCGGACCGAGACCGATGCCGCCCTGGCGGCTGGAATCTTTCACCGCAGGGAAGTATCCATCGAGGAAGTAAAGGAAACGGTCAGGTCGGCTGGGATAGAAGTCCGGTAAAACGCGCGGGTGAGGGGCTCCACCCGCTTTCATCCTCGTCTTCTGCCGACGGCATGGAATTTCAAGCTGCCGAGGAACGATTCGCCTTCCTCACGGTAAGAAGGATGGCCGCTCGCCCGGGAATGCACGAAACTCTCCACGTAAAACATATCCACCCCGTAGCTCAGGGCCTCGGGATGCATACACATCAAACCGTTTCTCCAAACCTTGATGAATTCATTCGGCCCGAGATTCTTTTCCCCGTGGTCCTCGTATCTTTGCGAGTAACGGACACAAAGGGGCGAAAGCTCGGTGTCCGGCGAGTAGGTCGTTGAAATGTTTCTGTAGTTTCCGGCGCCGGCTGGGACTTCCTTGGCTTTTTGCACGAATTGCAGAAATTCGCCGGCGTCCATGGTTGCCTCTGCAATGTATATTTCCGTGGCCTTGGTGTAGATTGAGTAATCCCCTGTTCTGGTATTCTTGAGATAATACAGACTCTCTTTGTTCAGTTTTTCAAGCCAGCCTCTCCCCGATGGCGGCGAAATGGAAAAGCCCAAGCTGCTTTCTCTCACTTTGCTGCCGTTCACCGCATGGTAGCGATTGGCGAAAGAACCGGATTGTGCGGTACAGCCGGCGAGCGCTATAATGAGCGGAAGAGCCGGCAATATTGAGGAGACTGATCGGAAAAACGAGGGGCCGTGGGGAAATCTGCTCATGAAAAGCCGGAGATGCCGGAGTCGCGGGTTGTATGCTCGGGACGTGCAGGGAAAACGTTTTTGTAAATGATTTTCTTATCCGTTTCAAGAGGAAGATGTGGGCAAATGCTGAAAACATCAATCGACCGGAGATTGCGAAAAATGAGTGCAAATCACAGGAAGTTGATCCTGAATCTGCTCCTCTTCGGCATTGTGCTGGCTCTGATCCTCAATCTTGTCGCCATATGGAGTTACAGAAGAGGCCTGGAGGAACTCAAGGCGCAGGGATACAACCGTCTCGAACTGTATATCAACTACCTCGAGGGGGTGTTGGAAAAATACGAAAGCCTGCCGGAATTGCTCGCGATCGACGACAATCTGGTCAGGGCGCTGATGGACCCGCTGGAGCCGGCCAGGATAGAGACCCTCAACAGGTACCTGGAGACGATCAACAGGGTAAGCGATACCCTCGACACCTATCTGATGAACAAGGACGGCTTGACGATTGCAGCCAGCAACTGGCAGGAGAAGCATCCCTTCATCGGCAGAAATTTCAGCTATCGGCCATATTTTCAGCAGGCCATGTCGGGACAGCTCGGCAGATACTTCGCCATAGGCACCACTTCGTCCCGACGGGGTTACTATTTTGCCTACCCGGTTCGAAAGGACAACGAAATTCTCGGCGCCGTGGTCATAAAAATCAATATAGATTTTGTTGAGCAGAAGTGGTCCCATCGGGACGAGAATTTTGTGGTGTCGGATCCGGAAGGCGTCGTTTTCATCACCACCAAGCCCGAGTGGCGTTACAAGACCCTCAATCCCCTGGATAATGATGTGCTGCAGAAGATATCGGAAAGCCGAAGATACCCGGAGGCGACACTGACGCCTCTTGCCGTAGCGCCACCTGTCCAGGGAGAAGGGATGAAGATCTTGCAGGTGCATAACGAAGCCGGAAAAGACGAGCAGAGGATGGTCGCCATGTCCCAGCATATGCCCCAGGCAGATTGGGATGTGCATATTTTCATGGATACCGCGACGCTAGTTAAAAAAGTTGCGACAATGTGTTTTATCGTCGGTTCCGGCATGACGGTAGCATATGTCCTGTCGCTGCTCCTCGTGCAGCGCCGGCATCGGCTAGCCGAATTGCAGAGGGTCGAAGAGGAAACCAAAAAGATGCTGCAGGAGGCGAATGAACTCCTCGAATCGAGGGTGCTCGATAGAACGCACCAGCTCACCGAGGCGAACCTGAAGCTTCGCAAGGAAATACTGGAACGGCAGGAAACCGAAGTAAAACTGAAAAGGACCCGCAAGGAACTCATCCACGCCGCAAAAATGGCCGTGCTCGGTCAGATGTCGGCCGGGATCAACCACGAGTTGAACCAGCCGCTGGCGGCGATACGTAGCTATACCGACAACGGCAAGCTCTTCCTGCAGAAGGGACGCCTCGAAGAGGCGATGTGGAATCTGGAGCAGATCGGCGAACTTACGGAACGGATGGCGCAGATCGGCGCTCAGCTGAAACTGTTCTCGCGGAAATCGAGCGGCCAGATAGTCGCCATTTCCCTGCAGGGGGCAATCGACGGGGCGTTGGAGATTCTGCGACCGAGCCTGAGGAAGGCGGAGATCGAATTGGACGTGAGAGTCACTGCCCATGATCTCGAGGTTAAGGCCAACCACGTTATGCTGCAGCAGGTTCTCGTCAACCTGCTCTCCAATGCCCTGCAGGCCATTGAGGGTCAGGAGGTAAAAAAAATCCTGCTCGACTGTCGGGGCGAAGACGACCGTGTGGTCGTAGCGGTTGAGGACAATGGGCCTGGGATCCCGGAGGAAAACCTGAAAAACATCTTCGAACCCTTTTTTACCTCAAAGAAATCCGGGCAGGGGCTGGGCTTGGGTCTTGCCATCAGCGATCGGATCATAAAGGATTTCGGCGGAAAGATAATTCTCACCAAAAGTCGAAACGGGGCACGGTTCGAATTCTCTCTGGAACGAATACTTTGAAAACACCTATGAACGGAAACGGTAAAGTGCTTTTTATCGACGACGAGAAGCACATACGCCAGGCAAACAAGCAGACGCTCGAATTGGCGGAGTTGGAGGTCGTCTGCGAAGACTGTGCGGAAAACGGGCTGGCGATCCTTACCAAGGAATGGCCGGGTATTGTGGTATGCGACATCCGTCTGCCGAATATGGACGGCCTGCAGTTTCTCGTCGAGGCTCAGAAAATCGATCGGGACCTGCCGGTCATTCTTATCACCGGGCACGGTGACATTTCCACAGCGGTTCAGGCCATGCGGGACGGTGCTTACGATTTCATCGAAAAACCCTATTCTGCCGAACGTTTGGTGAAAACAGTCCTGCGGGGCCTGGAAAAGCGCAGTCTGACCCTGGAAAACCGCAATCTCCGGCGGGTGTTGGAATTGCACAGCGCCCCCGGGCCGCGGATCATCGGCAGGACGCCGGCGATGGAAAAACTTCGCAGCACCATCGCCCAGGTGGCCGACACCGGCGCCGATGTCCTCATCCTCGGGGAAACCGGAACCGGCAAAGAGCTGGTCGCTCGGGCTCTGCACGAGAACAGCAGCAGAAGGTCCAAAAATTTCGTTGCCATCAATTGCGGGGCGGTCGCCGAATCGATAATGGAAAGCGAACTCTTCGGCCATGAGGCCGGGGCCTTCACCGATGCGAAGTCACTCAGGATTGGAAAATTCGAGCATGCCAACGGCGGCACGCTGCTTCTCGATGAAATAGAATCGATGCCGTCGCGCGTGCAGATCAACCTGCTGCGGGTCCTGCAGGAGAGATCCGTCGAGCGGCTTGGCTCAAACCGGCTCATCCCGGTTGATCTCCGGGTGGTCGCCGCCTCCAAGGTCGATTTGCTGGAGGCGGCGGAACAAGGAAGGTTCCGCCAGGATCTCTATTACCGCCTGAATGTGGTCTGCCTGCGCATTCCGCCCCTGCGGGAGAGGCGGGAGGATATCCCTTTGCTGTTCCATCATTTCCTCATGGTCGCCGGCCACCGGTACCAGCAGGAGGTGACTATGCCGACCGGCCCGCAGATGAATGCGCTGCTCTCCTATTCCTGGCCCGGCAATGTCAGGGAATTGCGAAATTTCGCCGAACGGTATGTCCTGCTGGGGCGGCAGTTCGACTGGTCGCTGGAAAAAATGCTTTCCGGCGAAGAGACGGTGCAGAAGACCTCGCTGCCGCAGCAGGTCGACTGCTTCGAGCGGAGTCTCATCGAGCACGCGCTGGTCTCGACCGGGGGGAGCATCAAGGATGTAATGACTATTTTGGATATTCCAAGGAAGACCCTGTATGACAAGATGAGAAAGTATGACCTAAAGAAGAGAGATTACAAATAGTTCCAGAGTCCATCTTCACGGGTTGTAGCATTTTTTACGGCTTTATCAATAGTTGAACTGCAACCGAAAGGCTCGGCTTTGCCGCCGCCTTTCGTTGTGCCGGGGGAATATTAAAATGTCAGCAGGATTCGATGTCTATCTTGCCTCGCCGCGGGGGTTTTGTGCCGGTGTGGAACGGGCTATTGAAACGGTGAGAATCTGCCTGTCGCGTTTTGGCAGGCCGATATATGTGCTCCATGAAATTGTGCACAACAAGCATGTCCTTGCCGAACTGGAACAAGCCGGGGCAGTCTTTGTTGAACAATTGGGCGATATTCCGCCGGGAGGCGTCTGCATCTTCAGTGCCCACGGCGTCTCATCGGCAGTTGAAAAAAAAGCCCGCGAACTCGGCCTCAGGACTGTCGACGCCACCTGTCCTCTCGTCACCAGCGTCCATGGCATGGTCGAGAAATATCACGCCATAGGGTACGATGTGGTCATTGTCGGCCATCACAACCATCCGGAGGTTGAAGGCACGGCAGGCAGAGTGCAGGGTAGGGTGCACATCGTGGCCGATGAAGCCGAAGCGGAGGCCATAGCCGTTGCCGATGCGGAAAAAGTGGCCTATGTCACCCAGACGACTCTCAATAAAGATGATATCCTCGGAATTCTCGAAATACTCCAGCGACGATTTCCCAAGATCAAGGGCCCGCCTTCCAATATCTGTTTCGCTACTCAAAACCGCCAGGATGCGGTGAAGCAGCTGGCCGTAATTTCGGATCTCCTTTTTGTGGTCGGATCGAAAAACAGTTCAAATTCCAACAGACTGCGGGAGGTAGCAAGGCAGTGCGGCGTCGAGGCGCACCTCATAGACGATTTTCATGACATCGATCCCGGCTGGCTTCAGGAAAAGAAAAGAGTGGGCATCACCGCTGGAGCCTCGGCTCCGGAAAGACTGGTCGATGGGGTGATCGGCTGGATGCGGGAGCACGGCGCTGAGAGAATCATCGAGATGGAGGGGATCAGGGAAAAGATCCATTTCAGGCCTGCAATACTGAAAGAGTAATTACCGAGATATAGGATCGGCCGGGAAATCTCCCGGCCGTTGCCTTTACCGGGATTTACCGGGAAAATGCCGCCGCCAGACGGTCCATGGCTTCCTTGACTCTCTCGTGGCTGTTGAAGGCGGAGATCCGGATGTAGCCGTTGCCGCATTTGCCAAAACCAGCCCCCGGAGTGCAGACCACACCGGCAGTTGTCAGCAGCTTGTCGAAGAATTCCCAGGAGTCCATCTTCCCGTCGACCCAAATATAGGGAGAGTTCTTCCCTCCAACGTACTCGTATCCCAGCTTGTCCATGGTGGCGCACACCACATCGGCGTTGGTCATGTAGTAATCGATGAGCGCTTTGGCCTGGACTTTGCCTTCCTCGCTGTAGATCGCCGCGGCCGCGCGCTGGACCGGATAGGAGACACCATTGAATTTGGTGCAGTGGCGGCGGTTCCACAGGCCATGGATAAAATGCTTGTTGCCGGCCCGATCATAGGCAGCGCACTCCTTCGGAACCACCGTAAAAGCGCAGCGGGTACCGGTAAAACCGGCGCTTTTGGAGAGGCTGCGGAATTCGATCGCCACTTCTCTTGCGCCATCGATCTCGAAAATCGATTTCGGCAGGGATTCGTCGCGGATGAATGACTCGTAGGCTGCGTCAAAGAGGATCAGCGCTTTGTGCTGCCGGGCATAGTCCACCCAGGTCTTCAGCTCGTCTTTGGAGATGGTGGCGCCGGTCGGGTTGTTGGGAAAACAGAGATAGATGAGATCCACATCCTCGTTGGGGAGGGCGGGAACGAAATTGTTCGCCTTGGTGCCTTCGAGGTAGACGATCCCCTGATACCTGCCATTCTCGAACAAGCCGGTGCGGCCGGCCATGACGTTGGTATCGAGGTACACCGGATAGACCGGATCGGGGATGGCGATCCTGATGTCGGTGGTGAACAGCTCCTGGATATTGCCGGTATCGCATTTCGCCCCGTCGCTGACGAAGATCTCATCGGCTGAGATCTCCGCGCCGCGGCTGCGGAAGTCGTTCTCGGCGATGGCTTCTCTCAAAAACTCATACCCTTGCTCGGGTCCGTAGCCCCTGAAGGTTGCATCGCCGGCCATTTCGTCGACCGCTTCATGAAAAGCCTTGATGGCGGCCGCCGGCAGGCCCTTTGTCACGTCGCCGATGCCGAGCTTGATGATATCCTTGTCCGGGTTGTTTTTCTGGAAGGCGGCAACTCTTCTCGCGATATCGGAGAACAAGTACGAAGCCTGCAGCTTGAGGTAATGCTCGTTGATGGTAATCATGCGATTCTCGATTGTTTTATAAAGAAAAGGAGTTAAGTTGTTTTGCAACAAACAGTACGGCACTGCCGTAATATAATTGAACGACCATGCCTGTCAACCACAACTCTGGTCGCAGGTTTTTTCAAGTACAAGGATATCGGAACATGAAAAGTGACAAGCCGGTGACTGTTTTTCGCAAGGACTATACTGTTTTTGACTATCTTGTTGAACGTTTGACCCTGAATTTTCAGATTTTTGATCAAAAAACCATAGTAACCGCCAGGGGGGGATATCGCCGGAATCCGCTTTCGGTGAGGGAAAATCCACCGCTCCTGTTGTTCGGCGAAGATCTCGAACTGCTCCGGATATCGATCGATGAAAAGGAACTGTCGGCAATCGATTATTTGGTCGACGACAAGACACTGCGGGTGGAAAATCCCCCCGAGGCCTTTATCCTTGAAATCGTCACGGCCATCTATCCCGATAACAACACCCTGCTCGAAGGCTTATACCGGTCCAGCGGCAATTACTGCACCCAATGCGAAGCAGAAGGTTTCAGGAGGATCACCTATTATCCCGATCGCCCCGATGTCCTTTCCAGATTCACCACCCGTATCGAGGCCGACAGAACCACCTGCCCGATGCTCCTCGCCAACGGCAACCTCATCGCCCAAGGAGAGCTTGAAGGAAACCGCCACTATGCAGTCTGGGATGATCCCTATCCCAAACCCTGCTATTTGTTTGCCCTGGTGGCCGGCCGTCTGACGGCGATCGAAGATGAGTTTGTGACCCGATCGGGGCGCCGCATCGAGCTGAAGATTTTTGTCGAGGAGCGAAACAGGAGCAAGTGCGACCATGCCATGATTTCCCTAAAGAAGGCCATGCGTTGGGACGAGGAGGTGTACGGCCTCGAATACGATCTGGACATCTTCATGATAGTGGCCGTTGACGACTTCAACATGGGGGCGATGGAGAACAAGGGGCTGAATATCTTCAACTCCAAATGCGTGCTCTGCACGCCCGAAACCGCCACGGACGAGGATTTCCTGTCAATCGAGGGAGTTATTGCCCACGAGTATTTCCATAACTGGACCGGCAACCGGGTGACCTGTCGCGACTGGTTTCAGCTCAGCCTGAAAGAGGGCCTGACGGTTTACCGCGATCAGGAGTTTTCCGCCGACATGAATTCCCGGCCGGTCCAGCGCATAGACGACGTAAGGATTCTGAGGAACTTCCAGTTCAGGGAGGACAGCGGGCCGATGGCCCATCCGGTGCGGCCGGACTCCTACCTGGAGATCAACAATTTCTATACCGCCACGGTCTACAACAAGGGTGCCGAGGTGATCCGAATGATGTCCACCATCCTGGGCCCGGCCAACTTCCGCAAGGGGATGGACCTCTACTTTGCCCGCCATGACGGCCAGGCCGTGACCTGCGATGATTTTGCGGCGGCGATGAGCGATGCCTCGGGGATTGATCTCGGTCAGTTCAAAAACTGGTACAGCCAGGCCGGCACCCCTCTTCTGCAAGTGCGGGGCGAATGGAACGAGAAAAACTCTGAATATAAGCTTCATGTGCAGCAGAGTTGTCCTGACACGCCAGGTCAAAAAGAAAAACAGCCTTTTCATATACCTCTAGCCGTTGGTCTTCTCGGTACAGACGGACAGGATCTGCTCATGGATGAGCGGCAGGGGACGGCGGTTTTGCATCTTCGCGAGAAGGAACAAATCTTCACCTTCAACAACGTCAAGGAAAAACCTGTAGTGTCATTTCTCCGGGACTTTTCCGCACCGGTCCGGGTGGCGTCTTTTCAGAGCCGCAAAGACCTCGCCTTCCTCATGCGCCACGACACCAATCTCTTCAACCGCTGGGATGCAGCCACCAGGCTGGCCGGCGAAGTGATTCTCGAGACGGCGGCAAAACTGGCAAGAAATGATGAACCGGCTCTCAACGAACTCTATCTCGATGCCGTATCCCATAATCTCGACCTCGGACAAAACAGCGAAGACCCGGCCATCCTGGCTATGTGTCTCACCCTTCCGGCGGAAACGACCCTCGCCCAGGAAATGACCGTCATCGATCCGGATGCCCTTCACCGGGCGAGACAGCTGGTGAAGACAGAATTGGCCACTAGAAACCGACATGCCTTCCTTACCCTCTATGAACTGAACGAGGGGGAGGGAGTGTACAACATCACGCCCCGGGAGATCGGCAAAAGAAGCCTGAAGAACCTGTCGCTATCCTACCTCATGGCGCTGGACCCGCTGCCCGACGAGGTGCTTTCCCGGTGCTCTGCACAGTATCGCCAGGCCACCAACATGACGGACACTATTGCGGCTCTTGCACGACTGGCCGACCTGGATCTGAGCGTCAGACGGGAGGCGCTTGACGATTTTTATAACAGGTGGGCAGGTGACCCGCTGGTTCTCGACAAGTGGTTCACCCTGCAGGCGATGTCAAGCCTGCCGGACACCCTGGAAGAGGTCAAGAAACTGCTCGACAACCCGTCATTCTCGATAAAGAATCCCAACAAGGTCCGGGCCCTCATCGGCGCCTTCTGCACCGGCAACCATGTCCGCTTCCATGACGGAAGCGGGGCAGGCTACAGTTTTCTCGCCGACATGATTCTGAGACTGAACGGCATCAATCCCCAGATCGCCGCCCGTCTCGTGACACCTTTGATCAACTGGCAGAAATACGACCCGAAACGGCAGGAGTTGATGAAGGAGCAATTGGCGAGAATCGCCTCGACGCAGGATCTTTCCCGCGATGTCTTCGAAATAGTCAGCAAAAGCCGGTAAGGTTGTCGCAAAGACCGGCGCCAGCTACTGGCGCTTGTGGCAGAAAAGACACCGGTATTTCGGGGGATGATTGTCGGGCAAGGGAGCTTCCTTGTCCGGCCCGTGACAGTCAAGGCAAAACCGTTCCGCCTCCTTTTTCCCTTTCATGGCGTAAAAGCGGCTGTGAATTTCGTCGTGGGGCAGGGGGGCGGTCGTTTCCTTCGGAGCCCTCAGGAGAAACATGAGAATGCCGGCGCAGATAACAACAAACGCCACGTTGAGAAACAGTTTCCTGGAGGATGACAATCGGCTCATGAGTTGAGTTGTGGGGATGTTTTCAAACAGCCATCTCGATCGAATGAAAATCGAGCAGTTTCGTTTTGAGACCAAAGGTGACGGCCTCGGCGACAAAAGTGGCAAGAAGCTTGTTTCTCCCGGTGATGTCTACCATCCTGGAGTGAAATGCATTTTTTTTTATCAGTCTGTTCAAAGGCGTAAGATCGGTCTTTGGATCGGCAATTCGCCGCCCAACAACCTCTCCGGAGACAATAGCCGGATAGATGCCTTCTCCGGTGAGGCCGGAGGCAAACCCCGCGGCATCGCCAATCAGAAAGGTGTTGCCGAAATGCCAGCCTCTGAAATCAAAATTGATCAATTCCGCCGAAGGCTTACAGTTTTTAAGTGAATATTCCCGGCTTGAGGCCCACTGAATCAGATTTTCCTTCAGAAGGCCGGCCTTCATCCGCCGACCATCTACATAGGCGCCGATGGATGCCGTGTCGCGATGGGGAAAAACCCAGGAGTACCCGTTGGCAAAACGTGCACTGTCGAGGTGCCACTCCATTTCGGGGTAGTTGCCCGGAATTTGGTAATTGATCCCTATTCCCGCGGCGACGACGGGAAGGCCGAGGGATCTCCGCACCAGAGAGGAGGAGCCGTCGGCTCCCACCAGATACGTGCAGCTGAGCCTGTCGACCGTGCCGGAGTGCGTGCCGCCGCAATGAACGGAGTGCCCGTCAACGGCGGTAACCCGACAGCCGAGGCGGATCTCCGCGCCTGCCCCCAACGCCTTTCTCGCCATCTCCTGTCCCAGTTTTTCCCTGTTCACCGTAGCAATGATCGGGGTCGGTGCGCTGACGGATGTCCGCTGGAAGCGGGTGAAGATCTGTTGCCGGCAGAACTGCCGCTCCGAGATATCTTCCGGTATTCTCTTGATCAGGCCGTTCCAGGTAATGCCGCCGGCACAAACTTTTTTCCCGATTGTTTCGTTCCGTTCCAGCACCAGGGTCTTGAGGCCGAGGCCGGCGGTAATGCGCGCGCAGGCCAGCCCACCGGGACCGGCGCCGATAATGATCACATCGTAGGGTGTCGACGGCATGGATAATTATAGTCCGAACGTTCGAGGGCCTGGTATTAAAAACAAGAAAACCTGTCCGTCCTCTGCTTTCTGCAGGTGACGGACAGGTTTCGTATCGAAATTTTCCGGTGATTTCAACCTTCGCTCAACATCGCGAGGTAATATTCCTTGTTCATCCGGGCGATATTGCGGATGGAGATGGCCTTGGGGCAAACGGCCTCACATTCCTTATGATTGGTGCAGTTGCCGAAACCTTCGATATCCATCTGGGCAACCATGGCCATCGCCCGCTGTTTTCTCTCAACCTTCCCCTGCGGCAGGAGGGCCAGCTGGGAAATCTTGGCGCTGGTAAAGAGCATGGCGGCGGCGTTCGGGCAACTTGCCACACAGGCCCCGCAGCCGATGCAGGCGGCGGCATCCATGGCCAGTTCCGCCTGCTGGGCCGGGATGGGCAGACTGTTGCCGTCAGGACACCCGCCGGTGTTGACGGAGACATAGCCACCCGCCTGAATGATGCGGTCAAGGGCCGAGCGATCTACAATCAGGTCTTTTCGCATAGGATAAGCCCTGGCCCGAAAAGGTTCGATCACCAGGGTGTCGCCGCTCTTGAAATGCCGCATATGCAGTTGACAGAGGGTGACCTCTTTTTCCGGGCCGTGGGCGACGCCGTTCACCATGGCCCCGCACATCCCGCAGATTCCCTCACGGCAATCGTGATCGAAGGCCACGGGGTCTTTCTTTTCCTTGGTAAGTTTCTCGTTCAGTACATCCAGCATCTCGAGAAAGGACATATCGGTATTGATACCATCCAGGGTATAGGTCTCGAATTGACCCAAGGCATCGCTGTTCGGTTGTCGCCAGATCTTCAGAGTCAGGTTAATGCTGCTCATATCGTCTACCTTAAGATTTCTGTTGAAGTCCTTCGTTGTTGGATATCTACTTGTAGCTTCGCTGCGTGGGGGTCACGTATTCGAAGACAAGCGGTTCCTTATGCATGACCGGCGTCTGTCCTTCACCCTGGTATTCCCATACCGAGACATGGGAATAGTTGGCGTCATCCCGTTTCGCTTCGTTTTCTTCCGTCTGGCTCTCCTCGCGGAGATGGCAGCCGCAGGATTCCTCCCTGGTCAGGGCGTCGAGGATCATGACCTCGGCGAATTCCAGAAAATCGGCGACCCGCCCGGCTCTCTCCAGGGATTGGTTGATTTCTCTGGTTGATCCGGGAATGTAGAGATTATTCCAGAACTTGTGTTGAATTTTGGGCAACTCCTGCAGCGCATGTTCCAGTCCGGTCTTATTTCTAGCCATACCGCAGTTATCCCACATCAGCCGCCCAAGTTCCTTATGGATCTCGTCAACCGTAAATTTGCCGGTGGGGGTGTCGCTATTGCGCAGGATCCTGGAGATGCGATCTTCCACCCAGCGCCGCGATTCGATGAAGGACGGGGCATGGACGGTCACTTTCTCCAATGGGTTGCTGCTCAGATAGTGGGCGATGGAGGTGGAAATGATGAAATAGCCGTCGGCGAGACCCTGCATGAGGGCGCTGGCGCCCAGGCGGTTTGCACCATGGTCCGAGAAATTGCATTCGCCGATGGCGAAAAGTCCCGGAATTGTGGTCATAAGGTCGTAATCGACCCAGAGTCCGCCCATGGTATAGTGGACGGCCGGGTAGATCATCATCGGTTCCACCATCGGATTGCTGTCGGTAATCTTCTCGTACATCAGGAAGAGGTTGCCGTACTTCCGCAGGATCGTGTCCTTGCCGTCGCGTTTGATGGCATCTGCGAAATCAAGATACACGGCAAGACCGGTGCTGCCGACGCCCTTGCCGAGATCGCACTGTTCCTTGGCGTTACGCGAGGCGACATCCCGCGGCACCAGATTGCCAAAGCTCGGATACTTGTTCTCAAGATAGTATTCCCGCTCCTCTTCCGGAATGTCGACCGGTTTTCTGGTATCTCCCTTCTTCTTCGGCACCCAGACCCGTCCGTCGTTGCGCAGACTCTCGCTCATCAGGGTGAGTTTCGACTGATAGTCGCCGTGGACGGGAATACAGGTGGGATGGATCTGGACGAACGAAGGATTGGCAAAGCCGGCACCTTTCTTGTGGGCCCTCCAGGCGGCGGTTACGTTGGAGGCCATGGCGTTGGTCGAGAGGAAATAGACATTGCCGTAGCCGCCGGTGGCCAGGATAACCACATCGGCGACGTGATTTTCGATTTCCCCGGTGATTATATTTCGCACAGTAATGCCCCTTGCCCGCCCGTCGACCAGAACGATGTCCATCATCTCCCGCCGGGGGAACATTTTTACCCGGCCGGCGCGGATCTGCCGGCTCAGGGCGCCGTAGGCGCCCAAGAGGAGCTGCTGTCCCGTCTGGCCACGGGCATAAAAGGTCCGTGAGACCTGAGCGCCGCCGAAGGATCGGTTGGCGAGTGTCCCGCCATATTCCCTGGCAAAGGGGACACCCTGGGCCACGCACTGGTCGATGATCTGGTTGCTCACCTCGGCGAGGCGGTAGACGTTGGCCTCTCTTGCACGAAAGTCGCCGCCCTTTATAGTATCGTAGAACAGGCGATGCACCGAATCCCCATCGTTCTGGTAGTTCTTGGCGGCATTGATACCACCCTGGGCGGCGATGGAGTGGGCCCTGCGGGGACTGTCCTGAATGCAGAAAGTCTGCACCTGGTATCCCAGTTCCGCCAGGGTGGCGGAAGCCGATGCTCCGGCAAGGCCGGTGCCGACCACGATCACGCTGTATTTCCTTCTGTTGGCGGGATTGACAAGTTTATTGGCGAAACGGTGGTTGCTCCATTTTTTTTCCAGGGGGCCGAACGGTACGCGAGAATTGAGTTCCATTTTCAAGACCTTGTCATTTTTTTGGTTAATAGTCCTGTAAATCAATTAGGATAGCGGGCATTGCGTTGCGGTAGCAGTTCAAAAGGATGCACCAAGGCCGGTCATGAAATAGAAAGCTATCCCGCCAAACGTCAGGAGGAAGAACAGTGGGAATATAATGGTAAGCCTGGAGATCAAGGTATTGTATCTGGGGTGATTGATGCCGAATGTCTGCAACATGCTCCAGAAACCATGGCTCAAGTGGATAGCCAGTACAAGGAAAGAGACGATGTAGAAGAGGGAGTAGAAGAAATTTCCCAGTCTTTCCTTGACGGTGACCGAGATCAGGACATCCTCGGGGGCAAAAGTGAAGCTGGAAATATGAATAATGAGAAATACCAGGAGGAATAAGCCGGTGTACGGCATGGTTTGGGAAGCGAAGGAATTTTTGACCACACGATTGTAGACGGCGTATCTGGAGTAGCTCATTTCTCTGTTTTCAAAGAAGAGATAGAGGCCGAAACAGATGTGGGCAAGAAAAAGCACCAGAAGGAGCGTACTGAAGACGAGCACGATGAGGGGGTGGCTGTGCAGTTCATCGGCATAACTCTGGAAAACGTCACTGCCCATATAGATGGTAGCGTTGCCGGCGAGATGGGCAAATAAAAACAGGAACAGCAGCAACCCCGTGGTTGCCATGATAAGTTTCTTGCCGATCGAGGAGGTTAAAAACCTGACGAACCACATAAGCGCACCCTGGGATAAGAATTATGAGTTGGTGAAGCTGCTTGGATGAGCTGATAATATAAAAAAATCGGAAAAATGGAAGGGAAATATAGGTTTTCCCTGGCGCCCCTCTCGAGAATTGTTTATGTATCTTTTCCATTTTCATTCGGATACGGGAGGCAACTCCCTTTTATTTCCAGGGCATATCTCAACTATGGCATTTACATCAATAATTTTTGATCTGGATGGCACTCTTCTTGATACTCTTGCAGGGCTTGCCACCACGTGCAATGCAGTACTTGCCGGCTACGGTTTTCCCCTCCACCGCCATGAAAGATATCGATATTTCGTCGGGGATGGTTTGACCGCCCTGATCGAGAGGATAACCCCCGAAGGGACAGACAGACATATCCGTGAAGAGTGTCGCTGCCGATTCACCGAATTGTATGCCAAAAACTGGAGACATTCCTGCGCACCTTACGCCGGCATCCCGGAAATGTTGGCGGCCTTGCGGCAGCATTCATTTCAACTTGCCGTGCTCTCGAATAAACCGCATGCGTTCGCCTCCGTTATCGTTGAAGATTTCTTCCCTGGGACGATTTTCTCTCTGGTCTATGGGCAACGAGACGGGTATCCGAAGAAGCCCGATCCCGCAGCCGCCTTGGAAATTGCCGCCCAACTCGGTTCGAACCCCCGGGAATCGGTTTTCGTCGGGGATTCCGGAGTGGATATCCAAACCGGCAAAGCGGCCGGCATGCTCACGGTCGGAGTTGCCTGGGGATTTCGAGGAAAAGAAGAATTACTGAAAAATGACGCTGATATTATAATCAATACGCCAATGGAGCTGTTGCATCATGTTGTCCGTTCCGCCTGAGTTGCTTGTCTATTCCAAATATCTGGCTCCGCCGCTGGTCGGCGCGTTCATAGGGTACTTTACCAATAAAGTAGCAATACGGATGTTGTTTCGTCCCCTCACGGCCTGGAGGGTTCTAGGCCTGAGAGTGCCGATGACCCCTGGCGTCATTCCTGCCAAGAGAGAGGAACTGGCCAGAAACATGGGGGAGGTTGTGGGCGACCATCTTCTCACCGGTAAAGATATCGCCAGAGGTTTGCACCAGGAAGTTTTTCAGCGCCATCTCTATAACCTCATCCATGAACGGATGGAAGGGGTGTTGCACAAGGATCTGGGGCCCCTCGCTTCCATCGTTCCGAATAAGTATCAGGTATATTTCGAGATTGGCAAAAAGACTCTGAATTACCAGATCAAGGAACAGATCAACAGATTCATCGCCTCGTCGCAGTTTCGCAGAACGGTGGAGCAGGTTATAGGAGATCGCCTTGATATTTTTCTTGAAAATGATGCTGACCTGATCTTCACCATGGAGAGAAGGGAGGCCTTCTACGCATATGTCGAAAAGAATATCGCCGCAATGCTGGCCGGGCAAACCATGGCTCAGTGGGTGGGTGATACCATCAGCGGCAAGGTTGCCGACATTTTGCAGCAGGAAAAATCATTAGCCGATGTGCTGCCCGCTTCACTCACTGAACTGCTGGCCTCGACAATCGTCAATCAGACACCAGCGATTCTCAACAGGCTGGCGGCAGCAGTCGGCGAACCGGAGGTGAGGGATAAGATCGTCAAAGGGGCCTGTGCCGGCATCGATAATTTCATCGGGTCACTCGGCGGCATGGCCGACATGGTCAGAGGTTTTCTGCGGATGGACACGGTGGAGGCGAAGATCCGCACTTATCTCATCGATAAGGAAGAAGATATCGCCAAGTGGCTGCAATCCGAGGAGGTTCAGGCCCGGTTTGTCGCCATCCTGAGCGAGCGAAGCCAAAGTCTTCTCAATAAACCCATCGCCGAATGGGTGAAAACGGAAGAAGACTTCGTGGAGGCCTTTTGCAGCCAATGTACCCGACAGGTAATTTCCCTGTTGAGAAACGAGGAAGTGCCTGCCATGCTGACGGAAATGATGAGAAGCAGCCTCGAGGACCATTTTCAGCCGGGGCACCTGAGCTTGCGACAGCTCGGCTCCGTCTTCGTCGGCGACCAGGCTATGGCCTCGGCCAGGGTCTGGTTGGTGGACGAAATCGCCGAGATCCTCCAGTCACCCGCCACTTTGGAGACCATCGACTCCCTGGTGGATCTGCTGCTCTCCTCGCTGTTGGAGAAAAGGCTAGGAAAACTCGCCAATATCATTCCGGCTGGAGTGCGGCAGGGCATGGCCCAGTCCCTGCAGAAGATGGCTACGGACATGCTAGAGATCGAGGTGCCAGGCCTGGTTCAGTCGCTCAATATCAGAAAGATGGTCACCGAGAAGATCGATTCCCTCGATATCCTGAAGCTGGAAGGTCTGCTGTTGTCGATCATGGAAGAGCAGTTCAAGTATATCAACCTGTTCGGTGCGCTGCTCGGTTTCCTGATAGGTTGTGGCAATCTCTTGTTTTTACAATGAGTAATTTCCGGTAGATGCGAAGAGCACGCCCGTAAACGGATCTTCTCCTTGGATTTCAGGAACCGGATTTTTCCGTGGCAAGCTGGCCGCAGGCGGCGGAGATATCAGCACCGCGGCTGTTTCGGATAAAAACAGTGTAGTGCGCCTCGAGGAGGATCTTCTGGAAGGCCACGAGCCGTTCCATCCCCGGACTCCGGTAGGGAAGCCCCACAGATTCGTTGTAGGGCAGAAGATTGATCTTACAGGGGATTCCCGCCAGTTTCCGGGCCAGTTCTTTTGCATCACGATCGGAATCGTTGATGTCTTTCAGCAGGATATACTCGAACATGATCCTCTTTCTTCTCGGCATGGGGAAGTCCCGGCAGGCGGCCAGCAGCTCGTCGATGGAATAGCGGTCGTTGATCGGCATCAGACGGCGCCGGGTCTCGTCGTCCACGGCGTGCAGGGAAATAGCCAGGTTCACGGAGGATTTTTCACCCAATTCCCGCAGTTTCGGCACGATTCCGCAGGTCGAGACGGTGATTCGCCGGGGGGTGAGATCGAGGCCTTTCTGCTCGGTTATGATCGACAGGGAGGCGAGGACGTTTTCAAGGTTGTTGAGCGGCTCTCCCATGCCCATGTAGACGACATTGGTCACCCGGTCAGGGCCGATCAGCTGCTCCTGGGGCAGGGCGAGGAGGTAGTCTCTTACGCCGCAGATCTGGTTGACGATCTCGGCAGGGGTGAGATTTCTTTTGAAACCCATGGTGCCGGTGAGGCAGAAGGAGCATCCCATGGCGCAGCCCACCTGGGATGAGATGCACAAGGTGTTCCGGTCCGGCTCCGGGATAAGGACTGACTCGATGATGTTGCCGTCATCGAGCCTGAAGCCGAACTTGACGCATCCGTCCTCCGATTTCTCGATCAAGGAATTGGTGAAACGGGAAATGCAGGCGTGTTCCGAGAGGATATTCCGGAATTCCTTGGCCAGATCCGTCATCTGGGAAAAATCCGTAATCCCCGGACGGTACAGCCATCCCATTATCTGTCTGCCGCGGAAGGCCGGCTGGCCAAGGCTTTCGACATAGGCAACGAGTCCTTGCTGGGTAAGGTTCTTCAGATCTGTTTTTTTTACTGTACTGCTCACAAGGCTCTCCTGAATTCCGGCACCAGGGGGACGGCGCCGGCCATGGCGTCTTCTATTCTTCGCAGAAGGTCATCCCGATCCTTCGGCAGCCTGCCCACAAGAGGCAGATAGGTGGATGCGTGGTTGGCGTGGAACTGACACCTGATGCCGCCAAGTTGCGAGAGAAGTTCATAAAGTTCCTTCAGTATGGTCTGCGGCCCCGGGACCTGGAACCGTCCGGCCAGCACGTCCTGCCCCAGTGGGGTGTTCTCCAGAGGGATCAGGGTCAAGAGGGCGATCTGCTTCGGAGCCATGGCTGCCAGGACCTTGCCCGTCTCGGCGGCATGGCGCTTGGACAGGGCGATCCCTCCTAGACCGAGAAGAGCGGTAACGGACAGAAAAATCCCGGCCTCATTCACCCTGGCCGCAGCGGCTTGCAGAGTCTCGGCCGTTTCCCCTTTCTTGACAGCCCGCAAGACCTTATCGCAGCCGCTTTCCAGGCCCATGTAGATCCGACTGAGGCCGTTGGCCTTCAGTTCAAGAAGCTGCTTGATCGTCTTGCTGCGTATCGCCCGGGCATTGCCGTACAAGGAAATACGCTTGATCCATGGCAGATGCTCATGAATCATGCGAAAGAGCCTCAGCAGCCTTTGTTGGGAGAGGATAAGCACATCGCCGTCGGCGAGAAAGAGGCGGGTGGCGTTCTTGCAGTACGTGCCGGCAAAGAGGAGATCCTCGCCTATCACCCCATCGTCTTTGAGGGAAAATGCGACGTCTTTGTAGGCGCCGCAGAAGGTGCATTTATTATAGGAACATCCGACCGTCACCTGGAGGATGATGGAGTCAGCCTCGCTGGGCGGTCGGATGACATTGCCGACATACTGCATCAGGCCGGGTTCTTCGCCTCGAAGTCCTTCATGAACCGGACGAGCTTGACAACGCCTTCCCTGGGGAAGGCGTTGTAGATGGAAGCGCGGCAGCCGCCCACCGAACGATGCCCCTTGAGCCCGTTGAGACCAATAGCCGTTGCCTCGGCGACGAATTTTGCTTCGAGCTCCTTAGTGGGCAGGGTAAAGGTGATGTTCATCAACGACCGGGAATCCCGGTCGGCGTGCCCCCGGTAATAATCGCCGCTGTCCATGGCATCGTATACCATTTTTGCCTTCTCGATATTCATCTCCTGGATGACCTTCACGCCGCCCAGCTTCTTCAGCCATTTCAGGACTTCCCCGACCACGTAGAGGGCGAAGCAGGGTGGGGTGTTGAACATGGATCCCTTGTCCGCATGCGTTTTATACGAAAGCATGGTGGGGGTTTTGGGAGGTGTCCTGTCGAGCAGATCCTCGCGGATAATGACGATGGTCACCCCGGCCGGTCCAAGATTTTTCTGGGCGCCGGCGAAGATCAGCCCATGCTTGGCGACGTCCACCGGCCGGGAGAGGATGTCGGAGCTCATATCGCTGATCAGCATTTTCTCGCTCACCGGGATCTGCGGAAATTGGGTGCCGTAAATGGTGTTGTTGGAGACATAATATAAGTATTCGGAGTCGGGGGAAACACTATATTCTCCCGGCCTCGGCACTCGTTTGAAACCGGTTTCCTCACTGGAGAAGGGCACCTCGACTTCGCCGAAGAGCTGCGCTTCCTTTATCGCTTTCTTGGACCACGTTCCGGTGTTGAGGTACGATCCTTTTTTCCCTGGTCCCAATAAATTCATGGGCACCATGAAGAACTGCGAAGAGGCGCCACCCTGAAGGAACAACACCTTATAGTTGTCGGGAATCCCCATCAGCTCGCGAAGAGCTGCTTCAGTCGCATCGGTGATGGCAATGAATTCCTTGGAGCGATGGCTCATTTCGATGAGACCGATCCCAGTTTCATTATAATTGACGACATCCTTGCCTGCCTGCAGCAACACTTCGTAGGGAAGTGTTGCCGGCCCGGGACTGAAGTTGAATACGCGGTCAGCCATTGATTTCTTCTCCTGTGATGAATGTGGTGGGTGAAGGTTGTTCAAGTCGAAATATCAATTGCCTCAAATGTACTAATACAGGGCCCTAATCTGATGAACATTGCCGTAACGCCTCATATAAGACAATCCCAGCGGTCATGGCAAGATTCAAACTTCTGATATTTGGGTTTTGCATCGGAAGAGTATAGCACCTGTCATGATACAGACGCAGTATATCCTCCGGTAGGCCCTTGGTTTCCTTGCCGAAAATGAGATAGCATCCGGGGCTGTACCGGGCCGAGGTATAAGATTTCTCAACCTTGGTGGTGAAAAAGAAGAGCCGCAACTCCTGCTGAGCCTGTAAAAACTCATCTAAACTCGCCCAGTGTCGGATTTTGACAAACTGCCAGTAGTCCAATCCGGCACGAATGAGATGCTTGTCTTCGGTTGAGAACCCCAGGGGGTGAACGAGATGCAACATTGAATTTGTCGCACCACACAAC
Source organism: Pseudomonadota bacterium (assembly GCA_023412495.1). The sequence continues at coordinate 97,934 of JAEYNP010000080.1, forward strand.
CTGGCGATGGAACCGGTGTTGGGCGGGATTTCCGGTTCCACAAGCACGATATTGAAAAAATCCGTATTATCCATGGGATGTTCTACTACAGGAGGAATGGATTCGAGAACAAGGTATATAACTCCAATCCTCAGGCAAGACAATGAAAATCGCCTGCAAGGCATGAGGTGGCCGAATGAAGTTGCATTTTTGCTATGAACGGATAGATTTCAGCGTCAACAGATCATAGCCCCTGACGGGGAAATCTTATGAGCCATTCAAACTCCATTCCAGAAGTTTATGGGTGACGGGCGGGTACTAGTTATTCTGGCAATAGCATTTTTGTATATAGGCCTTGGAATTTTCTGCGATTTTTCTTTTTCATCCTTTGGTTCACCTGCCAAAACAGCATACCTCCATTCCATGTCGCCCGAAGATCTTGTTGTTGACGCAAGCCCCGCCCATGATCATGAGCTTGCGGGACATGCTCTGCCGGCGGTCCATGCACCGTTTTTCTTTCAAGCTATCCCGATAAACAGCGCCGACAAAGAGATATTGATGACAGTTAAAGGTATTGGTCCCGCCCTGGCTGATTCCATTCTCGCCCACAGGCAGAATGTGGGCCCTTTGCTTAGCCTTGATGATTTAGCCAAAATTCCGGGTATGGGAAAGAAGCGGGCGGCGACCCTGGCCACTTTTCTGTTTTTTGACGAGGTCCCGTGACGGCAGTCGACGTTTTCGAAAAACCGCTCCTGGTAATGGTCGGACCGACAGCTATCGGTAAGACGGCGTTGTCCCTGCGTATCGCCGGACAGTACGACTGCGAGATCGTCAGTGTCGATTCTATGCAGGTGTACCGCTATATGGATGTCGGAACCGCCAAGGCATCGCTCCGGGAACGGCAACACATTCCTCACCATCTGATAGATATTGTCGATCCCGATGAGAATTACGATGCGGCCCGTTTCGCCGAAGACGCGCTTCATGCCATCAGAGATATACAGTCTCGAAGGAAATTGCCCCTTCTGACCGGCGGCACGGGACTCTACCTCAGATCACTTCTCGAAGGCATTTTTCCGGGCGCTCCAGGCGATGAGGAGCTAAGAACCATGTTGCGGTTGCGCCTGCAAACGGAAGGGCCATTGAAACTTCATGAAGAACTTGCTGCAGTTGACCGTATTTCCGCGGAAAGAATTCACATGAACGATTCCCAGCGACTGTTGCGGGCTCTGGAAATTTTCTGTTCTTCAGGCATCCCCTGGTCAAAACATCTCGAGAATCACGGGGCCATGCCGGTTCGCTTCACCAACACACTCCAAATCGGCCTGACCTGTGACCGGTCATTTCTCTATAAAAGAATAAATCGCAGATGCGAAAAGATGCTGGCCGAAGGTCTGGAGGATGAGGTGGAAAAACTGCTGGGAATGGGATACCACTGGAAATTGAAACCGATGAGGGCGATAGGCTATCGTCATATGATCGGTTACCTGCATCGTGAGTATTCCTGGCAGGAGATGGTCGACCTGCTGGCCCGGGATACCCGTCGATATGCCAAGAGGCAATATACGTGGTTCCGTCCGATGAGTGCTTTGCAATGGCATGAGGTGGAGGAGGAGGACGAGATAATGGCAGCAGTCGACAACTGGCTTGCACAACAAAACAGGGGAGAGTGAATGGGACCTGCAAGGCTTGCAAACCAGGACGATGAGTCGGCAAAGATTCCACATATTTTTGAGGAGTTGCTGCGAAAACGCGGAGTAGTGGGTGAGGAAACGATCCGCCGGTTTCTTTACCCCCGTCTTTCCGATCTCAGGCAGCCTCAAGCGATGAAAAATCTCCCCGAGGCTGTCGGTCTGGTCATTCATTACCTGTCCTCCGGCAAACAGATCGTAGTGTGGGGCGACTACGATGTCGACGGCACTACGGGCACGTCTCTTTTGGTGAACTTTTTCCGGGAACTGGGGGTGGAAGTATTGTGGCATATCCCCAACAGACTGACCGAAGGATACGGGCTGAATACCGATTGGTTCATTGCCCGGAAAAGAATCGACCTTTCCGATGATTTTCTTCTTATTACGGTTGACTGCGGCATATCCAATGCCCAGCAGATCGATTTCATCCAGAGGATTGGCGGAACAGTCCTAGTTACAGACCACCACAGCATCCCAAAGCATGGCCTACCGGCCTGCCTGATTCTCAATCCAGCGCAGCTTTCCTGCGGATTCCACAAAGAGCAATTGGCCGGCGTTGGGGTAGTTTTCTATCTGGTTTCCGGAATCAGGGCAGAATATTTCGCACGTTTTTCTCCGGAAACATCGCCTCCCAAGGTAAATCTCAAAAAATATCTGGCTTTTGTGGCTCTAGGAACTATTGCCGACGTTGTTGATCTCACCCCAACGAACAGGATACTGGTGAGGGCAGGGCTCGAAGCCCTCGCCGAGCCGTCATTCCCTGGCCTCCAGGAACTGCTTTTGTCCTGCGATATCTGCACGGGAGACTTAACCTCCGAGGACATCGGATATCTCATCGGTCCCAAAATTAATGCGGCCGGCAGGCTAGGGGAGAGCGACCTGGTTGTAAGGCTTCTCACCGCCAGAAATCGGAAAGAGGCTAAAGTTCTGATCCCAAAACTCACGCAGTTGAATGAACTCCGGCGAACAATAAGCGCAGACAATCTCGAAACAGCATTAAGTTTAGTTGATAACTGGCTGATAAAAACCTATAAAAGTATCATAGTAAAAGGCGAATTACACCAGGGCGTAGCCGGCATTGTGGCTGCAAGACTTGTGGAATTATACGGTGTGCCTTCCATCGTTTTTGCCACGAAGATAATGTCCGATGGTTCGGCCAGCTTTGTTGGATCGGCCAGATCGATAGAAGGGATACATATCCTCGAGATGATAGACGCTTGTTCCACGTGGGTAGATCGGTACGGCGGACACGAGATGGCTGCGGGGCTCTCGGTAAGCCAGGAGAAGATGGCTGGTTTTGAGTCGGCCTTTGCGGAGGTCGCACAAAAATTCTGGGAAAAGAGATCACCTCCGGCAAAAAAGCGCTTCGATGTCGAGTGCTCGGTTGAGCAGTTGATGACAGCGGATCACATCTCATTTTTTCAGCTGCTGGAACCTTTCGGGCCGGGCAATCTGCAGCCGATCTTTTGCGATAATGCAGTTCGAATAGTCGATTCGAGGACGGTCGGTAAAGACTCGGAGCATCTCCAACTGACCATTCGAGGGAAATATTCCAATTTGAAAGGAATTGGTTTCAGCTTGGGCGGGCGGATTGATGAAATTCAGAAGGTTCCGCACCGAAGCATGCTCTTTGTGCCTACCCTCAATCGCTTTCGCGGCAACGTAAGTTGGCAGGTGAGGGTGATTGATGTTTAGGTGCCTGCCGCTATTGCCATTTCTCTCAACTCGCATTTTCGAATTAGTGAAAAAAATATAATTTTACGAACAAATATTTCGAAAACCTCCGTCATTTTCTTGCCCGTGTTTTTTGTAACAGGGGGAGGATGACTCGAAAAGGTCGCAGCGATCAAAGATGTCGCTGTAGATTCTCTGTCCATAAGCCATTAGTCATGCACACTATATATTTGTTATTTACGAAAAATCATCTAACTATACATAATATACATTATGCGACATTGCTTCTTGGGGTCGCGCAAACGGTGAAGAAGTGTCTACCGCGACCGACTTGGGTTTCATTCTTCCGCTAAAGATGCTATAAATACGGTTTTTATCGCTCCAGGATCCTTTCTCGACCCCGCTCTCTGACCCAATCCTCATCTCAAACAAGATCGAATTAACAGCCACATCATAAAAATATCTATAATTGAACGGAGCCATTTATGTCTCGTGATATCTACCAGGAACCCCTCGTGAGCCGTTACACGAGCCGTGCCATGCAGCAACTTTTTTCTGAAAAAACCAAGTTCACCTTATGGCGAAAGTGCTGGCTCGCACTCGCGGAAGCGCAGCACGAACTGGGGTTGACGGATATCGTTACACAGGAAATGCTGGATGAAATGCGGGCCAACACAGAGAACATCGATTACGATGCGGCTGCCCAAAAAGAAAAAGAGATCAGGCATGACGTCATGGCGCATGTTTATGAATTCGGACTTAAATGCCCGAAAGCCGCGGGCATTATCCATCTCGGCGCCACCTCTCAGTTCGTCGTGTGCAACAGCGATCTCATCATCCAAAAAAAGGCCATGCAGCTGGTGCGCGCTTCCCTGCTCCAGGTGGTCAAGAATCTCGCTGCCTTTTGCGAAACACACAAGTCCGTTGCAACTCTTGGTTTTACCCATTACCAGCCCGCCCAACCGACCACCGTTGGCAAACGAAATACCTTGTATATTCAAGATCTTGTGATGGATCTTGAGTACATCGACAATTATCTGAAGCAGGTAAAGGCCAGAGGCGCCAAGGGCACTGTCGGAACCCAGGCGACCTTCATCGAACTCTTCAAGGGTGACCACGAAAAGGTTCGGAAACTGGATCAACTTGTAGCAGAAAAGCTTGGATTTGACGCTACATTTCACGTCACTGGTCAAACCTACACGCGCAAGCTTGATATGAAGTTGGCGGAAACGCTTGCCGGGATCGGCGCGACAGCTCATAAGTTTGCCGTCGATCTGCGTCTGCTCTCGAATCTCAAGGTGCAGGAAGAACCTTTCGAGAAGAACCAGACGGGGTCTTCGGCCATGGCCTACAAGAGAAACCCAATGAGGTCTGAGCGACTGACGGGATTGGCGCGGAAACTTATGAATCTGCCGCAGAATTTTGCAGCCACCTACGCCAATCAGTGGTTTGAGAGGACTCTGGATGACTCGGCGATCAGGAGAATGGACATTCCCCAGGCCTTCCTGCTCACCGATGCCATCCTTAAATTATTTGTAAACATTACTTCTGATATGGTTGTATTTCCGGAGCAAATCAATAAATATTTGCAGGCGGAACTACCATTCATGGCCACCGAAAAAATCCTGATGGATGCTGTCGGGAAAGGCAAAAGCCGTCAGGAGATGCATGAGGTTGTCAAGGAGCATTCCCTTGCCGCCGGTAGAAGGGTAAAAGAAGAGGGAAAAGAAAACGACCTGCTGGAGCGTCTTGCCGAAGACGACCGCATCCCCTTCTCGACTGCCGAACTCAAGGCGATGGTCTCCGACTACTCAAAGTTTACCGGCAGGGCTAAGGAACAGACGGAAGAGTTCCTGCGTGAAGTTGTCTCTCCCCTTCTTGCCGCAAATTCCCAAAACATGATGGAAGTCGATTCTACCCTTGCGGTATAAAGCCGATGGTCGAAAAAAGGTTGAACGAGTTGTACTTGCGAATCTCCCCTGCCAGGTTTCACTTCCTGAAGTTCATACTGGAAGGTTATGACAATCTCGCTATCCTTTCGAGTTATGACTGTTCCGCCGGTCTGGTAGTGATCAGGTATCCCGGCGCGATGGCCGGTGAGTTGTTTGATTTGTTAGGGGCGATCGCCGGATCGCTGACTGGATCTTATCGCGCAAATGAAGTAACATACATGGAAAACAAGATATTTTACATAAAGACTTTCGGCTGCCAGATGAACGAGAGAGACTCCGAGATCATGGCGCAGTCTCTTTCTGGCTACGGATATATCGAAGGCATGAAGATGGACGAGGCGGATCTGGTTGTCCTCAACACATGTTCGATTCGCGCCAAAGCGGAACAGAAGGTGTTGAGTCTGCTGGGGCACCTTCGGAAAGCCAAGCTGAGGAAGCCGGCAATGAAAATTTGCGTTGCCGGTTGCGTCGCCCAACAGGAAGGCAGTCGCCTGCTCGAACGGATGCCCCATGTCGATCTGGTGGTAGGTACTCAGAATATCTATACTATCGGTGCGCTGCTGCAAGACGCTGAAAGGGATGGCAGCCGGGTTGTAACCGACCTGAGAGACGACTACGCTATTCCCAAATTCCTGCCTGACATTCCCTCGGTAGCGGCAGGAAACGCCCCTGGTGATTGCACCTCCTCCTCTTCCGTGCAGTTCAGCAAATTCGTCACCATCATGCAGGGGTGCAATAATTACTGCACCTACTGCGTCGTACCGTATACTCGCGGCAGAGAAATATCACGAAAAGTTGAAGATATAATCGAAGAAATTCAGGCACTGGTAAAGGCCGGTGCGAAGGAAATCACTCTCCTTGGCCAGAACGTCAACAGTTACGGGAAAGCCAACGCGGTAACCGCGAACGGAATGCCATACAGCTTTGCCGACCTCTTGAAAGAGGTTTCAACAATCACCGGCTTGGCCCGCCTGCGTTTCACCACGTCCAACCCCAAGGATCTCACCGATCCGCTGATGGCAAGCTTTCGCGACGTGAAAAACCTTTGTCCGCAATTTCACCTTCCTGTGCAATCTGGATCGAACCGGATTCTCAAGAGAATGAACCGCAAATACACGGTGGAGCAATACCTGGAGAAAGTTGAAAAACTTCGTGAATATTTGCCGGGAATAGCGCTAACGACCGATATTATTATCGGATTTCCAGGAGAAAGCGATGAGGATTTCCAGGAAACCATGAATCTTCTCGAGAAAGTCCGTTTCCACGGCTCTTTCTCCTTCAAATATTCCGATCGGCCAGGCACGCAGGCCAGTCGACTCGCTGACAAGGTTGCCGAGGACGTCAAGTCAGAGCGGTTGATGATATTCCAAAAACGACAGGATGCAATAAGTCTCGAACGCAACAAGGAATTCGTTGGTTCGGTGCAATCGGTATTGCTTGAAGAGTGTGGCGAAAATGGAGGAAAAGGCCGCACCGGCACCAACCATATTGTCCATTTCCTGGAGTGTTGCGGATACGCGGCAGGGGATATCGTCGACATGAAAATCATCCATGCCGGACAGCACTCCCTGAGAGGAGAGCCCGAGAATACAGATGAGATTTAGCCTGCAACAGGCTGAATGCTAGTGCAAATTAGCATTTCCTGTCGAGCTTGTGCCGACCAACTTTGTCTATTCCTCCCTTTCTGTATCCTCCCCACCCCCTTTCGACTGCTGCTCGAAAGGCAAAGGAAGAACCTGCCTTTCTATTGATCGATTTTCACCCGAGGATGCTACTATTTTTCTGACAGCACGATTGGATAGCCTTTTACCCTTGGCGGCAACATTCTTGATCAGATAGTCATCGAAAGCCACCTCCATGCTGTTGGTTTTGGCCCTGGATGAAGGAGCCAAACCGACCTTTACATACTTGTTCTCCCCGAAATCCAGATGCAGGATTCGCGATCTCTTGTGTTCCGGAAACAGCCGATATTCCTTTTCCAGGATAAAACTGGGAGTCGAAAATCGTTTCAGGTAGGCGTAGTTTTCCGCGCCGTCCCTGTAGATGACGTTGAAGATGATGACCTTCTGGACGATGCCGAACCAGAGAAGATCCGGCCCTACATAGAGTTTCTCCGCCACCGGAATGACCTTATAAAGACCGTCGGCAAAGATCAGCAGCAACTTGTCGTATTCGGAACAGGTGACGTTCAAATCCTCCGGGTCTTCCTCCTTGATCTGATGACCGAGAAAACCGGACTTCCGATTGTAGGCCACGACGAGATTGGAGAGAGCGACGTCGCGCACGCTTATTTCCGAAAAACTGGTAATTTCTGTCTGACGCGGATAGAGGTGACCGTATTTCTTCAGCAGATCATCGAGAAAGGAAATGGTGAAAGCCACCATATCCTTCAGGGATTTCTCGATCTCCTTCATCCTCTTCCGAATCTCTTTGATTTCCTGCTGGTGCTTGTTGATATCGTGACGGGAGATGCGTTTGATCTTGATCTCGAGAAGCCGCTCGATATCCTCTTTGGTGACCGGCCTTATAAGCTGCTCGCGATACGCCGCCAGGGACTGTTCGACGGTTTTAAGAACCGCCGGGTAGCTGGTCTCCTCTTCGATGTTCTTGTAAAGTCGCTCTTCGATGAAGATCTGCTCGAGAATCTTGGCGTGCAACTTCTCTTCCAAACGCCCCAGCTCGATTTCAAGCTCTTTCTGAAGATCTCTTTTTAGCTTGGCGGTATTCTGGAGCAAAACCTCGCTGACCGTCGAGGTTTCAGGTGTCAGGCCGTTGATCAGAGTGAGGTTCGGGACGATGGAAACCTCGCAGTCGGTAAAGGCGTAGAGGGCCTCGATGGTGTCCCTGGCGTAGATGCCTCTGGCCAGCTTGATCTCAATCTCGATGTTTTCGGCGGTGTAATCGTTGATGGAGACGATCTTGATCTTTCCCGCCTTCGCCGCCTTTTCAATGGAATCGGTCAGGGACTGGGTGGTCGTCGAATAGGGAATCTCACGGATTATTATCGTCTTTTCGTTGGCTTCCTCTATCCTTGCCCGGCATCTGATCTTGCCGTTGCCATCCTCGTAGTTGCTGACATCGACCGTACCTTTCTGCTGGAAATCCGGATACAGCGCAAACTCCTCACCCCGCAGAATGGCCTTCTGTGCTTCGAGCAATTCGCAGAAGTTATGGGGCAGGATCTTGGTGGCCATGCCGACCGCGATGCCTTCGGCGCCAAGCAGCAGCAGCAAGGGGATCTTCGCCGGCAGGGTGACCGGTTCGAGCATCCTGCCGTCGTAGGACTCGATATACTCTGTAAGATCCTTGTTGAACAAGACCTCCTTGCCAAGCGGGGAAAGCCGGCATTCGATATAGCGCGCCGCAGAGGCGCGGTCTCCGGTGAAGATATTGCCGAAGTTGCCCTGCTGCTCGATGAGGTACTGCTTGTTGCTCAGGTTGACGAGAGCCGCGAAGATGGACTGGTCGCCGTGGGGATGCAGTTTCATGGTCTCCCCCACCACATTGGCCACCTTATGGAACCGGCCGTCGTCCATATTGTGCAGGGTCTGGAGCAGGCGTCGCTGAACCGGTTTCAAACCGTCCTCGAGGGCCGGGATTGCTCTTTCTCGGATGACATACGAGGTGTATTCGATGAAATTCTTGTCAAATAATCGATGCAGCTTGCCTGGATGGGATGGTTCCATTTTCTCTGTCGGTAGTGTGGACTAGGCCTGTTGTATGCTCTTGATTTCCAGTTGGGCGATTTCCGCGGCCCTGGGAGTCTGTCGGATTATAGCAATTCCGACAGACTCCTAGTTCACCACGACCAGGTGCTCCATGATATATTTGCGCCGAATCGGCGTGTTTTTCCCCATGTAGAAGGACAGCACCTTGGCGACCTCGCTGAGGGAATCGAGGGTGACCTCTTTCAGGCGGATATCCGGGCCGATGAACTGCTTGAACTCTTTGGGCGAGATCTCGCCAAGCCCCTTGAACCTCGTGGTTTCGACCATCGTCTTGTTGCCCCTGCCCTGCAGTTTTTTTATGGCTTCCTGTTTTTCCGATTCCGTATAGCAGTAGATGGTTTCCTGCTTGTTGCGGACGCGGAAGATCGGGGTTTCCAGGACGTATACATAGCCCAGCTTGACCAAGGGTTCGAAGTAATGGAGAAAGAAGGTCAGCAGCAGGTTGCGGATATGCAGGCCATCGACATCGGCATCGGTTGCCAGTATGACCTTGTCGTAGCGGATATCGGAAATGGATTCCTCGATATTCAGAGCCCTCATCAGGGCGTAGAGTTCCTCGTTCTTGTACAGCATCGCCATCTTCTGGCCGTAGACGTTCATCGGCTTTCCCTTCAGGGAAAAAACCGCCTGGGTCAGAGGGTCCCTCGATGAAACGATCGAACCGGCCGCCGACTGGCCCTCGGTGATGAAGATCATACTCTCCTTGTCGGGATCCGTCGGCTTGTCCTTGGACGGATGGTACTTGCAGTCCTTGAGCTGATCGATCTTCAGGGCGACCTTTTTGGCGTTGGCCCTGGCCTCCGAGCGGACGCTCTGCAACTCCTTCCTGACGTTTTCGTTGCGAAGGATCTTGTCTATGAGCCGCTGGGCTGACTCCGTGTCCTTGTACAGCGCACTCGATACCGCCTCCCGCACCTTGCCGGCGATCCAGGACCTGATTTCGGTGTTGCCCAGCTTGTTCTTGGTCTGCGACTCGAAGACCGGGTCCTTGATCTTGATGGCCAGAGTACCGACAATGCCGTCGCGCACATCGGTGTTGATGAATTTTTTGCCGGAAAACTCGTTGATGCCTTTCAGGATGCCTTCGCGAAAGGCCGAGAGGTGCGTGCCGCCCTCGCTGGTATAGGTGCCGTTGACGAAGGTGAAGTAGCAGTCGCTGAAGGTGTCGGTATGGGAAAAAGCGAATTCGAGCGTGGCGTCGCGATAGTAGATGGGCGGGTACAACTCGGCGCCGTCTAGTTCCTTGTTGAGCAGATCGAGCAGGCCGTTGGCGGAATGGAAGATCTTTTTGTCGAAATATATCTTCAGCCCGGCGTTCAGATAGGCATAGCGCCAGAGGCGCTTCTCGACAAACGACGGATCGAAGGCGAAGTCGGGAAACATCTCCTTCGACGGCAGAAATTCGATGAGGGTACCGTTCTTCTCCTCGGTTTCCCCTTCCTGCCGGTCCACCAGTTTGCCGTCGTTGAACCTGGCCGAAACAAATCTGCCGTCACGATAGGACGTTACAATGAAAAGTTCGGACAAGGCATTGACCGCCTTGGTGCCGACGCCGTTCAGACCGACGGAAAACTGGAACACCTCGGTGTTGTATTTCGCCCCGGTATTGATGGTGGATACGCAGTCGACGACCTTGCCCAGGGGGATGCCCCGGCCGTAATCCCTCACCGTCACCTGACCTGTGGGGCTGATGGAGATGTTGACCCGTTTGCCGGCCCCCATGATGAACTCGTCGATGGCATTATCGACAACCTCCTTGAGGAGAATGTAGATACCGTCATCGTGGTTCGAGCCGTCCCCCAGCCGACCGATATACATCCCCGGACGCTTTCGGATGTGATCGAGGGAGCTCAGGGTTTTTATCTTACTTTCATCATAAGTCGTTGTAGATGCGTTCATATCTCAGGACACCCGGAAAGTGGAGTTCGTTGCTGACAGGGCATATTATTGCATTTCAGGGGAAGACGCAACAAGGGAGACTTCGCTTTATTCTGTCCTCTGAATCAGTTGTCCCACTGAGGAGGGTAGTATCGGGGAGGAAAAAGGAATCAAGTCATGGTGAGGCATTACATCATCCGGATCCGCTCGCAATCGGGACAGATCCAGGTGGGGCCGTTGCTGATGCCCCACTTGTTCTCTTCGAAACAGTCCTTGCAGATCATGAAGCCGCAGGGACAGCTCCAGCAGAACTGCTGCGGTTTTTTGCAGCAGTGGCACACGTATTCGCCGCTTTTGCGCCTGCGGTATCCTTTCGAGGGGGCTTTGTCGCTCATTGCACTTCTCCGCACACCCAGTCGTAGTAGGCCTCGCTCACAAGGGAAATTTCCTGTCCGACGATTTCCGGCAGTTCATAGGGATGCTCCTGCCTGAGGACCTCCTCGAGAGTCAGCCAGTGCTGACTGGTGGTTTTGACGCTCAAGGTGTATTCCGGGGCGGTGTTGACCTTGCCCTGCCAAGGGTAGACGCTGGTGATCGGGCCCGAGATGTGGGCGCAGGCGATCAGCCGGCGATCAAGCAGCAGCCCCGCAATACGTTCGGCATCTTCTTTGTTGCTGACAGTGGTTGATATCAATATGAGTTTGCCCATAGTTTTCCAGAATGTGAAGTTAGTTGTCGGCAGCGGCAGCAGGAGCTAGCCTTTTGTTTTTATCCTGTTTTCGATGCATATCTTCATTGCATCTATTATAATCTCTTGTCCGGCAATTCAAGGCGAAACATCGAAAACCATTTTGAAGTCCAACAGGTGCAATATGTTTCTAGTGGTTGATATCGGGAACTCCCATACAGTGACGGGTATGTACGAAAACGATGTGCTCCTCGGTCAATGGCGGCTGAAGTCGGACCCGAAGAGTACCGTCGATGAACTGGCCATACGCTACCATACGCTGTTCGGCATGGTCGGCATCGAGAAGGAAAAAATCCAGGGTATAATCATCGCCAGCGTCGTACCGACTCTGGAAACGGCCTGGGTAGCCTGCTGCCGGAAGCATTTTTCCGCCTCCCTGGAAAGCGATATCATTGTCGTTGCCGTGGATCGCCTAAACGGACTCATCCAGGTCAAGCTTGACAATCCCCAGGAAGTGGGGGCCGACCGCCTGGTCAATGCCATCGCTGCCTGGGATACGGCACACTGCAAGCAGGTGGTCATCGACTTCGGCACGGCCATTACCTTTGACTGCGTCACCGAAAAGTGCGAATATCTCGGCGGCACCATCCTCCCCGGTATCGCCATCTCCCTTGAGGCTCTGGCCAACAGGACCGCCAAGCTGCCCCATATCGACGTTTCCGAGGCTCCGGCGAATATCATCGGTAAATCGACGGTTCAGGCGATGAAGAGCGGTATTTTGTACGGATACGGCGCGATGATCGATGGTCTGGTGAACGGGATAAGAAAGGAGATGGTGGAATTTTCGGAGGAACCTTTCCGGGTGGTGGCCACAGGCGGCATGTCTGGGCTGATTGCCCCTTTTGCCACGACCATCAATGTAATCGATCCACTCCTGACCCTGAACGGCCTGGCTATCATTTACAGGAAATTGATTAAACGATGAAAATTTCTCTCTTCCCGCCTGTTCTTCATAAAGGAGACACCATTGGCGTGATTGCCCCGGCCGGCCATGTGGCAAACCTGGACCGATTTAATCGGGGTGTCCAGATATTGCATGAAATGGGCTTCGAGGTGAAGTTCCCCAGGAATTTCTGGCCCGGCCACGGTTATCTCGCCGACACCGATGACAACCGCGGCCGGGAATTCAATGTCATGTACAGCGATCCGGAGGTAAAGGCGCTCATCGCCCTGAGGGGGGGATACGGCTGCATCCGGATGATCGGCAGAATCGATCTGGAAATGATCCGCCGCAATCCGAAACCGGTCATCGGTTTTTCCGACATCACAATACTGCTGAACTACCTCTTCGCCAGAACTGGCCTCGTCAGTTTCCACGGACCAGTTGCCACCTCGCTGGGCGACTCCAGCCGTGATACACTCGAGCGGCTGTACCTTTCCCTCACCGGCGGGTGGTCGCACCCTATCCCGGCGAAGGACGTAGAGATCCTGAAAAAGGGCCCCAAGGCTACGGCACCCGTCGTCGGCGGCAACTTAGCCAGCCTGGTGGCTCTCCTCGGCACTCCCTATGATTTCAGCTGGGACGAAAAAATCGTCCTGCTGGAAGACGTGAACGAACCCGCCTACAAGATCGATCGCATGCTCACGCAGTTGCAACTGGCCGGGAAATTCGACCGCATAGCCGGCCTCATCCTCGGCGATTTCTCCATCTCTCAACATTCTCACACGGAAAGATTGGGTTATCTGGAGATGATCTGGAACCGGGCGCTTGAAATTCTCGGTGGTAGGAGTCTGCCTGTCTGGGGAAATTTCCCGTCCGGCCATTGCCCCGGTAACCTGACCATACCTCTTGGGGCAGTCGCCGAGATGGAAGGTGACAGGCCGATGCTCTCCTTCATCACGCCCCGCAACATCGGGGGCTATGATATTTGACTTGCACGGCGATACATGCTATAGAAAGGGAGCATGCTAGGATAATGCTGTGTAACTGGTTCATTCATCTCGGAAATCTCAAATTCAACGTTGAACGCATGAAACATCCAATCTCAAAAATCCTGACAACCGGAATCTTCAGTCTCTTTCTTGCTACTTCCGTCCACGCCGCCGAATATCTCACCGTAAACACAGACAATGCCAATGTGAGGACCGGCGCCGGCACCAACTACCCTTCTTCGATGGAACTTTTCCAGGGTTACCCGCTCAAGGTATTGAATAAGACCGGAGACTGGTATCAGGTCGTCGATTTCGAGAACGACTCCGGCTGGATTCACCAAAGCGTCGTGAAAAAGGGTGATACGGCAATAGTAAATTCAGAAAAGAGTGTGAATATGCGCAGTGAACCCTCCACCGACAGTGCCGTAATTGCCGATGTCGAACGCGGGGTGGTCGTGACGGTATTAGGGACAAAAGGCAAATGGTCACAGGTCCGTCACGCGAGCGGCACGACCGGCTGGATCTTTGCTCCCCTGCTCTGGCCCTGATGGAGGATACTGCAGATCGTTCTGTCCAGCGTCAACGGCAGACGCACCGTTTGCTTTGATTTATTGGCGAAGAGGAAGTAGCCTTCTTCCAAGCCATGCAGCAGCAGGTTCTTCGTTATTTCCACATCTTTTTGACAGTACCGGCGGATGAGATCAAGACGGCCCTCCTTGTACCACTGCAGGGCCTGCAACCCGTCGGCTGTTTTGGAAGTGCCGAGGGTATGCTCGGCAAGACTGTCGAGACGCAGCCGATAGCCGAGGTATTTCTGGACTTCCTCGAGCAAATCGAGCGCAGGCAGCCGGTTCAAGTCATGATCTGTATATCCGGACAGCACCCGGTTGTCGAATCGCTTGTTGTTAAAACCGACCACCAGATCGAAGCTCTTCAGGTGTTCGACAAGTTGATCGATTTCATGTTCCAAATAGGTAACGTAGTCGTTCATTGCCGAATCGTACACCACCGCCACCGACACCCCCATGCGGTGGGCCTGGCCCCAGCCTCCGACCTCCTCCGCCGAGCGGATAGTCTCAAGGTCGAAAACCCCGTACCTCGCCGGCAGGGCCTCGAGTCCCAGGCGAACCGGCGGGATTGGCAGAGCTGCAGGGGTCTTGGGAATGAGGGCGACCTGTAATGGAGGTAGCGACTGCAGCGCTTCCGGTTGATCGGCTGTCTCCCCTACCTCCTTCAGCATCTCCTCCAGCAGGCGGAGGCAGGCATGTTTATCGATGGGCCTGTTGCCTGAACCGCATTTGGGCGAGTGCACGCAGGACGGGCAGCCGGTTTCGCAGCCGCAGGAGGAGATGGCTTGCCGGGTTTGGGCAAGGAGAAGATCGATCTGGCGAAAGGCCTCCCTGGCCAGGCCGACTCCCCCGGGATAGCCGTCGTAGACAAAAATCGAGGCCTGCTCTGTCTGGGCATGGAAGGGACAGGAGATGCCGCCGATATCGTTGCGGTCGCAGAGCACGAGCAGCGGAAAAAGGGCTATCATTGCGTGTTCCAGGGCATGGATGGCCCCCATGAAGTGGAGCTTCTCCTGCTCGAAGAGGGCGACCAGGAGCGGCGGAATGTCGAGCCACAGACCTTCTGTTTCTATGGTCTGTTCCGGCAGGTCGAGGCTCACGGTCGACACCAGTTTCTGGGTGTGATTGTTGCGCTTCTGGTAACCGGTCACCTTTTCGGTGACCCTCACCCTGCCGAAGGAAACCCGGGCGGAAAATGTGGTTTTCGTGTCGAGGACATCGAGGATCTCCGTCCTCTTTTCCGACGTGGGCCTGGTGAAATAGCTGGGAGACTTGCGGCGGACCACCACCTCGCTGGCCTCCAGATCGAAGTGGTCGACCACCCATATGTTTGATCGGTGCAGGTAGACGGCACCGGGGTGACATTCCTTCATGCCGCGCAGGTTGTCGATCTCGCCGATGATTTCCCCGGATTCTCCGTCGATGATAGCCATCTGCGTTCCTCCCCCGCGCAGGCTGACCTGGCGCTGGGGGTATTTTTTTGCGGAAACCCACTGGTCGCCGGAGGCGGTCTGCAGCAGCGCTCCCGCCAGGAAGAGCGCCTCGACTCTCTGCCGTACCGTCGGGGTTTCCAGAAGGTGCTCGGTCGCCGATAGCGGCAGTTCCGCGCCGCAGCAGTGGAGATGGCTGTCCATGATCGAGGGGTTTTCCGGGTTGAGCACCGCCGACTCCGGCGATCGCCGGAAAAAATCCTCTGGCTGCTTCATGAAATGCTGGTCCAGGGCATCCTCCTGGCCGATCAGGATGGTTGCCGATGGCCGTCTCCCCCTTCCGACCCTGCCTCCCCGCTGCCAGGTGGCCATGATCGATCCGGGGTATCCCACGAGGATGCAGAGATCGAGGTCGCCGATATCGATCCCCAACTCCAGGGCGGAGGTGGAAATGACGCCCAGGAGCTTTCCGGAAAAGAGCATGCCCTCGATCTCACGCCGTTCCTCGGGCAGAAAGCCGGCGCGGTAGGCGCTCAGTTTCACGGCGAGTTCACCCAGGCGCGGGGCGGTCCACATGTTGATGAGCTCGGTCATCTTGCGCGACTGGGTATAGACGATGGTCCGCAACCCCCGCTTCACCGCCGCCTCGAGCAGCTGGCTCGCTGTATAGCCTGCGCTGTCCCAGGGGTTGATGAAGAGCATATGCTTCTCAGCCCGCGGGGCCCCCGATTCGGCTATCACCTCCACCGGCCTGTTCAGCAGCATTCTCCCCAGCTCACCGGGATTGCCGATGGTCGCGGAGAGGAGAATGAAGACCGGATCGGCCCCGTAGTGGTTGGCGATGCGAACCAGGCGGCGGATCACCCAGGCCATGTGGCTGCCGAGCACCCCCCGGTAACTGTGGACCTCATCGATCACCACGTATCGCAACCCGCCGAAGAACGACTGCCAGCTGCGGTGATGCGGGAGCATGGACAGATGCAGCATTTCCGGGTTGGTGAGGATCACCCGGGGAGGATTCTCGCGGATCTTTCTCCTCGCATAGCTCGATGTGTCGCCGTCGAAGAGGGAGGCGAAAACAGGATATTGGCTGCGGGTCTCGGCCGGCAGCCTGGCAAACAGACCGTCCAGCACCTTGTATTGATCCTGGGCAAGCGCCTTCAAGGGGAAGAGATAGAGCGAGTGTCCTGGATTCTCCCGGAAAAGATCGTCCAGGACTGGGAGATTGTAGATCATGCTCTTGCCCGATGCGGTGGGCGTGGCGACCAGGACATCCCTGCCTTCCAGAATCTTCGTTATTGCCCGGTGCTGATGGGTGTAGAGGCGGTCTACCCCGGACTGCTCCAAGCAATCGCGGAGCGGATCGGACAGCGAAGGAAAATAAGGAGTCCACTCTCCCCCTTGGTTCGGCTGAATTCTGTGACACACCACCTGCGGGCCGAATTTGGCAGAGGCCTTGAGGGAGGTTACATATTCTCCAATGTCTGCTGTCATGGGGTGAGAGGGCCAGAAGCCGCCGGAAGAGACTATTAACAGTTGCCGAACGAGCTAATTACGGATATTTTGCACAGCGCATCATTTGCAAATGAATTCAGTCCGGTGATTTTCCCCCTTATACTCCACATTCGCCCGGAAACAAAGACCCTTTAACCTTGACTTGACATCCATGGTTCCCATCGCCACCCTCGGTCCCGTCGGATCCGACAGCCATCAAGCCGCCTGCCAGTATGCTCCGGGTGTGGAGTTGCTCCTGTTCAACCGCATATCCGATGTCCTGGCGGCCTTCCGCGATGGCCGGGCCGATCGGATGCTGATTCCGGTCTACAATACCCGGGAGGGTGAGATTAAGGACTATTTTCGGCTGGTTGCCAAGATGGATCAGGGTTTCTGGACAGACAACATCGTCCTGCCGATCCATCTCTCCCTCGGTATCCTTGCCGATACCCGTAAGGGAGGGCCAGAAATCACTACCATCGTCGGGCGGGGTTCGGTCTTCAGACAATGCGATGAATTCATCGATGAACACTACCCGAACGCCACGTTGATGAAAGTCCCCGATATCGAAGCGGCGATGGCGGCGATCAAGGCAGAAGGCAAGCAGGGCCATGCGGTCATCGACGCCGAGGAACTGGTGAAAAAACATGGATTTACCCTGATCGCCCGGGAAGTGGTCTCCTACAATCGCACCAGGTTCGCCATCATCGGCAGGGAAATGGCGCCGGTCTCGGGTTACGATGCGACCGCGGTCATAACCCGGCCTTTGCGCGACCGGGTGGGAATGCTTGCCGATATCCTGGGGGAGTTCACCCGGCGGGGAATAAACATCCTTGATCTCCAGTCGGAAAACGATATCAAGACCCAGAAACTGCAGATCTATGTCGAGGTGGAAGGCCACGTCAACGACCACCTGGTGAAAGACGCCCTGCGCACCATCGAGAAGGTCGTTATCCAGGAGGACGACTCGTTGAGGGTCCTGGGTTCTTTCCCCCGCGTGGATATGCGGGTGAAGAAGATCAAGGCCTTCGGCTTCATCGGCAGCGGTGACATGTCGAAATGGTTTGCCGACCGGCTGCAGAACGAGGGTTATAAAACCCTCATTACCGGCCGGTCTACTCCTTTGACCCCGGAGGACATGATCAAGCAGGTCGATGTGGTCGCCGTCTGCGTGCCGATCTCGGTGACCTCCGAGACAATCAGAAAATACGGCCCCCTGCTGCGTGACGGTCAGGCCCTGATCATCCTGGCCGGCGAGTCGGAAAATACCATCAAGGCCTCGCTCGAATCGACCAGTCCCGGTGTCGAAGTGATGTTCGTGCACAATCTCTGGGGGCCTCAGGCCCTGACCATGAAAGAAAAGAACGCCTCCATCGTCCGCACTCATCGAAGCGGAAGTTTTTGCAGCGAGTTCGAGGCATTCCTCTACAAGCACGGGGCGGACATCAACCATGACACGGCCACCCAGCACGACCTCCTCATGGGGATCGGGCAAAAACTGCCGACCACGATTTCCGTGGCTCTCGCCAAAACCTTGCGGGAGCACCAGATCGATTGCGACGACATCAACAGCCATTCCACCCTGACTTCGCTCTACGGGATATTGGCCATGGCGCGCGTTCACAACCAAAACCCGCGCACTTATGCGGAAATTATGGCTACGACCGGCGACGGCAGAAAAATCGTGCGCACTTTCGCAAAGAATCTGGTTATGCTCATCGATCTGGCCGAACAGGGTAGGATTTCCGAACTTACGGCAATAATGTATGAAAACACGAGATTCATGCCGCCATCCTTTCTTCAGGCTCGGATGAAACAGGCAAAGGCGGTCGATGAACTCATCAGCCACCCCAACCTGAAGATCTATTAAATATATTGTAATTTCGTATCGTATATTTATATTTAAGGCTAAAATTAGTTAAGAATGTTCATTACCGCCGGCTGCATACGGCGGTTTTCTCTTTTTTTCAAGGAGCAGTTATGGGTTATGATTTGAGCGTGTTAGACGAAGAAAAAATATGTCCCAAGTGCAAAGAAAAAATGTCATGTTGCGAAGCGCCTCCGATCCATGTAGGCGACGGTCTGGGCTGGGGATCTGAGGTTTTGTTCATTTGCCTCAACGACGCCTGCCCCACCTTCCTGAATGGATGGGATCAGATCGAAAAGAGATATGGACACCATGCCTCCTACAGATACATGGAGTTGCCAGGAAGCAAAGAAGGGAATTTCATGATGGTCGGTAACAGTGATGCCTTCAAGGCATGTGTGATCAACCGCGACACGCTGAAATCGCAAAATGAACGATACGCCCGGGAAAAGGAAGCGGTGGAAGGACTGAAGACCTGCCTGGAGAAAAAAAATATCGACCCTGTCATGACTCTTCTGCTGGACGAAGCGGCAAACGCAGAGACCAGGAGAACAGCCGTCACCTACCTTATCCAATTAAACGACACATCCTGCATCGACCCGCTCAGAAACCATACATTCAGGGACACCAGTTTCGAACACGAAGTCAATGTGGCTATAAAAGAAATTCTCAAGGCAAATTTCAAGAAAGAGTGCCCGTACTGTATGGAGATCATCAAAGCCCAGGCAAAAAAGTGTTTACATTGTAAAGAAAATCTGTAAAAAAATTGCCCTTGCAAAACATTTATCAAACGAGTATATAGGACGGGCTTTTCGGAACAATTATAACGTGGTGGGCGTAGCTCAATTGGTCAGAGCACCTGGTTGTGGCCCAGGAGGCCGTGGGTTCGAGTCCCATCGCTCACCCCACGATATATGCGGACGGGCTGCAGGCGAACAACCTGCAGCCCGTTTTTTTTATCCCGCGGGCTGCCATCGCACTCTTTGCGATTTATCTTCAACGTCTCCTCCGCACTAGCATATTCCCGGAAGATCCTTTACAGTTAGCCCTCTACAGCAAATGTCTTTCCCAAGCTTATAACCTGACAAATTCCATGACAAATATTATCTCGATCGACACTCCGGAAATCCTGCAACTTCTCTTTCAGCCGCCAGACGAATCAGCCGATGACTGCCCGGCCTACGCCCAGGACATCGTGCTGACGGTTGCACCCGGAGTATCCTTGAACTGCAGGTTCTACCCCAGTGCGCCCGATGCACCCACCCTCCTCTATTTCCACGGCGGCACTGAATCTTGCACGAGCTTCAATGCCGAGGGAAACAATTATGTCCGGCATGGAATCAATGTATTCCTTGCTTCCTACCGCGGCTATGGGCGGAGCACGGGCACGCCCTCCATTGCATCGATGATGGCCGACGGCAATATCCTCTTTGCCATGGCCGCCGATTGGCTCGCCACGCAAGGGTACTCCGGCCCCCTTTTCGTGATGGGAAGGTCACTCGGATCCGTCTGCGCCATCGACATCGTCCAGCGGCATGGGGAAACGGCCAAGGGTCTGCTTATCGAGAGCGGATTCTGTGAAACGGCTTCGCTCCTTCTGACTCTGGGAGCGGCGCCGGCGGTAGTTCCGCCGACGGAGGCCGAGGGCTTTGACAACCTCCGCAAGATTGCTGCAATCAAACTGCCGACCTTGATATTCCACGGTGCCAAGGACGCCCTGGTGCCGGTAGCGCATGCCGAGAAACTGCAGGCGGCTGCAGGTGCCAGAAACAAACAGTTCTTCATCATCCCCGGCGCCACCCATGATACGGTCAGCAAAACGGGGGGTGAGCTGTATTACCGGAAGATCAAAGAATTCATCAATGAGGTTTGCGGCCTGAACACCTGGCGTCAGCGTCGTAGGGAATTCAAAAAAGGCGGGACCGGAGAAAGTGCATGAAGAGAATCGGATACCTGTCTTGGGATGAGTATTTTATGGCTGTTGCCCTGTTGTCGGCGCAACGTAGCAAGGATCCGAATACCCAGGTCGGCGCCTGTGTCGCCAACGACCAGAATAAAATTGTCGGGGTCGGTTACAACGGTTTTCCATGGGGTTGCTCCGACGACGAGCTGCCCTGGGAGCGCCAGGGCAAGTATCTTGACACCAAGTACCCTTATGTCTGTCATGCGGAACTGAACGCCGTACTCAACTCCATCTCGATGGATCTCAGGAATTGCCGGATCTATGTAGGTTTGTTTCCCTGCAACGAATGCACCAAAGTCATCATCCAGGCCGGCATAAGAGAGATTATCTACCTGTCCGACAAGTACGCCGAAACCGATCAGATCAAAGCGGCGAAGATCATGCTCGATAAGTGCCCTGCCATTTCTTACCGCCAACTGAAGACGAATCTCAAGGAACTGTTGATCAGTTTCATCCCTCCCGAACTCTAAGGAAGGTGTGAGCTCTGCAAACGCAGGAGGAAGCTTATTGCCTGACCCCCCATTATTTGATTCGTTTTAAAGCAGACACCTTACCACCTTTGTCGGAACCCTTTCTGATTTCACCATTTTCATCAAGATTCACCGCCTTGACGAATCGTTCTTCACCTCCCATGGTGAATATTTCCTGACCGCTTAACTGCTCGGTTCTGAGGGTCCAGGTCATCTTCTGCAGGGGCACGGACAGGAGAGTGAAATGGACATGCCACCACTCATCCCGGCGCGTGGAGTCTCTCTCGATCTTGTTGACATAGGCGTAAAAGAGCATTCTGGGCTCTTTTGCCGCTATCAGCACTATATCTCCGGCGCTGGTGGTATCCTTGAAGGAGATAAGTTGTTTCAATTCTTCTACAATCTTCTGCATATTTATTCTCTTGACGTACTTGAGTTACCGGAAACGTCCGTAATGGAATCGATGGTCAACATATCTGCATGGACATGGCTGCGGGCGGAGGAAGCCCGGTACATCGTCGCTCCATCCAGTAAAGGGTTGACGACCTTTTTCAGTACTATACGAATTTTCATGGCTGTTTCCCGATCTTCGATGGCGACGAAGGTGCCGAGTACCTCGAGAAAATTTTCTACCATGGATATGAGCTGAACATTGTTGATATAACTTACCGAATTGTTCTTACCGTCTATTCCAGGGTCGATCTTCCGTGCTGCCGCCACATCAGCCATGGAAAACCGGCTGCCATGGGTATCGATCACCCGGCGCAGGAGCATGGTGGAGTTGCCGACAAAAAAGTAGTCCCGCCAAAAGCCATAAAGTGGAAGCAGGCCGTCCTGTGGCCCCCTGCTCCAATATCGAAACCAAGCCGAACGATATACTTCCTCTTTCAGCGGTAAATCATATGTCTGCAGCAGTTTGTCTATCACGTTCCTGAATTCCGCCATTTTCTCAATCCGAAAAAAGCATATCCCCAGGGGAAAGGGAAAGAGTGCGTCACGGGGGCCTTCCTCCACGATGATACCGGTTTCTTTGCCGATGAGGGAGAGCGTGGACGATATATCCTTGCCGGTGACTTTCTTCAGTCGAGACAAGAACTCCGCCAATCGAGGGTCGTTTTCGGCGACATCCTCGACATACAAGGAAACGTTTTTAAAGTTCAGAGTGTTTGACCAATAGTAGAACATTGGATTTTTCGTGGCGAGGGACAGCATGGGAGAAGCCACGGGCGGAGTCTCGATATAATGCCTGGCGAATTCATTTACCTCCTGCCTGTTAAAACGGATAAGTATTTTCTTTTCTATCCGTTCTTCTGTTCTCTGGACGACGTAACCGAAGCCATTGAAACCTGTGGTGGACTGCATTCCTTTGAGCAGCAAGTTTTTGCCCGGAAAGCTGTAATCCCCTTCCGCGATCGAGGATATGAACCGGCGCATGGTTTCCATCGGCACATACACAAAACTGTCCGGAACGCTCATCTGTCGCCTGATCTCCTGAAAGTCGAGATCCGTCGTCAGATCCGGCATCTCCCCATCGACCGTGTCGATGCAGCGCCGAACGTGCTTCTCATTGCGACTCATGATCGCAAACCCCTTGAGAAGTACTATTGAAAAAGGTTGATTGCCCAGCAGGATCCTCAATATTCTATGGGTGCCGTATTGCGTGGTGGAGAGAATGACATCCTGGCCGCCGTCTCCGAGCGTATTCTCGCCATTTTTAATCCACTGCCTCATGTTCTCAGGTTTTGCCACAATGAGCGTATTTTCCTGCAGAAATTCCAGGACGCTTGTGGCGGGAAGCGAATCGACAGGCTGCATCAAGGCAAAAGCCACCTTCTTCCCCATTATTTTATGGAGAAGCGGATCGTTTTTGACCTTCTCATAGAGATCAAAGAAAGTTTTCATACCGCTCAAGGCATCATCCTGCAGGCCGATTTCCTGAGCCACCGCCATGAAATCGATGGACTCAAGGCTTTTACCGAATCGTGAGGCTGCAAACCTCTGCAGGTCATTCCCGCCATTTTTTTGCTCCAGATAGAGCAGGATGGTGTGGGGAATCGTACTCGCCATATCACCTTCTGTTTTCTCCGGCTGGATCCGCATGGTTACCAGGTAGGCGAAGATGAGCAGAATCGAGGCGAAGATCTGAAACGCGGTGGATTTCATGAGCTGCTTCCTATGGAGTTCAACAGACTCCAAGGTGAGACTTTATATTTCGTGTCTGCAGAATTGTACCGCCTCGGCGATATGACCGGTTTCTATTTCCGCCGCCATGTTCATGTCGGCAATGGTTCTCGCGATCTTCAGCACACGATGATAGGCCCTGGCGGAAAGCCCCAGTCTTTCCACGCTCTTTTTCAGCAGCTGGGACGATGCGGCATCCAGACTGCAAAATTTCTCCAGAAGCTTTGCACCCATCTGGCTGTTGCAATAGACCCCGGCATGGTCGGAAAATCTTTCCTCCTGAATAGATCGGGTCCGGTCGACGCGTGCCTTGATCTCGGCGGAACTCTCCCCCCGCTGATTGCTGCTCATTTCACTGAAATCGAGCGCAGCAACCTCGAGATGCAGATCGATGCGATCGATGAGAGGACCGGAGATCTTGCCGGTGTACCGCTTGATATCCGATTCGGTGCAATTGCACCGGTTGCGTCGGTCACCGGCAAACCCGCAGGGACAGGGGTTCATTGCAGCGATGAGGGTGAAACGGGAGGGAAAGGTGAGCGTCATGTTGGCGCGGGCGATCGTCACCTCGCCGTCCTCGAGAGGCTGGCGCAGCACCTCAAGGACATGTTTTTTGAATTCAGGAAGCTCATCGAGAAAGAGCACGCCGTTATGGGCAAGGGACACTTCGCCCGGGTGCGGGATGATGCCTCCCCCGATGAGGCCCGCATCAGAGATCGTGTGGTGGGGTGAACGAAAAGGCCTGGTGGAGAAAACCGTGCTTTTTTCGGTGCCTATGCCGGCGACACTGTAGACTTTGGTTGTTTCGATGATTTCATCGAGGGTCATGGCCGGCAGAATGGTCGGAAAGCGTCGGGCCAGCATGGTTTTGCCAGAGCCAGGCGGGCCTTTGAGCAGGATATTATGCCCGCCTGAAGCCGCAATTTCCAGGGCCCGCTTGACGTGCTGCTGTCCCTTGATCTCGGCGAAATCGACATCATAGGTGGTGGTATTCACCAGTTCATCGAGGGGCGACCGATTGAAGGCCGCAATCGAGGCTAGTCCCGCAAGAAATTCCACGGCCTGAGGCAGCGAGGAGACCGGGATGATATCGATGCCATCGGGGGAAACAAGGGCCTCGGCAACGTTTTCCTCAGGAATGATGATGCCCGTCAAACCTTGTTCCCTGGCAGTGAGAATCATCGGCAGGATGCCGTTCACCCGGTGGACGCCACCGTCAAGGGAGAGTTCGCCGACGATGCAATATCGCCCCTCCCTGCCCCTTCTCAGGATCTCGGTTGCCTCGAGGATGCCGATGGCAATAGGCAGATCGAAACCGGCGCCCTCCTTCTTTATATCCGCAGGGGCCAGGTTCACGGTAATCCTACTGTTCGGGAATTTGTAGTTGCAGTTCTTGATCGCCGCCTTGACCCGATCCTTGCTCTCCCTGACCGAGCTGTCCGGCAGGCCAACCGTCGAAAATGTCGGCAGGCCGGTAGCGACATCGACCTCCACCTGAATTAGCCAACCGTGAACGCCGAGAACTGTACAACTCGTGATTTGAGCGAGCATCGTATTTGCGGAAAGAGCGAAGAGGACTACAGTACAAGGTTTTTGCCGTACAACTTCTGCATTTGCGGCGAAAACGCACCATTTTTTTCGCGATACACGAAAAATGGCGGAAGGACCTTCGTACCGGGTCCGCCATTTTTCAGGCAATGGATGAGGACCAGCCGGGCATCGCCCTCATCCTGAGGGTAACCGTAAACAAACTGCAATTTTTTGACTTCGAGCCGGTACCGATTCGCCAGTCCAAAGAACTGAGCAACTTGCTCCGCCGGATAGATGCAGTACACGGAACCCCTGTTTCGTATCGCCGCGGCCGAAGCCTGCAGAAAGTCATCGAGGGTTGCCAGGCACTGATGACGTGCAAGTTTGGCCTCCGTATTACCGCTTTGCCGGCCGGAACCGCTCTGATAAAACGGCGGATTGCAGACGATGGCGTCAAAGGATTCGGCCGCAACCAGATCGAGGATATTCTTGATATCTCCCTTCAAGATCCTGCCCATTCCCTCGAAACCGTTAGCCTCCAGGTTCCTTGCCGCAAGATCGGCCAGGCTCTCCTGGACTTCTATGCCCACTATCTCCTTTAACCACTCCTGCCAACGGTAGAGGAGAATCAGCATGATTACGCCGCAGCCGGCGCCCAGATCAAGAACCCGGTCACCTTTGCGTACCTCGGCAAAATGGGCGACCAGCACGGCATCTATTGAAAAACGATAACCCGCAGTATGCTGGTAACAGATCAGATCACCGTCAAAGAGTGTATCATCGGTGATCGCCGTAGTTTTTTCCGAATCGTGGCCGCGCATCGTCACCAAGCCATTCCTGCATCTTATCAACAATCTTCATTTCCGATGGCCAAGGAGTGTATACCTCCTGGAGGAAATGTAAACTGAATTCTTCGCTTCCGGCTTTTCTTGACAACCTGATCGGTTTTCACATAAAGTTTGTCTGCCATCCGTATGATATCCTGAAAAATTACCTGAAAAAGTGGTATTAGGGAGGCAAATAATGGATGATGAAAACCTCGGAAGGTATTACATTCTCCGGACCGCTCTTTGTCATATGTCTGCTTACGATTATCAAGATCTTTCAAAGGGGACCAATGATGTTTGATATATTCATCAAGACACACTTCGCCGGAGCACACCATCTCAGGGAGTATCCGGGGGATTGCGAAAAGCCGCACGGGCATAACTGGAAGGTGGAAGTGACGGTACGTGCCACGGAGCTCGACAGATACGGAATGGGGATTGATTTCAAGGTCCTGAAAAAAATTGTAAAAGAGGCTGTCGACAAACTCGACCATACCGACCTGAACACCCTCGCCTATTTTCAGGACAAGAATCCCTCCTCGGAGCATATTTCCCAATTCATTTACCAGGAAATTGAGCCTCAACTGAAACATGACCGGTATGCTCTGCATAGCGTGACCGTCTATGAGACGGATACCCAGGGACTCACCTATTACGGTCGGAAATAAGGAGATCTTGATTCAATGCATGATCTGTCAAATGTACGGCTCGGTGTGATCGGTCTCGGCTATGTCGGGCTGCCGCTTGCCGTCGAATTCGGCAAGCTCTACCCAACCATCGGCTTCGATCTGAACGAGGCCAGGATCCAAGAATTGCGTCACGGTACGGATTCCACCCTCGAAGTGAGCGACGAGGAACTGCAGGGAGCCAACCTTCTTGAATTTACTGCCGATGCGGAACAGATCCGGGACTGCAACGTTTTCATCGTCGCTGTCCCGACCCCCATCGATGCGGCCAAGCGTCCCAACCTCAAACCGCTGGAAGGGGCATCGCGCACGGTTGCCAGGGTTCTGAAGTCGGGCGATGTCGTGGTCTTCGAATCGACCGTCTATCCCGGAGCAACGGAAGAGGTCTGCGTGCCCATTCTCGAGCTAGGCTCCGGCCTGAAATACAACACCGATTTTTTCTGTGGCTACAGTCCCGAGCGGATCAACCCCGGCGACAAGCAGCACAGGCTGCCGTCGATCGTCAAGATCACTTCCGGCTCGACTCCGCCAATCGCCAGCTTTGTCGATGCCCTCTACAAGTCCATCATCGCAGCCGGCACCTTTCCGGCGAGCAGCATAAAAGTCGCCGAAGCGGCCAAGGTCATTGAAAACACCCAACGCGACGTGAACATCGCCCTGATCAACGAACTGGCCCTCATCTTTGACCGGCTCGATATCAATACCAGCGAGGTCCTCGCCGCAGCCGGGACCAAATGGAATTTTCTCCCGTTCCGGCCTGGTCTTGTCGGCGGTCACTGCATCGGCGTCGATCCCTATTATCTGACCCACAAGGCCCAGGAAGTGGGATATCACCCGAACATGATCCTGGCCGGACGGCGGCTGAACGACAATATGGGCCACTATATTGCCGCCACCGTCATCAAGAAAATGATCAGAAAAGGGATCGATACAGCGAATTCAAGGGTTCTGGTCATGGGACTCACCTTCAAGGAGAATTGTCCCGATCTGCGCAACACCCGGGTGATCGACATCGTATCCGAGTTCAGGGAATACGGCATTTCCGTCGATGTCTACGATCCATGGGTGAGTTCTGAAGAGGCGATGAAGGAATACTCCATTCCTCTCATCCGGACACTCGAAAAAATCACCTACAGCGCGGTGGTCGTTGCTGTCGCCCATCGTCAGTTCACCGAGATTTCGATAGCCGACATCCGCAGCCTCTGCAAGGAAAATGCGGTAATCTACGATGTCAAAGGTCTCTATCCGAGGGATCAGGTGGATGGCTGTCTCTAAGAAATTTCCCAGGTATGCATAATGAATAAAATCGTTCCCGTGGACGAAGCGGTGGGGATGGTTTTGCCCCACGATATCACTGAAATAGTCAAGGGTCAGAAGAAAGGGGCAGCCTTCCGAAAAGGACATATCATTCAGGCGGAGGACATCGAGCATCTCAAGCGTCTCGGCAAGGAACATATCTATGTTCTCACCCTGGATGCCACTGAGATACACGAAAACGAAGCCGCAATCCGGCTGGCCGCTATGCTTGCAGGCAGGGGGATTGTCTACACCGACAGCCCCGAGGAGGGTAAAATCGCCCTGAAGGCGAAGCTGGACGGCCTGCTCCGGGTGAACAAAGAAGCACTTTTCCGCATCAACATGCTGGGGGAAATGATGTGCTCGACCCTCCATGACAATACACCGGTGAAAAAGGGAGAGACGGTCGCCGCGACCAGACTCATTCCTCTGGTCGCCAGACGTCAACTCATAGAGAATGCGGAAGCCATCACCGCCCTGGAAAAGGTCGTCGAGGTCCTGCCCCTGCGACGAATGAAGATTGGCCTGGTAATCACCGGCAACGAGGTGTTTTACGGCCGAATCAAGGACAGCTTTCAGGAAGTGCTGAGGAAGAAGACGGAACTGCTGGGTTCGGAGGTTGTGGTGGTCAGATTCGCGCCGGACGATAAAGAGCATATCGCCCGGGAGATCGGCAGTTGCCTCGCACAGGGCGCCGAACTCATTGTAACCAGCGGCGGAATGTCGGTGGACCCCGACGATGTTACGCGGGATGGGATCCTCCTGGCCGGTGCCACCGATGTAGTCTACGGCACGCCGGTTCTGCCCGGGGCGATGTTTCTCTGCGGCAGGATTGGGGAGCATCCCATTCTCGGTCTGCCGGCTTGCGGCATGTATCACAAGATCACGGTGTTCGACCTTGTTTTACCGAGGATTCTGACCGGGCAGAAAATCGGCAGACGCGAGTTCGCCGAGATGGGGCACGGCGGCCTGTGCCGGAACTGTCCCACATGTAACTATCCTGCCTGCAGTTTCGGAAAATAGAGAGCCTTTTGATCGAACAAAACTTAATCGGCAAGGATGACGATGGTGGCGCCCCAACCGCCGCCATCGTTGCCGGCGAGCCGATAATGGAGCACCAGGGGGTTGTTTTCGAGCAGGCTGTGCACCGAACGGCGCAGATTCCCCGTGCCCTTGCCATGGATGATCCTCACCTCCCGGATGCCCTTTTTCCGGCATTCTTCCAGGTAGTCCGGGATGAGCGTTTTCAGATCCTTAGGGGAGAAGGTATGCAGGTCCAACTCCCCGTCGATTTCCAGGAAGACCGGTTCTTCCGGTTCAATGTCTTCCACCATGTGCTTCCACACCCCCCACAAGATGGACTCCTTAACTTCACGAAATTCTTAAAAGCTTGAGGGCGACCGCCGCGGCCTTTTTCGAGGCCCCTGCTTCGCCAAGTTTGTCTTTGATGCTTCTCAGGTCATTTTTCATGTTATGCATTTTTTCCGGGACTGTCAGCAGGGCCGTCAGTTCACCGGCGATCCTCTCCGGAGTCACTTCGTCTTGCAGCAGTTCGGGAATGGCTATGTATCCGGCGATGAGATTGGGTAGCGAAAAGTGATCGATTTTCACCATCATTTTCCCCAACCGGTAGGTGAGCGGCGAAAGCCTGTAGCAGACCACCATGGGAACCTGGAGAATGGCGAGTTCCAGGGTGACCGTCCCGGAGGTGGCCATCGCGGCATCGCATGCCGCCATCATGCTATAGCGGTCTTCCTTGATAATGCGTATGTCCAGATCTTTCTGGAAAAGGGAGAGACCGGCTGCTTCGAGATCGCGATCGGCGATGGTGGAGGCCTGAGGAAGAAAAAAGGTGAGGCGCCTTTGCGATTGTTCCTGCAGCAAACGGGCAGCCCGAAGGAAAACGGGCAGCATAGATGCGATCTCGCGCCTTCTGCTTCCGGGCAGAAGGCCGATGCAGGTCGTTTCTTCAGGTAGTTCGAGCCGGGCAAGAAACACCTTTCTGTCCTCCAGGGCCTGTATCGAATCCAGGAGAGGGTTGCCGGCATACTCCGCGTCGACTCCCCGTTCGCGGAAAAAATCCACTTCGAAAGGCAGGATGACACCGAGCTTGTCTACCCGTTTCCTGATGGTCTTGACCCGGCCGGAGCGCCAGGCCCAGACCTGGGGGGAGATATAGTAGAAGACCGGAATGCCGAGCGCCTTCGCCCTCTTGGCAAGCATCAGATTGAAATCGGGAAAGTCGATCAGGATGAGCAGGTCCGGGCGATCCGTATGCAATCGCCGGCGGAGCACCTGTTGCGCCCGGAAAATATCCGGCAGATGGGAAATGACTTCAGAAATGCCGACGACCGATATTTTTGCAGCGTCGAAGAGAATTTCCATGCCGAGCGATGCCAACTCCGACCCTCCCATACCGCAAGCCTTCAGCTCAGGAAGCTTCTCCCGCAGGGCTCGGAGCAGATTGGCCCCATGAAGATCGCCGGATGCCTCCCCCGTGACGATCATGATCTTTGGGGCTGTCATGGCTTCTTCGCGCCCAGCACCTTCTTGAAGAGATCGAGATTCTGGTGTTCCCGGATCTGGTCCATGACCTGCAGCGCAACGGCCAGTGCCCGCCTTCCCTCCATCCCCGAAACGGCGGGTCTGGTCCGCTCCCTGACATGCCGGACGAAGGAGGTCACTTCGCTTCTCAGAGCGTCGCCATCGGAAAATGCCCGCAGCTCGACCACCTGCTTGGGCATGCCGTTCTCCCTGAGCTCATCGGAGAGTTGGATGGTCATGATGCGCTTGTTGCCGAAATCGACGTTGATGTAGGACCCGGGCTGAAAGATGCGCATTTTGCGGACATTGGTCCGGGAGATGCGGCTGACGGTGACATTGGCCGTGGCGCCATTCTCGAAGATCAGGCGGGCGTTGGCGATATCCGTATTGGCGGTGGCCACCGGTGCCCCCACTGTATGGATGGTCTTGATGGGCGAATCGATTATGTTCAGGATGATATCGATATCGTGGATCATGAGGTCAAGCACCACGTCGACGTCGACGCCCCGGTTTTTGAAGGTTGCGATGCGGTGGCTTTCGATGAAGACCGGGGTGGTGAGAAAAGGTTCCATCGCCTGCACCGCCGGGTTGAACCGCTCCAGGTGGCCGATCTGCAGGATGAGGTTCTTAGTGGCGGCCTTGGCGATCAGCTCATCCGCTTCAGCCAGGGTCACCGTCATCGGTTTTTCCAGGAGGACGTCTATCCCCGCATCCAGACAGTCGCCCGC
Organism: Pseudomonadota bacterium; assembly: GCA_023412495.1. The sequence goes on from JAEYNP010000080.1 coordinate 129,041, forward strand.
CACCCGGTAATGGATGGAAGTCGGCACGGCGATGGAGACGGCATCGACCTCGGCGAGCAACTCCCGATAATCGCCGAACGGCCTGCAGCCGCACTCTTCTGCGACCCGGCGGCACTGCTCGTCGTTTGTATCGGCGACGCCGACCAGCGTAACATCTTCCAGCGCGGCGTATTTCTGGGCGTGGAACCGGCCGAGATAGCCGACCCCGATTACTCCAACCTTTAATGTATCCATGAACGTATGCACCCGTGGTTGTTCGATATGGCAGTTTCCTGGAGAGCCCCCGATCCGATCCTCAGATTCCCAGGTAGGCCTTCTGAATATCGTGATTGGCCAGCAGCGACTTGGCCGACCCGGTTAGCGTTATCTGCCCGTTTTCCATGACATAGCCTCTGTCGGCGATATGCAGGGCCTGGTTGGCATTCTGCTCAACCAGGAAAATTGTCGTGTTGCTTTCCTTGTTGATCTGCCTGATGATCTCGAAAATCTGTTTGATCACCAGGGGGGCGAGGCCCATGGACGGTTCGTCGAGCAGGAGCACCTGCGGGCGGGCCATAAGCGCCCGGGACATAGCCAGCATCTGTTGTTCTCCGCCGCTCAAGTTACCGCCTTCCTGGTTTCTCCTCGCGGCCAGGATGGGAAAAAGAGAATAGACATATTCGATATCCCTCTTTATTTCCTCTTTGTCCTTTCGCAGGAAGGCGCCCATATCGAGATTTTCCTTAACGGTCAACTGAGGAAAGATATGCCTCCCTTCCGGGACCTGGCAGAGTCCCATTCTCACGATCTGATCGGGTTCCATCTTCTGGATTTCCCTGCCTTGAAAGAGGATGCGTCCAGACCGGCAGGCAACGACGCCGCAGATGGTCATGAGTGTCGTGCTCTTTCCAGCGCCGTTGGCGCCGATCAAGGTGATTATCTCACCTTCATTTATCTCTAGCGTAACATCCTTGATCGCCAGCTTGTTGCCATATCCGGATTGTACGTTTTCTAGCTTAAGCATCTACTTCCTCACCCAAGTATGCCTTGATGACTGCGGGATTTTCACGAATTTCAGCGGGTGTGCCCTGGGCGATCTTTTTGCCGTAGTCCATAACAAAGATCTGGTCGGAGAGGCTCATCACCAGCTTCATGTCGTGCTCGATGAGCAGGATCGCCTGCCCTTCACTCGAGATCTTCTTGATGAGTTGATCGAGGGCGACGGTCTCCTGGGGGTTCATCCCGGCCGCCGGCTCGTCGAGCAGCAGCAGCAGAGGCTCGGTTGCCAACGCCCTGGCGATCTCCAGACGCCGTTGATCGCCGTAGGGAAGATTGTCGGCGAATTCGTCGGCGTATCTCTCCAGCCCTACCTTTTCGAGAATGGCATAGCTCGTTTCGAGAATGGACCGTTCCTCCCTCCGGGTCGCCGCATTGCGGAAGATCGCCCCGAAAATGAAGGCCTTGGTACGGCAGTGCCTGCCGATCATGACGTTTTCCAGCACGGTCATCTTGGGGAAGAGGCGAATGTTCTGAAAAGTCCGTGCCAGTCCTTTCTCCGTCACCTGGTTGGGTTTCAGCCCTTTCAGCGAGATTTCCTTAGAAGTTTTGGGATCGGTCAACAAGATGTCGCCGCCGGTCGGATTGTAAATTCCGGTGATGCAGTTGAAGAATGTGGTCTTGCCGGCGCCGTTCGGTCCAATCAGGGCGACGATCTCCCCGCTGTTGACTTCGAGATCGACGGCGTTCAAGGCTCGGATTCCGCCGAAATCCATGGTCAGGCCATGGACATTCAGGATAGGTTGCTTGGTCATCGGTTGCTAATTGGCAATTTTTTTGGCGTTTTTTTTCTCAAAATGGTAGGTGCGGCGGATGCTGGAGATCAATCCTTGCGGCCTGAAGACCATCATGCAGACCAGAATCGCCCCGAAGGCCAACATCCGGTACTCGGACAGGGCCCTGAGATATTCCGGCATGAGGATGAGAATGAGGGCCCCGAAAATGACCCCGACGATGGATCCCATGCCGCCGAGAACAACGATGGCGAGAATGATCGCCGATTCAAGGAAGGTGAAACTGCTGGGGTTGACGAAGGTGGTCTTCGCCGCAAACACCACGCCCATGATTCCCGCCCAAAATGCCCCCAGCGCAAAGGCCACCAGTTTGGTCTTGCGCTTGTCGATCCCCATTGCCTGACAGGCGATTTCGTCCTCCCGCAGGGCGATCCAGGCCCGGCCGAGACGCGAGTCCTGCAGCCGGTTGACGATAAATATGGTGACGACAACAAAAATAACCATGAGATAATAGGTGTAGATGATCGACTGCTCGAGGCTTAACTCCATGCCGAAGAATCCTGGCCGGGGGATGTTGGAGATCCCGCTGGGTCCCTTGGAGAATTCCCCCCAGTTCTCGAGGATGAGGCGAATGATCTCGCCGAAGCCGAGGGTGACGATGGCCAGATAGTCGCCGCGCAGACGCAGCACGGGAAAGCCGAGCAGGATTCCGAAGCAGGCGGCGAGAAGCCCGCCCACCGGCAGTATCGCCCAGAAGCCGAAGCCGTAATGGAGGTTGAGGAGCGAGTAACTGTACGCCCCCACCGCGTAGAAGGCGACAAAGCCCAGGTCGAGGAGCCCCGCCATGCCAACCACGATATTCAAACCCAGTCCCAATACCACGTACATCAGGGCGGTGGTCATGACATTGGTTTGATATGAGGACAACACATGGGGAAAAAGGATGGCCAGCACCGCGACGGTTGCGATGAGCATCATCCGCTGCCTGGGACTTTCCAATATCCTGTGGACGACCGAGCCGGTCTTTTCCTCGGCCTCGGTCTGTTTCGGCCGGTTTTCCTTGCGGTATTGAATGAATCGGACCAGGAGGTAGACGAGAAAGGTGCCGATCGCCATGTAGGCCATGTTTTCCCATCGCCAGGCCACTGTTCTGGCAATGGGATCGACTTTTATGACAACGATGGGGAACGTTAAAAAAACGAACCAGAGAGAGGTCAACAAACCCTTTTTCAGTTCTTTCATAAAAAGCATAGCACTTGTCACACTTTCTGGTTGGCTGCCTTGCCGAGAATGCCGGAAGGTTTGAAAATGAGAATCAGGACGAGCAGCAGGAAGGCGAAGACATCTTCATAGTCGCTGGATACATAGCCGGTAGCGAAGCTTTCGGTGAGGCCCAGGATAAGGCTGCCGAGCACGGCGCCCGGAATCGAGCCGATCCCGCCCAGTACCGCTGCGGTAAAGGCCTTGATACCGGCCAGAAAGCCGATATAGAAGTTGATCTGGCCGATGTGCGAGGCGATGAGCAGCCCGCCGATCGCCGCCAGGCCCGAGCCGATGATAAAGGTTGCCGAGATCACCTTGTTCACGTTGATACCGACCAGGGTGGCCATGGTGCGATCCTGCGCGGTGGCCCGCATTGCCTTGCCGATCTTACTGAACTTGATCACCAAAGTGAGCGCAGTCATAACGACTACGGTGGTGACAAGGATTGCCATATCAGTGGTGCCGACGATGTGGGCTATGGGCTCCATGAAAGGTAAGTCGGGGATCAGAGTAGGAAAAGGCAGAAAATCGGAAGTCTGGGCCAGCAGCACATAATTCTGCAGGAAAATCGACATGCCGATGGCGCTGATCAGCGGCGACAACCGCGGTGCATGACGGAGCGGCTTATAGGCGATCTTCTCGATAGTATAGCCGTAGGAACTGGACCAGACGACTGCGGCAATACCGGCAATGATGACGATGGCAAGAAGAGGAAACCCGTAAATGGAAAGAACGGTGGCGACAATGAAGGAGGTGAAGGCCCCGATCATGTAAATTTCGCCATGGGCAAAGTTGATGAGTCCGATGATGCCGTACACCATCGTATAGCCGAGGGCGATGAGCGCATAGATGGACCCCCGGGTCAATCCGCTGAACAAAAGCTCAATAAAATAATCCATGACTGCATAAAAAAATATCTGAAGCAAACACAGTTGAATGCATTTGCTTCAGATACGAGAGGGTTGACGGATTGTCTTACTTGACTACGACATATTTGCCTTTGTCAACGACATACATGGAGAAACCTACTCCGATGGCATCGCCTTTCTCGTCAAAGTTTATCTTACCTACAGGTGTATCGACCTTTTCGGTCTGAAGGACCTTTTTCAGATCCTCGAGTTTGGTGGAATCGGCCTTTTCGATCGCATTGAGTATGGCCACGGTGGCGGCGTAGGCGCCTTCGAAAAAGGCTCCCGCATCGGCACCGAATGCCTGCTTGTGAGCCTCTTTGGCTTCTGCGGCCAGCGGATTGGCGGAGTTGTCCTGGGGACCGGCGGCGTATACGCCTTCTGCGGAATCGCCTGCAACCTTGATGAAGGTGTCGTCTTTTACGCCGTCATCGGAGACGAAGGCGATATCGAGACGCTTTTTCTTCATGATGCCGACGATTTTCGATGCTTCCGGATGATATCCGCCGAATACCACGACCTGGGCGCCGGACTGCTTGATCTTCTGGACGATTGCCGAATAATCCATTGCGCCGGGAGTGATTCCCTCGAACAGCACCACTTCGCCCTTGCCTTTCTGCTCGACATGCTTCTTGGCGCCTTCGGCCAGGGGCTTGCCGTAATCGCCTTTATCGTGGATGATGGCGATCTTGGTCAGACCCAGTTTGTCGATGGCAAAATCGATCATGGCCGGGGACTGCGCGGCATTCGGGGCGATTGTTCTGAAAAAGTTAGGATAGTTGCCGCTATAGGTCAGTTCGTCGCTGGTAGCGGACGGAGACATGACAAGCACGTTGGCATTCTTGTAAATCGGCATTGCGGCTATGGTAGCCCCTGAGCAGATATGTCCGAGAACCACTTCCGCGCCATCGGATACCAGTTTGGTGGCGGTGTTGGTGGCTATCTCCGGCTTGCACACGTCATCTTCGACCAACATTTCCACCTTTTTGCCATTGATGCCGCCATTGGCGTTCACCTTGTCGATAACCAGCTTGGCGGCGTTGACAGTAGGCAGACCGTATGATGCGAGGTCGCCGCTGTGCGGACCGGCGACACCGAATTTAATGGTGTCTCCGGCAACGCCCATTGCTGGAGCAGACAGGGCTATCAAGACACAGGCGGCGGTTGAAAGCAGTTTCCCACTCAGAGTCAACTTCATTTTTTCCTCCCTCTTTTATTGATTGATTCAGGGCTCTCTTAAGACGTTCGTTGCCGAATATCCTAGAAAAGAGCGAGCATATACTACTCGGAAATGATATTAGTCTGTTGCGCCGTAATTTGCAAAATTTAATGCGGGCTGGCCCACAACCCAAGGACTGTTATCCCCTCCCACAGCAGAGGGGACTCTTTTCAGTACCCCCTTGAGGGGTATAAGTACCTTTACGAAATTCGTCTCAAAAAAACAGGAAACGATTTTCTCAGATACTCAAGTAAAAAGCGCTGATGAGTACCTTATTTCCCCCTGAATTGCTATGCCAAACCTCCTGGACACACTCTTTTTCCTCGGTCGTCCAATAAGCCCTTTGTATGGCCTTGCCATGAAGGTCCGGGAAGGTTTCTATAAGAAGGGTCTCTTTCGCTGTCATTCTCTCCCCGTCCCTGTCGTTTCGGTCGGCAATCTGGTCCTGGGAGGTACAGGAAAAACACCAACTGTCAGGTATTTGGCAGAGTTCCTTAAGGCACAGGGTTATCATCCGGCAATCATCAGCAGGGGCTACGGCGGAAAGGCCGGGGAGAAGGTAAATATCGTCTCCGATGGCGCTCAGCTTCTGCTCGGCCCGCAACAGGCCGGCGACGAACCTTTTATGCTCGCCCGTTCCCTGCCGGGGATACCGGTTCTTACCGGGACAAGGCGTATTTGGCCCTGCCGGTGGACAGTTGAAAAATTCCATGCCGACCTGATTATTCTCGATGACGGCTTTCAGCATCTTGCGGTCAGGAGGGATATCGATCTTGTCCTTTTCGACGGCTCCAATCTCGCCGGCAACAGCCGCATCTTTCCAGGAGGCGTGTTGCGGGAGCCCATTTCCGCCCTGCACAGGTGCGATGCATTTCTGCTTACCGGAATGACGGAGGTAAACCGCGAAAGGGCGGAATTGTTCGGCAGACTCTTGCAGAGTCGTTTTCCCGGCAAAGCCCTTTTCTACTCCTGCATCGGACGGCATGAACTTAAAGATCCCCATCATGCCGGAGTTCCCGCCGACCGCGACAAGGTTTTCTTCGGCTTCTGCGGTATCGCCAACCCGTCCAGATTCGAAGAATCACTGAAAAAGCTAGGAATTCATTTAGCAGGTTGTCTCACTTTGTCCGACCATGTCGCTTACAATCAGGCACTGGTTGACAATCTTTGCGAGAAAGCCGGAAACCACGGTGCGACGCATCTTGTCACCACGGAAAAAGATTATGTCAAATTAGAATCACTCAAGATTTCTCTGCCTATCGCATTTCTGGAAATTGGTGTGCAGCAAGAAATCGATTTCGAAGAATTCATTCTCAGATCGCTCAGGTCTAAAGACAGAACCGGCTAATGGTAGTCGGCTGTGGGAAAAATTACTTCATCAGATTGATCGAGTGTTTTTTTTCACACATTAAGTCGAATGGCTCAAGAATCTGCCACATTTAGTAATCTCTTGTTATTTCGAACTAAAATAGGAAATATGATGATTTTGTTTGGTGGCATAAAATTTGCACTTTCGAGTAAAAATATTTTTACTTTGTAAAGGAATCAAATGTCTATACCCATCGAGCCATTTCAACATACACTGAAGAAGCCGGTCAGTTGCTGTGGTGTCGGCCTGCACTCCGGACGAACTGTCAATCTTTCCATTAAACCTGCCCCGGTCAATAACGGCATCCGTTTCTTTCGAACCGACCTCTCTTCGAAAAAGCACGTGCCGGCGCATATGGACAAGGTCGTGGATACTAGACTTGCCACGACCCTCGGCAATGAAGACTTCCAGGTTTCAACCACCGAACACTTGCTTGCCGCGCTGCACGGATTTGGAATAGACAACGCCAACGTGGAACTCGATTCCGCCGAGGTGCCGATCATGGACGGCAGTGCGGAACCTTTCTTCCAGTTGCTCAAGCTTACCGGCAAGACCAGGCAGAACGGACTACGCAAGGTGCTGCGCATCACGCGGCCCATTTATTTTAAAGACGACGATAAATGCCTGACGATTTCGCCGTATAACGGCTTCAAGGTTACCGGAGAGATAGCTTTTGATGACACCATCATCAAAAAGCAGCGCTTCACCTTCGATTTGTTCACCGATCATTTCGGCGATGAGATCGCCAGGGCCAGAACATTTGGCTATGTGGAACAGGTCGAGGAACTCTGGGCCAACGGCCTGGCTCTTGGCAGCTCCCTCGCCAATGTCATTGCCATCCACTGGAACAGAAAATCGGTCCTGAACGAAGACGGCCTACGCTATGAGGACGAATTCATTCGCCACAAAGTGCTCGATCTCCTGGGAGATATCGCCCTGCTGGGGTGCCCGGTCCTCGGTCATGTGGAAGCTTATAAAGCGGGACACGCCCAACACTTGGGGTTGATGCAGGCGATCGCCGCTTCGCCCGAATGCTGGGAGATAGTCGCCTTGAAAAAGAATGGAACTCATGCGGTGCTCGATAAAGTTGCCGCATGTTCAAAATCGGCAAGTACTCTCTTGATGCCGTTTTTCAATTGTAAGCCGGACGCTGCCATCTCTGCCGCATAAAATTCCGGTCTCATCTCCTCGCCCCCACTAAAGAATTCTCTGTAGTGGGGGCTTCCGCTTCCCCACTCACTTCCATATCCCTTGTTCCGGCTGCCACACTCGGTTACTTTCGTTTGCTGGGCATAACTCGAGAAGTCAGCGGATAGCTGGCCTAAAATGGAGCGAGCAAACAATACCGAATCGCGTTTCATTTCTTAATCAAGCTCTTGATCAAGTCTTAGTAATATGGGTTTAATACTTTCAATATCAAGTATTTTATTTAGTAAATATCATCTATTGCATTGATTTAATAATTAAATATTGAATTGAGAATAATTTCTAATAATGACATAATCTGTTGACGTCAGTTTTAAATAGGGTATACTGACACGCATGATCCCTTTGTTGTGGATTGCAGATTGCTAGGAACTGTCAGTGTAATTATGGAGGCTGGGTCGTTACAAACACAACCGGAGCATACCCCCCAATTTTTTGTTGGGCAACCTCAAGAATGAAGGAGATATGACCATGACATTACTTGAAGGCCTGTTATGGCTGACCCTCAATGTGTATCATGAAGCGAGGTCGGAGCCGCAGATCGGACAGCTGGCTGTGGCCTTTGTCACTCTCAACAGGGCAAATGAAAGAGGTGTACCGATCAAGGAAGTTGTTCAAGAGCCGTACCAATTCAGCTGGACCTCGAACAAGGGATCATATATGCCGGATGATCCGAAAGCTTTTCTCGAATGTATGCATTCGGTCTACCTTGCTCTGCAGACCAATGATTTCACCCAAGGCGCCACCCACTTCCATCTGAAATCCGTAGAACCAAGCTGGACTTCCTCCTACACCTTCCTGGATCAATACGGTTCGCACAAATTCTACAAATGAAATAAAAACCACCCGGCAATTCAGCCACATTGCCGAGTGGTTTGGCAGGAAAAGTCCGATTTCTCACCAACGCAACTTCTGCGTATGCTCAGCGCGAAGCTTGTTGCCGCAGCATTGCGCCACTGTTGTTTACTTTGCAGGTTCGGTGGAAATATGATGGAATCCGAATCAAACTTGAATCGCCTGGACATCGGGGTTAGACGTACCGCGCCTTATTCAAGGCCTGAGCCAGTTGCTGGAGTTTAGCTTCGTCCATTCTCACCGAAACCGGATAGACCAGAGTTCGCTCAAGCAGTGCCGAAGATTGCGGCAATGCCTGAGGATCGTAGACTATCCTTCTCTTGCCGGAGGCGGGATCGACAAAGGGAAAGCCCGAACTGGTGATTGTTTTGCCCTGGAGCAGGTGCTCCCATTGCGGATAAAAGTGCCAGGTGTTTTCAGAGAAGTTGATCGCTCCCGCACCCTCCTGCCGCAAGCACTCGTTGACCCTGCGGCAATGCTCCCTGTCCTGCATAATGAAGGCGAAATGCGTCGCAGTATCCCCCTGTTCATCGATCAATTCCCTGAAGACTACGCCGGGGATGCTACTGGCGGCTTCTTTGAGGAAGGCCTTGTTCTTCTGTTGCGAGGCTACCATATAATTGAGCTTTCCGAGTTGGGCCAGGCCGATTGCCCCCTGAAGCTCCATCATCCGATAATTGAAGCCGATGAATCTTCTGCCCTCCCCCCCCCTGCCTCCCGGATTGACCGTATGGTCATGCCCGTGATCGTGGTATTCCGACATTGCCCGCCACAGGTCCTCATCGCCGGTTATTATCATACCGCCTTCGCCGGTGGTGAGTGTCTTGACCGCATCGAAGGAAAAGGTCCCACACTTGCCGAAGGTGCCGAGATGTTTTCCTTGTATTCGCCCGCCCGCCGCCTGAGCGGTATCTTCCAGGACCGGAATGCCGTGCTTGGCGGCAGTCTCCACGATCTCCGTTATTCGCGCCTGCGCCCCCAGCATATGGACAGGAATGATGCATTTGGTTTTGGCGGTAATTTTCCTTGCCAGATCCCGGGGGTCCAAGTTCAAGGTGGCGTCGACTTCGGCGAATACCGGCACTGCGCCGACCTCGAGAATCGCCTCCCAGGTGGCGACGAAGGTAAAGCCCTGGGTGATGACTTCATCCCCCGGACCGATTCCCAAAGCTGTCAGGGCGACCTTCAGCGCGGCAGTACCGGAGGTCACCGCCTGGGCATGGGACGTGCCGCAGTATTCGGCAAATTTCTGTTCGAATTCTTTTACCTTATAAACCCCTTTTCGCTGTTCGTGAAATTCATACCGGAAGAGCACACCGTTATCGAGGACATCCATGATCTCCTTTTTTTCTTCCTGGCCTAGCAGTTCAAATCCCGGCATAGACGACTCCCTATATCTATTTTCTTTTTGATTATCTCTTTGATGGACTCTGGAAAAAATCCGATCTACTTCGTTGTAGGACTGAAACGGCGCTTCGCTGTACCATATGTACTACCAAAGCGCTGTTTCAGTTTCACTACGCCTCGTAAATCGAACTTTTTCCAGAGTCCATCTCAACGGGTTGGAGCACTTTTTACGGCTTTATACCTTTTCAGGAATCAGCTTGGCATTGTCGATCAGGCGGACTTTTCCACCGATTCTTGCGGCGATGGCGAGCACACTCTTTATGTTCACCACAGTCTGGTTCTGCAGGGAGTCCTCGTCGATGACCACGGCGTATTCGAGTTTTGCCCCTGCCTGAGTTATGATCTCCTCAGTTTGACTGATAATCGCCTCGGTCGAAACCTCACCCGGGGCAGCCACGACGAACCTGCGGGCCGCGTGAATCGCCTGGGACAGGCAGAGGGCCTGATGCCGGCTTTCTCCCTGCAGGTATTTGTTGCGGGAACTCATGGCGAGACCGTCCGGCTCGCGGATTATCGGGCAGCCTACGATCTCGATGCCGAGGTTGAGGTCTGCCGTCATTTGCCTGATGATCGCCAGCTGCTGAAAATCCTTCTGCCCGAAGACAGCGACATCGGGTCGGCTCAGATGAAAGAGCTTGAGCACCACGGTAGCCACCCCATCGAAATGGCCCGGCCGGTCGGCCCCGCACATACCCTGTGATAATTGCGTAACGCTCACCCTGGTCTGGAAGGAGGCACCGTACATATCGCCTGCTTTCGGACAGAAAACTGCATGGACCCCCTCCTGCTCGGCCAGCCGACAATCAATTTCCAACTGACGCGGATAGGAAGCGAAATCCTCGTTCGGCCCGAACTGCATGGGATTGACGAAGATACTGACAATGATCCTATCGGCAAGGCTTACGGCGCGGCGCATAAGCGACAGGTGCCCTTCGTGGAGACAACCCATGGTCGGCACCAACGCTATTTTCAGCCCCTGTCGATGCCACTCCCGAGCCTGCCGGGTGATTTCCGTAAGCGAGGAGATTGTTTTCACGTTCGAGCCTTCAAACGGGCAATTTTATCTTCTATTTCAGCTTTTGCCTGGGCAAGGGACGGATCGTCACCGAGACTGATCAGGAACTCATTGTACACAGCAAGCGCCTTATCTATGTTGCCCTGCATCTCCTCGATGCGACCCATTCCGGTATAGGCCAGATGTTCAAAGCCCTTATAGCCCTTCAAGGCATCGTACTGGCTAACCGCTTCGGAATATTTTTTGTCGGCTTCATAGGATTGGGCAATGCCGAACAGCACCAGGGGATAGAGGGGGTTGGATTTTTTCACCTCGCCGAGGATCTTGCTGTATCTGGCCCCGGCGTCGGCGTATGTGCCGTTTTTCATGTCGAGGTGGGCAAGCTCGATTTTCGCCCACAGCGCCGAGGAGGTGCTGCCGTATTGTTCCACGATTTTTTGCAAGGCTTCGGCCTGTCCCGTACCGCTCAGCTGCATGGCCGCGGCCAATGCCGAAGAGGCCTCTTCCCGCACGCGTTCTCGATAGGAATTGTAGAGCGAGCCGGAAACCACGGCGACTATGGTGACTATCAAGACGATTTTGATTAATTTCTGGTACTTGCGGATAAAGGCGATGGCCTTCGGAGGCAGGTTGAAATGTTCCAGCAACCCCTCGACCTTATCCATGGTGGTTTCGGCAGTCAGCCGCTTATTGAACGCATTCTCACTGGCCATGCGATACTCCTCCTCATGCGAGATGTTATGCTTTCCATGATAAAAGACAGGACATGAACCGCAAACTATAATATATAGGCTGTTATCTGTCCACGGAGAAACCTCAGGGGTTCGTCCGTGCCTACTTGCGATGAATAGATCCGGTTAGAAAAATGAACACTATCCTCACCGTCAGCGAACTGACGCAATCGATAAGAAAGATTCTCGAGTCGGAATTTCGGTTTGTTCGGCTTGTCGGCGAGGTGTCGAACCTGAAGACCCCTTTTTCAGGGCATTCCTACTTTACCCTGAAGGACAGCGGGGCGCAGATCCGGGCGGTCTTTTTCAAACAGCAGCAGAGATTCTCCAGCATCACCCTGCGGGACGGCCAGCAGGTCATCGTCTTCGGCCGCGTCTCCGTCTATGAGCCCCGTGGCGAATATCAATTCATCGTCGATTCCGCGGAACTCTACGGAATCGGCAGCCTTCAGCTGAAATTTGAGGCGCTGAAGAAAAAGCTTGCCGAAAAAGGCTATTTTGCGGCGGAGCTGAAAAAGCCGCTGCCCGCCTTTCCTTCGAAAATAGCGGTCATCTCCTCACCGACCGGCGCGGCCATCCGCGATTTCCTGAAGATCGTCAAGATTCGCAAATCCCCGGTCCATATCCAGATCCTCCCGGTCAAGGTGCAGGGCAAGGACGCGGCGCAGGAGATCGTCCGCGCTATCGGTGCGGCGCATACTCTGCCCGACATCGATGTTATCGTGCTCTGCCGCGGCGGCGGGTCGATCGAGGATCTCTGGGCCTTCAACGAAGAAGTTGTGGCCGAGGCGATTCATCAGGCGAAAATCCCCGTGATCACGGGGATCGGCCACGAAATCGACTTTACCATCGCCGACTTCTGCGCCGATTGCCGTTGCCCGACACCGACCGGGGCCGCTGAAAAGCTGATCCCGGATTGTGAGAGGGTGACGCGCCACCTGGTCGCCTTGCGGAGTAGCCTTCTCCTCTCTTTTCAACGCAAGATCAAGGGAGCCGAGCAACAAGTTCACCATCATACCAAACTGCTCGGAGAAATGAGGAACATCCTGAAAAGACAGGAATTCCGACTGCAACTCTGCCATTCGTATCTTGCCCGGGCAATACTGGAGTCCTTTGCCGCCAGAGAGCAGCATATGAACTCGCTCGTCAACCGGCTCCAACTCCAGAAACCTTCCGCCCGCATCGAGTTGCACGACAAGCATCTGCATATGCTGGTGGCGCAGCTGCATCATCACATGGCGCGGATCATTGAACGTAAGCAGGCGACCCTGTCCGAGCAGGCGACACTCTTGAACAGCGTTAGTCCTCTGGCTACCCTGGCCCGGGGGTACGCCATAGTCCGAAAAAAACCGCCCGGAGAGGAAGAATATCAGGTGGTTACCAAAGCGGCCGACGCCGACATCGGCGAAGAGGTAAATATCCTTTTTCAGGAAGGGCAGTTGTGGTGTGTGGTAACCGGTAAGGAATAAAAAGAACTGTTCATGCCGGAACTGGCCTGAAACAGCTTTCTAAAAATTTAGGGGCCGTTACGAAATGATTGAGTTTCGTTACTGCCCCTTATGCCGTTTCGAAATGACTGAGTTATTCATTTCATTTCGTTACGGCCCCAAATACCCCTCAAGAGGGGTACTGAAAAGAGTGCCGTTTCCTGAGAAGGACAATTTTACCATTGCAAGGCTTACAGCAATTCCATTCCGGAAAAGAAGTAGCCGATCTCGAAGGCGGCGGTCTCCGGGGCGTCGGAGCCGTGGGTGGCGTTTTCGCCGACCGATTTGCCGAACTCCCGGCGCAGGGTCCCTTCCGCAGCCTGGGCTGGGTTGGTCGCCCCCATTAAATCACGCCATTTCTGGATGGCGTTCTCGGCCTCGAGGACCATGGCGATGCACGGGCCGCTCGCCATGAACTCGGTCAGCTCGCCAAAAAACGGCCTGTCTTTGTGAACATGATAGAAGCCTTCCGCCTCCACTTTGCTGAGATAAAGCTTCTTCAGCCCCACTACCTTGAACCCTTCCTCGTAGATACGCTTGAGGATCTTGCCGGCGTTGCCGTCGGCAAAGGCGTTGGGTTTGATGATCGCAAAGGTTCTTTCCATATTTTTTCTCCTCGATTTTGTTGATAATTATACTCGGACGCTACGGTCTCCTCATCAATCGCCCAGCACGCGCAGTGCGACCATCGACAGCAGGAAAATCAGCGAACCCACTAGAACCAGCCTGTTGGCTTTTTTTATATCCTCCGGGAATGCGACTCTGCCCCCTTCGCCTAGATAGGGCTTTTCAACAATCTGGCCGAAGTAGACTGATGGGCCGCCCAGCCACACGCCGAGCGCTCCGGCAGCGGCAGCCTCGGTATGTCCGGCATTGGGGCTCGAGTGGTTCAGCCTGTCCCTGAAGAAAACCCGGGCGGCTTTTCTGTAATCCAAATTCAGGAAAAATGCAGCCACAATTACACAGAGACCGCTGAGCCGGGCCGGCAGGAAATTGACGACGTCGTCGAGCCTCGCCGCGATCATGCCGAACTGACGATATTTGTCGTTTTTATAGCCGATCATCGAGTCCATGGTGTTCACCGACTTGTAGAATAGCGCCCCGACCGCCGAACAGGCGATGGGGCTGAGATCGGTGAAAGGCGAAGCAAAGCTGGCGACAATGGCAAAAAAGAGCGGTGCGGTGATGCCGTCCACCATGTTTTCGGCTACCGTCTCGATGCAGGCCCTGCTTATCCCGGCCTCGTCCAGATTCCCGGTCTCCCTCCCGACTATCTGACCGACAGCCACCCTTGCCTGGTCAAGGGTGGCAGGTGAGCGCAGTTTGCTGTAAACCTTGTCGCTGTGCCTGATCAGGTCCCGTGCGGCGATGGTCGTATAGAGGAGAAATACCGCTGTGACTTCCCCGATAAACGGATGGATAGAGACACCGGACTGCAGCAGGAGGATGGCCACGGCGACAGTGGTGGCGATCACCAGCAGTACCGTGCAGAATCCGGCAAGGTAAAGATTGCGGACCAAGGCCCGGGTAAACGTTTCACTCCACACGCACAGTCGCCCGATACCCTTGACCGGATGGGGAAACCAGCGGGGATCGCCCAGAATGAAATCAAGGACGACGGCGGCAAACAGCTGCAGGGTGTAGGTCATTTTTCCTTTTTTTGATGATTGCCTTGTTGGGGTTTAGATGTTCAAAAGTCGATAGATTGCCGCCATGTCGATGCTCTTCCGGACGGTTTCCGCCAGCCGTTCAAAACCGTTCTCCAGGTCGTAGGGAGCGAGGATCCGGCCGGCCGGGGCAAGACCCTTCCCCTGCCGCAACCGGTCGATGAACCAGCGGCGAAAGGTGTCGCTGTCAAAGATGCCGTGCAGATAGCTGCCCCAGATTCTGCCCGTCCCGCTCGACACGCCGCAGGTGGAGCCATCGTCGAACCTGAGCAGGGGTGAGGCTGAGATGGAGGAAATTCCGTGATGAATTTCGTAGCCGAATACCTTTTTTCCGGAAAGATGATGGATTCCGGTTTTCCTGGTAAGCGTCTTCTCACGCTCGATCACGGTCTCCATATCGATATAACCGAGGCCCTCCAGCTGGCCGTCCGTCGACTCGATGGCGTACGGATCGCGGATCACCCTGCCGAGCATCTGATATCCGCCGCATATGCCGACGATTTCACAGCCATCATCCCGGCACTGGCCGATTTTTCCGGCAAAGCCCGCTGTCTTCAGAAAGTGCAGGTCATGGATGACGTTTTTCGAGCCGGGCAGGATGATGGCCTGGGGACGGCCGATCTCTTCCGGCCTGTCGGCGATCCTGATGGTGACGTCCGGCTCGTCGAGAAACGGCTCGATGTCGGTGAAATTGGAGATGTGTGGGAGATTGACCACGACGATCTCCACCCCATCCCCCTCATGGCGCCGGTTGAAGCTCCCCTTCTTGAAGGATACCGAATCCTCTTCCGGCAGGCCGAGGTTGGCAAGATAAGGAACGACGCCGAGCACCTCCCGGCCGGTATGAAGCTTCACGTACTCGTGGGCGGAATCGAGCAGCGAAGCCTGGCCGCGGAATTTGTTCACCAGAAAACCGGCCACCAGCCGGCGTTCCCATTCCGCCAGTACTTCCATGATCCCGACAAAGGAGGAATAGACGCCGCCGCGGTCGATGTCTCCGACCAGGACGACCGGGGATTCTGCGTGCTTCGCCATCTTCATGTTGACGATGTCGTCCGCCTTGAGGTTCACCTCGCCGGGCGAACCGGCCCCCTCCAGGACCACCACTTCGAATTCGTCCGCGAGCGATTCATAGCACCGGCAGACCGACTCCCAAGCCTTCGGCTTGTAGCCGTTGTAGTCCAGCACCGACATGTTGCCCACCGGCTTGCCGCAGACGATTACCTGGCTGCCGGTATCTGAGTTGGGTTTCAGCAGGATCGGGTTCATCCGGCAGTCCGGGGCGAGACGCGCCGCCTGGGCCTGGACCACCTGGGCCCTGCCCATCTCGTCACCCTGTCTGGTAACGAAGGAGTTAAGCGACATGTTCTGCGCCTTGAAAGGCGCCACCCGTATGCCGTCCTGCCAGAGTATTCGGCAGAGGGCGGCGGTGAGGATCGATTTGCCGGCATCGGAGCAGGTGCCCTGAAACATGATGGACTTGGCGCGCCGGCGACCCTTTTTCGGCCTCGCCGCAGCAGGGAAATATTCATGGAAGGCGGCAACAAGCTGTTGGTTTTCCTCCCTCGTCCTGACGGCAATCCGAAAAAAGGAAGCATCAAGCCCCTCGTAGTTGCAGCAGTTGCGGATCATGATGCCGCGCTTCAAACAGAAGCGGGCGAGATCGGCGGCGTCCCCGCCGCTCACTCTCTTGACGAACAGATAATTGGCAACGGAGGGATAGACTTTCAGCTGCGGGAATGCGGCGAGAGATTCTGCCAGTTCGCCGCGCAATTCCAGGCAGGCCTTTCTGGTAGCCGCCTGGTAGTCCCGATCCTGCACGGCCCTCGCACCCACCGTCTGGGCCAGGGTGTTGACGGTCCACGGCGGCAGGTTCTGGCGCACCAGGGCGGCAATAGAGGGCGGCAGGGTCGCATAGCCGATGCGCAGGCCCGGCACGCCGTAGAATTTGGTCATGGAATTGAGGGTGAGGATATTTTCGGCACAGCCACCCAGGGACTTGCCGCCTTCCTGGAAGTCGAGGAAGGCCTCGTCGATGAGAAAATAGCTCTCCGGGCAATCCCGAACGAGAGCCAGGAGGCTATCTCTGTCGACAGTCCCGCCAGTGGGGTTATTGGGTGTGGCGAGGATGACGAGGTCCTCCGGGGCGATGGCGGCCATCAACTCACGGCAATCGACCGCGAAATCCTGTCCTTCCAGGAGCCGCAGGGTCGACACTGCCAGTTCCGCAAGCCGGCTTGCCCGGACATAGTCGACATAGGACGGCACAGGGATCAGGGCCCGCTTGACCGGCAGGACCTTCGTTATCAG
Source organism: Pseudomonadota bacterium (assembly GCA_023412495.1). Next base: position 146,247 of record JAEYNP010000080.1, read on the forward strand.
ATAGAGGAGTTCAGTGGTGCCGTTCCCGGCAACGATACATTCGGCGGGGATGCCGGTATGGGATGAGAGAGCCCGGAGGAAGTCGGTATTCTCTGGATCGGGATAGTGGATGAGGTTCTCCAGACTGTTGCTGATCAGTGGCCGAAACCATTCGGGAGGGCCCAAGGGATTGATATTGGCGCTGAAGTCCAGGATCTTTCCATTGCCCGTCGTTTCCCGAAGTGCCTTATGGATGTTGCCGCCGTGTTCGAATGTTTTCATATTGCGCCGAGTGCTGAAGTTATGAGGGCAGAATCAGGGAGAAGGCGATGGCCACCACCATTTCGGTCAATTCACAGACCGCCCCGAGGGTATCGCCGGTTGCGCCGCCAAGCCTTGTCCGGCACCACCTGTTGAAGAGAAGATTGACGGCGAGAAACCCGGCAACGGCGGCGATCGCCACGCGTCCGGGCGCCATAACCACAAGAGCGATGAACAGGACCAGCAGGGCGAGAAACGCCGCATTCTTGCTGTCATTGGAATAAAAGAGCGCGCCGAGGCCGCCCTCCTCTCTCGCATATCGCAGACGGGACATGCTGAGGAGAATGGCGCAGCGACCGGCGAACGGCATGAAGAAAACGGCAAGGCAGAAGGTTTCCGGCGACATGGCCGACAGCGCGGCATATTTGCCGAAAAAGAGGCAGACCACCGTCACGACCCCCATCGCCCCGGCCCGGCTGTCCTTCATGATTGCCAGCGCCGCCTCTCGCGGTCGGGAGCTGAGCAGGCCGTCGGCGCTGTCGGAGAGCCCGTCGAGATGGAGGCAGCCGGAAATAAAGGCCAGGTAGATGAGAATCAGTGCGGCCGCCACCGGCTGAGGAAACCAGGCGAGCAGCAGCGCAGCAAGAAGGGCGCCGCAGGCGCCGATCAGCCCTCCCACCGCCGGAAAAAAGGCGAGCGACCGGCGAAAATGGTGCTGGTCCTCCTCGGCCCGCCATGAAATCGGCACCAAGGTGAGAAACCGTATCGCCGTGCAGAATCTGAGGAGCAGCGCCTGTCGATCGTTGTTTCCGGCCATGGGTCGGGCCGTTATTTATCCGCTTCGGTTACGGAAGCTTCGGCGAAGGTTGCCACCTTTGTCAGAATGGCCACCGCGCCGGCCACGAGATTCATGGCAACAGCGGCGCCGGTCCCCTCGCCCAGACGGAAGTTAAGGTCGAGCAGGGATTTCCTGCAGCCAAGCGCCTCCTGCATTGCCTTGTGGCCCGGCTCGACGGAGCGGTGGGAGAAGATCAGGTAGTCCTTCACGAAGGGTTCGATGCGCGAGGCGATCAGGGCCCCGGCCGTGGAGATGAAGCCGTCGACGAGGATCGGCCTGCGGTTGGCGGCTGCCCCGAGAATCAATCCGGCGATCCCGCCGATCTCGAAACCGCCGACCTTGGCGAGGATATCGAGGCCGTCCTTGGGATTGGGTTTATTCACCTCCAGGGCCCGCTTGATCACTGAGATCTTGTGCTTGAGCTGCTCGTCGTCGAGGCCTGTTCCCCGGCCGGTCAGCTCTTCGACGCTCTTTCCCGTGCAGACGGCGGCGATGGCGGTCGACGGGGTGGTGTTGCCTATGCCCATGTCGCCGGTGCCGAAAAGATCGAAACGTTCGGCGAGGTCCTCGGCGATCTCGATGCCGGACTCGACCGCCCTTCTGGCCATGGTCTTGCTCATCGCCGGGCCGGCGGCAATATTGCCGGTCCCCATCCCCACCTTTTTATCGATGATTTTCTTTGCTTCCGCGAGTTCGCGGAGGTCGGCCGCGACCCCCATGTCGACCACGAAGATCTCGGCTCCGGCCTGGGCGGCGAGTGCATTGATCCCCGCCCCGCCGCGCACGAAGTTGTAGACCATCTGCGGGGTCACTTCCTGCGGATATTTGCTGACGTTCTCCGCCACCACGCCATGGTCCCCGGCCATGGTGACGATGGCCTTCCTGGTGACATCGGGATGGATGGTACGGGTCATCCCGGCGAGATCCACGGCCAGATCCATCAGGTCCCCCAGGGCCCAGTGGGGAATTGCCAGATTGTCCAGGCGCTCCTTGGCGGCATCGCGGCAGCTGCTGTCCTGAGGATAAATCTTTTCCAGCGTTCTTTCCAAGAGACTCATGATCATTATTCCTGTCTGGTATTGTTTGAATCCGGAGATCTTTTCAAATAGAGGGGAATGGAGCAGCTGACCAGCACCACTTCATCCGCCTTTCTGCCGACAACCTGGTTGCAGGTGCCGACGAGATCCCGGTACCGGCGCGCCAGGGTATTGTCCGGCACTATGCCGAGGCCGACCTCGTTGGTCACGCAGACCACGGTACCGTGATATTTTTCCACCTCCTGGAGCCACTCCTCGCACAGCCTGGCGATGAGGAAATCGTCCATGGTCGCGCCGCCATCTGGTGCGTTGAAAAGCAGATTGTTCACCCACAGGGTGAGGCAATCGATCAGCACCACCTCACAATCACCGACGCCCGAAGCAAAAACTCCTGCGAGATCCGCCTGCCGCTCAAGGGTCACCCACCCCCTGCCCCGCCGCTGCTCCTGGTGCCTCCGTACCCTGTCCGCCATCTCCTTATCAATATTGGGACAGGTAGCGATAAAGAGCCTGCGCGGCGAGATCGATTCGGCGAGGGTCTGGGCAAACGAGCTTTTGCCGCTTCTCGCACCTCCGGTGATGAGGATCAATTTTGCCATTTTTCCAGTGTATTCAGCCCTTGAGATTGAACCCCGTGAGTATGCTGCCTTCCGAATATACCTGAAGAGAACAAAAACTGCCCGGTCGGACATCGAAGAGGAGATATTTTTCCTGGGGCAGGCCGAGCATCAGGCAGAGCAGGTGACGAATGACCCCGCCGTGGGTGACCACCAGCAGCCGCTGGTTGTCCGAGGCCAAAATCAACTCGCGGCAGGCCGCCACCCGCCGGCGGAATCCGGTCAGGGATTCTCCCTCCGGAAAACGAAAATTGACCGGATCTTCCGCCCAGGCTTTAACCAGTTGTGTATCGCCTGCTTCGACTTCGGCGAAAGTTTTTCCCTCCCACCGACCGAAATCCACCTCTCGCAGTGATTCGTGAAACTCGCAGGAGCAGGCAAGCCCGAGTTTTTCCCATGTCTCTCGGCAGCGCAGCATTGGACTGCAGAAGACGCGGGAGACGTTTTCCCCATGCAACAGGTGGGCGGTTCGCCCGACCTGCAAACTCCCTTCTCTACTCAGCGGGATATCCGTTTTGCCGATATAACAACCCTGGCGGCCTGTATCTCCATGACGCATGAGGAATACTGTTTTTTTGGGCATGGGAGACGCTATCTCGTTTCAGGGGTTTACTGACGCAGCGATGGGTTCCAAGCAATTTCCATACTCGAAATACCGAACGAAATCAATGAACAAAAGCTTTCGTTCAGTCGGCGCAGGCAAAGAGTCATCCCCCACGGGGAATATTTATAATCGGAATCGCTATCGAACTTATTGGCCGATCTTTTCGGCCAGTTCGGAAGAGAGGTTTTGTGCATCTACCAAGTCTTTGCCGGTCAGAATGGTCTCCAGATAGGTTCTGGCCGCAAGCGCCGGCTGGTGTCCGTTTGTCGCGGCCAGATTCAGCCAGGCGAAGGATTTCTTCAGATCGCTCTCTTTGAATCCGTTGCCGGTGTAGTATATTATCCCGACATTGTACTGGGCAATCGCCAACCCTTTATACGCCGCCCGCAAAAAGTAATCGGCGCCTTTTTCCACATCCCGTTCGACACCCTTGCCGACGAAATACATGAAGCCCAGCTCGTTCTGGGCCTCTCTGTTGCCGCTTTCCGCTGCACGGGTATACCATTCCGCGGCCTTTCCATAGTCTTTCGGCGCTCCCGACCCGAGCAGGAAGGCCTGACCGATGATCTGCTGGGATTCGGGAGTGCTCTTGCCGCTCAATGCCGCCTGGTGCAGCAGCTTGAAGGCCATTGTCAGATCTTTTCTGGTGCCGAGCCCCTTGAAGTACATGCCGCCGGCTATGTATTGGGCCTCGGAATCACCCTGGTGGGCAGCCTGGAGATAGAGTTGCAGGGCTTTGGCGTAATTCTGTTCAGCGCCGATCCCCCGGTAGTGGTTCTTGGCCCGCGCCTTCAAAGATTGCACGGATTCGGCCGCCGTCAGGACTCCGCCAAAGGATAATCCGATGAGACTTATGACAATGACTTTGCCAAGAAGCTGTCTGAGCAATTGGCCGGTCATGGGCGATAACACAATTTACTGCTCGATTTCGGCAAGCAGTTCCCGGGCAAAATCAAGACTCGGATCCAGGGTGAGGGCCAAGGTCAGAAATTCTGCGGCCATCTTGTCTTCTCCTAATTTATGGTAGTTGACGCCCAGGTTGGCATAATCGATTCCCGATGCAGGGTTCAGATCGACTGCCCGCCGAAAATGAGTAATGGCCATTTCGTACTCCTCGATCTTGAAGAAGCAGACACCCAGGGTGTTGTGCATATCCGGCCGTTCTTCATCTTCGGCAAGGCCCTTTTTCAACACCTCGATCGCCTCTTCATATTTACCGAGATCCTTGAGACACTTGCCCATATAAGAATAGATATAGGGCAGATCTTCCGCTTCCGGCTGCATCAGCAGCGAACGGTCGAAATGGTGCAGGGCGGATTCCGGAAAGCCCATTTCCGCAAAATTGCGGCCGCGGTAAAACTCCAGATAATAGGCATCCGGCAGCAATTCCTCCATTTGGCACAGCTTCTCTTCGAGCAGTTCCGAATCTTCGACCCGCTCGACCAGCAGCTTGGCGGCAAAGAGTCCGACATCATTGATCATCGACCGCTCCCGGAAATGCGCTCCCGGGACGATCGTATACAGTGCCGGGATTTCGAGGCCGTCGTGGGTCACATCGATCATCAGGATTTCCAGACCTGTTTTTTTGAGGGCAGCGATGCAGTTATCGATCTCCACACGGATATTGTTATCTGAAAGGTTGACCATCTCTTGAATGGTAACGACATCGGGCGTCTCGGTCACATATTCGACTTCCTCCATGGAAAGCGGTTTCGGCAGTCCGGAGGCGACGTAATTGGAGTTGGAATTGAAGTCGCCGGCGAGCTGGGCGATCTCGGTGATCGCCCGGATAAGGGCCTTTTCGGGGTCTGGGGTGGTCCCCGCGGTGTAAACTATTTCACTCTTGCCCGGGAAGGTCGACCTGTCGATGGCCAAGGCGCCGACCGTGCAGATGCCGGTATCGAGGCTGAAGTCGTTGAGATACAGCTCGATGTTGTGCGCCTTGAACTTTCTCAGCAACTCTTTGGCGACGCTGTCGCGTATCGAATCCAAATCGATTTTGGGCGTGACGACCTTCTGATGGCTTATCACCGAACAGACGTGCCGCTCGACGATTTCGCAGATTCCCTGAATCGCCGCCTCCTCCAGCGTGTTGCCGGCGGATGGGCCATTGAATTCGTTGATGGCATAGAACCAGGAAAAGGGGATGAGGACATCCGCGCCCGTGGTGATATTGGTGCCCCATGCCCACTGCATGGGGATATTTTCCAGCAACTGGTCGAGCAGCTCGACACTCGAGGTGGTGTCGTGCACGGAATCCAGCAGATACTGGAGGTCGAGCACTGGATACCCAGCCTTGGCCATAGATGAGTAGTCGCCATTCAGGAAGTTGCCGGGGTTGTTTTTATAGTAGAAGAAGGAAAACCGTTCAGCCAGTTCCATGCATGCCGAAGCCTCGGCCTGGATGGGCGAGGCGCCTTTGCCCATCTGTTTTTTCGTACCGGTGAGCGCCCGGCAGTCATCGCCGCAAACACTGAAATAGACCGGGATGTCCAGACGCCCGTTATCTATTCTCCTCACCTCACTGAGGATTTTCAGATCGAGATGGGAAATTTTGTCGTAGAAGTTCTTCAAAGTTTGTTCGGGGGTAATGGCCTTATCCTGATCAATGGTGAATTTCTTGAAACAGTCCTTGAATACAACAGATTTTTTTTTCATCGGGATTACTGGAGAATAGAATAACTAACGCGGGCTGACGCCCGCAACCTAAGGGTTATCATCCCCTCCGACAGCGGAAGGGACTCTTTTCAGTACCCCCTTTGAAGGGGTATAAGCACCTTCACGAAATTCGTTTCAAAAAACTAGAAACGAATTTTAAGGTACAGAAATGCGAAGACATCACACTGCGGCAGAAGTCTCGAACGGTCAGCGCTGCCGCCAGATCGAACAAATGCTCTCGGAGGGCAAATCTCCTGGAGCAACTATCATATATTCTTTTCAGAGATTATCAAGAAAGCTCCTCATGGGAGGGGTTGACATTTGAACTCCTGGTCAAGCCAGTGCAGCCGCTCTACCAGGGCGTCGGTAGCGGTGATTGTCACAGTTCTCTGCATATCGCCATGAAGCTGGAGTTCAAGGGAAAGCCTTTCCCGCGGCAGGATCGTCTCCGCCCGTTTCGACCACTCGATTACGGTAAGGCCGTCGAGATAGAAGTACTCGTCGAACCCCATATCAAGGACATCGGTTGCATCGTGCAGGCGATAAAAATCCAGGTGGTACATTGGCAGCCTTCCCTCGTATTCGTGCAGGATGGCAAAGGAAGGACTGGTGACATAGCATTTTTCCGGTACCCCCAGTCCCCGGGCAATAGCCTGGGTCAAGGTTGTCTTTCCTGCACCGAGATCGCCGTCAAGACAGATTACATCTCCGGCGCCAGCCGATTGCCCGAGGAGACGGCCCAACTTCTCCGTATCAGCAAGTTCAGTCAGCTGTAGTTGTATAGCATACACTGGTCGCTCCGAAAAAGAATAAGAAACTGCCGCAATTATATCCCTTTCATCGGATAAAGAAACCGAATCCGACAGCTATTCCTATAAAAACACCAAACCCCGTTGCAGGAGCAGTTCTTGCTCCATAAAACGGGGTCAGGAACAAACGGCTATGGCTTGTTGAGTACCTTAGAAAATCATTTCTTGTTTTATAAAAGATTTCGTGAAGGTACTCATCCCCCTCAAGGGGACTGAACTGAGTACCCCTCATTGGGGGTACTGAAAATAGCCCCCCTGAATGGGGTATCAACTCGTCTTGCTGACATTTTCAGCCTGTAGCCCCTTATCGGTTTTGGCAATTGTGAACTCAACCGCTTCTCCCTCTTCAAGGCTGCGAAATCCCTCTCCTTGGATAGCGCTGTAATGCACAAAAACATCCGACTCCCCATCCGGCCTTTCCAGAAAGCCATACCCTTTGCTCGCATTGAACCACTTGACCTTCCCCTTCACACGATCAGACATACAACAAGCCTCCCCGAAAAAGAACAGACCGAATATCGTATGTCCCTGTCTACTCAACCCGATCTGTATTAATAATAATGGTCCCATCTGTTAGGGTCCACCTGAATGGGTATCAAAAAGACCGGGTATAAGTCAAGAAAAATGATAGACTGGACGAAAAATACGGAGATCGATATTGAAAGGATTTGAACCGTTTACTTTTTAATCCACCAGGTCATGAGCAATTGAAACGGATCGTAATAGAGGGGCAGCGTGGCAGGCATGGCAAACCTATCGTGATAACTCAACCGGTGCACGGCCAGATACCAGTTCGGCACCAGATAGTAGCCGAACCAAAGGACGCGATCGAGAGCCCTGCAAGCGGTAATCAATTCCTCCTTGGTTCCCGCGTAGATGATCCTTTCCACAAGGAAGTCCACTACCGGTGAATTGATTCCAGCATAGTTTTGGGATCCCACCCGATCAGCCGCCGACGAGTGCCAGTAGTTGCGTTGCTCGTTTCCGGGGGACTGGGACTGTCCGTAACTCTGGACGATCATATAGAAGTCGAACCTTTTCAGCCGCTCTGTATAAAGAGATGGGTCGACACTCCGGTATTCGACAATAATACCCAACTTCTGCAGTTTTTTTACATAAACCGCCATGACCCTTTCAAAGGTCGGGGAAGGTAAAAGGATATCGAACGCAAATATCTCGCCGCGGGCATTGGTAAGAATACCGTCTTTTACCCGCCATCCAGCTTCCTCGAGTAATTTCTTGGCTTCGAGCAGATTGCGGCGCAGCCCTTCCGGCCCTTGCGTCGCCGGCGGCGTCAGTGGTTCAGTGAATACTTCCGGCGGGAGAATATCCCGAAAAGGTTCCAGCAGTTCCATCTCCGACTCGTCCGGCAGACCTCTGGCCGCCAGGTAGGAGTTGCTGAAGTACGAATCGCTCCTCGTATACTGGCCGTGAAAGAGCGCGGTGTTAATCCACTCGAAATCGAGCGCAAGGCCCAGGGCCTTGCGCACCTTGCGGTCCTGGAACAAGGACTTTCTGGTGTTCAGTAAAAAGCCCTGAATCCCGGCGTTGTTCTTATGCGGGAAAGTTTTCTTGATGATTGAACCGTCTGTAAACTTTGGGCCTCCCATGTCTCTTGCCCACTGCTTGGCGATATTGATCGAGATAAAATCGAATTCCCCGGCCTTGAAAGCCTCCAGGGCGACGGTCTGGTCCTTGTAATACTTGACGGTGAGTTCATCGTAATTGTACATTCCTTTTCTGGTCGGGTGGTCTGTCGCCCAATAGTTGGGGTTCCTTTTGTAGGTGATGGTCTTGCCGAGATTGAATCTATCGACCACATAGGGACCAGAGGCGACCGGCGGGACGAGTGCCCCGGGACCGCCTTGGCCCAATGGGTTCTCGGTGAGAAACTTTTTCGACATGACCTGGATCTGCCCGGCGATCATGTGCAATTCCCGGTTGGGTTTCTTGAACAGGAACTTTATCCTGTATTCGTCGAGGATTTCCGATGCCTCTATATCTTCGTAATAGTAGTTGTAATGGGGGTGGACAAGATCGCTCTTGAGCGTCGCCAGGGTATATGCCACGTCCTCCGCCGTCACCGGGGAACCATCAGAAAACCTGGCCCGCCTGTCGATGGTGAAAGTGACGGATTTCTTGTCGGAGGCGACCTCGATGTCGGAGGCGAGCAGCCCGTACTGGGAAAAGGGTTCATCGAGACTGGCCACGGCCAGCGGTTCATACACCAAAGCTTCCAGCCCGAGCGGCGCTTCGCCTTTCAAGGTAAAGGGATTCATCTTATCAAAGCTGCCGATATCGTGCAGCACCAATCTGCCGCCTTTCACAGCTGCGGGGGAGGTATAGTCGAACTGCTTGAAATCCGGGCCGTATTTCACCTCACCGTTGAGCGTGACTCCATGGGCGGCAAAACAGTTCGAAGAAAGGAACATGCTGAAAATAACAGCTAGAATGAGAAGCCTGCCGCCTGCCATCGCCTCCTCCCGAGGTTTTGCCCATCTCTGCCGGCACCGTCGCCGGTGCGCCGCCGTAAATATTCTCGCCAGATTACCATTTTTTGTGTAGTGTGTCTAACTCTGCAGTCTGAGATGAAATTCCTTCCCGGCCCTGGCCTGCAACCATAGCCGGACACCAACAATCCTGTCCTTTTTCCACTGGAGTACACACCATGGGACAAACCATAGCTGAAAAGATATTCGCCGCCCATCTGCGCGACAAGCCATCCCCGGACAACATGGTCCTCTCTTTGGACGTGGTGATGTGTCATGAAATAACTACCCCGATCGCCATCATGGATCTGGTCGAGAAGGGCATGGATAAAGTCTTCGATCCCTCCAAAATCAAAGCCGTCATCGACCATGTCACTCCGGCCAAGGACACCAAGACCGCGACCCAGGGCAAGATCATGCGGGACTGGGCCAGGCGCCACAATATCCAGGATTTTTTCGACATCGGCGAGAACGGTGTCTGCCACGCCCTCTTCCCGGAGAAAGGCTTTGTCCGGCCGGGTTACACGGTTATCATGGGCGACTCCCACACCTGCACCCATGGGGCCTTCGGCGCCTTTGCCGCGGGCGTCGGGACCACCGACCTCGAGGTGGGTATCTACAAGGGTGTCTGTTCTTTCCGGGCGCCGAAGACCATGCGGATCAACATCACCGGTGTCCTGCCGCCCCGCGTCTCCGCTAAGGACGTCATCCTGTCGGTCATAAAAAAAATAACGGTCAACGGGGCGACTGACAAGGTCATCGAATTTGCCGGTCCAACTGTGGATGCTTTCGGCATGGCGGCGAGAATGACCCTCTGCAATATGGCCGTCGAGGCGGGAGCGACGTGCGGCATCTGCATGCCGGATCGGGTGACGGCGGAATATCTCTGGCCTTTCATCCAGGGTGAATATCCGAGTGTAGAGGCGGCAGAGGAAGATTACCGGAAATGGCATTCCGATGCGGATGCGGAATACACTCAAGTGCTTGAGCTGGATGTCAGCACCCTCGCCCCGCAGGCAACCTTCGGCTACAAGCCCGATCAGGTCAAGGATATTGCCGAGATGGCCGGAACGCCTGTAGACCAGATCTACATCGGCTCCTGCACCAACGGCAGGATTGAGGATCTGCGAGACGCCGCAGAAATCCTGAAAGGCAAAAAACTTGCCAAAGGGGTGCGGGGAATCGTGACCCCGGCCACGCCGAAGATTTTCAGCATGGCCCTGGACGAGGGCATCATCAAGATTTTCATGGATGCCGGCTTCTGCGTACTCAATCCAACCTGCGGCGCCTGCCTCGGAATGAGCTCGGGGGTTCTTGCCCCGGGCGAGGTCTGCGCCTCGACCACCAATCGAAACTTCAATGGGCGCATGGGCAAGGGTGGCATGGTGCATCTGCTCAGCCCCTACTCGGCCGCGGCCGCCGCAGTCACCGGCGTTCTCACCGACCCGCGTGAAGTGTAAATATCCTCAGATACAGGAAGAGTGCTATGAAAACATTCGGTGGTCCGGCCGTTCTGCTGGACAGAAGCGATATCAACACGGACGAGATCATTCCGGCCAAATACCTGACCGAGATCTCGAAAATGGCGTTGAAACTCCATCTTCTGGAGGACCTTCTCCTCGACGGCAAGCAGTTCGATTCGCAATCGGCGGCGATGCAGACGGCCAGGGTCGTTATCACCAGGGCTAATTTCGGCTGCGGTTCCTCGCGCGAGCACGCCGTCTGGGCCTTCGAGGTCAACGATATCAATGTGATCATCGCAGAGAGCTTTGCCCGGATCTTCCGGCAGAATATGTTCAACTGCGGCATTTTGGCGGTGGAACTCGCCAGCGATCAAATCGCCCGGCTGTTCGCCATGAAGGGAAGTTTATCGGTTTCCGTCGATCTCCAGAAAGACCAGTTGACCGCCTCCTCGGATGATCCCACAGAGGCCGATGTGGTCTGCTCTTTCACCCTCAATCCATTCGACAAGGACCTGGTTTCAGCAGGTGGCTGGCTGACGTACGCCGACCGGAAGTACTGATTTTTTAAGAGCGAACGCGGGCTACCACCCTCATGGTTACCGCGTTCGCTTTTCGATACAGATATCGCGGCCTACACCTTCACAGGCCGCAGGCACGCAGCTGCTCGACTATCTTGCCTTGCTCCTCTGTCAATTCTTTGGGGACTCTCACACCGATCTTCACATAAAGATCCCCCCGTTCACCCAAAGGACCGACCGGCAGTCCGAAGCCCTTCAATCTCAGACGTGAGTCGTGGGTAGTTCCCGGTGCGACCTTCACCATGAATTTCTTGCCCTCCAGGGTTGCCACCTCAATGGTGGTGCCAAAACACGCCTCACTGAACGAGATAAGCTTCTGCACGATGAGGTCGTCGCCATCCCGGGTGAAGGCGTCGTTGGAAGCGATATCCACTTTCAGGTAAAGATCGCCGGAGGGGCCGCCGTTAGGGGAAGCTCCGCCCTGCCCCTGCAACCGCAGCTTTTTGCCCGCCTCGATGCCTTTCGGGATTTTCACCGAGACATTGTGGGGAGTGCCGTTCTTTCTGAGGGTAATGGTCCGTTCGGCGCCGTGGAGCACTTCCTCCAGGCTGACGGTGATCTGGTAGGTCATGTCCTGCCCCTTTTCCACAGGGTGACATCCGCCTCCGCCGCAGCCGCTGGTGTTGCCCTGGTTGAAGAACGAGGCAAAGGCATTACCTCCCCCCATATTGGAGCGGAAATGGGCAGATTGCCCGGCTGGGCCGAAGCCGAATTGACGAAGAATATCGTTGAGGTCGAAGCCCCGGAAAATGTCCTCCTGGGAAAAGCGCTGATGGAAATTCGCGGATCCATAGAGGTCGTACTGCCTTTTTTTCTCAGGATCCGACAATACGGCATAGGCTTCGTTGATCTCTTTGAACTTGGCCTCGGCTTCCTTCCCGCCGTTGTTCCTGTCAGGGTGATATTTAAGCGCTAGTTTTCTGTACGCTTTTTTGATATCAGACGGGGAAGAATCCTTTTTAACCCCCAAGATTTCGTAGTAATCCATAGTAACGAATCCGGCGAATTGAGACGTTATCAAATAAACTTAAGCACTTCGGTGCCAAAACAATACGAATGGTTCGACCTTCAGTCAACTCGGCTGGCGAAAACCTGCAAAAGAAAAAGGAGCGGGGGGATCGAAAAGACATCCTGCTCCTTTCATGTGGCGCGGATCTACCCAGCTGAGCTGGATATGTACCTGATCGAAAACTCTTTTAAGTCCTAAAACGGCACATCCTCCCCCGTGCCTCCTCCACCCATCATTCCGCCGAAGGGTTCGGGCGGCAAAGGCGGCTGATCGGAACCGCCGCCGGCGCTGTCGCCCCCCCGCGGGGAGAGACTCTGGATGGTAGCAGCAATGATTTCCGTGGTATACCGGTCGATGTTGTTCTGGTCCTTCCATTTGCGGGTCTGTAACCGGCCTTCGACATAAACCTTGTTGCCTTTGGAAAGATAGTTGCTGCAAAATTCGGCCTGCTGCGTCCAGGCGATGACTCGGTGCCATTCGGTTTCATCCTGCCAATTGCCGTCCCGATCCTTAAACCTGCGGTTTGTGGCAACGCTGAGAGTTGCCACCGCCGTGCCGCTCTGAGTGTAGCGGATCTCCGGGTCGGCGCCTAAATTCCCTATTAAAATAACTTTGTTTACCATGAGCTCATCCTTGGGGGTTGAAGAATCAAACGAGTGCCAAAGTCAAATTGCAAGTCAATATACGACAGAATCCGGAAAGGACAAATCTATTTTTCCGGGAGGCTGACGAGATTCCATCTTGAGGATCAAGGTCTCAAACCGCTCGCCCGGTCGAGCATGAGCGGCAGGCCGCCTTTTTCGCCAGGAGCGAATCCCATCACCTCGCGCCAGATCTCATCGCTCTCCATGCAGAAATAGATGCAGGTCGTCGCCGCTGCGCGCAGCTTCAGGCGCTCATGGATGAACTTGTAAAGCTCTACCCGGTTTGGACGGAAGTACCGCGACTTGCCGTCCAATCCCTGGACAAATTCGTGGAAGTAGATCTTCGAACGGGGAAATCGGCGAATGCCTATCTCCTTGAGACTCGGAATGAAGCGGAGCGCCCCGAGGCTGATCCAGACAATGGCCTCTGCGGGTACGGTTGAATAGAGCCTGTCGATGGTTTCTTCATATCCGGCCTGCCAGCCTGGGTGATCGATGATCGGATCGAAGTGAAAGGCTACCCGGTAGCCCCAGGCGACGCACTGTTTCGCTGCCTCGAGGCGCTCGGTGAGGGTCGCAGAGCGGAGTTCGAATCTCTTCATGATTGCCGGACTGTTCAGCGACCAGGCGACGACGGTCTTCCCCCGGTGATCGAGTCCCTGCAGATTGTCAATGACGGCGCTCTTGGTTTTGAGCTCGAGGACGGCGTTGCTTGTCCTGCCGATCAATGGTACAAGGGTTCGGCTCAGGCAAGTCAACCGGTCGATCGCCAGTGAATCGGTGAATTCGCCGGTACCGATGCGAAAAGAGTTCTGTGATTGTGCCGCAAGCTTTTGTTGGAGTTCTGAGCAGAGATCGTCGATATTGGCATAAAAGGTCAACCAGGGGGTGTTCAAATATGCCTGAAGGATACAATAGGCACAGTCTATCGGACAGTTGGTGCCGATATTGAGCACTTGATAATCGCAGCACCGGTACTCACGCGTTCCCGGGCAGGGTTTAAAGAAAGCGCCACGATTCCTGCAGAGAAACAGCTGTCTCTTGCCGGCTGTCAGATTTTCCGCGTAATCCTGGTCGAGGTCGTTGGGCTTTTCCCTCTCCGGGACGATCCTCCACGGCAGCCCCGCTCGCTCCAATACAACCTTCGTGGCGGGCAGCTCCAGACATGATTGTTCGACGTATATCCAATCGATATAACGGGACGGGTCTTTCCACGTCATGATAATGTTTTAATATGTTATTATTTGCAGAAGAATGCCCCTTCACCGGCAAGCGCAGGAAATCCCCCGGAAAGGCAAAGTCTCACCGATGCAGGCTCCGCCTCAAAACTTCCCGTTGGAAATCCGGAATATTGGGCAAAGTAAGTACGCAGGCGGAGTGTGATAGATCGCATTACATATGGCATTATGTATTGTGGATACTGTATACTACAGAGTTTTAAAAAATACTCCTTCCCGTGCGGAAGCTACATATTTTAAATGACGGTTTGAGAATGTCCACGGAAATTCTGATTAATGCGACAAGCTACGAGGTCCGTCTTGCGCTTGTCGAAGATGGAAATCTCAGTGAATTCCATATGCAGAGGCCGACGGAAAAAGGCCTCATGGGCAATGTCTACAAGGGCCGAATTGTCCGGGTGCTACCGGGAATGCAGGCGGCCTTTGTGGACATCGGCCTGGAACGGACAGGTTTTCTGTATGTCGATGATGTGTGTGTTTCTTCTGAAGATCCCGAATACAGCCCCTGCATAACGGATTGCACTCAAACCCCCGTTCGTGCCCATGGGCTGCATATTGAAGATATTTTGAAGGAAGGCCAGGATATCCTGGTACAGGTCAGCAAGGACCCCATAGGCACAAAAGGCGCAAGGCTTACCTGCCACATCACCCTGCCCTGCCGAAATCTCGTCTTCATCCCTTTGACGGACCATATCGGTGTCTCACGAAAGATCGAAGATGAAGAAAAGAGGCAGCAGTTAAAGGCCCTGATCGAAGAGATCCGCCCGGAAGGAACGGGTTTTATCATGCGAACCGTGGCCGAACACGCCACGCGGGAAGAACTCGAAGCGGATATGGAGTTTCTCCTGCTGCTCTGGGACGACATCCGCGACAAGGCATTCCACATGGAAGCCCCTTGCCTGGTGCACGAGGACCTCGACATAACGCTCCGTTCCATCCGCGACTTCTTCACCACCGATGTCGATGCCCTGGTCATCGATGATCCGGTCGCATACGAGAAACTCCTGGCCCACGTGAAAACCTTTGCGCCGTATCTGGTGGACAAGATCAGCCTTTATCAGGACAGCACCCCGCTCTTTGAAGCGCACAACATAGAAGTGGAAATATCGCGGGCCATCGAGAAAAAGGTCTGGCTACGATCAGGCGGGTATATCATAATCGAAAGTACGGAGGCACTGTCGGTGATCGATGTCAATACCGGTCGTTACGTGGGCAAGAACGACCTCAACGACACCATATTCAAAACCAATATGGAGGCGGCGGTCGAGATCGCCTACCAGCTGAGGCTCCGTAATATCGGCGGGATTATCATTATCGATTTTATCGATATGGAGGATGACAAGCACCGGGAGGAACTGTACGCAACGTTCAAGGAAGCTGTCAAAAAAGACAAAAGCAGGATCAATATCCTGAAGCTCTCGGAGTTCGGCCTTGTCCAAATGACCCGGAAACGCAACAGCGAGAACCTCCATCAGCTCATGTGCGAGCCATGCCACTACTGTTCCGGAGAGGGGATGGTCAAATCCCGCAGGACCATCTGTTACGATATCTTCCGGAAAATCAGCAGGAATTCCAAGAAACACAAAGGCAGCACCATCACTCTTCGGGTCCACCCGCGTTTGGCCGATTTATTGAACAACGAGGAAGAGCAGACCAGGATGCGAATCGAAAAAGAGATTGGCAAAAGAATGGTTGTTGCCCCCACGAAAGACTTGCACATTGAAAAATATGAAATAATCTGGCAGAGATGATAAGATATTCCGTCATTTCGCAAAATTCAAGGATGTAATTCAGCATGGCGTTTTCCAGCAGTAGAGGAGCTTCCGGTCTCCGTATTTTCTATGGATTTTTATTTTTTTCCCTCGCGGTCGCCGGGACCGTAGTTGTCCTTCTGTTCTTTGAACTGGGCAAGCCGGTAGTCAAGGTTGACAAGGTCGGCGACTATATCGGGAAAAAAGGGATGATCAGTTTTTCCGTCCACGATGCAAAGAGCGGTCTGAGGAGCGTTATCGTCTCATGCGTTCAGGGAGAAGTAAAAAAAGTACTCCATTCCGAAACGTTTGCGAGAACGGCCTATACCGGTGCGATCGGCCCACGGGATTACAGCCAAGAAGTCACCTTTGACACCAAGACCGAAGGCTTCAGCGAGGGACCGATGACCATCACCGTCGAGGCGAGGGATTACTCGATGTGGGGTTGGTTTTCCGGCAACAGGACCGTGGTGGTGAAGGAAGTGAAGGTGGATACCGAAGCTCCCAAGGTGCAGCTGCTGCACGGTGAAAATTATATTTCACCGGGCGGCACCGGCATCGCCATCTATCGGCTGAACGATCCGGACAGTACCCACGGCGTAACGATCAACGGCCGTTTGCACCCGGGATTCGTGCTTGCGGAAGAGAATACTGAGATCTACATCAGCTACTTTGCCCTGCCCTACGATGCGGAAAAAATCGATGGACTGGCCGTTAAGGCGATCGACAGGGCCGGCAATGAGACCAACGTGTCTTTCTCAACGATTCTTCAAAAAGTCGCTCCCAAAAAGGACTCGATCGCGGTCAGCGACGGTTTCCTGCAGGAAAAAATGCCGGAATTTCAGCACCATTATCCGGAAATGAAAGGCGACTTGATGGAGATGTACCTCTTTGTCAACAACGATGTCCGTGACCGGAACAACGCCAAGATCAGTGATCTATGCCGGACACCTCTGCCGCAAAGAATGTGGCGTGGAAGTTTTTCCCGTATGTCCGGAAGCTCGCGGGCAGGTTTTGCCGAGCATCGGACATATTACTATAAGGACAAGGCGATCGATAACCAGGTGCACCTCGGCATGGATATAGCCTCAACCCAAAGAGCCGAGGTATTTGCCGCCAACACAGGCCAAGTAGTCTTTGCCGGATACCTGGGCATCTACGGCAATTTGGTGCTTGTCGACCACGGACAGGGAATATTCAGTCTGTATTCCCATCTGAGTCAGATAAACGTCTCCTCGGGCGATAAAGTAGATCAAAAGTCGGTTTTGGGGCTCACCGGCACATCCGGAATGGCAGGAGGAGACCACCTCCATTTCTCAATGCTGGTCAACGGAATATTCGTTACACCGAAAGAGTGGTGGGACCAGCACTGGGTGGATGTCAATATTGAAGACCCGATTAAAGAGTTGAAGAATATCAAACCTTGATCGGGTCACGAGGCGTGGAAGCTGCTGCACGACAAAAAAGTAATTATTTGCTGAAACGGCACTCTGTTCAGTACCCCTTGAGGGGGGATAAGGGGCCGTAACGAAATGGACAGTTATTTCTTACGGCCCCTAAACTCCGGCAACAGGAGACATCCCCCCGGCGCGTTGGAACTTTGAAAGGTATCAGTCGTCGATGTCGTAGTCGGGGTGGCCGCAGAGGGAACAACGAAGAGTCTGATCGTGGCGATCGAAAATCCATTCCCACTTCTTTGCCTTGATCATCTCCTCCTGTTCAACGCCGCAGGTTATGCAAACCCACTTATCCCCTTCTTCTGTCTCAAATAGATGCATAGCGGTTTTTTTCCGTTTGATAAAGTTGATATAGCCGTAAAAAGTGCTCCAGCCCGTGGAGATGGACTCTGGAAAAAGTTCGAGTACATATGGTACAGCGAAGCGCCGTTTCAGACCTACAGCGAAATAGATCGGACTTTTTACGAGTCCATCAAAGTTAATATCCCGACCGGAACAAAGCAGTACAGGCCATGAGTGAAAGTCGACACATACAGGAGCGAAAGGTTTTACCGCCCTTACCTCGTGTTAATCAATAAGATCATATAACTCTGCCGGCTGGTTTGACAATTTCCCGGCAAACGTCCGCAAATGAAGAGCCTATTCAATACACCTCGCCTCCTCTACAGTTATCTGGCGACGGAAATGCTTGCCCCCTTCTTCGCAAGCTTCGTCATTATGAACTGTGTCTTTTTCCTGGTCAAGCTTATTCCGTTTTTAAACTTCGTCCTGGAACTCAATATCGGACCTGCCGATTTTATAAGGCTTTTTTCGTATCTCTTCCCCAACATCTTCCTCTACTCCATCCCTATGGCGGCTATGATGGGAGTGACTATCGGTTTTGCCCGGTTGTCGAGCGACTCGGAGATTCTCGCTCTCAAGGCGAGCGGCATCAGCATGTACCAGATCCTGCCGCCGGTAATCATCGTGGCCGCCCTCATCGCCATGCTGACCAGCTACTTCTCGATAAAATTGATCCCGCTCAGCGAGATATCCATGAAGCAGCTTACCTACCAGCTGCTGAAGGAAAAGATAAACGAGGGCGTCAAGGAACACGTCTTCACCGAAGCGCTTGGGGATGTAGTCGTTTACATCGACAATATCGACAAAACCACAGGAGAATGGCGGAACGTATGGGTCTCCGACATGCGGGGAGTGGAAAATCCCGTCATTACCATGGCCTCCACAGGGTCAATGGCGAGCAACATTTCCAACATGATGGTATCCATCGCCCTCAATAACGGCAGTCTCCATCGCCCGGGCAATGAGAGCGCCCAGATCGTTCAATTCGAACAATATGATATCAACATCCCGCTTCAGCCGCCTACCGGCAAAGCGACCATGCTCAAGAGGTCGGCGCTCACCATGGGGGAACTGCTGAAAGAAGCGCGGGAGATATCGGAAGATACCGCCGAAAAGAGAAGGATTCTCATCGAGTTTCATAAACGGCTCGTCCTGCCGGCCGGCTGCCTCATCATCAGCCTCATCGGGCTGCCGCTGGGACTGCAGGCCAGACCCGGCAAAAAGGCCATCGGCATCCAGGCGGGCCTTGCCATCTTCGTCCTGTATTACATCGTCTTCACCTTCGGTAAGACTATGGCGGAGGAAGGCGTTCTCCCCGTTGTTCCGGCAATGTGGCTGCCGAATGCGCTGTTCTTCTGTCTTACCATTTTCTGGCTAATCAGGATCAGCAACGAGCAGTCGCTGATCCCCGAGCCTATGACGATCCTTATGAAGGCGCTGTGGACCAAGGTGTCGGCGCCGCTGGCCGGAATGTTCGAGCGGGTGATGAAGGCAAAAATCTTCGTCCGTCAGGGGAAGGCGGCGAGCGACTTCAAAGTCAGATCGGTAAGAACCGTTAAAGGCAACCCGAAGAGCAAAGTCTTTCATCTTCCCTCCTGCGAGTATTACAATTGCAGAAACTGCACCATGGAATTTCATGATGTCGATGTTGCTCTTCAATCTGGTTTCGAGCCTTGCCAGTTCTGCGCGGATCTCATTGCTGACTCCCATGCCTCGGCGAGCATGGAATCAAGCGACAAGCCATAATTTTTCAGGAGGATTCCATGAAGCTGCCCACCGCTCTCGAGATGAAGAACCTCGATCGTTCGGCCACCGAAGATTATGGGATTCCCAGCATCCTGCTCATGGAAAATGCCGGACTCGGCACTGTGAGGATGATGGAGCAGGAATTGGGTCCCTGCGAAAGCACCTTCGCCCTCATATTCGTGGGGCCGGGAAACAACGGCGGTGACGGCCTGGTCATCGGCCGCCACCTTCATCAACGAGGATGTCAACCCGTTTTTTTCTTCCTGATCAACCCAGACAGATTGCGCGGCGACGCCGCGGTCAATCTGCAGATCATCAAGAAACTCAAGTTGCCGTTCCACGTCATCGACAATCCCAAACGTGTCGAGACCATCCCCATTCTCTTCAAGCAGTTCGAGACCCGAGGACTACCCTGCTACGCCGTTGTCGACGCCATCTTCGGCATCGGCCTCGACCGTGAAATTACTGGACATTTTGCCGACACAATCAATCTCATCAATACCTCCAAATTTGCCCACAAGGCACCAATCATCGCCGTGGATACCCCTTCCGGCATAGACTCCGACACCGGCAAGGTCCTCGGCACTTGCGTCCGTGCCGATTACACTGCCACATACTGCTGTGCCAAACCCGGTCATTTCACCCATGGAAGTTCGGAATGGACTGGAAAGCTGGAGGTTATCGACATCGGCATCCCACCCGAGGCCATCCAGAGGGCCGGTCTGACCACCGAACTGGCGACCCCTGAAACTTTTCGCAGGATCTATAGATCGTTGCAGCGTAACAAGTCGTCCCATAAAGGATCCCACGGCCATCTCCTGATCCTCGCCGGCTCTACTGGAAAAACGGGAGCCGCCATCCTGGCTGGCCTCGGCGCTCTGCGCAGCGGGGCGGGGCTGGTCAGTCTCTGTGTTCCGCAGAATCTCAACAGCATATTCGAGAGCAGGCTCATCGAAGCGATGACCATTCCGCTGCCCAAGAGCATCGGCTCATTGTCTATCGAAGACTGGGAAATCATCGTCCAGTCGCTCCAGGGAAAACAGGCGGTGGTGCTCGGGCCGGGAATCGGCAGGGATGAGCGGACAGCGGAACTTGTCAAGCGGATCTATGAAGAGGTGAATTGCCCCGTGGTTATCGATGCCGACGGCTTGAACATTCTGGCGGAATATCGGAAGGAACTCAACCGGCCGGGCGGTCCCAGGATCTTCACCCCCCATCCGGGAGAGCTCTCCAGATTGCTCGATAAATCGACCGCCGACATCCAAGCCAATCGGATCGATGCCGCAATTTTGGGAGGCAGTCTCTTTCGCAACGACGAGTATGACACGGTGCTTATCCTGAAAGGGGCGGGAACGATAATCGCGGACAGCGACGGCACGACCATCATCAATACTACCGGCAATCCGGGCATGGCAACCGGAGGCATGGGCGACGTCCTGAGCGGAATGCTCGGCGCTTTGGTTTGTCAGGGTTTGTCGCCGCTCGACGCGGCCGTGGCCGGAGTCTTCCTCCATGGTTCGGCCGCAGATATTCTCTACGAGAGACAAGGTGTGGGATTTACCGCATCTGAGGTTGCCGACACGATACCGCTTGCGGCATCCTATCTTTCAACTACCACTCGATAGATCGGTAGCCGTGGAGTTGAAGGTATTCATTGCACTTCCTGAACACCCCCGAGCCGAGGAAGCCTCTGTGCGCCGATAAGGGCGAAGGATGGCTGGTGGCCAGGACGAGGTGTTTCGTCCGGTCGATGAGATCCGCCTTTTTCTGGGCGAAGGAACCCCAGAGCATGAAGACGACATGCTCCTTGTGCCGGGATATAGTCTCGATAATATTGTCAGTGAGCCTGTGCCAGCCGAGATTGGCATGGGAGTTGGGGCATTTGGCGATAACGGTCAGACTGGCATTGAGCAGGAGTACTCCTTGGCAGGCCCATCTGGTCAGATCGCTGTCGCAACTCACCGGCCTGCCGCCATAGATGCTGTCGTTCACTTCCTGGAGGATATTACGGAGGGATGGAGGCACCGGTACTTCCTTTCTGACCGAAAAACAGAGCCCATGAGCCTCCGGGCCTTTTCCGGGATGCTCATTGAAATATGGATCCTGTCCGATGATAACCACCCGGGTCGCCTCGAGATTGGTCTGCCGCAGCGCTGCGAAGACATTCTCCCTTGCCGGAAAAACCTTACGGTTCCCAGTATTGCCATATGCAAGCCGGACCAGTTCCTTGTGCAATCCCTGTTGCATGAGAGGGACGGTTTCCTCCCACAGGGCAGATTTTGCTTTCGTCGAATTCTCTTGCCTCTCCATATCTGCAGCATGTAACAATTTGAGAGTTATACCGGTTTGGCCATCGAAACAAGGTAGCGGCTTAACCTGCAACGGTGCCGTTCTTAGCCTGATAGTGGAGTTTCCTTATTATCTCCAATATTTTTTCGGTTGTGTATGTTTTTGTATTGGCGGAGCTTTCAAGGAGATGCTGCCCCATACCTTTGCAGAAGCATTCCGTACCGTCGAGGATCATGGAAATACCACCGTTTTTCAAAAGAATAGGGACTCCCTTGTCGCCGTCCCGGACCTCCCCGGAGACGATTATGCCGGCGGCCCGTTTTTTGAAAATAGTGCTGACGGACGCCAAGAGAATATCAAGAGCCCCCCCGTTGACCGAGGATTTCTGCAATCTCTGGAGAGTGAGCTGAGTGCTGTAAGGTTTCAAGCGCATATATTCCTGGCCGGAGACGATGTAGCAGGTTCCTCCCTCTATGCTCAATCCGTCCCTTGCCCGAACCACTTTTATGGCCGAAATGGCATCCAGATATTCTGAAAAACTATTCACATGCTCCGGGTCCTGATGAAGAACGGCGATCAGGGCTCCGCCCATTTCCGGATTGAGCCGGGGGATGATTTCGAGGAGGTTGAAAAAACAACCCTCTCCCCCGCCTATAACGGTGACGAAGGTGTTCCTTCGATACTGTGCATGGGAGGAAAAATTGAGCTCGATGCTGTCGCCGCAGTGGGAACAGGCGATACTGCGTACCGGTTTGGACTTTGAGTAGGTGAATACTTCACGCCCGCCGCATTCTTCGCAGAATACCACCCTTCTCTCTCCATCCGCTATTTCCGAAATGGCGGGCGTGTTGGCCAGGACCGGTTCCCGCGCCCTTACTGTCAAGGCGGCGGCATTCTTCACTTTTTCGATAAGAAGCTGTTTATGGGATTGCAGGGCTTTCTTCTGAAAGATGAAATCCTTAGAGATGAAATCGACGGCCCCGTTCTTGAGTGTATCGAAACACCGTGCAGTCCCTTGTTCGGTGAGGCTCGAAAACATTATGGTCGGTGTAGGGCGATGGATCATCAGATGCTGAAGCGCGGTCATCCCATCCATGATCGGCATCTCCAGGTCGAGAAGAATGACTTCCGGCTTGGTCTTCAGCAGCATATCGAGGGCCTCTATTCCGTTCTGCGCCTCTCCCGCAATGGCAAAATCGGAACAATCTTCCAGCAGATCTCGAAGAAATCGGCGGAAGACGAGGGAATCGTCAACAATGAGAACAGGTATCGGAGAGGGGGCAGTTACTGGCACCGTCTGTTGCATGGAAGGAGACTCCACCTCTCTATCACCGGGGGGGCCGAACCTGGATGGACTCATTTCGGCTCCGTCTGATAGAGTTGATGTTTGACGATATATTCGAGCACTTCTACAGGGACCTCTTCTACTGGAAGAACGCCCTCTTTCATCTTTTTCCTGATCAGTGTTGAGCTGAACTGTGCGGGGATTGTCTGCAGCAGAAAGATTTTTTTCCCGCCATTTTTTTCCCGCCAGGAGTTATCTTGCCAGAAATACCCGATGCTTTGCAAGAAATCGGTGAGTTGGGCCTTGCCATAACCGTGACGCAGAGCAATGACGATGTCCACGAGCCGGAGAATATCCCGGTACGATTTCCAGGATGGAAACTCTATGAAAGCATCGACTCCGACGATGAAGAAAAATTCTGTCCCTTTTGGATATACTTGGTCAAGGACATGCAGGGTGTCGATGGTATAGGACGGAAACGGCAAATCTCCTTCAATTCCGCTACAGGAAAATCGAGAATTTCGTCTGCTGACCAGTTCGAGCATGGCCAGGCGATCGTCAAACGGCGTAATCGGCATTCCGACTTTGTGGGGAGGGCTGGCCGATGGAATGAAGATTATCTTGTCGAGGCCGCACTCCCTGATGGCGGCCTCGGCCAGCTGCAAGTGAGCGGTATGAACAGGGTCGAAGGTGCCGCCCAGTAATCCTATCCGTAAAGCGGTCACACCCTGACCTGCCCCTGTCCGTACACGATGAACTTGCGGGTGGTCAGCTCCTCCAGCCCCATGGGTCCGTAGGCATGCAATTTGGTTGTGCTGATCCCTATCTCCGCGCCGAGGCCGAGTTGCCCGCCATCGTTGAAGCGAGTCGAGGCATTGACCATCACTGCCGAGGCATCGATCTCATTAATAAATCGCTGGGCTGTGCTGTAATTCTCTGTCACTATCGCTTCGGTATGCTGTGAGCCGTATTTCATGATGTAGGCCTTCGCCTCCTCGAAATCCTCAACTACCTTTACGCAGCATATGAGATCGAGAAACTCCGTGCCCCAGTCGTTGTCAGCCGCCTTGGCAATCCGGTTATCGATGGCTTTTGACCTTCCACATCCCCGCAACTCCACGCCCTTTTCACAAAGGGCATCAACAACGATCGGCAGGATCTCCACCGCCACATCCTTGTGAACCAGCAGGCCCTCCAGGGCATTGCACACCCCGGGGCGCTGGGTCTTGGCATTGATGACGATCGGCATAACCTTGGCGAAATCTGCATCCTTATCGATATACAGATGGCACACCCCCTTGTAATGTTTCAATACAGGGATCCGAGAATTCTGAGAGACAAACCGGATCAGGCTCTCGCCACCCCGCGGAATGACCAAATCGATGCATTCGTCAAGGGCCAGGAGATGGTTTACGGCTTCTCGTTCGGTGGTCGGAATCACCTGAACTACATCCTTATCGACGTTCTGGGAGACGAGGGCCTTTTGTAGTATTTCGGCCAGCACCAGGTTTGAGTGGATGGACTCCGAGCCGCCGCGAAGGATCACGGCATTCCCGGTTTTGATGCAGAGTGCGGCCGCTTCCACCGTGACATTGGGCCGTGATTCGTAGATCATGGCTATAACTCCGAGCGGCACCCGCATTCTACCGACAAGGAGACCATTCGGCCGCTTGACGAAATCGTCGACCTTGCCGATCGGGTCGGGAAGCGCGCAGACCTCGTGGAGGGCCGTCACCAGCGACTGCAGCACTGTGTCCGACAATCGCAGCCGATCGAGCATGGCCGGCGACAATCCTTTTTTCTCACCGCTTTCAAGATCCTTGGCGTTCTCACGCTGGATGCTTTCCTTCTCCTCGATCAGGAGGTCGGCAACCTTCTGCAGCACGTTGTTTTTAACGACTGTGGAAAGCGCAGTTAGGGATGCCGAGGCAACCTTCGCCCTTCTTGCCAGTTCTATTATTTGTTGTTCCAGGGTCTTCATGTGAGCCTCCCGTCGAAAAATGCGCTTCTCTGTTCAAATTACAGGATCACCAGATTATCCCGGTGCATGACTTCATCGCTTTCCTTAAAGCCGAGAATCTCGGCTATCCTGTCGGAGTGCACGCCTTTGATCTTTCGCATGTCACGGGAATCGAAATTGGTCAGCCCCACGGCGATCGGGTTGTTCTGCCTGTCGACACACCTGACGCAGTCCCCTATCTCAAACTCGCCGCGAATCTCGATGACGCCGGAAGGCAGCAGGCTTTTCCCTTTCTTGGATATCGCAAGGCAGGCACCGTCATCCAGCTGGAGCTCACCTTGGGGTTTCAGGACATAGGCGATCCAGCGTTTTCTGCTCTGCATCTTTTCGGCCCTGGGTAGAAAAAAGGTTCCGACCATTTCACCGGAAAAGAGATGCTTGAGGATATCCTTCCGTCTTCCCGGCCCGATAAAGGAACTGCCACCGCCCGCCGAGACCATCTTCGCCGCCCGGATCTTGCTCTGCATGCCGCCAGTGCCCAGGGCGCTCTTGCTGTTGCCGGCCATGGCCATGATCTCGTCCGTCACCTCCGAGACCGTATAGAGGGCTTTCGCCAGTGGGTCCGCGAGGGGGTTTCTATCATAGAGGGCATCGACGTCGGTGAGGCAGATGAACATGTCGGCCTCTATCAGGTTGGCAACGAGCGCACCCAGATTGTCGTTGTCGCTGAAACGCAGCTCCTCGGTCGAGACCGTGTCGTTTTCGTTGATGATCGGAATCACCCCGAACTTGAAGAGAGTAAGGATGGTATTGCGGACATTGAGATATCTCTTGCGGTCGGCGAGATCGGAATGGGTCAGCAGGATCTGGGCGATCGTCTTATTATGCCTGGCAAACGCCTCGTCGTAATCGTGCATGAGACGCGATTGGCCTATGGCCGCCAGGGCCTGCTTTTCCTTGGTCGTTACTTCCTGATCGTCCCGGAATCGCACTTTCCTCTTCCCCGCGGCAACCGCACCGGAACTGACCAAAATCACCTCTCTGCCGGTGTTGTGCAAAAAGGATATTTCCTTGGCGAGATTATCGATCACTTCCTGATTCAAGCCGTCTTTACCGGCAAGAATGGCGCTGCCCACCTTGACGATGATTCTTTTCGCCTGATCAAAAAGCGTCTGCCGATAGTAAAGCCCGTCTTCAAGTGCGATATCGTCTTCCATTGTTATCGAATCCTGATCGAAAGAAATCAACACCGTAATTTTTTCTATTCCACTCCGGCACCTCCCGTGCCAAGCGATGCGTTTTTTGACCTATTTTTCCTTTCGAGGGTCTCGACGATCAGTTCCTTGAGCTCTTCGATGCCTTCGCCGGTGTGGTTGGATATACTAATAACATGTTGCTTAAGCTGTTGGAAATACATTTCCAACTCATGCAACTCCGGCGGGGTGAGGAGATCGATTTTGTTGAGTACGAGAATCTTGGTGCGATCGACCAACTCTTCGCGATACAAGGCCAGTTCCTCCTCGATGATCTCATGGTTTCTGTGAACGTTCTCATCTGCTGCATCCATTATATGCAAAAGAATGCTCGTCCGTTCGACATGCCGAAGAAACTTGTGTCCCAGACCAACCCCGCTGTGCGCCCCTTCCACCAAACCTGGAATATCCGCGATAATACAGGGTTCGTGATACTTGTACTGCATCACACCGAGTTGCGGTTCCAGGGTTGTGAAGGGATACGCCCCGATCTTGGGATGCGCGGCGGAAAGTTTTGATAACAGGGTCGATTTCCCGGCATTGGGCATACCCACGAGCCCCACGTCGGCGATCAATTTCAACTCGATTTTCAACCAGAATTCTTCGCCTTTTTTCCCTTTCGTGGCAATTCGGGGCGTCCTGTTGGTCCCGCTGGCAAAATGGGGATTACCCAGACCGCCATCTCCTCCGGCTGCGGCAATATAGCTATCGCCATCCTTGGCAAGGTCGGCCAGGAAACCGTCCGTTTCGGCATCCTTGATCACCGATCCGACGGGGACATCGACATAGCAATCCTTGCCGCCGCGACCGTGCATTTCCTTGCCCTTTCCATGTTCACCCCGCTCGGCGTTGAAATGGGAACGATAACGAAAATCGATGAGAGAATTCAAGTTACCTTTAGCCCGGATTACGACACTGCCGCCTTTGCCTCCGTCGCCACCGTTCGGACCGCCTTTCGGCACAAATTTTTCTCTGCGGAAACTGACGCAGCCATCGCCACCGTCTCCGGCCTTCACAAAAAATTTGGCTTCATCGATAAATGCCATATTTCAATCCATCAGTGTTTTTTATGTGTTGCAAGGGGGGAAGTTAAGCACACCGGCCAAAAAAAAACTCGACCGTCAATATGTCATTGAGGTCGAGTTCAACTCCTTGCTGAATCGCCGAAGGCAATCCAGGAGATTTGGGATAAACTTCAGCTTACAGGATAAATGCTGACACGTTTCTTGTCTTTGCCGAAATCCTCGTAGGTCACTACACCATCAATTTTCGCAAAAAGAGTGTAATCCCGCCCGCATCCGACGTTTGTACCCGGGTGAATCTTTGTGCCCAGCTGACGGACCAGAATATTACCAGCTTTCACCGTCTGTCCGCCAAAACGTTTAATGCCTCGCCGTTGTCCGGCGCTATCGCGTCCGTTTCTTGAACTTCCACCCGCTTTCTTATGAGCCATTGCCCTACTCCTTCATCTCAACGGAACATGCTCCGTTGTACAATTGGAAACCTCTGTAGAGGAATTGTTACGCCGAAATCGCCTCGATTTTCAGAGCCGTATAGGATTGCCTGTGACCTCTGCGCAAACGATACCCGGTGCGGCGCTTTTTCTTGAAAACGATAATTTTCTTCGCCCTGCCCTGTTCGGCGATCTTGGCGGTAACTTTGGCGTTTTCGAGAACCGGCTGACCGATTTTTATTTCATCGCCATCGACGACCATAAGAACGTCGTTCAGGTCGATGGTCTCGCCAACATTACCTTCGAGCTTTTCAACTCGAAGCTGATCTCCACATGCCACCTGATACTGTTTACCACCTGTACGGACTATAGCATACATATATAAACCTCTTTGAGTGAATCTTTCCAAACCCTTAGCTCAAAACTTTTTAAGAACTGGACATTTAACCAGCTCATTCGGCAATTGTCAACATCAACTTATCGCCAATGATCTTTTTTGTCGCAGGATTGAAGGAGGAGTGAGGCATCGCTTGCCGAAACATCCCTCATGCATCGAAGGATGTTCAGGCAAGATCGTTTTCGCTACAGCCGGTTAACCAGCGAACTCCAAACGAGCCTTCTCCTTTTCGGAGCGAATGAAACAAGCCCTTGCGAAGGCTGCTTTTTTGCCATGTTTTGAAATGGAAACCGAGGTCTTGCCCTGCTTGCCTTGATGCGTGACCCAGCTGACTTCATACCTGTTCAACTTTTCATTGAGTCGAACGCCAACAACGCCGGTACTTGAATTGCTCACCGTGACCATATGCTTGTTGGTCCTGATCTTTCCGAGCTTTTTCTCTGTCTTGTCGCGCCAGGATATAGCTGAGAGTAAGCTGGAGTACCTACCTCCGCATTTTCGGTCTGAGAAGAATTTGGAGTGCGTTTTGCCGAGAAATCTGACACGGACGTACCAGCCATGGGTTCTTTTGGACTCTTGATCGATTCTCGCGATGTCCTTATGTTTCTCCAGGAGAATCTTTTGTTTTCTTTCGTCTTCCATACACGTACCTCAGTTTTTACGTACCTCAGTTTGTTAGTGTTACTATCTGCCTACTAGGAACCGTTTCTCGGCACCATCATGTATTGTTAAAAAATGGGACATTTTAACAAATCATGGTATCGTTGGCAGCGGCCAGGCAAATACACAAAACCTGACAACCGCCTGCCAGCATTGCTACTTAGTTGGTCAGGAGCGGAATGTCAACAACTATTTTCCAGCTCGTTAAAAAAATGACTTTTTGCTGCAATATTTGCATCTCCAGGTATTTTGTACCACATTGTCGTATTACAACATCTTCCATCGAAAATCCAGGAAATGACTCCAGTGCACTACGAATTAGAGACGCTCATTGAAACCATTCGGACTCTCCGAAGCGCCCAGGGCTGCCCCTGGGACAGGCGGCAGACCAGCTTAAGCCTGCTGAAGTACCTCAGATCTGAATGCGATGAACTTCACGAAGCCATAACCAGGGAAGACTCCCTCAACATGTGTGAGGAACTTGGTGACCTTTTATACATTATTATAATGATTTCCGAAATCAACAAGGACCTCGACAATTTTGATCTGTCGGATGTATTCCAAAATATCAACGAAAAACTCATTCGCCGCCACCCCCATGTCTTTGCCGGTGCAACCTACGAAAATGAGGAACAATTGACAGCGCAGTGGCAGGCTATAAAAGCAGAGGAAAAGAGAAAAAAATCTGTTTGACACAGCAACATCCTACTAGTATTATAATCCCCTTTTTATCGATAGGCAAAAACAAAAGCATTAATACGACCAATCGATAATGTTTTTTAACCCTTCTCGCTCTCTGCCGGATAGCAAAGCGCGAGGGCCGAAATCGCGAAGGCTTCCGCCTTCGTAACACCATGAGTCCATGAGGAGGAATACATGCGAAGGTATGAAACGATCTTTATAATCCGACCGAGTGCCGGAGAGGAAGAGATCAACAGAATCGTCGAGAACACCAAGCAGATCATTCTCGGTGAGCAAGGTAGCATCATCGAAATGAACAAATGGGGCATGAAAAAATTGGCCTATTTGATCAAGAAAGAAAGCCTGGGCTACTATGTTTTCTTCGACTATGCCGGAACACCAGCCGCCGTTGCCGAAATGGAAAGAAAGTTCAGAATCGAAGATCTGGTGCTGAAGTATTTGACCATCAAGACCGCCGACTTCATCCGGGAAGATGAAATTGCACAGGCTGTGCTGGCAGCAGAGCAGAAAAAGACCATTCCCTCGGATAATCAAGAAGCTGAAGGCGTCGATGACGAATCAGCTGAACTCGAAACCGAAGAAACCGACGAAGAATAGCCTTTTTCATTTTTTCTTGATTTCAAAATAGGAGGGGAACCCCATGGCACAAAGACCACAGAAAAAACTCTTTTCCCGAAAAAAAACCTGTCGGTTTTGCGGCGATAAAGAATTGGTAATCAACTATAAGGATGTAAAAACCCTGAGAAACTACGTCTCTGAACGAGGCAAGATCATTCCCCGGAGGATCATCGGCACCTGCGCCATGCATCAGCGCCAGTTGTGCGAGGCGATCAAGCAGGCAAGACATATCGCCTTTTTGCCGTATTCGGGGTCTACTCAAGGTTAAGAAGTACGAGGACACAACAGGATTCCGGTGACTACCCAGGAAATCGAACAGCCCGAGATCGGTAATATCATCAAAGCCATACTGCTGACTTCGGCAGTGATCGTTCTTCCCGGTCTCGAGTGGTCTTTTATGGGTTGGTCACAGATCTTTCTGCCGCTGCTGGCGTTTTTCCTGCTCGGCAGATTCGGAGGACATACAGGGAAGAGACTGCTGCTCAGTTCGACGGCAATTGCACTGCTTATTTATATCGTGCTGGCACGTATCGAACTTTTTATGTTCTCTGCTTCCTTGTTATTCTCCGGCTTTGTCCTGTTTCGATCGGCTGAACGTCATGAATCGCCACCTGTCAGCGGGTTGAAAGCCTCAGCATCCCTCGCTGGAGGGTGGCTGTTGATAATGATCGTGCTTTCTGTTGGGTCGGAGGCATCGGCATATGGACAACTGCTCGAAACGCTGGACCGATCGATCGTCGAAACTATCGAGTATTACCGGCAAAGCGACACGGTTTCCTCGGAAACTCTGGTGATGCTTGAAAATACCCTGTACCGGATGCAAACCCTGGTTCCGATAATCATGCCCGCAATCTTGGGAAGCATGATTTTGATGATCACTTGGTTGACCATGGTGATAGGCAACACGTTCCGCTTGAACGTCTTCGAAAAATCCGCCTGGGTCGGTTATCGACACTGGCACCTGCCGGACAAGCTTATCTGGGTAGTAATCATCATGGGTATAATGACCCTGCTGCCCACGGAACTTCGGGTTGTTGGCGTCAACAGCCTTGTATTATTAGGTATCGTTTACTGTTTCCAGGGGTTGGCGATCCTCGTTTTTTTTATGAACAAGTGGAACGTGCCTCTTTTGCTCAGGTCGTTCTTGTATGTCATGATCATTTTCCAATCACTTGGAACAATTATTTTGTTGTTCGTAGGCATTGCCGATATCTGGCTGGATTTTCGGAAACAGAAATCGGCTGCTGAAAATAAATGAAACGCATAGTTCGATATGCGAAACGAAATATGGCGGCTAACTGTACCGCTCTGTTGCCACAAAGCAAAAGGAGTTTAAAATGGAACTCATTCTCAAGGAAACAATCGCTTCTCTCGGCCGGGAAGGTGAGGTTGTCAAAGTGAAAGATGGATACGGCCGCAACTATCTCCTGCCCCAGGGAAAGGCAGTTCCGGCGACCGCCGAGAATCTTGCCGCTCTGGAGAAAAATCGCGCAGCCATCGCCGCCCGCCTGGCGGAAGAACAGAAAATCGCTGAGGATGTCGCCAAAAAAGTTACCGGACTGGTCCTCGTCATCGAGCAGTTGGCCGGACAGGACGAACGCCTCTTCGGCTCCGTGACCAGCTCGGATATCTGCAACAAATTGGCGGAACTTGATGTCAAACTCGACAAGAAACAGATTCTCCTGGCGGATCCGATCAAGACACTCGGTGAGACCAAGGTCCCGATCAAGGTCGGTTACAATGTAAGTGCCGAAATCACCATCAACGTAGTGCCGGCCAAAGCCTGATATCAGCATGACATACAAACCCTTGGCGATACATGACGCCGGGGAAAACAAATACACACCAGAGGCTTGACCTTCCTGGTGTGTTTTTGTTTAATGTTGCTTTTACCAATACCATTGTTCCAATCGTTTCGGATTCATGGCTGACTTGAATACATCAACTGTTCACGCGCGGGTGCCGCCTCAAAATATCGAGGCCGAACAGGCTGTTCTCGGATCTATCCTGCTGAAAGCCGATGTTTTCGGAAATGTCCTGGAAATTCTCAAGACTACGGATTTTTACAAAGACGGCCACCGCCTCATTTATGAGACGATGATCGATCTCTTCGAAAAGAACGAACCCCTCGACCTGCTCACGGTCTCCAACCTGCTGCGCGACAGAAACAAGATAGAGCAGGCCGGCGGCGCCATCTATCTGGCGACTTTGACCTCAATTGTCCCCGTAGCTGCCAATATCGTCAGCTATGCCAAGATAATCAGGGAGAAATCGATACTTCGAAAGCTCATTTCGGTCAATACCGACATCGCCGGCCGCTGCTACGAGGAGCAGAACGATATCGACATCCTGGTCGACGAAGCCGAGCAGGCCATCTTCGAAATCGCAGGCACCAAAAGCGATCAGAATTTCACGCCAGTCAAGGCGATAGTGCCCAAAGCCTTTGCCGCAGTCGAACAGCTCTACAAGAGAAAGGAACTGATCACCGGCGTGCCGACGGGGTATGCCGAAATCGATAAAATGACCGCAGGCCTGCAGCCATCCGATCTCATCATCCTGGCTGCCAGGCCATCCATGGGCAAGACATCCTTTGCCATGAATATCGCCCAGCATGCTGCCCTGGTGGAGAAGATCGGCGTCGCCGTGTTCAGCCTGGAGATGTCCAAGGAGCAGTTGGTGATGCGGCTCCTGAGTTCGGTCGGACGAATCGATTCCCAACGGATCCGCACCGGGAGACTACGCAGCGAGGATTGGCCGAAACTCACCCGCGCTGTCGGTATGCTCTCCGAGGCGCCGATGTTCATTGACGATACACCGGCCATTTCCGTCCTGGAGATGCGAGCCAAACTGCGACGGCTGGCAGCTCAGCACGAGATAGGCCTGGTGGTAGTCGATTATCTCCAACTCATGCGGGGCAGAGCTGCCATTGAGAACAGGACTCAGGAGATCAGCGAGATTTCAAGAGCGCTGAAGGCCCTGGCCAAGGAACATAATATTCCAGTCATCGCCCTCTCTCAGTTGAACCGCGGTCTCGAAAGCCGAACAGACAAACGGCCTATGATGGCCGATCTGCGCGAATCCGGCGCCATCGAGCAGGATGCCGACGTGATCTGTTTCATCTATCGGGACGAAGTCTACAACAAGTCGGAAGACAACCCCGAGAGAGGCATCGCCGAAATCATTGTCGGCAAACAGCGAAACGGGCCAACTGGTGTTGTTAGATTGACATTCATTAAAGAATACACGATGTTTGAAAATATGAGCATGTTTGAGGAGCCGGAAGGCTACAACTGATCGCTTCCTTCTCTCAACTACGATCTCTCGAGGTAAAAAATAATGACCAATAACAACACCGTTTCGAATAAATACGATTTCAAAGCCATTGAAAAGAAGTGGCAGCAGTTCTGGGAAGACGGTGAAGCCTACAAGGTAACGGAGGACGCACCGGGAGAGAAATACTACGTGCTGGAAATGTTCCCCTATCCCTCCGGCCGCATCCATATGGGGCATGTGCGGAATTACTCGATCGGGGATGTGGTCGCCAGGTACAAGAGAATGCGCGGCTACAATGTACTCCATCCGATGGGCTGGGACGCCTTCGGCCTGCCCGCGGAAAACGCGGCCCAGAAAAACAACAGCCATCCGGCGACCTGGACCTACGCAAATATAGATTACATGCGCAACCAGTTGCGCCGGCTCGGACTTTCCTACGACTGGGGCCGGGAAATCGCTACCTGCAACCCGAAATATTACCGTTGGGAACAGCTTCTCTTCATAGAAATGTATAAGAAGGGGCTGGTCTACCAAAAGGTCACGACGGTGAACTGGTGTGAATCCTGTCAGACGGTGCTTGCCAACGAACAGGTCATCGAAGGAGCCTGCTGGCGCTGCGACCAGCCGGTTTTCCCCCGCAAGATGAACGGATGGTTCTTCAAGATTACCGCATACGCCGAAGAACTGCTCGCCGATCTCGATAAGCTCAAGGGCTGGCCCGAAAAGGTTGTGACAATGCAGCGCAACTGGATCGGCAAATCAACCGGCCTTACCTGCGAGTTCGCGGTGGAAGGATCGACCGAGAAGATCGCCATTTTCACCACCAGGCCCGACACCATTTTCGGCGTCACCTTCATGTCTATCGCCGCGGAACATCCGTTGCTTGAGACCCTTATTGCCGGTACGCCGGCGGAACGGGAAGTGCGGCAATTCGCCCGGCAGATAGTTATCGACAAGCAGCGGCGATCATTGGAGGATGAACCGGAAAAAATCGGCATTTTCACAGGTCGTTACGCGGTCAACCCCTTCAACGGCCAACGGATCCCCATCTACGTGGCCAATTTCGTGCTCATGGAATATGGGACCGGGGCCGTCATGGCCGTGCCCGCCCACGATGAGAGAGACTTCGATTTTGCCAGGAAATACGACCTGCCCATCGTTCCGGTAGTCATTCCGGATGGAACCACGCTCGATCCGTCCACGATGCCTCAGGCTTCGACTATTTCGGGAACTCTCGCCGAATCGGGACAATTCACCGGCATGGACTCCCTCGCGGCCCAGGCAGCCATCATCGAGCACGCTGAAAATAGGGGTTTCGGTTCCGCCCACGTCACCTATCGGCTGCGCGACTGGGGAATTTCACGTCAGCGCTACTGGGGGGCACCCATTCCCATGGCCCACTGCGATGCCTGCGGCGTGCAGCCGGTGCCGGAGTCGGAGCTGCCGGTCCTGCTGCCTGAAGATGCCGAGGGCAGCAGCAGCCTGCCCCTGCACCAACGCCCCTCCTTCATCGCCACGACCTGTCCGAAATGCGGCGGACTGGCCAGTCGGGAAACCGACACCATGGATACCTTCATGGAATCCTCCTGGTATTTCGCCCGCTTTGCCAGCCCCCGCAATGAAACAGGCCCCCTTGATAAGGCCAAGGCTGCTTACTGGCTGCCGGTCGACCAATATATCGGCGGTGTGGAACATGCCATCCTCCACCTTCTCTATTCCCGCTTCTTCACCAAAGTGCTGAGGGATCTCGGCCACCTCGACATCGATGAGCCGTTCACCAACCTCCTTACTCAGGGGATGGTTATCAAGGATGGTGCAAAGATGTCAAAATCAAAAGGAAATGTCGTCGATCCGAATGATTTGATCGAAGAGTACGGCGCCGATACGGTTCGGCTTTTCAGCCTCTTTGCCGCGCCGCCTGAACGCGACCTCGAGTGGAGCGCCCAAGGTGTCGAAGGGTCTTCGCGTTTCCTCAACCGGGTTTATCGACTCATCGTCGGCAACAGGGATCTTCTCACCGATGAACAGACAATCCCTGCGCATATGAGTGAGGCTGGAAAAACCCTGCACCGCAAGACCCATCAGACAATCAAGCGGGTAACCGAGAGCATCGAACAGAATTTTCATTTCAACACGGCAATCAGCGGTATGATGGAGTTGTTCAATGTGCTCTCCACAGTCGTTGGCGAGAATGCCGGAGAGAAGGCCGAACCGGCTGTGGCGCGGGAAGCGGTTTCCACTCTGTTGCTCCTGCTCTCACCCATGGTCCCTCATTTCGCCGCAGAAATGTGGGAGTATATAGGAAGCAGTAAACCCATGGAAAAGATGCCCTGGCCCCAGTTCGATGCGGAAGCGGCCCGCGAAGAGCTGTTGACCATCGTCCTCCAGGTGAACGGCAAGGTGCGCTCAAGGCTGCAGGTGCCTCCGGAAATCGCCGACGATGAACTTGCCCGCCTGGCCCTGGCAGATGAGAATACAATCAAGTTCATCGACGGCAAACAGGTGAAAAAGACCATTGTGGTCAAGAAGAAACTTGTTAATATTGTCGTTTGATACTAGTATCATCCAGCGAAAAAAGACGCCTCTGCCCGATTCGAAATCAACCAGGAGATGACAAGTGAAAACGGTTTGTCGATTATTCTCTTTTCTCATTGCCGCCTGTATTCTTGCTTCCTGCGGATATCACAACCCCAACGTCTACAACGGTCCTCACAAGGTCATCTACATAACCGAGTGGAAAAACAATACCAGTGAGTTGGGCCTCGATTCGAAAATCTATCGATCGCTCACGAGATGGTTCCAGAACTCAGGCGCTATCTCGACAGTCAGGGAAAAGGCCGGTGCAGATCTCATCCTGGCCGGGGAAATTGTCTCCCTCGAGTTGCCGAGTCTTTCCTACGGGGCAAATAACCTCGCAACCGAAGTGAAGGTGCGGCTGCGCGTCCGCTATGTCTTGAAGGACCTCCAGACCAACAAGATCCTCATGGAGGTACCGAACCAGATCTGGATCGAGGATTACCTCATATCGGGCAACTCTGCCGTCAACCAGGACAACGAGAGGAGAGCCCTCGAAACCATCATCGAAGATCTCTCCCAAAGAATCTATCAGAGAACCGTGTCCAAGCTCCCGAAACTCTGAAATCCTCCCCCGTTCTCTCAAGAACCGGTCGGGGCGATGCAGTCGCTCTGACCGGTTCTTTGTTTTACCAGGCAGCAATGCTCAGAATCGCCCACCTTGTTTTTGCCTCACCTTTTGTCCTTGCTCCGCTGGCAGGGTACACCAATCTGCCCTTCCGCCTGCTCTGCCGGAAATACGGTGCCGCTTTCTGCGTCTCCGAGATGATCAGCTGCTATGGACTTGTTTACCGTGAACCGAACACCCTGCGGATGCTCGCCTCGGTCGAGGAGGAACGGCCTGTATCCTTTCAACTGTTTGGCGCCGACCCCGAAATCATGGCCGATGCCGCCGAGATCATGGCATCCCATGGGCCGGACCTGATCGACATTAATATGGGATGTCCTGTCAAAAAGGTTACCAAGCGGGGGGCGGGAGCGGCCCTTATGACCACTCCCGATCTTGCAGAGAAGATCGTGAAGAAAGTGGTCGAGCGGGTGAGGATCCCAGTGACGGTAAAGATCAGGTCCGGCAAGGATATGAACTCCATTAGCGCAGTATATTTTGCGCAGATGGCTGAAGACAGCGGCGCCGCCGCGATAACCGTCCATCCGAGGACCTGGGCCCAGGGATTCAGTGGCAAGATAGATCCGGATATTATCGCCCGGGTGAAAAAGGCCGTGAACATCCCCGTAATCGGCAACGGCGATGTGCTCTCGCTGCAGGAAGGTTACCGGATGATGGATACAACGGGATGCGACGGCGTCATGATCGGCCGAGGGGCCCTCGGGAACCCATGGGTTTTCAGGCAGGAGAAGCGGCCGGAGAATTTCCGTGAGATTGCCGCCGCAGCGCGCGAACATCTGCGGCTCATCGAAGAATTTCTGCCCGCCGAGCGGCTTCTGGGATACATCAAGAGCCAGATATGCCGTTATTTTCGGGACTTTCCCGGCAGTTCCGGCGAGCGGCGGAGGATCTTCTCCATGCCTACGCTCCAAGACCTGCGAGAATATATCGATTCCTGCGCCGGCTGAAGAAAAGGGCCTACTTTTTGAGGACGGTAATCTTCTTCAAAAGATCCTTGCATTCAATTTTCTGTGCCTCCGGCAAGGCCGGATCGCCCATCGCATTTTTTAGGCTCTGTTCGGCAAGTTTCAGTTTACCCTGGTAGAGGTTGAACTTGCCGAGATACATTGCCGACAGCCCCTTCTGCCCCTTGTCTGCGGCGATCTGGCCGAGTTCGAAATACACCTTCGAGTATTCGGGAAGCTCATAACTGATGGTCTGGAAATGTTTTTCCGCTTCGGTTGCGCGTCCGGTTCGGTACAACAACTTGGCAAGCAGAAAGGTGGCATACATGTCGGAATTGTCCTCCTGCAGTGCCTCGCGGAGACACTTTTCCGCTTCTCCGAATTCTCCCGCGGTCAGGAGGATCGCGCCGCGATCGACCTTAAAAACTTTCCTGTCCGGATAGTGTTTCACAGTTTTCTCGAGCAGTTCAAGGCTCCTCGTGTAATCGTTTTCATTGCCGGCGATCTGGGACAGACCGTAATTGACCATTGCTTTCAGAGATTCGGAGGATCTGGAGTCGGAGACAATCGTGGCAAGGACCGGTTTCAGTGTCTCCGGGCTCTTCACCTTGGCGAGAACCCGGTATTTGAACCGGAGGAATTCGAAGTTGTCGGCGTCAGGCAAGGTATTCTCTTTCGGCTCGTTGTCCAGAATCGACTGAATATAATCGAGCCTTACCTCGGGATTTGGATGAGTAAGCAGATACTGGGGCAGTTTCTCGCTGCGGTACCTGGCTACCCGCCGCAGAGATTCAAGCATTTTGGTCTGCCCTTCAGGATTGCGCCCCAACTTCTTCATCCAGCCGTAGGCGAGCAGGTCGGCTTCCTCCTCGTGTTGACGGCTGAAGTGGAGATTGACGCTTTGGCCGGCGGCAAGTGCTCCGGTAAAAAGCACCGGCGTCGCAGCCCCGCCGAAAGCTATCGCCGCCAGAGCCATACCCAGGGAGGCAATGCCGGAATAGGTTCCTTTCTCCACACGCGAAGCAAGATGCCGTTTGTCGATATGCCCTATTTCATGGGCAAGGACCGAGATGAGCTCGTCCTCTGAATTCATGATTTCGATCAGGCCGGCGTTAAAAAAGATCAGACCGGACGGCGCGGCGAAGGCATTGATTTCCTTGTCGGCAATGACGAAGAAATGGTAGTCGAAATACTGGATCCCGGCCACTTCCAGCACTTCCTTTCCCAGGCGCGTTATATATTGGGTAACATCCGGGTCATCGACCAGTTCAAAGGCCGATCTGACGGAATAGAGCAGTTTTTCCCCCACCTCCCTCTCCTCTCCAATTGAAAAGGAAAATGCGGGGGAAGTGGCTGCGAACTGGAAAAAAACTCCCACCAGCAGCCAGGCCGTGATTTTTTTGATCTTTTTTTTCATTGTGACTTCAACCACTGTACGGTTCTGCGCAGACCCTCCTCGGTGGAAACATCCGGGGAGTAACCGAGGTCGCGGCGTGCGGCGGCAATGGAGAAATAATGGGATTTGGCGAGTTGCTCGGCCAGGAACCTGGTCATTCTCGGCTCTCGGTTCAGCTGCAGAAAACGGTATGCCGTCTCGAGAACCAGGCCAAGCCGAAAGGCCATGCCAAAGGAAATGTCCGACCGAACCTTGGGAATGTCCATCATGGCAAAGAGTTCATCAATCCACTGCCAGAGATTGACCGGGGTTCCCTGGCTGATGAAATAGGCTTTGCCTCCCGCCGTGCCCTTTCCGGCCAAATTTCCGGCCGCCAGAATATGAGCATCCGCGACATTGTCAATATAAGATATATCGACGAGATTGGCACCACTTCCCACTCTTTTCAGCTGCCGCTTCCGGCCGCTGGCAAGCAACCGCGGCAGGAGGTGGGGGTCGCCCGGTCCCCAAATGAGATGGGGTCTCAAGGCACAGGTGGCCAATACCGGTGAATTTGCGGTAAGCACCATCTTTTCGGCCATTACCTTGCTTTTGGCATAGTGGCAGAGAAACCGGTCGGCGTACCCAAGCCGTTCATCGCCGCCGCAGATATCCGCCCGGTTGAACACTACCGAGGGCGTCGAGGTGTAGACCAGCATGGGCACGCGATTCTTCCGGCATCCCGCGATCACTTTCTCCGTGCCGAGCACATTCGTTTCGTAATACGCTTTCCAGGGCCCCCAGATGCCGGCGAGGGCGGCAACATGAAAGACGATGTCTACGCCTTCTGTTGCCCTGGCTATAATTTTCTCATCCGTGATGTTGCCAACGAGGCAGCTCGCGCCCATGGCCTCGACCTCCGGATAGGAGTGCCTTCCGATGACCCGGGTCTCTACGCCCAGGTCGATGAGTCTTTTCACCACCGCCTTGCCGACAAATCCTCCGCCGCCGGTAACAAGCGCCTTGCTGATGGTCAACGTGCGATTTTCTTGTGCGCCCATACTGCCAGTTTTTCACGGAAGATTTTAGCGTTATGGCGGATATCCACCGGAAAGGATCTATGAATCAGAAAGAGATCGATGTCCCTGGTGAGCTCGCTCGCCTTGGCCAGTGTTCGTACTTCCTCGAGCAATGTTTTGCTGTCCAGTCCGCTGTTTTTTATCGGTTCGACGACCAGGACCGGCACATTGTATTCCCTCCCACTCCCCGGAATACCCACCAAGGCGGATCGATAGACTGCGGGATGCTCATTGACGATCGCCTCGCAGGGGATGGAATAAAGGGTGCCTTTTTCCGTCACCACCCGATGGGCGCGTCGGCCACAGAACCAGAGCCGCTGACGGTCATCGAGATACCCTACGTCTCCCATTCGGTGCCAGAAGAATGCGCCGTCCCGGATTTTTGCCAGACTGGTCTCATCGTCGTTGTTGAGATAGGCCCTGGTAACCACCTCGCCCCTGACGATGATTTCGCCGATTTCATTCGCCTCCTGAATCCTTGCCTGGGCAAGATCGGCTATCGGCTCG
This sequence comes from Pseudomonadota bacterium, assembly GCA_023412495.1. Next base: position 186,764 of record JAEYNP010000080.1, read on the forward strand.
TCGGAGATGGCGACAATCTTCAGTTCCACTCCGGGCAACGCCCGACCCACACAGGTACCCCGCCCCTTGCGGCTCATCTCCCAGGTCTCGGCCAGCACCTCTCGGCCCTCGATGGAGGCGACCGGCAGGCTCTCCGTGGCCCCGTAAGGTGTGAATATACGGGCTTCGGTAGGGAGTATGGCCTTCACACGACTCAGCAGCTCGTAGGGTACGGGAGCGCCGGCCATAAGAACCTTCCGGATAGACTTGAGGGTGATCCCGCGATCCAGGCAATACTTGCTCACTACATTCCAGATGGCGGGTGAACCGAAGGAATAAGTCACCCCGTAGGTGTCGATCGATCGCACGAATTTCCGGGGATCCACCTGAGCGGGCCTGGTGGGGTCCATATCCGGTATCACCGAGCAGGCGCCCAGGGCCGCCGAAAACAGAGCAAAAAGCGGAAAAGCAGGTTGATCGACATCAGTTGGGCCTATCTCGTAATACTCTTCAATGAGTCGAAGCTGCGCGCTGAAAATCGAGTGTTCATACCTGACCCCTTTAGGTGGACCTGTTGAACCGGTGGTGAAGATGATGGCTGCCAAATCTTCCTCAGCCGGTCGGTATACCGAAAAAGGCTCGCCACAGCCAGGGCATTGGCGTATATCGGGGCCGAAGAGCCCAAAGGAGTTGCCGCAGCAAAAAAAGCTGGTGATTGTCTTGAAAACCTTGGGAAACAGCTTTGCGAACAGGACCGCTTTGGGAATTCCCACCAACACCTTCGGCCGAACCCTCTCGATGCAGCGCAGCAGGTTTTTGTAACCCATGCCCGGATCTATCAGGACGATCGGACTGCCGAGTTTGAAGAGCGCCAAAGTGAGTGATATAAAATCCACCGAAGGGGTGACCATGAGCATGACCACATCTCCCGGGCGCACTCCCTTTCCGAAGAAATAGGCGGCATAGCGGTTGGAAATCCCATTCAGCTCGCCGAAAGTGGCGATTCTTCCTCCCCCGGCCTCGATGATGCCTGTCCGCTCCGGGTATTTTTTTGCAGTCTTGACAAAGGCTTCAGCAATATTTCTTGTCACCGGAACTCCCCTGCTCGGTATCATTGGAGAAAAAAACCTGGATTATTGGCCCGATCTCCTCGGCTTTATCTTCCAGAATATAGTGTCCCCCATCGCTGAAATATCGGCTTTGTGCTTCAGGGAAACGCCTCCGCCATTCATGGAAGAATGAGTCGTTGAAGCAGAAATCCTTGCCTCCCCAGAGGATGAGCATCGGAATTTTTCGCTCACGGATGTCGGCCAGCCGTTCCTCGATCTTGACCAATGTCGTATAACTGGGATGGTCCGGATGCATTGGTATGTCCTGTACGAAACGGGCGATGGCTACCCGATTGCGCCAGCTGTCGTAGGGGGCCAGATAAGCTCCCGCAACCGCCGCCTCCATTTTTTTTGTCACCGCCATAAAGATCGCCGGTCGAGCAAAACCATTGAACAATCGCACAATTACTTCGCCCAATATTGGCAGACGACACAGAGCGATACGCCATGGCATCCGGGACGAGCGGAAGGCGGCAGTGTTCATTACCACAAGCTTTTCCACTCGCTCCAGGCGATTGACCGCACAACCGAAACCGATAGCCCCGCCCCAGTCATGGACGACGAGCGAGAATCGCCCAATGTCAAGGAAATCCAATAAATTTTCCAGATTTTTAATATGTTGGCCGAGGAAGTATGGGTAATTGGCCGGTTTGTCGGATAACCCGCAACCCATATGATCGAGGGCAATGACCCGATGATCCTTCCGGAGACGGGCAATGAGATGCCGGAAATAGTAGGACCAGGTGGGATTACCGTGCACCATCACGACAACAGGCCCGGAGCCCTCGTCAATATAGTGGATTTTCCCGTCTTTTTGCTCGAAATAACGGGAAGAGAAAGGATAATCGGGATGCACTGCTCTCAAGTTTTAGAGGTTGACGGGATGGTTCGGATTGTGACGGATGCGAGCGAAGAAAGAAATTATTTATACTCCGGCAAGATCAGGTGTCAACCTTTATCAAGTCGTACAGAAAAGGGTCTGCTGCCCGATAATCACCAACCCGCCCAAATTGCATATAAGCAGGCGCTATTTCGTGCCGGTGAAGGGGCCATGCCTATCAATTAATTTGCCTTATATTTTTTACAATTCTGTTGTATTTTTGTAGCCGATATGATAAACGAACCCAAAGTTATGCTCAGGATCATTAGATAAAATGCCAATCCTAGGAAGGGAAAGACATTTTCTATCCATGGGCTCAAGTACGGATGTCCGGCCAAATGAGAGCCGGGAAATTTATCTAACGGTTCACAATTGAACCGAGTCTAAAAGGAGTAGCAGGATGGCTGAAGGTACAGTGAAGTGGTTTAATGACGCAAAGGGTTTCGGTTTTATCGAACAAGATGGTGGACAGGATGTTTTTGTACACTATTCCGCTATTCAGTCTGAAGGGTTCAAATCACTTGAAGAAGGTTCCAGGGTTACTTTTGAGATAGTCGATGGTCCCAAAGGTCCCGCGGCGGATAAAGTAAGAAAATTATAATCTTTGGTTTGGAGCATAGCCCCAAGAAAAGGAGCTGCACTTACAGAAGATAGAAAGCCAGAAATCAGAAGCCAGATGCTGTGTCGCCTGCGGCGGCCATTTTACATCTGGCTTCTGTCGTCTGGCTTCTGGTTTCTGTTCTACATCGCCACCAACGGCAGATACTCCGGCTTCCACCTGATCCGGTCGATCAATTTCTTCATCCTCGCCTCATCGTTGTCGTGCTGGAAATCCGAATAGACGCACGGCCGACTGACTCCCGCCTTGACGGCGCTCATCGCCACCGCCAGCGCCACGTTTTTCCCGACCTGCCGGATATTGCCAATGGACGGCATAAGCCTCCCTTTAGCCAACTCTTCCGGAGTCATCATCCCGGCAATCGCATAAGCAGCGGCGGTGAAAAATTCGGGGAGCACTTCCCGTGCTCCTGAAACGAGCACACCGAGACCCACCCCCGGGAAAACCAGGGCATTGTTGCATTGGCTGACCTGGAAGGATTTTTCCATGGCATCGAGCGTTTCACAAGGATTGCCGGTGGCAATCATGATCCCTTCCTCGTTCCATTTGCGGATGTTCTGGCAGAAGATTTCCGGTGTAGAGATGTGGTGGAAGAGAGGCAGGATGAGCGGCCGGGAGGTATTCGCCTTGATGGCATCGATAGCCTCTCGCCGGAAGAAGAAATCCTGTCCGGTGGTGCCGATCAGCACTGTGATTCCTGCCTTCCCGATAATTCCCGGGATATCGATCTTGTCGATGTCAGCCGCCCAGGGGAAGGACTTCTTGTCCTTTGCAAATTTCTTTTTATACAGCTCCAGTTCGCGCTTATTGGTGATCAGGCCCTTCGAGTCGATTATGAAAATCCGATCCAGGGCCTGTTTTTCCGTAAGACCTTCGCCGACCAAGGCATTGCGGAGCTGTTCGCCGATTCCCACCCCGCCGGAGCCGGCTCCATGGATGAGATAGCGCTGGTCGGCGAGTTTTTCCCCCTTGATTTTCACTGCCGAGAGGATCGCCGCAAGAGCCACCGCACCGGTTCCCTGAATGTCGTCGTTGAAGGAGATCAATTCGTCAAGGAAGGCGTCGCGGATGCTGAAGGCATTTTGCGGGGAAAAGTCCTCCCATTGACAAAGGGCGTTGGGAAAGACGTTGCGAAAGGCGCGCACGAACCGGCCGATGAAGGAGAGGTATTCTTCCCCGGAAAGGCGCTTGTGCCTCCAGCCGAGGTACTGGTTGTCGGCCAGCAGATTTTCGTTATTGGTTCCGACATCCAGCGAGATGGGCAGGCAATGCCAGGGAGCAATACCGGCCCCCTGTGTATACAGCATAAGCTTTCCGAGGCAGACGGCGATCCCGCCTGCGCCCTGATCGCCGATGCCGAGCACCCCCTGGTTGTCGGTGACCACGGCCACCCGGACGTCACGATGGGCGAATCTTCTCAAGATATCTTCAGCCCGATCGATGTTCCCCGGATAGAAATGGAGCCCGTTGGCCTGACGGAACATTGAGGAATAGCGCTGCACGGCAAGGCCGATGGTCGGCGTGTAAATAATCTTGATATAATTTTCGATATCGCTTTGAATGAGCGCGTGAGCCAGGGTCACATTGCGGTCGAACATGGAGCGGATGAAAATGAACTTCTCGATGTCGTCGACCTTCTCCTTCACCTTGATCCGAGAGCTTTCCACCTGCGATTCGAGGTTTTTGATCCCCGGGGGCAGGGTCGCCTCGAGGCCGAGTATTTTCCTCTCTTCCAGATTGAATGCCGTGCCCTTGTTCACATAGCTGCAGGATCTGACCGACGAGCCGCTGCCATACACGACAATTTCCCTGGTATTCCCGTATTCATCGTATTTGAACCTGTACAGATTTGACATTCAGAGCCCCCTTCATGTTCCCCATCGCTACCGGATGGGCAATTGACAAGAACCTTTCTTTGCCGCATAATGCCGGGCCATGGAACTTTGGCAACATATACTGCAAGACAGCATCGTCTCACTGGCTGATCTGAAAACGCATTCGGATTGTGATAGTACCGCATTAGGGGAAGTAATAGCAAACTTTCCGCTACGTATTAATCCATATTTTTTCAAATTGATACAGTCGCCCGGGGACCCGATCTGGAAACAGGCGATTCCCGATGTAGCGGAACTGCGAGATGATGTGTGCGCAATCGATCCGCTTGCCGAAGAAGAACTCAGCCCCGTCCCCAACCTCGTTCACAAGTATCCGGACAGAGTACTTTTTCTGGTGTCGAACCAGTGCGCCATGTATTGCCGGTTCTGCACTCGAAAACGCAAGGTCGGCAGCGCCAGAATGCATATCTCTCGGGAGACACTGGCGTCCGGTTACGACTATCTGACGAAGCATCCGGAAGTGAGGGAAGTTCTGCTCTCCGGCGGCGATCCCCTGCTGTTGGCCGACGAGCAGATCGGGGCAATCCTTGAGAGCCTGCGCGCCATTCCGTCGATAGAGATCATCCGTATCGGTACGAGAGTCCCTTCGGTCCTGCCCATGCGGATCACCGACCGGCTGGTCGCCATTCTCAAAGCGCATCATCCGCTCTATATCAATACCCATTTTAATCATCCTCTGGAAATCACTGAAGAAGCTGCGGCTGCCTGCACCAAACTCGCCGATGCCGGCATCCCTTTGGGATGCCAGACCGTGCTGCTGAAGGGGGTCAACGACTCGGCAGCTGTGCTGCGGCAGCTTTTCCGGAAACTGCTGCGCGTCCGCGTCAAGCCCTACTACCTCTTTCAGGCTGACCTGACCCGGGGCACCGATCATTTCCGCACCACGACGGCAAGCGGTATCGCCATCATGCGTAACCTTTACGGGCATCTCTCCGGCATGGCGATCCCCACCTTCGCTCTCGATGCCCCTGGCGGCAAAGGAAAGATCCCTCTCACTCCCCAGTACATCCTGCAGCAGGGGAAGGATTTGGTCTTCGAGAATTATCTCGGTGAGGTATGCACTTATCCGGAGGCGGGCGAAGGGATCTAGTGTCCTGTCAAGCATCATCTGTTATATCTTGCTTGTCCTTTTGGCTTCCCGGCTTCGTTACTCTTTCGATCACATAGCGCTGCTATGCTCCCTCAATCGTACCTCGCAGGAAGCCAAAATTACTGCGCAATCTTACAACATCTGATACTTGACATGACACTAGTATAACCGACCATCCCGAGGTATTATGTCTATTGCTACTTTCATTTTAATAATTGTATAATTCTCCAAGCATTCAGAGCTTTCCAGGACAGAAAAACCCGTCGATCCCCAAAAAACACGATGACCAACCAAGAACTGATTTCCAGAATCCTCAGCTCCAGCGAGCTGCCGACCTTGCCGACGGTCGCCTCGCAACTCATTTCTCTTACCTCCAGGGAAGACGCCACCCTCGCCGAGATCGGCGAGCTGGTGGCTCGGGATATTTCCCTGTCGGCGAAGATTCTGAAAGTCTCCAATTCGGCCTTTTACAGCTTTCCGCAACAGATCGGGTCGATCCAGCAGGCGGTCAGCATCCTGGGAATGAATGCGGTTCGCAGCCTGGTCCTGTCCTTCTCTTTCCTGCGCATCAGAGGCGGGAAGACTCAAAGCCTTTTCGATTTCGAGAAATTTTGGATAAAGGCGCTGGCGTCTGCCGTCGCCACGAGACTCATCCTCGAAAAAGTACGGGGAGTCGAAGCGGAGGAAGGTTTTGTCTCGGGTCTCTTGCAAAACCTCGGAGAATTGATCCTGGCCAAGACCTTAACGGAAGAATATGAAAAGGTTTTGCAGGATCCGGGGGGGAAAGATGGGGTGAGTCTGACTGCAGAGGCAGCCATTTTTGGCACCGACCACACTTTTATCGGCGCCAGCGTCGCCAAAAGCTGGGGCTTTCCCGAAGCGCTTATCGCCCCCATTCAGTTTCACCACGAGCCGGAAAAATATCCAGGAACGAATCCGGCAATCCGAGCCACCGTCCGGGCGGTTTACCTCGCCGATCTCCTTGCCAACATCCTTTTTTCAGACAAGCCGGAGAGCTATCATAAAAGTTTTCAGAAAGAAGCGGGAAAGCTTCTCGGGCTGACCGGAGAGGCGATCGACTCGATACTGGAACAATTTCATATCCGGGTGAAAGAAGCGGGAAGCTATTTCGACCTCAAAATCCGAACCACGAGATCCGTGCAGGAAATCCTCCAGGAAGCCAATATCCGGTTGAGTCTCATCAACCTCGATTACGACCAGATGAACAAGCAGCTGATTCAGGCCAAGATCAATCTGGAAAACCTCACCCGGGAACTGGAGCAGAAAAACAAGATACTCGAAAATCTCGCCAACATGGACGGGCTGACCGGAGTCTACAACCACCGATATTTCCAAACGGCCCTCGACCAGGAAATCAGCCGGGCGATGCGCCACGGGACGCAGCTTTCCATCCTCTTCATAGATATCGACCATTTCAAAAAATTCAACGACACCTACGGGCATCAGGTTGGGGATTTGGTTCTCGCCGAGTTTGCCAAGACCATCGGGGCCCATATCAGACAGTACGATACCCTTGCCCGCTACGGCGGTGAGGAGTTTGTGGTGCTCCTGCCTGAAACGAACAGCGAGGAGGCGCTCACAGTCGCCGAAAAACTGCGGAACACCATCGAAATGACGACCTTTCGGGATAACCGTGATGAGTACCGCGTTACCGCCAGCATCGGTCAGGCATCCTGCAAACCTGCCGTGGAAGATAACTTCAGCCGGGATGTCCTGGTGAGCCGTGCCGACCAGGCCTTATATGAAGCCAAAGCCAAGGGTCGCAACCGGGTCGTCTCCTTTTCTCCAAAAAAGAAATGGTTTTCATTTTAAGTCATAATTCGCCCTTTGGAGTACATTGAGGATGGCGGCAATGACTGGGCAATTCAAGTATGTCTTCGATTTTTCGGGTCGAGAGACAGTGAACTTTACTGTGTTTCTCGATGGCCTCTCCCGCTATGTCCCTGCCAAGCCAGCCGTCCCGCCGGAATGGTCGCGTCTCTCCTCTCATCAATGCGTGCCCTGCACTTTGACGGCCGAACAACATCCCTTCTGTCCGGTCGCCTGTAACATCGCCCAGCTCGTCACAGCCTTCAAGTATACCATATCCCATGCGCAGTGCGTGGTTTCCTGTTCTTCGATCGAAAGGACGGTGACCAAAAAGACCACGGTTCAGGAGGGGCTGGCTTCGATACTCGGCCTGCTCATGGCCACCAGCGGCTGCCCGATCCTTGATTTCTTCAGGCCGATGGCGCGCTTCCATCTCCCCTTCTCCACGGTTGAGGAATCGATTTTTCGCGTGGTTGCCATGTATATGCTCCGGCAGTACTACAAACAGAACAAAAGGCAAGAGGATCCCCTGAATGAGATACGCACCCACTACGCCAAGGTTCAGCAAGTCAATGCAGGCCTCTTGGACAGAATCCGGCATATTTCCGCCCTGGACGCCGATAAAAACGCCATTATCACCCTCAACAGCCTCTCGCAGATCCTGGAAATGGAGATCGACGCCAACCTTGAATCCCTGCAATATCTTTTTATAACAGAAGACAGAAGACAGAGTACAGAAGACAGAGCAGAGACCAAGGAAATTTGATCACCGGGAGGCGCCATTCTTCCTGGACTTTCTGCTCCGGCCTCTCATTTCCGGCACTCACATCATATTTTCCGGATCGACATCGATCATGAGGCTGCATCCGGACTTTACCAGCGAACTCCTTGCATCGCGGAGTGCTACGCATATCCCGTGCAGTTGCTCGGGGTCAGCCCCTTTCAGCAGCACCTGCCAGCGGTAGTTGTCCTTGATCTTATCGAGCGGCGACGGTGCCGGCCCCAGTGTTTCTATCTGAACAATTTTTTGTTTCACCGAATTGCGGCAAAAGGCTGCGACCGCCGAAGCGGTCTTCTGCACCTCGCTTTCGACCCGGCCCTGGATGCGCAGGGCGGTGAGACGGACGTACGGCGGAAAAACCGGATGGCGCCGCAGGCGCATTTCGTGTTCGAACATCCTGTCATATTCGTTGTTCCGCGCGTACAGCAGGGCATAGTGGTTTGGCCGCATGGTCTGAATGATCACCTCCCCGGCATCCTCTCCACGCCCGGCCCTTCCCGTGACCTGGGTGATGAGCTGGTAGGTGCGTTCGGCCGCCCGAAAATCGGGCATGCTCATGCCGCCGTCGGCCCAGACTACCCCCACCAGCGTGACATTGGGGAAGTGATGGCCTTTGGCGATCATCTGGGTGCCTATCAGGATATCGATGACGCCTGCGTGCATTTCGGCAAGGGTGGCGAGGAATTTTCTGCGATCGGCGGCGGTATCGGAATCGAGGCGGGCGAGCCTTGCCGAGGGCAGAAATTCTCGGACCTCCTCTTCCACCCGCTCGGTACCGAAGCCCGCCGGCGCCAGATCGGTCGACCGGCATTGCAGGCAGACGGTCTTGCTTGAAATGGAAAAACCGCAATAGTGGCAGATAAGCCTGTTTCTGCCTTTATGCAGGGTGAGGGATACGTGGCAGTGGCTGCACTGCACGGGCGTGCCGCAATCCCGGCAGAGCATGGCGGCGGAGAATCCGCGCCGGTTCAAGAGAAGGATACTCTGCTTGCCGGCCTCCAGGTTCCCGGCCAGCTTTTCGTGGAGTTCCTTTCGAATTATCCGCTTGTCTTCCCTTTTCTCCTTGGCGTTCAGGTCGACCACGGTCACCGACGGCAGGGTTCTGCTGCCCACCCTCGAAGACATGGCCAGGAGAGTGTATTTACCCGACCGGGCGTGGGCATAACTGGTGATGGACGGCGTGGCAGAGCCGAGGATCACCACACTCTTATGGTGCCTTGCCCGTAATACCGCAAGATCGCGGCCATGGTAGCGAAAGTTGTCATCCTGCTTGAAGCCGGCATCGTGCTCTTCATCGACGACGATCAACCCCGGATCCCGCAATGGTGCAAAGACCGCGGAGCGGGCGCCGATCACCACCTTCGCCCGGCCGCTCAAGGCCAGATAGAACTGGTCGAAGCGTTCCGACCCGGTCAGGCCGGAATGCTGGAGAACCACCTGGTCGCCGAAGCGGGACATGAGATGGGCCTCCAACTGGGTGGCCAGGGCAATCTCCGGCACCAGGACCAGCACATCCCTCCCTTGCGCCAGCGTCTCCTCGGCCGCCCGTAGATAGACTTCGGTCTTGCCGCAGCCGGTGACTCCGTGCAGCAGAAAGGGCGCGAATCGCCTGTCCCGGATCGCGGGCAGTATGGCATCCAGGACGGCGGTTTGTTCTTGAGTGAGCGTCTCGGGGCGGGGATGAAACGGCAGATGACAGCCGAAGGGGTTGCGAAATACCCGAACCTCGCTCCGGCAGACCATCCCCTTCTTCTCCAGCGCGACCAGCAATTTCGCCGATCCAGGATACAGACTCCGCAGATCTTTCAAGGCGATATCTGGTTGATTGTGTTCCTTCGTCAGACTATATAGACAGTAAAGCGTCTTCGCCTCGGACAATTTAATATCGTGACCTGTCTCCCGGCTTATCTCCTGCCGATATCGGGTAAGGTTTGCCGGGCTGCCGTCACCCTCTGGCAGCGAGCTGAGGCGATCGGCGAGTGTGTAGCAGATTTCTCTTTTTTCAACGATCGCATCCTTCGCAGGCGCCGTCTCGGCGATTACCAGATTGTTCCTTATCAGTTTCGCCGCAAATTTCTTGCTCTCTTTGGATGCCAGGACCCTGGCACTTTCCGTGGGACTCAATTCGCCGTTCCCGACGAGCTTTCTTACCCATTCGGGCTGTTCTTCCCCGGAAAAAGCCTCCAGCAATTCCTGCGACCCAGCTGCGAGTCGAAGGACCTTCTGGCTTCGAGGCGCAAGGCCCCCGGGCAACGCCGCCTTGATCACCAGTCCCAGCGGATAGTGATAATAGTTGGCCGCCCAGCGAAAGAATGGAATGAGGTTGTTGTGGAAGAGGGGGTAATCGTCCTGGAAGGCGACTATCTCCTTTACCGCATAGGAGGTCTCGCCGAGATCATCGGCTATGTCGACGACATAACCGGTTACTCTTCTGTTGCCGAGGGGCACCAGCACCCTGCGGCCGACAAGGCGCAGAGGGTCGCCCTCTTCGTCGCCGTCCTCGGGAGCCGCAGACAAACCATAGGTCAGGGTCTGCTCCAGAGGGACGGCGACGGCAACTTTCAGAAAAATCATTTTTCTGCGACTATTCCTTTTATATACTCACGCAGAGGTTTGCCAAGCGAGGGATGCAGCAATCCGTAGGCGATTATCGCCTTAAGGTAGCCCATCTTGTCGCCGGCATCGAAGCGCGTCCCCTCGAACTCATAGGCGTACATGGCTCTTCTTTTGGTCAGGGCTAGCAGCGCGTCGGTCAATTGGATTTCGCCGCCGTGGCCGGGGGTGGTGGTGTCGAGGATGTTGAAAATTTCAGGCATAAGGATATACCGGCCGATGATCGCCATGTCGGAGTCGGTGGTTCCCGGCGCGGGCTTCTCCACCATCCGGGAAACCCTGTAGGTATTCTCCCGGTCGTTTTTCTCTCCCTCGACAATGCCGTACTGATGTGTTTCGTTGAGCGGAACACGTTGGATGGCGACGATGGATTCCCCCACCTCCTCGAAGAGTTCCAGCATCTGCTTGGCGCAGGGTTTCCTGCTGAGCACCAGGTCGTCCCCCAGCAGGACCATAAAGGGTTCGTTGCCCACCACGTGGCGAGCCGTCCAAATAGCGTGTCCCAATCCCAGCGGTTTTTTCTGACGGACCGAGACAATATCGATGAGGTTGGAGATGTTGTTCAGTTCCTCGCCGAGTACCGTCTTGTTTTTCTCCTTCAAAACCATGTCAAGATGGTAATTATAATCGAAGTGGTTCTCGATGGCGGATTTGCCCTCGCTGGTCACGAAGATGATCTGGTCTATCCCCGATGCCACTACCTCCTCGACGATGTACTGGATGGTGGGCCGATCTACAATCGTCAGCATCTCCTTTGGGATCGATTTGGTCGCCGGCAGAAACCGGGTGCCAAGTCCGGCAACGGGAATAACAGCCTTTCGCACTTTCATATGAACCTCTATTTTTAAATAAACAGGAATTCAGTTGTATGGTATGTATCCGGGCAAACCTGAGCGGGAGACATAACACACTTTAGTGCCTTAGAAAATCATTTCTTATTTTTAAAATGATTTTCATGAAGGCACTTCTACCCCCTTTGGGGGCGTAAAGACGACAGCCATTTTTTCATGACTATTTTTTATCCCGACAACCTGCCGATCGTCGAACACAAGGACGCCATCATCGAGACTCTCCGCGACCACCAAGTAGTGGTAATTGCAGGCGATACCGGCTCAGGCAAGACGACGCAGCTGCCGAAGATGGGCTGGGAGGCCTTTCCGAACAGCGACCTGTTGATCGGCTGCACCCAACCCAGGCGAATCGCCGCGTCCTCTGTGTCGGCGCGAGTCGCCGAAGAACTCGGGTCCCTTGGCGCGCAGGTTGGATACAAGATTCGATTTCACGACTATACCACGCCTGCCACTAAAATCAAATTCATGACCGACGGCGTCCTGCTGGCTGAGACCCGCCAGGACAGGCGGCTGTCCCGCTACGGCCTTCTCATCGTCGACGAGGCCCACGAACGGAGTCTGAACATCGATTTCCTGCTGGGTTATCTCAAGCAGCTCCTGCCTCGGCGCCCTGACCTCAAGGTGATCATAACCTCCGCCACCATCGACACCGAGGCCTTCTCCCGCCAATTCGGAGGTGCTCCGGTCATCACCGTGGCCGGGCGATCCCATCCGGTGACCGTGCGCTACAACCCGCCACAGGACAACAGCGGCGACGACAAGGAGAGCGAACTGGACCATTGCATCGAGACAGTTTGCGACCTCCTCCAGAGCGAGCGCAAGGGCGACATTCTCGTTTTCCTGCCAACGGAACGTGACATCCGGGAATGCTGCCTGCGGCTGGAGAAAAGGATCGAGGAGGCGGTAATCCTGCCGCTCTACGGCCGGTTGCCCACCGGCGATCAACGCAAGATCTTCCAGAGCTACCGGCAGCCGAAGATCGTGGTCGCGACGAACGTCGCCGAAACCTCGGTGACTGTTCCCGGCATCCGCTATGTGGTCGATTCCGGCCTTGCCCGTATTTCCCAATACAACGTGCGGGCCAAGACCACCAGCTTGCCGGTGACGAGGATCTCAAGGGCGAGCTGCGACCAGCGCAAGGGCCGGTGCGGCCGGGTAGGTCCGGGTGTCTGCATCAGACTCTATTCGGAAGAAGACTACCACGACCGGCCAGCCTATACCCTTCCGGAAATCCAGCGCGCCAATCTCGCCGAGGTCATCCTCCAGATGATCTCCCTCGACCTCGGCCGGCCGGAAAAGTTTCCCTTTATCGACCCGCCCTTCCAAAATGCCGTCCGGGAAGGATATCAACTCCTCCGTGAGCTGGGAGCGATAAACGAAAACGGCCAACTCACCGCCAGAGGCCGTATCATGGCCGATTTACCCATCGACCCCTGCATCTCCCGGATCATCATCGAGGCTAGGGACAACAACTGCCTGAGGGAGATGAAGATCATCTCCTCGGTGCTCGCCATCCAGGACCCCCGGATCCGCCCCGTCGACCAGGAAAAGGAGGCGGATGAAGCGCACAAGGCCTTCTCCCATCCCCAATCCGATTTCATGCTGCTGCTGAACGTCTGGAATGGTTTCCATAACGTTCATGACAAGGTCATCTCCTGGTCTCGGCTGAAGAAATACTGCAAGTGCCACTTCCTCTCCTTTCAGCGGATGCGGGAGTGGATCGACCTGCACGACCAGCTCGATCGGCTGATCCGAAGCCGGGAAGGGTTTGTGGACAACGAGGTCGACGCCTCCTATGAGCAGATCCATGTCTCGCTGCTCGCCGGTTTCCTGCGCAACATCGCCTCAAAAAAGCAGGGCAAGGTTTACCAGGGTGCGCACAACAAGGAGCTCATGATCTTTCCCGGCTCCCACCAGGCCATGAAAGGCGGCCAATGGGTGGTGGCCGCATCCTTTATCGAAACATCGAGGCTCTATGCCCTGACCGTCGCCACCATCGAGCCGGAGTGGCTCGAGCGGGTGGCGGGCCACCTCTGCAAATATTCCTGGTCGAATCCGCGCTGGCAGAAGAAAACAGGCCAGGTAGTCGCCGACGAAACCGTTACCCTCTTCGGCCTGGTCATAGAGAGCGGTCGGAAAGTCGATTTCGCCACAAGAAGTCCGAAAAATGTTGCCGAGGCCCGAGACATCTTCATTCAGTCAGCACTGGTCGAGGGCGAGTTGAACGGCAGGTATGCCTTCCTCGACCACAATCTTGCGCTTATAAAAAAATGGCAGGAGACCGAAGAAAAATTGCGGGAACGGACGATCCTCGTCGAGGATCAGGCCCTCTACTTATTTTATGCCGGGAGATTTCCCGAGGAAATCTGCGACCAGAGAAGTCTCAACCGCTTTCTCCGTGGAAAGAGGAATCAAAAGTTCCTGGAGATGCAAGACGAGGACGTCGTGAAGCGCATGCCCGGCGACCGGGAACTCCTCGATTATCCGCCCACCCTGACCATCGGTAGAACGCAGGTGCGGTTGGAGTACCACTTCTCTCCCGGCTCGCCTGAGGACGGTGTCACCTTCCGTTTGCCCGTCGATTCCGCGGCCAATTTTGCTCCCGGCATCTTCGAATGGCTGGTTCCTGGCCTGCTCCAGGAAAAGCTCACCTTTCTGCTTAAATCCCTGCCGAAAAGCACACGAAAGAGACTGGTGCCGATCAACGAGACGGTCAACCTGCTGCTGGACGATATGCCGGCTCGATCGGGCTCGCTTTATGCAGCCCTCGAGGCCTCGATCCTCAAGCACTTCAAGATCCTCGTGCAACGTTCGGACTGGCCGGAGAATCTGCCCCTCCATCTGCAGGCTCGGTTCCTGCTTTTTGACGATGCGGGGCATGAAATCTGCGCCGGCCGAAATCTCCGGGAGCTTCTCGCTTCAGGGCAAGGCGAGAAGAACATCACCAAAGTCGAGCCGACCCTGCGCAAGAAAGGCCTGGAAGTCGTGGAGCAATGGCGGGGTACCGAACACGCGACCTGGAACTTCAAGGACCTGCCCGCCGCCATCCCGGCCTTTACCCTGCAGGGCGAGGTGTCGGGATTCCTCTACCCGGTGCTTATCCCCCAACCGGAGAAAGGCTGCGTCAGGATCGATTTCGAGAAAAATCCGGAAGTCGTCAGGAAACTGAATTGCACCGGGATGATCTATCTCTACCGCCTGCAGTTCACCGACCATTTTAAAAATTTGAAGAAATTTTGCTCGACCTCGTTTTCAGGACCTTCCGCGGTCTGGCTCCTCGATCTCGGCCTGAGCCACAAGGAAGTCGTCGACGCCGTGCTCGACTTTCTGCTCGCACGGATCTTTGGACCTCTCACCGGCGACATCGTTGCCGAGGAGACCTTTGCGGCAACGGTGGCGCGCGTCAGACAGGAAGGCCTGTACGCCCTTGGCCGCAAGCTCGGCGACGATTTCCTCGCCCTGCTGCGCCAACGGCGGGCCGTCTATGACACCATCAACAGGATCTTTTCGACGGGCAGCCAGAACCGACTGGTCATTCCCGACAGGAAAGCGGCCTTCATGGTTCATCTGAGCGACATCTTTCCCCTCGAGGTGATCCGGGGTACGCTGCCCGCGGATTTCGGCGAAATCGACAGGCAGTTGCAGAGTCTTTCCATCCGGCTCGAGAGGTTTTATACCAATCCGGGCAAGGACCGACAGAAAGAGGAGCAGTTGCTGCCCTATCTGACGAATCTTGAAAAGCTCATGGCAAAGAGAGGAGAACTGTCGGAGGAGGGACTTGCGGCGGTGTATCGTTTCAGGGAAATGGTGAATGATTATCGGATCTCGCTGTTTTCCCCGGAAATAAAGACGCGGCAGCCGGTCTCAACCAAGAAACTCAATGAAGAGTGGCAATCGACGCTCACCAAGTGTTGAGCGGCAGTGCCGAGAGTGATGCGATGAGAGTGGCTATCGGATTTTTCCTGTGCCTGGCAGGCCTCCTTCTGCTGCAAAAAAATCAGACCTATTTCGGGATCCCGGCCTTCGTCTTCGGCATCATCCTGATGTACGGTGGGAAGTTGCCGAAAAGATAAAATTTATACGTTCAGCACCATCCCGGTGACGTGTTTGAGACTGTCCATGGTGTACGGTTTCGGCAGAGCGTTGACGAAGCCGTATTCTCGGCAGTTGTGCATTACGGGATCGAGAACGGTGCCGCTCATGGCGATCACCCGCAGCTCCGGAGCGATCTCATGCAACAGCCGGCAGGTTTCGACGGCGGATTCACCTTTGGCATCGGACAAATCGAGGATGGTGAGCGGCAGGGGCAGCGCGGGGTCGGCCACGAATTGCCGCAGAGCCTGCAAGGCTTCGCCTCGATTGGCCGAAACGGTCACTGAAAAGCCCAGATGCTCGAGCATGATCCGGCCGATTTCCCGCATCTGATGGTCCGGTTCGATCAGCAGGACGGCTCGAGGAGGTTTTTCTTCTCCGACAGGCTCTACTTCCTTCACGTCCTGGATCGGCAGAAAAAGCTGGACCGTCGTCCCTTTGCGAGGTTCCGAACCGACCACCACATATCCGCCATGGTTGCGCAGGGTCGCATAGACCACGGTAAGCCCCAACCCCATGCCCTTCAGCGCACTGCGTTCCTTGGTGGAATAGTAGGGATCGAAAATCCGGAATAGCTGTTCCGGATCTATGCCACGGCCGGCATCGCGGATTTCTATCCGGGCATAAGATCCGGCCGGGACATACTGCCCCGACAGAAGCCGCGAATCTTCGAAAAGGACGCTGCCGACGGTAACCTCGATCGCCCCGCCCCCGCTTGCTTCTCTCCCGTTTTTGAGAACATTGGCGATAGCCTGGGAAATCTCCTCCGGGTCTACAGAGACCTGGCAATCCGCTCCTTCGGCGGTTAGGGTATAATGCCCCGGCTCATTCTCAAAAAAGCGTTCCACGGCACCACGGACCAACTTGCCGATACTGATGCTTTTCCTGCTGATGATGCCGAAGTTGGAAAAACAGGAAATCTGCCTGGTGAGATCGACGGCGGCAAGCGCCGCCTTTCTCGCCTGTTCGATCAGTTTATAATGTTGCGCATCGTTTTTGTCGTCGCGATACATTGCGATAATGTCGAGATTGCCACAGATCACGGTCAGCAGGTTGTTGAAATCATGGGCAACACCACCGGCCATGCAGCTCATTGCATCCATCTTTTTGACCAGCTTGATGGCATTATCGAGTTCCTGGTTATGCTTTTCCGCCTGGTATTGCCTGGTTATATCGCGGAGAATGCAAAGGCCGAAAACTGAAGTCGCCTCGGCTATCGCAAGAAACGATCCTGTTATTATACGCCCGCTCAGATGCAGCGGATCGTTTTCTAGGATATCCAGCCCCTGCATTCCCTGGCTGATAAGCTGTTCATCCATCCACCGCTTGATCGACTGTCCAAACGAGCCCCAGTCGATGGCGTTATGCAGCGATCGCCCTATCAGGTCCTCCTCGCGGCACGATAGAATTCTCAGGGCGGCGTTGTTGACGGCAACGATCTTGCCCTGTCCGCCCAGCTCGATGATGCCCTCGTCGAGAGTGGCGAAAATTCGGTCGAGGTGTTTTTTTTCCGACAGCAACTCACTCGTCACTCCCAGCGGCTTGAGCCCCGCCGGAATGCGGGTACTTATGATGCCGGCTCGACTGTTCCGGACCTTCGCCCTGAAGGTTTCCAGCGCATCCTGGACGTGCTTGCGGATTTCCTGGAGATCGCCCTTGGCGATGCAGAGGTCGCAGTCGATTTCCCGAAGAATTCTTTCGCGGTCCTCGAGAACGATCGCCGAGAGCACGACAATGAAAATATTTTCATGTTTTTTGGTATTCCGCAGGATCCGGCAGAGTTGCTCACCGCTTACCAGCGGCATTATCAAATCCGTAAAAACTATATCGGGAGCATAATCCTGCAATATTTCGAGTGCTTCCAAACCTGTGGCGGCAGATCGCACCATGCATCCTTCCCGTGCGAGAATAGTGGATACCGCCTTCAGCAGCACAGGATTGTTTTCGACCACCAGAACCTTTGTTGCCGAATTGTCAACTATGTTTTTTGTAGGAGAGGTCACATTTTACCTTTCGTCTGCTGCCATTCCTTGATAGATCCGACCAGAGACGGCATGTCTACCGGCTTGGTAAATACCCGCCAGGCACCGAGGTGTCCAGCAACGGAGAGATAGGAGTCGGGACCGATCTTGCCGCCGCCGGAGATGGCGATGATGCAGGTTCCAGGAAATTCCTCGCTGAATTGCGTGATCGTTTCGATGCCTTCCTGAACGGGCATAAGGAGGTCGCAGATCAACATATCGACAGGGGTTTCGCGCTGTACTTCCACGGCTTTTCTCCCGTCCTCCGCCTCCAGCACATCAAACCCCTCTCGTTCGAGCCACATGCGAAAGAGTTCACGAATGCGGGCATCATCATCGACTATGAGTATTTTCATGGTAATTTCCAAGCGAGCTTGCAAGCGCTCACGCGTTTTCTTGCTTGAAGATTATGTTCTTGAAAAAACTTATCATCTCCCTCCTCCTCCCGGCCATTTTCAGAAGTTCCGGTATGAGATCGGTGGGGTTGATTTTCATGATAGACATCTTGTATTCGATGTGGCTGGCAAGCCGGTTGTCGATATACCAGGCATATGTCAGTCCCATCAACAGGCCTGGAGGAGTAAATCCCTCGCCGTTGTTGACGAGGCGGGTGTAATGATTTTCATCTTCAGTGGCACACATCCGGGCGAGCGTCAGAAACGATCGCAGATGATCGTGGGAGAAAAAGCAGGTCCTCCGGTTTTTCTCCCGCAGATGAAGATGATACACCCGGCCGAGATGCAGCTGCCCGACCACGACCTCCTCCATTACCTTCTTTTCAGCATAGTCACCCAGAAGCGACTCGCCCATGGCTATCATCAACGCCACTTCCAGCTTCTGCCGTACTGCTATCTGATCCCCTCTAATCTTAATACATTTATCTTCGGGGTCAAAAAAAGAAAAGACGTTATCCCACTGCTGGTCTCGATTCCAGCACGACGGATTGATACAGAGAATTCCCCGGAAATAGTCGAGATGGGAGAGCGGTATGATGGGGTGATCCCAGAGAATCTCGCACATCGACGCACGTAACCGGTCGATGTCGATATCCTCGAACATGCAGACCCCTCGGATGTTCAGTTTGGCGATTTTTTCACTGATGTCGAGATAGCGTTGACAGGGCAGAATGATTCGCTTCGCCTCCGGAACTGGCCCTGCGCTTCCTTGCGGTGCGGCCGGATTGTTCTCCGGTGCAAGGAGAAAACAGCTCCGACCGTTATACAGCCCTTTGATTGCCTGGGCCAGCATGTCCGGATCATGCTGTATCACCCCGCGTTCGATCAGGGCGTCCCGTGAATATACTCCACACTCGACAGGAATGTAGTCTTGCCGGAGAAGTACCTCGCGATCGAGGTAAATCGGCACCTTGCCTTCCACCGCATAGCTCTGCAGCACCGAAGCCGGGACATCGGTGAGTGATATGCAGATGACCTCATTGAAAAGACCATGGGTGCCGCCGGGAATATTCTTCTCGTAGGCGCGGATCATATCCGATACATGAAACTTCCTCTCCGGATCTGCGATACTGAGATCTGTCTCGCCCGTCTGAACCCAGAGGTTCGAGATCAGCAGTTTCAGGGCCTTCCGGTTGGCTCGAACCGCATCTGCGAGCCCCGGCACCTTGAAGACCGGAATGATCGAAGAATAGAGGCTGCCCGGGGCGAGGATGATGATGTCGGCTTGGGCTATATCCGTCCATATCTCATTGTACACCCGAACCGTATCCGAGTAGTCGACCTCGACGCTGTCGACCGGGAAACCCCTCTTCGAAGCGCCGAGTTTATGTTCGCCGATGACCTCCACACCGTTGGTATAGAGAACCCGGAGCTGAGCAGGGGTGGAAGTACAGGGAAGAACCGCCCGTTCACAGGCGCCCAGGACTTTGGCCATGGTATTTATGCCCTTGTAAATGGCCGAATGAAGAAGCTCTTGATGGCGGGCCAGCTCGACGTTGTTCATTTCCTGGTCGAGCTCGAGATAAACAGCGGCGGAGAGGAGAAGATTGCCGAGGCAATGCGAACGGGTGAGGGTCACGGCGAACCGGGCGTCGGCAAGAAGATAATCGCACAGACATTTCAGGTACTGCTCCAGCACCTGGGGCAATCTCTTCATCTTCTGTTCGATTGCGACAATTTGGGGTGAGCCTTTGGTCAAAGGTCCCACGAATCTCCAATTTAAAATTTCAGCCAGAGTCGAGGCGATTGCGACCGCCTCAGTCCGGTCGAGGCTGTATTTTTTTTGCAGATTGGCGCTCTGGATCGAGGAAAGCAGCACATGCCGCATATCACCTACCGCAACGAGCGGCAGATCCTTCTGCAATTCGCCTGTCGACCCGCCGTTGTCGGTGACGCAGACAATGGACCTGATGTTGGGGAAAATTTCCTTCAAGCCACAGAAGGGCTTGCGGCTCCAGTTCTCCTGCCGGGAGTCCCCTCCGATAATATTCGAGAGCCCCGTACCCCCGCCGAAGACTACAACCCGCGCATCCTTGACACTCGTTTCGAGCAATTCCTGACGCAGGCCGAACAATTGGTTCTTCGCCGCTGAATGGGCGTTGCCCGGAACTCCGCGAAGCACGAGGTCGACGATCTTTTCGCGCACATCGAGCTGAGGCAAGAGATCCAGAGGCGAGAGCTGCACCTCCTGAATATGGCGAAGTCTGTCTGTTATCAAACCGGCCTCACTTCAATGAGATCGAATGCATGAGTCTTTTTCTAAGAAACATGCCGAGGGACAGCTTCAGGACTTCAGCAAAAATTGCTCGACCCGCCGGAGGTCGTCGGGCGTGTCGACTTCAATGGAATCGTGCGAGGTGACGGTGAGTTTTATTTTATATCCGTATTCCAATGCCCGCAACTGCTCGAGTTTCTCGAACCGTTCCCATTCCCCTTCGGGGAGGGCGACGAAGGAAAGCAGAAAGCCCTTGCGATAGGCATAAAAACCAAGATGTTTATAATATGTAGGCCTGATGGTATCTTCGGGATTTCGCTGGAAAGGTATGGGCGACCTGGAAAAATAGAGAGCATTGTAATCCCTATCGAACACCGTTTTCACGTGATTGGGATCGTCGATCTCTTCAGGCCTGACTATTTTATAGATGAGGGTCGACATCGGCAGGGCCGGATCGTCGAGCAGCGGCTGCGCGACCTGTTCCACCACTTCCGCCGGGAAAAGCGGCTGGTCGCCCTGAATGTTCACAACCACGTCGTGCTCTGAGATCTTGAGCAGTTCCGCCGCCTCCGCCAGGCGATCCGACCCGGAGACGTGATCGCTCCTGGTCATGACGTATTCCCCGCCGAAACCCTCGACGCAGGAAGCGATCCGCTGGTCATCGGTGGCAACGACCACCCGGGAGAGCAGCTTTACAGCCTTGGCTCGTTCCACCACATGCTGGATCATCGGTTTACCGGCAATCAGGGCAAGGGGTTTGCCTCGAAACCGATTTGACTCGTAACGAGCAGGTATTATGGCAATAACTTCTGGCTTTTGGATTGGCATGGCAAACGTTGTGGTTATTTCAACTGAAGTCAGTTATGGTGAGGAGAACTGGAAAGTAAGACCTTTCTCCTTTAATACAAGCAATATTTCCACATTGGCAATATCCGTTTCATCTACAATAAATTCTGCTCCTTTTCTACAAAAAGCAGCGGAGTTGGCCAAGAAACTCGGCCTGGAATACGTCCCGGCACCTACTGAAAACTCCTCGGAACTCGTGCTTGCCTACACCCCGGAAGGCCTGAAATTATTGCAGGCACAGCGCTCTTCCGACAGATTCGCCACCCTGCTTTTTGTCGATTTCGTTCACGGCAAAAGCGGTTATCGACTCGCCAGAGATCGTTCGACCAAACAGGCAATCGCGCGCGCTGCGGGCATCAAGCCGGGGTTTCGGCCGACGGTGTTCGATGGCACCGCGGGGTTGGGAGGGGATGCCTTCGTCCTTGCCAGCCTCGGCTGCCCCATCTCTATGTGCGAGCGTTCGCCGATCGTCGCCTCTCTGCTGGCCGATGGCCTGCAGCGCGCCCGGCAGGATGAATCCACCGTGGAAATTGCCGGCGCCAGAATACAATTGATTGTTGGGGATTCAAGAGAGATCCTCTCGCGCGATTCCCATGAGTACCATACCATCTACCTCGACCCCATGTATCCCCATCGACGCAGCTCGGCGCTCAACAGTCAGGCAATGCGGGCTCTCCGAACCATCGTGGGGGACGACCAGGACTGCGGGGCCCTCCTGAAGACAGCGTTGGAGAAGGCAAAAAACCGGGTAGTGGTGAAGAGGCCGGCATCGGCGCCGACACTTACGGAAACTGTACCGTCCCATGTCATCGCCATGAAAAACAGCCGCTTCGATATCTATCTAACCTTCAACTCTTGATAAAGCCGTAAAAAGTGCTCCAACCCTCACTTATGATACTTTTCCCCGGCGTTAATCGTATAGGCCCGGTAGAGTTGCTCAACAAGCAGCATCCGGGCCATGTCGTGGGTGAATGTCATCTGCGAGAGAGACAACACAAGATTTGCAGACCGGATGACTTTGGTGGAATGTCCGTCGGGGCCCCCGATCAGATAACAGACGTGTTTGATCCCCTGCATCTCCCAATCAGCGATCAATTTTGCGAATTCATCCGATGAATACTGCTTTCCTCTTGAATCCAGGGCGACGATAAAGGCTCCCGGCGGCACCGCCGCGAGCATCAGCGCGCCCTCGGATTCGATATCGATCGTCACTGATTTTGACCTCCCCTTCTCCTTCAGGACCGATATCTTGATGGAGGTGTAGTGACTTATGCGAGAGCAGTATTCCTGCACTCCTTCAGCGATGAAGCGGTTCTTTATCTTCCCGAGAAACAGCAGTTCGTGCTTCATGGCGGAAGTTCAGGCGATTAGCAGCCGATGCGGCCGCCGCTCTCCAGCAATCTTCTCAAGATATCGCAAAACTGCCGATAGGAAAGCCGTCTGTTGATTCCGGGGCACGAGTCGGCGATGGTATGAAAATTGGCCTCATCCTCGAGGATTGCCGGATGAAGCGGCCACTGACGGCAGCGCCACGGCCTTCCTTCATGCACGCTGCAGCCACTGTCATAAAAGATGCAGTGTCCGTCAACGACCTTCATCTGCACCACATTTCCCGAAATCCGCCAGAAGGATTGGCGCACCTCCTCCTCTGGACGCCGCAAAACCAGCACCATGCGTTCCCGGTCATCTGCATCCAGGGATACGGTGGTTTCACCGTGACAGCAGAAACCGCATCGGGTGCAGGTGAAGAGATCGGCAATCAGGGACATTACAACACCTTGAGAAAGAAAGGGAGAACGGTCATCAGGTATGGATGAAATTACTTTCATTCAACTTGACTTGCAAGGAAGAAGAGGGCTGTCGCTAAATCACGCATTGCCGATCTTGTCTTCGAAGGTCGCTATATCGATGCCATACTGCATCGCCGCAGCCTTCCATTTGAACTCGTCGGGCTTTTTGAAGATGATATCGTCATTTGCCGGCACGCTGAGCCAGCCGTTGGCCATCAGCTCATGCTCCAGCTGTCCCGGCCCCCAGCCGGTGTAACCGAGAATGAAGAGATAGCTCTGTGGTCCTCTTCCCTTTGCAATATCTTCCAGAACTTTTGTTTCACGGGTGAGGGATACCGTCTCGCTGACATCGAGCCTGTAATTCGCAGAATAGTCGGAAAGATAAAGGATGAAAGCCGATTCCAGTTCTACAGGTCCACCTATATAAACCGGCGGCAGCGATCCTTCCGGAACCGGAAGATTGGCACTGCGCAATATTTCCGCCAGCGAAAATGCAGGATTCGGTTGGTTGATAGCGACGCCCATCGCCCCTTCCTCATTATGGGCACATATATAGATCACGTGCTCTTCAAAACGCGGATCCGGCATTTGCGGTGTCGAAATCAGGAAAGTCCCCGCGAGAGAGTGGGGCATAGTGGGCGATTGTCCATTCATAAGCATATTCCTTTCGATAAAAAAAATGGAAATCTGTTGCTCTCGCAAAACTTGGTGAAATTTCTTCCAATAACTATACTATATAGTACCAAACGAAAGAATGTCACGTCAAGATTCACCCGTCCCGGGGGTCTCGAGAAGAACCGGAGATTTCAAGGATTTATTCGCTAGCAACCATGGATCTCATATCATATACTAGGATCGGTTGATATAATCGCCGATCAAGGGAACAAGCCGTCTTCAACAGCAATCACATCATGGAGCCTGCCAATCATGCCAAAGACCACTATTCAGCCGCCGGGTGACAAGATGAAAAAAGCTATTCAGGAATTTTCAGAACTCCTGGTCGCTAAGCCGGAAAAGAGTCGCCGTCAACTCCTCGAGCAGGTGGCGATCAAATTTGATCTTTCACCCAACGAATACGCTTTTCTTGAACGGCATTTCAAGGAGTAGGGAAGAAAGGGCAGAATAATTCCGTTGACCAGATGTGTTCAGTTGGGGGAAGAACTCTTTTTCAAACGCAATTCCTGATAAAAGTTCAGCGTTTGTTCACACATCGCCTGGGCGGTGAAGAGTTCCGACACCCGTTTACGCCCATTCTCGCCGTACTCCCGCAATTTCTTCTTGTCCATGGTCAAAGCCTCATCGATGGCTGCAGCCAGTTCCCTGGGATCCGAGGGCTTGACCAACCAGCCATTCTCCTTGTGCACCACCGTTTCCAGGCTTCCCCCATGGGCGGTGGCGATTACCGGCGTACCCATGGCCATGGCTTCAACAGTGGTACGACCAAAGGCCTCCGGTTCCAGTGAAGAGGTAGACAGTACGACATCGGCAAGAAGGAATGCGGCCGGCATATCACTGCAATACCCGACCAGCCGCACCTTTTCGACCAGTCCGTTCTTTCCGATAAAGTCGTACAATTCGGAAACATATCCCGGGTTGTCACTGGTATCCCCGACGAGTAAGGCTTGGTAATTCCCAAACTTTACGAGCCGTAAGCTTTCCAGGAAGAGTTCCTGCCCCTTCAACCTTGTCAACCGTCCAGGCAACATGAGTACAGATCTCTTCCTGTCGATCTGCCATTTTTCAATGAGGTTATCTACTCGCTCCGCCGGGATCGTGTCCGGATTGAAAACCTCGGCATCCACTCCACGGAAGATGAGCCTCACATTTTTACTGCGCCGGTAATTCTCGGAAATGTGTCGTTGTATGCTTTTCGAGACGGCTATTACGCCGTCCCCTTTGGCCATTATGGCGCTATAGGCGTTGACCGAATAGAATCCGTGAAAGGTTGTGACCAAAAGCGGCCGGTCCTTTTTCCGCAGGGTCTTCCATGCGACATACCCTACCCAGGCCGGCATCCGCGAGCGAAGGTGGAGGATATTGACACTCCGGACTTTCATGAGCCGGCGAAGAGGCCAGACATGCATCAGGGCTGCGGGACTCTTGGAGCCGATGTTCTTTTGAAAGTGTTGACTGCCTTCCCGCTCCAACTGCTCGACAAGCCTGCCTCCGCCTGAAACCACAATGGATTTGTGTCCGCGCTGAACAAGAAATCGTCCCATTTCGAGTGTACCTCGTTCGACGCCGCCGCTGTTGAGTTCTGGGAGCAGCTGCATTACGGTGAGGGTCTGCGGGTTGCGGGCTTGCTGCCTGATCTCATGGAGTTCATAATAGACCGCAAGGGTCTTCTCGCACATCGCCTGAGCCGTAAAACGCTCCGTCACCCAGAGCCGGCCCTGCCGACCGAGTTCGGACGTCCTGGCCAGATCGCCCAGGGCTTCGACGATCGCCTTGGCCATGGCTGCAGGATTCATCGGTTTCACGAGCCAACCTGTAACCCCGGGCAGGACCGTCTCCATACTGCCCCCGTGGGCCGTAGCAATGACCGGTTTTTCCATGGCCATGGCCTCGATTGCTACTTTGCCGAAGGCCTCTGGCTGCGCCGAGGAAGCGGAGACAACCACATCGGCAAGCATAAACGCGGCGGGCATGTCGCTGCAGTGGCCCACCAGCCGTATCTTTTCTTCCATGCCGTGAAATTTGATCAGGTCCTGAAGTCTTTTGGTGTATGAGGGATTTTCTTCTGTATCGCCAATGAGCAGGGTTATGAAATTGAGATCCTTGATCAATGCGAGACTTTCAATGAGGAGGTCCTGTCCCTTCCACTGAGTGAGCCGGCCAGGCAGGATGATGACCGGCTTCATACCGGCACCGCCAAGCCATTTCTGCCGCAGCAGGTTGATGCGATCGGAGGATACGGCGGCGGGCGAAAATTCGCGGATGTCAAAACCTCCATGGATCAGTGTGATCTTTTCGTCATTTATTCCATAGTTTTCAATAACATGCCTCTTGATCGTCTCCGATACCGCTACAACCCTCTGACCCTTGGTCATAATCCGGGAATAGGAATTGACCGAATAAAAGCCGTGAAAGGTGGTAATGAGTGATGGTCTGAGGTGTTCCGGGATGATCTTCCACGCCAGATACCCTATCCAGGCCGGCAGACGCGACCTGAGATGCAGGACGTCGACCCGTTCAGTGACGAGAAATTTCTGCAGTTTCGTAATGTATTTCAGGCATCTCAGGCTCTTTTCGCCTATATGCGGCCACTGGACATGAATGCAGCCGTGCGTTTCCAGTTGCGTCACCATGCGCCCGCCCCCGGAAATAACTATGGAACGATGACCGATTTTGGCCAAATAGATGGCGAGGTCGAGAGTCTCCCCTTCCACCCCCCCTTCGTCGAGTTCCGGGAGAAGCTGGACTACTGTAAGCTGTCTGGAAACCATTTCCGTAAAATCCGCTCGGCACATCGTTGTGCTTCGTTAATATTGATATCTTCACGCCAGGCGCAGCAGCCATTCGCCCACAAGGGATAAGGAACCACCAATCCTTTTTGCACCAGCAGGTCCTCATTTCTTTTGAATTTGCCGTTCCTCTTCCACTCCACCGGCAGGATGCCGACCTTGCAGCCGGCAGTCAAGGCCTCATACATCATGGAAATGGAATCGGCGCTCACCCAGACCTTGCTGCTTGCATCGTACTGTTCCTCTATCCACCCGGTTTTGGTGTCCTGATAGCGAAAAAAAGTCGCGTTCGTCGATTCCCGAGCCAACCGGTCCAGCATCCGGACTGTTTCGGGAGGGGTTCTCGGAGAAGAGGAAATATACCAGTGCATGGCTCCCTCAGCTTCCAGGATCCGTCGCACCATGGCGCAGAGTTGTTCCGAGTCCCACCTGTGGCTTTTCTGATCGATCCCGCCCAGCAGGATGAGCCCGCGATCAGCCTGGTGATTCCCCCTGTTGATCGAGCAATTGGGAGCACCCGAGGTGAGCATGATATTGCCTCCTTCGCGCAGGCCGTCGTGCTCGGGAACACAGCACAGGTCGAAACGTTTCCTCAGATGCAGGGGTGGTTTCATACATGTAATGGCTGGAACACCATAACGTTTTTTCAGACCCAGCAGCGGAAGATGGGTAGTGCTGCCGGTGCCTAGCAGCAGGTCTGTTTCATTGCTTATATCCGGAAGTCCAGGGAAGAACGCCCCCCCGGTCAGAAGAAGAGACAAAGTCCGAAAAAGCAGCATCTGGGGTTTTTCGCGTCGTACGCGAATGGGGAAGAAATCAACTGCAGCCATGGTCTGCATGGCCTGAAGTATGCCCTTTGTCTGTTTCTCATGGCCGGGCCTGCCGTCCAGCAGGACAGCGATGCGCAACGTTCTGGTTTCGCTCATGGCGATAAGGACTCTTGTCCCTGCAAGGCAGGCTACTGACGGCTTACTGCCGTTGGCGGAGAACCGGGCTGTGGCCTTCTTATGCCTCCGCCGGCAAGTTTCACAATGATCTGATTGCTCTTCTGCAATCGCTTCACCATGGTCTTGAAAAGATGGCGGGAAACCTCCGGGTATTTATCAATGATCTCCTCCAGCTTGTCGCCGGGGAATCGTTTGACAGTGGATCTCCCTTGACTGATGATTGAGGCGGTGCGCTGTTCGCCGGTGATGGCCGCCATCTCCCCAAAGTACTCTCCCGGCTCGGTGAGCTCAGCGATTTTTTTGCCACCCTTGACCACGGTAAGCGCGCCGCGGATGAGCTTGAAGAAGTCGATGTCTTTATTCCCCTCCCGGATGATGACATCGCCGTCCTCGTAATTTTCCTGATCGGGGTTGATAAGATAAGCCGGCATGCTTTCCTTGTGGGCGACTGTCCGCCGCAGGGCCTCCTCGAGGCTGGTAACGCCCTGGCGCACCTTCTCGAGCGCCGCATCGCGCAAGGGGGTCATGCCCTCCTGGATGGCGATCTTGCGCAACTGGTCCTCGGGCACCTCTGCGCTGATGGCCTTTGCCACCTCGTCCGTCACCTCCATGAGTTCGAAAAAGCCGACCCGCCCTTTATAGCCAAGACCGTTGCATTCGGGACAGCCTGCGGCGCTGTAGAGCTTCAGGTCTTTAATCTCGTCCTCATGAAATCCAGCCCGTATCAGCTCTTCGGGTTCGTACTTGGTTAGCTTCTTGCAGTTGTTGCAGAGTCTCCGCCCCAGCCTCTGGGAGAGCACCATGGTGACCGCCGATGCAAGCATGTAGGGTGGAATGCCGATATCGACCATACGGCCGATGGTCGCGGCACTGTCGTTGGTATGCAAAGTCGAAAACACCAGATGGCCGGTCATGGCGGCCTTGATGGCGATTTCCGCGGTATCGATATCCCGGATCTCACCGACCATGATGATATCAGGGTCCTGGCGGAGAAAGGCCTTGAGGGCAGCGGCAAAAGTCATGCCCACTTCCTTGTGGACGTTGACCTGATTGATGCCCTTGAAGTTGAATTCGACGGGATCCTCGGCTGTGAGGATCTTGATATCCTCGCTGTTCATCGAGTTGAGCGCGGAGTAGAGCGTCACCGTCTTTCCCGATCCCGTGGGTCCGGTGACCAGCAGCAGGCCCTGCGGCCGGCTGAGACACCGCTTCAACATCTCGAAGGTCTTGGTCTCGAAACCCAGCCTGGTGAGATCGACATTGAGCGAAGCCTTGTCGAGAATTCGCAAAACTACAGATTCGCCGAACAGGGTCGGCAAGGAAGAGACCCGGAAATCGACCGAGCGGTTCTTGCCCATGCGCATCTTGATGCGGCCGTCCTGGGGCACCCGCCGTTCCGTGATGTCGAGCCCTGAGAGAATCTTCATCCTTGCGACCAGAGCGTTCTTGATATTCAGCGGCAGGTTCATGGTCTTAAAAAGAGAGCCGTCCTTCCGATACCTGACCTGCATGGTCCTTTCGTAGGGTTCCACATGGATGTCGGACACCCCGTCCTGCACCGCCTTGACCAGGATACCGTTGACCAGCTTGATGATAGGCGCGTCGGATGCGGCAAACTGGTCGCCGACGAAATCATCGCCGGAATCTCCCTCGATCTCGAAATCGTCGGCAGCCTCGGCCACGATCGAACCGAAGTCGTCGATGTGGGTTACATCCAGTTCCTCTTCGGACTCCTCGGCGCTCCCCATCAGGGATTTCGCCTCGACATCGTCGATGCCGTAATATTTCCGATAGGCTTCGACGATATCCGCTTCGGTGGAAACGCAGATCGAAAGTTCCTTATTGAGGAGATTCTGCAGTTCCTCGACGGCGACGGAGTCGGAAGGTTCCGCCATGGTGATCTGCAGGGTGCTGCCGACGACACGCAGGGGGAAAGCGAAATATTCCTTGGCCTGTTTATACGGCAGAAGCTTTATGACATCCTTCGAAGGCGGTTCGTTTTTGATGACGACCGCAGGGTAGTTATGCTGACGGCTGAGAAGGTTGAAAACCGTATTGTCATCGATATACTCGAGCTGGCGGAGAATGGCGCTGAGCCTCCCTCCGCTTTTCTGCAGAATTTTTTTGGCCGACTCCAGCTGGCTGGGCGTTATATAGCCGGCTTTACTGAGAAGTTCGCCGATCTTGATTTTACTTGCGCCGGATTGATCCTTGACGGTCTTCTTCATTGAAGAAGACCGGCGCGAAGAGTCGCTGCTTTGTAAAGCCATGTTTGTAACCGCTGTTTCAGATTTCGGGTAAGGCGAGATTATTCAATTCGGGACAAACTTTTCAGAAATTCTATCATAAAACGCTTTCTTTATCGCAATGACTCTCAACAAAAAATCTTTTTTTGGTTGTTATCCCTTCACATAGCAGAGGGGACTCTTTTTACCCCCTTGAGGGGTATAAGTACAAAAAACGAGATTGAATCTAAGGTACTGATGCGGGCTGACGCCCGCAGGCTAAACGTCAACTGTTCAACCTGAACTTTTTTTGCATCTCCTGTTGCAGCGGGATCATGATTTCCCGCATAGAAGGTTCGGCCGCAGCCGAAGTCCGCAGGGAGAAGATGTGCTGCCATTCTTCGAGGTTGCAATACACAATGATCTCGGTCTTGCAGGAGTTGGGCAGCACCGTTCTTGCCGCCTGGGGGCTTGTCGTTTCGAGAAGCTTGAGATATACGGCTTCGGTCAGCTCCATGGCTTCCTGCCACAGCTTGTACTCTTCGCTCCCCTCCGAAAAAAACATCGGCTTGATGAAGCTCACCTGGTTGTCGAATTTGTCCTGGCTGTACCGGCAATAGCGCTGGCTCTCCTGGAGAAACGAGCACGGCCGGTGGCGCACCAGCTCATGGGTCACCGCCCTATTGACGATGAATTTGACGCTGACGAAACGGTGACGCTTCCGGAGGTGGTCGGGGAGGCTGTCGACATCATTCATGGCCAACCGCTCTATTGCGATATCGGGCCCCTTCTCCGCGGCCGTTTTCAAGTCTAATAATATATCGAAAAGATACGGCAGCTCCGCGGCAAGCACGGCGATCAGACTGCTGACGATCAGATTGTGGGGATACCGGCCGTAGAGTTCTCTGTAGGAACGGATGGAGCCGGTGACCAGCATCGCGTCATCAACAATGTCGACCACTAGGTACTTCGGCTGGCAAGCCAGCAGCTCCTGGGCATGATGCGGCAAGCATCTCACTTTGAAGGACACTACCGCCATTTCCAGGACGGAATTGTGGCCGTGGGCGGCAATACGGCTGACAAAGGGAAGTGCCGAATCCGCGGTGATCTTGTCTTCGCTTTTGTAACATATCCGCCCGCAGGCCTCCAGTCGGGCGGCGATGGAAACAGAGTCCAGGTAGTCCTGTATTTCAAAGCTCGGCTCGACGATTTTCATCCTTTACCCCTTCCAGAACGGCGAAAGCTTTCTCAGCGATTCAATGATGACCGGCATCTTCTCCAAGACAAAATCAACCTCTTCCTCAGTGTTATAGACGCTCAAAGAGAAGCGGATGGAGCCGTGGGCGGCGGTGAAAGGTACACCCATGGCCCGCAGCACATGTGAGGGCTCGAGCGACCCGGAAGTGCAGGCGGAGCCGGAGGAGGCGCAGATCCCGTGCTGATTCATATGGAGCAGAATCGCCTCGCCTTCGACGAATTCGAAGCTGATATTGGCGGTGTTCGGCAACCGTTCGGTCTTGTGACCGTTGAGAATCGATTTCGGGATCCGGGCCAGGAGCCCGTCCTCCAGCTTATCCCGGAGTTTCTTGACCCTGGTGTTCTCTTCGGCCATCTTTTCCCTGGCAAGTTCGCAGGCCCGGCCAAGACCGACGATCGAGGCCACGTTTTCCGTGCCTCCCCGGCGACCATGCTCCTGATGCCCGCCGCTCATGAAGGGAATGAACATCGTCCCCCGTTTGACGTAGAGTACCCCTATCCCTTTGGGGGAATGCAGCTTGTGTCCGGACAGGGAGAGAAAATCGATGTCCAGGCTCTTCAAGTCGATGGGGATTTTACCGACCGCCTGGACTGCATCGGTATGAAAAAGGATGCCTCGCGCCTTGGCCATCCTGGCCATTTCCGGAACAGGGAAAATAACCCCCGTCTCGTTGTTGGCCCACATGATGCTGACGATGGCGGTATCATCGCTCAGGGCCGCCTCGTACTCGGCCATGTCGAGCATCCCTTCATTGTCAACTTTCAGGCGGGTCACCCGGTACTTGTGACCAGTGATGGTCTCAAGGTTCTCGCAGAGGTTCTTCACCGCCGGATGCTCGACCCGGGTGGTGATGATGTGCCGTTTCTCCGGATAGGTCCTGAGAGCGGAGAGAATGGCAGAAGAATCGCTCTCGGTGCCGCAGCTGGTAAAGACGATCTCCCCCGGCTCGGCTCCGAGAAGGGCTGCCACCTTCCCCCTCGCTTCCCTGAGCGCAGCCCCGACCTGGCCACCGAAGGTGTGCATGCTGGAGGGGTTGCCGTACGCTTCTTCCAGATACGGCATCATTGCCGCAACGACCTCTGGGGCTACCCGAGTTGTGGCATTGTTATCCATGTAAATGACGCTACCGTTGTGAGCCATTAGTTCTCCTCCACGATCAGGCTGTCCAGAACCAGTTCCCGCAATTTCTTCTCAACATACTCCTTGATGGTCGTCTGGGACTTATGGCAGCTCTTGCAGTTGCCTCGGAGCGAGACGATCACGAAATCGCCGTCGACATCGACGAGTTCTATATCGCCGCCATCCTTTTTCAGGCCCGGCCGGATCTCACGTTCGAGGACTTCCTCGATCTTCTTGATTTTCTGCAACGAGGTCATCCGCTTGGGTTTCATCTCGGGAATGGTAAAGGAGGCCGCCCCGCTGACCGTCTCCTGCAGGATCTTCCGCAGTTTGTCCTCGCACTTGCCGCATCCGCCGCCGGCCTTGGTGAAGTTAGTGATTTCCTCCACGGACCGCAGGCTCGACTCCTTGATGGCCCGGATTATCTCGAGGTCTGTCACGCCGAAGCATTCGCAGACCACCTCGCCCTCGGCCATCGGCAATTTCAGGCCCCGGTAGTCGGCGATGGCCGCCTCCAGAGCTTCCCGGCCCATCACCGAACAATGCATTTTCTCCTTCGGCAGTCCGCCGAGGGCCTTGGCGATATCTTCATTGGTGATCTTGGCCGCCTCGTCGACCGGCATGCCTTTGATCATTTCGGTCAAGACGGAGGAGGAGGCGATGGCGCTGGCGCAGCCGAAAGTCTTAAACTTGGCGTCGACTATGATATCGTTCTCGATCTTGAGCGTCAGCTTCAAGGCATCGCCACAGGCCAGCGAACCGACATCCCCCGTGCCGCTTGGCTTCTCTATCTCGCCGACATTTTGGGGGGTCAGAAAATGCTGCTGAACCTTGTCAGTATATTCCCACATACGGAGCTCCTGAATTTATTGAATAATGAGAGATTTTTGCTACATGCTGACAATAATACGTGTAGGATAATTTGCAACCGCAACTCCGATTCGTCATGAAATTGCGGAAATCAGAGAATTCCCACCTCAGTCAGCATGTTTTTCGCGGTTGCCACAAGATCTTTGGTTCCCGCCGAATCCCTTGATTCTACATAAAATCTGACCTTGGGTTCAGTCCCGGATGGACGAATCATCAGCCACGATCCGTCTTCGAACACCATTTTGTGCCCGTCGCTGGTGATAACCTGTTGAATGCGCCGGGATTCACCTCCGACCAAGACCGTGCTGCCCGGCCCATACTTGGAAAGCCCGGCCAGCCGGTTGAGGAGCTGCTCGCCCTTGAGGTTTACCTCCACCCCGTCGCGTTCCGGATGGAAGGCCCCGTACTCCTTTTCCATGGCCGCCAAATAGTCGCCCAGGTTCATCGAGGTGGCGATCATCATCTCCAAGGCCAGGAGCAAACCGATGTAGGCATCCTTTTCCGGGGTATGGCCGGTGACGGAGATGCCGTCCGACTCCTCGAAGAAGACCAGAGCCCGATCTATCACCGGCTTAAAGTTCTTGAAGCCTACCGGCGGCTCGAAGAGTTCTTCACCGAAGGCCGCGGCGATACTGTTGGCCAGATTCGAAGTCGCCACGGTCTTGGCAACCAGCCCCCTCTTCTTCTTGTGCTCGTGCAGAAAGTGATAGGCCATGGCGCCGAACTGGTTCATGCCGATCTCTTTCGTCCCGTCGGTAAAGCGGATCCTGTCGCCGTCCGGGTCGATGATTACCCCCAGTTTCAAGGGTTCCGGCCTTTCCCGGAGGATCCGCACCACCTGCCGCAGGTTGGCGGTGCTGGGCTCCGGCGCCACGCCCCCAAAGGTAACATCGGCCGTGTCCCTCAAGACGATGAGAGCGGGCGAGTCGCTGTTGCCGAAGAGTTCGCGGATATGCAGCCGGCTCGCCCCGTGCACGGAGTCCACCACCACGACCATATCTTTTCGTTCGAGGAAGGAGGAGACAGCCCGATCGAGATCCAGACCGTGTCGTGCGGTATTGCCTCGAACCAGCTTCTTCCACAGGGCCAGGGCATCGATCCGCCGTACCTGCGGAAAAGCGGCCATAACCTCATCTATTTTTTCCGGCCCCGGCTCCGGCACATAACCTTCCGCCAGCAGTCTGGCGGCATTTTCGGTTATCCTCCCGGTCAGCTGCGGAGCCGCGGGCCCCGCGTCCGCCGCATTGAACTTATAACCGCCGTATTCGAGCGGATTGTGCGAGGGGGTGAGGTTGATCGAAAAGGCTGCCCGCAGCTCAATGACGGCGGCGGAAAGCACCCCCGTCGTCGATTCGCCGGCATAATGCACGGCAAAACCATTTTTTGCAAGGACCCGGGCGACGGCTGCGGCCAGGAGCGGGCCGCCGAACCTGTTGTCGAAGCCAAGCACGCACCCCCGCTGCCTGGCCTCGGCGATATTTTGCACGCCGAGCAACTCTCCCAGTTCGGCCTCGTCCTTCGCCTCACCGTACATCCGCAGGATCGCCTCGGTGACCAGCGCCACCGATCGGACATAGATATCCTTGCCGAGTTTGCCTCTCCACCCGGATGTGCCGAAGGATACCGCCTGGACAGGATCGTTCCGGTTCTCCTTTATTTCCTCGAGGAGCAGCTGGTAGGCCGCATCGATAGCCGGTTGCCAGATATCTCCTTCCTTTTGCTTCCCGTCAACGAGGGCCTTGATGAGGCCTGTATAGTCACTCCGGACATGATCGCCTTCGACGGTGTATTTGGCGAATATGTCGGCTGAAATTTCGGGCACTTTCATAATCCACCTCCATTGCGGAACGCACACTTGCCGGTGTCGCCCATTGGGGGCCGAGCGACCGAGCTACTTCTCGATCTTCTTGGCCTTGTCGATGAGCATGATGGGAATATCATCCTTTATCTCATACAGCAATGCGCATTTTTCGCACAAGAGTCCATCTTCCCCCTGCAATTGCAAAGGCCCTTTGCATTGGGGGCATGCCAGGATTTCCAGCAGATCCTTGTTGATCATCGTAACCTCTCAGACTTTGGGACCGTCCGAATACGGTCAATATCTCATCACGGCCCTTACGCCGCCTTCGGCGGCTCGTGCCCTAATGTCACTATAACATTGTACAAAAGAAACGAATTTGATATTTACCTGAAACCGGCTATCATTGCATCGAATAATATATCATCAACTCCGACAAATACAGGCTTCAGGAACAAAATGGAACAGCAGATCGGTTTTATCGGCGGCGGTCAGATGGCGGAAGCCCTCATCAAGGGAATTATCGCTTCAGGCCTTTATCAGAAAGAAAACATTCTTGTTGCCGAGCCCAATGACTTCCGTCGCAGTCATCTCGAAAAGGTGTATTCGGTGAGGACCTATCCTCACAACCATACCGTTTTCGAGGCCAGTAAGATAGTCATCCTGGCGGTGAAGCCGCAAACCATGAAATCGCTGCTGGAGGACTGCAGGGAGCGCGTCCGGCCCGATCACATTCTGATCTCGGTCGCGGCGGGACTGCCCATTTCCTTTTATATCAAAACACTCGGCAAAAAAGAGGCGAAAATCATCCGGGTCATGCCGAACACCCCGGCACTTGTTCTCGAAGGGGCGTCTGCCATAAGCAAAAATGACAACGTCAGCGAAGAGGAACTGAGAGCCGCCGAGGAAATCTTCCTGGCCGTTGGCGAGGTGGTCATACTCGACGAGGTCCATCTCGATGCGGTAACCGGACTCTCCGGCAGCGGCCCCGCCTACGTCTTCTCCTTTGTGGAGGCCCTCGTCGATGCGGGGGTAAAGGCCGGTTTGACCCGCGTCGTTTCGGAAAAGCTCGCCCTGCAGACTGTTTCAGGATCGATCAAGCTCCTCCGGGAAAGCGGCGAGCACCCCGCCGCTCTCAGGGGAAAAGTGACCTCGCCGGGCGGCACCGCCATAACCGCCCTCCATGTCCTGGAAAAAGTCGGTTTTCATGGTATCATTATGGATATTGTCGAGTCCGCGGTTATCCGTTCAAAACAACTGGGACAAATTGAATGACCTACAATTCAACCCCGTTTCGCATCAAGAAGGAACTGACGGTAAAGAAGGCCGGGTTGATAACCAAGAAAGACGACCAGCGGCCGGACGAGTACGCGGCTACCCTGGCCGGCTGGCTGCAGCAGCGGGGTATAACCGTCGCGCTGAACACCATCGGCCCCGATCTGGATATGATTATCGTCCTCGGTGGGGACGGGACGCTCCTGCACATAGCCGAGGATGCCGCCAGGCATTCCATCCCCGTGCTGGGCATCAACATGGGCAATCTCGGCTTTCTGACGGAACTCACCGAAAATGAGACCTGCACGGCCCTGGAGCGAATCCTCACCTCCGAGGTAACCATCGAAAACCGGCTGATGCTCCGCGCCCGGCTGGTCGGCAGCAGCAAAAAGACCGCCTATCGCTATGCCTTGAACGACGTGGTGATCACCAAAAACGTCCTTGACCGTCTGCTCAACCTTTCCACAACCGCCAACGAGGAGTTCATCACCACCTACCGGGCAGACGGCCTGATCTTTTCCACACCCACAGGCTCGACCGCCTACAATCTTTCGGCGGGCGGCCCCATTGTCTACCCGGGGCTGGCGACCATCACCGTCACCCCCATCTGCCCGTTCATGCTGAGCAGCAGGCCCATCATCCTCCCGCCCGACAAACGGATCAGAACCCGCTTCGAGGGTGGCGGCAGCACCGATCACGCCCAGGTCATCATCGACGGGCAGGCCTTCTGGGACATGTATGCCAGCGACATCCTTGAGATCGATACCGCTACCCATTTCCTGCAGCTGGTGGTTTCCTCGACCAGGGACTACTTCACCATCCTCCGCAACAAACTGCACTGGGGCGATCAGGGAAAGAAGTAGTTTTCCCCCTTTTCCCCGGGCCGCTATTTTCTCTTTTTGATCCGGTATTTCTTCATTTTGTACTGCAGGAGGCTCTTGGTGATGCCGAGCTTGTCGGCGGCCCTCGCCTGGATGTAGTCGGTATCGATCAGGGCCTGAGTGAGCATCGACTTTTCGATGGTGTGGAGCACATCGTTCAATCCCGTCTCCTCCGGGAAGAACTGCCGGAGATCGATCTCCTGGTGCATCGACGACTTCTCCTCAGCATACACGGTATCCGGCTGGACATCCTCCGCCTCGATGGTGTCGCCCGCGCAGAGAATGGCCGCCCGCTCGATGGTGTTTTCCAACTCGCGGATATTGCCTTCCCAAGGCAGTTTCATGAGCAGTTTGAGAGCTTCAGGAGAGATTTCCAATTTGGGCTTGCCCAGTTCCTTCCTGTATTTCTCGATGAAAAATTCGGCCAGGAGGCGCATATCGTCCATGCGTTCCCGCAGGGCAGGCAGATTGATGGGGATGACATTGAGCCGGTAGAAGAGGTCCTCCCGGAAACGCCCCGCCGCCACCTCCTCACGCAGGTCCTTGTTGGTGGCGCTGATGATCCGGACATCGACCTCGATGGTCTTGCCGCCGCCCACCCGCTCGAAGGTCTTCTCCTGCAGGACCCGGAGCAGTTTCGACTGAAGCGGCAGCGGGATCTCGCCCACCTCGTCGAGAAAGATAGTGCCGGTGTCGGCAAGCTCGAATCGCCCCTTGCGCATAACCACCGCTCCGGTGAAAGCGCCCTTTTCATGGCCGAAGAGCTCGCTTTCCAGCAGGTTCTCGGAGAGGGCGGCGCAGTTGACGGCGATGAACGGCTGGGACTCCCGGGGACTGTTCATGTGGATGGCCTTGGCGACCAGCTCCTTGCCGGTGCCGCTCTCGCCGGTGATCAGGACCGAGGCATGGGTAGGCGACACCTTTTCGATCAACTGGTAGACCTGCAGCATCTTGGGGTTTTTCCCGACCATCCCGGAAAAGCCGCTCTTGCCCCTGATCTCGTCCCGCAGCCTGGTGTTTTCCCGGATGAGCGAAAAGTGCTGTCCGGCCTTCTTTAGGGTAATGATCAGCTCATCGTTGGAAAACGGTTTGGCCAGGTAGCTGAAAGCCCCGGCCTGCATTGCCCGCACCGCCTTGTCTACCTCGGCGTAGGCGGTTATGACGATCACCGGCAAATCCGGCTGCCGCCCCTTGACTTCCTGCAGGAACTGCATGCCGTCCATGCCCGGCATCTGCATGTCGGTGATGACTATATCAAGATCGACCTCATCGACTATCGCCAGTCCAGCTTTTCCATCCGGGGCGGTAAACACCTCGAATCCCTCATCTTTGAGAAGTTCCGAAAGGACGATCAGATAGTTCGGCTCATCGTCCACTACGAGAATCGAATACATGCTCACGATTGTGCCCTCATTGGATTAGTTCCGTGATCAAAAGCCTGCCTTTGCCGATCGAGCCTCGCCTGCATCTCGGCCAGCAGCTGGTCAGGCACCGCACAGTTCCTCCCACCGGCCAAGGTCGTCCCGGGCCGGATGGCGCCATGGTAGTCACTGCCCCCCGTTCGCAACAAATCGTGCTTCTGCGCCAGCCGCATCAGCATTTTGCGGAACTGACGGGAGTGGGTGGGATAGTAGACCTCTATGCCATCCAGTCCCTGTCGGTGCAGATCGGAGACGATGCGGGTCAAATTCCCCCCCGACTTTTCCAGTTGCTGAGGGTGGGCCAGTACAGCCAGTCCCCCTGCACTATGAATGAGAGAAATGGCCTCGGCGGCGGGAAAGATGAAACGCGGCACATAGGCGGAGCCGCCCTCGCCCAAAAAAATTTCGAATGCTTCATCCATACTTCTCACAACTCCCTTGCCGATCAGGATCTGGGCGATATGCGGTCTGCCGCTTTGACCGGGGCCCGCGATCTTCAGCAGTTCGTCAAGCTCGATAGCGATCCCCTGAAGCCGGAGGGCTTCGAGGATTTGGCAGTTCCTCTTCAATCGCCCTTCCTGCAGGCAGTGCAGGGCCTCTAGAAACCCGGGCTGCCTGTGATCGAAGAGATAGCCGAGCAGGTGCAGGGTGTTGGTTCCGAGCTTGACGCTCAATTCGACTCCTGCAATGACCGTCAACTCCAACTCCCTGCCCGCTTCCATCGCCTCGTCAACACCGTCCGTGGTATCATGGTCGGTGATGGCGACCGCAGACAGTCTTCTTTGCCGGGCTAATTGCACAATTTCGGTGGGAGTCATGCTCCCGTCCGAGAATGTCGAGTGGATATGCAGATCAATGGACATTGCCGACCTAATGCGTGCTTACGCCGCAACCAAAGGTTGTGCCCCCCTCCTGCAGCAGACGGGACAAGTACCTTCAAGAAGTTCATTTAAAAACAAGAAACGAATTTCTAAGGTACTCATAACCTGAACTTCTTGCCGTGCAGGGTGCAACTGTTTCCGTGAAGGTTCAACACACTAATAATGCACTGAAATTTCCCATTTTCTCATAGTCGAAGTACGCAATACCCGCAACAACAATCAGCCCTTTGGAATCACATATTTTCCTTTACTTTTTCGACGGGCGTCCGATACAGTCTGGCAAAGGAACACCATCAAATCCCAGGAGAGAATTTTATGCCCCCTACCCGTCTCCTCGTCATACTTCTTCTGCTGAGTCTGACCGGCGGCTGCGCCAGCACGATCCCCGAACCTATCAGCTATCAGTATTCTCAGCAGCAGAAAATGCAGGCGGCCCATCACTGGGAAGTTCTGGCCGCGGATCTTGCCAATCGCATCAATAATCAGCTCATCATAACCGACAATATTGACAAGGCGGTGTTTGTCAAGCAAACCTGCGGCAACGACGCCATTCCCTGCAGCCCTGGCGAAACGGGCAGCTTCAATGAGGCATTCCGGGATCTGCTGGTCACCTATCTTGTCGATTTCGGCATCCCGACGCAGAACGAAAAGGCGCAGGATTCACTGGAGATCGACTATAAAGTCCAGATCGTCCGACATAACGCCGACCGCCGGCGTAGTCTGCAGCCAGGGCTGTTGACGGGCCTTTCCGCCGCTGTCGTAGTGCTCCGGGACGTCCCGTCCAGTCTGGTCCAGATGGCTGCCGGCGCCGCAGTCGATGTCGCCAATACCAGTCTGGTCACGAATGGCCATTATGAGGTCATCATCACTACTTCGATTGTCAAGAGACAACAGTATCTCTTCAGGTCTTCGGATATGTACTACATAAACGACAAGGACTTCTGGCATTACCAGAATGAGATGCCGAAAACCAGGACCATCAAACTCTCCGGAGGGCGGCAACTCGAACCTGCTACCGACCGGAAGACCGCCGCTCCGCCGGTCGTAGACGTAAAGACCCTGCCGGAAGACAGTATTTTCGAACCGACTCCCTTAAAACTTCCGGCCAACGTGCCCAAAGATGTCTAAAATGAAGATCTCAGAATTTTTCCCAGTAAAATTTTCGGTATTTGCCCTGCTGCTGATGCTCTCTGCATGTTCGACCACCATCAACCACAGGCCGGTGGAAAACTACCTGAGGATGGATACCAACCTCGTCGGTCTCGCCCATAAAATCGCCGAGAATCTGGTGGAGAGGTCCATGCCGCCCCTCGTCCCCTACCACCCGGACATGCCTGTCCTGGTAACCACGTTCGTCGACAATAATGATCTTTCCCAAACTTCCAAATTCGGAAGGATCATGCAGGAGCACATCGCCTCGCGGCTCGTGCAGATGGGCTATACAGTAAGGGAGATCAAGATGGCTTCGACACTTACCATCGAGCCGAAATCGGGAGAGACGATCCTCTCAAGGGATCTTTCCCGGATCGGCGGCGAGCATGAGGCCCAGGCCATCCTGGTGGGCACGGTCTCCCGGTCGGAGAGGATACTTTATATCTCCGCAAGGCTGATCAATCCCGCCAACAACAATATCCTCGCCACTGACGATTACCGCTTGCGGATGGATGACAATCTTCTGGCC
Organism: Pseudomonadota bacterium; assembly: GCA_023412495.1. The sequence continues at coordinate 227,650 of JAEYNP010000080.1, forward strand.
ATGTTCGGTCTTCGTCCGGCTGACGATATAGAAAAAGGGGTAAGACAACCTTCCCGGTCTCGCTTGAACAACGTCTTCTGGTAGACACGATGAAACTTCAGGACAGAATTGCCGTCATTCCCGGCGCCTCCCGGCCCATTGGCCGGGCGATAGCCCGCAGGTTCGGCAGCGAGGGAGCATCACTCGTCCTGCCGGTTTTCGACTGGCCGGAGTCCATCGCCGAGATGCAGGAAGAATTTTCCGCCGCGGGTTTTGATTTTCTGAGCATATCGGCAGACCTGCGCAAGGAGGATGAGGTTGCCGCTCTCACCGCAGCAATAGGGCAGCGCTTTACTAAAGTCGATTTCCTCATCAACAATATCGAAAGAGGCGGCATGCCGGTGGTCCACGGCAGTTATGACCTGCCGCACAACAAGGGGCAATGGGATCTGGAATTCGAAACCACCCTGAAGGCCAAGTGGCTGCTCTTTCACCACATACATCCGCTGATGCAGCAGAATGAACGTGAAGGCGCCGTAGTCAACATTTCCTCAGTCTCAGCCCTCCTCGGCCGCAGTGGTCCGGCTGCTGTCTTTTTCAGCGACGGCTTCAGCGCCGCCAACAGGGGCATTCAGGTGCTCACGGAAACCTGGGCGAGGCAGGCAGGCCCCATGGTGCGGGTCAACGAGCTCATGCTGGGGCTCATAAGGGGCAGGCACGGCGAAGGCACCCGTGGCTGGGGACAGCTGACGCAAGAGCAGAAGAGGGATCTGCATGAAACCATTCTGCTGGACCGGACAGGCAGCCCGGAAGAAGTAGCCGCCGCCGTCTATTTCCTGGCCGTCGAGGCCACCTACTGCACCGGAGCCATCCTGCGCATGGATGGCGGCTTCGTCCCCGGTTCGAGTAAGGTGCCGCCTTTGCCCGAAGGTATCCTCTAGGACTCAATTTTCAGACCGCATCCGATAGCCTTCAGCCGTTCCTCGACTGCAGGAGCCATGTCGCCAAGATCGAAAATCGCATTCACGCAGCCGAGGGCAGCGTAGGTTTTCAGCAATCCTTTCTCGGATTGGCATTGCCCGCCCGGCAGGCGTACCCCGGCGACAAGATAATCGCCCTGCCGCCTTGCAGCTTCAAGAATCTCGACCGCACGGGATAACCCCACGTCCAAGTCGAGTGAGATATAGACCACCCGCTGGCCGAGCCCGGCACGGAGTTCGGCATCTTCCAGACAACTTTCAGGTGTTCCGATCTTTTCGGCCGAAAGCGGATAAGGTTCCGCCACGAAGGGCCTGAAACCTGCCCGGGCTTCCTCTTTCACCAGCCAATCTATGGCGACAACTTTTGCCTCTTCGCCGTCTCCAGCCTCGTAGAGTATATCTCCCGTTGGCGAAATGATAAGGGAATGTCCGCCGAGGGTAATCTCGCCATTTCTGCCGACGCCGTTGCAGGCGACCATGAAGGTCTGGTTTTCAATGGCCCTAGCGATCGCAAGGATGCGCCAGTGATGGATCCTGACAGCCGGCCACTCCGCCGAACAGAGCAGCAGATCCGCTCCTTGCTGGCATTGCCTGCGGGCCGGTTCCGGAAAACGCAGGTCATAACAGATCAGACAGCCGAAACGCCCTGCCGGTGTGACGATGGGCGCGGAGGCGTCCGAACAGGGGCGAAAGGCCTCTTCCTCCCCGGGAAAGATGTGGCGTTTGCGATATTTGCCGAAGGCGCCGCTGCTTCCGGTAATCTCGAGAGTATTGAAGAACAGATTGTTATCTTCGGCTATTCGCTCAGGGAGGCTGCCTGCGAAGATGATATCGTACTTCTCCGCCAGTTTCCGCAGTCTGCCCGACAGTGCTGCCACTTCATCCTGCAGTTGCGGCAATTGGTTGTAGGCAAAACCAGTCGCCCAGAGCTCCGGAAGGACGATGAGGGCTTGCCGCGGCGGCTCGAGACGAGCCAGGATCCGACGCAGCCTTTCAAAATTGCCATCGATTTGCCCTTGCTCCACCTCCAGCTGGACAAAGCCCACATAACGGACATCCGGAATATTGTTGAATCGCGAGGTCATGAGCGGTCGGTGTTTGACTCGGTCCCCGGTGATCCGATCAGCGAGAGGGCTTTTTCCGCAAGCTCAGCGATGCTGACATCCGCCAGCTTATCGTCGATATAGAGCGTGAGCATCGTCTGATTGCCGAGAAAAGGGGTGATTTTCGGCGTATCGGCTTGAGTGCCCAGCATGCCCAGACACCATATGGCCAACCCTGCTACCTGAGGATCCGGTGAATTCAGGTAGGCGGCCACATCACCGGCAATTTGCCTGTCGATCATCTCGCCGCGGTGGCACTGGCAAAGCCTGCCAACCCCCCAGAGCACGCCCCGCTGCAGCATGGGGAGTTCGATGAAATTCCCGTCCTGAAAGAGTTCTTCGCCGTCCTCGCGCATATAGCTGATGAGCATGTGCAGATACTCTTTGCGTAGGCTCTCGCTGTGGCACATGATCTCGGCCATGGCCTCGGGAGCCCCCCACCCTATGCCGCCGGACTCGTCGTTCAGCGACCAGAGAAACCTGCGCATGACGATTCTGGCGGATTCGAGGTCCTTGTCGGCCATCGCAGGGATAATCCTGCCGAAACAGCGCACAGCTCGAAAACGCACAATCTCCTCCCGGTGGCACAACGCGATAAAGAGCGGATTCAACAGGTGTTGTTCCGGGTACCGGGAAACGAACTCGAAAATCTCCGGAAGCTCCTTTTGCTGCAAAACCTCCAGGAGTATCTTTTTCAGCTGCCGCCTGGTAATTTCACGGTTCATGCAAAGAGCTCGGCTCAAATGCTCCTGTCGTCAAGGCGCTTCATTCCTTCCATGAGCATGCCCATGAAGCCGCCGATGACATCGAGACGTTTTTCTTTCACAGTCAACCCCTGGGTGAACTTGAACCGTCCGCTTTCCATGGCGAGGAGCCGGTAAAAGGCTTCCCTGCCAAATGAACCATTCAGCTCGGCGTGCACCAGTTCGCCCTCATTGAAAACCATCAGGCCCCGTTTCTCTTCCGATTCAATATTCAATCTGCCGGTCTTCTGGTTGGCGTTAATCATCTGGCAAAGTTCTACGGCAGAAATGTCCGCGAGTTGCCCCACCATCCCGGATGCCAGTTCTTCGGCCCGCTGCCGATTCATCTTGGTGATACGGCTGACCAGCAGTTTGTAAAAGAAGACCTGAAGCGCCGGGAAACGGGTGAGGATGTGGCGAAAATTCTTGTAATTCATCACCGCGATCCGGCATGGCACGGCAGCCATAATAGTGGTCGTGACCCGCTCCCCCGACAAGAGACTCATCTCGCCGAATACCTCGCCGCGATGCAGTTCCGCCAGCGTTACCCCATGGTCGTCGATGACCTCGGCCCTGCCGGAGATGAGAATGAAGAGCCGGTCGCCCGGATCGCCCTTTTGGGTTATCGGAAACTGCCAGGGATAGTCGACCAGCTCAAGCAACGCGGAAAGATCGAGCAAATCGTTGTCGGAAAGGGGCGAGAAGATCTCGATGGAGCGCAGCAGCCCGGCAAAGCTTGCGACATTCCTGAGCTTTTCTCGCCGTTCAGCCGCCGCCAGGAGTTTCATCTGCAGCGTTGCGTAACCTTTTTCCTTCTTATATTCGAAGCGGATAATGCCACTGCATCCCCCGCACTCGAACTTGGCTTTCTTAGTGCTGCCGAGGGCAAAGTTTTCGTAACTCGAATCGGCGGAAGCTATTTCGATAAGATCGGCGGTGAGCGTGAGACACGCAGGTTTGCCGGCCGGAAGGGCCAGTATGCCTTCCTCGATCTTCAACTCCTCCCGAACGTTGTACAGGGGGCAGTTATCCTCTTCCGTGATAATAAAAACACCGTTGCGAAACTGCATGACTCCCCTTCATCAATCGGACCGGCCGAACAGCAGATAAATTACAAAACCAAGCGCAGCGGCACCGCCGAAAGCCACCGGCAGGACCTTGTTCATCTGCAGCTCGCCGTTGACGATGAGTGTTTCCATATACGGCGTGCCGGACACCCACCATACCGCGACAAGGATCGCCACGATCATGAGGTCCTTCCATTGCTGCTTGAACAGCATGTATCCTGCCATAATGCCGAAAGGCACTATGAACCAGGGGTTCGTGAACAATCCCACAACATCGACATCTTTGATCTGTTCGTGAATATGGGTAGACGCAAACCAGTCGGTGATTTTCTTCCAAATTTCCATACGCATTTTCCTTCGGCTTACCGGCGAGGCTTTTTACTGCATTTTTGGGTTATTCAGCACCCAGTTAACTGTACTATACGGTAAGTGCTCTGGCATTATTTTTTCATATTTTATTCGATTAGGGCAAGAGGATTCAAAATTTCTCGAGAGACCGGGGGAGGGACCCGGCATCAGGGAAGGGCAAACATGAACCTCGGGTTCCAGATCGGCCAAGTCCGCTTGCTTTTCTTGAAGTGTGCTTTAAGATTGATGAAAAACAGCATCTTCTCTAGCCAACCAATTCAAAGATGAAGAATACTACGAATATAATCCTCATAGGCATGCCCGGCTCGGGAAAAAGTACGGTGGGGGTGATTCTGGCCAAAAGACTTGCCATGGATTTTCTCGATACCGATATTCTCATTCAGAAGAATGCGGGACGGACCCTTCAGGAAATCGTCGACAGCCAGGGACATATGGCACTCAGGTCACTTGAGGAGCAAGCCCTCTTGAACATCCAATGCCGAAATCACATCATAGCCACGGGCGGCAGTGCGGTCTACAGTGAACCGGCCATGCGTCATCTCAGGGAAATCGGCGCAACCATTTTCCTGCACGCCGAGCTTGCCGCCCTGCAAAGTCGGGTGTGGAATTACGAGACGCGGGGAATCGCCAAACGTCCCGGGCAAAGCCTGCAGGACCTTTTTGCCGAACGGATGGTGCTGTACGAGAAATATGCCGATATCACCGTGCACAGCTCGAAGCTGAACCATGATCAGGTTTGCGAAGCGATCCTGAATTTGCTAAAGCCGCTTTCAGGGCCCATCAATTAGCCCAGGAATGCCATGGATACTCAAGCGACAACTCCGGATAATCCTCCGAGGCTGCAAAGAGAATGGAAAACCATCCAGGCGATGGTTGCGCTCTACTGCCGAGGCCGGCATGGTCAGGCGCCTGGGGATTTATGCCGGGAATGCCGCGAGCTACTCTCCTACGCGAAAAAAAGATTATGCCATTGCCCGTTTCAGATCCACAAGCCAACCTGCGGCAACTGCCCGATTCACTGTTATAAAAAAGACATGCGGACTCGAGTGAAGGAAGTCATGCGTTACTCAGGGCCAAAGATGATCCTGCATCACCCCTGTCTCGCCTTCCTGCATCTCCTCGATGGTCTGCGAAAGGCACCATCTCCCCTGTACCCGCGTCCCTCCAAAGGCGATACAACAGAACCCTAGCGGATTAAACATGAATACTCTCATTACCGGTTGTTCAGGTTTGGTTGGCAATGCCCTGATCGAATATCTCTTCGCCCAGGGGCATTCGATTCAATGCCTGAAGCGAAACAAGCCATCTCGCCCCGGTCGATTCTGGGCCATCGATACCCTGGAGAACAGGGAAAAGAATTTTGACGGAGTCATCCACCTGGCCGGTGAGAATGTGACCATGAACCGTTGGACGGCCAGCGTCAAGAAGGAGATCCTCCGGAGCCGCGTGGACGGGACCCGGGAGCTCATCGACTTTCTTGCCTCGCTGCCCCGCAAGCCGCAGGTATTCTTATGCGCTTCGGGTGTAGGTTATTACGGCAGCAAAGGGGATAGGATACTTGATGAGGACAGCCTCTCGGGGGAGGGTTTCCTCGCCGATGTCTGCCGGCAGTGGGAAAAGGAAACGGACCGGCTGCGGGCCATGGGAGTCCGGGTGGTGTATCTGCGGTTCGGCATGGTGCTCAGCCCCAAAGGCGGCGCCTTGCACAAGATGCTCGGGCCTTTCAAGTCGGGATTCGGAGGGGTGGTCGGCAGCGGCGAACAGTTTATCAGCTGGATCAGCATCAGGGACGTGGTGGCCATAGTCGATTTTCTTCTCGGCAAACCGGGCATCGAAGGCCCCGTCAACATTGTCAGCCCCATTGCGGCAACCAACCGGGAATTCACCGAAGGCCTGGGCCGGGCCCTGGGTCGCCCAATCCTACTCAAGGTTCCGGAGTTTCTGGCAAAAATCACTTTCGGTCAGATCGCCGAGGAAACTCTCTTGAGCAGCATCAGGGTGACCCCCAAGGTGCTGCTGGAAAACGACTACCACTTCCGGGACCAGTCCCTCGATGCGGTGCTGCGCTTCTGCCTGAACCAGAAGTCAGAAGACAGAGGACAGAAGCCGGATGGAATGGCTTCGCAATGAAAATGTCCTTGAACTTTGCGTAAACGTTCAGTCGGTTCGGCTTGTGGGGGCGAATCTTGTATTCGCCCGGTGGAACAGAAATACTCCGCCGGGCGACCGCAAGGATCACCCCAACGAACGCTTCGCTTTTCATTTGTTTCGCTGAATAGCTACCTACTTCCGGCCCAAGGTCAGGAAATATGCTGCATCGGCCAAAGAGGCTAAGGCGGCACATAAGGAGCTGCCTCCCGATCAGCGTTTCCCGGTAAGACGCTGGAGCGCCTCTTCGTACCGCGCCCTCGTTTTTTCCACAATCTCCGCCGGCAGGGGCGGCGGCGGCGGGGTCTTGTCCCAGTCGAGAGTGGAGAGATAATCCCGCAGGTACTGCTTGTCGAAACTCGGCTGGGATTTGCCAGGCTGGTATTTGTCGACCGGCCAGAACCGCGACGAGTCGGGGGTCAGGACTTCGTCGATGAGGATCAGTTCGCCGTTATGTTCGCCCAGTTCAAACTTGGTATCTGCAATTATGATTCCCTTGGTCAGGGCGTAGTCGGCGGCCTTCCGGTAGAGACGGATACAAATGTCGGCAATTTTTCGCGCTTTTTCCTTTCCGACAATCTTTTCCATGGTCTCGGTGGAGATATTCTCGTCATGGGTCCCCAGTTCCGCCTTGGTTGAAGGTGTGAAAAGCGGCTGCGGGAACTTGTCGGACTCCTTCATGCCGATCGGCAGGTGAAAGCCGCAGACGACCGGATCTTTTTTGTAGGCACTCCAGAACGAACCGGAGATATAGCCGCGCACAATGCATTCGATGGTGAGCGGCCGGGTCTTCTTCACCAGGATCGACCTGCCCCGCAACTGCTCGGCATAGGGTCGGCAGACCTCGGGATATTTGTCGACATCGGCGGTAATGAGATGATTCTCAACAATATCGCCCAGCAGATCGAACCAGAACAGAGAGAGTCGGGTGAGAATCTCTCCCTTGCCGGGGATGGCATCGTCCATGACCACATCATAGGCGGAGATCCGGTCGGTCGCCACCATGAGGAGGACATCGTCGCGTCCGGGTATTTCGTACATATCCCTGACCTTCCCCCGGTGCTTGAGCCTCAAGGCGGGAAAATCGGTTGTTGTTACAGGTGCTTTCATGTGGAGCTACTCCTTCGATCTCTTTATTTTTTCTTCTCTACTTCTTCTCGAATTGCAGCGTAACGTAAACAGGCGGGATTGTCGTAAGACACCAGTTCGGCGGTAAGCGAGCCGATGATGATCTTCGAGTTGATCAGCACCGGCACTCGGCATTCGTCGTCAGTGTACCAGATCACCGTATCCCCTTTCTTGTCATAGAGGCCCTTGAATTTCATGATAGGCATGATTTCAACCGCCGTAACCGGTCCCAGCAGGGTCTCGTCGAAGCGTTTTCTGGCAACGGCGTTAACCATTACCTCATTGCGCTTCTTGTCGGCGAAGGTCGGCACGATAAATCCTCCCCCGATGGGAAAGTCCATCAGCCTGCTGTTGAAAAAGGATGAAAATTCATTGTTAGTTTCACCTTCAACCTGAAAAATTCCTTCTATCTTGTTGTTTTTGGTGTATTTTATCCTACCGTTTTTTTGATCGAACTCGATCACCCGATGCGCCCGGTAGTTATACCCTTCCTTCTGCCAGATCTCGTAATGATAGGGCAGCCGTTTCGGACCGCGAACCTTGGTGATATGGAGGTCCTCGATCGGATAGATCAGATCGACCGCGCCGTTTCTGGTCGACACCTCGGCCCGGATCTCGTATTCCTCGGTATTTCTGTCCAAGGCCTTCACCTGCAGATGCAGCTCACCGATTTTAATGCCGCCGGTCCAGGAGACGTCGTACACCAGGGTCTCGTTACCGGAATAGCCGATTCCAAGAAGTTCAGGAACAATTTCTCCGAAAGGCGGTCGACCTGTCGATGCCGCCGACTCCCCGGCGGTGGCAGGCCCTAAGAGCGCTGTAACGGCAAGGATAATAATCGGCAGATATCGGATAATCTTCATCAGTTAGTCTCCGCCGGTAATGAGAGAAATCCAGGTCGCCGCAAAGAGGGTAATGCTGATCAGGCCGTTCATGGAGAAAAAGGAGGCGTGGATCCGTGACAGATCATCGGGTTTCACCAGCATGTGCTGGTAAAGCAAGGCTCCCGCCGTCAGCACGATGCCGATATAATAGAAATAATTCAAACCGGCCTGCCAACCGGTCATGGCGAAGAAGACGAAGGCCAGCAGATGAAAGCCACCGGCCAGCCGAAAGGCCCTCTGTCTGCCCAGTCGCGCCGGCAGGGAGTAGAGCCCGGTGAACTTGTCGAAATCGGCGTCGAGGCAGGCATAGATGGTATCGAAACCGGCCACCCAGAAAATGACCCCGAGTGAGAGAATATAGGGGTATCCCTGCAACTCTCCGCTTACCGCCACCCAGCCTCCGAGGGGCGAGAAAGCCAGCGCGATACCGAGAATCAAGTGGCAGAAAGAGGTGAATCTTTTGGTCAGCGAATAAAAGAGGGTCAGCCCCAGGGCGAACGGCGACAACTGCAGCGTGAGGGGGTTGAGCTGAGCGCAGGCCGCAAAAAAAAGACCGCCGGCAATGATGACCATCGCCCAGGCCTCCCCGAGCTTGACCGTTCCCGCGGGGATGGCGCGGCCCGCGGTGCGCGGATTGCCCGCATCGAATTTGCGGTCGACAATCCGGTTGAAACCCATGGCACAGGTGCGGGCCCCAACCATGGCCAGGACCACCCACAGCATGGTCGCGAGCTCGGGCAGGCCTCCTGCGGCCAGAAAGGCCCCGGTAAAGGCAAAGGGCATGGCGAAGACGGTCAGCTTGAACTGGATCATCTCCAGCAGGACCGCGACCTTTTCTACGAGGGTATGATGTCGTTCCATCTCTTTCTTCCCGGAATCTCCAGCCCCAGCTGATCGGCAAGGCGCCAGACGAAGGTTTCGGCAGCCTCTTCCAGGGTGGAGGGTCGTAAATAGTAACTCGGCATGGTCGGACACAGGATCCCACCGGCATCATGGACCGCCAGCATATTCTGCAGGTGCGTGCGATTGAGCGGCGTCTCCCTGACCGCCAGCACCAGCTTCCGACGTTCCTTGAGCATGACATCCGCCGCCCGATGGATGAGGTTGATCGAAAGCCCCCGGGCAATGGCCGCAAGCGACCCCATGGTGCACGGCAGGACCACCATCGCCTGGTAATCGCTCGATCCGGAGGCCGGCGGCGCCGACATGTCCGCATGGTGGAACCATCGGGAGACCAGGGGCAGCTGTTCGGGCGCAAGGCCTTGCTCCATTTTCAGGACCTTTCTGCCCGCCTCCGAGCAGATACCATGAACCTCGACCCCCAGATCGGCGAGAGCGGTCAAAAAAGAGGTCACGAAGAGCATGCCGCTCGCCCCGGTGATCCCGAGCAATATCTTCTGCGTATGCATAACTGCAATCGTCTCCTGTCAATTCGCGGGCAGTTTCCGAAGAATTAAAAAAGGTTGGCGAAAATCTTCAGCGGTACGGCATTCTTGGGAATATCCCCACGCTTGATGAGGTGCTCGAAGAAGATCTCCAGGGCCTTGCGTTTCTGGCTCCCCAGATCGTACTCGATGGCCGAAAGATATTCGAAACATCTTTTTTCCGTCATTGGTATACGCGGGGCGGCCATACCGCAGATCGCCCTCAAGTCGTCCTTGCCTTCATCACGGCATCTGAGCAATTCCCGGTGGATGTCGCTCAGCATCTCCGGCTGTTCCGCACAGAATTCCTCCCGGACGGCGCACACGGAAAAAACGAAGGGAAGGCCCGTTTCCCGCTTCCAGATATCGCCGAGATCGAACTGATAGAGGAATACGGAAGAATCCACCAGCCTCAAAGCATCGTCGCCTATGGCCAGCACCGCCTTGAAATTCTTATGTTTGGCCGAAAGCACGTCTCCCGTTTCATACTGCGGACGAACCTTATAGTATTCCTCGAGAATTATTTTCACCAGGTTTACCGAAGTCTCAGACTGCGCGCTGAGCAGGACCCTCGCCCCGTCCAGTTGATCCATGGGTAAATGGGAAAAGAGAAAAACCGAGCCGACCGGACCATTGGCGCTGATCGTCAGGCCGGAGAGTATCTTGTAGCGATCGGGACGGGCTCCATATTCGTAGCTGGAAACAAAACCCAGGTCAACCTCTCCGCTGGCCAGTTTCCTATTCAAAACCGCCGGCGGGGCCTCGATCACCTGCCAGTCACCTCGATGGACCGTTGCCTTCCATCGTTCATAGATAGGAGCGACATTGATGTAGCTTACCATCCCTATTCGAGCCGAGGGGGGTGTATCCGAAGCTTTCGTATTCATGTGCATACTTCCCGGAAACGGAATTTTTTCAAGTATGGAATTCAGACCCATGATATTTCGGTCGGCCTGCCTCCGTTTATCAGTTCGCGCAGTATTGCCGGTGCCGTCCGGCATTGAGATAAAGCGAATGAGGATACATGAAGCAAAATGGCTTTCCTGCCTGATTCCAGACTACCATAGTCACTGTCGGCATGAAGGGCCCGCGCTCCTCCCAGAGTCGCCATGGCGAGGATCTGCGCGGGTTCCAGAGCCGGATGATCACTGGACAGAAGCTGCATCTCCCGCCACAGGTCTATTGTCGTATTCGAGGCAAAGGAATCCGTCCCCAGGGCCGGGAGAAGGCCCGCCTCGACCATTTTGACGGCAGGAGCCTTTCCCACCTTGAGAAAGCGATTGCTGCCCGGACAGAGGCAGATATGGGCGCCTCGTTTCGCAATCAGCTGCAGCTCGTGATCGGATACGTGGACACAATGGACCAGGAGGCTCCCGGCATCGAGCAGGTTGAATCGATCGTAATAGTCGATGGTGCCGGAAGAGTCCCCTTGGCTGGATGAAAAGGTGCCATCCCAGCGATTCCTCCCCTCGAGGAAATCGCGGAAGATTCCGGTGCGCGATTGCAGGAATGGCAGCTCTTCGCTGCTTTCGGCGGTATGGATGGAGAAAACCTGCCCCAGTCGCCGGCATCTCTCTTTGATAAGCTGCAGTAACTCAGGAGCCGTCGAATAGGGAGCGTGGCCGGTTACCGCAATCCGGTCGTCCAGGTCAGCGATCGTCTGTCGCGCCTCCTCGCAGCCCTGTCTATCCGGCCCGAGAAACTCGAGCATGCGGCGGATATCCGGCCATCTCTCTGTGCCGGACGACTCGGATTCGTTGAGTCTTTCGTTGCCGGTATCCGCCAGCAGCACTATCCCTGAGGCATACTGATCCCGCAGCAGGGCATTTACCGCGGCAAAACGTTCCTCGCGGCTGAGGTTATTCGCGGCCCGTCTGGCGAGAAGGCCGGCTATCCAGTCGGTAAAAGTCTGTTGCGGGAGAGGTTCGGGAACATCCCGCAGATGAGAGAGTTCCAGATGGATATGGGCATTGATCAGGCCGGGCATGAGGACCCCCGGATACTGCGTCTCGCTTGCGGCCGGATACCTGGCCAACATCTCCTCTCTCCGACCGACATCGATGATCCGGCGATCCGCGACAACCACGCTGCCGTCCTCGATGGCTGGTCGGGTGATGGGAAACACCCACCGGGAAGATACGATTTTCATGGCCCGAGTCATCTTTTCATCCTTCCGCCCTCAAGAAAACCGGGCGTCTGGCTAGACCAAGCTGTAATCCATCAATCGCTGCGCCGGCGAAAATCCGGCGGCTATGACCAGCTTCCTGATCTCCTCTTCGGAGAGCCGAAAACTTACTCCCGCTGCGGCCACGACATTTTCCTCGATCATGGTGCTGCCGAAATCATTGGCTCCGAAAAAGAGCGACAGCTGCGCCACCTTCGCCCCCTGGGTGACCCATGAAGCCTGGATGTTGTCGAAATTATCCAGGTAGATTCGGGAGAGGGCCAGCATCCTGAGATACTGGACGGCAGTGGTCTTTTCCGTTTCGGCAAGCACCGTATTGCCGGGCTGGAACGGCCAGGGGATGAAGGCCGTGAAACCGCGGGTCCTGTCCTGGAGGTCGCGAAGCCGCCTCAGGTGTTCCAGCCGCTCCTCCATGGTCTCTATATGCCCGAACATCATGGTGGCCGAGGTCCGCAACCCCTGATTGTGGGCCTCCTCCATGACCGCCAGCCACTCGTCGGCGCTGCACTTGCGCGGGGCGATCAACCGGCGCACCCGGTCGGAGAGAATCTCGGCGCCACCGCCCGGGATCGAATCGAGCCCTGCGACGATGAGCCGCCGCAGCACTTCCCTGATCGGCAGCCCCGAAAGATTGGCGAAATGGCAGATCTCCGGTGGAGAAAAGCCGTGGACGTGGATGCCGGTGTTTTTCATGAACCGGACCATCTCTTCGTAATACTCGAGAGACTGTCCTGGGTGAAGCCCGCCCTGAAGGAGGATCTGGGTGCCGCCGAGGGACTTGGTCTCCTCTATTTTGGCCTTGAGCTCGGGAAAGCTCAGCAAGTAGCCCCGGCCGTCTTCGGGGGCCTTGAAAAAGGCGCAGAACTTACAGGCGGAGATGCAGATGTCGGTGTAGTTGATGTTGCGGTCGATGACGTACGTCACCAGGTTTTCGGGGTGCTTGCGGCGGCGAATCGTATCGGCCAGGATCCCCAGCTGGTAGAAATCCCCCTCCCGTTCGAGAAGGAGAAACTCCTCATCATCGATCCTCTCTCCCGCCTCTACCTTCCGCGCGATTCTCTCAAGCTGCATCGGGCACGCTCCCCTTCTCTCAAGTGTGAACGTGAACGACGTTATAGAGGGTGTCCCGTTGCACGGGAACCCGGCCCGCTTCCCTGATCAGCCGCACCAGGGTATTGCTGCCGATGGCCTGCTCCGTCTCGGCGCCGGCCATGTGGGTAATAACCTCTTCCTTGACGGTGCCGTCCATATCATCCGCCCCGAAGGACAGGGCGATCTGGGCCATCTGCGGCCCGATCATCACCCAATAGGCCTTGATATGCGGGAAGTTGTCGAGGAACAGACGGGAAACCGCGATAATTTTCAGGTCGTCGATGCCGGTCGTCCGGGAAAGCCCGGACATAGCGGTATTTTTGGGATGAAAGGCTAGCGGGATGAAAGCCAGGAAACCCTTCGTCTCATCCTGCGCTTCCCGCAGGGCGGCGAGATGTTCGAGACGCTCCTCAATCGTTTCGATATGGCCGTAGAGCATGGTGGCATTGGAATGCAGCCCCTGGCGATGGGCGGTTTTGGCCACCTCCAGCCAGTTCCTGCCGGAGAGTTTTTTCTCGCAGGTGAGCTGGCGAATCCTCGGGCTGAAAACCTCGGCTCCGCCTCCAGGCAGGGAATCGAGTCCCGCCTCCTGCAGGATGGCCAGCGTCTGGGCCACCGGCTTGCCGCAAAGCTCCGCCAGATGCGCGATCTCTACGCAGGTGAAGGCCTGGATGTGGACTTCCGGCCGGACCTCCTTGATACCCCGGAGGAGTTCAAGATAATAATCGAACGGCAACTTGGGGTGGATGCCTCCAACCATGTGAATTTCCGAGATCGGTTCAGCCAGCCTCGCTCGCACTTTTTCCTTCACCTCCGCAACGCTCATCTCAAATGCCAGCTCGGAATCCTTCTCCCGGCCGAAAGCACAGAATTTGCAGAGATTTACGCAGATATTGGAATAATTTATGTGCTGGTTGAAGATAAAATAGGTGTTGTCGCCGTTCTGCCTTTCCCGGACGATATTGGCGAGATACCCTACTGCCAGAATGTCTTGCGATCGATAGAGCTGGAGCCCGTCGGCCACGCTCAGCCTTTCGCCCACGGAGACTTTTTCAAGGATGTTGCCGAGCCCGGCTTGTTCTATGTACGTATTCACGGCGGAAATGAAAAGCCGGGCGTGAGAACCCGGCTACAGAATTTATGGATGAAGGCCCGCTAGTCGATAAAGAACTTCAACTTGTCGCGACGGCTCGAGTGACGGAGCCGGTTGAGGGCCTTTTTCTCGATCTGCCGGATTCTCTCCCGGCTGACATTGAAGAGTTTGCCGATCTCTTCCAGGGTGTACTCGGCCTTTTCGCCGATACCGAAGCGCAGGCGGATGATCTTTTCTTCCCGTTCACTGAGCGTCTCTAGAATGTCGTTGACCCGTCCGGAAAGCTCCCGGGTCTGCACCGCATCGTAGGGCGACTGCGACTCCTGATTTTCGAGGAAATCTCCGAGGGTGGAATCATCGTCCCCCACCGGGGTTTCCAGGGAAATGGGTTCGCGCGAGGCCTCGAGGATGGAGAGAATCTTATCCATCGGCAGGTTGGTCGCCTTGGATATCTCGAGCGGAGTGGGCTCCCGGCCCAGCTCCTTGAAGAGGGCGTAGAAGGCCTTGAAGAACTGGCTGCGCAGTTCTAGGAAATGCACGGGCAGCCGGATGGTCCGGGTCTTGTCGAGAATCGCCCGGGTGATCGCCTGGCGGATCCACCAGCTGGCGTAGGTGGAGAACTTGTTGCCCTTGGTGTAATCGAACCGGAAGACCGCGCGCATCAGACCCAGGTTGCCCTCCTGGATGAGATCCGCCAGCGTCAGCCCCTGATGCATGTAACGTTTGGCAATGGAAACCACGAGACGGAGGTTCGCCCGAATCATGGTATCCTTGGCGACCTCGATCGACCGGCTGTAGGCCTCGAGTTTCGCCTGCAGTTCGAACAGTTCACGAATATCCGGATATTTCTTCGCCGCGCTCAAGATCGTATAGCGCATGAAATTCAGCTGCTGTTTCTTCGGCTTGAGGGTCGGGTCCCGCTTCTCCCAGAGATCGATGCGCTCGCGCAGCAGCTGGACCTCTTTCACCCCCGACTGATCCTCGCGAATGGCGCTGATGATCGACTCGAAGCCCTGACGAATGGTCTTACTGTATTTGGCTTCCTCCTCCGGCGTCAGCAGATCGAACCGGCCCATCTCGCGAAGATAGGTGGTGGTGGTCTCTTCGGCCTCGTGGGTCTCGTCGTCGGCCAGGACTATGTCCTCGTCGGGATTGGCCTCAACGGAAGAGTCATCGACCTTCTCCCAAACTTCCCCGGAGAGCGTTCTTTTTTCCCCGCTTTTTTCAACCGTTACAATCTCGATCGAGTGAGCTCCGAGGAAGTTGAAGATCGACTCGATTTCGTTAGGATCTTTTATGTCATCTGGCAATAATTCATTGAGATCATCAAAGCTAATACAGCCTTCTTCCTTTCCAGCCTTCAAAAGGTTTTCTTTTAGTTCAGGCAGCACCAGTGACCACTCCCTTTCTTGAATTTTTCAGGCAACCTATTGCTTACGCAGCCGTTCGGGCTTCAACCAATAGTCTCAAGAGAACCAACAAGGTATATACGCGTAATTTTGACAAAAAAAAAGCCGACGAGGAAGAATCTCGTAAGCGCGCAGTAGACTCAGAAGAGCATATACATACAATGTTTACCAGAATAATGCAATTTATTAAATATACACGCTTGGGTGGAATTTTTTCTATTTTTTCCGCATAGCGAGCTTATACTATAGCATCATCGAGCCGATATTCAAGGTTCCATACCTCATTACCGGCTGCTTTAACTCTTACCAATCGGCACGAAATCTCCAACAATTCCAGCCAGAGGCAACGATGAATAATCGCAGCAGTGGCATTCTTGCACACATCTCCTCGCTTCCCTCGCCTTACGGCATAGGTGATATCGGTCCGGCGAGCCATGCCTTCATCGATTTTCTGGTGCGATGCGAACAGAGCTACTGGCAGTTCCTGCCCACCGGCCCCACCAATGCTCTCTTCGACGATTCACCGTACATGGGCACCTCGGCTTTCGCCGGTTCGTTACTGCTCATTTCGCCTGACCTGCTTTTCCAGGAGGATCTGATTTCCCGGGAGCTCCTCGAGAGCCACCCCGATTTCTCGCCGTACTCGGCCGATATCGACGAGGTCAGAAAGTACAAGTCCAGATTACTAAATGAGGCTTACCTGCGGTTTCGTCAAGACAGATATCCCGACTACTCACTTTTCCTGCAAGACAATCCATGGATCGATGATTTCGCCATGTTCATGACCTGCAAGGAAATCTACTATAATATTGGCTGGTTCGATTGGCCCCAGGAATTGGCTACACGGGATCCCGAAGCACTCTCCCAGTTGAAGAGCCGCCATAGCGACCGAATGAACTATTACCGGTTCGAGCAATTCGAGTTTTTCCGCCAGTGGCAACTGCTGCGTAAACATGCCGGAGCACATGCCATCCATCTCTTCGGCGACTTGCCCATATATGTCAGTTACGACAGTGTCGATGTCTGGGCCCACCAGGAAATCTTCGAACTGGATCGAAAGACCTTCCGTCCGACCCATGTGGCTGGCGTGCCGCCCGACTACTTCAGCAAGACCGGTCAACGCTGGGGTAATCCGCTCTACGACTGGCAAAATAAGGATTCTAAAATACAGCAAAAGCTTCTGAACTGGTGGGCGGACAGACTGTCCCATTTGTTTCATATGGTCGACATGGTGCGTATCGATCATTTCCGGGGGTTCGAATCCTACTGGTCCATTCCGGAAGAAAATGAGACCGCGGTCGACGGCGTGTGGCTGAAGGGTCCCGGTCGCAACTTTTTTCAGCAGATTTTCGCACGACTCGGGCTACTGAATATAGTCGCCGAGGACTTGGGAATCATCACCCAGGAGGTGGTCAGCCTTCGAGACGAATTAGGGTTTCCCGGCATGAGGGTTCTGCAGTTCGCCTTCGACGGCACCCCCGACAACACCTTTCTGCCCTATAATTTCACCACTCCAAACTGCATTGTATATACAGGCACCCATGACAACGATACTACCGTCGGCTGGTTTTTCAGCGACAGGCTCGACGATGCTCAGCGAGCCAAGATCAAGATGTTTTGCAATAGAGGTTCGGACGACCGGAACGGCATCCATCGCGACATGATTTACCTGGCACAATCGTCCATCGCCAATTTATGTATTTTCCCACTACAGGATATCCTCGGCTTCGGCAACGACTGCAAGATGAACAGCCCCGGAGTCTCCACCGGCAACTGGCGCTGGCGGTGCGCCTCCTGGTTTCTTACGGATGAGATTGCCGAATGGCTGCGCACCACCACGCGGCTTTTCGGCAGGACACGGCCGGCAGACCAAGAGACTCCCAAAGAACAGCCCCCGGACCGACAATAGTCGAAAAATGGCCGCAACTAAAAGTTGACAAGCCATCGGCGGTCAGGTATATAACACGGCACATTTGGCCCCATCGTCTAGTGGCCTAGGACACCGGCCTCTCACGCCGGTAACAGGGGTTCGAGTCCCCTTGGGGTCACCAATTAGTATAATCAAGGACTTACAGTTAATTCTGTAGGTCCTTTTTTATTGTCTAAAAATTTTTATCCAACCTTTTATCCAACCTGCGGGGGAAATCTGTTCCCATGGACCAGATAGAATTTCTCGTGGACCAGGCGCACAGGCTCTTCGGTAAAACATCCATCTTCGAAGTGATCGACCTGCCCACCAGGCAAGAGGCAAACAAGGTGCTCGTGGAAGCTCACGGGCCGGTTGATGAGGCGAAGGTCGATCGGTATCTGTCAATCCTAGACCGGCTGCGGGCCGAGATTGGGGGATAATTTCTTTTGCTCTTGTGCCGCGGGTTTGTTTTGTGGTTTTTCCTTGTGATCGACTTCCGCCTTGTCGGCTTCTGGTTGTGATGGTTCGGCCTGGGTTGAGTAGTTATCGTGGCACTGTGCCATTTTAGATTCTCGCCTACCCTGCTCTTTCGTCCTCACCCTGTCCTGCAGTTGTTCGGCTGTCACCACATCAGCCGGTGCCGCCCCATCGTTCACCCTTTCAGCCACAACCCGGCAGACTGTCTTCATCGGCGCGCCTGAGTATGCCTATGTGGGGTCAGAAATAAAAAAGCCCGATCCTTTCGGGACCGGGCTCTGATGCTGACACCAAACCTGGACAGGTTCAATCACACGCCTGGAAATTCATTCCAGTACGCCCTGGCTTGCTCGTTGGCCTTTTCAAGAATTTCCTGCATAGTTGCGCTCCCCATACAATCGGCGCACAGGGCGATACTGTTTGCGGCGCCATTGAAAAAGATGATGCCGGTTAAGGGCGCTTCCTGGCCGCAGACGATGCATTCACGATTCTTTCCTTCCATGGTGTTTCTCCAAATAAAAATGCCGCGAGCGCTCCTAAAGCCTGTAACGGCTTCCCGGGGCCTCACGGACTCCCGGACACTCACGGCAAAGATAATTGGCAAAAAAAATGACCTTGTTTAAGGCGGGGTCAGCGCCGTTACAGTTTTAGGAAATCCAGGTTAGCGAATTTCGCGCGGTTAGTCAATGGGATTATCGGTTCCTGCGTATTTTGCCTTTTGTTCCTCTATCCATCTGACAAGGTCCTCATGGGTCGCCAGCCACTGGCTGCTGCGACCGATTTTGAACACGGGCAGCTTCAACTCCTGAACGTAGTAGCTCATTTCCTTGTAATTCAGGCCGGCCACGGCGCAGATTTCCTTCACGCCACGATAGACGAGCGGTTTGAACATTGGTGTAGATCGCAATCACCACGAAAAAAGGCTCTCAGCGCCCATACGCCGCGCCTCTTCCCTGGCGTGACACTTACCGTCCGCCGACCAAAGAAAGAGCGCTGCGCCCTCGTCCCGGCGGTGCTCGCACCATTTCACCATCGAGGTATCAAGCTCACCTTCGCAGAGAAGGTCTTCGAGGTCCACCCGGTAAGTTTTCCCCTGGCGGCGTGGCTGACTCGGCCGGCCGTGTTGCTGGTGGTTTTGAAGGATGATCATCGTCTGGACTCCCGGCGGCGTTGTTCGCTGATGATGGAGTTCACATCTGAACGGGATATCTGTTGATTGAAGGTGTTGTTGATGATGGTAGCCCCTCCTGCAGCCCTTTTATTGCCGTAATAGTCGGCCTCGGCGGCGGCCACCTCGGAAGCGGACATTGAAGAATCGGTGTTCTCGTAGCTGCCGGAAGGCCTGGATGACGAAGAGGAAGCTGCGTTCGATTTCTGCTCGGCAACTTTTCTGATCGTCTCACTTGACGATGACGACGGTAGATCCGGGGCGACCGGTGCGGCGGCCGCAGCCGCTCGCAACTCTGCAAACTTGGCGATCAGGGCGTCAATGCCGGTGGCAACCATCCCGCCATCGAAAAAGGCATGGATATCTATCTGGCTTCCGCTGAGCATGTCAACCTTGACTCCGACCGCGTCCAGCTGCTCCGTGATGGCCGTGTTTGCGGCGCCGTACTGATCGACAAGCGTCCGACTCTGTGCCTGCATGGCGTCCATGGCCTGGCCAGCGGCGATCTCGCCTTTCGAATATGCTTCCTGGGACAACTTGCCGAGTTCGCCGTAAAGCCACTGTTCGACGGCGTAGGTGTCGGCACCTGCCTTTTGCCATCTGCTGGCTTTTTGCACCAGTTCCGTCGCCTCGGCGTTAAAGTACGCCTCCGCCCCAAACCCGGCCTCTTCGTACATTTCCCTCTCGGCTGAGGCCTGCGCCTCGGCTGCTGTCTTATGTTCCTGAAGAATCTTCTGCCGGGCCTCCTCCTGATACTTCAAAGCTTCGTTGGTGAGATTGATTTCGTTCCGGAAACCTTTCTGTGTCTCGGCGCCTATGCTCGACAGTGTCTTCATACTCTCCTGGTTTTTCAACAGCCATCCGTCAAACTCTTCCGCATCCATCTTCGCGAATTCGAAAAAGGTAAGGCGGCCATCGAAGACAGCTTTCCACCCCTGGAACGATTGGCCGACGTTGACGAAGTACCCGGCCAGTTCTCGAGCATCGTCTCTCCAATCAACCATAAGGTCGGTCAGCCCGCGCATTGCATCCGTCACAAGCGGGGCGAACTCCGCGGCTATGGAATTTTTCAGACCGCCGAACGCTGCCGAAGCCTCAGCGGACGCAAAGCTTGCTTCTTTCAGCTTTTGGTTGTCCACCTCGCTCAGGGAAACACCCAACTCCTTGGCCCTGGCGGCGTATTCCTTCAACGCCTCGCCATTGTTCATAAGGAGCGGAGTCAACAGGGAGGCATCGTCAGCTATGGACTCCATATAGAAGACCTGCTCGGCTGCGCTGACATTGGCCTGGTCCATGGCGTTTTTCACCGCAATCAGCGCGTCAGGGCCGGAGAGCCGCTGCAGCTCGTCGGCGGTCAACCCGACCTTGGGCGCGACATTTTCAAAGAAGTCAGCAAACTCCCCGCCGCCGGTGGCGATGAAATCACCCAATTTATCCTGAATGTCCTTGCCAATATCAGAAAACTTCTCAGCGGACACCCCTACGGACTCCGCGGCGAAGGCATATTCACGAAACTCGCCGCTACCCATCTTCGCCAGCCGGGCGAGGTTCTCCATCTCCTTTGCCTCTCTGGCAGAAGTGAGAACCAAGGCGCCGCCGGCGGCAACCAGGGCGCCAGTGGCGGTAATAAGACCGGTTGCCGCCGAGGTCATTGAGCCGAGCGACATGGTCCCCTTCTTGCCTACGGATTCAACCTGGTTGCCGAACCTGTTGACGGACGAAACCGCGCCTTGATCGTCAACCTTGATGTCGATATTGATCGTGCTGGAATTGCTCATGCGTTCCCCCGAGGTACTTGGTGTTTATTTATGCAAAACTTTGTTACGTCCGGTTTAATATGGTGCTGTTTTCGTGAAATTCAGGCCACATATCCACCCCTCAAAAAGCGGAACCGGAACCCCCTATATTTTGGCCTGTAACTAGCGACAGGCCGCAACGCGAATCAACCCTCAGTAGCAGGCCCCGGGAGGGACCCGTGATTCTGTTTTCCTAAAGCGGGCGGCCTGGCAATGAGTGAGTCCAGGCCGCCCTTAATGAAAAGGAATATCACCCGCAGCCGCAAACAGCTGAAAGAACGGTAACGCCTGTCATCGCTCATGCGGGGTACTGCACCGGCCTCAGCAATTCAATTGGCGGGCGCCGGTTTTCACAGCGGGCTATAGCGACTTAGAAGCAAATATAGCCGGCGTATTACTGCCTGTGTTTTGTGGGGAAAGCTGCGCTGCCTGGTCAAGCCAGGCCTTCAACTCTGCAATCTCCACCTCGATCACCGCCAGTTCCTCCTGGCGTTCCGCTCTGGTTGGTCCCACCTCTTCCGGCCACTCCCATTTCTCCATGGCCTCGACGATCACCGCATTGATTTGTTTTCCGAAAAGAACATGCCAGACGTCGTTCGGAATGTCGTTGGTCCCCATGGGCCAGCTAAGCGGCGTGTCGTTGATCCCCCGGATTTTAAGGGGTGACATTGGCTCATGGATGCGAGCCTTGTATTTCATAAACAGCCGGTGCGACAAATCGTTCTCCCGAAGCGACTGCTCCTCTAGAACCATGGCGATAAAGTCGCTTTTGGGTAGCGGCTTATTGGTGAGCTCTTGCCTTCGCTGCAACAGCATGTCGAGCCGTGCCTGTACGTTCTCTTTTTCCTTGACTATCTTGGCTATGGCCTTGTTTACCTGTGACAAATCAAGCATGTTACACCTCCAGTTATAAGTTTAACATCTGTTTGATTTTGTTCGTTCTTTGGTCCTTGATAGACCCGCCCAGCACGCCCTTACGGATACCGAACATGATTATCATGCCAGAAAGGTACTCTTCGTTAGGCAAACTGCTCCTATCGCCCTCCTCATACGTGGCCAACAGCCCCTTACGCCTCTCGCTGGTTATATCAGTCTCCCCGCCATTTCTGGCCAACAGCCCGGTTGCCAGTTTGGCGGCAAGGAACCGGTGTGTGGTTTCGTCCGGGCACTCAGCTGTGAGCTTGACCATGTTTTCGGCAAAGGCTCGTAAGGTCTCGACTAAATTGCTCTTACTTGTGTAGCTCAGACAGGCCTCGAGATGTTGCTCGGCCCGGTTGGCGTCCCTTTCCATTACTGCTTCAACTTTTTGTGACATATTTACCTCATGGTTGTTGTTGTGCCAGGTGCCCAATGCCCTGGCTTATACTTCGCTCATCACTTGTCCCTCGCGGAACGAAGAAAGAGTGATCGTGATCACCGCACCATCGTCCTTCACGTTCTCAACGGTGTAAGTGGTGCCGTCAAAGTTCAGCTTTTTTCTCTTCTCCGGGAAAGAGATATCGGTTTTTTTGACCATGACCTCAAACATCGTGACCTTTGTGCCGTCGAGAGGAGATCGGCCGGTGTTTTTGACGCCTACGATACACACGAGGTCGGGGACACCGTTTATCATGTGCTTGGTGGCGATGCCGTTCAGATCGAAGATGGTATCGAGCAGCTCGGCAACTATATCGGCTGGGATCATTGCACCCTCCACGGAAACCTGGTCTCGGGCGGCGCCATATTTTTAAGGGCGTCCTGTAGACTTACAGCGCCGGCAGCCTCGTCGAGTACTTGAGAAACAAACGCCAGAGCCAGGCCGTATTTCGTCAGCTTGTCCGGACACTCTGCCGTCAACCCGATAAATGATTCAGCTATGGCCGTTAGAGCGGCCTGCAACTCTCCGACGGTCGCCGCTTCCATCTTGGCAATGGTTATGGCTGCCACTGCATGAACTGCTTCCTCCGTTGCAGAAAGGACCTTGACTTTCAGCCCCTCTTTCGGTGTTGCTGTTTTGGTTCTGGTCTGCCGCTTTTTCATTTTTAACCCTCATTGTGTGCTAGGTGTCTTAACGGGACATATGGGACGGCTCTAAAGAGCCTTGTCCCGGTTTGTCCCGGCTAAAGCAGGACACGGCGGGACATTTGTCCCGAATTGTCCCGATTGTCCCGGTACTACAAACGGCCAATATTGATCATCCCGGCAGGATACGTGTCCCGCATTGACGAGCTCTTTCCTGGCCCTTTGAAATGCCTTTTTTTTGGCTTCTTGTGATCCTTCTGTGGACCGGGAATAGAATTCCGCCCGCCACGTCTCGAGGTGGACGTAATCCAGGTCACCAGTGACATGTTCCAGGGCTCTTAAGGCAGTGACGTTATTTGCAGAAAGTTTTTTGTGAGGCTTGGCCGGGGCCTCTGTTTCCGTGAATACCAGGGACACAATAGGCCGACCGTCCTCGTCAACTTCCCCCAGCTCAATCTTCTCAGCAACAAGATGAAGGTCAGCCGGTGGCTCTGTGTCTTTTGCTTTGGTGCAACACAAGATCCGGGTTTCTCCGCTGACAGAGAGACGATATTCAGCGTCAAGGGCGGCCCGGAAGGCGGACGATCCGCGGCTACGGGAATCATCACCAAGACCGCTGTGGTGGACAACGAGCACAGCGCAAGCGTATAAGCTTCTGATCTTGTCAAGAGCGGCAACAAAGGTGGACATGTCCCGCGAGCTATTCTCGTCGCCGGGACCGAAACAGCGGGCGAGGGTATCAACACAGACGGCAACCGGCTGCCCGTGAGCAACTGCCATCTCGTCGATTGCGGCCACCAGTTCGGCAACCGCTTCCGGCTCCAACATGGGGACCGATTGATTTGAGGAAAAAAACTTCAAAGACTCGATAGAAACACTGTGCCGAAAGCACCAGGCTTTTATTCTCCCCGGGAGACCGCTGTAGCCTTCGCCGGCGATGTAAAAGACCGTCCCTCGGCGCTTCACCGGGTTTCCCATCCATTCCTTTTTCCGGGAGGCGATGCAGAGCAACCAATCGAGAGCGAGAAAACTCTTACCGGAACCGGATCCGCCGAAGATGGAAACCACCGCGTCGGCCGGGAGAAAGTCTTTAATCAGCCAAGGAAGAGAAAGGCTTCTGGTGGATAGATCGGCAGCCGACACGAAAGCCAGTTTCCCCCGAGCCGGCGCCGCTTCCTCTTGGCTGATCATCTTCCGGCCGGCGTCCAGAATATCCGCCAATGGTTTACCCTGGTTGAGAAGGGCAATCAGCTGCTTCCGGCTGATCTCGTCAACCAGGACCTGACGCTGTTCCTGGAGGAAAGTCAGTTGGCCAGAAAGATCGGAGCAAGGGACAGTGTCGTTTTGGAGTCCGGCTATAAAGGAAAGGGGCAATTCAAGCTTGTCGCCAATTTCCCGCGCCAGGCCGAAGAGGCTTATGTCATCCCCCCGGATGGCCATGGCTTTCATCGCAGAGAACACGATCCGCAGTTGGTGATTGCGGAAGGCCTCCGGCGAGAGCGCCGCAACCTGCGTGAAAACATCCGGCCGGGTAAGAATCGAGGCGATAACTACCCGTTGCGCCTCGCGGTGCATCTCGTCAAGGTGTACTTGGCTGATAGGCAAGGATAATGCCGCTTCTATGTTTGCGGTCATCGGCGGTTATGCCTCAGTCGTAAACAACGGCTTGACGTTGATACGGCAGCTCTCCATGAATTTTTCAACGTCTTCCGTCGAATACCGCACTTGCCGCCCTACCTTGTGATAAGGGATTCCGCGCCCGTGTAACCTATCTTTACGCAATGCTGGCAGAGATCGACCTGTGATTTCTGAAACTGCTCTGTCTGAAAGGTATTTTTTTCCCATTTACAAATCCTGTAATCAACCTTTGACTTTCCCCTTGGGAGAGCGGTAGCCCCTTGGGTCAATTGTTCTCTTTGATGACAACAGAATACAGCTTTCTTATTAGGGCGCAACAGAAAAAACAACGCAATATCAAGTGGTTAAGTGTCAAAAACTGGTTTGAAATAGTGTTAAAAAAGAAAAGCCCTGAAAGGCTAAAAACCTAGTCAGGGCTTGTGGTTTGAAAAATTGACACCAGTATCAAAAAGTGGTGTCAATTGGTGTCAAAATTATTTTTTTCTGGCGGTCTTTATTTTGATGGAGACAGACCAAGGGAGACACCAAGGGGGGCCTGTGATACCATATTTTTTCATCCAAACTTTGCAGGTATTCCATTCGCAATCTAGGGCGGCCATAATCTCGTCTTTACCGTTGGCCGCCGGTTCAAGGGTACCAGTATGTTCTTTTCGCGGGAATCTAGCTTTCAGGCGAGAATATTCGGTGGGTGAGATACAAAGCTCGTCAACCTCGTGATACCCGGGAAGGTTTTCGGTGCTTCCGCCAATTGGAATCAAGAAACTGCCGATAGAAAGAACTATTTCGTTACCATCGTCGTCGAAACAACTTTTAATGTATACCCTCTTTTTTATTAAGAATTTTCTTAAATCATCAATATGGATTCTGGCAAGGCCCTTATACTTTGCTCTGGCAAGCCATAGGCAGACAGTCAATTCTCCGGCTATAGCCATCCGCAATAATTGCTGTCTTGACACACTCCATTCTTGAGCGACCTCATGCAGTGTGTAGAACAGCGTTCGATTTTCTTCGCTCATATCTTCACCCATTCAAGACACCCTGAGTAAATCACCGGGCAGGCCGCAGGGTTTACGGCTTTTCGGGAGCTACCCTAGCCCGATGAATAACTTGAACTTATCCCTTCATCTTAACGATTTTATGTGCTTCTTTCTCTTCGGCAGCTTTGGTCAATAGATCGCCAGCAATAGCGGAAGCCGCCTTCAGTGTGGTGTCCCGAAGATGGGCATATCTTTGCGTCATAACCGGGCTCTTGTGGGTCAAGAGGCGCTGAAGAACGTACATGTCCACCTGTCCCGAGCTGGCAAGCTGGCTTGCAAAAACATGCCGCAGGCCATGCAGGGGACGAAAGCTCTTTGGCAGCCCTGCCCTCTCCCGGATCCGCTTTGATCCCTTCTGAACCGACACGCGCTGTCCGCCATTCTCGCCGGGGAAGACGTATTCAGAGGTCCTGGGGAGCGATTCGAGCAATTGCCTGGTCGGATCATTGAGGGGTATATCCATGGCCTTCCCTCCCTTGCTCTGAGCAATTCGAATGAAGCCCCGGTGAAAGTCGATGTCCTGCCACTTCAACCGAAACAATTCCCCCCTTCTCATTCCGGTGGCCAAGGCCATTTTCATCATGCCAGCAATTATCTTGTTTTCGTCGGCGTCGATCGCCT
This sequence comes from Pseudomonadota bacterium, assembly GCA_023412495.1. The sequence continues at coordinate 253,901 of JAEYNP010000080.1, forward strand.
CGAGAAGGCGTTGCAGTTGCTCAGGAGTCAAATCCTCCGTCACCTTATTATCCACCTTCGGCATCTGCGGGCGGAACATCAGGCCGGCACACAGGCCCTTGTTCTGGCCGAAAGCCGCAATCCTTTTCACAAGACCGACAACATGCTTGACCGTTTGCGGGGATCGCTTCTTTGAAAGGTTGATGCGTAGGCGGTCGACATCGAGAGGTACGAGTTTGGATGGTTCCTTCTTCCCCAGGGTCGGAGCGATATGGGTCAGATAGCGGTACTCATCGACCTCAAGAGTTTTCGTTTTTGGCCGATGGCTCTTGTACTCTTCCCAAAGGGCGCTGAAGGTCCATACCTTAATTTTGGCCTTGGCGCGTTCCTCGGCCCTGGTGGCGGTCCTGCCTTCGATCATCTCACCGCGCTTGATGTTGGCCTTCGCAGGGGTCATGTCGTCGCGGTACTGCCGTCCGACCATCGCCTCAACCACTTTGCCGTCACGCTTGAAAACGGCATAATAGACCTTTTCCGTGCCAGGTCCGCCGACGCGCTTTCTTACCCTGTAGAAGACGCCCGGATAGTTGGTCTTGATCCTCTCGTTTCCCATCGTCCAACCTCACGTTGAATTTTATCCAACCCTATATCCAACCTGTAATGAATAATACAGTGAGATTTGATATCAGTCAATATCAAACAATATCAGATCTAAGTTACTGATCATTCAGGGGTATGTGAATTTTCGCCAAGGATTCAGCGGAGATGGTAAAACCAGAAATTCCGGCCTCTCACGCCGGTAACAGGGGTTCGAGTCCCCTTGGGGTCACCAATTAGTATAATCAAGGACTTACAGTTAATTCTGTAGGTCCTTTTTTATTGCCTTCAGAATTATCCAGCCAAGAACACCCCTGTATTGGTTTTAACTCTTTTGGGCGACGGCCCTTGGCTTCCCTCGGACTGAGGAAAACAAAAAGCCCGATCCTTTCGGGGACCGGGCCTTGTAAACGGTGACCTCACCCCCTCATGATATCGAGCGGTTCGATCGAGACCACAGGATCGAGCTTGTCCATGACCTCGATTATGTCGCGACACATCCTTTTCTTCATCTCCCCCAAAACTCCGCGTTTTTTATGGAAAGACCCGGCATAGGTCACGGCTTCCGCCATGAGCTTGTCTCTGCCGGAGCATGCCCTGACGACAATATGGTGCCGCTCCAATTCCGGGGCCGTATATCGATTGCCGGTAAACTGCATTTCCACGAGCTTGTAGGAGGGTATCGCCTTCTTGAGGAGCTCATTCATGCCGAGGAAAAAAGGGATTCCGAGATTCACCTCCGGAAAACAGAAGAAGCCGCGGTCTGCTCTCATGAACCGGAAATCGCACGCACAGGCAAGAATCGCCCCGTTACCGTACGCGTGGCCATTGATAGCGGCGATCGTCGGCATGGGAATGAGCATCAATTTTTTAAAAATATCGTTCATTCCATAGAAGCACTTTTTGATCCGATCCAGTTCCTTATTTCGCAGACAGGTCTCGAGCCATCTGACGTCCATTCCCTGGGAGAAATTTTTTTCATCGCTCGAGGTCAGCACCAGGCCGGTTATCGACGTATCGGCGGCTATCTGGTCCAACAGCCTGTTCATGACCTCGGCAAACTCAAGATTATGCCTGTTTTCACCGTTGTTCATGCTGACGATTGCAACGGTCTCTGCTTTGATCCAGGTTACGATAGACACAGCACCCTTTATCTTCCAATGATGTATTGATACGGATCGACTTCCCGGCGAAGAACCTGCAACTCCGAAGCCGACGGCGGCATGGTCTCCAGCAGTTTCTCGACGCACAGCAGCTCAAAACCGCATTTCTCCTGGACGTCGGCAAACGAATAACCGGGATGGATCGATATGACCCGCATGCGTTTGGACTCAGGTTCAAAATCCATGAGTGCCATATCGGTAATCACCCGGTAAGGCCCGGTGTCGGGCGCAAGACCAGCTCTCACGCGCGTATCGCCTCCCTGAAGCCACCCCGGCGTAGTCAGGAAATCCAGGTGTTCCACAAACCGCCGTTTATCCTGAGGGGTTATCACCATTGTCCGCCAGCAGAACGAAGCGAAGTCATTGGCGCCGCCGCTGCCGGGAAAACGAACTTTCGGCGTTTCGTAGCTGTCACCGATCATGGTGGAATTCAGGTTCCCGAACCGGTCGATCTGCGCCCCGCCCAAAAAGGTATAATCCACCATTCCCCGGGCGCACGCCTCCATGATGTCCCCCATGCTGCCGGCCATGTCGGCGTTGTAGAAGGTTCGGGAGTCGCCGACGGATATAGGCATTTCCGGCAGCTGCGGGCTGACACCGCCGGCTTCGAAAAAGATCACGAGATCCGGCGCGTGGGTTTTCTGCGCCAGCATGGCGGCAGCACAGGGTGCCCCAGTCCCGACCGCGACTGTGGCGCCGCCCGTCAGCTCACGAGCCGCCACACAAATCATGAGTTCCATTTCGTTGTATTCAGGCATCTTGTTTCTCCCCTGAAAGCAGCCATTCTTTAGCCCGTAATTCCTGAAGCTTTTGCAGACCTCCGTTGCGGGCGATGTACTCCCCATGATTTGAGCAATCGAAGATATTCTTTTGCAGAAAAGACCTAAAAGCTTCGGGATCCTTTTCCACCTGCAGCCACTCTCTCAGATGTTCCTCATCGGAAAAGTATTCATACGGCATTGTGCCGGGATAGGCCCCGTAAGGAACTTCACAGACCGCATCCACCTGGTAAAAGGGAATGCGAGTGGCGGAAGGATCTCGCATAATTTCTTCATGGGATATCAGTCTCTCCGTCGTAATGATCAGATGCTTTGAGGCGTTGGCCAGATCGATATCCGATACGGCAATGCCTCGGAACCGGCAGTTTCCGTAGATATCCGCCTCATGCACGTGAATGACGGCAACATCCGGGGAAAGGGCGGGCATCAGGGCTACCGGTTTGCCGGTGAACGGGCAATCCGCAATTTTCGCGGCACTGTGCGTGAGCGTGTCGGTGCCCATAAGATTACGGACCGGGACGAAGGGGATCCCCATGGCAGCCGCTTTCAGGCGGGCCGTCAGGCTGTAATTGGTCCATTCTGTGATGGCGACGTCGCCACTTTCTATATAGCGCCGGGAGCAGGGAGAGAGCCCCCTGGCCTCGAGCCCGATGATATAGGCGATATCCAGTCGATTGTAGACCTGACCTGCGCTCAGGATCTGCATGTCGTGGGTCGCAGTGTGACCCGCGAACCCCATGTTTTTTCTCCCTTGGCGCACAATTTCGTGGCAGGCGGCTATCGGTGTCCGGTTGGCGCCGAACCCGCCGATCGCTAGGTAGTCCCCGTCTTTGACATACCGGGAGACGGCCTCTTGCAGCGCCATCACCTTGCTTGCTTTCTTGCGGCCTTTATGGTGGAAAAAAGCTCTGGTAGTATCCGGGTCCGGATCCATGAACAGTTTTCCATGGCCGTGCTGGCTGATCTTCATTTCATTCCTTCTTCATTAGTACCTTAGAAATTCGTTTCTTGTTTTTTAAGAACGAATTTCGTGAAGGTACTTATCCCGCTTCAGCGGGGTTAGTGGGAACGGTTCGCGAGAGGTTGCCTCGCATCCATTTGGCCCGACGACAGCCGGTTCTTTCCATCAAACCAGATTACTCAAGCTTCACACGGGTGTTTAGGAGAACCCACCGTCGGGGTTGAATTTCGAATTCGCCGCCTGGAAGTGTCAATTCCCAACAGCCGGCCGATGTTGCCGCCGAAAATCTTGGCGCGGTCCTCGTCGGTGATGGCGGGAAAGCCGTACGACTTCTGCATATCCTCCGGGATCTGGAATTCGCGCAGACCTATTACCGCGGTGCGGATCTGGACGCCGTACCCGGCATAATCGGTGCCCCAGATGATTTTGTCCGGCCCTACCCAGCGTAGCGCCTCACCGATGATCTTGGCGAACTTGCGCGGCGCGCACAGCGCCCACGGAACGAGCAGGCTGAGACAGACATGAACGTTGGGATGGCCCATGGCGACCATGTTCAGGTCGTCGCAATACGGGTAGCCCATATGGAAGGCGTTGATTTTCAGACCGGGAAAGTCGCGGGCCACATCGTCGAGATAGATGGGGAGCGCATATTTGCTTTTGCCGGGCGGCACCCAGCTGAAGCCGGTGTGGATATCGAGGACGATATCCAGTTCCTCCGCCTTCTTATAGAACGGCCACAGGTCCGGATCATTGATATAGGTATCTTCCGGTGGGTAGAACTTGAAGATTTTTGCGCCTTTCTCCTTGACCCAGTACTCCAGTTCCCAGATGGTATTTTTTACACCCTTGTATTTTACCGGGGAGACATTGGGCTGGTACATGAACCGGTCCGGATGGCGTTCCACGACCTTGGCCATTTCGCCGTTCGTGCACCAGCGGCTGGTATAGCCGGTGGTATCCATCATGGATTCGGGCAACAGGCAGGCGATATCCACCCCGTATTTGTCCATGGCGGCCAGCAGGGAATTCGGGTCCGCGGTTTTGGCCATTTCCCATTCTTCCATGCCGGCAAAACTCTCGGGCGGCATTCCGGTAAGCAAGGGGCGGTGGATGTTCTCGATGGCACGCCACCACATCTGCACGCCCGGAAAATGACTCACCTGTTCCAGATTGCCGATCAGGTGGGGTTCCACATCGATTTTGAAAAAAGAATCCTGGGCAATATTTGCCATACGTACCTCCTCTTAATTGACCAAAACTATTTTGTTTCTTTTGGTAAAGATCTTCATCTTCTCGGCTTCTCTGATCAGCATGTCCCGGAAATCCGGGTGGGCGATGGCAATCAGCGCCTCCGCCCGCTGCCAGGTGGATTTGCCCTTGAGCATGGCGATGCCGTATTCGGTAACCACGTTGTGCGTCACGGTCCTCGGGAGGGTGACAATGGTTCCCGGCTCCAGCAGGGGACGGATATTCGAATGAACCTTTCCGTTCCTGTCCGTTCGCGTGGCATTCATACAGACAAAGGCCCTGCCTCCTCTGGAACGATAGGAGCCGAAATGGAAATCGAACTGTCCACCTGTCCCTGAAATCTGCCGGATGCCTGTGGATTCGGAGGAAACCTGGCCGAAGAGATCCACTTCGATACAGCCGTTGATCGACACGGCCTGGTCGTTTGCCGCTATATTGTGCGGATCATTGGTATAACTCACCGGGTAACTGGCACAGATGGGGTTGTTGTCAAGAAATTCGTACAGTCTTTCGTCTCCGGCGGCGAAGGTGTAGACAAATTTTCCCTTATCGAGGGTCTTGTTGCGGTTGGTGATCTTGCCGGCTTCGTAGAGGTCCACATATGCATTCACCATCATCTCGGTGTGGACGCCCAGATCCTTGAGATCGGTTTCGCAGATCAGTCTGCCCAGCACGTTGGGCATTCCGCCAATGCCCAGCTGAAGGCAATCCCCGTTCCGCAGTTCCTTGATAATGTGGCCGGCGATCTGCCGTTCGATCTCCGAAGGTTCTGCAGGCGGCAAGGACAGAATGGGTTCGTGGTCGGATTCGACGATGTAGTCGACTTCGGAAATATGAATCGATTCATGCAGCCCTCCCAGACAACGGGGCATGGTCTCATTCACCTCGACGATGAGCATTTTCGCATTGGGAATCATTTCACTCTGGCAGTCGTTGCAGATCCCGTAGTTGAAGAAACCCCTGCCATCCATGGGCGTCGTCCTGATAATGCACACGTCCGTGTCGTGATGATGGGTGCTGAACCCGGGAATTTCATGATACAGACTGGGGATGTGGCTGATGGCGCCCGCTCGGTTCAGCACCCTGTCCGCCTTGAACATGAAATAGGTGTTGTAGATGAAACTCTTCTGTTCGGGATCCGCCGAGACGATGGCGGATAGCGCGGGGAATCCCGAACACCGGATATGAACATCGGCGACCTCGCCGACCCGCCTGCTCAGGGCTTTGTCCATGAATATGGGCGAACTCAGCATATGGCCGTAGTCAACCCAGTCTCCTGACTTGATCAAAGACGCCGCCTGTTCCGCCGATAGCTTTTTTTGCTGATATTGCTGTTGAGTATTCATAATTCTCCATCGTTTTTGACAGACCTCTCATCGGGGAGACCTTCCACCCCCGCCCTCACTGCTGAAGAGGGAGAGGTTGAGAGAGGGCGGGGGGGGAGGTGTTTTGTGCCTAAGCTACTAATGCGGGCTAACGCCCGCAACCAAGGGTTGTGATCCCCTCCCACAGCAGAGGGGACTCTTTTCAGTACCCCCTTGAGGGGTATAAGTACCTTCACGAAATTCATTCTTAAAAAACAAGAAATGAATTTCTAAGGTACTAATAGCTTCGCGGCAGGCCGAAACTCTGGGCGATATAGTTCCTGGCCATCTCGTCGGAGATCGGCGAGAACTGCATCTGTTTGTAATCCCTGAAATGGCGCTGAATGTCGAATTCCATGGCGTAGCCGTATCCGCCGAGGATTTCCATGCCGTGGCGGGCGGCAAGTTCCGAGGCGCGGCAGGCGACGATCTTGGCCATGGACGCCTCGACGTCGAAGCGCTGGCCGGTGTCGCAGAGCCAGGCGCACTTGTAGATGAGGTTGCGCGCGTTCTCGATCTCGATGGCGATGTCGGCGAGATAGTGCTGGAGGATCTGAAAGGAGCCGATGGTCTTGCCGAAGGCTTTTCTCTCCTGCGCGTAGTTGAGGGCGTAGGCGAACGCCGCCTTGGCGATGCCTAAAGAAAGGACGGAGGTCCCGATCCGCTCCGGGTTGAGGGTCGTCAGCAGCTGATACCAGCCTTTGTTCTCGACGCCGAGCAGGTTCTCCACCGGCACCTCGACGTTGTCGAAGAAGATTTCGTTGGTGCCGCAGGCGTGCATGCCCAGCTTCCTGATGGGACGGATAGTGGCACCGGGGCTTTTGGCGTCGATGATCAGGATCGACAGACCGTTCTTTCGCTGCACCTCACGGTCGGTGATGACCATCGTGGTCAGGTAGTCGGCGACGTGGGCGCCGGAAATCCACTGCTTGGAGCCGTTCACTACATAGTGGTCACCTTTCTTGTCCGCCGTGGTCCGGATCGCGCCGAGGATGTCGGTGCCGCCGGCCGGCTCGGTGAGGGCAAGCGACCATTTGAGCTCTCCGCTGGCGATCCGCGGCAGGTATTCGCGCTTCTGGGCCTCCGTGCCGTTTTCGAGGATCGGGCGAGCCCCGAAAGACTGGGAAAGACAGGCGCACATCGCGACAGATACGCTGGCGGTGGCGAGTTCCTCTCCCATTATGCAATACTCGATGGAGCCCAGCCCGGAACCGCCGTACTCCTCCGGAATGGTCATCCCCATCGTCCCGATCTCCGCCAGTTTCCGCATCAGGTCGTCGGGAGCAAAATTGCAGTTTTCGTCCATCCAGCGGACATACTCCGGCTTCAGCTCTTTGGCGACGAAGTCCCGGTAGGTATCGCGGATGAGCTTCTGTTCGTCGGTAAACGTAAAATCCATGTCGATCCTCCTCAAATTGCGTGTGATTCGGCCTTGAACTTCCACATGCTGTGATCCGTTCGGGGCCGATGGACCTTCCCGGCTCTAAATCTGGGGCAACCCTTCGGCTCGCTCCATGAACCTCTTCACCTTACGGTCGAGGGCGGAACCCGACAGCCACAGCTCGGGATAGAGCTTCTCCTTGCCGACCAACGGGTTCACGGTACAGCGCGTCCAATTGCTGGTTATCAGGTCCATGTAGCAGCGCTGGCAACGGATGCACTTCACGATGTCCTTCACCCGCCCTTCCTTGACTTTGGCCGGCCAGAAGGGGTCGGCGATGGACTGCCTCCCCAGCGAGATGATATCCGTCCCGCCGTTTTTCAGCGCGGCAACCGCGGTCTCCGGATTGACGAAGTTCGGGGTGATGACCGGCAGGCCGCCGGAAAACTCCTTGAACCCGGGCGCCCAGCGGGTGAATTCATTCTCCCCGTCGGGTGCGAAGGCCGCACCCGGGTTCTCGTATGAGCCCTGGGAAACGTTGAAGAAGTTCGCCCCGGCATCCCTGCACCAGCTCACCACCTGCTTGATCTCCTCGTGGGTGATCCCGCCCGGCATCAGCTCGTCGCCGGAGAGCCTGACGCCGAAGGCCTTGTCGGGGCCGATCGCCTTCCTGGTCTTGTCGATGATGTTGAGCAGGAACCGGGCGCGGTTTTCCAGGGAACCGCCGTACTGGTCGTGGCGCTTGTTGGAACGGGGGGAGAGAAATGAGTGCAGCATATAGCCGTGTGGCCCGTGCACCTCCACCCCGTCGTAGCCGAGTCCGTAGACCGCCTTCGCCTGGATGGCGAAGCGGTCCTCCAGATCGACGATTTCCTCCACGGTCATCGCCCGCGGCGTATCGCCGAAAACGGTGTGGACCAGTTCAGGTGCGTTTTTGTGCAGGACCTCGGCAAGGGCAGTACGGACACCTGCATACTCCTCGTCGCTCATCTTGCTAAGGGTCTCAAGGTCAGGCAGGAGTTCAAACAGACCGGGGGCTATCCGGGTGAACTGCTTCACCCAGCCATTGCTGAGTTTGCGAAGATCCACATGGAGCGCTACCGGCGAAGCACCGCCGGCGGGGCAGTCCGGCGACTCGACCGACGGATGGCCCTGCCACCCCCACCCCGGGCTCAGCTGGATGAAGATCTTGCACTGGTTGTATTCATGGATGAGAGAGGTCATCTCGCTGTGGTAACGGTAGAACCGGTTGTCGGTCAACAGCGACGGGTTGAGGACCTCGCTGCCCTGCCAGCGGTGCGGGTTCATCACCACGCATTCGGTGATGATCAGCCCGAAGCCCCCGCGGGCCCTCATGGCATACCAGGCGGTATTCTGGTCGCTGTGATATCCGTTGGGTCCGGTAAAGCCCATGTTCATGGGAGACATGGCAATTCTGTTCTTGAGGGTGACATTGCCAATCTCGATCGGTTCAAAAAGCGCGTCAAAGCTCATGCTGCCTCTCCTTATTTTCAATGAGTACCTTAGAAATTCATTTCGTGTTCTTTAAGAATGAATTTCGTGAAGGTACTTATACCCCCTTGTGGGGTGTTGTTGAGGGTCCGTTGGATTCCGGATGCCGAGAATCCCAACCATTTTCTTCTTACTGCCCTTCCGCCGCCCGGTTGCTGGCCTTCTGCGTCGCGGTGAGGGCCTCGGGGGCCTTGCGGAAGCCGTCCATCATCGCCTGGATGTCGGGGGCGTACACCAGCCACTGGATCGCATTGCGCTCGAGCGCCATGGCGGCATCGAGGCTGCCGCACTCCAGCGAGCGCCCCATCACCTCTTTTGCCATCCGGAGCGCTATCGGTTTCTTCGCGGCGATGCCCGCCACCACCTCGTCGAAACGTTCCTCGAACTCATCATCCTTAAAGCAGGCGGTGAGAAAGCCCATCTCGTACATGTCACGCGCCGAGTAGTTCTTGCGGCCGCTGTAGATAACCTCGCGGGCCCGATAGATCGGCATGGCGCGGGCGATCCGCACCGTCCCGCCCCAGCCGGGAAGCAGCCCCATGTTGATCTCGGTCAGGCCGAACTTCGCCGACTCCCTGGCGTAGACGAGATCGCACATCAGGGCGAGCTCCAGTCCCCCGGCCAGGCAGTGGCCGCCCACCCTGGCAACCACCACCTTCTCGCAGAGCTCGATCGCCTTGGCGATGCCATAGCCATCATGTGCCAGCCAGTTCAGCGACTCGGCGTGCTCCACCAGCGAGGGGAAGATCGTCAGGTCGCCGCCGGTGCAGAAGGCCTTGCCCTCTCCGGCAAGGACCACTACGGCCACTTCGGCCTCGTCCCGGACCCTGGTGAAGGCGTCCAGAAGCTCCCGGGCCATCTCCCTGTTGATCGCGTTGAACTTGTCTGGACGGTTCAGGGTGATGGTGCACACCGTTTGTGCTCTCTCGTAGCGGATGGTCGAATACGATTTCATCACCCCTCCTTTCCGCCGTCAGCGGCGGGCCTGAAGTACGGCAGGAAGAAGCCTTCCCGCTGGTGAAAGACGACCTCCACCGCCATCCCGAAGGTAATGTCCTCGGGTTTGCACCCGACGATTCTCGTCATCAGCCGCACGCCCTCCTCGAGAACGACATAGGCGAGGGTGTAAGGGAGTTCGTCCATGAACTTCGGTTCCACCATGTCGTAGGCGGTGGAGAAGGTAAGGACGGTCCCCTTGCCGCTCGCCTCGACCCAGTCGAGGTTGGCAGACCAGCAGTCGGGACAGAACTTGCGCGGGTAGAAGATCCGCGACTCGCATTCCTTGCAGACCTGGATGAGCAGCTTCCCTTCCCTGGTCCCTTCCCAGAATTTTTCCGACCACGGCTGCGTCTGCGGCACCGGTTTTGTCATGTCGAACATGGCTATATCTCCTTTCCCCAGATGGTTGCGATGTTATTAAATCCCGAGCCGCCGGCGGTGTTCTGGTAGACGTAGCGGCAATCCTTCACCTGGCGCTCGCCCGCACGTCCCATCAGCTGGCGGGCGGTCTCCACGTAGGTGGCGGCGCTCACCCCGGAACCGGTATGCCCGCGGCCCGGGGCATCGCCGATGGTCGACCAGGGGATGTCGCCGCCGAAGGACATGCGTCCTTCGAGGAAATACTTGCCGCCCTGGCCGGGAGGCGCCACCCCGAGGAGTTCGGCGAATATCGGATGGGCGAGCGGATAGGCCAGGTAGCAATTCCACAGGCTCACCTGCTCTTTGGTAATCCCCGCCTGGGCGAGCGCCTCCTCGGCGGTGACGCGCCACCCCTCCGCTACCTTGTCGAAGTCGCGCATGACGCAGGTGCCGCTGAAATAGCGGACCGATTCCCCGAGCTTGTAGGCCGCCGGCCGCTTCATCTGCCTGGCGGTGTCCGCCGAGACGACCACCATCGCGCAGCCGCCGTCGCCGAGGACGTTGCTTTCCTTTTTATGCAGCGGCGTATTGAGCAGGGACGAGTCCAGCACCTCCTGCACCGAAGGAACCGCCTTTTTATAAAAAATGGAGTTGGGATCCCGGCTTGCCCAGCTACGCAGGGATGTGACGACCGAGGCCATCTCCTCTGCCGTATGGCCGTAGCGGTGCATGAAGGAGTTGGCCATCAACCCCATAATGAGGTTGTAGGTCGTGCCGAAAGGATATTCCCACTGCAGATCCACGCCAGCTTTGGCGAAGAAGTTGACCTGATCCTCCAGCGGAATCGTCGAATGGATCGTCACATGGTGGACCAGCACCGCCCTCGCGATCCCGCTCGCAATATACTGTTCGGCCAGGCGGAGGCAGTTGGAGGTAGACGCCCCGCCGGCGTTGCACATGATCACATCCTTGCACCCCTTCAGCCCCAGCTCTTCCGGAAGCTTGCCGAAGGAGAGTTCCGCGGTGATGCCCGGTTGGGCCTGCGGGGCGACACTGACGACCCCCTCGATATCGTTCTTGTCGAGGCCCGAATCCCGCACCGCCTCCATGCAGGTGTCGTAGATGATGTCCCAGTGGGTGCGGTCCGGCCGTCTGATGGTTGGAACCTCTCCGACGCCGATGATTGCCAAATTATGGTGACTCATAAACCCTCCTATGAAGTACTTGTTGGTTTTGCAATGCACTCACTATAAAGCAGTACGGTACTATCATGTATTGTAGATAATATTTTGCTGTGCCGACTGTCAAGCAAATTTATCGATCTCGGTAATTTTTTGATTATGCATCAATTTATCTTGATTACACGGAGCCTGATATTGGCTCAGGTGACGTTAATCAGAAAAAACCGTCGATTTTTCACTTGATAGTCACTTTCTAATACAGTAGCATATGGTCCCATGACGCCCCCTGAGCCGAACGCGATACGCTCATGGGCGCTCGCAGGAGAAAAGGGAACGTACCGTGAAGGTCTCTATGAAAGACGAATGATGGGCAGATGCCGGAAACGGAAGCAAGCAAGGAGGCTGCACACCGAGAGAGAGCAATGGATCAAACGAGAAAAATGAAGGTGTCAGAGCTGGCCGCCGCCAGCGGCGTATCCGCCCCCACCATCCACTTCTACGTGAAGGAGGGACTCCTCCCCAGGCCGTTCAAGACAGGCCGGACCATGGCCTACTACACCGAGGAACATCTGGAGGGACTGCGGATGGTCAAGAGCCTCAGGGAGGCCAAGTACTCGATTGCCATGATCAGGCAGGTCCTTGCCGAGAAAAGTGCGGAGAAAGAGTTGGCAACGCCGCGGCAAAAATCACACGGAACGCGGCGGGAAGACATTCTCAACGCGGCTATCCTGCTCTTCCGGGAAAAGGGCTTCAACGAAACGAGCATCACCGATATCATCCAGCATGCCGGCGCCGGGCGGGGGACCTTCTATGCCTACTTCGACAACAAGGAGGAACTCTTCTTCGAATGCGCCGACAAGGTGTTTCTGAAAATCGACCGGGACCACGAAGAGATCGAGCGCGAAACGGACATCCTCCAAAAACTGAAGCTGAGAGGAAGGTACTTCTGCAGCCGCTACCCCAAGGTGATCGACATGCTGAATCTGATCCGGGGCGCGACCCTTGGCGGCAACGAGGCATTCCGGGAGAAACTGAACCAGATCATGGATAATCTGGCAAAACCCATCGCCGAGGATATCGAACGGGGAATTCAGCAAGGGGTGGTCAATCCCGGAGAGCCGGAAATCATCGCCTGGATGCTGGTGGGTATAATCGAATACTGCAGTTATCTGTTGTATGAGCAAGGGGCGGACACGGCGGAACCGCTGCTGCGAGAGGCCTGGGACATCATTGCCCGCGGCTGTGTTGCGGAGGGCATACATGCAGGACAGTGAACGAATGAAGATTGGCACCCTCTCCGCCCTCTCCGGCGTGCCGCCGTCTACGATCCGTTACTATACGAGAGAGGGACTGCTGCCGCCGCCGACAAAAACGGGAAGGACAGTCGCCTTGTACACCCGGGAACATCTGGATCGCCTCAAGTTGATCAAGGCCCTTCAGACCAAGGAGAATCTTCCGCTGTATTTCATCAAGGAGCGCATCTCCAGAGAATTACAGGACCAGCATGGGGTGGAGAAGGAACCCGCTCTCAATATTGACAAGAAGGAGGCGATAGTACGGGCGGCGATCCGGATTTTCAGGGAAAAAGGGTATGCGGATACGAGCATTGCGGATATCGTCGCCGAGGCGGCGATTGGCCGGGGAACCTTCTACATCTTCTTCAAAAACAAGGACGAAATCTTCATAGACTGCGCCGAGCGTCTCTTTTTCGATCTGTACGAAGATGTCTGGCAGGAGATAAAGGACGAGCCAAACATGCTGCTGCGGCTGCGCAAACGTGCATGGAGCTTTCTCGTCACCTACCCCCGATGGGCGGACGCGATGAACCTTCTCCGCGGCGTCTCCGTAAGCCCTAACCAGGCTTTCGGCGAAAAATACCGCCAGATCATGCGGCAGATCATCACACCACTCGTCCGCGAAATTCATAAAGGTGCCGAGCAGGGTGTCATCCGTCCCGTCAATCCTGTTCTTGCCGCCCATCTTTTGCTGGGAGTGGTCGATTACTGCGGCTATCTCCATCAATTAGGACGGTACAATGAGATAGAGCTGTTCAACGCGATCAACGCTTTTCTGCTTCGTGGCATACAGCGGCACAAATCTGAAGCCGGGAATAGCCGGAGTGAATGAAAACGTTGCCGTCGGCGGATGTGATCACACCGCCGAAGTCAAATCCCCACGGCTTCAACCATTCGGTCTTCTTCAGCCGTTGCTCTCCATCTCTTCATAATCGGCGATCTGGTTGTTTCCAGGCCGGGATGATAATGGCCATCGCGTAGACCAGCAAAGGCAACGCGGTCTGCGCCAGGGCATAGATCCCGATTACCCGCCGATCACTCCCGCTCGACAGGGTAACCGCTTCGACCGCGAGCGTGGTGAATCTTCCCCCCGCGGCAAAGATCGTCGAAAGGTACTGCCCGGTGCTTACCGCAAAACCGATGGCGAAAGCAAAAGTCATGGGCCTGAGCATCAGAGGCAACTCCACCTGCAGGAAGCTCCTTATCGGTGAACGGGCCAAGGCGAGAGCAGAATACCGGTAGCGCAGGTCGAAGGACCGCCAGGGATCGGCCAGGGAAAGAAAGACATATGGAAAGACAAAGAGCAGGTGGCACAGGACCAGGGCGCTCCAGGTGCCATCCAGCCTGAACCAAACCAGGATGACCTGCACGCCGAAGAGGAAGGCGATTTGAGGAAAGAGCAAAGGTGTGTACACCAGCCAGAGTACTTTTGCACTTGCCCCAATCCCGTTGACTCGCTCGTTCTGAAGGCACCCCAGCACCAGGATCATGGCGATCACGGATGTGCAGAGTCCTGTCACGAGTGTCACCTCTCCAGGGAAGACCAAGTCGTCGAGATGCCTGGTCCAGTGTGCAAAACTCCATGAAGCCGGCAGCGCGCTCGGATAAAACCAGGTTTCCGCAAATGACCAGATCGCCATGGCCACGGTTCCGAGGAAAGAGAGTCCCACGAGAAGACAGAGAACGGCGCCCCACAAGACATCGGCACGTTGGGGCGCCGTTCCCCTGCAGCCAGTCGTCAGCCAGGATCTCGTCAATCTCGAAACGACGCTTTCGCCTCCCCGCCAAACGCAGATCCCCAGGACCACTATGGCCAGCTGAAGACAGGCACCGGCCGAAGCAGGAAAGATCAGCGAAAGATCCCGGTCCATGAACATCCGAAAGATCACGATGCTGAAGGGTGCGGGGGTAGTCGGAGCCAGGATCACCGCCACATCCACCACGGAAAGCGAAAAGGCGAGCACGGCGTAAACGGGTAATCGAATCAAGGAATAGATCTGGGGCAGGACGGTTTTAAGCCATGCTGAGGAGGGAGAATACCCAAGGGATCTTGCAACAGACAGGATCTCCCGGGATTTCACCTGTCCCAGCGCTGCCATCGTCATGAGCATCAGGTACGGGACCTCTTTCAAAAGCAAGCCCAGGACGAAGGAGAGCCCCCAGGGATCATGGACGATGGCGATATCCGGCGGGCGCACATAGCCGGTGAGCCAGGGAGAGATCAATCTGACGAGCCAGCCACTGGGGGCAATCAGAAAGGACAACCCCAGTGCGACCGCCACATGGGGGGTCGCCAAAAGCGGGGAAAGCAGGGGCTGAGCGATCCGAAACAGCCTGCTGTTGTGGAAGACGCTACAAAACCCGACCACAATGCCAAAGGCCAGACTGGTCGCCAGGAATCCGCTGGTCAGAGTAATCCGAACGGATTCCCCCAGTCCAGGTGTGGCGAAGAGTTTCCGCCAGGGGGCAAGACTAATGGTATCGCCGCCAAGCACCGGGAGATACCCCAGGGCAGGAAGGAGAGTGGCCACCAGGCCGGCGACCACCGGCCCGAGAAGGACGACTATTGCGAGGAGAGGGAAAAAGCGTAGTATCCTGAACATGTAGACTTAAATATTCAGGTCATTTCGAGTAGCGTCGCTCCCATTCCTCGACAATACAGTTCATCCATGAAGGGTGCGGTTCCTGAAGTGGAGGTCCCAGCTGCTCCTGATCCAAGGTGGCTAAACCTTTGGGCAGGGCCTCGAATAGCCCGCGCTCCACGGGACTCAGTTTCTTTAGATCCAGCACTGTTGGGTTGCCGATGATTTCAGGATGCTGCATGCGCGCCTGAGCTTCGGGAGAAAGCAGGAAATTCGCAACCACCATGGCACCCTCTTTGGCACTGGCGTTGAACGGAATGGCCACGAAGCTGGTGTTGCCTATGGTTCCCTTTTCCAGTACGAATATTCGGGTCGATTTCGGCAGTATGCCTTTGGCGATGGAGAGCGAAGCTTCGTTGGGACTAAAAGAGATCATGATATCGATCTCACCGTCAGCGAGAAGTTGCCGCATGGCGGGTCCGTTTTCCGGAAACTGTTGCCCCTTGCGCCACATGTTCGGCTTCAGCTCCTCATACCAGGCCCAGAGCGGTTCGGTTATCTTCTGAAAATTCTCGTCTGTCGCCGGTTGCTGCAGCACCTTCGGATCTTCGGCCAGTTCATAAAGGGCCTGCTTCAAAAAAGTCGAACCTAGGAAATTCCGGATCTGGGGGTGTGTGATCCGGCCGGGGTTCTGCCTGGACCATTCGAGAAGGCCCGGTATGGATCGCGGTGGGGCTTTGAGCCTTGCCGAATCGTAGACGTAAACAATCTGGGCCATTCGCCATGGTGATTCCATACCGTCCACCGGCACCGTGAAATCGATGACCGTGGTTTTTTTCCCTTCGGTATCGACCAGGGCGTAATTGGGAAGAAGATGGGTGAACGGGCCGAAAAGCAAGCCCTGCTCTTTCATGGCGAGAAAATTCTCGCCGTTGATCCAGACGAGGTCCACCGATCCTCCATCGTTGCGTCCCGCCGCCTTCTCCGCAACCACGCGGGCGACAGTCTCGGAAGTGAGATTGATTTTTACATGGCGGACGTCGATATCATAGTCTTCCTTTATTCTTTTTATGGTCCAGGCTATATACCCGTTGGTGTTTTCGTCTCCCGCCCAGGCGTTCCAGTAAACCGCCTGTGTTTTGGCCTTCCGGACTATTTCGTCCCAATTATTCGGGACGGCAGCGGCCCCGGCAACAGAAAGTGCGATTACAACTATCGTGAGCAGTATACTTTTCATCAATACCTCCGTTCTCATGTTATAAATGCCCGCAGACAGCAGTGGGAAGCAGCGGATCACACGGCTCACCCGGATGGGCTGATCGCGAATGAGCCGGCTGGCCAGTCCAAGACTCTTCTTCTTTTTCGTTTTCCACATGGAGCACCGGGCCGCCCGCCGCGGCTGCATCGTCCAGATCGTGGGTGACCATGAGGGCGGGGATTCCCCTGCGCAGTACATGCGCGAAGACAAATTTGCGGATATTGGCCCGCATATTCGTATCGAGCCTTGAAAAAGGCTCGTCCAGGAGCACCGCCTTCGGCTGCGAAAGGAGGGTGCGCATCAGAGCCACCCTCGCCCTCTGGCCTCCCGAAAGAGTAGTCGGGTCGCGCTCTTCGCAACCCTCGAGGCCGGCCTCTTCGAGTATCCTGCGCACAATGGCCATCCGCGCCTGGCGTCTCCCGACCGAACGGGGAACGGCAAAAAGCAGATTCTCGCCTACGGTCATGTGGGGAAAAAGCAAATCATCCTGGAAAAGGATGCCGATGCGCCGCTTTTCGATAGGCAAGAACGTGACATCCGTGCCATCGATGAGCACCCTGCCACAAGCTTTGAAGACAGGAGAAAGCGTACCACAAATGTAGGCGAGAAGACTCGACTTGCCTGAACCGCTCGGACCCATGACAGTGACCACCTGACCAGGCGAAACAGTCAACGAGGTTTGCCGTATCAGGTCGGTCCCATTCAAGTGGATATGCACATCGACCAGTTCCAATGAACCGGGCCGGTTAGACCCTGGAAACTCCTTTCCCCTCATGACAAGTTCTTCAGGCGACGGTCTCTCTGCAATCGTTCCAACACTGGAGCGAGGTGTAGCTCATGCAATCGATCGCACCCAATACATCGGTTCACGTACACCTCGCCTTTCGTATTCGTCGTTCGGCTGAGTTCCAGAAATTCTGTTACATTCACGCCGTGTCCGATTCCCATCCGCTCCGGATGTCCTGTGGTGATGGCCTCCAACTCAGCCTGCCCGACCAGACTCTCGAGAATTTGGATCAACGGCTCTTCGGCCACGTTGCCATAGGGCAATCGGGTTTTTCTGCAACAAGGGTAAATATTACCGTCGGGATCGATGGCCACTTCCGAACCGCTGTAGCCTACGTTGAGAAAATTGAGCCCGCCCGACCAGTTGTTGCAAAAGCTGTCCTGGAAGGTGGCTGTCGACAGACATTTTTTCCAGGCGCGGCCGCTCGGCCACAATTTTCCGATCCAGGCATCAGGAGTGGCCCCGAAAAAGCTGTAGACCGGCCCCTCTTCGTCAGGCCATTTTCGCACGCCGGTTTCCAGGCCCGATGCCTGCATGCCGGAGGCTTCGAACATGGCGGTCAGTCTTGCCCGAAAGGCATCCCTGCCCTCCCGGACTATGCTCTGGTGAAAATCATCCAGCGAAGAGACGGAGATCATCCAGACATTCCGAGTCAAAAGGTCCCTGATTATTTCTTGGTTGAGCAGGTCGCCCGTAGTCTGGATCGCCAACTTGACGCCGCCCTTGCTTGCATAGCGTTCGCTCAATTTATCCAAGAGTGGATAAAGCATTTCGGTTCGAACGGGATCGAGAAGGACTTCACCCCCAGCCAGAATGATTCTTCCGATCTTTTTTGGAAAAGAGCCGTCCTTCTGTTGATCCTCCAGGTCCGTGTAAACCATAGATTCGGGAAGGTGGGAGACGATCGAGGGAAATGCCGCTTTGCTTCGGGCGGTCAAACCTGCCAATTCGCTCTCTGAATAGGGTCTGAACCTTTCGTCGTAGCAGTGTGGGCAAGCATGCAGGCAAGCCCACGATATGACATAATAGATAGATTCCAACATGGCACGAGATTCCTTTTCCTTTCAAGGCAGAGCGGTCGGCACTTATCGCCGATTATGGCTTGCCTTGTTTTGTTTTTTTCGGTCTCTACCGAGAATGATATCTGCTATCTTCTATGGATTGAAATATCTGCTGTGGAGTTTGCAGATCATATCCCAACATTATTATGGGGGGAATCGCATTGTCATTGACGAGACGAAACCGTGGGTGGAAGAGGATGGCGTTTGTCCTTAAATCCAGTTCTGCTTTCGAAATCTTTCCATCGAGGAGGGCGGATTTGACATTCTTGCGATCCGTATAATAGAAATATATGACGCTATCGAAATATTCCGCGGCCTGGAATGAGCCTTCGAATTCTTCCCGGCTCTCCGTGGGAAAGCCATATATCATATGCGTTTCGAGGTACATTCCGGGATAATTTCGTTTCATCTCCAGCATAATCCTGAATATTTCCTCGACATCGTAATGACGTCCCATCAAGCTGATAATCCGGTTCGAAGTGGATTGTATCGGAATATTGACGAACTGAATCTGCTCAAGGGCGTTTGCCTGCAACTTGGGATACAGGGAGAGAAACCTGCCCGGCTCAATATAATTGATGCTGATCCCCACATCGAAACCGGCGAGTTCGTTCAGGAGAACCGAGAAATCGATACCCAGATCCACTCCGTAGCTTCCGCAGTCATCGCCGAGCAGCATGATGCGGCGAAACCCGTCCCGGATGGCCCGCTCGAGTTCGCGAACGATCCTGTTTAATGGTTTGCTCGTTACATTTCCTTTTGCTTTCTTTATGGCGCAATAACTGCAATTATTCACACAGCCCTGACATATCTGGAGGTAATAGGCATTGAAGAGGCCATAATTCCTGTCAAGGAATCGATCGCTCAGCTTTCCTCCTGAAATATCTTCGATCTTTATCTCCGGCTGAAAAATTTCATTGAATCTCTGCAGTTCCTTGGGGCCTATTGCCACAATCCTACGGCCTTCCAGCAGATCGGGATTGATCTTCGTCAGGCATCCACAGACAATGACAAGCTTTTGTTCCGCGAATTTCTCGACATATTGATCGAGGATAGTCCGGGACGTATTTTCCCGCTCCTGATCAAACCCGCAGGTGCTGATAACGATACAGTCGGCGTCATTCGGGCTTTCAACTACCTCAAAACCGTTATAGCGAAAAAAATTGTAAATCTGAGTAGTTGAGTATCCATTGTTGTCACAGAGCTTGAAGGTGGTCAGCAGGAAAACCTTCCTTATCGAACTATGCGGCATCCTTTAACACCCCCTTTTTCCTGTCCGGTTCGGACTTGTTCTTTTTCACACCGATTACCGGACAGTCAGCATTGAGAATGACATATTGCGCCACAGATCCTATCAGGAACTTACCTATTCTGCTCCTTGCCCTGATACCGAGGAAAATCACGTCAACCTGCTCTTTTCTGGCAAAATTGACAAGATCTTCTCCGACACTCATATCGGCTTTCCGGTAGGATATGTGCGTTGTACAGACTATGTTGTTTTTATCGAACAGAACTTGCCCTTCCTTGAGTATTCCTGCAAAGAACTCAACCACCTCAGCATTATATCGATTGTTATCGGTAGCAGACATGACCAGCATGACTTCCGCATTGAACGCCTTGGCATGCTTTATCGCTTCCCACAGCACTTGGCTGGACTCATCAGAGTCATCGTAGCAGACCATGATTCGCATCAGGTTTTCCCTCCGCTTCTCAACAGCGCAGATCTGCCAACTGATATTGATCACACGGCAAAATGGCGTCAAAATATCCCGTGCCGCTGCACGGCCGGCATAATGGGATGCCATCGCGAATGGCTTCCTTGCCATCCCGCACAAGCTGGCCGCACCTTCCACAGGCCACCTTCTTGCGGGCCGGGCCCGGCATGTCCAACTCCCCTACCTGAACATGCACTGCTTGCACATGGAAAAGCTCGTTATCCGGCATCTGCTGGTAGCCGATCAACTGTCGCCGCGCCGGGTCGGACTCTTCGGGCGCGTAATGGTCAGCAAGTTTCCGGGATTCTTCCGTCGAGACGATCCGGTAGGCTTCGCCGGTCGCGAGGTTAAGAAAGGTGGCGGCATTGATGCCGAAGTCGACAAACTTCATGGTGCGCTTGCCCATGCTGCACCCCGTAACACTCTGGATGGCATCGGTGGCGCACCGGTCGATCTCGACGAAGACCATCAGCTTTTTTCGCCAGGCAGCCGCCCTGGGATCGTCTATGCCGAGAAGCCGGCAGCCGAGCATCGCCATCCTGACGCCGATCACCTGGCCGGCACAGAGGTGTCCATGTCTGGCCGCCGATTCCTCCAACAACGTGGCAAAGGCTCTCATTTTTCCCTCTCTTTTCGATATATCTAATGGTTGATAGCTGAAAAAAGTGCTCAACCGTGGAGATGGACTCTGGAAAAAGTTCGGTATACGATGCGTAGTGTCTGAAACGGCGGTTTGGTAGTGCATATGGTACAGCGAAGCGCCGTTTCAGACCTACAACGAAGTAGAGCGGACTTTTTACGAGTTCATCAATGGTTATCAAGCCAGCGGCGGCAAATAAGCCTTCATTCGGGAGTCCGGTATCGCTTTCTTCCCCAGATGGGTGAGCCCCGCTGTCAGTTGCTCCATTTTGGCGAGCGGAATCCCGATGAACATGAGTTCGTCGCCGAGGTCGGAGATGGCCCGGCAGCCGTAGCAGCCGAGCGACAGGTTGAGTTCCTGGGTCGTATAGGGATGAAGTGTAGTCTCCAGGCACTGGGCGTTGTAGCAGCCCATCTGGAAATTCATCCTCCTGCCCGTAAAGTAGGTGGACGCCATGCAGAGCCACATCATGGTCTCCGGGGGCGCCATGACCACGACAATATCCGCCCTCATGACCGGTTCAGCGAGCGGGGTGACCAGCGTTGCCCGGACGGATTCCTCGTGCAGCTTCGGCCTGCCGTGTACCAGGGTTTTGGCGGCTTCGCTGCTGGCCAGCTTGCCCAGCTTGTGGTAGATCTCTCCTGCGGCCAGCTTCGGAGGAATCTTCATAAGTCCCAGAATCGACGCTCCATCCGGGCAGGCATGCGATGATGGGGGCATCAGTATCTGCCTGCCTCGCCGGGCCATGATCAGGGACTGGCAGTAGCGCAGTCTCACCCGGGGGACCGGGATATGGGGCAATGGCTCGTTCTTCCGGATGAGCGTGACTGCGACGGGTTTCCATCTCAGCTTGAGAATCCTCTCGAGGACTTCGGCATATTCCTTGTAATATGCCTGTTCTTCCGGGCTGAGCAGGATGGCGGGGGCGTCCTCTTCGTCCAAATAGCGCCTGGGAGGCTCTTTTTCGGTAACCGATATCGCCGCCTGGGGACATTTACCCGAGCAGGTCATGCAGGCACAGCAGTCCTCGGGCCGTTTCGCCTTCGGCACGGAATCGCCCCCGGAGGGAGCGGAGTCGAAAACCGACAGTGGGCACAGCTCGACGCAGAGCCCGCAACCGGTACAGCTTCGTTGATCTATCTCTATGCTAACCATCGATCGTCTCCCGGGGATCTCTTGATTCATTGGGCTGTGAGCTTGCCGACAGCCCCACCTTGTTGACGAGATCCAGGGTCCTTTCCGGAACGAGGATTTCGTTGTCGAAGCGGGAGGCGTAGGCCATGGCGTTGATGACCGAAATCATGTGGCCGAGGTCCTCCCCATTGTCCACATCCGAGAGAGCCTCGAAGAGGGCGACAGGCACTTCCTTCTGCCAGGCAATGGCGATGAGGGCGTCAAGGGCGGTAACTCCTTCGATATTATAGAAGACCCCAGCGAAATTGATGGGTGTCCCTCTGGTGATGCCCACCAGGGAAACACCGCCCGCCTGACAGGGGGCGAGGGCCATGGCCCCTCGACTCGAATTGTCTGCCAGCCGGGAAAGCGATGCGAAGGCTCGGCAGATCAAATTTGGCGTCATGGCCGGCATGTCCCCTCCGATACAGACGACCGAGTGGTAGCCCTTCTCGAAGAGTTGCCGATAACAGCTGTCGAAATGTTCGTCGAAGTTTTTACCCTGGTCGGAGACATACTCGATTTCGGCGAAAGGAAACGCTGCGTCGAACATCTCCCGCACCTTGAGCAGGTGATCTGCCGGAGACGAGATGCAGAACCGGAAGACATCCCC
Organism: Pseudomonadota bacterium; assembly: GCA_023412495.1. Next base: position 276,549 of record JAEYNP010000080.1, read on the forward strand.
CGAATCAGAGTCTTTCCGGCACGTATTCAGAGCGTGAAGCCCCACGGCCGCCGTGTCGAGGACCATGGCCCTGTACAACTCGGCCGCCTCCGTGGCGGTGAGGCTTCCGCCGTATTCCTCGGTCAGCCGCGTCTTTGTAAAACCCGGTTCGGGATGTTTGGTAAAAATGACCAAAGCGTGTTTTTTTGCATGTATTTCCATGTCAACTCCTATGGATCATGGGCTGCGGACGGCATTCCTCCCGCTCGGGACAGGATATGCACTCATTGGTTTGATGGATGGGAATTGCCTGCCACTCTGTTTCAGTGAAGCCAAGCGCTCGGTAAAAACCAACCGATTCGCCTCGGGCCGCGATCACCGTGGGTTTTCCGACTGGCAGGACGAGTTGGAGAAGATACCTGCCTATCCCTCGGTTACGGTACGGTTCAGCCACCACGAGGGGACGAACCACGGCGACATCGGGATACGCCTCGATCCGTACGCATCCGGCGATCTCCTCGTCCTGCCAGGCCAGCATGTAATCCTCTACGGGGTCTTCGTATTTCATGCCGTTGTTCCACAGCAGGGCGGCAAGTTGAGGTAGGTCTTCGACTATCGCCCGGTCAAATCGCAGCATCTGGTTCCTCCTTGTGGATTCGGCAGGGAATGGCACGAAAATCCCACTGGCCGAGAGTGGGGTCGCAGCAAGCCGGGTCCGCTGTCGTCAGCACGTTGGCATTGGCCTCCCAGAGCCCACCGAGACTCGGCTCCATCGCCTCCCGCTCCGGGAACCACCAGCCATATTCAATGCTGACAATGTCGTCGACCATATCGGCGATCGCCACCTCCTGCCTGATCCTCCCCTGTCTCGTCTCGATCCAGATGCTGTCTCCCGGCCGAAGTGCATATCGGGTAGCTGTTGCGGGAGAGATCTCCGCGAGCGGCCGGGGGTGCAGCTTGCGAAATCGCTCAAGCTGCCTGAACTGGGATGCGTAATAAGGGTGCTTTCTTGCGCCGGTCATTAAGGTCAGGGGGAAATCATCGCCGGTTTTTTCTGCCTGGATATAGCCCGGGAGCGGGTCATGGCCGAACTCTTCAAGGAGGCTGGCGCGCAGTTCCACCTTGCCGCTGGGAGTGGCAAAACCCTCCTGCTGCCATTTCCGGTATGATTTCTCCGGTGCATAGAACCCCGAACGGCAGAATTCGTTCCAGGACATGCCGGTGGGAGCAAGAACATCCGTCAGGGCCTCTTCCATCTTGCTCCAGGGCCAGTACTTCTCCTGGCCGCATCGCCTGCCGAGATCGTTCCAGAAGTCGAAATCCGTACGCCGCTCCCCCCGTGGCGCCACGGCCGCCGGCCCGCCGTAGGCGACATTGGCGACACCGCCGTTGGTCTGCATGAGCGGCTGCTCGAAACTGCCGGTGACCGGCAGGACATAGTCGGCGAGCATGGCTGTGGGCGTCAGGAACTGCTCGAGCACCACGAGCAGATCGAGAGAATGCAGGGCTTGATGGACAAACCTGGTATTGGCCTGACACAAGAGCGGGTTGCTGGCCATGCAGACCAGGGCCCGGATCGGATACGGCTCACCCGTGAGCATGGCCTGCCAGACGAGGTGTGGGTGAGCGGAAGTCAGATAGCGGGCCGGCAGCCGCTTACCGTGACGCCGGGTAAACTCCGTCAGCCTCTCATACCCCTCGTACCGCTGGAGCCGAAAGAGCGCAGCGCCGAGTTTTTTTGCTCTCTGGGATTCCGGCAGCCTGTCGCTCAGCTCGAGATCGATCTCGGGCACAAAATCCGGCCGTTCGTTGATGAAGGACGCACCCGGCACATCGACGTTGCCGGTGATGGCCCGGAGCGCGGCAATGGCGCGCAGGGTCTGGGTGCAATGGATCCCGCTCATATCGATGCCGAGTCCGGTGAAAAGTGCTGCCGGCTTGCTCGAGGCGTAAAGAACGGCCGAGTCGACGATATCAGACGGTGCGATCCCCGTGATGTCGGCTACCTTGCGCGGCGTGTACGATTGGACTCGCTGCGCCAGCTCGGCAAAGCCGGAACACCAGCGTTCAACAAATTCACGGTCCCAAAGCTTTTCCTGAATGATGACGTTCAGCATCCCCAATGCGAGCGCGCCATCGGTCCCACGCTTGACCGCCAGCCACCTGTCGGTCAGCCGGGCAGTCTTGGTCCGTCTTGGATCGATGACGACCAGCTTTCCGCCAAAATCGGCATAACCCTTCAGGGTCTTCCAGAACAACGACCGGTCCGATTCCGCCGGATTGATACCCCATACCAGAACGCACCGGGTGAGAAGAGGGTCCAGCTCGTCTTCAATCGGCCAGCCATAGGTGAGGCTGTTCACCCAGATCCGCGGATTCCAGCAGACCGTGCCGATACCGACGTTGTTGGGCGTCCCCCACAGGTTGAGGAAACGGTGCATCGGCCAATAGATGGTGTGCGGAGCGCTGATGCAGGTGGCAAGCGTCTCGGCGCCATGGCGGGATTTCAACTCCTGCAGGCGAGCCGTGATATCGCTCATGGCTTCATCCCAGCTTACCCGCTGCCATTGTCCAGGGCCGCGCGGCCCCACGCTTTTCATGGGATGATTCAACCGATCGGGGTGATCGAGAATGTCCTTGCCCGCCATGAATCGGCGACACTGGGCGATGACGGAGGGATCATTGGGGTAGCGGATGGTATCTGGTCGTATCCCGGTCACCCTCTCCTCGTCATCGACTATGACTTTGAGACCGCAGAAATAACCGCACAGCTGGCAGTTAGACTCACGCACCTGCGCCATGCCGCCTCCTTCCTCCATGCGGATAGAGTCTCTCGCCCCGGCTGTCGGTGAGATGGTAGACGCAGAACGGAATCGACGAGCCATCGGCCAGGGTAACGGCGAGATTGCATTCCCGGGTTCTCGCCAGGTCCATGGTCCAGGCGTCCATGTACTCCATGATGAGGATGGGGAGACCGGGCGGAGGAGTCTGCGACGGGGAGTCTCCGGCGGCAAGGTCCATGAAGACCGCCCCCTGGGGACTGGTGCTGTTGAAGCTCCTCCTGTAGTCCTCCTCCTGGAGATGCCTGGTGAACGGCAGGTAGCCATCACTGTCTTTGAGAAGATAGGTGGAGCCGTAGCAGAGCGGATGACTGCTGCCCACGGGCCAGAAGTCGGCAAGCGCGATCCTGCCCTCCGTCTGCTCGGCTATCAGCCGGGCGACGTCGCCCACGGACAGGTGTTTGGGCCTGCCCAGCTCGAACCTGCCGGATAGGAAGGCCGGCTGCAGGGCAAGCCCGGATATGACGTCGAGATTGTCCATGGCAAAGTCAATGAGCCGGCCCAGCTCTCCGTCATTGACGCCTTCGACGATGGTCACGGACAGGATGACGGGTATGCTTTCCGACCGGCAGTTTATGATGGCCCGGAATTTATCGGCCAGCACGTCCTGGCCGCGCAGTGTCCTGGTCACCTCGGATTCGAGCCCATCGAACTGGAGGTAGACGTTGGTCAGTCCCGCCTTTTTCAGTGCCCGGAGGTAGTGGATGTCGCGGCCGATGACCAGGCCGTTGGTGTTCAGTTCCACAGCACTGGCCCCGTGCCTGCCGGCCAGCTCGATAATCTCCGGAAGGTCGGCGCGGATCGTCGGCTCGCCCCCTGTAATCTGCAAGGGAAAACCTGACCCGTCATAATTGCGGATCGTCCCCACCATCCGGCTGATTTCCTCGAGGGAGGGATCGGGCGGGACCTGACTGTCGGACATGAAGCATACCGGGCAGGCGAGATTGCACCGCCAGGTCACCTCGATTTCGGGGAGGGTGATGCCTCGGGCATGGCCCGGGCACAGGCCGCAGTCACGGGGGCAGCCTTTGACGGTGCCGGTCTGCGGGACACGGGGATGAGATGGAAAACTCAACCCGCAAAACCAGACATACTGTTCCACATCCGGCCACAGGTAGACATCGAACGGACCATGTTCCGGACAGGATTTGGCCAGCCAGACTTCCCTGCCCTTCTCGTACACCGTGGCCGGTATCTTGCTGAGGCAATGAGGACAGACGCTTTCGGTCGTTCGAATCGTCTTCATAAGCGGACGGCCCTCTCCTACTCACCCGGCGAAAAGGAGGCGAGGTTGGAATGCTGCAGGCGAAGGAAAGTCTCTTCCCCACGCTCCCCCTGGAACAGCCCGTGCGCCAGCCGGTCGAATTCCCCATGCTCGACCGATTGGCCGAAGACGAGTTCCAGAATGTGGCGAACGTTTCTTTCCCCCTTCTTGGCCGCCAGGCGGTGAGCGCAGCTCATGCAGGAGGTCACACAGGTTTCAGCCCCGGCATCCTCGACTTCTTGTATCCGCCGTATGGCCCGCTCGCCACAGAGATCCGGATCGACGGCCGAAACCAGGCCGCCCGAGCCGCAGCAGATGGTTTCTTTTCCGTGATGCGCCATTTCCACCAGCTTGCAGTCGCGAAGCAGGAGCCGTACCGCGCCGCCTATCCGGCCTTCCCGATCGCTGCACGAGTCGTGCACAGTTACCTTGCCGGCGCCTGGGGCCGGAGCCCTCAGGCCCGACTCGGCCATGAGCTGATACAGGGAGATAATCTGCACCTGGCAATCAGGCCGGGTTGCCAGCATCCTGGCATGACAGGTCGGGCATGAGGTAATGACAGTACTCGTATCGGAGCGCAGAATATGTTCCCATAATCCTGCCGAATAGGCTTTGGCCCTCGCCTTTTGCCCCATTTGCTCCAGGGGTTCGCCGCAGCAGTGCAGCGACACACCCGCCCCGCCTTGCTGCCCGAGCCGTCCATTCAACCACTCCACTGCGGACCGCACCAGCTCCGGCCCTTCGAGGGAGAGCATGCAGCCGGGGAAGAAGAGGACTTCGCAGTTATCCTTCACCAGTTGCCCGAGGGTTGAACCAGGCGGGTAGTTTGCCCTGAACAGGGTGAATAGATTCCAATCGTGGTCCACCCACAGGTGCCGGTAGCACTCTTGATCGATCAGGCCGGTTTTCACGAGCACGTTCCTGGCGTGGGTGACCATACCGCGGATATCCACACCATACGGGCAGAGTTCGTTGCACAGACTGCAGAGCGAACATTTCGTGAGAAAATCTATCACCTTCGTGTCGACTTGCCCGCTCAGGACAGCCTGAGCGACATCGCCGGGCGAACGTTTTACGAAGGCAGTGAGGCGCCGGCAAGCCATCTTGCACTGCTGGCAGTTGAGGCATTTATCTTTGGTCTCTTGCAGGATATCCATCTCCGCCACCTCCGTTTATTCCATGGCTTCCGGGTCGTGCTGCAACACAAAATATTCGATTGATCCTATGGCAATCAGAGTAGTTGCCATGACCAGGAAAAACGGGAGAGAAGTCATCTCGAGATAAAAGGCGGAGGCAAGGCCGATCAGCAGTTCAATCGCTGTCGCCAGGATGAGGTAAACTGTCTGAACTTTCTTCTTCAGTCCCATAAGCTATAACAATCCTTCAGCTAATTTTTCTCTTTTCAACCCGGCGGTATCCTGGCCCATAGTGACGCTTCGGCCGACGGGAGCGGCGAAGATGTGGACAAACCTGGTGAATGGAATGCAGGCGAAAAAGCAGGCGATAAGCATCAAATGGATCGTCCACACCAGGGGCGAGAGGATATCCCACTTCCAGGGAAGTTCGGCCAAAACCCGGGCAATGGGGGCGGCTACAAAGGAGTATTCCCGGAATGGATCATGGGAATCCGTGAGAAAACGGGCTACTTCCGCCAGGTATCCCGTAAAGACGACCGACCACAGCAGCAGCAGGAGCCAGAGGTTCACGTAGAGCCGCTCTTTCCTGGCAAATACGGTACGGTGGATCAGCCCCAGCGTAAGCCCGATAAAGAGAACGAATCCGGTCCCTTCGAGGCCGAATTTCAGGTAGCCCCGCCCCGCCCCGCTGACGAAGTACTCGATCGGGCAGTACTTGATGACCAGCGGGTAGATCTGGGAGAGGATAAAGAACGTGGCAAATCCGAGAAAGATGAGGAAATGGCGCAGCCAGAGAAAGAGGGAGCGGCTCCCGATCCTCTTCTGGATGATCGCCTCACGCAGAATGGTCCTGAGCGAGGGAAACGGCAGGCGGACCCGGGGATCCCGAACCGTCCCAGCCGTCTCCGGATTGTTCACCCAGAGGATATGGGCGATTCTCGCGACGATGTTCTTGTAGAAACCGACGAGAAAGAAGGCCGTCGCCGACAGGATCATTATCCATAAGAATGCGTACTTGACCATCTTCACCCCCCTTCATGGCCCAGGACACCGGTGTCCTCCAGGCAGGAAATCCGGTCGGCCACGTTCTTCTTGGAGAATTTGGCGAGTTCGTCGATGAGCCCCGAGACGATGGCCTGGTTAGGGCAGATCTCCTCGCAGGCCCGCTTCATGCCCATCGGCCGTTCCTGGCAGAAGTTGCATTTCTCCATCCGGCCCTTCGTGCTCATCTTGGGTGCGCCGAAAGGGCAGGCCCATAGACAGAGCATGCAGCCCACGCACTTGGTCTGGTCCACCGTCACCGCCCCGGTTTCTTCGCTCTTGCTGATGGCCTGCCGTGGACAGGCCTTCCGGCACGGCGCGTCGCCGCAGTGCATGCAGGAAAGCGACACGTTCACCCCGATGATTTCCGGAAACCGGCCTCTTGTCAGGCATGTGACATTTCGCCATTTCACCGTCTGGTTCGAGCCGTTCCACACCTGGCAGGCGACCTCGCAGGCGCGGCAGCCGACACATTTCTCTTTGTCGAAGTAGAAACCGTACTGATTCATGAGCTCACCTCAACTTTTCTGACGCTCACCTTGCATTCGTTGTAGCCGATGCCGCCGGACACGGGGTTGACCCGGGAGTCGAAGATCGGATTGACATGGGATCCCTTGCCCCTGGCAAGCGACCCCGTGGTGCGGCCGAAGCCGTGACCCTGCAGCACCCGCACGATGCCGGGCTTGAGGCCGTCCTTGACCCGTGCGGCAATGGTCACCTTGCCGAGCGGCGAGGCGACTTCCACCCGGTCGCCGTCGGCAATGCCCAGTTCCCCGGCGTCGGCAGTGCTCAGCTCCACCCAGTTTTCATCCTCGATGGCCATCAGGTAGGGATTGTTCTGGGTATGGGTGCCGCAGTGGTTCTGCATCTTGGCGTTGATCAGCTGGAACGGGTATTCGGAATCCGGCTTCACCCGGTGATCCTCTTCGTAGACCGGCAGAGGATCGTAGCCATTTTCGGCCAGGAGTTCGGAATAGACCTCGACCCTGCCTGTGGACGTCATGAAGCCTTCCTCAAGGTATTTGTGGTACCGCAGCTCCCCGTGCCATACGCCAGTCTCTTTGAGTTCCTCGAAGGAAACCGGCAGAAAGGACGTGGCATTCCTGGCCCAGTCCTCCCAGCTTTCCCACTGAAAATAGCGACCGTAGCCCATCTTCTCGGCCAGCCCCCTGATGATCTCGTAGTGCGGCTTCGAATCCCCCAGGCAGGGAATCGCCGGTTGGGCCAGAATCACCTGCGGCCCGGACCAAAGGCTTTCCCTCACTTCGGCCCGCTCGAACATCGATGCCTCTGGCAGGACGATATCGGAAAGCTGAGCGGTTTCGCTAATATAGAGATCGATGGTGACCGAGAGGTCGAGGTTCGCCATCATCTTCCGGAACAGCGCGGTGTTCGGATCGCTCTGGGCCGGATTGACGATGTGGAAGAAGAGGCCTCGCACCGAATACGGATCATTTTCCAGAACCGCCTTGGGCAGCAGCTGGCTGGGAATGTCGGGGGCCAGGGGGTAGCCCATGGCGGCGCTGAGATTCGGCCGCTCGGGCACGGCGACAACTTCCTCGGGAATATCGAGCGGCGGGAGCAAGGGTCCAGCCTCCTTCAGGATCAGACAGCCGGGGCCGTCGACATTGCCGGTGATCGCGTTGAGGCAGAAGATGGCCCGCAACGCCTGAAAGCCGTTCGAGTAATTGACTATGCCTTTGAGACCGTCCATCACCGCCGGTTTGGTCCGGGCGAATTCGTCAGCGAGTTCGATGATCGTCGCGGCGGGAATGCCGGTGATGGTCTCGGCCCACTGGGGCGTGTAGCCCTTCTCCTTGAGGTGTTCGGCAAATGCCTCGAAGCCGTAGACGTAGTTTTCGCAGAACTCCGCGTCGTGGGCGCCCGTTTCGACGATACGATAGGCCATGGCCAGCGCCAGGGCCCCGTCTGTGCCCGGATTGATGGGCAGCCAGACATGGGCTTTTTCCGCCGTCCGGGTGCGGTACGGGTCGACCACCACCAGCTTTGTCGTCCGTTTGACCGCCTCCACCAGTTCCCGGTTCTCATGCAGGCTCTGATTGGGACCCAGGGGATCCTCGCCCCAGAGCATGATAAACCGGCTGTTCTCGTAGTCCTTGGTGGGCAGCGGATGGCCGAAGGTAGTCAGCCCGGCCAGGCGGCGGCTTTGGTCGCAGGCGGCGCCATGGCCGGTCCAGTTCGGCGTCCCGTAGAGTTGAACGAAGAGCTGCTGGGAAAACATCTCGTTGGAATCGAGGTGCCACAAGTAGGCCACGGCTTCGGGACCGTATTTTTCCTTGATGACCTGAAGTTTTTCCGCGATGAACGAGAAGGCGTCATCCCAGGATATGGCCCTGAAGTTTCCGTTTTTGTCCTTCCGCATCGGGTGGAGCAGCCGGTCGGGGTCACGGGAGAGGTGGATGCTCGAGATCCCCTTGACGCAGCGGGTCGTCCGGTTGGGAGCATTTTCATTGCCTCTGACGTAGACCACCTGGTTGTCACGGACAAAGACTTCGGTGGGGCAATGCCAGGGACACACGATACATACCCCGGGCACCACCTTGGTTCCCCGTATCTCATTGATGATGTGGCGAGTGCTGTGTAGATTCATCCTTGCTGCTCTCTTCTTGTTCCGTTTTTTTGTGTCGGCAGACTGCACCATCAGATCGTTTCGATTTACCCGAGCACGATCCGCATCCCGTCATAAGCCAGTCTGACAGTTCCCCCGTAAGGTTTTATGACATTCTCGATCTCCCGGCTGGTTACCGGCTTGCCGTAATGCATCGAAAGATGGGTCAGGTACAGGACGCCGACGCTCAATTCACGAGCTATCCGAACCGTTTCGTCCAACGCGAGATGCTTGTCCGGGTACCAGTTTTCTTCCCAGAAAGTCGCATCGAGAATAAGGTTTTCAACTCCGGTCAGAAGGACTTTCGTACGATCTGGCAGGGGGCCTGTGTCCGGCAGATAGGCTGTGCGCCCTGTCTCGGTGCCAATCATATAACCCAACGTGCCCCGCGAGTGGGCCACTTCAACCGCAGTGATTGAGACCCCATTTCTCCATAAGGTTCCGCCGGGCTGGAGAGGAACGACGTCCATCCACTCCTTCAGCGACCCGTGACAGCTCTCCAGTTCTTCCAGCGTCTCGGGACTCATGACTGCAGGGAGCCTGTTTTTGCAATGAAAACGGGCATAGATCTCAAGATCGCCAAGCCCTGCGCAATGATCGTGATGCGCGTGGGTGAGGAAAAGGCAGTCGATATGACGCAGCCGCTCGCGAAGAAGCTGCGAGGAAAGCTCAGGCGGCGCATCGAAGAGGAGGTTGACTTTTCCACAGAGGACAACAGCGCTACGAGTGCGCCGGCAACGGGGATCTTCCTCGGCCTCCATGCACACCTCGCAGTCGCAGTAGAATTCCGGCACGCCGTTCCCCGCCCCGGTACCAAGGAAAATCAATTCCATGGGATTACCCTCTGGCTTTCCATCGTTGAAGTTATTTCCTCGCCGGACCTGCCGGTCCTGCCGGACCCGCGGCACGAGCCAGGGTGAGAGGAAGCGCCTCGCCACAGGACGAGCAGGATTTCGTGTCGGACATTTTGGCGAGTTCCGCCGCGACGAGTTCGATAGTCCCCTGGGTGAGTTTCCCCTGGGAGAGCGGGACGATCTGTTTCAAGGTCATGCCCATGGCCATTTTCAGCCGTGGATCGGCAATCATGGCGGCGCAGTGCGTCTCGAGAATGGCCTTGGAATTGGCATTGCCCATCAGTTCGGTCAAGTTCGAGTCAGTGGAAAGCGGCAGCGGATTCATCGTGTTACACTTCGGACATGCGACCTCTCTCTTCTTGATGGCCGTCGTCGGTCTAAAACACATGTCGTTCCCCTTTTTGTTGTTGAAGCATTAATTATTTCCCCTATCGGTGACACTTTACAGTGTCTATCTATAGACCATTCGACGAAGATGTCAATAGAAAATTTTTACATAGCTTTATCTCACTGTAATTGTGCAGAAAACAAATTTTAACGGGGATGGTTTTCAAGAACGGAGGAACCTGCGATCATTCAAGGAAAACGCACGAAGAAGTTGACGATGGGACGTAATGAACAACGAGGGGCATAAACAAGCCCGCACCTGGTGGCATGAGATAATGGCAGGCGGACATGAGTCTGCCAGTGAAGGAACTAAATGCAGCACTCCCTTGACAAGGGAATCTGCACGTATCTGGCAACCGGAATAGATTAGTACCTTAGAAATTCATTTCTTGTTTTTTAAAAATGAATTTCGTGAAGGTACTTATCCCCTCTGCTGTGGGAGGGGATCACAACCCTTGGGCTGCGTGCGTCAGCCCGCATTAGAGGAGGAACTTGTGACGAGCGGCGGGGGTCCAAGGAAATGAGATGCCTCGGAATCCCCGTGCGGCCGCGAACGGGCTGAAACTATCCTTCTTTGACGAATCTTACAAACATCTTGTGAACTTCATCGATGAGCTGATCGCTGACACCGGTGCCGAGCGCCGCGATATCTTCAGTCCGCAGATCAACTTTGCTCATATAAGGAATGATAAGGTTCCATTGTACAAAAAAGGAAAACAGCATCATGCAGGCGACGAAGGGATTGACATCCCGGAAGCCGCTCTTTTCCCTGCCTTCCTCCAGGATACCGGTAAAGGTGGCAAAGAGCTTGTCCAAGCCCTCTACTACATAATTCGGCAGAAATTCCCCCCCGGAGAGTAATTCCCTGAGGACGATCGAGTGGAGTTTCCGATCACTCCCTATTTGCGCGATGGTTCGGATAAAATGGCGCAGCTTCTCCTCCGGCGCCAGCTTCTCCGTGATATTGATATCGATCAGCTTGTACGCCTCATTGAGCAGTTCCTGGATGACAGAGGCATAAAGGGTATCCTTGTCGCCCATGTAGTAGTACATGCTGCGCTTGCTGATGCCTGCCACTTCCGCTATCTCGTTGGTGCTGGCACCGGCATATCCCTTCTCGGCGAATACCTCCGTAGCCGTCTTCAGGATGTGGCGCATCTTCTCCTGCCTTCTGTTCTTCACATCTTTACGTGACACTCCGCTCTCCTCTCTCTATTTAATCAACAAAGACAATTATGCCTCGCTTGAGATCTTCGATTTTTTAAGCAAGCTTCCCAGCAAGGCACCCATACTTTCGCAAAATGAAAACCGCCCCACCCTCGAACACACATAACCGCGTCCACCATGTCCGAAAGAGCTCTGAAAAACGGCAAGCGCAAGCTCTCAATCTCGATGCCCATCCAGGTGAATTCGCACCATCTGGTGACACCGCATCTGAACTCATTCTATACATGCAACAGGAGTTGCTTGTCAAGCCCTCGATAACACTCCGAGTTCAGACGCTGGTGGTAATTTTTGTGGCTGCAGTGCCGCTTCCTGGACCGTGAGGTTCGGCAGGACGTAATCTGCCCCCCACCCCTTCCATCCAATGACTTTTCTCTCAAAATCATTAGAACTTCGGTAAACCTCGACAAATCGGACGAAATATATTTTAGAATTTGCACTTATTGGTGTCACCACTGTTGATTTTTTCCTTTTAACCTTGCCTCTCTCGACAAGGCAAGATACAGTATCAGCATATGCCAAGACCTATGCCTTGAAAAAGAGAGGACATCATGCAAACTGAAAGACACGTCAGACTCTTTAAGAACGGGAGAAATCAGGCACTGCGTATTCCCCGTGAGTTTGAGTTGCCAGGAGATGAGGCTGTGATTCGAAAGGAAGGGACAAAACTTATTATTGAACCTGTTCAACAACGCTCCCTGCTGAAGGTCATAGCCGGATGGCAGCCGCTGTCTGATGATTTTCCCGATGTCGATGAAGATCTCCTGCCGTTGGATGATATCGAGCTGTGATATGGCAGATTTTACTTATTTGTTGGATACCAATATCCTTTCCAACCTGATACGCAACCCGGCCGGCAGTGTTGCACGGCGAATCGCCGAAAAGGGAGAGAAAACGGTTTGCACAAGCATTGTCGTTGCATGCGAATTACGTTTTAGGGCGGAGAAAAAACAATCCGCCTCCCTTCAGGCAAGGGTTGAAGAATTGCTCACAGTCCTTGACGTTCTAGCTCTGGATGTCGATACAGATTTCCATTATGCCTGGATTCGAGCCAAGCTGGAAGCGGCAGGCACCCCCATTGGCCCAAACGACTTACTTATTGCAGCTCACGCCCTGTCACTCGAACTGACCCTGGTAACCGCGAATATCGGGGAATTTTCCCGCGTCCCGGGGTTGTCACTGGAAAACTGGCTTGAATAACCTTTTCCTATTTCCTTTACAGAGGAACATTACGAGTCCTCTCCACTTTAGTACCTTAGAAAATCGTTTCTTGTTTTTTAGAAACGATTTTCGTGAAGGTACTTATCCCCTCTGCTGTGGGAGGGGATAACAACCCTTGGGCTGCGGGCGTCAGTCCGCTTTAGGGTCAAGAGGTCGGCAAAATTGTTTCCGCTTCAATGCTCTCTAAAGCATGAGGAAGAATCTCAATTTCTGAAATTCAGCCGAAATTCCTGCTTGCCAGTGAACATCTCCTCAATTCTGCCCCCCCCTGCCTGTCACCACTTATTTCGGTTATGGTATTTGTAAATGTGTGGACTCCGGCAGAACACAACCTTTTCAGGAAGAAGGTTAGCCGACGAGGTGTGCTTTAAGCAGGCTGTGGACTGGATTGCAATTTCACCAATACCCCTCGGTGGTGACACGCTGGTTCTTTCGGCGCTGGTCGCAACCGAAAATGATGATAACGAAAAAGCCAAGGAGATCTCGATATGCTGACAGAACGGGTTCGATTTAAACCTTTGCAAGGTAAGATTACTGACCCAACCACGGCCGCCATGCACATTCAAGATGGCACAAACCTGTTTATTTCCGGTTTTACCGCCGGATATCCAAAATTAATTCCCCAGGAACTGGTGAATCGGTCGGAAAGTGGTGAGCAATTTAAAATTAACCTGTTTGCCGGCGCATCCACCGGCGAAATGGTCGATGGCATCTTGGCCAAAGCCGATCTCGTGGCATGGCGACGACCCTACATGAGCGACAAGTTCATGCGGAACAAAATCAACCAGGGGGAAATTTGCTTCAAAGACGATCATCTCTCCCAGTTGTCAGCTAATGTACGGGCTGGGGAATGGGGTCGCTGTGATGTTGCGGTAGTGGAGGCGGCGGCGATTACAGAAAAAGGCCACCTTATCCCCACCATGTCAGTTGGCAACACACCCACTTACGTGCGCGAAGCACAGAAGATCATTATAGAAATATCCGCAATTTCACCGCTCCTCGAAGGGATTCACGACATCTTTATCCCGGAAGATCCACCGTACCGCATGCCCATCCCTCTCTATCGCACCGCTGACCGGATTGGCAAACCTTTTATCGAAATGGACCCCGATCGCGTTGTGGCCATTCTGTTCAGCACCGAAAAGGATCGCTGCCCGATCTTTATGCCACCTAATTCTATCTCCAGCCGGATCGCCGAGCATATCCTCGACTTTGTCCGGCATGAAATCAAAAAAGATCGTATCCCGCCCAACCTGCCCTGGCAGGCAGGGGTCGGCGATGTGGCTAATGCCGTTCTGTCCGGCTTCCTCGAAGATAAAAACTTCCATTCCATTGATATCTATTCGGAGGTTCTCCAGGACAGCGTTTTAGATCTTATCGATCTCGGCAAGGTTCGTGCAGCTTCCGGTTCAGCCATGACCTTGTCGGAAAAGGCTCGCGAACGATTCTTCAATGAGATTTATCGCTACCGCGATAAAATCATTCTTCGACCGGTGGAAATTTCCAATTCACCGGAAATCATCCGGCGTCTGGGGGTGATCGCCATCAACACCGCCATCGAAATCGACATTTACGGCCAAGTGAACTCCACCCATGTCATGGGCACGCAGCTGATGAACGGTATCGGCGGCTCTGGGGATTTTACACGCAACGGTGCCTTGACCATGATGGTAACGCCCTCAACCGCCAAAGGTGGTGTGATTTCGGCTATCGTTCCCATGGTCTCGCATGTCGATCATTCAGAACACTCGGTGGATGTGGTGGTAACCGAATACGGCCTGGTCGACACCCGCCAACTCACTCCGCGCCAGGTTGCCGAACAGGTGATAAAGAAATGTGTGCATCCTGATTATCGCGATCAGTTGTGGGACTATTTCCAGCGTGCCGTCCGGGAGCGTGGCGGGCACGAACCGCATATCCTTGAAAAGGCCTTTTTCATGCACCAACGCTTTAGGGAAAAGGGCGATATGCGGGTTAGGTAGCAAAAGAAAGTCTGGTTGCAGATCATCTCGCCAAGCGGCAGGAATAAAAAAAAGCGTCCCCTTGTTCCCCGGATGGAGAGCATTTGCGGCGATTAAGGTCGCTATTCGCCGCATTACTCGCGGTTTTTAGTGGCGAACGCGGTATCCGGGCGGGGAACGAAGTACAAGTTACCGCCTGATTACGGCCGAAGAACTGGAGCAATCTGGTGATGGGGTTGCAAGAAAGTAATCGGGACAGACATGGTTTGGAGCAGGCTTAAATGTCTCCGCAATTTCGCTACTGGTTTAATGGAGATTTGACGAGCATTCCGTATTCAGGAAGAAGCTCAGGTTCTGATTATCAACTGTCACAAAGGCTTGCCGGTGAACACCTACACTTCCATAGAAACTCAGTTAACTCGTTCAAATATTAAAGAAATTCCTGTCGTTAAACCACATCCTTTGGTTAAATTAAAAATCGAAGTCTAACTGGCATTCAATCCCCATCTTGATGGTAGATATTTTTGATATTTTTTATGAAAAAAAACATAGTATTACTTGTACTTTCAATTTTGTGGCTTTTGCCTGGGTATGGATTTTCAGCAGACAAATACGATGAAGCGGCAGGGGTGTTAAAGCCTTACATCCCAGCGATGAAAAGATACCTAAACGTTGCAGAAAATACGGATAATCCTCTGGAGTTAGCTATCGCTATGAATCAGCTTTGTGACAAAATGGAAGAACTTGCCCCAAAAGTCAGGCGACTTTCAAAGAAATATCCCGGACTTGAGCATGAACAGAGGATCCCAGTTCGGCACATGCAGTTCAGAAATGAGCTTGAATTACTTATGCAACGCTTTACCAAATCCTATGTCCGTATCATTCCGCATATTGGTGATCCACAGGTGCGAAAGGCTAATGCGCGGATGCTTGGTATTCTGGCAAGTGTTGGGGCAAGACCTTGATCTCCGTGGGACCAATGATGAGGTGACTAAACAGGCAAGAATCAATCCTCTGTAAAAATGGTTTTCCCGAAAGGCTGTGATTCTGCTGGGTTAAAAGCGGTGTGGGGCGGGTGGTTGGGCAGGAGAAGGAGTCTTCGGCAAATGAAACGCAGCACTTTACCGTTTGTTGACGCACTGCTCGTAGGTCGCCTTATTGCCGCATGGCGTGCACGTATGGCATTTCTCGGGGGATGTGATTTTTTCAAGCCTTGCTCGAATCCCTTATCTTCGAGGAGGCTGTCTCAGCAGGAAAGAGCCGTTGCCGCCCGCCTCTGCCTCAGGTATGCTGGCCTTTTCATTTTTACGTTTTCTTTTATGCAAGCATGCTTTACCGACTGACACGAAATCACGATGATAGCGAGGGGCGGCTCGACCGCTTCCTTCATGGCAAGGTAGGGGATCTCTCGCGCGGGGCGTTGCGCAAGGTCATCGAGCTGGGTGGGGTGCATCTCGCCGGGCGGCGCTGCCTCAAATGCGGGGCGGCGGTCGCTGTTGGAGACAGGGTCGAGGTCCACCTCGACGGCGGCCAACTCGACCCTTTCCGGCTCGACGAGCGCCACCTCCTCTTTGAAGACGCGCATCTCGTCGTCATCAACAAGCCAGCCGGTGTCGAGACCCAGCCGACTTTGGCCCGCTATCGCGGAACCCTCTACGAGGCATTGCAGGTCTGGCTGCAGCGCGACAAGCGGCTGCACCACGGACAGCGCCTGGAGATCGGTATGGCCCAGCGGCTCGATCGCGGCACCAGCGGGGTCATCGTTTTTTCCATCCATCCCTTGGCCCACAAGGAGCTGACCCGGCAGATTGTCGCGCGAGTGGCCGGGAAAGAGTATCTGGCCATCGTATCCGGCACCCCACGTGAGGCGCGGGGACGCTTCCATTCCCAACTGCGGCGCGACCGGCGCAGCGGACGGGTGCAATCCTGCAACGAAGGTGGCCAAGAGGCGATCACCGATTATGAAGTTCTGGCCAGCCAGGGTGAACTCTCCCTGGTGCATGTGCTGCTGCTTACCGGCCGCACTCATCAGATCCGCGCCCACTTTGCCGAGGCCGGACACCCACTCGCCGGGGACCGCCACTATGGAGGGCCGCTCAAGGTGGGCGGTAGGCTCTTTTCTCGTCCAAGTCTACACTCCTGGAGGCTTTCTCTCATCCATCCCCGCCTGGGCACACCGATGCGCTGGACAGCGCCCCCGCCGGAGGACATGGCCTTTTAAGTCGACCGCGTCCACCCGAACCCGCTCTCGACCCAAATATCCACCGCGGCATGCCGTTTTTGCGCTCCCATCCAGCACGTTCTACTCGCTCCGTCGGCGGTGGCATAGAGAAAAGTATGTCTCATGATGAGGACATTTGACAAAGATTTGGCGACACTCAGGAAGAGTCTCAATCTCTGATAACCAGCCAATTCTCATACTTGCCAATGTACACCTCCTCTTCCTGGGAAGCTCATTGTGCAGTCCAAGATATCTGAAAAAAATCTCCTGTCTGTAACCACTTATTTAGGTTATTTTATGTTTGAACTATTTGGACCTTGGAAGGATATTGACCAAGGCACTAAAATGATGTCATCTCTGTTAACGAATAAGGTTAGATTGTGGCTCGCTGCACTCTCACAATCTAACCTTATTCGTTATAGAGTTCTATTTCATTTGTTGTTATGTTATCAGTTTGCCCAGACTGCCATTTTTATAACATCAGCGTTGGTATTGTTGTAAGTAACGCATGAAATCCACAGCCAGTCATCTGTAATCCATCTGTTGTAATGCTTCAGTTGGAATTGGAGAATCCGTTGTATTGAGTTAGGTGGTTTAAGCCATCTTTCCTATCCCAATTTATACCCAAAGTTTGGGTCCATCACAGCGGGTAGCCCATTCAGGCGGCGGCTCCGAGAATGGGCCTCTCAAAATTGCTCGTCAGAGGAGCCGCCGCCTGAATGGGCGGGGTACTGGCAAGGATCTTCCTTGCATTGGCTTCTGCTCGCCGGATTTTTCTGGCCTGCCGAGCCGACTCCAGCTTTCCGTCTCGTCCTTTGAAAATCTGTTTGTCTTTCCCGTTCAGCTTATCTGCCGGCGCAACATAGCCTATGGCGCTGTTGAGCCGGACTTCGTTGTAATGCTCGACATACCTACCCACTACCTGCCGGGCATCCTCAAGATTCAAGAGCACTCCAAGGCGAATGCATTCCTGCTTCAGAGTACCGTGCCAGCGTTCGATTTTCCCATTGCTCTCCGGATAATACGGGGATGTCCTGACGTGTGTCATTCCCGAGATCCGAATGTATTCTTTGAAGTCTTTGGCAATGAACTTCGGCCCGTTATCTGAGATGACCCGCGGCTTGGCGCTGGAAAACCTTTCTTTAGCCCGCTGCAGAATGATCTCGACATCACCTTCGGTCATCGACTCCCGCAATTCCCAGTGCACGATATATCGATTGCAACCATCAAGGATACTGCACAGATAATGAAAAGTGCCGCAAATATTGATGTGGGAAACATCTATATGCCAATGATCGTGCGGGGAAAGCGGCTGTTCAAAGCCCGTCCCCCTCTTCGTCACCTTGCTGTTCCACCTTGCCAGAAGCCCAGCTTCCCGTAAAACCCGATAGGTGGAACTGGGGCTGACCGCGACAATGTCTCTGTCCAGCATCATAAAGGTCAACCGCCGGTAGCCTTCCAGAGGATACTGGCGGTGAAACGCAATAATGGCCTTTTTCTCCCAGTCTTCAAGCCAGAAGTCACGCGGGATCAGGCCATTATGCTCGTTCGCTTTGCCGTAGCGCTTTTGCCAGTGGTAAAACTTGCTCGAGGAAATCGCCAGCCAGACAATGAAGTGGATAAGCGGCAATTCTGTCTGCCTGGACCAATATTTCACGAAATCCACCACCAGATCCCGAGTGTCATGGGGTACCCAGCTGCCGGTCAAATCTCCCCAAGACTTTTTTTAATTTCACGTGCTCCTCCATGAGCTCGGAGAGCACTTCGTGTTTACGTTGCAGCTTCTGCTCAAGCACCTTGATGCGATCCGTCTCTTTGCTCTTTTGACGCAGGGTTTCTCGAGCAAAGGCCTATGCCCCTTTTGCCAGCGGTAGAAAATCGTTGGCTGAAGCGAGTATTCATCGCATAGATCCGATACCGCAACCTTGCGTTTCAGAATGGCTACTTTTTCCTCGGGACTGTAATTTTTCCGTTTTCTTTTCATGAAGTCTTTCTCCATTTGAGTATGTTAACTCAAACACCGAAAAACTCCAATTCCCGTTGAACCAACACAGACCAATATTTCACGAAATCCACCACCAGATCCCGAGTGTCATGGAGCACCCAGCTGCCGGTCAAATCTCCCCAAGACTTATTTTCACGTGCTCCTCCATGAACTCGGAGAGCGCTTCGTATGTGCGTTGCAGCTTCTGCTCGAGTATCTTTATGCGATCCGTCTCTTTGTTCTTATGACGCTGGGCTTCTCGAGCAAAGGCCGTTGCTCCATTTTCGAAAAACTCCTTTTGCCAGCGGTAGCAAACCGTTGGCTGAAGCGAGTATTCATCGCATAGATCCGATACCGCAACCTTGTCGACCAGGTGACGTTTTAGAATGGCTACTTTTTCCTAGGACAGTAATTATTCCGTTTTCTTTTCATGAAGTCTTTCTCCGTTCGAGTATTTTAACTCAAACCGAAAAACTCAAATTCCCGTTGAGCCAACACACCTGTATGTGATCGGCTGACCGGAAACCTTTACTTCGGTGATTATTACTTGCATGTCGAAAAGTGGGTGCTCTCCGCTCTCAACCCGGTTCATGATATTTTCAGCGCATTTCCAGGTTATCCTCCGCCGCCCCGAATGTCCGACATTTCGGACCTATATTTTTCCTCCTGAAGTATCAAAAACATAGGTATGCTCTCAATACCCATCTCGCGCATTTTATCCCTTGTTTTTCTTCGATCCCCCTTCTTGTTGTCTTGATTATCGTACAGTTCTTCGTCTCGCTCGAGCTTGTATTATGTTACGTTTTTCTGTGAAATTTAAATACATATTTTGATTTTTCTGATTGGCATACCGGTTGCAATCTTGGGACGCAGTGCTACCCGATAGTAACCTGTCGGCAGGAAATCCTCGGCTTGCTAGCGGTCGAACGATATCCGGCAAGGAGGGTTGCCGTCGCTGAGGTCAAAATGTAACAAAACAATTAAGAAGGAATAAAAAATATGCCATGGACTCAAGTAATTAATCCTATGGGAAACATTGGATTGTCTGCTCTCGTAGCCAGCATTCCTATTATCTTCCTTTTCTGGGCCCTCGCCTGGAAGAGAATGAAAGGGCATTGGGCCGCTCTGGGGGCCGTCATTCTCGCCCTTCTGGTTGCCGTTATTGCGTACGGCATGCCGGCGAAGCTTGCACTCCTCGCCGCATTCGACGGGGCGCTGTTTGGGATATTTCCCGTCTGTTGGATCATCGTTACCGCCCTCTTCATCTATAACCTGTCGGTGAAGACGGGACAATTCGAGATCATCAAAAACTCGCTGGCTTCCATTACCGATGACCGGCGCCTGCAGGCGCTGCTGATCGCCTTCTCTTTCGGGGCGTTTCTGGAGGGGGCCGCCGGCTTTGGCACACCCGTGGCGATTACCGCCGCAATGCTGACAGGGCTTGGATTCAACCCCCTCTATGCCGCCGGCGTTTGCCTAATCGCCAATACCGCACCGGTTGCCTTCGGGGCCATCGGCATCCCGATCGTGGTCGCCGGCCAAGTTTCCGGCATCCCCGATCTGGCCATCAGTCAGATGGTTGGGCGCACATTGCCGTTTCTCAGCATTCTCATCCCGATTTACCTGACCATCCTGATGTCCGGCTGGAAGAAAGGCATCGAGGTCTGGCCGGCCTGTTTTGTCTGCGGCGCCTCCTTTGCAATCGTCCAGTTTCTAACTGCGAACTACATGGGCCCGCTGCTTCCCGATATTCTCGCCTCGATCGCCTCGATCGTCTGCGTGGTGGCGTTTCTCAAGGTATGGCATCCCAAGAAGAGCTGGCAATTTCCGGAGGAAAAGGCAAGCCTCGGCAGGGAGCAGCTGCGCTACACCGGCGGCCAGGTCTTCCGGGCATGGGCACCCTTCATCATCCTCTCTGTTTTTGTTGCCGCCTGGGGCATTCCGTCCATCAAGGCAGCTCTCGACAGTATCTTCCTGGTGAAAGTGGAAGTTGCCGGATTGCATAACATGGTGCTGAAAGGGACCACGCCGGTTGCTGCCATGTTCTCCCTCAATCTGCTCAGCTCTGCGGGGACCGCCATCCTTTTTGCCGGAATTTTTTCCATCCCGGTCATGGGTGCGAGTGCCGAAACCGCCGCCGCGGTTGCCGGAGACACCCTCAATAAGTTGAAATGGCCGATCTTCACCATCGCCATGATCATCGGTTTTGCCTATATCTTCAACTTCTCCGGAATGGTTGTGACTCTGGGGAACGCCTTTGCCTCCACCGGCGCCTTCTTCCCTTTCTTTGCCCCCTTCCTCGGCTGGCTGGGTGTCTTCATGACCGGTTCGGATACCTCGTCGAATGCGTTCTTCTCCAAGCTGCATGTGGTTACGGGGCAGCAGATCGGCGTGGAACCCGTCGTGCTGGTCGCCGCCAACACATCCGGCGGTGTCTGCGGCAAAATGATCTCTCCGCAGTCCATCGCCGTTGCAACCTCCGCGACCAACCTGGTCGGCCAGGAGAGCGATATTTTCCGCTTCACCTTGAAGCATTCGCTCTTCCTGACCGCGGTGGTCGGTGTCATGGTCACCCTGCAGGCCTATGTACTTGAATGGATGATTCCGGTATATGAGAAGGCTGCCGCTGCAGCGCCTGCTGCCGTGAAGGCTGCGGCCCAGCTCCCCAGTGGGTCCATCTATCTAGCCGCCACCTTCGGTCTCGCCTTGGCGATCACCGTTTTGTCAATGCTGGTCGGCAAAATGATCCAGGCAAAAAGCGGGAAGGAGGAAATCCATTTCCACTGATAGGTGAGTTTTCGCCGAGTCTGGAGCGGGGTTTGCGTCTTTCAACCCCGCTCCTTCCTCGAACCGACCTTCCCACGATCCCTTCTCCCTATTAAAGGGAGTTGAAAAACACGCACATCCTCCACATTCGGACGATCTGGCCTTCCTTGTCGGCGATCTATCGATTTAAAAGGTATCTCTGCGTAGAATGCCCAGTCTCCAGTCAATTTTAATCATCGAGGCCAGCCTCGACCGCCTCCTTTGCCACCTCAACCGCTCGTTCTCGTCCGCCAGGTCCTGCAGTATATCCTCTCGTGATCTTGCCATTGGCCGCTCCTAAAGGAGCAGCCCCATCGTTGATCTCTTCGCTGTAGCCTTACCTCTCAATGTTCTTTACTTCATCAGCTAATCATGCGATAAAGGAGTCCATAGTGGTTTGTCAGCCGTTTTTCGACGAGGAAACAATATGAGAGAGATAAACGATGTGAGAGAAATCACTGGAGCGGGATGGATATGCGGCGCAATATTTTGGATGCTTGCGGTCTTCTATATGGCCAGCCAATCAGAATACCTTAGAACAAGCGCGTGCAGAGCGGAAGACATTGTCCTTTCTGCTATCCTGGGATTAGGGTTTCTTGTCCCTGCCTGGTTTGTGGCCTCTACCGTTTCGAGTATGTTTGGTAGCGACGAGAAAACATCCCTGGAAGATCAATAGCAGAAGTGGCGTCGAAAAATTGAACAGTCCTTAAGTGGAAAATCTGCTACCAATAGGCCTCGATGAAAGGCCTGCCTATTGAGGTTGCCATCACAGATCTAACAGGACCTGTTCTTAAGAAGAGTTAACATAGCTGCTGTATATACGAAGTTATTTGAGCCGAAACTTCAGATCTTAATCTACCGACCTCGGATACCGATCCACATAAAATCAAGTCAAGGCTGGCTTCTCAGAAGAGAGGCGGGTTTTGTAGATTTTACAGAGGGTGCTGCGCAGGCATTCCGAGCCCGTTTCCGGATCGTAGCCGGAGGAATCGCCGAAGAGCAGATTGACATTCGACCTTTTCCAGCCGTATTCCGGCGGGCCGTCTTCGGGGAACCACCAGGCGTGCTGGGCGCTAACCACATCGGGGGCGATGCCGTCGAAGAGTCTTGCGCGCATTGTGACTCGGTTTTCCATGGTTTCGATCCAGACCCAATCGCCCTCCCTTATCCCTAAGCCCTGCGCGGTCGCCGGATGGATTTCCACGATGGGATCAGGATTTCCCCTGCGAAGAGTTTTGATCTGCCGTCCTTCGCTGACGAAGAAGAGCTTGCTGCGCATCCCCGTGGTCAGGATCAGCGGGTATTCTGCGGCCGCTTCCGGTGAAGAGATCGGTGACAGGGCCGGCTCCCGATACTGCGGGAGGGGCGACAGGCCCAGGGCCTCGGCAATGCTGCTGAAGAATTCGAATTTCCCGGAAGGAGTATCGAATCCTTTTTCCTTGTACTTGTAGTAGCGCATTTCCCCCTGAAGGATCCCGCGCTCGCAGAACTCATCGAAGCTCATGCCGCTGTCTCTCAGGAGCCATTCCAGGTAGGCATGGTAATTCGGCCAGGGAAAGGCTTCTGTAAGGCCGAGGCGTCTGGCGAGCAGCAGGATGACTTCCCGGTCGTCCCGGACCTCGCCCATGTGCGCCACCTTCTTTCGGGCCAGAACACACCAGATCTTGTGGAGGTTCACCACATCGTCGGTCTCGAGCCAGGTGGCGGCCGGGAGGACGATATCGGCGAGCGTGGCCGTGGGCGTCATGAAAAACTCGGAGACTACGGTAAATTCCAGGTGATCACGCAAGGCTTCTTCGATTACCAGGGGATGCGTCTGGGACAACAGCGGGTTGCATCCGGCGAGCCACATGGCCCTGACCCGATAGGGCTCTCCGCTGACCACTGATTTCCAGAAAGTCGGCGGATGGACGGCTCTCTCCAGGGGAAATTTGCCGAAGGACAGGGCCCGAGTCGCCTTTTCCGGGGGCAGGAACTGAGCTCCCTCCTGTTCATCGCTCATGAAGAGCGACTTCTGGTGCACGCCCTGCGGCGGCACCCAGAGGACATCGCCGCCGGGGCGGTCGATGTTGCCGGTGAGCGCCCGCAGGATGAGCAGACTTCGCGCCGTCTGGAAATTCGAGGCGCCGGCATCCGTCGCGCTGCCCCAGAGCATGCAGGCGGGCGATGTGGTTGCGTAGGTCCTGGCAGCGGCACGGATCTCTTCGGGGGCGATGCGGGTGATGGGCGCCGCCCACTCAGGGGTGAATGGCCCCACGTGCTCGGCGAGCTGTTCGTAGCCAACCGTGTACTGCTGCACGAATTCCCGGTCGATCAAGCCTTCCGAGATAATGACCTGGATCATGGCGAGCGCCAGGGCGCCATCGGTGCCGGGACGGAGCTGCAGCCAATGGGTGGCGTCTTCTGCCGGCCGGGTCCGCCGCGGATCGACCACGATCACCTTCCCGGCCTTTCGCAGGGCCCGGTCGATCATGCCGCCGCACATGCCGTCCGCGGCCCCGGAGTGGGTGATGTTACATCCCCAGATCACCATGCACTCCGGGTCCCTGCCGCCGAAGCCGTAGACGTCGGTGACCGGTAGCTGGCCCATGGTGATCTTGCTCGCCGCCACCCTGGGCACATAACAGACATGGGGGACGGAGACGAAGTTGGGGGTGCCGAAGGCGTTGGCGAACCGCACGGTGAACTCGATCAGCGGCCTGCCTGTCCCCTGCCCCACGGCCACGTATTCCGACCCGCTCTCGGCCTTTATGGCGGCAAAGCGCTCGGCTATTTCCTCGAGGGCCTCCTCCCAGGAAATGCGCCGCCATCTGTTTTCCCCACGCTTCCCCGCGCGCCGAAGAGGATGGAGCAATCGGTCCGGGTGGTACAGCAGCTCGGCCGAGGCGGCGCCCTTCGGGCACAGGTACCCTCTGCTCACCGGGCTTTCAGGATCCCCGGTGATCTTGACGACCCGATCCCCTTCCAGGTGGACGAGCACCTGGCACACGCCATGGCACATGCGGCATGAAGATCGTATGATTCGCCTTTCAACTCCCATAACCATTCACTCCGGTAAAGATTATCCGACGGTCTCGGCTGCCGTCGCCGAGGACCGTGGTCCGATCGACGCCTGTCCCAGCCAGCGCTTCGCCTTTGACTCATCCCTGAAGGCCTTGACATTGAACCCGCGATTCTCCGCGACGAGCTCGGAGAAAAGGTTGCTTTCATATCTCTCCTGATACGTATAGACCAAGGCAACCTTGTAATGACGGTTGAACCCCAGGGATTCTGGTGCGCTGGCGATATCGTAAGCCGCTAAGGTGGGAAGGCGCCCCGGGACATCGAAGACCGCGAGAATCCGCTCGACTCCATGTTTTCCGCATGAATCGACGACTTCCCTCCACACCTCTTTCGCTTCCATTGCTTCGCGCCCATAGGTCCAATTTCCCGAAACGTCCAGACGCAGAAAATCCTGATTGGCTTCGATTCGATACTGAATGGACATAGGAAACCTTTTGTTCATTGATGGCTTGCCGACTCTATCCGGCTCGGGAGGTTTTCTACCGTTTCTTTTTCACCCCGAGGACCGGACAACCGGCGCGGAGGATCAGGTATTGGGCGACAGATCCGAGAAGGAGCTTGCCTACCTTGGACCTGTTGCGGATGCCGACAATGATCTCCTCGACTTTTTCCTTTTCCGCGGTCAAGCGAAGATGCTCCCCGGCGGGGTCCTCGAATCCCCGGTAGAGCAGCATTGTCCTGCAGGAAATCCCACGTTCGTCGAAGAAGGCTTGCGCTTCCCTCAGCCCTGCCGTCGTGGGCTCGATCCTCTTGGGGTAATCCTGGTCGTCAACGATATGCGATGCCACGACCAGCACCTCCCCCATGAAAGCTCGAGCCCTTTTTTCAGCTTCCTTGAGCGCCTCGCGGGCTTCGTCCGAGCCATCGAAACAGACCATCAGCTTCATCTTGTTCTCCATAGTGCGTTTTTTATCGGGTTTCCAGGGAGGTCTGCTTTGTCCTCACCGCTTCGAACGGGTTCGTTCTTATCCTCTTCAACCAGGAGGGCTGCCGGGGTTTTCTCCTTGGTCACCAGCATGAACCGAGCAAGTGCCGGCAGCAGGATCAGGGCTCCGAGCATATTCCACAGGAACATGAAGGACAGCAGGATGCCCATGTCGGCCTGGAACTTGATCGGCGAGAAGACCCAGGTCGAAACGCCGATGGCGAGGGTGAAGCCGGTGAGGATGACTACCTTGCCGGTAAAGAGCAACGCCCGATAGTAGGCCGCGGAGAGGGTCATCCCCTCCCGCATTCGGGCCAGCACCACGGTGAGCACGTAGAGGGCGTAATCGACGCCGATCCCTACCCCGAGTGCTATTACCGGAAGTGTCGCCACCTTGACACCCATTCTCAGCCAGACCATCAGTGCTTCACAGAGGAGCGATGTCACCACCAGCGGGATAACGGCGGCAACTACCGCCTTCCATGACCGGAAGGTGACAAAACACAAGAGGATCACGGCGCCATAGACCCAGTAGAGCATCGTTTCCATCGAATGCTTGACGACGATATTGGTGGCGGCCTCGATTCCCGCGTTGCCGGCTGCCAGGAGGAATTTGACCTGTTCGCTGTTGTTGTTGCCGGCGAACTGTTCCACCGTATCGACAACCGAGGTCAAGGTTGCGGCCTTATGGTCTTTCAGGAAGACAAAGAGGGACAGCATGTTGCAATTCTGGTTGAAAAGTTCCCGCGGCGCCCTGGTGGTCACGGCGTTGATGACATTTTGATTATGCAGGAGTTCGAACCATTTGAGATTTCCTTCGTTCATGCCGACGATGGTGCGTTTGCTCAGCTGCGCCATGGAGCCGGTCGATTCGACTCCGGGAAGCTGCCGCAACTCCCACTCCAGGGCGTCGACCTTCACCAAAGTGCTGTACTCGGTGCAGAGGTATTCCGGGGTCTTGACCATCACTACCATGATGTCGCTGCTCGAGGCATAATTGCCGACGATGAAGGCGTTGTCCCGATTGTAGCGTGAATCCGGGCGAAGCTCGGGCGCTCCCGGATCGAGATCGCCGATCTGCAGATGGGACCGAATCCCGTAAGCCGTCGTGCCAAGGAGTGCGGCCAGCACAATGGTGATGAGCGCCCATTTGCGGTGGGTGAAGAGGTCGAGAAACCTCCACATGAAGTGTTTGCACTCCCCGGACAGGTCGCACATCTCCGCCTTCAGGCTGCGTTCGGCCGCCTTGCCGCTCACTCCCGTATAGCTGAGCAGAATGGGCAGCAGCACGAGGTTGGTGAAGATCAGGACCGCGACCCCGATGCTCGCCATCAAGGCCAATTCCTGAATCACGCCGATGCGGATGACCATGAGGACCGCAAACCCGACCGCGTCGCACAGCAAAGCCGTCAGTCCCGCCATGAACAGCCTGCGGAAGGTATAGCGGGCGGCGACGACCCGGTGCGTCCCACGGCCGATATCCTGCATGATGCCGTTCATCTTCTGGGCTCCATGACTCATGCCGATGGAAAAGACCAGAAAGGGCACGAGCATCGAATAGGGATCCAGCTCGAATCCGAGAGTCTCGACGATTCCCAGTTGCCAGACCACGGCAATGACGGAACACAGGACCACAAGAATCGTGCTCCGGACGCAGCGGGTGAACCAGTAAACCATGGCTGCCGCAACCAGGCAGGCGACCGCGAAAAAGGTCAGTACCTGCTGCAGGCCGTCCATCAGGTCACCGGCGATCTTGGCAAACCCGGTGATATGCAGCCTGATGCCGGCGGTGGCGTACTTGTCCCTGAGCGCCTCGAGGGTGTGGGACAGGGTCCGATAGTCCAGGGGCTTGCCCGTTTCCGGATTTCCCTCAAGGAGAGGAGAAAAAATGATGCTCGATTTGAAGTTGTTCGCGACCAGCTGCCCGATCTCCCCCGACCTCGAGACATTGGCACGCACCATCTCCACGCTGGTTGCCGACCCATCGTAGGTGTCGGGGATGACGGGCCCGCCGGTCAGTCCGTCTTCGGTCACCTCGGCCCAGCGCGTCGTGGGCGTCCACAACGATTTCATGCCTCCGCGGTCGACTCCGGGGATAAAGAATACCTCATCGTTTATTTTTCTGAGCGTCTCGAGGTAAGCGGGATCGAAGATGGTCCCGTCCAGGGTTTCCACCGCGATGGCGATGGAGTTGCCGAGTCCGAGCAGATCGGCTTTATATTGGAAATAATTCACTATATACGGATGCTGGGTTGGAATCATCCGCTCGAAGCTGGCGTTCAGGCGCAATTTTGTAGCCTGGAAGCCGAGTATGACCGTGACCGCCAGGCAAAGGGCGACGACGGCAAGTCGATTGTTGAAGAGCAGACGTTCCAGGAGATTCCCCGAATGGATATTGAAATCTTCGAGGTTTGCGACAACGGGCTGCCGTTCAAAGGCGCTGTCATATTTCATGGGGATCTCCATCCTGTATTTTTGCTGCGTTGGCGATTTTGAGGGGGCAGGAAATCACTTTCACACCCGATACGCCCACCAGGACGATATTGCCGTTTGCCGCTTGGGCGATGCCGGTAAACGGAAAGGGATCCTTGACCGGAAGGCGTTGAAACGTTTGCCCCTGGTCGCGGCTGAGCAGGACATCGGCGGACTGCGTCGTCAGCACGAGAAGGCCATCGCGGAGAGAAGCGGCAGCCGTGATGGAAGCAGAAACGCCCGCATCGATTTTGTCCCAGGTATTGCCATAGTCGAGGGACCTGAAGAGGTTGCCGCGAAGCCCATAGACGATGAGCTTATTTCCCCTCAGGGGAAGCAAGCCGAAGAAGCTTCCCTCATAAGGAGAAGTCACCGCCTTGAAGTTACGGCCCCCATCTTCCGAGCGAAGGAAAAGCCCCTGCTCTCCCGCAATGCACAGCTCGCGGCCAACTGCTTCGATACCGTAGAGGTGGAGGCCTCCGGGGTTCTCCATATGGTCCAGCCACGGTTGCCAGGTCCTGCCGCCGTCTTCGGTACGGAAGATCAGGTTGTAGGCGCCTACAACGAAACCTGTCTGCTCGTCATGGAAATAAAGACCGAGAAACGGCTTATCGGTGCCGTCCTGCAGCATCTGCTCGGCGTAGGCAATTTTCGACTCTAGCCCCGGTGTTTTCCGGTCCTGTTCGGAGACCGCTTTGGCCTTGAGTGCGTCGACCGCCAACTGCGCCGCCTGCAGGCCGTCGAGTTGTTTCACCCAGGTATCTCCGCCATCATCCGAATGAAGCACAACCCCGGAGTGCCCCAGGGCCCAGCCCTTGAGGGGCGTGGGAAAACGGACGGCGGTGAGGGTTACGCTCACTGGAGCCGGTACCTGGCGCCATGAATCCCCATTGTCGTCCGAGATCAGGATATGCCCGCGCTCACCGACCGCCACGAGCCGCTTGCCGGCGCTCGTGACCGAGAGGAGCAGGCCTTTTTCCGCCATCTTCGATATCATCGCGGGACGATCCAGGGGGTCCCTCACCCCATCACCCGCGGATGCCGCCGAAGGATCAAGAAAAGAAAGAGTTACACCCACCAGGATCATTACAGATACCCGGCGCCAATGAATTCTCATGATCCCTTCCTCCCGATGAGTTGAGTAAACGAAAACCGTTTCCGGAGGTTGTCCCCTAGGAGTCTGTCGAATTATAGCGATTTTTTCTCAGATCGAGGCAAACTCGAAAAAATTACCGGAGGCATATAATTAATATTCCGAGGATAATTTTTTCGAGTTTAACGAAGATATGGGGAAAAAGGGCACAATCCGACAGGCTCCTAGCGAATTCCCGAGCCAGCCAGCGCATCGGGCGTAAAGAAGCTGTCGGGCCGGGGCTGCACGCTCTGGAACTGCACTGGCATCTCATTGGTGATGATGGTTGCGCAACACGCGCCGGTCTGGAGATTATAGACAAACATGGAGACCGGAACGATTGCCGGGAAATCCATCGCCAGCAACGGCAGGGATAACGTGCTTCTCCACAACTGTCCCTGGCCGTCCCAACCATCGTAGAGCACGGTCCACCAGCTGTCTTCGTCGATGTACATCCGCCTTTTTGCCACCACATGCCGCTTGCCCGTCGCTAGATTTCCCTCCACCACCCACACCCGGTGAAGCTCCCAGCGGACGTAGTCCGGGTTGACACCCTTCTCCCCGATGATGTCCTTGTCTTTCTGCAGATAAAACGTATTGGCATTATAGGGGACATACATTTCCTGCTTGCCGATAAGTTTCCAGTCGTAGCGATCGAGCGCGCCATTGAAGACGAACACCTCATCGAAGTAGTTGTGGCCAGAGGAAACGAAATCCGGAGTGTCATAAGCGATAGAAGGCGCTCGCCTGGTGCGGCGCTGCCCGACGAGGTACTGCCAGGCCTGGCGGCCCTTGCCGTACATGTCCACCGGATCGCGGGCCAGGATGGTCTCTCCGGCCTTGAAGGGCGGAGCTTTCTGCACCTGCCGGAAAAGGAAGAATTCCCCGTTCCACTGCTCCATGGGTGTATCTTTGAGATAATATGGGAATTGTTCCTGGTCCTCTGCCTCTACCACGAGGATGTTCTTACCGTCCGGCGTTATAAGATAGTTGCGGAAAGGCACGGAGGTTGCCTCTCCCCGGAAGGCCAGCAGGTGGTTCCACATCACCTCGAAGCCGTCCTTCGGGATGGGAAAGGGTATGCCGCCATAGGCTCCTTCGATGGACAGGCCATTATTGGTGGTCTTTGCCCGGGTGGCGTTCTCGAAGGTGTTGTCATACACGAACTGGGGCACAGCGGCCGTGCGGTGCGTGGGATAGACATCGAGCCGGAAGGAAGGGTCTTTCTTCAGCAGCGCTTTTACTCCTTCGGCAAGCTTGTCCGCATACTGATCCATGTTCTGCGCGGTGATGGAGAACAAGGGCTTCTCGTCAGCGTACGGGTCGGGGCGTTTATCGCCCGATTTGTAACCCTCAGGCACGATTGTATACCCTCCCTCCCAGGCAGGAATCGTCCCGTCACCATTGCCGGCTTTTTCAGCGCCCAACGGGGTGAGTGTGGTTTTCAACTTGGCCGCTTCCTCCGGAGTGACCGCTGCAAGCACTCCCTGGCAAAGGGTAAGGATGGAGCATAATCCGATGGCGAAAATGGTGGTTTTGCGTTTCATGTTAAAACCTCCTGAGCTAAAAGGTGCGTTGAACGTACAGGGAAATAAAATCACGATCCGCGAGCGTCTGGGTGTCTTCATCCCCAAAATAGTTCGTATACGTGAGGCCGAATTTCCAGGTCTGGAGATAGGTCAACCTGATGCCGATATTCCAGTCGCCGCCTTCATCCGCGCCTCCGCCGTTGAAGATCGGGTCGACTGGCGACTTGCCCTTGGGATTGTAGCCCACCCCGATGGGCACGGTGAGGTCCACCCCCGAGAGCACCTGGTAGTAAGCGGGCTCGAACAGGGCGCGGATACCAAAGGCATAGTCGTCCCTGGTGGGGTCAAGTGCCGCATCGTTCTCCGTCGTATCGATCAGGTAGTTCCAGCCGACTTCGGCAAAGATGTTGCCCCCCTGCCAGAACGAGGTGGTGCTCAGGGCATATATGGCCGAAAGATTTGCATGGAGGGTGTCGCCGACCGCATAGAGGGGATTGTCGTCATTGTCGGCCGTCATTCCCGGCAGCACGGTCTGCGGCGTGCTGACCAGCGGGGTGTCGATCCTGCCCGCCAGTTCGCCGCCGAGACTGACATCGCCGACCTGGGTGCTGAAACTCGTTCCGATGAGATGCACGTTCTCAGGATAGACCAGGAAGTATTCACCGATCTGGCCGCGGGCGAGATTGACGACTCCGGGGTTGATGACCGTGCCATCCGGGGCTATACCGGGCTGCAGGTATACCTGCGGCATCCGTTCGTGGTACTGGTAGTAGTAGAGTCCCAGTTCCACATCGAACGCCCGGGGCCTATAGCGAGTTGACAAGCCCCAGGTTCCCAGGTTGTCGGCCTCCATATCTTTTCCCCGGAACAGGGCGGGCCCGGGGTTCGGCCCGAGCAGGAGCCTCTCGCCGCCCTCGTCGAGGATGTCGATATTGCTGAAATAGCTCCCGGCGGGGGGTATTCTCGTTTCCCTCGCCTCGAACTGGGCAAACATGGCAACGCTCAGATTATCCAGAGGCTGCAGCTGACCCGATAGTTGCCCCACCGGCATGAAAAGCTCCTTGGCCTGGGTCGAGGGCACCCCCAGCAGTTTGATCAGATCGAGCGGAGCCTGGCCGTAGGAGATGCCGTTCGTGGCAAAGAAAAGGGATTCCCCCCACAGCAGGGTGTGTCTGCCCAGCCGGAAACTTGCGGGAGTGGACCCCAATTCTCCCTTGCCGAAAACAAAGCCGTCCAGCAGCTCGACCTTGCGGCCCGCAAGGTCCCGGGTGTCGTCGGTGAATTCATCGTGAGCAACGGAAAAGGAGTTCGCTGTGGCAGGGGAATCGTTGTCGTTGTCGGTATTGTAGATGGAATCGTACCACGCGGCGGCGCTGATGCGGGCGCCGAAATTACGATAGGTGACGTCGAGTTCGGAGAGGAGATCGAACCTGTTGGAAATCATGCCGGTATCGAAGTTCCGGTCCCCATCGTCCCTGTTGATATCGCGAAGAAGGGCGTCGGAGCGATCTTCCACCCGGAATGCCGCACTGTACTTCAGCGTGTTGTCCCAGCGTATTTTCAGATCCTCATTACCCGTGTCGATCTCGAACGCGTCAGCGGGCGGAACGCTCAACATCAGTGCCAGCAAAACACTCAATGCACCGCCTGAAAGCCTGCTCGACCAGCCAAGCGCAACTCCACTGCAAACTCGCCTCTTCACCATGATTCTCCTCTCGCTCTTGAGTTACTGTTTAGGGGCCGTTACGAAATAACTGAAACAACTTGCCCATTTCGTTACGGCCCCTTATGCCGTTGTTCAGTAGGCAATTGTCACCTTTATTGTTTTTCAACGGCTTTCCAACTCGCTTGCGTTTTTTCCGGCAAAGAAGACTTGCCGGTACCGGATAAACCATATTTTCTCGTTCCCTTGCCCAGGGAGTACGCCACCCACGGAATTTGCCCTGCCCGAGACGATCCCCGATCTTCGTCGCGGCAGGAAGGCTAACCGCCCCAGAGGGTCTGTCGACTCACTCTGCAGGCCGGATTGCCTCAACTTTCCTGCGAAACGCTATAAGCTCCTCCTTAAAACCCTCCAGGCAGTCCATCTGCCTGTTTATTTCTTTGGTAAAATGCAGAACGATCTCTCCAGCTCCCGGCGACAGCGCGGAGGGATCCTCCCCTTCCTCGTCCAGAACAACAAAATCATGAATATCCTGCAGCTTGAATCCACCCCTCTTCATTCGCAGGATCAACTCCATGCGGTCCAGGTCACTTCTATCGTAGAGCCTCGTGCCCCTCTGCGTTCTTTTGGGTCGAATCAGTCCCAATTTCTCGTAGAGCCGCAGCGTCGGCCGAATAACTCCGAGCATCGACGCGACCTCGCAAATCGTGAGTTTGTCTTTCTCGGATTTCATTGGTAATGCTGCTCAAAGAAGCACTTCTTCACCTCCTTTCTGAGGACCTTCCCGACCGCGCTCAGAGGAAGCTTGTCCAGAAACACAATGCCCTTCGGACACTTGTAATGGGCCAGCCGCGCTCTGCAGAAGTCGATCAGTTCCCTCTCGTCGACCTGCAGTTCCGGTTTGCAGACAACCGCCGCTACCACCCGCTCACCCCAGTGCTCGTCAGGGATGCCGACGACAGCGCAGGCGAGTACCGCAGGATGCTGAAAGATGATGTTCTCCGTCTCGGTCGGATAGACGTTCTCGCCTCCGGTGATGATCATGTCCGCCTTGCGGTCCGAGAGATAGAGGTAGCCGTCTTGATCGAGGCAGCCCATGTCGCCGGTACGGAGCCAGCCGTCCCGGAGCCATTCGCGGGTCAACCCTTCGTTGCGCCAGTAGCCACGCATCACGTTGGCGCCACGGATCGTCACTTCCCCGACTTCGCAGGGCCCCAGAACGGTGTCCCGCTCGTCAACGATCCGTATTTCCACACCCGGCCCGGCCTTGCCGGCACTGGTGAGGAGCTTGGCCTTATCGCCTTCGATCGCATGATCTTCCGGCAACAGGAAGGAAATAAGGGGGGCCGCCTCCGTCATGCCGTAACCCTGGGCGAATATGGGCCCGAATTTGCCGATGCACCTCTTCAGGAGTTCGACCGGCATCGGGCTTCCGGCATAAGTCATCAACCGGAGGGAGGAGAGATCGAACGTGCCGAGATGGGGAAGTTCCAAAATCCAGCTGTAGAGGGTGGGTACGGCATTGAGGTGAGTGCACCCTTCCTTCTGGATAGCCTCCAGGACAAGCTCAGGGATTGCACGCCGCAGGATGACCACCCTGCCGCCGACCAGCAGGCAGCAGAGTGCTGGCCAGAAGGCCACGTGGAACAGGGGCAGGATCAAGCAGGTCGTGTCATGATGGGAAAACCGGCAGAGGGTCGCGATGCCGGCGGCGGAGGCCATGATGTTCCGATGGGTCAGCATCACTCCCTTGGGAACGCCGGTGGTGCCGCCGGTGTACATCAGGACGGCCAGGTCGTCCTCTCCCACCGGAACCCTGGGATCGGCAGTCGAAGATTCAGCGATGAGGCGTTCATAGTCCAGGCAGCCGTCAATCGGATTATCCATGGCAATGAAATTAACCAAACCATGTACCGCATTCGTCACCACCGCCATTTTCGCCTCGTACCCCTCACCCAGAAGCAGCAGGAACGGTTCGGCATCCCGCAGGATCTCGATCATTTCATGATCGGCCAGCCGCACGTTCAGCGGCAGGACGACCAGTCCCGCCTTGGCCGCGGCGAAATACGTTTCCAGATACCGATGACTGTTGTCGGAGAGGACGGCGAGGCGATGGCCGCATCTGCAACCCAGCCCAAGAAAGACGTTCGCCAGGGCATTGACGCGATCGTCGAACTGCCGATAGGTCAGTCTCGTCTCAGCGAAGATGACCGCCTCGTTTCGACCCTGAATTCGCCTTCCTTTCCTGGGAATATCGCCGAGTGTCAACATCATCTTTCCTCCATAATTCCCACTGGTCAATCAATTCGTTTATATACGTGACTGAACATTCGGTCATGTGTATATGATGTCTACCTTGGCTTAAGGTTTGTGTCAATTCTTTTTTAATCGTCTATCAATATTATTTTTGCTTATCACATTATCTATTGTTATTATTACCAATTAGCAGACAGATAAGGAATGGTACCCTGTCGCTCAGGCCATTATCGCAGCCATTTGCACAATGACACCTCAATCGAGCGGTCGAAATTCTGATAAACCAATAGTTTTCCAATTACAGCAGCACGTTACGGAGATCAGCTTCCTCTTGCTCTTGCCTCAAAAAAAGTGTATACAAAAATGGCCATAAAGTCATACGTGCTAAACGCTCAACCGCCGGGAGTCCAAATGGTTCCAGTGCAATCCGCCAAAGGCAGTCGCATGAAAATTGCCGAACTCTGTGCAGTTTCGGGCATGAAAAAAGCGACCATCCACAGCTACCTGAGAATGGGGCTCCTGCCCCCTCCCCTGCGGGTCGGGGCGAACCTGCATCTCTACAACGATACCCACCTGCAGACACTTTCCCGGATTCGTTCTCTACGGGAGAGGGATAAGCTGTCTCTCACCCAGATAAGGGATCTGTTGAAGAACGGTGAAGCTCCGCCGCAGCGCCAGGGGCAGGATGGACCAGTCGATGCCCCCACTGCCGAAATCGAGAGCACTCAGCTGCAACCCGGGTCGTACAGGCAGGATGAAATCATCGAGAAGGCGATAGATCTCTTTTCCAGAAGGGGGTATGAGAGCGTCACCATTGCCGACCTCACCGACTCCCTGAAGATGGGCAAGGGGTCTTTTTATCTCTATTTCAAGAACAAGAGGGATTTGCTGCTCGAATGCTTCAACAAGTTGTCGTCCCTGATCATTCCCATGGAACTTCGGGAGCAGATCAGCGGCGAGGAGGATTTTTTGCTCAGGATGGGCAAAAGATGGGATGGTTTTCAGAGTCAATACAAAAACTTCTCGCAGGTCCTCCACCTGCTCCGCATTTCGACCGCTTCGGAAGATCCCCACATTCGCGAGAACGCGATCAAGTCCTACGACATCATGGTCCAACCTTTGCGGGGCGATATCCGGGAAGCGGTGCACAAGGGACTGGTGCGTGAAATGGACCCCGAGCTGATTACCTACGCCCTCATCGGCGCCGCGGAGCAATTGGCATTCCGGGCCACCCTTGACAAGCATTATTCCGAGGAGGCCGCCACCAAGGTCGTCAATTATATCATCAGGTCGGTCCTGGCCCCGCCTCCCTCAGCCGGCGAGGAACAGACAGGGCCGGAGATATCGGGATCGGTTACGGACCAAAAGAACGTGGTGACGGAACTGAACCGGATACGAATCGATGGGGAAAACTCCATCCAGGGCAGAGTCGGCGAGGCGCAGGTCCGGATAGCGCTGGCCAATGCGACGGAAATCGCGGTGCAGGAGCCGGGAATAATAAAATGTCAGGTTTCGGTAACCATGAAAAACGGCCATTCGTCAACGGTGATCGTTACCGGCGACGCCGTCGTTTCCGGCGACACGCTGCTCGGCAGCCTCACCATCCCCCTTAAAAAGGTTTCACGGGTCGTGCTGGTCTCGCCCCGCCATGCTGCCGGCACCGGCGGCCTGCAGTGCTGATCGTTCCTGGCAAAATCCGCATAAAGAAAGAAGAAAGTACCATCCCTGAACCCCGGACATCGAACTCCTGGGTATCGCCATACCGATACTCAAGCTGGAAGGCGGTGATGGTGCAACTTCCGGAAGAAGATAAGGCATCAAAAGGTTGCAGGAAAGACAATGACAGGGAGTCTAACTTTGTGCATCCTCCCCGACGATGGGGAGGAGAACGGTGAAGAGTGAGCCTTTCCCGGACTCACTCTCAACACGTATTTCCCCCTGATGATTCTGAACGATACCGTGGCAGATCGATAAACCGAGGCCCGTTCCCTTTACCTCCGATTTTGTCGTATAGAAAGGTTGAAAAATTCGGCTGAGATTGTCGGGGGCAATGCCTATACCGTTGTCTTGTATTGCCACAGCTACCTTATCATCTTCATGGTAGGTGCGTATGGTGATCACCCCCTTTCCGCCGTGGCATGCATCCGCCGCATTTTGCAGCAGGTTGATGAGTACCTGTTTGATCTGATCGGGAATCGCGCAGATCTGCGGCAATCTTTCTGCATATCTTATTACCGTCAAGATTCCTTTTCGCCTCAGCTCGCTCTTGCTCAACAACAGCAAAGAATCAATGGTTGCATGCACGTCCATGAATACTTTCCTGCCCGAAGAAGGTCGATTGAAATCTTGCAGATTACGGATAAGATTTTTCATCCGCTCGGTTTCACTGAATGCCAGTTCCAGAAGGACCCGATCCTGTTCCTGCAGCACTATTGTGTGTTTGAAGGTTTTGAGGATGGTCATGACTCCCTGGAGGGGGCTGTTGAACTCATGGGCGATAGAGGCGGACAGCCTGCCTATCGCAGAGAGTTTTTCAGCATGCAGAACCTGCCTTTGCGATTCCTGCAATTCAAGGGTCCGCTTCTCGACGCTTCGTTCCAGTTCTTCATTCAGCGCCCGAAGTTGTTTTTCCAATTGTTTACGGTCGGTAATATCGATGAATGAGGAGATGATACACCTTTCTCCGGCGATATCCGTAAGAGTAGCCGACACAAGGGCCACAAGTTTTTTGCCGGTATTCGTTCTGATATTCACTTCCTCACATTCCAGCCGAATATCCGTCTGAAGACGTCCGACCAGTCGTTTCCGGTCTTCGAGGTCTGCCCAAAAACCTATCTGTTCAGTAGTTTTCCCAATGACCTTCTGAGGAGTATGGCCGAGAACCTGGTAGAAGGTGCGATTTGCATCTATAACTCGGCCATCCGTGAGGGAGGAAACCATCATCATGCTCATATTCGTTTCAAAGATATGGCGATACTTCCTTTCATTGTGTTGAAGTGCTTCCTCACCCCGCTTGCGTTCGGTGATGTCTCGAACTATCGAGAAAGTGCGTGGCGGTTCGGTGGCCAGGATGACAGAATCGACTTCTCCCGAAAATCGCTCTCCATCCTTTCGGATAAATCCGATTTCGGCCTTGCGTATTCGTCCTTTCACTCTTCGTTCCGTAATGGCAGGGCCTACTCGAGGGTCGTCCGGGTCGATCAAACCATCGCGCCCGACCTGACATATCTCCGCTTCGGACATGCCGAACACCTTACAGGCAGCCGGATTGGCGGCAATTATCACACCATCCGGCAACCCCAGAAATGATGCGTCGAGACTGCTCTCAAAGAGAACACGGTATTTTTCCTCGCTCTGCCGTATCGTCCTCGACGCCCGGCGGCGCTTTGCCATCTCTCTTTCGAGAACTTCATTTGATCCTAGCATTGCAGCGTTGGGTATATAGACGCGCTCTTCAAAGTCTTCTCCGGCGCGGGCTCAGGGCCTCGTTTGCATGGACGGAACAGTCGGCAGGTTATCCGCTCGGACACGAGATACTGAATGTTCGGGTCACCACTTTCCAACTTGATCCCGTTATTGAAAATGCCTCCAAAAGATGCACCATCTGGTGACATCTTTTGGCGCAAGATTAGACAGGGTCGACTGATTTGTCAATCCTTTTTGCTAGGAAAATGCACTGCGAGAGGCCCTGACAGTCGAACCGAAGAACTAGAGATCCTTTGATTCCCTTTTGTCTCCGTTGTAGTACCTGTATCTGTTGCGGCCGTCGGCCTTGACCGAATACATCGCGGAATCGGCCTTCTTCAGCAAGGCATTGAGGTCCTTCCCGTCGTCAGGGAAAAAGGCGATGCCGATGCTCGAACCGGTTGCCACCTGCTGCCCCCCTATCTCCAGTGGAACCGCTTGCACCTCGGCGATTCTTTCCATGACCGAATCGACCTCCGAGCGGCTCTCGATATCGCAAAGGATGGCAACAAACTCATCCCCACCCATACGAGAGAGTGTATCCCTCCTGCGCAAGCATTCAGAAATCCGGCCGGAAACCCGGCGGAGCACTTCGTCGCCCACATCATGGCCCAAAAGGTCGTTGACCGCCTTGAATTTGTCCAAGTCGATAAACATGACCCCTACCATCCTCCCGTTGCGCTGTGCCGCGGCTGCCGCCTGCTGAAAGCGGTCCTGCAGCAGAAACCGGTTGGGTAGGCCGGTGAGCTGGTCAAAGAATGCCATTTTCCGGATCTGCTCTTCCGATTCGACCTTTTCCGTGACATCATGGATAATGAGAATTGCGCCAATAACTCCCTCCGGACCGGCTACGGAATACATGGTAAACTCGAAAGTTCCTGTATTCTCCAGCCGCACGGTCCACCTGGCCCGCTGGTGTTCCTCCAAGGAAGAGATATCGGGCCAGTCGGAAGGACGGTCTTCGGTCCCGAATATCACTTCGTAACCAAGCTGGCCCACAACTTTCCCGACAGTCGTCCTGAGCATGTCTTCGGCCGCACGATTCATCCTCGCGATACGGCCTTCAGAGTCCAAGATCACCACCCCTTCGTTCACCGCATTGAAGGTTCGCTGCCAGTCATCCGACGATCGCTGCAAGGAGCCGAGGGTCTGGTCGAGGGTCGCGACCAGGCGGGAGAAGGCGGATGTCAGCAAGCCAATCTCGTCGCCTGCACGGTGCCTCTCGAGGCCTTCCAAAACATAATCGGTGGCGAATGCCTTCTTTTCTTCTGCAACAGAAAGCTCCGCGCTGATTTTCACGGCCACCGATTCAAGCTGCCTCAATGGCAGGATAATGCGGCGGATGGCCACCGCCCCAACGGATATCACCACAAGTACCGCCACCCCCGTTACCAGGAAAAAGAGAAACCGAGTTCGGGCAACCGGCGCATAAGCTTCCGAGCGAGGAACCTGAACCGCGACCATCCAATCGGTGGCCGGCACACGGGCGACCGACAACAGCATGGCAACGCCTTGAGAATTGACGGTTTCTCCACTCCCGGTAAAGCCGGTGAGCGCAGCCTCGAGCAGTCGGTTCCGGCCGGGTTCCACATGGGTCAGCAGCCGTTTGTCGTCGGGATGAACAATCAGCAGCCGCAACTTGTCGAAAACGTAGAGATAGCCGGTTCTGCCGAACTGCTGCATGCGGTAGCCGCCCAGGGCCTGCTTGGACAGCAGATCAATCGAGCAGGCCAGTATCGCCGCAGGCATGTTGCTTTCATCCCGAATAAGGGCGGTAAAGGTAAGCACTGGTTGCCCAGTGCGTCGGGACCGGTAGGGTTTGCCGATAACGCCCCTGCCTTCCTGCATGGTCTGCTGATAATACTCCCTGTCGGCGAACGACTCGCCCCGTAGCTGGGGATGGGAAGGATAATCGGCAAAAAAGCCGCCGTCCCTTTTGAGAACAAAGATACCGTTGCTGAAAAGCGGATAGATCTCGAACATCCCCTTGAGGTAGGACTCGACCCGGGTGATACCTCCCTGCCCGAGGGCTTCCACCGGGAAGGAGGCGGCGATGGCCGCGGTTTCCCGAATTCCTTCGTTGATCACGTTTTCGATGCCAAATGCGGCGAGACGAGCCTGGCCTTCAAGGCCATCGTATATCGACCTTTGCAAGGATTGTTCGTGATAGTGCAAGAGAATGAAGCCTGCGCATGCCAGCACGGTCGAGACGATTGCAGCCAGGAGAGTGAGAGTCTTGGAGGCAAGTTTCAATTTTATCTATTTCCTTTCGCAGCAGTGATAAGTACCTTCACGAAGGTCGTTTCTAAAAACAGGAAAGAATTTCCAAGATACCACATGCTATCACTTCCGTTTGGGTATCACAAATTCGTTTGCCTCATGGCGCCGAAAACTGAAATATCGCCCCCGAAGCTTGCTTGCGCCTCTCGACCGAGTTGGCAGCCATCCTGGCGGGGCTGCATGAGGCGGGAATCATTCACCGGGATCTCCGCCCGGTCATTTTCCTGATCTCCCCGGAAGGCAGGGTGCAGCTGCTCGACTTGAGCCACGCAACCCGTGCTCCCGCCGATACGCCCATGACGGATATGCCGCCGTCGGATTGGACATTTAGCCAGCCGTCCCGATTCCCTCTGCAGAACCATGCTTTGTTCCATCGTACCCCCTTCTGGCAATTGGGCCTCATGATAGCGGGAGAGGGCTCCGACTATTTTTCGCCTTTTTAGGCAAACATTTCGCCCATCCGAAACCAAAACCGGATACCGATACACTACTCTGCAGATTTGCGGTGGTTCATCGAACCTTGTCATTTTCACAGCATGTTGTACTCAGATAAATTTCAACAATATACCGTAACCAATACCGCTAAATTCTGTATTTCGAGACATGAATATATTCGTAAGTATATGAAACTAAACTAACAAATTAATTGGCACGCGAATCGCTATAAAGAAGATAGGATGATAACGGGCACGGTCAGATCTTACTGACAGAGCCATGATACCTCAGAGCAGAAGAAAGGCGCCAACAGGCCCGCGAGACCGCAACCTGAAAGCAGCAAGAGAGGAGGCAAGTAGCAATGAATAATCAAGACGACAACTCCAGAGAAAAATCCGGAAGACCTGACTTTAAGATTACAACCGACAGCCTGCTGGCGCTCATCGAGGCTTCGCCTCTCGGTATTACCGCCATAGATCTCGATGGCAATATCCGACTATGGAACAAGGCAGCGGAGAGGAACTCCGGTTGGAGAGAAGATGAGTTGATCGGGAAGTCGATCCGAATTTTCACCACCGACAGCTGGGAAGCCTACGAGGAACTTCGCCAACGAACATTGAAGAGAGAAGTATTCGCTTCCTTGCCGATGAACGTGACCAGAAAGGATGGCTCGAAAAGCACAATCAGCTACTCTACTGCGCCGATCCTCGACGCAGCAGACCAGGTCGTCGGCACCATGGCCGTCCTCTTCGACATCACCGAAAAGTTGCAAATGGAGACGGCCCTGAAGGACAGCCTCGAAAAAATGAGCAGGGTGCTGAACGAGACGGTCGAGGCCTTGGCTTCGGCAGTCGAAACAAGGGACATGTATACGGCGAGCCACCAAAGAAGAGTCGCTTCACTTGCATGTGCCATCGCCGAAAAGATGGGATCCATAAACCCTGAACAGATGCAAGGCATCAGGACAGCAGCGGTTCTTCATGATATCGGCAAACTCTATGTACCCTTCGAGCTGTTGAACAAACCGGACCGTCTCACGGATATCGAGTTTGCACTGATAAAAAACCATCCCCAGATCGGCTATGACATCTTACGTAATATTGAATTTCCCAGACCCGTTGCCAGAATCGTCCAACAGCATCATGAGCGTCTGGATGGCAGCGGCTATCCCGCCGGTCTGCAAGGCGACAGTATTCTTCTGGAAGCAAAGATCATCGCCGTCGCCGATGTGGTCGAGGCGATCTCGTCTCACCGCCCTTACCGACCAGGCAAAGGAATCAAGGCCGCTTTGGAGGAAATCTCCACAGGACGGGGGCGTTTTTATGATCCAATCGCGGTTGATGTCTGTCTTGATTTGTTCGACGAAGGATTTGCCCTGGATAATCAATGAGGAGCTTGGCAGTGGAAGCTTTAAAAGCATGCTGCAATGCTGGTTCGATCGTGCCGAGGAGGATGAACATCATGGAAGGATTTTTGCCGTACCTGAGAGAATCTTTCCGAATGAGGCGCCTCATCAAGCCTTGCATCCTGATGATCATGTATATGTTGATGACGATCATCGAAAAGATGTGATGCAGGACTCACCAACAAGACGAAGATTTTTACAAATATACAGCCACGACAACAATAGGCAGGGGTACGATCATGAGTAGAAAAGCACCGATCCCGCGTTGCTCCGAAAAGGATCGGGAAACGATAGAGAAATGGGCCAAAAGCCGTTCGTTGGAAGCGCGACTGGTCGAACGTGCAAAGATAATAAAAGGATGTCTTGCCGGTACAGCGGTTGTTCAGATTGCTAGGGAGTTGACTATTTGTCCCCACACTGTATCATCGTGTGGCGAAAACGGTTCGATGAAAAAGGGATTGAAGGGCTGCGAGACCGGTCTCGTCCCGGCAAGACTCGAAAGACGAAGAAATACCCTGCAAAGAAAATTCTCAAGCAATAATAAAGCCGTAAAAAGTGCTCAAAACCGCGTGGAGATGGACTCTGGAAAAAGTTCGATATACGAGGCGTAGTGTCTGAAACGGTGCTTTGGTAGTACATATGGTACAGCGAAGCGCCGTTTCAGACCTACAACGAAGTAGATCGGACTTTTTACGAGTCCATCAAGCAATAATTGTCAGAAGAAAAAACACTACTGATGGATGATGGACGCCAGGCTCGATTGGACACTTCATTCCTTCAGGACCTGGCAATGCCCTGGTCTCCTAGCGGCAGTTTTTCGCCGCATCACCGAGTTCGTTCATCTTGCTCAACCGACCTGGACGATTTCCTTGGCATAACTCTTTCTCGGGGAAGGCAATGAGCCGCGGAACCTCCCGTGCGCCCGCAAGGCGGAAAGAACCACTTTCTGCAGGATTTTTTCTTTTGCCGATTTCGGCTTCTCCAGTTGCATTCTTCTCAGGTACGGCGCTGCCTGAGGGGGGACGGACCTGAACAGTTCCGCGAGAAATCCCTTGACGATGGCCGGCTTCTTCTTTTTGACGAAGCTCTTCAGCGAAGCGCCGATGGCCATCTCTTCCGGCGTGAAATCGGTGCCGAAGGGAAACGGCGCAAAATGTCCGTCGGCCTGGAAGGGCTTCAGCATTGCCTCCAGCCTTTCCGGGTAATTCTGCCGATATTCGGGAGCGAGCTCGAAATCGGGAGCCAGCTTGCCGTGCCGTTTCGCCTGCCTGATCAGATCGTCCTGGAAACGCGAATCCGTAATTTTGAGGATCTCCTCGATGATCTGGGCGTCCGCCTTGCCCCTGACGTTGGCGATGCCGTATTCGGTGACAATGATGTCCCGGAGGTGCTTGGGAATCGAGGTATGGCCGTAATTGTAGACGATGTTCGACTTCACCGTGCCGCATCCGTGCCGGGTGCTGCGGATCATCATGATCAGCCGCCCGTCGGGCAAGGCGTGGGCCATGGAGACGAAGTTGTACTGGCCGCCGATGCCGCTCACTACCCGACCGTC
The DNA here is from genome assembly GCA_023412495.1 of Pseudomonadota bacterium. The sequence goes on from JAEYNP010000080.1 coordinate 320,275, forward strand.
CTCGAGTTTGTCGGAGGTGATGGCGCCGAAGATGCTGGCCATCATCCCGGAATTGACGAAACGGCCTTCCCTGCGCTGCAGGGTGCGAAGCTCCTCGTCGCCGTAGAGCTGGTTGACCTTGTCCACCCCGGACATGCCGAACTGCGCCCGCTCCTCCTCGCTCATGGCGTTGAGGGCGTCGTAGAAGGCCCGGGGGCCGACGAAGAAGGCGCCCAGGATCACCTTGCCGTGCTTGAGTCGGCGGCCAAGCAGCGGTCTCATCGCCGCAATATTTTCCGGGCGGGTCAAATCGGCGGGGATCCTGGTGTCGCCGTCCTGGATCTGGCCGTCCTTGAACCTCAGCCCCTCCTTCAGGATGCCGAAATGAGAAAGCATCCTGAAATCCTTTTTGGTGAGCAGTGGATGGATGCCCTCCACCTCCAGGAGCATTTCCAGGATTTCGGCAGGGATCCGGTCAGCGGCCAACTTCCCCGCATTCATCAGTTTCATGATGGGGGTGCTGTCGTAGACCTTCCTCTTCAATACGCCGCTCCTGTACAGCTGGTAGAAGGCGTCGACGAACATCTCGGAGGAGCCGTACAGCCCCTGCTCGAAGGTCCCGGTGCCGCCGATTTTCCCGATGAGATTTCGATACCGGTCGGCGGTGCCGATCGCCTGCAGCACCTTGTTGTAGACCTCGTTCTCGTTCTGCCGCATGTTGAGGCCCGCGGCAATGGCGTCGCCCAGGGAGCCGATGCCGACCTGCAGGGTTCCGCCGTCCTTCACGAGCGAGCTGACATGGAGACCGATGGCGTAATCCCTCAGGCTGACGGATTCCTTCGGCGTCCCGAAAAGGGGATAATCGAACTCCGGTCCTTGGAGCAGGACATCGTAGAGATCACCCTCCACGACCGCATCGCCGTACATGAACGGCAGTCGGGGATTGACCTCGCCGATGATCGCAACCTTGCCGCCTTTTCGCCGCACCCTGTGCAGTTCCTCGATGATCTCGATGGAGATATCGGTATTGCAGCCCATGGAATACATCATCTTCCCGTCGATTTCCTGGCTGGTGATCAGCTGGGCAAAGACGTTGCAGCCAAAGTCCATGGCATCGCGCACCACGTGGGTGTAATTGGAATTGATGTGGTTGCGCTGGGCCTCGGGGATATGCATGTAGCCTCCGGCCTTGTTGAAGAACTCGTAAATCTCCACATTCTTCGGGAGGCTGCCGCGGCGAAAGTCGTGCATATAATGCAATTCGGGCGTCCCCTTGAAGATCCGGTCGACCAGCGGCCCCATGAATCTTTTCTGCAATTCCCCTTTCGGCCTCGGCCGTTCCAGGGGAAGGGCGGTGAGGATCTTCAATTTTATAGCGGGATCTTCTTTTGCCCGTCTGTACAGCTCGTTGAAGAAAAGCACCGGCTTCCCCAGTGCGAGGGTCATGGTAATGCAGATGTCGTTGCCCATGTAAGCGAGTACATCATCAACACTTTTCTTCACGTCGCTGTACATCACACCTTGCTTTCCGTTCATCCATCCACCCGCATTTTGAGTTTTAGATTGGCAAATGTCCCTGCAGATCAAAGGGTTATTTTTTTCGAGTAAGGATCACCGGCAAACCGCCTGTAATCTTATTTACGAGGAATATGTCGGAGGCTCAATGGGAGGGAGTCCTACTTTCGATGGGGGAAAATACGAAAGAACTGGGAAGGAAAGTCTGCGTGGGCTCGAAGGTCATTCGTCTCGCGGACGATTTTTCAAAGTAGGCATCGATCACGCTGGCCTTAATTTTGAACTGGCATCCAGAATGTCAGTGGAATGGGAGGCTTTTAGGACGTAACCCATGACCCCGGCTTTCAGGAAAGTTTCCTGATGCTCTTCAAAAGGGGAAGAGGGCAGGTGATCGACCACCGACCCGTTTAATCGGTCGGCGATGCATTAAACGGTGCAGATGCTAATTGGGTTTAGGCTCGTCCTGGCAACCTAAAGATAAGGTCAACACTGATAGGAGATATATGGACTTTTTGACATGGTGATTTTGATCGCACTCCATCACATTTTCACTTAAAGATGCAATCCTTTCTTCAGGACAAAAAAAATCAACCTGAAAGGAGGAAAGCATGAAAGTAGCCGACGCCATAACCTATTGTATCAATTACCACAAAATCAATTCTCGGCCCAACACTCTGGCTAATTACCAGTTTCTTCTCAGAAAATTCGGACGTAGTTACCAGAACAGGGATCTCGATGACATCACGACAGAGGAAATAATAGCGTTTCTTGCCAATATAACTGAGGGAAGAAGACAAAATACCAAACGGAGTAGATACACAACCCTTTCAGCTTTTTATAACCTCATTATCAACACACTGCATCCTGAAATGAGAAATCCGTGTCTATCACCCGCCGTTAAAAACCTCTTTCAGAAACCAAAAACTTCTCATTGGACGATATTCGATAAAGATACCATTGACGAGGCGATCTTCAGGACACTGAATATCCGAAACAGGTTGATCCTCGAGCTGATGGCCAGAGGTGGTATGAGAATAAGCGAAGTCCTTGGGCTCAGGCCGATGGATATTGATGGACAGAAACTCCTCCTCCATACACCCAAAAGTGGTAGGGAGCAGGAGATTGTCTTCATACCTAAAAAATTGAGCATCCGCCTGATGAACTACGTCCGAGACACTTCTATCCCTTTGAACAAATTAATTTTCCCGATTACCTATGCTGGTGCAAGAAAAATAGTTCTAAAAGCAGGGAATATGGTCGGTATCAAGCTGCGTCCCCATGACCTTCGTCGCCATGCGGCTACATTCGCCTCCAGGTCAGGTGTTCCTATTGAGATCGTCAGCAAGGTGATGCTCAGGCATGCCGATCTGTCCACTACACAAAGGTATCTCGGCAAAGTTTCCGATCATGAAGCAATCAGGTGGATAGAAAGCCTACACGGATAGGTGTCTAGCAGGCTGTTTTTGTTACACATATCAGGAACAATCTCAAACATTTGAGTTTTTTCTCGAATAAGATTACCTATACACATCTTGTTATCAAGCCTTCTTTTTCGATGCTGGAACCTGTCTACGATCTGTAAGCATTCCTGTCCCTCCTGGGCGATCTCATGCCCTATCGGCATTCATCAGCGTCGGCCCCCATTCCAGTGACAGACGGACGATATGTTGTCTGCCGCTGCGGCGGTGTTCATCTCGATTGCTGTGATGCACGTATTTGGGGTGAGGTTTCCGGTTCATCCAGAGCAAGATGCTGCTCGGTTGCCCTTATCGTCAAGATCTTAAGAAAAAGCCAAACTTTCCTTATTCCTTATTGCTTTGGAGAATCAGGCAATAACTCTGTAGGATCGATCTAACGGTTACTCCTTTGCGGGCACTATAGTGGAACCATCCTCCAAGGACATTCCACTTTTTACTCAGACAAGGAGAACCATCATGAACTTTGAATTTCACAATCCAACCCGCCTTATTTTCGGTGCAGGTAATCTCACCCGTCTTGGTGAAGTCGTTAAAGAGAAAGGCAGTCGTGCCCTGCTGGTAACCGGCGGAGGCAGCGTAAAGCGCAACGGCACTTTTGATCGGGCAGTTGCCTCTCTTGAGCAGGCCGGTGTGGCCGTCGTAGAGTGTTCCGGAATAGAGCCTAATCCGAGAATTACCTCTGTCGAGCGCGGTGCACGAATTGCCCGTGAGGCAAAGTGCGATATTATAGTTGCTTTGGGGGGCGGCAGTACTATGGATGCCGCCAAAGTCATTGCCGCAGCGGTTCTTTATGAAGGTGATCCATGGGACATGATTTTTCATGGCCAGGAACATGTGCATATTCCGACCCGGGCACTACCTGTGGTGACCGTACCGACCCTTGCAGCCACCGGCTCGGAGATGAACTGCGGCGCGGTTATCACCAATGAAGAAACCACCGAAAAATCCTTTATTCAGACCGCTTGCCTCTATCCCTATGCGGCAGTTGTCGATCCCGAACTGACCCTCACCGTCCCTAAAGACCAGACCGCCTATGGCGTCACCGACCTCATTACCCATGTAACCGAAGCATACTTCAACGGCGTTGACGACACCCCAATTCAGGACAGGTTCGCCGAAGGCGTCATCCTCACCGCCATGGAGTGGGGGCCGAAAGCCATTACCGACGGCAACGATCTGGAGGCAAGGACTCAAGTGCAATGGGCATCTATTGTCGCCCTCAACGGCTGGGTCAATGCAGGCACCAATGGGGGCTACCCCGTGCATTTTATCGAGCATACCCTGTCCGCCTACCACGACATCACCCACGCGGCAGGCCTCGCGGTGGTCAATCCGTCATGGATGCGCTTTTCCGCGAAACACAGACCGCAAAAGTTCGTGCAGTTTGCCGAACGTATATTCGGCCTCGGGGCGAAAGATCCCGATGACCTGGATTGCGCCCTTCAGGGCATTGATTGCTTTGAAGCCTTTCTCAAGGGTATTGGTTGCCCCACGCGTCTGTCCGAGCTGAATATCGATGATACGCTGATCCCGCGTTATGCCCAAGATACCCTGCGTATTATCCACGACGAAAACGGCAACCTGCCGGGATGTCCGGCAATGAACGAAGCAAATATTATTGAGGTACTCAAGGCTGTCTTGTAACGGAGGCTTGGCAACTGCTCATGCGGATACAGGGGATAAATTATGGACAAAAGTGAGTTCATGGAACTAGTCAAACGGGGCGAAGCGATTGCTGTTGGGACAGAGGCACACGTACTTTTAGTCCAGCACAGTAACGAAGCATTGCGCATTACAGCGGAATTGAACGGGTCGTACCACGAACCGGGTGAGGTGCGCGCGTTGTTCTCTCGATTGACAGGGAAAGACATTGATGAATCCTTTTTCATGTTCCCGCCTTTCTATACCGACTTCGGCAAGAATATCATCATCGGGAAAAATGTCTTTCTCAACACAGGATGCACTTTTCAGGATCGTGGCGGCATTACCATAGGTGATGGCACGCAGATTGGGCAGAATGTCGTTCTGTCAACATTGAATCACGGGATTGCCCCCGACAAACGGGGAATAACCTATCCATTTCCGGTCGTTATCGGAAAAAACGTGTGGATAGGTGCAAATGCGACGGTTGTACCCGGTATGACGGTTGGGGACAATGCGATAATCGCTGCTGGTGCCGTCGTTACAAGAGATGTTCCGGCAAACGCTGTCGTCGCCGGAGTGCCGGCAAAAGTCATTAAGATGGTAGAATAAATGGAACATTCAACTAACAGGATAAAACGTATAGGAGAACTGAAAATGCAAAAATTAAGACAGTTAGGCATGATTGCACTCTTTTTGGGCATGATGTCCATCATCAGCACCCCGGCATTGGCTCAAGATATGTCCAAAGGAGCTGATAACTTTTACAAAAGCAAGGAAGTGACTATGCAAAAGGTTACATTCAAGAATCAATACAACATGAAGGTTGCGGGGAATCTTTTCACTCCAAAGGATTTTAATGAAAATACTAAGAATCCCGCGATCATTGTCGGTCATCCTATGGGTGCCGTAAAGGAACAGAGTGCAAATCTGTATGCCACGAAAATGGCTGAACGGGGATTTGTGACCTTGTCCATAGATTTATCTTTTTGGGGCGAGAGTGAGGGCCAGCCCCGCAACGCTGTTGCACCGGATATTTATGCCGAGGATTTCAGTGCTGCGGTAGATTTCCTGAGCACCCAACCGTTTGTTGACAGAGAGCGGATCGGTGTTCTTGGTATCTGCGGCAGCGGGAGTTTTGTTATCAGCGCAGCCAAAATTGATCCCCGCATGAAAGCCATTGCGACAGTCAGCATGTACGATATGGGCGCTGCGAACCGTAACGCGCTCAGAAAATCTTTGACCTTGGAGCAGAGAAAGAAAATTATCGCAGATGCAGCAGAGCAACGCCATGTGGAGTTCACCGGAGGCGAAACCAAATACACGAGCGGGACAGATCATGTACTGAACGAAAAGACTCATCCCATTCAGCGAGAGTTTTACGACTTCTACCGCACGCCGAGAGGTGAATACACGCCTGAAGGCTCGTCACCGGAACTGACAACCCACCCGACCCTTTCCAGCAACGTCAAATTCATGAACTTCTATCCGTTCAATGACATTGAGACAATTGCTCCTCGCCCTATGCTGTTCATCGCCGGTGAAAATGCGCATTCCATCGAATTCAGCGAAGATGCCTACAAGCTGGCGGCCGAACCGAAGGAACTCCACATCATTCCGGGTGCAGGCCACGTTGATCTGTACGACCGGGTAGACCTCATTCCGTGGGACAAGCTCACCTCATTTTTCAAAGATCACCTGAAATAGGGTGAGAGGAGGAACCATAGTCACAACGTGACTATGGAATATTGAAAATGACAAAAGGAACTCCGTAAGAATGTTCGGAGTTCCTTTTATGGCGAGAAGCCGGAAAAACCATAGCATGTCCATTAATTTTCAGGATCAACCCTGGTAGTGATTAATTCCCGCTAACTTCAAGTAATCTTTTAATATCGCGTGATGGTGGAGCACCAAACAGTCGGCTGTACTCACGGCTGAACTGGGATGGGCTTTCGTAGCCAACCTCAAACGCCGCTGTTGTCGCATCCTTTTGTTCCATGAGCATGAGTTGCCTGGCCTCGTTGAGCCGCAGCCTTTTCTGAAACTGCAACGGACTCATGGCTGTCAAGGCACGAAAATGATAATGGAGACTTGAGGTGCTCATCCCGGTGTAGGCTGCCAGATTCTCGACCTTGAACGTCTTATCGTAGTTCTCTTTCAACCAGTCAATTGCACGGGCAATCTGGTGGCTATGGCTGCCTATCATCGAGATTTGTCGTAAACGCTGCCCTTGTTCTCCCATCAGGAGGCGATACAGTATTTCCTTCTGTATAAGAGAGGCAAGTACGGGGATGTCCTCAGGATGATCAAGCAGATCAAGAAGACGTAGAAAGGCTTGTACCATTGGCAAGGTTATCCTGCTGACAGCCAAACCTCTGCTTGCATCTTGAATTCGGGAAATAGAAAGCTCATTATCAACCATCATCTGAGCGATATGCTTCTTTTCCAACTTCAGCGTAAGACCCAGGTAGGGTTTATCTCTGCTTGCTTCAAGAATCTGTGCGACCAGCGGCAGATCGATGGATGTTATCAGATAATGGTCCTGGTCGTAAAAATACTCATCTTCGCCGAGCAGTACGCGCTTGTGTCCTTGGGCGATCAGGCAAATAGACGGTTCCTGCATGTAACTCGTCAGCTCGGTGGGGGCTTGGTACCGATAAATCGATAAAGCAGGATAGACGGAGGTTGGTTCATTTCCTTTCGCCAACGTCCAGCGGTCCATCTTTTCTACTAAAGATCTCATCGCCTCAACAAGAGTCACGTCATCATGTCGAGGAACTGGATTGTCAGTTTTCATGCGTGTTTCTCCATTTTGAGAGTTTTATGTATTCTAACCATAGGGCTGCTGTGAATAAAGTGATTTGAGATTTCCTGGAGAATCAGGCAAGGATTGTGGAGGATCGTTCTACTGCAAACGGATATCTCCTGGTTAATATACATCTCATGCCGGCATATCGACTGCACTGAAAAGAGCTGGCGTCGACTTTGCATGAGAAAGCTGCATGGAGGGAGTTGCCGTTGAAGTCTTTATATAAAAGGCCTGAGTCAAGAACGCCGCTGTTACTGACAAAAACCATGAGAGGAATGCAGGATGAAAGAAGTGGCCGTCTTTGCTTTTGTTTTGGTTGCATTTTTTGCCATTCCGGCATACGGAGCTGATCCTGCGCGTTCTGCAGGCAGCAGCATGGAGAATCGAACCTCTGACTCATCTGCTGCAGGCGTATCGACAGCCCCGGCTTTTTCTCTCGCAGCCAAAAGAGGATCCCCTATGAAAATTCGTTTATCGGCCGGCAACACTGTGCTGACGGCAACGATGCTGGACAATGAAACGACTCGTGATTTCATGGCCCTGCTGCCTTTGACCGTAACGTTCAAGGATTATGCGGGTACGGAAAAGATCACATACTTGCCCCGACGGTTAACCATAGCAGGAGCACCCGCGGGGACGGACCCTTCGGTCGGGGATATCGCCTATTATGCGCCTTGGGGCAATATCGCCATCTATTACAAAGATTTTGGCTACTCAGAAGGGCTCATCATATTGGGACATATCATCTCAGGTATAGAAGAGCTTGCAGGCAAGAATGATGATTTTGCGGTAACAATTGAATCTGTGACTGAGTGATGATTGGTTTCCTGCCTAAGACGCCAGGTTTGGCAATGAAGACGAGCAGTTTATGAGAAAAATTTTGTTTTGTTTGCTGCTGTTGGGCTGTTGCCTCGTTGCAGGGGCCTGCATGTTTGTCAACCACCCCCAGTTCGGCCAGCAACAGATACAGAGCGGTTTTTATTCGATTGCAGATTCCTCCCATTATCATGATGGGGAATTTCATAATCTGATACCGACCTCTGTATTGAGTGACGGCAGCAGCACATTCTCCATTCTGATGAGCGATCTTTTCTCCAGTGCGGGACGGTTGAGACCTGAAAATCCGATCCCGACCATCAAAACGGAACTAAAGAGATTTGATAAAAATACGGACCAGGTTATCTGGTTCGGACATTCTTCCTGCTTTGTGCAACTGGAAGGAAAAAGCATCCTGATCGACCCTGTATTCAGCGACTACGCATCGCCCCTGCCTTTTGTCAACAAAGCGTTTGAAGGTACGGGCATATATGCCGCGGATGATATGCCTGAGATCGATTATCTGCTGATCACCCACGACCATTGGGATCATCTGGATTACTCGACTGTGATCGCTCTGAAGTCCAAGGTGAAACATGTGGTTTGCCCATTGGGAGTGGGCGCTCATTTTAAGAAATGGGGATATGCTCAGGAACGGATCCACGAAGCAGACTGGTACGATCGGCTGGAACTGGAAAAAGAGATTACAATTCATGTGTTGCCGGCAAGACACTACTCTGGCCGGCGGATGTCCAGAAACAAAACTCTTTGGGCTGGCTTTGCCCTTGAAAGCGAAAAACGACGGCTCTTTTTTAGCGGTGACAGCGGTTATGGACCGCATTTTTCCGAGATCGGCCGGAAGTTTTCCGGTTTTGACCTCGTGTTCCTTGATTGCGGGCAGTACGACAAGCGCTGGGCATACATTCACATGAATCCGGAAGAGGCCGTGAGAGCTGCAAAAGACTTGCAGACTAAAGCACTGCTTCCTGCGCATGTCGGCAAGTTCACCATTGCCAGGCATCCCTGGGATGAGCCTTTCACACGCATTGCTGGGGCGAGCAGGAAGGAAAATACCCGGCTCTTAACGCCCCAAATTGGAGAACCGATCTTTCTTGATAGCATTCAAACAAAAATGTCCCAATGGTGGAACGATACGAACTTACTCGCTCCAAACAATGTCCTGGCAGAGAAATGACAATGCGAATGAAACTCAACCTAACTGGTATTTCGGTTTAGCCTGCCAATGATAAGGTTATCATTAAGTTGTGAACTTTGAATTTAGATGTCTACTGTTCAGGTTGGGCGTAGTTTTGAAATACTTCTTGGCGAAGAATGCTGAAATTGCCATATGAAAGTCCAAAACATTTGACCTCTTCGTTCCAAAACTCTAACATTGTGGGAAAAATACTGATTAAAATTTTAAGCAGTAGTTTCAACACCGAGAGCTAACCAAAATGCCGGATTAAGAATGAACAGTAATTGTTTTGAATTTTTTCGCCTAAGAGCAATTAGGATTTTCAAGTCGTAGTTGAAATTGTATATATACCGTGGGTCCTCGTCCCTTATTCGAATACCTAAGAATCCGAAGTATAGCAGACAGTCTACTACTGTTTGCACATCGCTTTCGTTCACACCGTGCAATTTTATTATATCATAAAGTTGATCTTCTGATAATTCGGATGGTTCACCAACGAACTCATATAATAGATCTGCTGCTTCAGGAATAACATCAGACAACTCTCGATCAGCTTCTATCAGTAAGTCACTTGAATAGCTGTTCAATCCTTTTAGAATGTCGTCGCTCTCGATCTTTTCATGATCTAAATTGACAGCAAATCCTTTACAGTAACCCACCAATTTCAGCAAATTGCGCGGGCGCATAAGTGATCGATCAATCAGGTATTGAGATGTCTCCTCGCCACTGTAATGACTTGTACAAATTGATCCCCAAACTTGCGTAAAGGTTAAATCGTCCGAAAATATTTGAATTAATCGTCTCCTTAAAACCTCACGTAATAGATCAGAGTCACTCCAATCGAGGGAAGCTCTAGTCTCTTTCCCAAAATCGGGACTGGAATCCATCAAAAGCTGATAAATATCATTTCTAACGAAAACTATACATGACATAGTCACTTCGGCTTTCCGCATTTCACGCTGAACTTTTCTCGCCGCATCAATTAAGCATCGCAGAATCAGAATATCACCGGAACCAATCCCTTTATATGACCAGCCCCGATCAAGGTTGTCAAATAGCACAAGGACTCTCGACTTATGGATGAGATAGTCTTCTAGTACTGCTCGCAGTTCAGAAATTGTGGTTGTGTGTAGCAGGTTCGTGACTTGATCCGTTGTTAGTCGAACGCCATTCGCACCTCCAAATTTGGCTTCATATGCATCTATAATATTCTGGGAAAGTATCAAAAGACGCTCTGAAAAATCACCTTCTACGGCTCCCAAACCAATACCTTGTAGCTTTTTAAGATTTTCATAACGCAGCGAAAGTTCGTTGTCGAATCGCTTGCGTTCTTTATCATTCTCGAGAACTTTTCTTGCGATTTCGAGCAGTAAGAGATATTCCCAAAATGCTGTTATCAAATGACCTTTCGCTCCATCAGAAAGCAAATCTAGCACATGTTCTTTTAGCTTGACTAGTTGATATCCCTCAGGTTTTAAGTCTATTACAACATTACGTTTATCTTTTCGTACATGATCACGTACTTGAAAGAACAAGGCCGTTTTTCCCGTACCCTTTCGACCAACAACCAGATTAATTTCTCCTCTCAAAGCACGGTTATACTCGTCTGTCTGAACATAGTAAGACGCAAGAGTTTGAAATTCATTCTCTGCCATTGGGTCGCCTAAAGAAATCTGCTGCAAAATACTTCCAGGCTGAACATTGACAGTTTCTCGCATCTGCAAAATTTCATAGACGTCACCTGCAAATTCCTGTATGCGATTATTTATTTCATCTAACGAAAAATATGTCTCTGCGGCGTCCCTCAGATCCAAGGGGACGTTATGCCTTCCATCTTGAAGGACAAGCGTTCGCTTGCCCATTCCATGCGCTAAACCTGCAATAAATGCAGCTCTTATATTGTGCACAAAGGCATCTTGATACTCAGGTGAAAGTAACGGAATCAACACTCCCACAGATTTTGAAACATGTCTAATGGCGTCAATTGCAGAGAGTCGCGCATCTTCAGAGGGAGTGAAACTCCTGTAAAACAGACGTGCTTTTTTGACTCTTGTTACAATCCTGGCAGTGCTTGGCGTTCTAATTGGCGTTTCAAGCAAATAAACAGGTGCTCTATTATCAATTTCCGTTTCGAACTTTAATGGCGTATGATCATTTGATTTAATCAATATCGCACACAATCCATTTTGATCTGGGTATGTTTCGTATCCGAGGGTATCGAAAATTCCTACCTTAGTTGCAACGGTGTCATCAGATAACAGTGATGAATTTTTAACTAATATAACTCGTTTTTGAATTCCAATTGCATAGCCCACTTCGTAGCAAACATTAAAATTGAGTTTCGTAACATCCGCAACAACAACTTCGGCATTTTCTATTCCTGTCAGAATTGGCAAAGTAAGCGGGCGACCGGCGATATCGTTATGTTCCCAAGTGTGAAAATCGATATTTCTGCTTGTTGCATTAGCACTCTTTACAGCTGTGTTAATCGTAAAACTAAGTTCCTGAGGGGAACCTGGATATGCAACAAACGCCGTTTTTTTTCCCATATTTAACCCCTTATGTAACAATAAGTTGTCTATATGATTTTAACTTAGAAAAAATTACTGTGACAAGATTTCAAAAAGATCATGACTAAAAAGAAATGTAGTAGCATAGCACATTGTTTTGAGAAGCACATGGCTAAAATTCCCGTTTCCAATCCCTTCGACCAAAGTCAAAATATTTCCAAAATATCATTACCGAAATAGTTGGTTACAGAAAGGAGTTTTTTTAAGATATCTTGGACGGCACATTGAGCTTCCCAGGAAGAGGAGATGTCCAATTGCAAGCTTGAGATACGGTAGAACCTAAGAACTTGAGACTATTCCTCAGCCTTTCTGATTATTCCAAGGGTTGATAACGTTGAGACCTGCGGCTTGGAATGGGCTAACGTCTCGTGTCGCGACACTAAATCGGTTAGTAGCCGCAATAGCCGCAATATATCCATCTGCTGCAGCAATTGCTAAACCGGTGGATTTAGCTTTTGCAATGACTTCAGCATAAGCGGTCGTACAGTTCATATCAAACGGAAGTACACGTCCGGAAAACAGTGGTAAAATTTGATTTTCAAGACTGCTTTGCAATTCATCTCGTCGCTTTCCAGCTGGAAGGTTTGCAACTCCAAAACGCAGTTCAGCTACAGTAATTGCTGATAAATAGAGTGTTTCTAGTGATTGCGCATCAATCCAGTTAATAACACGGGCCTCAGGAGCACGACGCAACGGTTCTGATATTACATTTGTATCCAACAGTATCATTCAAGATTCACCGGTTTGGCCGGAGTTTTATCACGGCTCTGCTCAAAAATTGAAAACTCGTCATCAGTCAAATTGATTTTTCGACCAATTTTAGCAAGTAACGAACCAAGTTTTACCCTTCCTTCCGGCCGGACGGCATTTTCCAATATCTCACGAATTTCAGCTTCAGCGCTTCGGCCATGCTGAGCAGCTCTAACCCGCAAAGCGCGATGAACTTCATCCGGCACGTTTCTAACAGTGATTGATCTCATGATTTCACCTCTCTCTTGTGCTTTATTTGCTTACATTATATCACAATGCAAGCAGAATAGCAAGATTCGCAACATCTAGTGGCCGGGTGTCAATCCTCCCACAGGGCGGGGTCGACTATCCCTATTTTGATGGCATACTTGAGAAGTTCCATACTGCTGTGCACACCGAGCTTTGCCATGATGCTGGAGCGGTGCTTCTCCACGGTCTTGGCGCTGACGAAGAGCAGGTCGGCGATGGCTTTGGTCGACCTGCCCTGGACGACCAGCCGGAATACCTGCTGTTCCCTCTCCGACAGGAGATCGTAACCGCGGACGGTGGGCTCCGCCTTTTTGTTTTCCAGGTAGGCATCGATCACGCTGGCCTTTATTTTGGGACTGAGAAAATAGTCGCCGCGGTGAACCGCCCTGATGGCATCGAGAATGTCGGTGGAATGCGAAGCCTTCAGCACGTAACCCCTGACGCCGGCGCCGAGGGCCTGACGAACATAGCTTTCCCGGACATGCATGGACAGGATGACGATGCCGAGTCCAGGGGCCGCCTCCTTCAGTAGAGGGACGGCTTCCAGGCCGGAAAGTTTTGGCATGGCGATATCCAGGAGAACGATGTCCGGCTTGAGGGCCCGGGCCTTGGTCAACACCTCCTCTCCGTCCACCGCCTCGCCTGCCACCACCATATCGGTCTGTTCGCCGATCATCTGGCAGATGCCCTTGCGGACCACGTCATGGTCGTCGGCTATGAGAATTCGTATTTCAGCCATTTATGTCCTCTTCCATCATGGGAATTTCCACCCGAACCAGCGTGCCGCTGCCGGGAACAGACTTCAGTTCGAAGATCCCGCCCAGGGAATCGGTTCGTTCTTTCATGCACAAGAGGCCGATTCCCATGGTCTGCTCGCGGGGCAGGCTGCCTTCTTCGGCGAGTTCGAAGCCCACCCCGTTGTCCCGGCAGGAAAAGATCACGACCGGGTGACTGCAGGCAAGTTTGAGGACGATGGTGTTCGCGCCCGAGTGTTTCAGGGCGTTGTTCACCGATTCCTGAAAGATCCGGTACAGAACGATCTCGATGGCCGGGGAAAGCCTGCGCTTGAACCCCATGGCCTGGAATTCGATGGCTATTCCGGGCACCCTCGCCATCAGATCCTCGACCGACCACTCCAGGGCGGGAACGAGACCGAGATGGTCGAGAAGATCCGGGCGCAGACGGGAGGTGGTCGATCGGATGGTTTCGGCCAGATCGCCTATCTTTTCGATGACCCGGGAACAGAGGAGCCGCTCGTGGCTTTGTCCGTTATCGAGCAAGCCTTGTAGTTTTTCCATGTCGAACCGCAGCGAGGTGAGCACCTGGCCGAATTCGTCGTGGAGGTCGGCGGCCAGGGATTTACGTTCTTCTTCGATGACCTCGATGAGTTTCCTGGACAGATCCCGGACTCGGTTTTCGGCCTGCTTGATCTTGGTGAGATCGATAAAATTTCCCACCACCGCCGGTCGCCCCATGTACGAGGCGTTCGCCGACCGTCCTTCGACCCAGACGGTGTCGCCGTTCTTGTGGAGGAGCCGAAATGGATAATGGCTCGGGCGCACCTCCTCGCCCCGCTCTCTTGCCAGACCCCGCGCCCGGACCATATCCCGGTCATCGGGATGGATGAATTCCCAGAACGGCCTGCCGATGATCTCCTCGTCGGAGGAGTAGCCCAGCAAGCCGATCAGGGACGGATTGACATAGGAGAACAAGCCCCCCTGCTCGAACATGTAGATTCCGGCCAGGGAATTGTTCAAGACGGTTCGATATTTCTCCTCCGTCTTGAGGTGTTCCGTCTCCTTCTTCTTTAGTTCGGTGATATCGATGATGAACCCCTCATAACCCGCCAGCTTGCCCGACAGGTTGTTTCTTGGCGCGGCCGTTATCCTGACATCGAACTCGCTGCCGTCCCGCTTCCGCAGCTTCGTTTCGAAGTCTCGAACGGTGCCGGCGGAATCCAGCAACTGCAGGTAGGTATCCCAATCTTTCACGTCGGCGAAGAAGGAGATCAACGAGCATTTGATCATCTCCTTCGGTTCGTCGTAACCAAACTGCCTCGCGCCGGCGAGGTTGATGTTGAGCAGAATGCCGTTCCTATCGGTCACATAGATCCCTATCGGCGAATTCTCGAACAGATGCCGGTATTTTTTCTCCGAAGCGCGAAGCTCGCCGAATCCCTCGGGGGGCAGAGTCATCATCTGTGGACCTTCCATCTCAGTTTTTTTCGGGCAACAGGCCATTGATCTATGTATCCCAATGAAATGGCCGTCGGCGCTAAAATATCCCTCTCCGCTATCACCTGATGGCGGAAGCCGTCTCCTTCATCTCGGTCGAATATGAATCGGTAATGCCTTCCTCAGAATTCACAGTATATCGTATTACGGCCACGATTCACAACATGCTGCGACCAATATTGCTGCATTTCGTATAATCAACCAATAGCTCATTTATAAATATTTAATATTATATCGTAAAAATACTGGCACGCATATCGCTAATAGAGGGAATCGTCGGAATACTGGTAGTATGTTCGAATTAAGAAAATTCCCCGGAACAATACGCTCCAGATCATCCTTGGATACGTGTTGATGCCATTCCCGTGCGGGGTTTGGGAGATATAAATCATGATGGACTCGTGAAAAGTCCGGTCTACTTCGTTGTAGGTCTGAAACGGCGCTTCGCTGTACCATATGTACTACCAAAGCACCGTTTTAGACACTACACCTCGTATATCAAACTTTTTCCAGAAGTCCATCTCCACGGGTTGGAGCACTTTTTACGGCTTTATCAATCATTGAAATGAAAAAAACCTGAAGGAACAACATCGATGGAAAACGAAAAAAGTGACGAAAAGCATAACAAAAAAGAAGCGAAAGCAGTGAAAAAGCTGAAGGCAAAGGAGTATGACAAGGAACTGGCCAAATTGCACGTGGAGCTGGTCAAGCTTCAGGAATGGGTCAAACTCAAGGGACTGAAGGTTTGCATCATCTTCGAGGGGCGCGACGGCGCCGGCAAGGGAGGGACGATCAAAGCGATAACCGAGCGCGTCAGCTCCCGCGTCTTCCGGGTCGTGGCTCTTCCGGCCCCGACGGAGAGGGAAAAATCGCAGATGTACCCCCAGCGCTATGTACAACATCTTCCGGCAGCCGGCGAGGTGGTGATCTTCGACCGGAGTTGGTACAACCGGGCAGGCGTCGAGCGGGTCATGGGGTTCTGTACCAAGGATGAGGTCAAACAGTTCCTGGAGGTGGTACCGCACTTTGAGAAGCTGGCCTGTGACTCCGGCATTATCCTGCTCAAGTACTGGCTGGAGGTCAGCCCGGAAGAGCAGACCCGCCGGCTGGAGTCCCGGATCGAAGACGGGCGCAAGATCTGGAAGCTCTCCCCCATGGATATCAAGTCGTACAGCCGCTGGGACGACTACACGCGGGCGCGCGACGAGATGATCGCCGCCTCCGACACTCCCTGGGCGCCCTGGTATGTGGCGCCATCGGACAACAAGAAACAGGCGCGGCTGAACATCATCAGCCACATTCTCGGCAGGATTCCGTATGAAGAAGTGGTGCTCGAAAAGGTTAAACTCCCGAGTCGGAAGAAAATTGGCAAGTACAAGTCGCCCGACTATCCGCTGAAGTTCATCCCCGAGGTCTTCTGAGAAGGCAGCCCGACTGCGGGCAAAATGAGAGGATTTGCGAACAATGGTTGAATGGGTTGGTATTGCACGAAAATGAGGTGCAATGTCGGTGAGCGGACTCGGTAAGATAATTCCCATGATGGGGTGGCTCCCTTCCTACCGAAAGGAATGGCTTCGTTTCGACCTTGTGGCCGGCCTGACGGCGGCCACGGTGATCATCCCCAAGGCGATGGCCTATGCCGCCATCGCAGGCCTCCCGCTGGTGGTGGGTCTGTATACTTCGCTCGTCATGCTGGTGGTGTATGCCGTGCTGGGCACCTCCCGTCTCCTGAGCGTAACCACCAGTTCCACCATTGCCATTCTGGCGGCAAGTGCCCTCGGGGCGGTTGCCCCAGGCGGCGAGGTCGCCATACTGATGTCGGCATCCGCCACCCTGTCGCTCCTCGTGGGGACCTTCCTGCTGCTGGGGGGACTCCTGAGACTCGGCATACTGGCCAACCTTATCTCCGACCCGGTACTCACAGGATTCAAGGCGGGAATAGGCATGGTCATCGTGCTGGACCAGGCACCCAAGCTTCTGGACGTGCATATCGCCAAGGCTGGTTTCTTCCAGGACATCGTCTCGATCATCAAACACCTGCCGGAGACGTCCTTTCCCACGTTGATACTCGCCCTGGCGATGCTCGCCCTCCTGCTCGGTCTCAAACACTTCACGCCGCGACTGCCGGCCTCCTTGACAACCGTTGCGGTCGGCATAGCCCTGTCGGGCCTAGCCGGGCTCGACCGGTGGGGTATTTCGCTGGTGGGAACAGTCCAGGCCGGGCTGCCGAGCTTTGCCCTTCCCGACCTCAACCTGGCGCAGCAGCTCTGGCCGGCCGCCCTCGGCATCGCCCTGATGAGTTTCGTCGAAACGGCCGCCGCGGGGCGGGCCTTCATCCATGAGGGCGACCTCCCCCCTGAGGGAAATCACGAGCTGGTGGCGACAGGCCTGGCAAACCTTGCGGGGGCCTTCTTTCACAGCATGCCAGGCGGAGGAGGAACCTCGCAGACGGCGGTGAAACCAGGACGCCGGCGCCCGCACCCAGATCTCGGGATTGGTGACCGCAGCGGCGATCATGGCGACTCTGCTCTTTCTCGCTCCTTTCTTCGGACTGATACCCAATGCCACCCTGGCTGTCGTCGTTATCATCGCCAGTGTCGGCCTGGTCAGCCCGTCCGAGTTCCGAGCTATCCACTCTATCAGAACCATGGAGTTTCACTGGGCCCTCATCGCCGCTTTCGGGGTGATGGTGTTAGGAACCCTGGATGGACTCCTGATAGCGGTGTTGGTGACGATAGTGTCGCTGATCGTTCGCGCCAACAATCATCCCATCCATATACTGGGTCGCAAACCGGGAACAAGGATCTTCCGCCCCAACTCTCCCGAGCACCCAGCGGACGAAACCTTTCCGGGACTTTTGCTTCTTCGCCCGGAAGGAGCAATATTCTTTGCCAATGCCCCGCGGCTTGGTCTGAATATACGGTCTCTTATCGCCGAGTTCAGTCCCCGGGTCCTGATTCTGCACTTGAGCGCCGTGCCCTACATGGAATACACCGCACTCATGATGCTGACCAAATTGGAAGAGCAGCTCAGCAAGGCCGGGATAGAGATATCGCTGGTGGCGATGAATCCGTCCGTTCTGGAGGTAATCAAGCGATCGCCGCTCTGGAGGCGATTGGGGAGTGATCGGATATTCTTTACTCTTGATCAGGCGGTCGAGCATTTTCAGCGGCGATCAGCGGAAGATTTTTCATCTCTTACGCCTTTTCGCGCTCCCGGCGGCGATAGCTGATGCCGAGCTTGTCCAGGCGCCAGCGCAGGGTGTTCGGGTTCATCCCGAGCATCTCCGCCGCCCCGCCGGGACCGTGGATCTTGCCCTTGGCATATTTGAGCACCGCGGCGATGTGGGCTGCCATCGCCTCTTCGAGTTTTAGCGGGGAAGGCGGGCCACCTTTGTCGGCAGGAGGTTTTGAGCCTCCCTCCTCCCGGGATGTTTTCATCGCAAAGGTAAGCGGACCGCCGCGGTGCCGGATCAGTTCACGCTCGACCAGATTCTCCAACTCGCGGACATTGCCCGGCCAGCTGTACTCCATGAGCCGCAGTAGTGCCCCCGGCGCAATCGACGGGGGATAGGCAATGCCGAGTTCCCTGCTCTTCGCCGCCACGAAATGGCGGGTCAGCGCCGGGATGTCCTCCTTGCGCTGCCTGAGCGGCGGCACGATGACAGGGAATCCGTTCAGCCGGTACCAGAGATCCTCGCGAAAGCGCCCTTCCAGTATCATGCTCTGCAGATTCCGATGGGTTGCGGCAATGACCCGGATGTTGACGGGGATCGGGCGCTTCCCCCCTACCCTCTCCACCTCGCGATGCTGCAGCACCCGCAGGAGCCGTACCTGCGCCGTCGGGGGAAGCTCCCCAATTTCGTCCAAGAAAATCGTTCCTCCCTCCGCCCGCTCGAAGCGTCCCCTGCTCTCGGCGATCGCCCCGGTGAACGCGCCCCGCTCGTGGCCGAACAATTCGCTGTCGATCAAGTTCTCCGGCAGGGCGCCGCAGTTCACCTTTATGAACGGGCCGTCCTTACGGGGAGATGAGTAGTGAATGGCGTTGGCGATCATCTCCTTGCCGGTCCCGGTCTCGCCGAGGATCAGCACCGTGTTGTTGAGCGGCGCCACCTGGCGGACCATCTCCATCACGCTGCCGAGGCCGGTGCTGTCGCCGATTATCTCGTCGGCCCCGCCCCGGTTCAGCTCGCGGTGGAGAAAACGCTTGTCGTCCAGAAGGATTGCCTGGTAGCGGAGCACCTCCTCATGGGCCAGCGCGTTGGCCAGGGCGATGGAAAACGGCTTGGCCAGGCAACCGACGAGTTCAACATGCTCCTCTCTGTAGCGCCCCTCACCCCAAGCACGGAGGGTCAGCCCACCGAGCAGCTCCTCCCCCATATGCAGAGGGATGATGAGATCTGTGTTCCCCGTGTGCTTGGTCAACGGCCTCATGACGCTGAATATCTCATCCTCTCCCGAGTCCACGATGAACGGCGCGCGGAAATCACGTGCCGCTATCGCCTCCGGTATCCCTTCCGGCAGCGGGATTAGTTCATCGGGTGGGACGGCGTCTATTTCGAAGGCCTGAGCTATACGACGGATCGCCCCCAGGCGCCTGTCCAGGATGAACAGGGTCAATGCGTCGAGCGGAACCTGCTCCCTCAGGTATTCATAGGCACTGCGCAGAGATTCCTTGATTTCCAGGCTGCTGCAGATCCTGAGTGTGACTTCCCTTATCAATTCCACCCGATTCGCATCCATCTTTTTTCCTAATTGGGTATTTTTTCTCTCTTCGCAATTCATCATGCTGGGTATCCCGTCCGGTGGTTATTACAACATGTTGCATTTTACCTCAACAACAATATTCAACAGTATTTTACTATTGAATATTGTATTTTCCTCCACCTCGCCAGTTCCACCTGGATTGCCCGCATATCTTTCGGCCTTTTCATTTCCACGGCATATCGTAGCTTTGTCGAATTTTTACAAGATTTCACAACATAAATACGGAATATCACAATATCAGGAGTATTGCGGCACCTAAGATACTGAAATCATAAGGTTAAAGCACTGGCACTTTCGTTGCAAGAGCAGACAAGGGAACCAAAAAGGGAAGAAATCCACGCACGTCCACACATTCGTTGGAGGAACATGATGAAACTGTTTTCGATCAAAACCAAATTGATGATAGGCGGAACAACGCTGGTCTTCCTGCCGCTGCTGCTGGTAGGCCTGATTGCCATGAACAGGTCCGCCGACGCCCTTCTGGCCCTGGGCAAGGAGGGCGCCAGGATGAACGCCGTGGCCATAGCCAGACTGGTGGACAACCTGATCGCGGAGGAGAAAAAAATCGCCGAAATTTTCGCCGGCGAGCGGTTGATTGTCGAAGCCGTGGCCAAGATAGATCAGGTGGGTGTCGAAAATGCCGCCGCAGAAGCGAGTGCGACCTCTTCCCGTTTGCTCGAGCACGTTGAACGGTTGGGGGAAAACTACGAAGGCATCTTCGTCACCGACCGTAACGGCAACATCTTCACCGGCGTCAACGGGAAAACGTCCTACAGCGGCCTGAATGTCGCAGAACGCGAATATTTCAAGAGTGCGAAATCGTCGAAATCGACGGTCATCGGCGATGTCGTCAGATCAAAGGCCAGCAACAATCTGACCTGTGTCGTCTGCGCCCCGGTTGTCGGCGGATCCGCCGAATTCTTGGGAACGGTGGGGCTGATCATGAAGGTCGACTCTCTCGTCCAGCTGATCTCCGGGAACAAGATCGGTGAAACGGGCTATGGCTTTTTGGTCGCAAAATCGGGCATTATGCTCGCCCATCCCTCGGCGGAAACTATTCTGCAACTGAATGTCAAGAACATCAAGGGGGCGGAGGATTTTGCCGCCAGAATGCTTGCCGGGGACAGCGGCGCAGCAGAGTACGTTTTCCGCGGAACCAGGAAAATTTCAGGTTATGCGCCCCTGACTGCGGCCGACTGGTTTGCCGGCGCCACCCAGAATGCCGATGAATTTCTCGCGCCTACCAAACACATCAGAAACCTGATTCTGCTGGTCACCGTCCTGGCGGTGGCGGCAACGGTGGGGGTGGTAATCCTCGCCTCGCTCGGCATCGTCAGGCCGATCAACAAGGCAGTGGCAGGGCTCCGGGACATCGCCGAAGGCGAAGGCGACCTGACCATGCGCCTGGAGGTCAAATCGAAGGACGAGATCGGCGAGATGGCCCTGTGGTTCAACTCCTTCATCACCAAGTTACAAGATATTGTCAGGAAAATCGCTGAAAATTCCGACTCTATCGGCTCATCCTCAACCGACCTTTTGAAAATTTCGGGTGAGTTGTCGTCCGGGGCCGAAGACACTTCGCGCCGCGCGGGCAGTGTGGCCGCCGCCGCAGAGGAGATGAGCGCCAATATCAACAGTGTCGCCGCAGCCATGGAAGAGTCGGCGACCAACGCCAACATGGTGGCTTCAGCCGCCGAGGAAATGAGTTCCACCATCAGGGAGATCGCCGAAAACGCCGAAAAGGCGCACGTCATCTCCACCGACGCCGTGAGCCAATCGGAGAGCGCGGCGAGGAAGATGAGCGAATTGGGCCTGGCGGCGGAAAAGATCGGCCGGGTGACCGAGACCATCACCGAAATTTCCGAGCAGACCAACCTGCTGGCGCTGAATGCCACTATCGAAGCGGCCCGCGCCGGCGAGGCCGGCCGGGGATTTGCCGTCGTTGCCAATGAAATCAAGGAACTGGCAAAGCAGACGGCGGTGGCGACGCTCGACATCAAAGGCCAGATCGAGGAGGTCCAGCGCACCACCGGTTCCACCGGCGCGGAAATCGACCGGATCTCGTTAATCATCGGCGGGGTCAACGAAATCGTGGCATCCATCGCCACCGCCGTGGAGCAGCAAACGGCAGCCACCCGGGAGATCGCCGACAACATTTCCCAGGCGAGCCAAGGCATCCAGGAAGTCAACGAGAACGTCAGCCAGAGCTCCTCGGTGGCCACCGGCATCAGCCGCGATATCGCCGAGGTCGATTCCGCCGCCGGGGTGATTTCAGAGAGCAGCAGGCTGGTGCGCTCCAGCTCGGAAAACCTGCAGAAAATGGCAGGCGAACTCAACGCTATCGTGGGCAGGTTCAAAATTTGATCATCGCGGATTCGGGCGCAACCCGCGCGGCGAGGGTGGAGACGGGGTTATTCGCGTTCCCGGCGGCGGTAGCTGATGCCGAGCTTGTCCAGGCGCCAGCGCAGGGTGTTGGGGTTCATCCCCAGCAGTTCCGCCGCCCCGCCGGGACCGTGGATCTTGCCCTTGGCATGCCTGAGGACCGCGCCGATATGGGCCGCCATCGCCTCCTCGAGCTTCAGCGGGAAAGGCGGCGCCCCCTCATCGGCAGGTTTCTTTGCGCCTTCTTCTTCATGGACCGGCTTCATGGCAAAGGTAAGCGGCCCGCCGCGGTGCCGGATCAGCTCGCGCTCGACCAGATTCTCGAGTTCTCGGACATTGCCCGGCCACTGGTTCTCCATCAGCCGCATCAGCGCGCCCGGGGCGATCGACGGCGGGTAGGCGATGCCGAGTTCCCTGCTCTTTGCCGCCACGAAATGGCGGGTCAGCGCCGGGATGTCCTCCTTGCGCTGCCTGAGCGGCGGCACCATGATGGGGAAGGCATTCAGCCGGTACCAGAGGTCCTCGCGAAAGCTCCCTTCCGCGATCATGGACTGCAGGTTGCGATGGGTTGCGGCGATGACCCGGATATTGACGGGGATCGGACGCTTGCTCCCTACCCTCTCCACTTCGCGATGCTGCAGCACCCGCAGGAGCCGCACCTGGGCGGTCGGGGGAAGCTCGCCGATCTCATCGAGAAAGATCGTCCCGCCCTCCGCCCGCTCGAAGCGCCCCCTGCTCTCGGCGACCGCCCCGGTGAACGCGCCCCGCTCATGGCCGAACAGCTCGCTGTCGATCAGGTTCTCGGGCAGGGCGCCGCAGTTCACCTTGATGAACGGGCCGTCCTTGCGTGGGGACGAGTAGTGGATGGCGTTGGCGATCATTTCCTTGCCGGTCCCGGTCTCGCCGAGGATCAGCACGGTGTTGTTGAGCGGCGCCACCTGGCGGACCATCTCCATGACGCTGCCGAGACCGGTGCTCTCGCCGATGATCTCCTCCGCCATGCCGGAGTGCAATTCGCGGTGGAGAAAGCGCTTGTCGTCCAGGAGGATTTCCTGGTAGCGGAGCACCTCCTCGTGGGCCAGGGCATTGGCCAGGGCAATCGCAAAAGGCTTGGCCAGGCAGCCGACGAGTTCGACATGGTCGTCACTGAAGCGCCCCTCTCCCCAGGCGCGCAGGGTCAGCCCACCGAGCAGTTCTTCCCCCATGAGCAGCGGAACGATCAGGTCGGAGTTTCCTTCGAGCTTCGCCGGTGGGCCGAGAACCCGAAAGATCTCATCTCTCGGATCCACGATATATGCCGCGCGAAAATTCCGAGCCGCTATCGATTCCAGCATTCCTTCCGGCAGCGGGATGATCTCATCGGGCGGTACAGCACCTTTTCCCAAGGCATAGGCAAGGTGACGGACGGCGCCAAGCCTGCTGTCGATGATAAAGATAGCCAGAACATCGAGCGGAACCTGTTCCCTAAGATATTCGAAGGCATTGCGCAAGGACTCCTTTATTTCGAGGCTGCTGCAGATCCTGAGGGTTATTTCCCTGATGAATTCATCGCGTTCATGCATTGCATCACCTCGTCCTCTCCTGCACTTTTTGATGTAGCCGCTGAGTTTACAGACCTTCCACTCATTCTACAACATTCTGTGCTGCAGTCAAATTTCGCGATATTTCGCGATCAGTCCGGCAAAATTGCGTTTTGTTCATATTCGAAAACACCGACAGGGGAACCCCGGAGCCTGCCCCATTGTGTTTGCCATGATTGCATGAGTGTTCATTATTGAGCAGGAAGTTGCGTAAACCCATACACAACATTGGTCGAGAAGGCACGCCTATGGAAACAAGAAGCTATCTGGATAAGATCATCAATTCCGTTGCCGACCCCATTTTTGTCAAAGACTGCCGACATGTCTGGATTCTGCTCAATGATGCCTTTTGTAAATTCATGGGCCGCGACCGGAATGAACTGATAGGAAGATCGGATTATGACTTTTTCCCAATTGAGGCCGATGTTTTCCGGGAAAGGGATGAGCTGGTTCTCCATTCAGGAATGGAAAACGTCAATGAAGAACGATTCACCGATGCCAAGGGAAATGTTCACACCATAGTGACAAAAAAGACCCGGTACCAGGATGAAAACGGAGACAAGTTCATAGTCGGCATCATCAGGGATATCACGGAGAGAAAAGTTGCTGAGAATCGCCTGAAAGATACCAATAGAAGGTTGGCAAATATCATCGATTTTCTGCCGGACGCGACGACCGGGCAGGGAACGACCTTTGATATGTATCTACCCGAACATGAACTTGGCGTAGAGATAGTGGAAGCCCAAAATGACGAAATCGTGCCAAAAGGGACCGAGCGCATTCTTCTCGTGGATGATGAGCCCGTGATAGCCGATCTGGCCGGCACCATGCTGGGTCAGCTTGGATACGAGGTGGTCACCAGAACGAGCAGCCTCGATGCCCTTGATTATTTTAGAGCATATCCGAATACCTTCGAGCTGTAATTACCGACATGACCATGCCTGGCATGACCGGCTATACGCTGGCTGAGCATCTCATGGAGATCCGGCCCGACATCCGGATTATCCTCTGCTCCGGGCACAGCGACACTATCTCGAGCGATGATGCAAAAAGAATCGGCATCCGCGAATTTGTCGCGAAACCATTTGAGATGAAAGGGTTGGCCAGAACAATTCGCCAAGTGCTGGATCAAGGCTGACCTGCCTCGGCAGTTGCCGCACCTGCTCGGGAGTGGAGAACTCGCCGTTTTCAACAAAACTCCTGCCCTCGACGCCCCCTCGGTGAACCTTCCCCCGCCTTCAGCGCTCTGTCGATCAGGTTCTCCGGCATCGACTTCGTCGCCTTCCTCCATTCCCGCACTTCGTCTCCGTGCGACCTGCACTTTCCATCGAAAGCCGAGTTATCCAGTCTTTCCCTCGATTTTACAATATTCCGTACTGGCATTGAACTTCACAATATTCCGTGATCGGTTCTACAAAATTCTGTAGCCGAGATCAATCCCCGGTCTTTTATTCATTGATATTACACATGTTTTTAAACTGGCATAATAATCGCTAAGAAGAAAGTAAAAGAAAATATCGAAAGGAGAATTTTCATGGCCAACTTGCTTTACGTCACCTGCAATGTCAGGACCCAGGACACATCCCGAATCCTGTCGCTCGGGGCGGAGTTCCTGGAGGAATACCTTCTGTTGAATCCGCGGGACGAGGTGCAGGTGCTCGACCTGTACCGCGACAGCATTCAGCGCGTCGACCTGGACGTTCTAAACGCCAGGGGTCGGATCGAGAGGGGGGATGATTACGGCCTTCTGTCCTATGAAGAACGGCGAAAGATGAGCCGGCTCTGGCGTCTGGCCGACCAGTTCGACCGGTGCGACAAATACGTCTTCGTTACCCACAGCCTGAACCTCTGGTTCCCCGCCGAGTTCAAGATGTACATAGATGCGATCTGCGTTCCGGATCGCACCTATTGTTTGACAGCAAATGGGGCTAAAGGTACGCTTTCCACAGGATACCGGAAGTCCCTGCATCTGCATGCGGGCCCGCCTTACGAATTTGGGCAGGAGCAGGATCTGAGCGTTGCCTACCTCAGCTCGATCCTGAATTTTTTCGGCGTGGCAGCGCAGGAAACGGTCACTCTTCAGGGCGACGACCCGGAACGGGGGGCTCAGGGTGAGTACGAATCGGTCCGTCGCAAGCTTTTGGAAGTGGCTCGCCGTTTCTAAGCGTAAGGGAAAAAGGCGAGGCGGCCGCATTCATTCTGCAGACAAAAAAATGAAGTTCAAAAATAGAGGAGTTTCAACAATGCAAGCAGGTTTCAAATCGATAATGGTGGCCGGGATTATGTCCCTTTTAGGCTTTTCGCTCATTGGCTGCAACAAAGAGTCGCACCCCCAAACAACGGAGGCGGATGCCATTCCGGTGGTCGTAGGCCGGCTCCAGAACGTTCAAGAGAGGGAGAAGATATCCGCCAGCGGGACCGTCTCCACTCCGAAGGCGCCGGCCAATGTCGGCTTCCTCGTACCCGGCAGGGTAGTATTCGTGGACCCCCGCGAGGGCGAATATGTCAAAGAGGGGGAGGTTCTCGCCAAGCTCGACCTCCTCGACTTCACCCTTGCGGTCCAGGCTGCCGAAGCGCAGAAGGCCAGAGCGCAGGCGGAAATGGAAAAGGCTATGCATCCCGCAAGGCCGGAGCTCCTGGAACAGGCGCGCGTCGCCTTTGAGCGGGCCCAGGACGAGCACCGGCGGATGAAGATGCTGTATGACGAAAAAGCCCTGGCGCCGAACGACTACCTCAAATTCAAGGCCGCCTACGAACAGGCGCAGCAGGCGTATCAGCAGGCCAAGGCCGGAGGCCAGAAGGAAGACAAGGACCTGGCCAAGGCGGCGTTCAACCAGGCTGAAGCCCAGCTCGGGATCAGCAGGAAAAAACTTGCCGATGCAACACTCTTGGCCCCTTCCAGCGGCTATGTCTCGAAGAGGTTGATCGAACCGGGCGATACCGCCTCACCGGGACGCCCCGTCTTCGAGATCGTCCAGATGGAACCCGTGGAGGTGAATGTCGGCGTACCGGAAACGGATGTGCACCTCGTTAAAATCGGACAGGAAGCGGAGATCACCGTCCCCGCCCTGCCAGGGAAGACATTCCAAGGCACGGTTCGTCTCATCAACATTTCCGCGGATCCCGGCACCCGAACCTACATGACGAGAATCTCAGTGGAGAACCCCGAACTCCTGTTACGGGTGGGAATGGTCGCCGAAGCTACTATCCGCGGGGACCAGACGGTATCCATGGCGACGCTGCCGGGGGATGCGGTAGTACGCGATCCTCAAGGCGCCACACAGGTGTACGTGTATTACCCCGACAAGAAGCGTGTCTACGCCAAACGCGTGGAAATCGGCGCGGCCGTGAATAGAGAAGTCGAGATAAAGAGCGGACTTGCTGGTGATGAGCTGATCGTTGTCGCCGGACAGACAAAACTCAGGGACGGGCTGTCCGTGTCGGCCACGGAAACCGAGATCAGTCGTTAGATCTTAAAAGGTGCAGCATTCATGGATTCCATCAAGTCTTGGCTTCATCTCCTTAACTTTCTCCTCATTTTGACCGCAGGGACTATTCACGCCGGTATTCGTGCCCTTCTGACCAAGCTTGGATTCAAGCCGGTCGGAGCGGCATCGGCAGTCCGCGCTCTCCACAAGCGAAATTATCCTAAAGAGGAACAGCTGTCATGAAATCGATTAAATTTTGGCTTCGCTACCCCGCCGTCACCATCATATTGACGGCAATGATCGTCTTCCTCGGGGTTCATGCCTTCCTGAAGATGCAGCGGACGGAAGATCCGACGATCACCATCCGGACCGGCATCGTGGCCGCAACTTACCCCGGGGCGACCTCCGAACAGGTGGAAAAACAGGTGACGAAGACCCTGGAAAAACACATCTTCAAATTCCCCGAGGTAAGGAAGGAAAAGACCTATTCGACCAGCCGGCCCGGCCTCGTCATCATCAACGTGGAGTTGGAGGACAATGTAAAAAATTCCGACCAGTTCTGGGCAAAGCTGCGCCATGAGATGAATCTGGTCAGCGCCACCGAACTCCCCCCGGGTGTCAGGGGGCCGGTGGTCGATTCGGATTTCGGCGATACGGTCGCCATGCTGATCGCCATCCGCGGTAAGCAATACGGATACCGGGAACTGCGCGATTTTGCGGA
Organism: Pseudomonadota bacterium; assembly: GCA_023412495.1. The sequence continues at coordinate 348,388 of JAEYNP010000080.1, forward strand.
CAAGATCCACGACGAGATGCGCACCGTCCGCCTCGTCGGCAAGATCGTCACCTACGGCGCGCAGGGAGAGGAAATCTGGATTACCAGCAGTCTGGAGAGGATAGCGCAGTACTTCGCCGATCCCTTCCAGGTGGCCAATGCCCTGAGGCAGCGAAATGCCATCCAGAGCGCCGGCCACTTCGAGACCGACGAATCGAAGGTCCCCATGAGGACCACCGGGGTCTTCAACACCGAAGACCAGATCCGCAACGTGCTCGTCGACGTGTCAAAGGACGGCCATCCGGTATATATCAAGGACTTTGCCGACGTGGAACGCAGATACCAGGACCCGGCGTTCATGGTTCGCTACGACGGTGAACCGTGCCTGCTCCTCTCGGTTGAAATGCAGAAGGGCAAGAACATCGTCGAACTCGGCGAGCAGCTGGACAAGGTCTTCGAGCGGCTGAAAATTCTCCTTCCCCCCGATGTCGAGATCGATATGGTCGCCGACCAGCCGGGGGTCGTCAAGGAGAGGATTGCCAACCTGAGCCACGAATTCCTGGTTGCGATCATTGCGGTGATCATCGTCATCCTCCTGCTCCTCCCCGTCAGAGTCGCTCTCATCGCCGCCCTGGCCATTCCCGTAAGCCTGTGCGGCACCCTCGGGGTCATGGAGGCGATGGGGATAGCCCTGCATCAGGTATCCATCGCGGGGCTCATCGTGGTCCTCGGCATCGTGGTGGACAACGCCATCGTCGTCATCGACAATTATGTCGAGCTCCTGGACCGGAAGGTGCCCAAGCCGGAAGCGGCCTGGAGGAGCGCGAGCGATGTCTTCGTGCCGGTCCTCGCCGCCACCATCACCATCATCGCCTCGTTCCTGCCTCTCTTGATCATCAACGGTTCCGTCGGCGAGTTCGTCATGGCCCTCCCCGTCACGGTGGCCATCGCCCTGGCGGTTTCCTTTATCGTGGCGGTCTTCATCACCCCTCTGCTCTGCAGCTTCTTCATCAAGAAAGGGCTGCACGACCACAACCCCACGGAGAACCACGGCAAACAGAAGAAGGGTATGCTCGACCGCATCCAGGACCGGTACGGGGTCTGGATCAGGGTCTTCATGAAGAGAAAGTGGCTCGCCTATACCCTCGGGCTCGCGGCGTTCGCTTTCGGGATACTGCTCTTTGCCTTTGTGCCGCAGCAGTTCTTCCCTTCCGCCGAACGCAACCAGTTCGTGATCGATGTCTGGATGCCCCAGGGCACCCGGATCGAGGCGACCGACGCGGTCATGCAGCGCATTGAAAAAGCCTTGGGCGAGAGCAAAGGGGTTCACCACTATGCCACTTTCGTCGGTCAGAGCGCTCCGCGTTTCTACTATAACGTCAATCCGCAGCAGCCGGACGGCGCCTACGGGCAGTTTATCGTCAATACCGCCTCCGTGGAAGATACCGCCCGCCTGGTCGAGGAGTTGCGCCCGACCCTGGCCAACCTGGCGCCCGAGGCGATGGTGATCGTCAAGGAACTCCAGCAGGGGGCCCAGATGGAGGCGCCCATCGAGGTGCGGATCGCCGGGGACGACCCCGGGGAACTCAAGCGCCTGGGAGAGAAGGTGGAGGGTATTCTGGAGAGCAGCGCGAAAACTCAGTACGTGTACCGGGACTACTTCAACGATTCGTATATGGTTGATGTAAAGGTCAATGACGAGCTGGCAAACCGTCTCGGCATAACGGACGCGATGGTATCGCAGACCCTTGCCGGGGCATTTGACGGTGGCGCGGTCAGCACCTTCTGGGAGGGGGACCGCTCCGTCACCATCAAGTTGCGGCTTGACCCGGCCGCCCGGTCATCCTTCGCCCACATCGGCAACACCTATGTCAGCTCGGCCCTGACCCATGCAAAGGTTCCGCTTCGGGCTATCGCGACGGTTGCACCAGAGTGGCAGACTAGCAGGATCGTCCGCAGAAACGGCGTGCCCACCCTGACGATCCGGGCCTTTCCGGAAACGGGAGTGTACGCCTCGAAGATCCTGGAGGAGGCCAAGCCGCAGCTCGACTCCCTGCAGCTGCCGACGGGTTACCGGATCTATTACGGCGGTGAAGCCGACAACCAGAGCGAGGTGTTCCCGCAGATGATCGTGGCGCTTGCCATCAGCCTGCTGGTGATCTTCCTCATCCTGCTCGTGCAGTTCCGGAACATCTCGGAATCGCTCGTGGTGATGGCCTCGATTCCGCTCACTCTTTTCGGGGCGATGTTCGGCCTCGTCGTGACCAACAATCCGTTCGGCTTCACCTCCTTCATGGGGGTCATCAGCCTGTGCGGCATCGTGGTGAGAAACGGCATCATCCTGGTCGACTACTGCAACGAACGAATCGCTGAAGGGGCGAGTCTGGAGCAGGCCGCCCAGGAAGCGGGGGCGCGGCGGTTGCGGCCGATCTTTTTGACCTCCATGGCCGCCGCCATGGGCATGGTGCCGATGATCATCTCCGGGTCGAGCCTCTGGAGTCCGCTGGCGAGCGTCATGGCCTTCGGCCTCATCTTTTCCATGTTCTTTACGCTGCTGGTCGTTCCCGTCCTCTTCGTTGCCATAAAATCACGATCGATGAGGGAAACGTCCGACAAGGATGGTGCTGAACCAGTGGATATCAAGAAAGTCGCCGTTACCGTGGCCGTCGCCGCCTGCATGCTCCTTCCCGGAGGCCGGCAGGCCTTGGCCGAACCGGAAAAACATGCACTGACCCTGCCGCAGGCGGTCGAACTGGCACTCAAGCAGAACTCGGTGCTGAAGATCGGCCGGGCCAAAGTCACGGAAGCGGACGAAAAGATCGTCTCCGCGCAATCGCGGTATTTCCCGCAGCTCACCAACAACACCAAGTACATGGCCTTATCGGACAATCAGCTGATCACCATTCCGGCCGGGAGTCTCGGCAATATCGCCGGCAGCCCTTTCCCCGACCGCGACATGGAAATAAGCCAGAGCGAATCCACCATCTTTTACAGCGAAACAACCCTGGGCCAGCCGATAACGCAGCTGTTCAAGATCCATGAGGCCAAGAAGATCGCGGAGGCCGATCGCGGCATTGCGGGAGCGGAGCTAGCAAAATCGGAAAACGAGACGGTATATATGGCGCACCAGCTCTATTACACTCTGCTGATAGCCCACAAGGAAAAGGTTGCGGCCGAGGCTGCCCTCACCGCCGCCGAAGAGGATATCCGCGAAATTAAAAAAGATGTTACATCGGGAGTATTGCTCGATGTAGCGCTCATCGGGGCCCGGGCAAATCTGCTCCAGAGCAGACAGGCGCTTTTAGCCGCCGAAAACAGTATTGCCGACGTGACGGCGGAACTCAACGACCTGTTGGGTCTGTCAAGTAATGCTGTTCTGGAAGTGACCGAGACAGGGCTGCCGGATTTCACGGAACCCTTGAAGAACGAGGCCCATGAGCAGGCCCGCAACAGGAATGGCGAACTTCAGGCAGCGCGGGAAACACTGGAAAAGGCACGACACGCCGTCCAGGCGGCGAAAGACGAGTACATTCCCGATGTGACGTTATTTGCGAAGCACGGCTACCAGGATGGAGCGGCGTTTCTCGACAACAATCTCGGCGTCGTCGGAGTGGAGCTTTCCTGGAATATCTTCGACTGGGGGAAACGAAAAGGTGAAATCGGCCAGCGGGCCGCCCAGCAATTGCAGGCGAAGGAGAACCTGGCTCGGATAGACAAGCGGATCGGAATCGAAATCGACAAGGTGTTCCGCAAGCTCGAACGTTCGACGCAGATGGTCGATGTCGCCCGCGAGGCCCTGTCCCTGCGCAGGGAAAATGCCCAGCTTGACGAAAAACGCTTCAAGGCCGGGACGTTGACGGCGGCCAAGCATGCCGAAACGATAGCGGCCCTGAAAAAGGCGGAGATGGAGGATCTGCAGGCTTCGCTGCAGTTCCGCCTGGCCAAGGCCGAACTCGATCAGATCATGGGTGTGCTCGCGGTAAACCCTGGAGGAAATCAGCCGTAACCTCTCTGCTTGAGTCAACCTCGCAGCGCGGTGGACCATCATCGCGCTGCATCGGCAGATTTTACAGTCAGTCCTTGGATGACCCTTAGGGGTAGCAATCTGCTGTTCGTCTTGAAGAGGAAGAAATGAACCTCGGAAAATATTTCAGTTGGCAGAGGCTTCAATCTGGTTGGGAGGCAACTCCAGCGCTTCGCTTCCTTGACCTCCACCGGCACCGGGCCCTTCATGACCTGGCCACATGAAGTTTTGTATTCCATGGAATCGTCTGGAAACCTCCAGACAGCCTGATTGCAGATCAAACAGATCGAAAATGAAAACCAACCGGAAACACTGTCTCTCATCAATCTTTTCCTTGGCTCTCTTGAGCATCGCCCCTCTGCTGTTTTTATCTGGACAGGCTTTCGCGGACGAACGGAACGAGCAGTCCGGCAGTGTCCTGCGGGTGGTGATGGACAACAACTACCCGCCCTATGTCTTTGCGGCCGCAGATGGAGGTATCCAGGGTATCCTCGTTGACCAGTGGCGACTCTTCGCGAAAAAGACCGGTATTCGGGTTGAAGTAACCGCAATGGACTGGGGTGATGCCATCGAAAGCATGGCCGAGGGCGAGTTCGACGTCATCGATACGATTTTCAAGACCGAAGAGCGCACGGGCTGGCTCGACTACAGCCGGCCCTACGCCCGTCTCGAGGTACCGGTCTTTTTCAATTCGGATATCAGCGGCATCTCGGACATTTCTTCCCTCCAGGGCTTTGCGGTGGCCGCCAAGAAGGGGGATGCAGCGTTCGACCTGCTGCGGCGGCACGGGGTGGATAACCTCATGCTCTTTACGAGTTACGAAGAGATCATCGAGGCGGCAAGGGACCGCAAGGTGAACGTCTTTGTCGTCGACAAACCTCCCGCCCTCTATTTTCTGCACAAATTCGGCATTGTCGACAAGTTCAAGCAATCGGCGCCGCTCTATGTCGGCGAGATCCATCGTGCAGTCAGGAAAGGCGACTCCTCGACCCTGCGGCGGATAGAGGACGGCTTTGCCCGCATCACTCCGGCCGAACTCGAACGGATTGAGCGGAAATGGTACGGCACGTCGATCTTAGGCAACATCCCGGTCAATTCCATCCTGGGCGGACTTGGCATGCTGTTGTTTCTTGTAACCGCGCTGTCGCTCTGGAACTTGGCCCTGAGAAAAGTGGTGGAAAGCCGGACCCGCTCCCTCAAGGCCAATGAAGAACGCTATCGCCTGCTCTTCAATGCCGAATCCGACGCCATCGCGGTAATCGATGTAGAAAGCCAGGGTCTTATCGAGGTGAACAAGGCCACTGTCGAGCTTTACGGCTACAGCCATGAAGAACTCCTGACTATGCGGATCACCGATCTGACCGCCGAGCCGGAAGAGACGATCCGCCAGCTTACTTCGCCGGAGGATCATTTCGTCGTCCCCCTCCGCTATCACCGGAAAAAAAACGGACAGCTGATTCCCGTGGAAATTACCGCCCGGTTCTTTCAGCTTGAAGGGCAACGACGGCTTCTCGCCGCCATGCGCGACATCTCCGTCCGGCTGAAGGCGGAAGAGGATCTCCGGGAAAACCGCCGTTTTCTCGAAGGCTTGATCGAAAACAGCGGCACTCTCATCTTTGTCAAGGACCACCTCGGCCGCTACACCCTGGTAAATCGCAAGTGGGAAGAGGTAATCGGCTTGCATCGCGACACCGCCCTTGGCCGCACCGACCAAGAGCTGTTTCCCGGGGAAAGCGGCCGTCAATTCCGCCAGAATGACATGAAGGTCATGGAGTCGGGCCAAGTTTTTGAAGCGGAGGAGGTGCTCGATAAGGAGCAGGAAAGAAAATTCTTCCTGTCGGTCAAATTTCCCCTGCGAGACAACGGCGGCGCAATCAACGGCATCTGCGGGATGTCGACCGAGATTACGGTGCACAAGCAGGCGGAAGCCGAGCGGAAACGGCTCCACGAACAGCTGGCGCAGGCCGGAAAAATGGAATCCATAGGTCGACTGGCTGGGGGAATAGCCCACGATTTCAACAATATGCTCGGAGTGATCCTGGGCCATATCGAACTCGCCATGCTCCGCGCGCCGCACCCCGACCCTCTCCAGGCGAGCCTCAAGGAGATTGAAAAGGCTGCCCGCCGTTCGGCGGATCTCACCCGCCAGTTGCTGGCGTTTGCCCGCAAACAGCCAATCAAGCCGAGAGTCATCGATCTGAATAAAATCGTCAGCGGTATGCTCACTCTCCTGCGACGACTCATCGGCGAGGATATCGAACTGGTCTGGCTCCCCGGCGACAATCTCTGGCCCATCAGGATGGATCCCTCCCAGCTCGACCAGATCCTCGCCAACCTTGCCGCCAACGCCAGGGATGCCATCGATGGAGTCGGTAAAATCGTCATCACCACCGAAAACATCCATTTCGATGCCGCCTTCTGCCTTGAGAACGAGGGTTGCCAGGAAGGAGATTTCGTAATTCTCACGGTTTCGGACACGGGCTGCGGCATGGACGACGAGACCCGGGCCAAAGTCTTCGAACCCTTTTACACCACCAAGGAGATCGGCAAGGGAGTCGGTCTCGGCCTGGCAATGGTTTATGGCATCGTCAGCAGAACAATGGCCTTATCACGGTTGACAGTACACTGGGCAAGGGCTCCCACTTCAAGTTGTTCTTCCCTCGTCAGGAAATCGCCGCCTCCCTGCCGCGGCCGGTAGAAAACGACGAAGAAATCCTCAAGGGTTCGGAAACAATACTGCTGGTGGAGGATGAGCCGAGCGTTCTCGTCTTGAGCAGCCGGATGCTCGAGCACATGGGCTATCGGCTCATTCAGGCAGGATCGCCCATGGAGGCGATTCACCTGGCCAAAACTTCCCCGGATCCGATCGACCTGTTGATGACCGATGTAATCATGCCGCAGATGAACGGCTGGGATCTGGCCACTGCACTCCAGCCGATCCAGCCGGGAATGAAGCGGCTGTTCACCTCGGGGCATGCCGCCACTTCGATTTCCCAGCCGCACATGCTGAATGGCAACGTGCACTTCATCCAGAAACCGTTCACCATGCAGGCCCTCTCCCGCATGATCCGGAAAGCTTTGCAGACATGATGAAGACTGCGGCGTAAGCAATTACAACATATCATTCCCACGCTCCAGCGTGGGAATGTGGCCCTGGACGCTCCCGCGTCCCGTTTCGTTCAGAATCAATCTATCTTCCACCCCCCCAGCTCTCCGGTTCCAATCATTGCGGCTTCTCGCCATGTGCTTTCTCCGTCAACTCAGGACGCTGGAGCGTCCCAGGCTGCGTTCCCACGCTGAAGCATGGGAACGATCAACTCTATAACTCCGGAAGCGTTGCCGATAGGATGAAGACTGCGGCGCAAACAATTACAACATATTGTATCGCATCATTCCTTCACAACATTCTGCAAACAATATTACGAAATGCTGTATCGATGGCCAAATAAGTCATCTTATATAATTGAAATAACGTAAATAAATAACTGGCACACAGATTGCTGATGGACGTTGAAAGAGGACTACACAAACAGAAGCATTTCTCAAGGGGTGGTGCGCGATGAATACAATCGCCAACGAAGCATTTGCCACAATCTGCATAAAAGACACGCTGAACGGGCTGCGCAAGGGAATTTCACATTTTTCCGGCCCAAGCAGCGTGGCCGTCATATACTGCCTCACGCCGGAGAGCCCGCTCTGCATTTTCGATCCGGACAATCTCCTTGTCGACCATGCCCCCATTCTCCGCGCCGCCTACCAGGAAAGCGATGCCTGGAAAAGCCATATGTTTCCAGGGAGCTGCGATTACAATCACATAGAATATATCCACGACATCGACCTCGATGGCATCGTGTCCTATGGCGGAAAATCGGCCACGGTTTTCTACCAGATGTGGTTTACCGAACACCATCCCGATCTGTTCACCATAGGCCCTACGGAACGGTGGCTGGAGCATACGGTTCTTCGTTTTTCCCATGACATGGCCAACAAGAAGGAACTGTATACCGGAATCTCAGGAAGTTTTCTGCGGGAATTCGCCATGCAGGCCATCCATGACCATCTCTGGCGGGAAGCTCAGACACGGCTCGGCCATGAAGTGCATCGGTATATCTACCCCATCCTGGATGCCATCCTGGGCATTTCCAAAACCAGGGAAGAACAGGCCTGGCCTTCGGGGGAACTGGTTTTCATCGAGCCGCAACAGCTGAATTCCATCAGATTCCTGGCCCGCTTCAAGACAGAGGACCAGCCGCGCATAGACCATTACAAGCATGTGCGCAAGCTCTTGCAGGCCGTCTCGCAGTCCGAACGCAAGCTCATTTCCGACGGAGACAGCATTCTCGGCGTCGCCGATGGCCCCATTCCCAAGTTATGCCTGGTGGCTGATTTCCAGGGCAGGATAGGTTTTCTCAAGTTCAATGGAGAAGGAGTGTGCAGCTTCGCGGACGGCAGGTACAGTTCCACCACCTATCAGGCGAAACTGTTCGAAGTGGAAGAGGCGTTGCTGGATTATGACATCGATACATCTGTCCGGATTCAGCTGCTCCAGATAGTCACCACTCTCGTCCACAATTCCCAGAATATGAAACATGGCTGCACCCTTGTTCTGGACATGAATACGGCTCCTCTGACTATCTCAGGCCAGCCGCTGTCCACCCCCATGGACCTCCGGCAGGCCAATCTCCTGGAATTCGCCTGTGCCTTATCTAAGGTTGACGGGGCCCTGCACATCGGTGCGAACTGCAGGCTCTACGGATTTGCCTGCCTCCTCGATGGGCACACCATTGCCGGTGAAGACCGGTCTCGAGGGGCTCGCTACAATTCTGCGCTCCGCTTTTCGGCCGAGCATTCGAAAACCCTCTGTGTGGTGGTCTCCGCCGACAGGCCTGTCTCCGTTATTCAGAACGGGGTGGATTGCAAGAATCACAGCACATGGCGTTCACCGAATTTTTCCACTCCCGACCCTATGGAGTTCCGTAAGTGGATTGAAGGTTTCGATGCAGAAGCCCTCTGAGACAAGACCTGGAAACAAGGAAGCCTCAACCTGTGTCGCTCAACGAAAACAATGAGGAAACGATCTATTGCTTCTCGCGAAATGCATAACAAGGAAGAGTCTATTTATTCGCATTGTTGTCTCGATATTTACCATACTGCGGCTGTGTGCTCACCCGGTGACGGGAGCGGAGGCACCGCCTGGAGGCTGGCACCCCCAGGACCTTCTCAACGAGGAGACAGAGACCGACAGCGACTCGGTGGAACCGACCATTTCCGACCCGCTAGAACAGATGCGGTCGCCCACCCCACGCTTTTGTGAACTGAGATGCATCGGGACGTGCCGGATATTACATGGGAGAAAAGGTAAATGACATGTCCATTGCACCCAGCACCTATGAAGAATTGAAGAGATACTCGCTGGACCCGTACACGGCCGTACGGCAGGCTTATGTTGGGTATCGTAATAGCCGGATCGAAAAGCACAAGGACTGATGAAATGACAACGGGCATCAGAGAAACAAAGAAAAGGAAAACTCGCCAGGCGATTCTGCTGGCGGCGGTGAACCTCTTCAGGGAAAGGGGCTTCGAGCAGACCAGCGTCGAAGAGCTGGCCCGCGCCTCGGGAATCGGCAAGGGCACCATATACGGCTATTTCAAAACGAAGGGCGACATCCTGAGGGCACTTGGCGAGGAGAAGCTGGAACGTCTGCACGAGGACTTGATCACAGACACCAAGGAAGGAATTCCCGTATTGCGACAGATGGTCGACTTCTATATGAGCGAGTTTACACTGATAACACAGAATCGTGAGCTTGCAAGACTCTTTATGCAGCAGACGACATTTCCCCGTGACACCCATATGGAGCAACACCTCGCCAATGCAGAGATCTGTACGCTGCTGGCAAAGGCCAGGGAGCGGGGCGAACTGCGCAAGGACATGGATCTACCCTCCATAATTTGCCATTTCTACGGGTTATATCTGCTGCTGGTTTCCGCCTGGTTTCATGGCAGGGTCAAGACCGAGAGAGCCGAAACTGTTCTGGATACCCTGTTTCGCCAGGCATTGGAAGGGATGCAGCCGCGGTCGAAACATTCCACGCAAAACATTTCAATTGCGGGTCGATAATCTCCTTTAGTGATCTTCAGGAAAATAAGAGATGAACAAACCATCAAGCAAAGATCTCGCCCGGCAACGTCTCAGCGCGCTGCAGATGGCAGAAGCCCTGGGCAATGTCAGCGAAGCCTGTCGCCGGCTGGGAATCTCCAAGACCCAGTTCTACGAGTACAGGCGCCGCTTTCAGGCTCATGGCCTTGAGGGGCTGAAGAATCGCGCGCCGGTTCATCATTCCCATCCCCAGACAACCCCGCCCGAGACAGTCGAAGCGATTCTCTCTCTTTCACTTGCTCATCCGCTGTGGGGATGCGGCAGATTAAGCGATGAACTCAAAGTGAAAGGGATATCGGTATCCAGCCGAACCATTCAGAACATCCTCATAAAAAACGGCCTCGCCTGGAAAATTCAACGACTCATCAAGGTTGAAAAACTGGCACTGGAAAGGAAAATCGAACTCACCGACGAGCAGGCAAGAGCAATCGAAAGTATCGATTCCTGTTTCAGGAAAAGGCATGGGGAGAGAAAGTGATAGGAGTCGCGGAGGGAGAAAAGATGACCACATATAGAAGAAAGATGCTGATAATCCTGGTAACATGGTGCGCAATCGGCCCCATGACGCAATCAGCCTCGGCGGCATACGAGGGGGCGCTAACGCTCACCATCGAGAACGACACCTGGACCGGCTCCGACAACAACTACACGAACGGCATCGGCATCTCGTGGGCTTCGGCCGACCTCGACACCTATGACATACAAAGCTTCGTACGCAAGTGGACCAGATTCTGGGGATTCCTGCCCTTTGTCGAAGAGAGCGGATACAAGACCTACGCGGCCTGGTCCATTGCCCAGGAAATGCATACCCCGGACGACATAACAGACCCGCATCCACCCAAGGACGACCAACCCTATGCCGGCCTCCTGTATGTGGACAGCCTGCTCTATGCGAAGAAGGGACGTTGGGCACATGCCTGGGAACTCAAACTGGGCATAGTGGGCCCGTCATCGCAGGCCGATGAGACTCAAAAATGGTTCCACAATGTGATCGGAGAAGATAAGCCGCGGGGCTGGGATACGCAAATGCCGGACGAACCGATCATCAATCTCGGCTACACGGTCGGGTACCTGGCAGCCGCAGGGCCTGCCGCCGGAGCGGCGGAATGGAGAATCGTTCCCGTGGGAACTGTCGGCCTCGGCACATACTTCACCGGTGCCGGACTCGGCATCTACGGCGAGGTTGGCTGGAATCTCGTGGATGCCCTGGGTGTCACATCCCTGCGCACAGGGCTCAATGCAGCATCGACCGTCGGGGTAGGGCCGATAGACGGCTGGTCCGCAGCATTCTTCGGCGGTCTCGGGGGGTATGGCGTCGTTCACTACCTGCCGCTCGACGGCACGGTCTTCAGGGACAGTCGGTCGGTGGACTCGGAACCTTTCGTCGGCATGGCCTCATTCGGCTTTTCCGTTCGACATGACCGTCTCGTTTTGGCTCTGGCTGCGAACTATTTCACGGAAACCTTCGCAGCCGAACGGGAGAGTCCCGAGTTCGGGACACTGAGCCTGTCTTGGTATTTCTGAGGTGAAACCGCGGGGTGATTTATCCAAATCGCTATCGGTATCGAAAGACAAGGTTTCGATACCGATAGCGATAGCGATTTCGAACCCGATATTTGCCAATCAACTCACCTCAGCAGTTTCTTGAGAGGAGGTTTAAAAGATGTTTGATGTCCTGAAATGGTCTCACCAGAAACTCAAGGAACTGCACCTGGATCGGCAGCGCAAGCTGAGCTTGCTGCAACCACTTGAAGCTGTTGTTGAAATAGCCGACCCGAAGATCCGACAAGCATCGTGTTACCGTACGGAACTGCTGGGTCCAGTGGAGACCGCCCTTTCCTACTACGTTCAGCTCGTCCGGTCCATCCCGGGGCCTGTCTGTCTGAACCGCAAAAACTACGCCGAAAATCCTCTGGTGAAGGCGCTGTTCCGGTCAATCGAAGAAATGGAGAAGGTGCTGCGCGAGGCCCTGAATTCTGCCGATCCCGATGTCAATGGGCGGGAGGTGTTTGCGCTGATGACCATGATCAAGACAGAGACGGTGGTATTCGGGCACAAGCAGCAGGGGAGTATGATTCTGGCCGATGTGCCGATGAGGGCTGTGACCTTCGTCGATCACAACATAATAGCGCCGTTCCCCGAGCTGCAGACAACCATGAGCAAGCTCCCGGAATACGGCCTGGAGGTTCTGGCGGAAGTGGCCATGGAGAATATATCCTCTCTTCGGGCCGATCTCGCGGAACTGCGGGAGCGCCGGCTGCGGCTCTCGTCGATGCAGAGCATTCTTTCCGGCAAGTGCACGACCTCTATGTTTTTTGCACTGCCGGAAAAGGAGAACATTACAAAACTACGGGAGTTACAGACTTTGCTGGACGAGACCGAGAGGGAGATAGACGCGGCGAAGCAAAAAATTGAGACCCCCGAAAAAGCCCTTGGTCATCTCCGGCACATCATGGCCTCTCCTGAGTCAGTCCTCACCCTTCGCCCGCAATCCCTTAAGCTGAACTGGATGAACGTTATCGTGGAAGACAGCGGGGAGCCCTTTCACAAGATCGATCTGGCCGAATTCTCATTGAATGAGGACTTACGACGTTCGGCAATTCTGGTCAGTTTCGACCGGGATGGAATTCCGGCGAAATAAACCGCGTATCCACATCACCACGCCGCAGTGATTTTCATTCCGTCCGCCCCCCAGCCCCGTAACCGGTAGTAATCGGCGAGCAGTTGCTCCATCTCATCTGCAGTCAGCTCGCCGCCCGATGGCAGCTTCTGCCGGTGCAGCCGCTCGGGCAGCCTGTCGTCGGCGGGTGTCAGACCCTCGCGCAGGTTGAACAGCCGGGTCATATCGGCGATCCTCGCCGCCAGCCGGCTGAGATCCTCTTTTGCCGCCGGCTGGCCGGTGACCAGGGCGATCGCGCGGCCGAGTTCTTCCCAGGAGTAAAGGTCCCGGTAGAAGCGGCAGAGGATGAGGGTGTCGAAGATGTTGAGCCGGTCCTCGTAGTCGACCAGCAAGGCCGCCTTGCCCTCGATCTGGGCGGGGGGAATCATCCCCGACAGCTCGGGCTTGTAGAAGGTGGTGCGGAGGTGACAGGCCCCGCGGGGCGAGGTGGCGAAGGTCAGGCCCATGCCTTTCAAGATTCTCGGATCATACCCCGCGGGCTCCAGTCCCTTGACGTGGATGGCGAGATCGGTCAGCCCGAAATGCTGCGAGGCCGGGACGATGCCTTCGGCAAGGATATCCCCCACCCCCTCGCGGCCGGCGATCTTCCTGATCAGCTCGGCGACCTGGTCGGCGTTGCCGTATTCGATCGCGTAATCGACCCGGCCCTTTTCCTTGGCTTCCATCAAGAGGGCGCAGAGGTTGCCGACGGTAATGGTATCCATGCCTAGCCGGTCGGACAGGTCATTGAGGAAGGCCACTTCCTCCATCTCTTCGATCATGCAGAGGCCGCCGAAGGAATAGATGGTCTCGTACTCCGGCCCCTCCAGTTGGAGGTTTTTGTGCCGGCCCTTCTTCAACCGGGCGAGACGGCCGCAGGCCATGAAACACTTGGCGCAGGCGTGCGGCTGCACCTCGTGCTCCTCGTGGTAGCGCTCGCCGCTGATCTTTTCCCAGTGCTCGCAGGACCCCTGGTTCCAGTAGCGGGCTGGAAAGGCACCGGCGGTATTCATCAGGGAAACCATCATGGTCGTGCCCATCTTCTTATAGGCCTTGACGCCGGGATGGGCGACGTTTTTCGCGGAGAATTCCTTGGCAAAGAGAGCGACCCCTTCCGGATCGGCATACCGGCGTTTGCGGTCGCCCTGAAAGACAATGGCCTTGACCTTCTTGGCGCCCATTACCGTGCCCGCCCCTGTGCGCCCGGCGCAGCGCCATTTGTCGTTGGCGATGATTGCAAAACGAACAAGGTCTTCCCCGGCCGGGCCGATGACCACTGCCCCGGCCCTGCGGTAGCCCTCCCCGCGGCGGGCAAAGCGGGCCAGGGCCAGTTCCTCGGCGGGGAAGGTCTCCATGCCCCACAGGTCGCCGGCTTCGTGGAAATCGACTCCCTCGGGATGGATGGCAAGCACCGTCGGGACCTCCGCCATCCCCTTGAGGACGACGGCATCGAAACCGGCCGCGTCGATCGCCTCCGGCACCCTGCCGCCGGAATAGGACTCGGCATAGAAACCGGTGAGGGGGGATTTGGTGTACACCCCGTAGCGGCTGCCGCCCCACAGTCGCCCGCCGCAGAACGGCCCGGTGGCGAAGATGAGATGGTTGTCCGGACCGAGCGGGTCGATGCCGGTTGGTAGGCATTCAAGCAGCAGCCGGGTGGCCAACCCCTTGCCGCCTCCATGGAGACGCAGGACCTCGTCGTCAAGGTTTTCGATGGCATAGGACCGGGTGGTCAGATCAACAGTCAAGATACGGTTGTAGTAACCGAACATTGCTTCCTCCATTGCTGTCAGCGCTCAGCCGGCAGCCGAATCGCCTGCGAATATCCTTTGCCCATTCTGCAAAGCGTAAAAGTCTTCCGCCCTATACGAGCTCCTGACCAGGGGTCCGGAGGCCACGCCCTTGAATCCCATCGCTTTGGCGGTATCGCTCCACTCCTCGAATTCCTCCGGCGGCACGTATCGCGCAATGGGAATATGGCTCCTGGAGGGAGCGAGATACTGGCCCAGGGTCAGGTGCTCGCAGCCGGATTTGCGCAGGTCCGCCAGAGCCTTCATCACTTCATCCCGGGATTCACCGAGGCCAAGCATTAGCCCGGACTTTACCGGCAGGCCAAACCCTGCCGCGTATGACAGGACATCAAGAGATCGGCTGTAAACGGCCTGTGGCCGCACGAGAGGATAGAGACGGGCTACGGTTTCCAGGTTGTGGTTGAACATGTCCGGCCTGGCGGAGCACACTCTTTCAATCGCTTCCAGATTGCCCAGAAAATCCGGCACCAGGATTTCGATCCTGGTATCAGAAGACAATGAACGTATCTGCTTGATCGTTTCAACGAATTGATCCGCACCACCATCTTGCAGATCGTCCCGAGTGACCGAAGTAACTACTGCATAGTGCAGACCGAGTTCCTGCACCGCCTTCGCTACCCGTTCTGGTTCCTGCGGGTCCGGCGGCGGAGGCTTGCCTTTTTCCACTGCGCAGAAACGGCATCTGCGGGTGCAGCGGCTGCCCAGAATCATGAACGTGGCCGTACCTTTGCTGAAACATTCCCCGATATTAGGGCAATGGGCGCTCTGGCAGACGGTGCCCAGATGCTTCTTCTGCAGGAAGGCTTGCATCTTCTCCAGACTGTCCTGCTTCGGCGCCAGCATCGTCAGCCACGCGGGCAGGAATTTGGGCTGAAGCTCCTGATACCCGAAGATTTTCTTGAAGTGGCGGGCAAATTGATCTTTCACTCTAATGAAATCCTGCGGAGCGCCCAGTTCCTTTTTCAGGGAAGTAATTTCCTGCCCGGGCATGCCACAGGGAATAATGAGCCCAAATCCATCCAACTGGGTATTGACGTTGAGGGCTATGCCGTGGGAGGTCACCCATTTCTTGAGTGAGACGCCGATGCTGGCGATTTTTCGATCCAGAATCCAGACGCCCGGCACCCCATCCCGCAATACTGAATTCAAGCCGTAATCGGCAAGGACGGTCACCACGACGTCGAGCAGCTTCTGCACATACCAGTGCGCGTCCTTATTCTGCAGGTTAATGATGGGATAGGCAACCAGTTGGCCGGGACCATGGAAGGTGGCCCTGCCTCCCCTGTCGCTCACCGAGACCGCGATACCTTGTTTCAGGAGCATTTCTGCGCGCAGCTTCAGGTCCTGCTCGTTGCCGCTTCG
This sequence comes from Pseudomonadota bacterium, assembly GCA_023412495.1. The sequence continues at coordinate 364,383 of JAEYNP010000080.1, forward strand.
GCCTAAGGTGATTACCGGAGGATGTTCCAGCAGCAGCAAGCTGTCCCCTCGCCTGCCGTCTATGCGCTCCCGGACCAGGTTCTCCTGCAAGAGAACGGCTTCCGAATATTCTATCAGCCCCAGTTCGATAATTTCGAGTTTTGCCCCATCACTGTCCATCGCCGGTATCCCGTGAGCGGTGGATGGTGAAGAGTGAACAGTGAATTGGGCGAGAAAAAGATTGGAAACTGCATATTCCGCAACGAATCGAACTGAGGGAGTCAACCGACTCTGCGGAATGGGACCAGATTCAGACCAAGAGAATCTCTCTTCTACCTGTTTTCACTGCTCACTGTTCACCATCCACGATTTCTAAGGCACTCACCACCCAGAAGGAGATTGTACCTTTACGATACTAAAAGTGGATGGCCTCGCCGTTCACGGCCTTCGCCGTCTCCATAATGACCTCGGATATCGTCGGATGGGCGTGTACCATGCCCGCGATATCTTCGGGCAGGAGTTCGGACGATTTAGCCAGCATGACTTCATGGATCAATTCGGTGGCGTCGCGGCCGATGATATGGCAGCCCAAGATCTCCTGAGTCTCCGGATCATAGAGCAGCTTGGCCATTCCCTCTGCCTGGCCGATAGCAACGGCCTTGCCGACGGCCTTATAGGGGAAGACAGCCTTTTTATAGGGTGTGTTCTTCTCCTTGAGCTGTTCTTCCCGAAGACCGAAACTCGCCACCTGGGGCTCGCAGTAGATCGCGGAGGGGATGGTATGCACGTCAATCCGTGATCTCGGCTTTCGGCCGGCGATATATTCGACCGCAATCTCCCCCTCCTTGGATGCGACGTGGGCAAGCAAGGGTGTGTTCACCACATCGCCGATGGCAAAGACGCCTTTTACAGCCGTCTCGTAATAATCCCCGACCTGGATGTAGCCTCTCTCGGTCTTCATCCCGATGGTGTCCAGGCCGATGCCTTCCGTATTCGGCCTCCTGCCGAATACGCACAGGGCCTTCTCGGCTTTTACTATCTGCTGCTTGTCATCGGTGCCCGCCAGGCTGACCACGACGCCGGCCTTCGTCTTTTCCAGAGAAACGGCCCGGGTGGCGGTCATTATCCCGATACCGGATTTCTTGAAGGAGTTCTCAAGGAGTCCCGCCACTTCGGCGTCCTCGAAAGGGAGCACATGAGGCGCCATCTCGACGAGGGTCACTTTCACCTCGAACGAGTTCATAATGTAGGCGAACTCGCAGCCGATGGCCCCGGCGCCAAGGATAATCAAGCTCTCCGGGAGTTTTGTCATGGAAAGGATACCGGTCGACGACAACACCTGCTGTTCGTCGAACTCAAAACCGGGGATTTCGGCCGGACGGGAGCCGGTGGCAATGATGATGTTGCGGCCTTCGATCGTCTTGTCACTGCCCTGCACTACGACTCTATTGCGGCCTATGATCCGGGCGGTGCCTTTTATAAGTTCGACTTTATTCTTTTTGAGCAGAAACTCGACTCCGGCATTCAACTTTTCTGTTGCCTCGCGGGATTTCCTCTGCACCCGGCCATAGTCGAAGTTCCGGGTATCGATTGAAAGCCCCATATGCTCCAGCTCACGCCTGTCATTGAACAAGTGCGCCTGGTGGATCAGACTCTTCGACGGGATGCAGCCCCAGTTGAGGCAGACCCCACCGGGTTTATCCTTCTCGATGATACAGGCTTTGAGGCCCAGCTGGCCGGCACGTATTCCCGCGACATAGCCTCCGGGCCCTGCGCCAATGATAACGACATCGTATGTAACCGAATCCACCACATTCCCCCTTATCTCTTTCTCGGCCCAGACCAGCGGCCGATCAGGCATCGCAGCCTATGATGCCGATCAGCCCGTGCTAGTCTCTTTGAATATCTCGTGCCTCAGCCTAATGCAGGCTGGCGCCCGCAACCCAAGGGTTGTTATCCCCTCCTACAGCAGAGGGGACTCTTTTCAGTACCCCCTGAGGGTATAAGTACCTTCACGAAACCATTCTAAAAAACAAGAAATGAATTTCTAAGGTACTAAAGCTTCGCCAGATCAGCCGAGATCGCTTCGATTTTTGCCACGGTGACGCGTCCCTGGGAAAGAGGCATGATCTGCTTGAGGGTCATGCCCATGGCCATTTTCATCCGTGGGTCGCTGGTCATGCCGGGGCAGTGTTTCTCAAGGACGGACTTGATGCGATCATCAGCTAAAAGGACGGACATCGGTGATTCCACTGTAGCTGCCATGCTTTGTCTCCTTCTTCCATACAATCATTTATCACAATAGAGCCCTCTGGGGGCTCCCGCCTCTTATCCCTTCTCTGCGAATTCCCATATCCTTCACCCGGTAAAGCACGGCCAGTCGATCCGGAATGAAACGGCCTTTCAGGACTCCACAGGCGCAAACTCCTTTTCATCATAGACAGCTTCGGGCTTAAAACCGTTCTCCAGGAGCAGGAATTTGACCTTTCTGTACGTACCAAGTACGAGTGAGCCACACCTGCTGCAGGCGTTGGAATCCTCCCCAAGAATGTCGTCGCAGCGGATGCCACCAAACAATCGGCCGTATTCCCGTGAAAACCATGCCACCAGCTCTTCGACCATGATGATCAACCTGTGATCATCCGGATCCTCCGCGGCTCCCCTGCCGGCATAGAGCCCGAGCAGGCATGCTCCTCCCGTAAGGGCTCCGCAGACCTCACCGCTGAACATTCCTGCAGCCAGACCGGATACGGCCCGAACCAGATCCCTGTCTGTTTGCCCCCGGTCTTCCATCCCCATGAGAAGAAGCATCTGGCTGCAGCAGAAGCCTTCTTCTTTCAGTTTGACCAGGCGATCGGCTCCCTTCGCCATCCTGCTTCTCCACTTCTCCGGACTGCCCTGATCGCGGTCAGGTCAACGGCCCCGGGCGAAACCCAGTCCCGGCATGATGTGAATCGCTTTTGTGCGGCATACACCGACGCACTTGAGACAACCCACACAACATTGCCCGACCTTGGCTTCGACTTTCCCGTCGGCTCTTCGCATCAGGACCCCGTACTTGCAGACAGCCAGACATTCATCGCATCCCACGCAAAGCATGGGTCTCACGCGGGCAGTGAACAGACCGACCACTCCTGCCCGCCGGTTGCGGGCGTTGCCGTTGCCGCCGTTTCCAGTACGATCCGGCATTGACCCTCTCATCTTAGATCTTGAATGCCTTGGGATACCCGGATTTCCCCTCGGAGAACATTTCATGGGGCACCCTGTCCGCCAGCCACTCGGGCTCCTCGCAGCGGTACACCTTGCACAGCAGCCCGCGATTGGACCAGTTGCCGCAGATGGGATCGAGGATCTCGGGGTTGTCATCCGTCAGCACATTGGCATTGGAGATGAATGCCCCGCACAGCCACGGCTCCTCCGCCGGGAGCTCCGGATACCACCAGCTCGGCTGGGCGATGATGACTCCGGGTTTGAGCGCGAACCCGAGTCGCGCAACCTGACGGATGCGTCCCCGCGGCGTCTCGATCCAGCACCAGTCGCCGTCGCGGATGCCCAGCTCGCGGGCGGTCTCCATGTGGATCTCGAAGATGGGCCAGGGATGCATCTCCCGCGTGCCGGTTCCCGGCACCCGGTGCTCCGAATGGAACATCGGCACGAACCTGCCGCCGGTGGTGAGGATGATCGGATACTCCTTGGCCACTTCGGGGGTGCTGATGGGCGATTCGGCCGGCTCCCGGAACAGCGGCAGGGGATCGTAATCCAGGTCCTCGATGATGCTCGAATAGATCTCGCAGCGCCGGGAAGGCGTGGCGAAGCCGCGAACCTGGCCGTCCTGGCGGATCGACTTGTGCTTCTCGAACTGATCCGCGGAGGTCATATCGGGGAAGAGCATGCCGGTTTCGCAGAATTCCTTGTAGGTCACGCCGATCCGATCGAGCCGGTGGGCGATCACTTCCTCGTAGGTCTCCCACGGCCAGTGCTCCTTCTGCCCCATTCGTAAGCCCAGGCCCCGGAAGAAGTCATAGTCCATGCGCCGATCCGCCACCGGCTCTGAGGCACGGGGGCCGCCGAGGAACATATCCAGGGAATCCTCAATATTGGTGAACATCGGCCGCTCCATCCAGTCGGCGGCGGGCAGGACGTAGTCGGCCAGCGCCGCGGTGGGGGTCATCCAATATTCGAGCGAAACAAAGAGGTCGAGCGATTTCAAAGCCTTGTAGACCATCTTGGTATTCGGCGCCCAGACCATGGGGTTCGACGACCAGGATATGACCGCACGAACCGGATACGGGTCGTCGTTCAGAATGGCCCGCCATAAGAGCGGCGTGGCGCTCAGCATCTGATGGAGCTGGGGCCGCGCGACTCCCCACATCTCCCGGAAGGGGATATCGGAGAGCTCGAAGCCTTTCCAGCCCATCATCCGGAACCGGTCGTTGCCGAGCAGTTTTTCCCGCGCCTCCGGCGAGACCATCTCCGACAGCTCCAGCTCGCCGTCGCGGACCGGGAACTGCCCGTTGATGACCGGGCCGGGCTCGGGGAGGTAATCGCCGCCGGGAACGTCCAGGTTGCCGGTGATCGAGCGCAGGATGACCTTGCAGACCGCCCCGCTGGTCGCGTTCCAGCCGGCCTGGTCGATAGCGCCGACGCCCCAGCCCATGCAGCTCGGCTTCTCGGTGGCGTAGGTCCTGGCGGCGTGCTCGATTTTATGGGCCGGCACGCCGGTGATCTGGGCGACCTTTTCGGGCGGATACTCGTCACAGCGTTCCTTGAGCAGGGCGAAGGCCGTCCGGCAGGCAACCTTCTTGCCATTCGCGAGGGTTACTTCGAAATCTCCCTCGATGGCATTGTCAACACCTTCTTCCTCGTAACGGTTCTGGCTGGACACCCACACGGCCGGCTTTTGCGTTTTGCTGTTCCAGGCCGCGAAATTTTCCTTTTTGCCGCCTTTGCGCAGATCGGCCTCGCGCAGCAGTTTCCTGGTGTCCATGCGGACCAGGAAGGGGCCGTTGGACCAGTTCTTGACGAAATCCACGTCATAGATCTTCTCGTTGAAGATGACGTTCAGCCAGGCCAGCATCATCGCCGTATCGGTGCCGGGGCGAATGGGCAGGTAGGTCTCTGCATCGCGAACCGCATCGATCATATACGGATCGATAACAATGACGTTCGGCTTCTGGTCCTCATTGGAACAGGCAGCCCTGAGCTGCTTCACAGTCCAGGCCTGTGGGCTGTGACGCTCGTTGATGCGGGCGCCCCAGATGACAATGGTCTTGGACAGGCCGATGGTGGCGTTGAGAGCGGTTTCCGAGAGGAAGCCGACCATCGCCAGGTTGATGGTATACAGCCAGCACCAGCAGATGCTCCCCGGGTCGGCCAGGTTGCCGGGATTGCCCCAGAGATTAGTGAAGCGGCTGCGGGCCCACAGGTGGTCGGAGCGGTAGGTCCCTTCCGTGACGGCGAGCGTCTCGGGGCCGTACTTCTCTTTCAATTCGTTGAGCTTGGCGGCAATTTCATCGAGTGCCTGCTCGTAGGGGATCTTTTCCCATTTGTTCTCCCCCCGTTCGCCGACTCGCTTCAAGGCGTGATTGATACGCTTGGGATGATAGTGATTCTTTATGGCCCTCTCGCCATTCGGCCCGATCCGCTCGCACATTCCGGTCAGCGGATCCGTCTCATCGGGCTTCATCCTGACGATCTTTCCATCCTTGGTTCCAATCAGCATCCCGCAGTGGACATGGCAAAAGAAGCACCTCGATTTTTTCCAGGTAACGCCGTCCTCATCCACGTGGCCTTCTATGGTCAATTCATCCGACATGTTGTTTCTCCTCGTTTGATTTGGATTCTTTCGTATCCCACTGCGCTTGTGCTGCTGAAACCCGGCTACATCATGATCAGCCACGGATCCTCGATCATCTGCTGCATCAGGCCCATGAACTGGGCGGGAGGCGCCCCGTCCATGACCCGGTGATCGAAGGCGAAGGACATGGGCATCATCGGCCTGACGACGATCTCGCCACCCACGACGACGGCCTTGTCGACAATGGATGAGGTGCCGAGAATGGCGGCTTCCGGCTGGTTGATGATGGGGGTCTGAATATGCCAGAGGTTGGTGAACGTGCCGGTATTGGTGATGGTGAAGGTACCGCCGGTCAATTCGTCCATGGATATCGTTCCCGCCCTGGCTTTATCCGTCAGCTCTTTCCTGGCCCTGCTGATCTGGCCGAGCGTCATCTGGTCGGCATTGCGGATGACCGGCACCAGCAGGCCGCTTTCGGTGTCGCTCTTCATTACCGAGACGGCAAAGCCGATATTGATATCCGCCCATAGCCTGATCTCCTCGCCGACGATGCTCGAGTTGACGATCGGCACGGCCTTGAGCGCCTTGGCGGCCATGTAGATGAACAGGTCCGTATAGGTGATCTTGAAACCGAGAATTGGGGCCTTGCCGACATAATGGCCGCGGAGCTTAACCACCTCCGTCATGTCGAACTCCACCATGGCGGAGACCCGGGCGGTCGACGAAGTGCTCTGATGAAGGTTTTCGGCGATCCGTTTTCGCATGCCGTTCAGGGCAATGACCGACTTCACCCGCTTACCGGCGTAGACCTCTGCCGGAACCTGAACAGTAATTTCCTTTGGCACAGGGGCGGGCTCGGCAACCGGAACGGGTGCGGCCTTCTTCTGGGCCTGAACCGTCAGAGCCTGTTCGATATCCCTCTTCACTGTCCTGCCTTCGGGCCCTGATCCCTTCACTGCCGAGATCTCCAGCCCATTCATCCGGGCAAGTTTTTTGGCGAGCGGTGAGGCCTTGATTCGTCCCCCGGCGCCGCAAGTCATCGTTGGAGTGTTTTCTCCGGCAGGGACCTGCACTGCCGGTGCTGCGTCATCCGCCGCAAGGCCGGCCTCCTCCGCCCCGGCAAAGGCCGCCGGATTGCTTGTCACGGTTTCGAACTCCTGGGCCGTTTCGGCGACAACCCCGACCACGGTACCGCAGGGATAATCCTCGCCTGCCTGCGCCAGGATGGCCAGGGTGCCGGCAGTCGGGGCCGTGACTTCATGGGCGACCTTTTCGGTCTCGAGGATCAGGAGAACCTGCTCCGCCTGCACCTGGTCACCATGGTTTGCCACCCACTGGGCGATCTTCCCCTTCTCCATGGTCATGCCCAGCTTCGGTATGAATACGTTCTTGATCAAGGCGCCCTCCTTAATTCTTTGCCGGGATTGATTCTTTCTGGTACGTCACCGATCTGATGGCGGCAACGACCTGGTCGGCGTTGGGAATGGTATATTTCTCCATGGCGGCGCCGGCGACCGGCATATTCCGGGCGCAGACCCTCGTGACGGGGGCATCGAGATAGTCGAAGGCCTGCTCCATGATCTGCTGCCCCAACTCCGCCGCCACTCCGCAGCGTTCCGTATCTTCGTCGACGATGACCACCCGGTTGGTCTTCTTCACCGACTCGAGGATCGTCGCCATGTCGAGGGGTTCAAGGGACCGGGGATCGATGACTTCGACGCTGATTTCATCCTTCAGCGTTTCCGCGGCCGCAAGGGCATGATGGACCATGTAGAGGGTGGCGACGACGGTGACATCGGTGCCCTGGCGCTTGATATCCGCCTGGCCCAGGGGGATGACATACTCCTCTTCGGGGATCTCCCCGGTCATGCCCATCAGCTTCTTATGAAAGAAATAGCAGACCGGGTTGTTGTCGCGGATTGCCGCCTTCATCAAACCCTTGGCGTCGTAGGGCGTGCTGGGCATGACGAGCTTGAGGCCCGGGTTGTTCAGGATCATGGCGGCCGGGACATGGGAGTGCTCGGGCCCGGTGCCGAAGCCGCCGCCGGCGACGCCGACGAAGACGCAGGGGGCGTTGACCTGGCCGTTGTGGGCGAAGTACTGCTGCGCAGCCTTCAGGAGCACTTCATCGCCCGCACAGTAGATGAAATCGGCAAAGGTCAGGTCGCAGACAGGACGAAACCCCGCGCAGGCCGCCCCCACCGCTGCACCGGCGTTGGCCAGTTCGCTGAGCGGGGCGTCCATCACTCGTTCCGGCCCGAACCGGTCGACGAGGCCCTTGGTAATCATAAAGGGGCTTTCCTGGACGTTCTCGCCGATGATGAAGACGGTCTCGTCCCGTTCCATTTCCTCGGCGAAGGCCTCGGAGATCGCCTGCCAGTAGTTCAATTTTTTCATGATGGAGTACCTCTCGCTTAAGGTGCGTAGACGATTTCAGGCAACCTGGCCGGATCGGGATAGGGGCTATCGAGGGCGAATTTTTCCGCCTCTGCCATTTCCGCCGCATATTCCCGCTCGATCTCTTCCATGAGTCCGGCAGTCAGAACACCTTCCGCCAGCAGCCGGTCACGGCATAATTTGAGCGGATCCCTCTCCTTCCACTCTGCGATCTCCTCCTGGGACCTCGGCTTGTTATGGCTCACGTCCGGCCTGCCCTCCGAGTGACTTCTGAACCGGTAGGTCTTGCACTCGATAAGGGTCGGCCCCTCTCCCTTTCTGGCCCGCTCCACCGCTTTCTCCATGGCTTCTCGCACCGCGAAGACATCCATGCCGTCGACGATGACACCCGGCATGTCGTAGGCCTTGGCCACCTGGGCGATATCCTTGACGGCACTGGTATCCTTGAACGGCGTAAACCAGGCCATAAGGTTGTTCTCGACCACCCAGACGACCGGCAGCTTCCAGCAGGCCGCCATATTCATGGCTTCGTGTGCCTGGCCGCGCTGCATGCCGCCGTCGCCGGTGAAGCAGGCGCATACCTGCCCCTGTCCACGCTTCTTCGCCGCCAGGGCGTAGCCCGCCGACAGAACAAAGCACGAACCGATGGTTCCCCCTACCCCGAGCGCACCGTTTTCCTTATCCACCATGTGAACACCTGTGATTCCTCCCCCCCAACCGGTAGCCTTGCCGAGGTGCTCGGCCACGCAGGCCTTGGGATCGATCCCCTTGCCGATGGCGTAGGGCACGCCATGGCCGCGGATGTGCATATACACGTAGTCCTCTTTGTTCAGGACCGAGCAGGCGCCGACCCCGATGGCCTCATGGCCCTGCGCGCTGTGGTAAAAGGTGAGGAGCTTCCCTTCCGAAGCCATACGAACATTGAGTTCGTCGTATTTTCTTGCCCGGACGAGCCCCCGGTACAGCGTAAGTTTTTTATCCTTGGTGAGTTTCGGCATAATACCTGTCTCCTGGCAAACTTGGATGTCTGCTCTACCTTGCCGAGCAGATCATGAGTTCCTCGCATGGCCACTGGGTGATGACCTTGTGACCCGTTTCCGTGACGATTACCTGCTGCTCGATCCTGGCCCCGTCCGCACCGTCGCCGCAGAAGGTCTCCAGAGCAAAGTGCATCCCGGCTTCGATCGGCATCGGCTCGGCACTGAAGAGCCGGGTGATGAAGGGTTTTTCGTGGATGCTGAGCCCGATCCCGTGGCCGACACACAGGCCAGCGGCGGCCAGTTCGTTCGGGTAGCCCAGTTCCTGGGCGGTGGGCCATTGGTTGGCGATATCCGCCGTGGTGATTCCGGGACGGACCACCTCGATGGAAGCCTGCAGCCATTCGTAAGCCTTCCTGTAGAGGTCTTTCTGCTTCTCGGTGGCTCTGGTAGCGGCAAAGGTGCGGTAGTAGCAGGTGCCGTAGCCGAGATAGTGCGCCATGATGTCGATGAAGACCAGCTCGCTCGGCCGGATCAGCCGATCTGAGAAGTCGTGGGGATGGGGGTTGGACCGGGGGCCGGAGACGCAGTTGACGCCGGTCACCCGGTCGCAGCCCTGTTTGAGGAGCCAGCCGTAGATCTCGGCGACCAGCTCCGATTCCCTCACGCCCGGACGAATTCTGTCCGCGATGTGTTCGAAGCAGCCATCGGCCAGAGAGGCGGCGGTTTCGATGAGCGCCAGCTCCTCGGGGCACTTGATGAGCCGCGCGTCCCACATGACATCCCAGCCGTTGACGATCTTCAGGTCGGCTTTCTTCAGGCCTTCCAGAATATAGAGGTCCGCCGTATCGATACCGATGGCCATGTCGGCGACTTTGCTCGCCTCGAGCACCGCCTTTATCCGGGCGACGGTTCCCGCGACCGCCTGGCCTGTCGCTCCCCGGGAATTGGCGCCGCGCAGCCAGCCGCCGCCCGGCAGGATGTGCTCCACTGGAAGCCATGGACAAATCTCCTTCTTGACCTCCTGGGCGGATCCCAGTTCGAAGAGGTACGGCTCGCCTTCTCGAGGGACGATGCACCAGCGGACGAATTTGTCCCTGCTCCATTCGCCGATGGCGGTGGAGGTGGCGTATCGCACGTTCTCGGGATCGAAACAGAGTACGGCCCCGAGGTCTTTCTCGGCCAGCTGAGCCTGAATCCGCTTGAGCTTATAGTTGCGCATAGCTACGAAGTCGACTCTCTGCTCGGCGTCGGTGGCCATCATGCCTAATGTCATTTCCTTACCCCCTTCGGTAAAGCGTTGTTTGATGTTCGAGTGGCCTCGCCCTTACAGGCCGACATCCATCGCCTTGATATTCTCGTCCCCGTAGGCCTTCTTGTCGTAGGTGCTGACGCCGGGCTTCATCGCCTGGAGGACCGGCAGCAGAGTTCTTCTCGGGATGGCGCTCGATCTGCCGCCGTCGACGACGATATCCTGGGCGGTGATGTTGCAGGCATCGTCGGAGGCCAGGAACAGCGCGGCATTGGCGATATCCTGCGGCGTGCACATGCGGCCCATGGGGACCATGGAGCCGAGGACGTTCCACATCTCCGGCGGATGATGGCGGAACATGTCGGTCTTGACAAAGCCTGGCACCACGCAATTGACGCGGATCTCGGGAGCGAGCCAGCCGCCCAGCAGCCGGTAGAGGGCGTTCACCGCGTTCTTGGCGGTCATGTAGTGCGGGTCGGTCGGCGTGGCGGTGCCGGCCGAGCTGGTCGAGGTGAAGATGATGCAGCCGTTGCCGCTCTTCTTGAGATGGGGGATGGCCAGCTTAGTCAGGAAGAAGGGGCCCTTGACGACGCTGTTGTAGGTCATGTCCCAGACCTCTTCCGTCACGTCGTCGAGTTCGTGACAAACGTAGTGGATGGCGGCGTTGTGATAGAGGATATCGAGCTTGCCGTATTTTTCGATGCAGCCATCGATGAGCTTCGGCAGATCGGCAACTTTGCCGACATCGGCCTGGATGGCGATGGCGCTGCCGCCCATCTCTTCTATGGTCTTGACAACCTGGTCGGCGGCTTCTTTGTTGCCATGGTAGTTAACCACCACCTTGGCGCCGTGCTGCGCGAAGAGAATTGCCGCCGCCCTTCCCATGCCGCGGGACGAACCGGTGATGATCGCGACCTTATCCTTCAGTTTCTGATTGGAAACGCTTGAGCATGTCATAAGTAGCACCTCTTGTGGTTGAAGGGAGAGACGCCGACCGGATAGTTTGCCTGCCGTCCGGCGTCTCTCCAGGGATTTGTTAACGTGATCTGTCGCTTTCCAGGTTTGCGCCTTCCACTGCTTTGTAGATCCTGCAGGGAAGGGCCGTGTGCGGCCACGAACCGAAGACGGGATCGCACAGTTCCGGATCGTCTTCCGTCAGCACGTTGGTATTGGAAACCCATATCCCGTGCAGATACGGTTCTTCGCCCGGCATTTCCGGATACCAGAAGTGATGGGTGGTCTTGACACACTTCTCGTCGATACCGAAGGTCAGGCGAGCCCGCTGTTTGATCCGGCCTTTCCGGGTTTCGATCCACACCCAGTCGCCGTTATTGATCGGCGGGTTCGCCATTCTGGCCGTATCGAAATGGATGTCGACCAGCGGCTCCGGCATCATCCTTCTGAGGGACGGAACTTCGTAGAACTGGGAATGGTAGTTCGGCAGATGCCGGTCGATACCGATCAAGGTCAAGGGATACTCTTCATACAGTTCCGGAACATTGTGAGGGCTCAACGCCGGCTCGACGAAGTACGGCAGAGGATCGTAGCCCAGCTCCTCGAGGATCACCGACCACATTTCCGCCTTGCCCGTGGGTGTGGCAAAACCGTTCCGGAGCTTGTACTGCTCGGGGATGGGCGACGGGTAGTCGAAGCCGACTTTCTCTGAAAATTCGGCGATATCCTTGCACCCGTGCTCGTCGAGCAGGCCCTTGGCCCGCCAGTTGTAACATTCCGTGAGATCCTTCCATTGCCAATCCTTGCCGAAGCCAAGCCTCTCGGCCAGTCCCTTGAAAACATCGTAGTCGGAACGGCGTTCGAACTCCGGCGGCATCACCGCATCGGAGACATGAATGAAATTGAAGATATCGCAGGGCGTGGATGGACCGATTTCCGGCCGTTCGAACCAGTCGGACATGGGCAGAACGTAGTCACCCATCACCGCGCTGGGAGTCATGGTGAGTTCGAGAGTAACGATGAGATCGAGCTTCTTCATCGCCTCGTAGACCCGCTTGGTATTGCCGTATTTGATCATTGGATTGCTGCCGTTGATGATCATGGCGCGGGTACGGTTGGGCTTATCGTCGATGATGTCCTGCCACATGATATGGTGGTGGCCCTGATTGGAGTACATGGCATTGGAGGCGACCCCCCAGTGTTTCTTCTCGTACTTTGCTTTCAGGTCATACCCCTGGAAGGTCAGGGCTCGGAATCGGTCCCAGCCCGGCTGCCCCTTCTTCTCCTCTTCCGAGAATGCCTCGTCCGGTTTCAGCTCCATTTCATAAATGCTGACCAGTTTCTTGTTGTCGTAGCATCCGGTGAGCAGCTCGGTCCGATCCATGTTGCCCATGATGGACTTGATGATGTTCTGCAGGCGAAATACGCTCGATGAGCCGGGGGCGAAGGCGTCGTAGCAGTGCCCCGACACCAGGAAAAGGCTGGGCTGGTTCTTGGCGTAGGTCTCACAGGCGTCGACAATCTTTGCTGCAGGTATACCCGTGACCTCGGAGGCTTTTTCAGGAGTCCATTCTTCGGCGCGTTCGGTAAGGAGGGTCCAGGCGGTCTTGCATTCTACGGTCTCGCCGCTTTTGAGTTTGACGGAATAGGTGCCCGTCAAGGCCTTCTCCACGCCTTCCTCGAGATACTTGCGCTCTTCGGCATCCCAGACTGCCGGAGCCTTTTTGTTCGTATTCCATACTACGAAGGCGTCGCGCGGCACGCCGTCGACCAATTCTTCCGCCCTGAGGATCTTGCCGGTGTCGGTACGGACGAGGAAAGGAGCGTTGGTCCAGTCGTAGACGAACTCCTTGTCGAACCACTCGTTGGCAATGATCAGCCGAAGCCAGGAAAACCACAGCGCGATGTCGGTCCCGGGCCGTATCTGCAGCCAGATCGAAGCGAGGTTGGTCGATGCGGTCGCCCGAGGATCGACCGCGATCAACTTGACCCCCATCTGCGCAGCCATCTTGAAGAGATTGAATATATTCGGCACGGTTTCATGGGTGTTGCCGACCAGAATCATCGATCTTGGGGGAGCTTCGGGAGAAGGGAACGGACTGTTGGGCCAGCCGAAGGTCTGCTCCGAGGTGATGAACTGCACGCCGTAGCAGATCTGCTCGTTGCCGATCTTGTTCATGGTCCGGAAACCGACCATCCAGCGCCAGGGCACCCAGTTGTTGTCGGAATGATGAGCGGTGCCGGTGGCAAGACAGACCGTATGGGGACCATAGAGATCCTTCAGGTTCTGGAGTTTTGCCGCAATCTCGTCGAGGGCCTGCTCCCAGGAGATGCGCTCCCATTTGTTCTCCCCGCGTTTCCCGGCGCGCTTAAGCGGGTAGTTGATGCGCTTTTCCCCGTAATGATATTCAATACTCGCCTTACCGTCGTCAGCCAGAAAGCCTCTGGTGCAGACGTCGACGCAGATCTTTTCCCGGTCCGGTGTAACCTTCACCAGCTTCCCATCTTCAAGATGCGCCTTTACAAAGCAGGCTGTGTGGGCACACCCGTAACATGTGCTTGTCTTTATCACTGTTTCGCCCATTCTTTTTTCCTCCAGTTAAGGTTGCATGAAGAAGGTTCTTTTACCGGCGGGATCGTAATGCGAATCGGTATGTCGGCCTCAGTGTGGGTTGAACTTCGTATGCTCTTGACCAAATAATTTGCTTGTTTGGTAGAACCTAAATGTGTCACCGATCGGTGCATATATAGAAATGCTTTAACTTCCTTGTCAAGAGTTTTTTTCAGATGTTCCTTAAAAAAGATTCCGAAGAAAAAACCGATCAAAAAGACTTGACAAACATTTAAAAATGCACTTAGGATTGCCACCAACTGGTGTCACTATGATCGACAAAGAACCATAGAGGACGGATTATGATGAAACTACTTGGAATTGCATCCGCTTTCTTTCTGTTGGGTTTATCGGCCGTCATTGCCGTAGCCGGCACGAACGGCACACAGCTCCTAGGCATTGGGCCCGTTTCCAGATCAATGGGCGGTACGGGCATCGCATATCCCATGGATGCGATCAGCGCCGTCTTCGGTAATCCTGCTGCCATGTGTTTCGGCCTCTACTGTCCCGAATCACAGGTCGACTTCTCCGTCTCGTTGCTTTCTCCCGACACCAAAGCAAGTGTATCGGGGCCGGGTGTAGGAGGAACGATCAGGGCCGAAGGCGATGACAACACCTTCGTCGTTCCCGCCATCGGACTATCGATACCGATCAGCAAATCAATGCCACTCTGGCGATTCGGTCTTTCCGCCTACGGCGTATCGGGCCTGGGAGGCGATTATCGAGGCACGGAGCTGGATCAACCTGATTTTTATGGTCCCGGAGTACCGCTGGTCACCGGCGAATATACCAATCTGCAGACAACCAAATTCGCTCCGGCGGTCGCCTTCCAGCCTTCCGATTGTCTTTCTGTCGGCCTCGCCATTCACCTGGACTACGAGAGTTTCGATCTCAGGCACGGCGCTTCCTACGATTTCGGCTGGGGCGCTCAGGCGGGAGTCCTCTACAAGCCCATTGACTCCGTCTCCCTCGGTCTGACCTACATCTCCCCTCAGAAGGTTGAACACGAAAATGTCGCGGATCTCGATACAGATGGGCGTCTGGATGACCTGGAAATCGAATCACCCCAGCAGGTGGGTTTCGGTGCTGCCTATCACCTGCAAAGAGATATGCTGGTGGTCGAGGGAGATATCAGGTGGCTCAACTGGTCGGACTCCAAAGGCTACGAGGACATAGGTTTCGAAGATCAATGGGTCTTCGCCCTCGGCCTGCAGTATAAGCCCACCGCCAAATTGGCTCTGCGGGCAGGCTATAACTACGGCAACAGCCCGGTAGACGATCACCATGGTTTCATCGGCACCGGAGTATCGGCTATTCAGGGTCATCCGCTGCCCACATATTACTTGGAAACCTTCAGGACCATGGGCTTCGCCACGATCCTCGAGCAGCAGTTGACGTTTGGTATCGGCTATGCATTCTCTCCCTCCATCACGCTCAATCTCGGCTATGAGCATTCTTTTGAAAATACTGTGGAATCCACAGGGACGGACCTCACCGGACAACCGGTAACGCTGAAAAGCGAGGTAAGCGGCAACACCTTCGACCTGGGGTTGATCTTTCGATTCTAGGCTCGTAGCGGCCGGATCTGTCTTGTGAGGAAAACATGCATCAACTTTTCGAAGAGAACCATCAATGGGTTAACCTTAAAAAATCGTTTCGTTCGCTCGGCCACCTGGGAGGGCCTCGCGACCGATGAGGGAAGATGCACTCAGCGGCTGGTCGATCACACGGTTTGCTTGGCCCAAGGAGGGATTGGGCTGATCATAACCGGACACACCTATGTTGGTCGTGAGGGACAGGCGGCCCCATGGCAACTAGGAATTTTCGACGATCATCTCGTTGCCGAGCTCGCCCGACTACCCGACGCAGTTCACCAGGCGGGAGGAAAAATCATCCTGCAGCTTGCCCATGCCGGGGGCCGGGCACATGCCGTTTTGACCCAGGAGGAACCACTGGGACCTTCCGTCCTGTCGGGAGACCAGCTCTATCATTGTCGAGCAATGACAGTCGAGCAGATTCAGAAGACCATCGAGGACTTCAAACTCGGGGCGGTTCGCGCCAAGGAAGCCGGTTTTGACGGGGTCCAGATCCATGCTGCCCACGGCTATCTTTTGAGCCAGTTCCTCTCTCCGTTCTTCAACCGGCGCAGTGACGAATACGGCGGGAGTTTAGCCAACCGGGCGAGAATGGTGCTGGAAGTCCTGCGCAGCATCAGGGCAGGAGTGGGAGAGCGTTTCCCTGTCCTGATCAAATTGAACTCGCAGGATTTTATGGAGGGCGGTCTCAGCGTGGAGGAGATGGTGGAGGTTGCGGCCATGCTCCAGCAGGAAGGCATCAATGCCATCGAGCTGAGCGGAGGCGCCCACCATTTCGGGAAAAACATGCCCCTGCGCCTGGGCGCTCTCGAGTTGCCTCAAGACGAAGTCTATTACCGGTACGAGGCATCGAGATACAAAGAGAAGATACAAGTCCCACTCATGCTGGTGGGAGGGATTCGATCTTATCAGGTTGCCGAAAAAATCATCAGGGAAGGACTTACGGACTACGTTTCGCTGGCCCGCTCTCTCATCCGTGAGCCCGATTTGATACATCGCTGGAAATCCGGAGACCTGCGCAAGGCCATGTGCAGGTCGGATAATAAATGTCTGTTCTCCGCCCTACATGGGAAAGGACTGTCCTGCGCTGCCCCGTCAGTTTTACCCAGATAAATAGCATAAATAACCAAAGGAAGTAACCCATGGGTTGGGGTCTGTCTCACGCAGTTCTGGAAATACTGAAAAAAGGGCGGGACGGCGTACTGTTGACCGCCGAAGAGGCCGTGCGGCTCATGCATCTTCCCCCGGAGAGCGCGAAACCTATGCCCTGATGGAGTGCGCCGATCATCTGTCGCGAAAACTTTTCGGCAACAAAGGCGAGAGGCACTTCCATATCGGCGTCAATGTCGAGGCCTGCCCCATGGATTGCGCCTTCTGTTCGTTGACCCGCCGAGCCGGGGTATTCACCGAAAAAATAGATTTCCCGATGGACCGCATCCTCGCCTGGGCGAGACAGGGGGAAGCCGAGGGAGCGGATGCCCTCAACCTGATGTCCACGGGGACCTTCCCCTTTGAAAGCCTGCTGGAAATCGGCAGGCGGCTGAAAATGGAGGTGAAGGTTCCCCTGGTCGCCAATGCCCGCGACATCAACCACCGCGAGGGAGAACAGCTCCTCGAAGCCGGTTTCTTCGGTTTTTATCACGCGGTGCGACTCGGGGAGGGCAAGGTGACTCCCTTCGATCCGGAGCGCAGGATAGCCACGATACGCGTCCTCCACGACGTGGGCCTGCGGTGGATGAACTTTGTCGAGCCGGTCGGCCCCGAGCATTCGGCGGCGGAGGTCGTCGACTTGATGCTGCTTGCCCGCCGTGAGAATGTAACCTACAGCGGAATTATGCGGAGGATCAATTTTCCCGGTTCGCCGATGGCACCCTTCGGGATGATCAGCGAGCGGCGGATGGCGCAGATGGTCGCCGTCAGCCGGCTGGTCATGGGCGACACGGTCAAGGCCCACTGCGTCCACGAGCCGAACAGTCTCTCCCTTATTGCCGGCGCGTATCTGTTGTTCTCCGAGGTCGGAGCAAGTCCGCGGGACGGCAGAGCCGACACCGGCGAGGGTCGGGGACGATCCAATGAAAAATGCTCGGAATTCTTGAAAGAAATGGAGTGGAACCCGGAGTTGCCGTCTAACTGCTTTGAGTTTCATTGCCACCACACACGAATGTGAGGAAGTCATGGAAAAGAAAAAGTCCTTTGCAACGTTTGGCTCAGCTGTCTTTTCTCTGCTTTGCCTGGTCGCTTTATCGTTTCGGCCAGCCCATTTGTCGGCAGAGGAACTGAGAATCGGCACCTGGAAAACCGCCCAGACGATCCAGCCGTTCTTTTACCAGCTATTTCTCCCGAGTGACGATACCGCGTATATATTTCCTTTCACCAATCCGGCCGATCAGAAGACGGCGCTCTTGGCCGGCAGCCTCGATATGACCGGGACCACCCTGGCCCATGCCATTCAATCGGCCGTCATGGGTCAGCCGGTCGTGGTGGTGGCCGCGTTATGTAACAAATGCTCGGCCCTGGTCGTGCGAAAGGATGGCCGGGTAGAGAAAATCGCCGACCTCAAGGGTCGGAAAATCGGTTACGTTCCCGGCACCATGCACGAGATCCTGCTGCGCGAGGCGCTGCAGCAGAGCGGCCTGGCGCCAGCCACCGATGTTACCCTGGTGCGGATTGATTTCTTCGATATGGGACGGCGCTCGCCAAGAGTGACATAGATGCCTTCCTCTCCGGCGAGCCCTTTCCATCGCTAGCGGTAGCTCAGGGGTACGGCAGAATTCTCTCCCATCCCTACTTCGACGGGTCGGTGGGCACGATCAACGCCGGCATGCTCGTTACCCGCGAGATGATCGAAAAACATCCGGAAAAGGTCCAGAAAATTGTCGACACCCACGCCCGGACAACCCAGTATCTGAACGACAATCGACAGATCTGGCTGCAGCGGGCCGAGACGTTTGGCACCCCCAGACAGGTTCTCGACCGGGCCGCAGACAATATGGAGCTGGCCTGGACCATGGATGACGACTTTATCCGCCGAGCCAGAGCCCTGGGGGAACGGATGCAGGCCCTGGGCGTCATCGATCGGCAGCCCGATTATGAAAAGCTCTTTGACCTGCGGTTCGTGAGCAATGTATCGCTTTATCCAGCGGCCCATTGAAGGTTTTCAAGCTGCAATTTCGACCGCATGGCGCCAAGACATACGCCTCATCAGGAGTTTTTTACTTAACTGTGTATGGGCCTGGCCTTTGTACCAATCCGTCACTGCATATTGAACTGCTAACTTCTGTTAAGGTTGATCCTTTAGAGAAAGAGCTTTTAGGGCTTCCGAAGCAAGTCGAGCCAATCATTATCACCTACCAACATCTTCAACAGTCTGCACTTTAAGCATATTGGTTGTACCCATGGTTTGTATGGGAAGTCCGGCCGTTATAACCACCAGGTCACCGATTTTTACAAGATCGGCCTTGATTGCGGCATGGATTGACTTTTCCAGTTGCTCATCCATGGTACTTGCCGGTGCGGACAGGAGCGGCACAACACCTCGAATCACCTGGAGTTGGCGGATGGTGGCAATATTTGAACTTACGGCAATAATGGGTGCCTTGGGACGATAGCGGGCAACCATCCTGGCTGTTGAGCCGGAAGATGTGGTGGCGATAATGGCGGCGACCTGGAGGTCAGCAGCTGTGGCGCAGCTCGCATAAGAAATTGCATCGGTTACTACTGCCCGGCGGTGTCTCAAACCTGCAGCCAGAATAATCTCATAGTCGAGTGATGCTTCGGCGATGCAGGCACAACGGGACAGGAAGCGAATGGCTTCGAGAGGGTTCTGCCCCACTGCGGTTTCAGCTGAGAGCATCACTGCATCGGTTCCGTCAAAGATGGCATTGGTCACATCGCTTGCTTCCGCTCGCGTCGGGGCAGGATTGGTTATCATCGATTCCAGCATCTGGGTGGCGGTGATGACTGGTTTGCCCACCATATTTGCAGCCTTTATCAACTTTTTCTGGATAATCGGCACCTCTTCTGCCGGCATTTCAACTCCCAGGTCGCCGCGGGCAACCATCAGTCCATCTGCTACTTTCAGGATTTCTTTTATATTTTCAACACCCTGTCGGTTTTCAATCTTGGCGATGATCGCCTGGTGCCCATCACTTGCCTCAATGACCTTGCGAATAGCCCGGACATCATCGGCATGGCGGACAAAGGAGGCTGCAATAAAATCAACTCCCTGTTTGACACCAAAGGCAATATCCTCTACGTCTGCTTCAGAAAGAGACGGCAGGTTGACAACCAATCCTGGCAGAGCCACGCGTTTGCGGCTACTGAGGTGACCACCCGCGAGTACTTTCGTGGTAACCTCATCGCCGTTAATGGCGGTCACCTCAAGCAGAAGTTTGCCGTCATCGAGCAGTACCTTGCAGCCCACCTGCACATCCTGGGCAAATCCGGGGTAATTGATACCGATCCGATTGGCAGGATCCTCGGATGGAATTGAGCTTATGACAAGCTCCTGACCTTTGGTAAGGTCGATACCTTCAGCCATCTCCTGTACCCGCATTTCAGGTCCTCTGGTGTCGAGCAGTATGGCTGTGTCGGCACCTGCCTTTTTCCTCGCTTCCTTGACCAAGTCGATGAGACGCTGATGACTTGCGCGGTTGCCATGGGACAGGTTGATACGGGCAACGGTCATCCCGGACTTTATGAACTCCACCAACCGTTCTACAGTTTTGGTGCCGGGACCGAGTGTGGCAATAATTTTAGTCTTAATCATAGTGATCTTCATTAGGTAGGGGTTGTTAGTGGCACAGTGATCTCGAAGAATGGTGACCATTCTGCTTTATCAAACGTTTGCATACAGGATAGGCAACAATGATAATGAATGTATTAAAATTGGTTGAGATTGTCGTCACTGCGGGTTGCTCATGGCGCACTACTTAAGTAACACATTCCAGTGGTGCACCTTTTCCGCCACCATTCCTTTTTCTGGGTCCTGACTCTGCCTTCTCTTCCACCGTTCCCTGTAGAACTGTCGTTCCGATACCTCCCTGTCTATGGAAAAATTCCGGCCGGAACGGTTCCACCTCTATGATTGACAACGGCATAAGCACTCTTGCCGATGATGTTGCTAGACATCTCTTTGAACTAACCATCTTTTTATCGTTCTTTAATATAGACGAAATCATTCGCCCTTAAATTCCATTTCAAGCTGATTAAAAACACGAATTTGAACCTGATAACCAGAAGTTAAAAGAAGGCAAGTCCAATATGAATGCACCCTTATCTGCAAGCATAAGTAATATTAAAGTCTTTAGGAACATTCTAGCGGACGGCTTGGTCGAAGAAACTCTTGCCCGCCAGAAGGAAACGCAGGAAAACAAAGTATATACACTGCATTCACTGGACAGGTTAGAAATAAATTGCAATGAGCTTTCCAATCGGATGCAAGAATTAAGATTTGTTCTTGAGCAGCAGTCCAGAAATTTCGATAAGTTGCAAAATGCATGCAATAAGATTGCTGCAAGCATGGAGCAATTGAGGAGGAGCTCAAAAGATTTATCGGAATCACTCACTGCAACAGGCAAGACTATAAGGAAAAGCTTTGGCCGTGAAGCATCCAGACGTAGCCAGTGAAGTTTCTGCTCATACCGGTACTCAAGTCTTGACAGGCTGCCTCGGCGGGTGAGAATTGTTCTTCGTCAGATCAATGAGCAAAGCAAGACTCTATTCTGCACTATCGAGTGAGGATACGATTTGGCAGTCTCAGAAAGGAATAATTTGCCTTTCAGCATAAGGTCCGCATTCGGCCTCTTGGTGTTTAATGAGGGTTGTGGTTTGGTGTTGCTGATGGAAAGGATAGTGGTTGTGGCAACCCAAGATGAGGGGACTTTTGCTAGATAACAGGGTAAGCAGAAGGCAGGGGGGAGGAAGGTTCTGGGACCTGGGATGAAATGGTGGCGGATCTTTTACCAGTCCGCCACCATTTATCTCCTCTTCTTCAAGAAGAATCGGTATAACTTTCGGTAGAGCAACAGATTCTGAAAATTTACATCTGCGGTTATTAAGAATTCTGGTTTTCAACCGCCGCAATCGGCATTACTGCAAATTCTCCGTCATGGTTGATCACCGCCCACACTGAATGTTTATCGATCCCCCAGGTTCCCAATTCGTATTCAGGCCTCCATGGGCCACGAACGAATTTTTTGCCTCCTTCGAAATTCATATCCACGGCATTGACCCAGCCAGACTCATGCTTTGTGGCCAGACAAAATTTTTTATGATTTTTACCAGAACTATCTTTGAGCGCTTCGCATGTCATCGAAAGGGTGAAAATATCACATTCCTGGCTCTCGTTTTCCTCGGGCAGCGCCCCTTCAAGCTCCTCGTTGTATAAGCTCAAGTTATCGGCCATTCCCCAGAGACTGAGGATGTGGCTTACCGCGCCATCGACACTGTCGGACTCTGTCCAGCCCGTCGTTACGAATTTTGAAAGTTCTCTTCCGATGTAGTCGGTCTCAGTGTTGCCGTTGGCCCCGGCCAGGATTCTGACCGTCGTATTATGATAGCTGTCGGACACCTTGGTGTAGCTTTCACCCCGGGCCACCTCAAAATCATTGCCATTCAGGCTGTAGCCAAAGGTGTCGCGCAGATAAAAATAAAATGCTGCTGGCGGCGCGCTCAAACGAACATCGGCGTAGTCGAAACCGTGGCTCGATGAATAAAAGTCCACGGTCACACGAGGACCGTCGATGGTAAAGATATAGTAACCGATGGTGAACAATTCCTGATCGTATGGTATTTCCCGGCCGTCGTCACCTTCACGGGGGATATAGAACTTATAGCTGTTCGAAGAACAGATGATTTGGCCGACACTGGCTGACCCATCACCAGATGTCACCTTAGAGTAATGGTGCATGTGGTCGTGACCGCTGAGGTAGTAGCGTACACCGTTGTTGTAAAGGCTCTTGAGGAAATAATCCCTTGCTTCTGGATTATTGCTTAAGGCGTTCCCAAAAAGATTGTCTTTGTGGTTTTGTCCTATGAGGTTTTTATGGGCAAAAACGAACGCATGACGATCGGTGGCATTTGATGAGAGGACCGTATCGACCCATTCCACCTGATCCACTGCATTGTTGGCATAGCTCGAAGTGCCATCATAATTGCTGCCGTCTGCTCTGACGAACTGGTCGATGAGTACACAGCGGACGTTTTTGAAGTCAAACATGTAGGTCAAGCCATTGAGTGAAGGGATAGTCTCAGGTAAGAGCTGATTATTTTGCATTATCTCCCCCGGTTTACCGCACCCCGGGACAATTCGGAATCGGCCATTCTAACATGGTCGGCGGTAACGATCTGTGATTTGTCGCCGGCCGGATGAGTGCCCTCTGGCCAGGTGATTTGCTTTCCTGAACAAACCTCAGGATCCTTGATGCACTACCGTTATTGCCTGATCTCAAAGGGATTTTTTTTCAGCCCGGCGAATACTCAAGTGATGCTGCAGATACCCATGCATACCTTGACGATCTACCGCCTCGAGATGGGAGCGGGTAACGATGCGAGAGGCTAAGGGAATGGCGGTTCGATACAGCAGGTTATCGGCAAGGTTGTTTTGCCCGGCCAAGATATTAGGCAACCACGGTTTCGAGTCGCCCTCGAATTAGGTAAGTATGCACCTCGGTGAAGACGTCAAGCCTGAGCAGCGAGGCCTCGTCGATGACGAGCAGGGGCTGCTGTGGTTTTTGATCTGCCTGGTCAGCACAGTTCTGGAAGATGAGGCGGTATTGACGTCGAGTTCGGCCAAGAGTTGGCGGTATATCTCCAGGATGGAACCGTTGCCGTAATCCAGAGAACTTTATATATCGACGGATGCAGGCGGCCGGCAGCCCAATCCGAAGCGCAATACCGTTGCGGAATAAACGAACTTCTCTCAAAGCAGCAAAAATTATGCAATCAAGAGCGGCAACGAGTGGATCGGTTGCTTGAGAAGAATTTTCTGGAAGCGGGCATATAAAAACCGACGTAGGTGGTCTACGCCGGGTAATCAGAAGAAAAATGAGGTAACCCTGCTACCTTGTCTCAACTTTTTTAAGGTTGCGATTTAGGCCAGTGGCTTTGCGTCCCTGTCTTTCGATCAGGTTTGCTTTTCCCTATCAAGTATAATGAGCATTGACCAGACAGAGGTCAAGACGTCTCCTTAAAAATTTCATGTTTCTCCAAGAGACGCTGGAAGTCGATCATAATGCTCGGACTGGTAGGTCTTAA
This sequence comes from Pseudomonadota bacterium, assembly GCA_023412495.1. Next base: position 388,201 of record JAEYNP010000080.1, read on the forward strand.
TGCTACGGCGATCACTCGCCCAGTGAAAATATCGGGCGGAATGAAACAACGGGTGGCTCTCGCCAGGGTATTGATCCGTTCACCCCGGAGCCTCAACGAGGCGTAGGCAGAGCCGATCAAACACTGACGGATCATCCCTTCCAGCCCCGACAGACCACCTCTGGTGATCACTGATTTCGAGCCGATCGTCAGCCGGGCCGCCGAACGCGGAACCAATAGTAGTCTGCCATGGTGTTACATCCTGCATCGAGGCGAGAGTAACAACACGTGCATGTGCCTCTCCTCGGGTGTTGGGACATTGGTTCGAGATGCCTTTGGCGGGAAAATCCGGGATTGAAACCTCACCATTTCCGAACACGATCCGAATATATCATTCATATTGTGAATGTAAGGATGGCAAAATCCCGGCTGTCGCCGGAGGAGAAATGAATATGATGAAAATTGGGATAATCGTTTTTGCAATCTGTTTAGTTGTTTTTTTAATCTATGCGTGGTTTCGTACTTGCTCCTTTCCCCCGAATGCCCGCTTGTTGTTCGACGCCTGGAATGCTGTAGGAAAGATGCCTAAAAACAACAAGGCGACCCCAAGAGATCGCAATAAGTCATCCTTTTCACCCGCGGAAACGATCAGGTCTCGTGACCACTATTGCAATCACCGCTCCGGCTCCGCCTGAGACGACTACTCAATCCATCGGTAAGCATCTGTTGTCTGGTGGTTTCCAAAACAGCGCAGGTCGAACTTGCTGTAATCGCACTCCATAAGCGGGCTGCAGGAACAGATTGAACCAATCATGGATGAATCAGGGGCATTGATGATGGCAATTCTGGCCTCTTTGGGAAACAGTGCCTTGAGGGCATGGCGAAAGTTGATGATGTGGCGGTAGCGAATAAAGAGACCCTTCACTTCGCTGAAGTCCAGTACCACGCGGAGACAGCCCGGCATCTTGAGGGCAACCACTTCGGCCAGCCCTTCCAGCAAAGTTTTATAATAGACAAATCGAGGTAGGACGGCCAGTTACCCGACCGCCCCCTCACAGATCCCTGCGTGCGGTTTTCCCGCACAAGGCTCTTCAGTATTGTTCGCTTCGTACAAGAACATTGTCAGTTCCAATAACCGATAAT
>JAEYNP010000087.1 GCA_023412495.1 Pseudomonadota bacterium
ACTGAGGACTGAGGACTGAGGACTGAGGACTGAGGACTGAGGACTGAGGAAGAATACGATATAATGTAGCGATAGCAAAGAAATTTACTCAGCAGGAGTAGGGTGCATTCCATGCACTGGGCACTGAGGACTGAGTGCTGAGTGCTGAGTGAAGATAGCAAAGAGATTACTCAGTCCTCATAGCTCAGTCCTCAGTCCTTTTGCGCCAGCAACTCAGCCAATCCGCTATTACGGACGGTATGGCGGGAGACGGCCAGGCGCAGGATTTCCTTGTCGGCCACGAGGTTTACCGTTTTTTTTGCCCGGGTGACCGCGGTGTAGAGGAGTTCCCGGCTGAGGATCGGGTTGTCCTCCTCCGGCAGGATGACCGCAACCTCGTCGAATTCAGAGCCCTGGCTCTTGTGGATGGTCATGGCGAAGACGGTTTCGCACCGGGGCAGGCGATGGGGGGAGAAGCTTTTGTAGCCGCCGGCAGGCCACTCGAACCAGACCTTGAGGTCGCCGCTGTCGGGGTCGTGCAGGCAGATGCCGATATCGCCGTTGAAGAGTTCCAGGCCGTAGTCGTTTCGGGTCACCAGCACCGGGCGGCCGGGATACCATGCCTCGGTCCGGGACATGAAGCCCCGCCGGGCGAGGGCGAGCTCGATCCTGCGGTTGACGGCATCGATTCCGCGGGACCCGTAGTGGACGGCGCAAAGGATCCGGAAGCTGTTGAAGAAAGAGAAAATTTCGGGGAGGTCGAGATCTCCCGGCCGCTGTACCCTCGCCATGAAGCGGGCGTAGGGCTCGATGAGCGTCTCGAAAAACTCGGACCCGAGAAGAGAGATGTTTTCCGCCGAGGGGTCCTTCAGCAGGGTCCAGGCGCTTTCGCCCTCCGCCGCCTTGATCGCCTCCGCCAGCATCTTGATATTCTCGTCGAACCGATAAGTCTTCTGCAGGGTCACGGTGTTGTCCGGCAGGCTGCGGATGAAATCGCCGAGCACCGCCCCCGACTCCACCGAGGCCAGTTGGTCCTTGTCGCCCAGGAGCAGCAGCCGCGCCCCGGGCTTCAAGGCATCGACCAGCTTGCTCATCAGGGCCAGGTCGACCATCGAGGCCTCGTCCACCACGACGATATCGAATGGTAAGGGATTCTCCCGGTTGTGCCTAAACTGCGGGGAGTCCCGGAGGACCCCGAGCAGCCGGTGCAGGGTCGATGCGGTGGTCGGCAGGGCCTCTGCAATCCTCCCCGGGAACTCGATCCTCTTCACGCTGCCGCCCACCGACTCGCTGAGGCGCATCGCCGCCTTGCCGGTGGGGGCGGCAAGCGCTATCTCCGGCAACCGCCCCTCCGCGTTCTGCAGAAGGATGGCGAGGATCTTGACCACGGTGGTGGTCTTGCCGGTACCGGGACCGCCACAGACGATAGTCAAGGCCTTGCGCAAGGCGATCCTCGCCGCCTCCTTTTGCCAGTCGACGACTTCCGGATCGCTCTCGAAATAGCTGGCAACCAGCTCCTCTCCCCGCCCGGGATCGAGGCAGAGCGCCGCCATGGCCTTGATCTGGTCGGCCAGGCGGGTCTCGTAGCGGTAGTAGCGGTGCAGATAAAGCCTGCCGTTGTGCACCACCAGGGGCGTTCGGCCGCCGTCCGAGACCAGGGGGCTGGCCTGGAGGAGCGCCCGTTCCTCAGCCGTGACAGGCAGGCAGCTGTGGCCTTCCTCCAGGGCGAGGGAGACCCGCGCCGCCAGCTCTGAAAAAACCTCCCTAGCCGCCCCATAAAGCCCTGAGCGGCCCGCGAGAAATTGCGCGAAACTGCGGTCGAGCCCCGGGATTGCCTCATTCATTTTCCTGCCCTCCTGTCGCCCGGTCCAGAGCCGTGAGCGTGTCGTAAGCGGGGTTTGCGGCAAAGACCCCGCTGCCGGGGAGTTTCGGCACCATGCCCCGCAGGAAGAGATAGAAGACCCCGCCGAAATGGTCGTGGTAGGAGTAGCCCGGCAGGACACTTGCCAGATGGCGGTGCAGCACGAGGGTGTATATCCAGTACTGGAGCCCGTAGTTGTGCGACTGCATGGCGGCGGTCAAGCTGTCCGGCCGGTAATCGTCAAGCGTCGGCCCCAGAAAATTCGTCTTGTAGTCGAGAATATAGAATCTGCCGCGGTGCTCGCAGACGAGATCGATGAAGCCGGTGAGGTAGCCCTGCATGGTCCTGTGGCCGACGGGGACGACGGTCTGTTCGGTGGAGAGTATCTGGTTTATCCTCTCGGTCGCCGTCCGGCCCAGCCGATAATAAAAGGCCATTTCCTTGAGGCATTTTCTCCCGTCGAGCGCGGCAAGCGTGAAGGTGTCGCCCGATGCCGCGGTCAAGGGGGATTCCACCGCCATCTTGAGCATTTCCGCGACGTCGGCGGGGTTCAGGTTCACCCCGAAACGGCGGCACTTCTGCCGCACCGAGTCGCCGTCCAATTCCTGCCGGGCAATGGCCGCAAAGGAGAAAGACTGCAGCAGGTCGTGGATCACATTGCCAAAACCCGGCCCCGCAGGCAGTTCGGGATGGGCAATCGGCCGGCCGGACCGGGCGGGCAGGCTGGTCGGCGGCGCTTCTCCCCCATACTCGCTCTGCAGGGCGAGCGCCGAAAAACTCGACATCTGCCAGTCGGTGAAGAGCGACCGGCCGGAGGGGGAAAGCGGATTGAGCGCCCGCCCCTCTGCACCGCGCAGGGATACCTGCGGCAGATCATGGGCCTCGATCCGCACCAGCCGCACCCCGTGGACGCGGACCAGGTCCTGAATTTTGGCCTCCTGCCCGTGTTGCGGCAGCATCCCCTCCGGGAACAGCAGATAGCCCAGGGCCGACTGGAAGGAATCGGCAACGGTCGTGTGGGGCTTGACGTCCGCCCACATGGTGTAGCAGCGGATCTGGGCGCGGGTGAGCGCCACATAGAGCAGCCTGAGATCCTCGGCCATCTCTTCAGCCAGCGCCTCTTGCCGCCGCTCTGCGAACCTCGCCGAACCCAGGTCGACCAGCGGCCGGTGATGCTCGTCGTGGCAGCTCACCTGATACTCTTCGTTTTTCAGACGGTTGCTGCGATACCACAGGAAGGGGCAGAAGACCACGGGGAATTCCAGGCCCTTTGCGCCATGCATGGTGACGATCCGCACGGCCTCCTCGTCGCTCTCGAGCAGCAGCTCGCCGTCCTCCGAGCCGCGCTTCCCCGCCCTCATCCGCTCCAGCCATTGGATCACCTCGCCGACGCCGAGGTTCTCGGCCGTCTCCTCTTCCTGGACCAGTTCGAGCAGGTGATGGATGTTGGCGATGGCCCGCTCGGCCAGCGGGCCGGCGGCAAGCTTCACCAGCACCGCCTCGACTTCCAGCAGCCGGCTCATCATGGGCAGGAACCCCTCTTCCTGCCACAGCCGGTGGTAGTCGTAAAAGCGGCGCTGGACGGCGCCGAAGGCATCCTCGTCCCGCCACAGCCCGTACAGGTCGTTGCCGGTCAGGCCGAACAAGGAGACGGTGAGAGCCGTCTTCAGCTTCACCATCTCGCCCGGCGAGGCGATGGCCTGCAACACCAGCTGCAGCTCGCGGCACTGCTCCGTGCCGAAGACCGACTCCCGGCTGCTGAGCACCGCGGGAATCCCCGCCGCAGCCAGAGCCCTCCGGTAATCCTCAGCCTGGCTGTTGCTGCGGACCAGCACGGCGATGTCGCGGGGGGCGAGCGGCCGCCGGCGGTGGGTCAGGGTGACGGGCGCCGCCGGATCGAGGAGCCGCAGGGTCTCGGCCACCGCAAAGTCCCGGAACTGCTCCGCGGCGGCGGACGAAAACCAGCGGCCGTTCTTGTCCTTCTCTTCCGGGGCCTCCGGCAGGGTGCAGTAGACCATTCCCGCAAGCGACTCCCCATCCCGGAGAAGGCCCAGGTCCTCCTCGCCCTTGGCGGCAATGACCGGCCGGTAGCCGAGAGTCTCTTCGGGAAAACAGAAAGGACGCTCCCGCGAGGAGAACAGCCTGTTGACCTCGGCCACCAGCGAGGGGTGGGAGCGGTAATTCTTCTCCAGGGTCAGGAGCCGATCTGCGGCCTCCTTGGCCTGGAAATAGGAATGGATGTCCGCGCCGCGGAACTTGTAAATGGCCTGCTTGGGGTCGCCGATGAGATAGAGAGAGTGTCCTCCGCCGCCGAAGACGCCGGCGAAGATGGACCACTGGGCGGTGTCGGTATCCTGGAACTCGTCGATGAGGGCCATGGCGAAGCGCGCGCCCAGCACCGCCTTCAGGGCCGCGCCCCGCACGCCCCCGAGCGCCTGCGCGAGCCGCAGGATGAGGTCGTCGAAGCCCATGGTGCCCCGGGCTTCGAGGCGCCGGGTGACTTCCTCGCGCAGCCTGCCCGCCAGTTCCACCCGCAGGGTGAGGATCAGCTCGTCCGCCGCGGCGAGGAACTCTTCGACGAGGGCGTCCGGCAGGGTCCAGTCGTCGAAATAGGCAAGCCTCTTCTCTTCCCCCCGCACCTTGTTGCCGTTCAGCTCGCCCACCAGATGGCTGCGCTGCAGGCGGCGGATCGCCTCCGGCATTACGTGGGTCCTGCCGCTAAAGAAATCGTCCAGGGCCTGGAACCATATGGCGCAGTCGTCGCCTATGGCCTTCTTGAAGTGCCCCTGGTCGATGCTCCCCCGGCAGCGCGCGATGAACTCCCCGCTGCCCGCCCGCCACCAGCCGGAAAGCCCTGCCATGGCCGCGTCGATCCGGGCGAGCACCGTTTCCAGGCTGCCTGCCGGCGGCTCAACGGGGCAGTCCTTCAAGGCCAGGGCGACGCTTGCGAGAAGTCTCTCCGGCGAGGAGAACCCGTGGGTCACGGTCACCAGGCTGCACGGAACGGGGGCGAGGCCGTAGATGCGGCCGCGCCAGAAATCGTCGGCGACCTCGCGGCGGACATGCTCGATGTCGGTGAGCAGCTCCACCTCGAACAGCTGGCCGCTCTCCAGGGCCTGCTCGACCAGCATCCGCTGGCAGAAGCCGTGGATGGTGAAGATCGCCGCCCGGTCGATGTCGGCAAGGGCCAGCTTCAGGAGGGTGACGGCCGCCTGCCGGTCGGCGATCGCCGCAGCCCAGGCAAGCAGCGTCTCGTCGGCGCCCGCGCCGCCGGAATCGCCTATCAGGAGATTTCTCGCCTCGACCAGGCGGCCCCGGATCCGGGAGCGCAGCTCATCGGTGGCCGCCTTGGTGAAGGTCACGATGAGGATTTTGTCGATGGGCACCGCCAGCTCGACCACCGCCCGCAGCACCAGCATGGCGATGGCATAGGTCTTGCCGGTCCCGGCGCTGGCCTCAACCAAGTTGACGCCACGGCTCATCTCGACGGTGGCGGCGTCGAAGGTGCGGAATTCAGCGTGCATCTGCGCCCCTCCAGATCGAACACAAGATTTCCCGGCACAGCTCGAAGAACTCCTCGTCCAGCACCTCGGCGGGCGGCGCCTCGCCGTAAAGCAGCCGCCACTCCGGCTCGTAGCCGTCTTCCAGGCGGGAGCGGTAGGTCTTCAGGGCCTTCTCCAGTGGCTCGGTCCTGCCGCGGCCGCTCGATTCCTGGCGGGCGAAGGCGAAGGCCGGCTCGACGAAGAGCGGCAGCGGCCGGCGGCAGCCCTCGGCAAAGCGTTCCAGGAGCCGTGCAAGGCTTGGCCCGCCGTCGCCGCCGGTGAAGGCCAGGGCGGTGTCAGCTGCGACGATCCGGGTGATGGTGCCGGGGAGCAACTTGTCGGCCACCAGATGAGAGATCCAGGCGGCGAGGAGCTCCCGGCCCCGCAGGGGGCCGAAACGGGCGAGCAGCAGGCCACGTTCGTGAAGACCCGTCAGGGTGCCGACCAGCCGGAAGTCCCCGATATCCAGATCTACAGGCAGGGGGGCCAGTTCCCGGCCGAGATTTTCGGCCGCAAGCCGTCTCAGGAACAATTCGGCCTCGGCCTGCCGGCCGGCCAGCGCCACCATCCCGGGCGTGCCGAGAGGCCAGCGTCCCCGGTGCTGAAAAATCGGAAGCAGCCGATCCCGGCCGCAAAGCTCCCCGGCCACCAGTTCCTGATCGATCAGATAGCGGTCGAGCCCGTCAGGTTCGAAGATTTCCCGCTCTTCCGGCGTCTCTTCCCGGAGGCCCAGGCGAATGCCGAGACGGTCTACGACGAAATACTTCTGGGGATTGGCGTAAAAGCGCAGGAGGTCGGCGAGGGCCACAATCTTCACCTCGTCCTCCGTCCGGCCGCGCCACCACGGCTCCTTTTCTTGAGCCCCCCGCTGCAGCGCCCGCGCCGTCCGGCAGCAGGAGTCGTCGTAGCTGAAGAGCCGTGCCTCCCCGCCGCTGAAATAGCGGCTGCTGAAGGGGTGGAGCGGATGATTCACCACCAGGTCCGAGACGCCGTAGGAGGTCTCCAGCAGCTCGAGAAACTCGGTGACCACCACGGAGGGCGGGATGGGATCGCCGGTCCGGATCGACTGGCCGACATAGCTGAGATAGAGGTGGGACCGGGCCGCGAGCAGCGCCTCCAGGAACTGGTAGCGGTCGTCGGCCCGGGGCGAGCGGTCGCCGGGCCGGAAGTCTCCGGCCATCAGGTCGAAGGTGTCATGATGATCGTTTTTCGGGAAGGTCCCGTCGTTCAGGCCCAGGAGGCAGACCACCCGGAAGGGGATCGAGCGCATCGGCAGCATGGAGCAGAAAGTCAGCTGGCCCCGCAGAAAACCAGAACTCGACCGGCTCTCCCTGGCCGATTGGGTCAGCCACTCGCGGATCACCGCAAAACCGACCGGACTCGCATGGAAGGCGGCCGCGGCCTCCGCCGGTTCGGCAAGGACGGCCTGGAGTTCGGCGAGCGGGTGCTCCTCGGACTCCCCGAACAGTCGCCGGGCATACTGGAGGAGGATCTCGGTCCAGGCGGCGAGCGTCCGGGGCCGGCGGAAGGCGAGCCGCGCCTCCTCGATCAGATCCACGAAGGCGCACAACCCGCCCAGGGGCTGGGCGCCCCGTCCCTCGATGTCGGGATAGGGCAGGATGCCGTCGACAAAATCGTCATCATCAATGGCATAGCCCATGAGGAGACGGTCGAGACCCGCCCGCCAGCTGCCCTCGGCAAAGTCCGGCAAACCCTCCTCGCCACGCTGCTCGCCGGACAAGCCCCAGCGGATGCCCGAACCCACCACCCACTGCTGCAGGGTGTCGAGGTCGGCCTCGGCAAGCTGGAACTGGGGAAAAACCGCAGGATGGCGCAGCAGGTCGAGCACCTCGCTCCAGCCGAAGCGGCCGGTGAACAGGTCGAGAAAGGCCACAAAAGCACCGATCACCGGATTGCGCCGCCTGAGACTCCGGTCGGCGATGGAATGCTGGATCCCGGCGAAGACCGCCGGGATGAGGGCGGCGTACTCCTGGATGTCCGGCGCCATGACCACGATATCCCGCAGCTCGAGACTGGGATCGTCATGCAGGAGGCGGAGCAGATGGTCCTTGAGGACGTTCAGCTCCCTGAGTTTCGAGTGACAGGAGACTACCTGGATGGAGTCGTCGGGCGGCGTGTCGAACCTCTCGGTCGGCTGCGGCACGATATCATCCAGCAGATCGGCCTGGATCCGCCGAAGGAGCGTCGCCCCTTCGTCCCCTTCGCCCAGCGGGTCGTCGTAGCTGTCCGAATCGAGGAAACCCTCGACGTTTTCCAGCAGCATCCGCTGGAAGTCCCTCCCCTGCCGGCCGAGCGCCATCAACAGAGGGTGGTGACCGGGATCGTACAGATCTTCCTCAGCCCCCTGCCGCGCCATCCTCTTCAGCTGCGCCTTCCGGCTTTCCATATCGCCCCAGTAGTGGCGGCACGGCGACAGCATGAGCAGGTGGACGTCCATGTGGCGGGAGAGGCGGTTCAGGTATTCGAGGTAGATCGGCGGCATGGTGTGCAGGCCGATGGCCGAGACGCGCCGGGGCAGCAGCGGCGCGAGATCGTCCTCCGCCGCCAGGCGCTCGGACACCCGCCGGAACAGCTCGCCCCGGTGGGTACGGCCGTTTTCGCCAGTATTCTGCTCGAATAGCCTGCGCCACAGGTCCATCTGCCAGGGTTCCGCCGGCTGGTTGGTCGCCCGCTGCCCCTGTTCCCATTTCGCAAGCATCTCCGGGCGCATCAGCTGATACTGGTCGAAGATGTTGGCAAGCCGCCGGGCGAGCTGGAAACGCTTTATTTCAGCGGAGTCGCCGCTCAGATAGGAGCGCAGCGGGCGGTAGACCTCGCCCTCCACCTCCCGCAGCAGCTCGTCCAGCCGCCAGGCGAGAACCTGCCGCTGGAAACCGTCGGGCGTGACGGCAAGGCCAAGCCTGCCCGCGACCAAGCCGAGAAAGTCGAGGGGCAGGAAGAACTGGAAATTGCAGAAACAGCCGAAGGCATCGGCCAGACTCTGCGCCACCATCCGCTCCATCCCCTGACTCTGGATGAGGAAGAGTTCGGGCGCAAAGATATCCTCCGGGGGCTCCGCGCGCAGGAGACCCGCCAGGTAGCGCAGGAGGTTTTCGGTTCGGTTCGAGACGTGCAGGGAGAGCATGAAGTTTTTCGTAACAGACGACGGCAGTATCAGGCAACCGAAAGGTGCCTCCGCCTTTTTTCTTTCCGTTTACAGGGTGAGCCCGGCCAGTTATTATTTGCTGCCTGGTCCGGTCCCCGTCCCGGCATATTCGTAGATGCCGAGGAAGAGGCCGGCCAGGATGCCGAGGGCGAAAAACATCCGCAGCCTGCGATCCCAGGGGAGCTTTTCGCCGCCCGCCATGTACTGGACAAAGGCGATCAGGACATAGGTGAGCCCGGCGACATAGGGCGCAGTGGTGAGGATCTGCCACAGAGTCGCCTTGACCGATGCCGCCATGTCGGGACCGACGCGCAGGTTGAACAGCAGGTAGATCAGCGCCGACAGATACAACCTCAATTTCCCTTCAATTTTAGCCATATGAATACTCTCGATACTCTTTATTTTCCGGGAACGGATATCCACTCGGTACGCCAGTATCCGCTGTTTCTCATGTTTCAGAAGGTGCACCTCATCACGCCGGTGGAGGGTGACCCAGTGGAAGGAGGCAAAGAATCCCCCGATAGTTTCATTAAATCAGGCTTCTGTCAAGTCCATACTCCCTGCCCGCTGGGTGCGGACAGAGGTCGCTTCCTGAGGCTGGTGGAGGACATCAGGAACCGCAAGGACGACTATGCCTCCCAGCTCAGCTCGCTCACCCTGGCCGCCATGACCGGCGCCGGCAGCCCACCGGAAGACAGCGAGCGGGCCATCATCAAATCCATATTCGGCCAGGCGGAGGAAACGGCGCCGGACCGGGACCGGGAAAAAGCCGATCGGCTCTGGCAGGCCAGGCTGGTGCTCGCCATCGGCGAACTCCTCGATCACGAGGAGGAGGAGATCGCCATGCATCTCGCCATGCTCGAAGAGGAGGAAAAGGATCTCTTCCAGGAGCTCCAGGGCGAGGACGAAGCACCCGACGAGGACAATCCCTTCGCCGAGCTGAGCCTCTTGAAAAGCAAGCTGCACGGCAGCCATGCTGGCAATCTCAAGAAGCGATTCCAGGCCTGGCGAAGCATCTATTCCGCCTCGGCGATGGCGGAGTGTCCGGTTCTCTTGACCCCAAGCCCCGACAGCGGCGATCTTCTGCTCGACCTGTACGAGAAAAAGACCGGGCATTCGGCCCCGCAGATGGCCGAACTTTCGCTGCCTGCCTTCGTCGGCTGGAACAGTGTCGAGGCCGGGCAGATCGTCCGGCAATTCGCGGAAAGGCACGGCGAACTGCTGTCACGGCTGGAGACGGCGCTCGATTCACTGGCCGGCCGGGAGGCGACGATCGATGAGGTAAATGTAAGTCGGGAATTGCAAGAATTGAACCGCCTCTGGGAGAAAGTCGTGGACGGCGATTTTCCGGCCGAACGATACGGCAGGATCCCGGTCAAAATGTATCTCCTGCCGAAGATCTCCCCCTCAGCCCTCCTCGACAAGGCTCAGCCGTCCACAGCGGCTGCGCCGGCGAACACCCTCCTCGCGGTGATCGGCTGAGCACAGCCCTGGCACTTCATTCGCGTACCAGGCGCAGGGGCGAACCTTGTGTTCGCCCCATCACTCAGTACTCAATACTCAGCACTCAGTCCTTGCTTTGCTCAACCCTTGCAACAAGTATAAGGATTGATAGTCAGCACAGGGCAATTGGCCGAACGGACCACCTTGCCGGCAACGCTGCCGAACATTATCTTCTCGAGCCCCTTGTAGCCATGGGTGCCCATGATAATGAGGTCGGCATTGACCTCGGCCGCGTATTCCACGATCTGCTCCGCCACATCCCCGACGAAGACCTTGTATTTGAGCTCCTTGACCCCGGCCTTTTTGCAGTACTCTTCTATCTCGCCGCAGAACGAGGTCATTTTGGCCTCCGCGCTGTCGAAGAGTTCGCTCTCCAGGGTCGGCATGGTCATCTGGGGCACGAAAAAGCCCGAGTAATCCTCGAAATTCTGCACCACGAAGACCAGATACATCGACGCCCCGAATTTTCCGGCAAAGTAGGCCGCCGATTCGGCGATCAGCCGCGAGTTGTCCGAAAAATCGACGGGGGTCACCACATTTCTTACCTCGTTTATTATGCTCATGCTGCCTCCTCTCCTTCATTTTTGGTTTTGATAAAGTCGACAACTTCCTTTTTTCTTTCATTTTCTCATACCACCGTCCCCGATGCAAGACTTTGCCGGGCCGGCACAAGCTATTTGACAAATCACTGTTTCGCAGTATTCTGAAATGCACACACTGTGGCATGAAAAGCTTAGCCGCCAACCCCAAAAGAGGATGTAACGTGAACAGAATAAAGGCAATTTCCATCAGCGACCGCAAGGGGATCCGCAAGAAGAATATCCCGGCAACGAGACTCATTCCCGGCCATGGCCTGGAGAACGACGCCCACGCGGGAAAATGGCACCGCCAGGTGAGCTTCCTCGCCGAGGAAAGCATCCAGTTCATGCGCGAAAAGGGTCTCGATGTCGTCGCCGGAAACTTTGCCGAAAACATCACCACCGAGGGCCTCGACCTCTGTACCCTGGAGGTGGGCCGGCATATCAGGATAGGCGAGGCGGAGCTGATCATCTCCCAGCTCGGCAAGATCTGCCACACCCGCTGCGCCATCTACCATCAGGCGGGCGACTGCGTCATGCCGAGGGAAGGCATCTTCGGCGTGATCGTGAAAGGTGGCGAGATCAAGGTGGGCGACGCCATCGAGGTGGGCGACAAGATCTCCACCTCGGCAGCCATCGTCGGCACCCGCGAGACGGAGGAGACGCTGGGCGACCAGTTGAAAACGCTCGTGGAACAGAAGTTCAACCCCGCCTTCATCCGCTTCGACGTCCTCACCACCAAGGAAGGCGGCACGCTGCCCGCGATTCTCGAAGATTTGACCACTACCCAGAAAACCACCGATATCGTGGTCTTCGATCCGACCGGTGGGCTGGGGTTGGCCCTAGCCGGGTATTCGCGGAAAGACAACCGGCCGAATACCTATACCAGGGAAAACTCGACCATCCATTACTGCCGAACGCCGGCCGAGCTTGAAGGGATTGAAGCGGGAAAAGCTTGAGCCCCTCCCCCGCCAAAACCATATCTGCTCCTAGCAACCTCAGAAATCCAGCGGACTCTGCGCCTCCTTCCTGGTGACGCTTTTTACCGATGGGTATACATCATGGTGGTCCGCACATCGCCTGTTGGTTCATGGAGGAGCTGGTTTAACAGTAACATTTGAATTGCTTGTTGCACCCTCAACTTAACGGAATAAAAATGAATAAATGCCTTATCCTTGTGGACCTTCAAAACGATTATTTCCCAGGCGGCAACATGGAACTTTTTGAAATCGAAAAAGCCGCTGCAAATGCGCAGAGGCTCTTGAATAAGTTCAGAAAAGAAAACTTACCAATCGTTCACATCCAACATATTTCTACTAGACCAGGCGCAACATTTTTCGTGCCTGAAACGCTCGGGGCAGAGATAAATGAAAGGGTTGCACCAATAGAAAACGAAAATATGGTGGTTAAAAACTATCCCAATAGCTTTCGAGAAACCTCCCTGCTAGAAATTTTAAAAGATCATAAAATTAGTAACATCGTCATCTGCGGTGCTATGAGCCACATGTGTATCGATGCAACAGCCAGAGCTGCGTTTGACTATGGCTTTAATTGTGTAGTTGCCGAGGATGCTTGTGCAACAAAGGATCTAATCTTTAAAGAAAGAATTATAAAGGCACTAGATGTCCATGCCTCATTTATGGCCGCACTTTCTGTTCCTTACGCTAAAATAGAATCGACAGAGGGGATAATTAGGGACGGTTTGGGCCAGGATTGACAAATTAGCAATGAAATGTTTGTTGGATTCCTTGGATATGATACCAGTGTCATGTCAAGTCTCAGATGTTGGCAAATCGCGCCGCAATTTTGGCTTCCTGCAAGGCACGACTGAGGGCGCATAGCAGCGCTATGAAACCGAAAGAGTAACGAAGTCAGGAAGTCAATACGGCAAGCGAGATCCGACAGATGAGGATTGACAGGACACTAGGTTCCAACCAGAAGATTCACCGGCTAAACCGATGATCTTCATGTTATGCTCCAGACCAAAGGCGCATAGAAGAATGAACCTAATTTTAGAAACACAGCGCCTAAAAGCATCGGAAGTGACCATCGATGACATTGATTTATTATATCAAATGACCGGGAATAAAGATGTGATGAAGTACTTTCCGAAAACACTAAGCTATGATGACACCAAAAAAATGATCCGCAAAATCTTGGATCATTACAAGAAATACGGACATTGCTTTTGGAAAATCTTGTTAAAGCCAAAAAATGAATTTGTAGGTATTGCCGGTCTGCTTTATCAGGAAATTGATGGTAAAGTGGAGACAGAGATCGCTTTTAGAATTAGGCCTGAACATTGGAACAAAGGTTATGCAACTGAGGCGGCCAATGCATGCAAGGATTATGGGGAAACTATCTTGCGGAAAAAGGGATTCATCTCCTTGATTCATCCCCAGAACAACGCCTCCAAACGGGTAGCACAAAAACTCGGAGCCAGAAGATCAAGAACTGTACTATTCATGGGACATGAACACGAGGTCTATGTTTATCAGTACCTTAGAAATTCGTTTCTTGCTTTTTAAGAGCGAATTTCGTGAAGGTACTTATCCCCTATGCTGTTGGAGGGGGTGGGTGGGGCAAGGGGATTTCTCCATATCTGCGCAGAGGGCTTGTGAATTGCACGCAATAGCCGGTAAAAACGAAGCCCTTGCCTGGGGCAAGTTTCGCACCGGCTCTGTTACTATTGCCGGAACCGATTATATGCCGCCGAGTTCCGAGCAACTTCCCATGAACCAGTTTTTGCGATCATGCCTCGACGAGAGAAACAATTAAAATAATCTAAGAAGAGTAATTTTCGAGTCGGAGCAGATAACCTGCGAACAAAGATTTGAAGCGTACACAAGGAACACTGCAGGCCGCAGGCCGGTGTTAACGTAGCGAGGTGGCGGTTGCGCCTCATATGTCTCGGAGTGATCTTGCTGCTTCCGCCTGTGACATTACAGTTTGAGTGAAGATCGGTGCCTTCTCACCCTATGTGGGCCGACAGACCGGATTAACTATGAGTAGGGTATTTATCTCATATCGACACAACGACTCGGAAGCCGACGCAGGGCGGCTCTACGACACCCTTGTTGCCGAGCTCGGCCAGGAGACGCTATACAAAGATGTTGAGAACATCACCATAGGCAGTAATTGGAAGCGCGCCGTTCGCGAAGCTCTCGCTGACTCTGCAGCCGTGCTTTTTGTGATGGGTCCTGCCTGGCACCTGACCCCAGCAATCGAATTCGAGCTCCAGCTGGCGCTCGCGAGCGACGTACCCGTCATCCCGATCTTGGTAAGGAAAGCTGACCTCTTGCGGCTGACGAGCGAGCTACCTGCGCCGCTTTCAGAGATCCGCGAGCGGAAGGCGGTCACGCTGAGCCATGCTTCGTGGTTGCGCGATAGTCGAGAACTCCTCGAGATGCTGAAGCGTGTCCTTGTCGACCCGGCTCGGGCACGAATTCTGATCGAGCCTCCAGACCCCCGTGTTCTCCTGGATGAGGCCAAATGGCCTGCCGTGAGCAACAGGGATCATCTGCTCACTTTTGCACAAGACTTGGCAGAGTGTCTGTGCGATCCAGACGTGAGAAAGAGCGCCGAAGCGTCGTATGATCAATTCAACGAGCAGATGTTTGACGACTATTACAGGAGGCACAACATACCGCCGGCTCTTCTGGAAGAAGTCCAAACCGGCCTCCAACGGTTGAGTATCGAGCAATATGTACGGGATCTGCTGGAGCGGCGTCCACCGGAGCGCGACTGGGAAGCCCTCGCCTCCACAGCCGCGAGCCTCGGGGAGTTGCTCGGTGACCAATCGATCGGGGAGAGAGCCTGGAACGAAGTTAAAGACATTAAAGAGGAAATCGCGGAACTCAGCAGAAGTAGGGGCGATAGCGGCAATCCCGAAATCATCCGTAGCTCTCAAGCAGCTCTGAATAGTATGGTGCGTTATGCCAAGGCGCGGCTTGTCGAGGAGATTCCCGGGATCGATCAGCCCGGTTTCACCAAAATATACCCGAAGCGCGTTTGGCCGGGGGCGGCTTTCGGTAAGACAAAGCAATACGGGTGCGGGAGATAGTGATAGGTGCCAAGGTGTTTCCATGCCATTCATCCACATCAAATCCCTTCCCTTCGACGGTGCGTTTCAGGCGGAGGAAGTCCTGGCAGGCTATTCAGGTATCACCGATCGTCATTCCACCTCATGCCACTCCATCCAAAACCTCGCGCACCTTCCTGGCGAGAGCTTCCAGGGTGAACGGCTTCTGGAGAAAATGAACGCCTTCCTTCAGGACTCCGTGGCGGACGATAACGTTGGTAGGATAGCCGGAGATGTAGAGACATCTGGTTTCAGGAGACATGGCCGATATCTGCATCTTCAATTCCGGCCCGTTCATCTCGGGCATCACCACATCGCTGATCAGCAGGTGGATCGCATCGGGGCATTGCCTGACTATGCCGATCGCTTCCCCCGGTGTTGCCGCAGCCAGAACCCGATAACCGCGACTCTCCAACATTTGTCGAGCTATGTTCAAAATGCCCGGCTCGTCTTCCACCAGCAGAATGGTCTCATCTCCCGGGGCAATCGATTCCACCCGGCATTCACGTTGATCAGGCGCGGCATCCTCCGCCATCCTCGGCAGGTAGATCTTGAAGCTGGTTCCCTGGGCAGGTTCACTGTAAACATTGACGAAGCCCTGGTTCTGCTTGACAATACCGTAGACCGTGGCCAGCCCTAATCCGGTCCCATGACCAACTCCCTTGGTAGTGAAAAACGGTTCGAAAATACGCTCCATAGTCGACTTGTCCATTCCCCGGCCATTGTCACTCACTGCCAGCAGGCCATACTTGCCCGGGATCGCTTCGGCATGGTCGGCGCAGTAGGTTTCGTCGATATCGATCCGGTGTGTCTCGATGGTGACCTTTCCCACGCCGGAAATGGCATCGCGGGCATTGAGGCAAAGGTTGACCAGGATCTGGTCAACCTGGGAGGGATCAATGAAGACCGGCAGAGGCTGGCGTTCCGGAATCCAGGCAAGATCGACCTCCTCCCCGATCAGCCGGCGCAGCATCTTGAGCATCCCCGCCAGGGTGTCATTCAAATCGATTGATTTGGGGGCGATGACCTGTTTGCGGGCAAGGCCAGCAGTTGTCGCGTCAGCTCGGCGGAACGCTCCGTCGCCTTGAGAATTTGCTGCAGATGCAAGTGCAGCGGATGTCCCGGTTGCATCTCGTTCATAGCCAGTTCCGTCTGCCCGAGGATCACCGCCAGCATATTATTGAAATCGTGGGCTATGCCACCGGCGAGCCGGCCGATCGATTCCAGTTTTTGCGCCTGGTGCAGCTGCTCTTCGAGACGCTTGCGCTCGGTTATGTCTTCCTTGACCGCGACATAATGGGCAATGCGACGCTGCATATCCCTCACCGGAGCGATGGTGGCATGCTCCCAGAACAACTCCCCGTTCTTCTTTCGGTTGAGAAACTGCCCGCTCCAGACCTTGCCCGCACAGATGGTCTGCCAGAGTCGTCGGTATTCTTCGTCGGATGTTTTACCGGTCTTGAAAATCCGCGGATTCTGCCCCAGCGCTTCACCACGCGAGTATCCGCTGATCTCGCAGAACTTGCTGTTGACGAACTCTATCCGTCCTTTGGTATCGGTGATGACAATGGAAACGGGGCTCTGCTCGATCGCCTGATAAAGTTTACGCAATTCCGCTTCCGCCTGCACCTGGCCGGTGATATCCTGCATCATGCCCAACATCCGGGCCGGACGCCCTGTTTCGTCGAAGGTTACGTTTGCTTCGCTGTGAATAAATCGCACTTCGCCGCAGGGCTTGACGATGCGATATTCGATATCATAACGCGGTCCTCCCTGCAGGGCTTCCTCGGCAGCCTGCTCGGCACGCAGTCGGTCTTCGGGGTGTATCAGACCGAGCCATCGTTCGTGCCACTGCTCCAAAGCGAAAACCGATTCCTGCTCGGCGATGCCGAAGATGCGGCAAGCCTCGGCCGCCAGGACAACCCTTCCCTCGGCCAGATCGCGATCCCAGTAGCCGATGTGGGCAATTCGCTGGGCCTCTTCCAGCTTGGCCAGATTATCTTTCAGTTCGCGATGGCTGACCAGGATACTTATCCCATCTGCCAGACGGCGGCCGATCGCCTCGAAAAGCCGCTCTTCCTCCACAGTCCACCGGCGAACATGGGAGCATTGATGGATACCGAACTGCCAGGGCTGATCGACCCTGGGACAGATAGCCATCGCCAAGAAACATTTGATGCCGTATTGTTCGGCAATCTCGGTCGGCAGCGGGTTATCCGTTCCGGGTCCGAACCTGACCGGCCCCCTTGCCGCCAGCAAGCGACGCAGGCTCTCTGCACCCCCAGGATCCATAAGTATCTTGACACCCAGCTCATTCACCCCGGGATACTCGGGCCGGGTACGCTCCATGGGTATCCACCAGCACTTCGCCCCGGGCGCGCAGGGAAAGAGCAGGTATGCCCGGTCACAGCCGAAGACCGACAGGACCACATCCAGCACATCGCTCATCATCCGCTCAAGGTCGTCCGCCCCCTGGATGGCCCGGTTGACCCGATCCATGCACTCGAAAAAACGGAGATTGGCGTTACGCTCCTCCTCCGCGATCCTTCGCTCTGTAATATCACGTCCTATCGTCAGAACTCCGCTGATCGCACCATCATCTCCCCGCTCGGCGACAAAGCGGACATTGTGATAACGCACGCCCTCGCCCCGATCCGGCAGAACAAGATCCATCTCCGTCGCTGCGCCGGTTGCCAGCACCCCGGCGACCTTCTCCTGGTACGCCCTGACCTCGTCAATACCAGGCACCTCCAGTGGGGTCTTGCCAAGTCTTTCCGAGGCCGGCAATCCCAAAGTCTTTTCCAGGGCGGGGTTGATATAGACGGTTCGACAGTCGGCATCGTACCTCGCGATATTGTCCGGGCTGTTCTCGGCCAGGGTGCGGAACTCCCGCTCGCGCGCCCGCAGTATCCGGTCGCTTCGGGCACGCTCCAGTTCGGCCGCGGCACGAGTTGCCACCAGCTGCAGCAGTTGGGTTGCCGCCTTGGTGACAGTGAGCGGCTCGCCGTCCATGACGGCGATCAAGCCGATCGGCCGGCCGAAGGAGTCCCATAACGGGATGCCGATATAACTCTCCACGCCCATCTCGGCCAGCAGCGTATCTTCCGGAAACAGTTGCTGGACGTCCTGCGGGTACGCGCAGAGCTGCCGTCCCATCACGTTTTCGCAGGGAGTGCCGGTGAGGGCGTATTGCATGTTCGGAACGATTGCGCCTCTGGCATACAACGCCAGCGTTTCGGCCATATCCGAATTCTCGCTCAGCTCGCTGACAATGACGTAGTCCATATGGAGGGATTCGCCAAGAAACTGGGCAAGAGCAGTGAAAAAGTTTTCCGCGCCGGACAGCCAGCCGCGTTGAGCGACGAAATACAAGGCGTCCTCCATGCGCTTGCGCTCGGTGACTTCGTCGGTGACATTCCGGCAGATCTCCATCCCGGCAACGATCTCCCCACTCGTATCGAAAAGCGGCATACAGGAACATTCCCACGAACTGGTCGTCCCGTCCTCTTCGCCCACGGTACGCACCGCCAGAGCAGGTTTCCCGGTGGAAAAAACCTCTTCCAGCCCACACCCCTCACAAATCCGATCCCGTCCTTCGTAGACGCGAAAACAATCCTTACCGATATGGGAACCGAACCTCTTTCGAACAGCCGTATTCTGGTATATGACCTTGTAATTTCGATCCTGGACGGTGACGGCTTCAGGCAGAACGTCAATAATCTGTTCGAAGAGGGAGGGGTCGATCACCATGCGAGATCTCCGGAGCTCATAAACGACAGTTGTGGGATATGCAAGCTGTCAAGACCGGATGCCAAACAGTGTGAAACGCAAAGCAATTTGATAAACAAGATCACCGAACACCTGTCGGCGGAAGTCGTTTAACGAAGATAAAGTACTTCACGAAATTCATTCTTAAAAAAGAAGTATTGAATTTTCAATGTACTAATAACTTCATGGTACTAGTATTTCCACCTTATTACAAGGAGCTGGAGACAAAAGCCGTCGGCTCTACGATAGTCGGCCGTCCGGAATCGGCCAGGCCGTTGCTCTCGGCAATCGACGGGAATTAATCACCAGATTCTCTATCGCCACTCCGCGATTCTAGAAACACTTCAGCGTCGATCGAGTTCCCTCCTGACCGCTACGCCTAATTTTTCAAGAGTGTATGGTTTTTGGACGTAAACTCCGACACCCATCTTCTGGAGTGCCTTGACCCTCTCCGATTCGGAATACCCGCTGGCGATGATCGCTCTCTGTCCTGGGTGGATCTCGACGATCCGCTTGTACGTCTCCAGGCCGTCGATGCCATTGGGCATGACCATGTCAAGCACTACCAGATCAACGGTATGCGAACGCAGGTATTCAACAGCCTCCTCGCCGCTGGCCACGGCAGTCACCGCGTACCCGAGCTTGGTCAGCATGTTGCCGGCGATCTGCAGTTGTTCCGGCACGTCATCGACGATCAGCACCTTTTCCTTCCCGATGTAATCCTCCAGGACGTTGCGCTTGGTCAAAACCTCCGTCTGGTCGCGGGTTGCCGGCAGATACAGCACAAAACAGGTCCCTTCACCCTCACGGCTTTGGAGGTCGATATAGCCGCCATGATCTTTGATGGTGACCCAGATCACGGTCATCCCCAGCCCGGAGCCGCTTCGGCCCATCGACTTCTTACTGTAGAACGGCTCGAAAATTCTGTGGATATCCTCGCTGGAAATGCCGACACCTTCATCGGCGACAGAGACGCAGACGTACTCTCCGGCTGGAATCTCCTCGTATCTCATGAGAGGAGTATCGAAAGAGTTGTTGTATGAGCAAAGCTTGATCTTGCCGCCGGCGGGCATGGCCTCGGCGGCATTTGTCAAAAGGTTCATGATCGCCTTGGCCAGATGGGACCTGGATCCCTTGATGTTAAGGAGATCAGGGGCAAGACTGCTCTCGAGCGTCGTATTGGGATGGCTTTTCAATACGGCATCGAACTCGAGAGATGTCAAGTATTCGGAAATAATCGTATTCAGATTGATGATTTCGTCGGTCATTACGCCGCGTCTGCCCAGGGTGAGCAGATCCTGGACAATCGTCGCCGCCCTCTGTCCAGATCGTTGCATGAGGGCGATTTTGGAGTACAGAGGACTGTCCGGCGACAGTTCCATCAAGAGAAGGTCGGGATAAGACACAAGGCCGACCAGGATATTATTCAGATCATGGGCAACTCCGGCGGCAAGGCTGCCTATTGCCTCCAGTTTCTTGGCCTGCAGCAGTTTTTCTTCCAATTTCTTCTGTTTGGTAATGTCGCGGATTATCCCTTGCGTCCCGATGAACTGATTGGGCGAAGGTATGTCTTCCTGATAAATTCCTTCCGCCGAGACGCTGAAATATCCCACTTCTTCGCTGATTCCGTCCTGCTTGTGCGGCAGCAGCAGGCGCAGTTCCAGTCCGTGAGTGGCCCGTTCTCCCGTTCTCTTCTCGTTTATACGGTGTTGTGCTTTCGACCGGTCGTCCGGTGCCACCAGATTGAAAATCGATTGGCCGAGGAGGCTGTCGGGTGAATCAATATATTTCGACACAGCCGGGCTGATAAACGATATGCGTCCGGTTGGATCAAGGCGAAAAATAATATCCGGTACCGCCTTGATAATTGAATGGAGATTTTTTTCGCTGGACCTCAAGAGGAGCAGGGTTTCGATGACCCCTTGGCGAGCTGCGAGCTGGATTTTCCAGGTTTTTACTATGGTGAGGATGGCATAGTTCGACAGGACCAGAACGGTCGGCAATAGTGGTGAAAGCAAATAGCCCCATGCCTGGAGGAAGAGCAGCGCGCCGATCCAGCTCCCGGTAATAAGTGCCAGGCATACCGCCGCGCTTGGCAGAATCCCGAGGAAGGCGACAGACAGAGCGGCACATATCGCGACAGACATGCCGAACAGGGCTTCCCACATCAGAAAATCGCTCGGCCGGCTGACCTGCCGGCCGGTCAACAGGTTATCCAGCACCTGGGCATGAACACCCACATGGGAATGGACCGTGGCGGTGGGAGTCTGATACACATGTCTCAAGCCGGCAGCAGAGGCGCCGATCAAGATAATTTTGCCATTGAGCCGGTGCGGTGAGATTTTTCCGCTGAGAAGGTCGCCGGCCGAGACCCGGGGAAATGTATCTGCTTGACGGGGAAACTGCACGATCATGTTCCCCAGCGTGTCGATGGCAATCGACCTGTTATCAATACTCAGGTCAAGGCGGCCGGCTCCCCGGTGGTGTATCCCGATCTGGTTGCTGTTGCCGTATTTCATCAGCATGGCCAGTGCCAAAGAGGGGTAGAGCCGGTCATCGAACCGTATCAGCATCGGTACCCGCCGCAGGATTCCATCGGCATCGGGGGTTGCGTTTAAAAAGCCTGAGTGCGTCACCGCATCGGAGAAGATCCTGAGGTTGCAGGCCACCCCCTGAGCCTTGAAAAAGCCGGACCGTTCATGATCCGCATGGGGTATGTTGACCCCCACAAAGCCTGGAGGATGAAGCCCGCAAGAGGTTTCCGGCATATAACCGTTCTCGAACAAAAATCCGTATCCGAGAACAAACGGCCCTTTGGTGAGCGTGTCGGCAAGGTGCATGTCGGAATCCATCAGGTCGGTAGGTCTTCCGGCGGTGCCGATACCATAGTCGGGTTTACCGCTCAGGCCGGTTCCGAGGTTGCCTTGGGAAGCTTGGGACGTGCGATCGGGTTCGGCCAGGATAAAATTCAAGCCTATACTGGCCGCACCCGAGGCGTTGAGTGTGCGGAGGAGCTCTGCAAGGTAGAAACGGGGCCAGGGCCATTGGCCATATTGAGCCAGGCTTTTATCGTCGATGTCAACTATGATGATCAAGTCAGATGGCGGTTTGTCTTGCACAAAGGCCATCACGACATCGGTTGTTCTGTTGTTTGTCGAGCTGATAAGGGCGGGATGGATCAGATAAACCGCACTCAAGGCCACACTCAACAGAAGTGCCGTTATCAGAAGGATTTTGGCTACTCCGTTCTTGTTATCAAAGGACTCGGACGGATCCATAGGTTCCACTACCTGACGACAACCTCGACCCGGCGGTTTTTTGGTTCATAAACATTGTCTCCGGTTGGAATCAAGGGGTTTTCCTTGCCGTGCGAGGTGGTCCGGATGGAGTTCTCTTCCACTCCCTCTCCGACCAGCAGAGCTTTTACCGCCTCGGCCCTGTCATGTGAGAGTGCTATATTGATTTCCTTGCTGCCGAGTGTATCGGTGTGTCCTACCACCGAGATATCGGCGGAGTTGCGCTCCTTGATGGTGGCAATGATATCGGGCAGAAGGTTTGCAGAATCAGGGGTAAGGGTGGTTTCTCCTGTGAAATAGAGCAGATAATGGATGGGGCGTTGAGGCTGAACGGAGAGGGCCTCTTGAAATATCTTTTCGACAGCTTCTTGGCCGAGTTGTACCGGTGCGTCCGGCTGATCCTTGGCATCTCCGATTGTGGTCGCCTGGTAAGGAGTTTCCAGGGTGACGCTGCCGGCTTCAGTCAGAACGGAGATTATGCCCGGCTTGCCATCCGGATCGGGCGCCATTGCCACCAGTGTCTGCCTGGCGCAGCCGTTTGCAAGAGCGATCAAAAAAAACAGCATTGTAACTCGCGCCATCCTGGTCATTATCGATCCTTAAAGGCACTTGACCCCCTTTATGTGGGGGGCCTTATTGTGTAGAGTTGCGGGACAATCCTCAATCCACTCGGATCAGAACGTGCGTGCCCCGGGTTCCGACCGTCGCATGCGGCGTTTCGATGCGCACCTGATCCGGCGCCAGCTGGGAAATCCGACCGGATAAAAAAGAAACCGTTCCCTGAAAGATCTTGGCAATGAACGACAGTTTCTTTTCGTTTGGCTGAAACATGAAGTTTTTGATGGCGATTTTGCTGTTGTAGCCCAGGGAGATAACCGTATCGTCCTCCAGAATCAGGCCGGCCTTGCCGTTTGGGCCCGTTTGAACGATATCGCCCTCGAACAACTTATGATTTGGCTCGGCTTTGAGTATCCGGTCGCCTCTGGCTATTTCGACTTCCCCGGCCATCGATTTGACGATGCCGACGTGTTCCGCAGCCGATCCGCATGCCAGAGAACTTGACAGCATCAGTACAGCAAACAGAATCTTCAAGGAGATCGTTTTCATTTGCCACGCAACCTTAAGGAAAAAGCCGGCTATTCGACATATGACAGCCGCTCCCGTATTATGCCAGAATATTCTATTATTTAGGCTAACACTTGCAATACTCAAAGTCAAAAAAACACATTTACCAAAAAAGCGTCGCCAACCGACCGGACAGGCAACTAAAGGTAAAATTTCTATAGTCCGACACTCCTAGTATTTTAAAGTTGAAGTGCGGAGGCTTGTGCACCTATTCTTTTCTTGTTCAATATTCCGTTCATCGCTATTATTTCAATGATTAACATCACGAGAAAGATTACGGCACGGAAGGACGGGAGGATTATATGGCAACGAGCGGCAAACAGCCGCCGAGCGAGGCAAGTGATAGACGGCTGGCTACCGCCGCCCGCGTCTTGCAAGAGTGTTTTTGGGGAGAGTACGAACTCACTCCGGAAGAACTCCTGGCGCGCCTGGACCGTAACGAACCGGGATTCGACCGCTTCATTTTCTCCAAAGTCATCGAGAACGGCAGCAAGCCCTCCTGGTTTCTGCCGGAGTTGTTTCCACCTGACCGCCTCAACGCTCTGCTTGAGCGCTATCTACGAATGGCGGGAGGGAAAAGGAGAGTGAGGGTGGTTGCAGCCAACCTCACCGGCCGCTACGATCTGGTTCCGGAGCTGCAATGGCAAAAGTAGATTATCCTATCTTACATACTCTCCAGGATCGGGTGTTGGAGTCTATATTCAGCGTGACAACCGGTTTCTACCTGACAGGCGGCACCTGCCTGAACAGGTTCTATTTGGAAAGGCGTTACTCGGACGACCTCGATCTTTTCACCTCGGATAACAATCTTTTTCGCGAAGATTCCAGATTGCTGCGTGAGACGCTGTCGAAAGCTGTCGTTGGCTTTGACACAGTTGTCGATACCCGGGACTTCATCCGACTGATGGTCGATGGAGTTCTCAAGGTCGATCTGGTCAATGATCGGGTTTACCGAGTCGGGAAGAGTGCGCAGATGGGTACAATCCTCGTGGACAATATCAGCAATATCGGCGCCAATAAAATCTGTGCCGTACTGGGTCGGGATGATCCGAAAGATATCTTCGACCTCTACACGATTTTCTCTCTTCCGGAAGTAAGCTGGCCCGATATCATGGCAGCCGCCGCCAGAAAGTGTGTTTTTGACAGAGAAGAACTTCGGTTCCGCCTTAAGAGCTTCCCCATGCCGATGATAGGAATGTTGCCGCTGGCAGACCCGGTCTTCGCCGAAGAATTTCAAAGGGATTACCCAACAATGCTCTCGTGTCTTCTTGCGGCGGTTTAAGCTACAGCCTGCGAGACTTTGAGTTGGCAACCAAGAGTTGAATGGTTACGGAAGCTAGAACCACCCTCCCCAAACGGGAAGGTGGTGATGGAACGATTTACAAGTCATCTTACGATGATGCCTTCCCGAGCAATTGCTCGATTTCGCCGAGGTGGAGCCTGAGATGGCGCGGGTAGTCGACAATCATATCCTTCAGGCTGATATTCTCTCCCAAGGCGGAAATCCAAATGTTGCCCAGGGTGTCTTTCGAAATATTGGCGATGACATGTACGAGATGCAGATTGCCGTACTTCCAGAGATTCACGAGCAGTGACCAATCCTCCTCCTGGTAGTTCTGCAGGCGAATCCAGATATCGTTTGCCCCGAGATTGGCGTAATCGGGAAACTGCAGGGGCGACGGCTGGTACTGGAGGTGCACCGTGCGATGCAGGTTGTTGGACGCCGAATCGATCAAATGGCCGAGGATCTGCTTGATGGTCCGGTTCTGCCTGTTTCTGCGCCCTTTGAGGATATCCCCATCGATGGCGGTAAGCCTCGATTCCCATTCCGTCACCAGTGCTTGGATGGCCTGCGCTGCCTGCTCAAGTTCCTTCATTTTGTCCTCCTTGTGTTGTTGATATTGGCTGGCGAAATATTTTCGGCTACTATACTTCTTCGCTGAGTTGCCGGGAATTCAAAGGCTTGCAAGGGAGGCTTCACAAAATGTGAAGGCATCGGCTATGGAAATCTATCAACTGGAGAGCTTTCTCGCGGTGGTGAGGACGGGTTCGCTGTCAAAGGCAGCCGTGCAGCGAAATATCTCCCTTCCGGGGATAAGCAAGCACATCAAACTGCTCGAGGAAAGCCTGGGCCTTCCACTTTTTACACGAAATGCCCAGGGG
This sequence comes from Pseudomonadota bacterium, assembly GCA_023412495.1. Next base: position 25,063 of record JAEYNP010000087.1, read on the forward strand.
ATGGCGCTCACCGAGGGTGGCAGGCTGGCCTTGCGGCACGCGGAAGAGATAGAACGCAACGTCGATGGCCTTTACCGTCTTGCAAAAAAGACCGCGCCGATCAGGATCGGCCTGAACATCTCTCCCGATTTCATCGAGCTGTTCCGCCTGAAGACTCTTGTAGAGGAACGCCATCCGCGAAACAGGACCGTGCTGACCAACCACAATTCCCGGGTGTTGCTGGGGCAGCTGGCCGCCGGGGAACTTGACCTCTGCCTGGCATTCGGCGAAGTGCCGGAGCATTTCCGCAAACTCCTCGTCCGCAGGGTCCGGATGCCGCTCATGATTCCTATGTCACTGCAGAATGGGGAAAACCTCGACGGGAAATGCTGGATCGCCAATACCGCCGACTGCCCGTTCAAGGCGTCGCTGGAAGAGTTCTGGCGCCTTTACGGCATTGTGCCCCGGTCGACGATCCTGTCACAGGATCAGTCGCGAAAAGAGATGGTAGCCCAAGGACTTGGCATTGGCTTCCTCGAGCCGCAGGATTGTTTGTCACTGACAACAGCCGGACTCGCGAGACAGCATGGCGAACATTTCCTGGAAGTCAGCCTGTGGGTGGTTTTCCAAGACGAGGGTTATGCCGAGACCGCGCAATTCCTCCAGCAGTATGTGCAGCGGAAGTACGACGGCCTCGAATCTTAAGCATCCAACTATGATAAAGCCGTAAAAAGTGTTCCAACCCGTGGAGAGGGCTCTGGAAAAAGTTCGATATACGAGGCCTAGATCGGACTTTTTACGAGTCCTTCAACTATAATCAACGGGGTGAAGCGGCAAGACTGATATCGCCGTACCAGGCAACGGCGCTTTCCCCGGTATTATCGGTATCGGTCATGATGGCGACGGCGCCGGCCTTGGGGGGATCCTCCCCGAAGAGCCGCTTGTAATCGGCCCGGATATCACGCTCTTCCTGCAGCCATTGACCGGCCAGGGCAGACCCCGACTCCACGGCCACCATCATGGCATTGGCGGTGAATGCATTGGGGATGCTTTCTCCCTTGGGCAGCCCGTTGGCCCAGATATAATTGATCGCCCTTGTCTGCCAAAAGAAAAAGCCGGGAAAAACCACATAAACCCGTGCGGCATAGTCATCCCCGGCCTTGGTCCTCTCATCCCCGCCCTTGACGGTGTCCACTATCTTCCACGACCAGCGCAGGTACCGGTACTTCTCCGGATCGAACTCGATTTCCTTCACCAGGCCGGAAGCCGCGGCACGGCTCGTTGCCCGCACCACTACCCTGCCGTCTTCCTCTAGAAGCCTGTACTCGGTCTCCCCCTCGAAGCTCTTGGAAGTCCACCCGTTCAAGCCCTCGCTGCCAAAACGACTCACCGCGAGTTCCTCGGCTCGGCCGACACCCGTCGAAACCAGCCAGAGAACCAGAACGCAGAAACAAAAAAGCCACTGGCGACAATTTTTCACGCCACTCATGTTGCAAAGCCGAACCTGTTGGGGCGAATCTTGTATTCGCCCGGAGGAGTGCAAGAAATAAGCCATAACGAAGGATCTGACGGAAGTGGACTTTTGCGCTGCCGACGGGCGATCACAGGGATCGCCGTTACATCTTCGGCGGGTGCATCGATGATTACCTGGCAAGAATCGGGCACAAGTTAATCCTGATGGACTCGCAGTAAGTCCGATCTACTTCGTTGCAGGTCTGAAACGGCGCTTCACTGTCCCATATGTACTGCCAAAGCCCGTTTCAGACGCTGATGGTGAACGATTACGCAAGGAATTACTTCTTCGGCTGCAGGAAACGTTCCTGCAAGCCGAAGGGGTCCTTGATCTCCTGCTCGGGATGGCCTATCAGTTTTTTCTCGCCGCGCTGCTCCACGTATTTGGCGAGTTCCAGGTCGATATTTATGGGTACCTCCACGTCTGCCTTGGCGAGCAACTGGCGCAGCAAAGCTTCGGATTTGCCGGCGAAGGCCACGGCATCACCAAGCACCCGCATCGCCTCCGGCGGGTTATGGAATCCCACCGAATTTTCGGCGCCGATAAACAGCTGGCGGTAGAAGGCCTCGAGATAAAAATCCTTGGCCTGCTCGTAGAAATCTTTGTCAAGAACCGTTCCTTTTGCCTGAGCGTTGTGGGCGATCTCGAAGAGTTTGGCAACCGTGGCCGTCCCGTAGCCCGCCCGCAGCATGAGTGAGACCGTATGGTCCTGGATGGCAATGACACGGTCCTTGAGAAATTCCGCGTCCTCATCGTGACATTGGCTGCAGGCGTTAAGGTCGGCTTTCAGCGGGCTCATCACGCGATGGTCGGAAACCGTCCGGCCACCCTCCTTGACGGGCGGCATGTGGCAGTCGGCACAAGAGGCCCCGGCCTGCCAATGGGTGCTGTTGTTGGAATAGAGTTCAAATTCGGGATGGCGCATGAATGCCATTTTGAAGCCGGTAACCGACTGGGTCCATTCCTTCACTTCAGGGTCATTGCGGATCTGGGCAATGATGTCTTCCACACTGATGCTGCCCCACGCGCTTTTCTGCCAGGGGAAGTAGATGCCCTTAGATTTGCCATCGGCGGTCTTGGTGATATTGTAGGTCACGTGGCACTGGGCGCAGACCGCAGAGCGCATCTGCTGCTTGCTGAGTTCGGCCTGCTTGACACCCATCTCCTCGAAGGCCTGCACCAGGGTGAAGCCACGGGAAAGCTGGAGGGACATATCCTTGTTGTCATGACAGTCGATGCAGGCGACACCCAGTTCCCGATGCACCTCGGGAATCTGGCTCACCACCTCCCGCAACGGTTTCATATAATAATCCTGCCCCATCTTCTTCTCAAGTATCGGTGCATATGGTGTCTTGCAGGTCAGGCAGACTCCGCCCGCCCCCACCCGCTTGGCGTCTATTTCCAGCTGGTCCTTCAGCATATTGGCGTGCCCCCTTGGTTCGTTGTACTCTACGCCAAATCCCCAGCCATTGAACAACAGCGCCATGTACGGGTACATGGATAACTTATCGTAGGTAATGTTGTCCGCGTCGAAACCGACCTTGTATTTGCTCTTGCCCGCCGGCGTCGGCTCGACTGTCTGTTTCCAAAGTCCATACTGCGCGGGATGAGCCTTGCCCCAGACCTCGGGGTCGATGACGTTGTCGGGAATGGTCGACGCGGGATTCTTCGGCGATTGTTCCGTGCCGCCAGCTCCGGCCGGACCGAGCAGGACGAACAGCAGACAGATCCCGGCCGATATCTTCTTGTGGATGATCATGTTCACCTCCTGAGTATGGTTTTCTCTTGCGGATTCACTCGACGAAGACGAGTCGGCAATCCTGTGCTGTAATGTAACTTACGGATTAAGGGGAGTGTCCCCCCAGTCTCTTCCACCAGCGGATACAATTTTGTAATAATTTTCAAGGATGCCAGAAGGCCAAAAGGGTGTCAACCCCAATTGTTCAACAGGAAGGACAAGAACTGCATTCGTCAATGTTGTATCTCTTGAACGAACTGCCGGTTACGCATTTATCCGCTGAACAAAAGATACATGTCGTCACACAACAGCAATGATTATACTGCCTACATTACAAATGCCAGTCCGCCGTTTGCTTATCGAGCGCGCTGCGTATCCTTCCATTCTCGGCCGACGGCAGGAAATGCAAGGCTAGAGCATGATACCATTTGACCAAGCTCTCGATGTTGATGGAGCCGATAATCTGGCTATCCATTTAAGAGGATATCGCCGCATCCTCCTTGGTGGGGATATCGGTGTCGGCAAGTCCACATTGGCCCTGAAGCTGCTGCAATCTCTCAACAAGCAGGGTTCCTGTCAATTTCTCGAACTCGATCCCGGCTCGCCCCCTGTTGGCATTCCGGGAACGGTAGGCTTGTTCGCATCAGGTTCTGATGGACTTAATCTTCGGGCATATCAGGCCCTGTGCACCCTTGACGCCGGCCGTTTCCGCCTGCCGCTCATCCTTGCCGTTCGCCGGTTGATGTCGATTATCGACAGGGAAGGGAAAAGCGACCGGGACTCCGCCATCGTCATCGATCCGCCGGGCGTGGTCCGGGGGGTCGGCGGCGCAGAGATGCTCCTGGCCCTGACGGAGACCCTCGAGGTCGATATTGTGGTGTTCCTTCGCCGGCAAGAAGGCCCGATGCAGCTCTCCCATGAGCTGGCCGCCCTGCCGATCCCGGTCCTGCACCTGCCCTCATCGTCGGCGGCAAAGGCCGTTGCCAGGCTCGAACAGCTCAAGCACCGCACCAGACTGTGGGATGATTTTCTCGCCCACGGCGTCGAGGAAAAAATTCACCTCGATCGCCTGTTCGTCCTGGGAACGCCGCCTCCCCGGGAGGTGCCCGAGGTCTGGGCAGGCAGACAGGCGGCGCTACTTTCGGCCGCGGGTGACACGGTACGGATGGGGGAGGTGGTCCGCTTGCATGACGGCGAGTTGCATCTGCGCATGGTTCCCGGCGGTACAGACGAACCGGCCGGCATCCTGATCCGGGATGCCGGACGCACCCCGACGGGCAGGCTGGAGACATCGCGGCGGCCCGCTCCCCCGCTTGTCGCGATTACCCGCGAGCCGCTGGAAATGACGCCCCCGACCATCGCAGAGCGGCCCGGCAAGGCCCCGATTTCCAGCAATCTCGGCCAGGCCTGGGCCACCCTGGTGGGCGGGGTGTTCGGCGACCCGCTGGTGCATGTGCGATTGCGGCGCCTCAAGCAAAGCGTCTTCTTCGACCTCGGCGAACCTTCCCGGCTGGCGGCACGGGTCGCCCACCAGGTGAAGGCCATCTTCCTGAGCCACGCCCATATCGATCACATCGGCGGCCTCACCTGGTTTCTCCGTTCGCGGCTCGGTCCCTTCGGCCCCTGCCGATTCTTCGGTCCGGCAGGAACAACTCGACGGGTCGAGAGCTTTCTGAATTCGATCACCTGGGACCGCATCGACGATCGCGGACCGGTCTTCGAAGTGCATGAGATAGACGGGGCAGCACTCCGGCACGCCAGGCTGCAGGCCGGGAAGGAAAGGATCGATTTGCCGGAGGCGCCCATTCCGAACGGAATCATCCTGACGGAGGATAACTTTGTCGTCAGGGCTGCCGTCTGCGACCACGGCATCCCCTCGATCGCCTACGCCCTGCTCTTTCGCCGGGAGATCAACGTACGGAGGGAGCGGCTTGAGGCGCTGAAGCTGTCCCCCGGCCCCTGGCTCGGCGACCTGAAGTGGTGCATAGCGGCCGATGCCCTGGAGACTCAAATACGACTTCCCACCGGCCAAAAGGCAAAGGCCGGCCATCTGGCGGAAGACCTGACAATCATCCGACCCGGCAAGAAACTTGTTTACGCCGCCGACATGGCGGATACCCCGGAAAACAGGAAAAAGGTGGTCGAACTGGCCCGCTCCGCCCACACCTTCTTCTGCGAGGCGACCTTCACCGCAGCCGACCGGGACAAGGCCGATGCCTCCCAGCACCTGACGACCCTTGCCGCCGTGCAGATCGCCCGCGAGGCCGGCGTCCAGCGCCTGGTCCCCTTCCACTTCTCAAAACGCTACGAGCACAACTACCGCCAGCTCTACCATGAGATCCTGGCGGCGGCGGGAGATATGCAGGTGTTGGGTTGTCCGTTTTAAATTGATCGATTGTTTGATTTGGACGGCGGTTCCGGCCTCATCGAGATGCCCCGGCTATTTCAGCCAATGCCGTTTTTCTGGAGTTACGGCTTCTGCCCCCAGTGCACGCCGATGGTTCCGCACATGAATTTCCGGTAGCCGACTTCCTCGAGTCCGCTTGCGGCAAAGAGTTCGGCCAGAGCCTCGGCCGAATGGAATTCCATGGTCGACCCGGTCAGATAGGCATAGGCCGCCTCGTCATCGGCGATGAGCTTGCCCAGGGCCGGAATGCCCCAGCGCAGGTAGCCGCGGATGAAAGGATAGAGCAGGTTCTTCGCCGGCGGCGTGGTGTCGAGGCAGACTACCCGGCCGCCGGGCCGCAGCACCCGGCGCACCTCGCGAAGGACGCGTCCGGCGTCGTCGACATTGCGCAGCAAATAGCCGAAGGTCACTGAACGGAAGGTATCATCGCCGAAAGGCAGGCGGTTGGCGTCGCACGCGTGCCAGACGATCCGCTGTCCTGCAAAGCGCCTCTGTGCCTCGGTCAGCATATTGAGGGAGAAGTCGCCGCCGACCACTTTAGCCGCCGGGTGGGTCGCCGCCATAAGGGCGGCGATATCGCCGGTGCCGGTGGCCAGATCAAGGGTCCAGCCGTCGCCGGGATCGCCGGCCATCTTCACCACGAACTTTCGCCACCGCTGATCCTGCCCCATGGTCATGACCCGGTTCATCAGGTCGTACCGATGGGCGATGGCATCGAACATCTTCCGTACTCCCGGTTCCTTGCTCAACTGCCACCCTCCACTGCCGAAAAAGTGAGTCGTACTTGCATCAGCAGGGCGCGGAGCCGGGCGTCCTCGGGAAGGGGATGACCTCGCGGATGTTCGGCATGCCGGTGACGAACTGGATCAGCCGCTCGAAGCCGAGGCCGAAGCCGGCATGGGGCGCCGAGCCGTAGAGGCGCAGATCGAGGTACCACTGGTAATCGGGAATATCGATGCCCGCCTGCTGCATCCGGGCAAGAAGGACGTCGTATCGCTCCTCGCGCTGGCTGCCGCCGACGATCTCGCCGATCCCGGGCACCAGAATATCCATGGCCGCCACGGTTCTGCCGTCCTCGTTGACCCGCATGTAGAAGGGCTTGATGGCGGCCGGATAATCGGTCACGGTAATGGGCCGCTTGAAGACCTCCTCGGTAAGGTACCGCTCGTGCTCCGACTGGAGGTCGAGCCCCCACTCTACCGGGAACTCGAAGTCCTTCTTCGCCGCTTTCAGACGATCCACCGCCTCGCTGTAGGTGATGTGGGCAAATTCCTGGCCGACCACGCCCTGCAGTTTCTTCAACAGCCCCTTTTCGATGAACTTGTCGAACAGTTCCATATCCTCGGCGCAGTGGGTCATAGTGTCGGAGAGAAGATACTTCAGCATCTCCTCGGCGATCTGCATATTGCCCTTCAGGTCGCAGAAGGCCATCTCCGGCTCGATCATCCAGAACTCGGCGAGGTGCCTGGAGGTGTTCGACTTCTCCGCCCGGAAGGTCGGCCCGAAGGTATAGACGTCGCCCAGGGCCAGGGCATAGACTTCCGCCTGAAGCTGGCCACTCACGGTAAGCCCCGCCGCCCGGCCGAAGAAGTGATCTTCCTTGACTCCCTGCTTGCCGGTGCTCACCTGGAACATTTCGCCTGCCCCTTCGCAGTCGCTGGTGGTGATGATCGGAGTGTGGACCTGGAGGAAGCCGCGATCCTGGAAGAACTGATGGATGGCGTAGGAGAGTCGCGAACGGACCCGGCCCACCGCCCCCAGGGCATTGGTTCTCGGCCGGAGATGGCTGATCTCGCGGAGGAATTCGAAGGAATGCCGCTTCTTCTGCAGAGGATAGACATCCGGGTCGGCCTTGCCGACAACTTCGATCTTGTCCGCAACTAGTTCCACCGCCTGGCCCTTGGCCGGCGATTCTTTCAGTTCTCCCTCGACGATGACACTCGCCCCTGTCGACAGGTGTTTCACTTCCGAATCATAATTTGAGAGGCTGGAGTCGGCGATGACCTGCAGGTTGGCAAGGCACGAGCCGTCGCCGACTTCCACGAAGGAGAAGGCGCCGGTATCCCGCCGCGTCCGCACCCAGCCGGTAACGGTAAACCTTTGTCCGATTCTTTTCTGCTGCAGGATATTTTTGATGCGTGTCTTCATTGCATTCACCTTTTCGCTATTTCTTCGCCGAATGAAAAACCGCCATCTCCCCCCTGCCCGGCAGCAGGGCTTGATCTTCGCCAGTAAGCTCGGCCATGTGCCGCGCGGCAACCGGACACTTGACGGTCAGGAGAAAGAAGATCTCCCGATCAACCTCGGAGAGACTCTCGAAATTGCCCTGGCCCTTGGCGATGACCAGATCCGCGGTCGAGAAAATCTCGCGGAGCTCAACGGAACAATCCCCAAGCACCGTCCCGGGACATCTCGATCCGTTGGAAATGATCCGGGCGTAGCGGTCAAGTCCCGCTGCCAGGGCATCCTCATGCAGGGCATCATTGATGATCGGCCCGTCCTTTACCGCCACCGTGAGCGAATATCCCCGGCGGAACAGATACTCGATCAGCAGCGAATCGTAAACGATCTCACCGCAGTTATCGGCGAGATACAGAACCTGCGAACCACGCCGGAGGTTATCGATCCGGTCGAGCAAGACCCTGCTGTGATCGATGGCCGGTACTTTTTTGCGGCTGTCTTCCAGGGCCTGGTCGATATCGAAGGTCTGGAAGGCGCCGTAATCGATGATATTGCCGGCAATGGCAAAACGAATCGCCATCTGGAGTTCGTCGGCGGAGTCCTCGATCTCCCGGCGCAGGGCCGGGACGATCGCCAGCGCCTGCTCGTTGCTCTTCTTTTTCTCCTGAAGATAGGGATCCGCACAGCCGGTGAGCTCGCTCAGAGCCCTATACACCGCCCGGGCGTTTGCCGGCGGGCTGAGAGCGGGGTCGAGTCCCGCGACGACTGCCGCTATCCTTTTGACCGTCTGCACCTGCAGTTCGGGACCGCAGCCGCAGACCCGCGACACCTGCAGCGCTTGCCTGAGAAAACAGGGAAAACATTCGGCGGCGGTTTTCATAACATATACTCCCGGCGGACATTGGCCAGGGCAGCGAAGACGGATTCCTTCGCCCCAGGTTCGTCGCTATAGAGTTTTTGGAGCAGCGACCGTACCCTTTCCCGCCGGGTGTCGTCCGACAGGGGACAGAGATTCTTGACCGGCGCGATTCCCAGTTCGGCGGCGATTTCGCCCACCTCGTGCTTTTCAAGATATGCCATGGGCCGCACCAGAGAAAGGGTGCCGCCGAATAAATCCTGGCAGGGCACCATGGTCGAGATGTTGCCGCTGTAGATGGTGTTGAGAAAAAAGGTCTCGATCAGGTCGTCCTTATGGTGGCCGAAGGCGATCTTGTTATAGCCGTGGTCCCGGGCCAGGTCAAAGAGCTGGCTGCGCCTGTTGCGGGCACAAAGAAAGCAGGTTCTCGATGTTTCGACGATGGGTTTTTCGGAGGTGATATGCAACGTGATCCCGAGCTTGGACAACTGTCGGGCTATGGCAACGGCCGGATCCAAATCGGGGTCCTGGTCTCGCCAGAACCCATGGTCGATATGATGGCCTGCAAGGGTGAATTGAATGGGAGCTTTTTTCTTCCAGATCGCCAGGATACCCGCCAAAGTCAGACTGTCCACCCCACCCGAAACGGCAATCATGACCCGGTCTCCTTCGGAAAACATCGAGTAATCATGCATGGCCTGGCCGATTTTCCTGTTCAGCCGGGGTGGAAGCCGATAACCGCTAATCGTTGGTAACACGTATTCGAAAACTCCAAAAACAACGCCAGGGCCCGCGAAGGTGCCGCGGGTCCTCGAATGTGCGGACAGATAAACTACTGTATGTAGGGGAACGCGGCCAGACGCTCTTTGACCCCCTCCTCCACAAGTTGCTCCACGGTCACCCATTTGAAGCCCCTGCTCTGGGCTTTGGTGTAAGTGAGGATGTTATCGAGCAGCGATTCCTGGGTCTCACGAAATTCCGCCGCCCACAGCACGGAGCCGGTCCGGGCATGAATGAGCTTCATCTGAAAGTCGGCCGAAGCAGGCTCCTCGACGGCGTATTCCGTACCCTCGCGCTGTCTGTAACGGCTTACCGTAGTCATGAGAACCGCTTCGCAGCCCGTTTCCTTGCCGATGGCCGAGATCATTCCGGACAAGCCTCCCGACACTGCCAGGCCAAGCGAGGTATCCTGACTTTCAGTGAGCAGCCTCACCTTTTCATTGCCGCCGAGTTCCCGGGCCATTATGTCGGTGATAAATTCCGCACCGACTTCAAGAGACCGGTCGTCCTGCTGATCGACCGTAGGCCTTGCAGGCAGCACGGCGATGCAGGAAAGCGGCTGGAGAGGGGCTTGAACTTGTTCCTTTTCACTTCCAAGGTTGGCGGAACAGGATGCCAGGAGGAGAAATGCACAGCAGAAAAGTAAAAGCTTGGCTAATTTTTCCACGAAATCACCTTCTAATGGGTTAACAGTGCCGGCAAGGGAACGATTTTGTCAATCTACAAGCATCCTTTGGACGAGAGGGCGCCCTCGATCCCGATTTTCGCTACCGCCATACGCAGGGCGCGGCCGAAGCCTTTGAATACGGCCTCTATTATATGATGACCATTCTCACCATGCAATAGATCAATATGCAAAGTGAGACCGGCATGTTGCGCCACCGCCCGGAAAAATTCCTTGGTCAGGACGGTATCGAAGGAACCGACCTTCTGTTCCGCAATCACCACCCCGTAATGAAGATAAGGCCGATTGGAGATATCGACGACGACCCTGGCAAGCGTTTCGTCCATTGGCAGGTAGCAGCTGCCGTATCGGGAGATCCCGCCTTTATCGGCCAAAGCCCCGGCTATGGCCTTGCCGATACAGATGCCGATATCCTCGACGGTATGGTGATCGTCTACCTCGGTATCCCCGTCCGCCTGCAGGGTCAGGTCAAAAAAACCGTGGACGGCGAAGAGGGTCAGCATATGATCGAGGAAAGGCACGCCGCTTTTTATGTCATGTTTGCCTGAGCCGTCGAGAACCAGCTCGAGTTCGATATCGGTTTCTCCAGTTTTCCTGGCGATAGTTTCTTTGCGGGGTAAGGTATTCTGGTTCATGGGTACAGTTCAGCAGGGAGTTCCGGTCCTTCCGGGTTAATATCGACTGATGTGAAACTTTGGAATGACGAAACAATACTCGATACTGCAAAAACCTTCTCTATTTTTCGTGACAGTTGGAAAGAAAACAATTATATTGCCTAGCTCAGCTCAATCTTTTTCTATTGACACCCAGTTGAAGACCTTGTATAAACACCGCAGTTTTGATTCCAAGACAAAATGAGCGGGAATAACTCAGTGGTAGAGTGCAACCTTGCCAAGGTTGAAGTCGCGAGTTCGAATCTCGTTTCCCGCTCCACTATACAACGAAAAAGGTTCGACGCTGTTCGGACCTTTTTTTGTTAAAAGATCGACCATTTTGAGGGATATAATGAAAACTTATCTTACCCCAGTCAACGAGATCGAGAAGAAATGGTACGTTGTGGATGCCGAGAACAAGGTTCTTGGCCGTCTGGCTTCTGAGATTGCCAATCGCCTGCGGGGAAAACACAAACCCACTTTTTCCGCCTTTATTGATAATGGCGATTTCATAGTGGTCACCAATGCGGAGAAAGTCGTTCTGACCGGCACCAAACTCGACGACAAGAAATACTATAGGCATACCGGCTACATGGGTGGCTTGAAAGAGGCTACCGCCAAAGAACTCCTGGCCAAACACCCGACCGACCTCATCATGCATGCGGTTCGCGGCATGCTGCCGAAAAACAAGATAGGCCGGGCACAGCTGAAGAAACTCAAGATATATGCTGGAAAAGATCATCCTCATGCGGCCCAACAGCCTGCTGAATTAGATATTTAATCTGGGAGAATCGAAATGGCTCAAAATCGCTTTTATGCCACCGGGAAGAGAAAGAATGCTGTGGCCAGAGTCTGGCTTACCCCCGGGACCGGCAAGGTTACCGTGAACCAGATGGAAGCTGATGCATACTTCGGCCAGATCTTCAAAGGCCAGAGAATTGCCAAACCCTTCAAGGTTACGGAGACGACCGATCAGTACGACGTTGTCGCCACGCTGAAGGGAGGCGGCAAGTCCGCTCAAGCCGACGCCTTGTGCCACGGCATTTCCAAGGCCTTGCTCGAGACGAGCCCGGATAATCGGCTGCCGCTCAAACAGTCGGGTCTGCTGACCCGCGACCCCCGCATGAAGGAGCGCAAGAAATACGGTCAGAAAGCCGCCCGCGCCAAATTCCAGTTTTCGAAACGTTAATTTTCGGACCGAGCACACCTTGCTTCTGCCTCATTTCTTCGGCAGACCGCTGGGATCTTCAGTATTTCAGAGTGCTTTAAGGGGAGTGACAGTTCCGCTGTCCCTCCCTTTTTTCTTTGAGTCGCCCCAAACTCATCCCCGGGAGAGCATTAGCCATGATCAACATCGGAATTGTCGGGGCTTCGGGCTACACCGGAGCCGAGCTGGCCAGAATTCTCGTCAATCATCCCCAGGTGCGGATTACCGTTGCCACCTCACGGCAATATGCCGGCCTCCCCCTCTCTGAGATTTTTCCCCATTTGCGCGGCAGGGCCGACCTCATCTGCGAAAACCTGCCGGTGGAGCAACTCTGCAAGAAAGCTGATCTCTTTTTCACCGCCGTGCCCCACAAGACCGCGATGGATCTAGTGCCGGACCTTCTTTCCGCCGGCAAGAGAGTCATCGATCTTTCCGCCGATTTTCGCCTCCGCGACCTCTCGGTGTACGAGGAATGGTATCAACCCCATTCCTCCAGCCACCTGCTGGGCGAAGCGGTCTATGGCTTGCCGGAACTCTACCGCAGTCTAATTGCCGGAAGCCGCCTAGTGGCCAATCCCGGCTGCTATCCGACGTCGATCATACTCGGGCTCGCCCCGCTGCTCGCGGCGGGCGCCGTTTTGCCTGAGACCATCATCGCCGATTCCAAATCCGGCACCTCCGGCGCCGGGCGGAGCGCTCAGACCGGGACCCTGTTCTGTGAAATTCATGATGGTTTTCGGCCGTACAAGGTGGGACGTACCCACCGGCATACTCCGGAAATCGAACAGGAACTGAGCGCGGTGGCCGGCCGGCCGGTGAAGGTGACCTTCACCCCTCACCTGCTGCCCATCTCGCGGGGCATTCTGAGCACCGTCTATGCTTCGCTGGCTCCCGGTTTTGACCGAAACAGCATCGATGAACTTTACCGAAAGAAGTATCAGAGCGAGCCTTTCGTACGGTTGCTGCCCGAGGACGCATTCCCTGCCACCCAATATGTGCGGGGCTCCAATTACTGCGATATTTCCTATAAGATCGACCCCGCTGTAAACCGCATCATCATCATGACGACGATAGACAATATAGTCAAAGGGGCTTCCGGACAGGCCGTCCAGAACATGAATATCATGTGCGGCTTCGACGAAACAGCGGGCCTTGACGTGGTACCGTTCTTTCCCTGAACAAATCTTTTTGACTTAAATTAACCTTATTGAATGCTGCAATGAACCCCGCTTCCCAGCCACGCACCATCAAGCTGCTCATCAGTTATGACGGGACGGGGTACAGCGGCTGGCAGCGCCAAAAAATTGGACCTACCATCCAGGGCGAGATCGAAAGCCGCCTGGCTATAATGACGACTGAGGATGTCTTCCTGCATGGCGCCGGCCGCACCGATGCCGGCGTCCATGCCGAAGGAATGGTTGCCCATTTCCGAATCCATTCGTCGATCCCCTGCCACGCCATTGTCAGGGGATTGAACTCAATGCTCCCCGGAGCCATACGCATATTTCAGGCCGAGGACGTGGATCCATCCTTTCACGCCCGGTTCTCCGCCATCGGCAAGCAATACCAGTACTCCGTCTTTACAGGAAAAATTCAACCGCCTCAATTGCGACTGTACTCACTCCATGTCACCAGTTCCTTGGATCTTCCTGCCATGCGAGATTGCCTGAAACTGCTAGAGGGCACCCACGATTTCTCCTCTTTTGAAAACAGCGGCTCAAGAGACAAGGATAACTGTTCGGGGCGGGGCGCGGTGCGGACTATTTACGAGGCGGAAATATTGGAGAAGAATGCCGAGTTCTTCACCTTTCGGTTCACCGGCGACGGCTTCCTGCGAAATATGGTACGCAATCTGGTGGGTACGCTTCTGGAGGTTGGGCGGGGAGGCATCTCCCCGAAGGATTTTGCCCTGATACTGGACGCCAGGGACAGGACCATGGCCGGACCTACCGCCCCCGCACACGGCCTGCAGTTGAACAAAGTGCTGTATTGAGGTTCCGGATATACTACTTTTTCATTGCGGAATGCCGGGCCAGCAGAGATTGCAGTTTCCACGGCGAGGAGAGACAGACCCGCGAATCGTCGCAGATCGACATTACATCGCAGAATGACAGGAACTCGGCAAGAGCATCGCTGATCTCGGTATCTTTTCTTTGAATGATCCGCAGTTGCCTTTTCATGTCCAGACCATCCACCTTCAAACCTTTCAACCAGCCGTTTTCCGCCTCCCGGCAAATGCAGAGAGCGGAGAGACAGGTAATCCCCGCCCCTGATTCAACCGCTCGCTTGACTGCTTCGGGATGGCCCATCTCCATCACGACATTTACATCTTCCATGTATTTACCGAAACGCTCCCTGATGGTCGCGGCGGTGCCGGAACCGCTCTCCCGCATAATCCACTTTTTCCCTTTCAGGTCACGGTTGATATCGAAAACCTCATTATGGGCAAGTGGATCGGTGGGACCGCAGAGCACCATGAGCTCGTCTTCAAACCATGGCCGTGACTGAATCTCTTCCCGGCCGGAAAGAGGCCCTTCCACAAAGCCGATATCCATCTCTTTTTCAAGCACGAGTTTTTCTGCAAACCGTGTATTATAGACAAGCATATTGACATGGACATTGGGATGTACGCGTTTAAAAGCCCCGATCAGGTAGGGAAGGATATAATTCCCCAGGGTGGTGCTTGCGACAATCTCGATACGTCCGTCGAGGGTGTCGTTACGTTCGGACATAATCTTTTCGATATTGCCTACTTGGCAGATGATGTCCTTCGACAGAGGAAGGAGAAATCTTCCCCTGGCATTCAACAGCAAGCTGCGGCCATGTCGGTCAAACAGCGAACCTCCCAGTTGATTTTCGAGTTCCGCCAGCGCCATGCTGACCGCAGACTGGGTAACAAACAGCTTCTTGCTCGCTTTGGTAACCTGTGCTGTTTCCGCGACAGCTATGAAAATTTCTAATTGTCTTAACGTGATAGACATAATAAGTCGCCGAGAGACCGATCAATTATTTTGATAAATATTATATTTTTTATTTACATCCATTTTTGTCACTATAGCATTTTTGTTAAGTTTAACAAGTTTTTTCCACGAAGAATTTCGCGAGAATAGCCATCCAACAACATTCCACATTGTGGTACATCTAGAGTCGATTTCTTATTGACACGCTTATCACAATTATTTAAGATACACCCCATTCGAGCTAGGCGAATAATGTTAACCAGCTGAGATGTTACTTGGTAGTTTTGCGTTATTTACCCTGAAAAAGCATAACAAGGAGCAGAGCATGGAACATCAATTCACTGCTTTTCTTTACCAAGAACATGTCCTCTGGATCGCAGCCTTCACCCTGGGTGGGCTGACATTCGCGCTCGGCCCGATCGCCATCGTTTATTTGTTCATGCCTTTGAAGACCAGGCAGATCAACAACAAGGCCCTGCAGTTCATAGAATGCGGTATGGATCCCATCGGCGACAGCTGGATACGTTACGGCGTCGTCTTCTATCTCTATGCCCTCATTTTCCTCGCTTTCGATGTAGATGTCCTCTTCCTTTTTCCCGTAGCAGTTGCCTATAACGATGCGATGTTCGCGTCTTCGATACGTGATTTCATCGAAATTGTTCTGTTCATCGGAATTCTTTCGCTCGCAATTGTCTATGCATGGATCAAGGGAGTGTTCAAGTGGGAACGGAAAAAATTCCTTCGTCGGTAGTACAATTCGCTCTTGCCGACAGACTCATCAATATCAGCAGAGCTAATTCGTTCTGGCCTCTTACCTTCGGCATCGCCTGCTGTGCCATTGAAATGATGGCCACGGGATGTGCTCGGTTCGATATGTCGCGATTCGGCGCTGAGGTTTTTCGTCCATCGGCCCGGCAAAGCGACGTCATGATTGTCGCCGGCACCATCACCAAGAAGATGCTGCCCGGCATCAAAACCCTCTACGATCAAATGCCCGAACCCAAATGGGTTATGGCCCTCGGCAACTGCGCCATCTCGGGCGGACCGTTTGCTTTCGATGGCCAATACAATATTGTTTTGGGCGCTGACCAATTTCTCCCTGTCGATGTCTACGTTCCCGGATGTCCGCCACGTCCTGAGGCGCTTTTGCAGGGAATAATCGAGCTCGAGCACCTTGTTTCCAAATGGAAACGATGGAAAAATCCCGAGGCAGCCTGATTCAGCGCGCCTTGATTCGATAAGCCAGCCGTTAAAAAAAGGCCGTCCAGAGTCCTTGGAGCATTGATATGATCTGTGAAAAAACTAAACAGGCTCTCCAGAGCCTCTTTCCTGAACCACAGGCCGAGCCCATAGAACCCAGCCCGGCGACTCCCGCCCCCGAAGCTCAGGAAAAGAAAGCAAAAGCACCGGCACCCCCGCGTAAAAACGGCGTGCTCGAAAGAGACTACGCCGTTCATGGCTACCACCTCGACGCCCAAGTTGCACCTGACCAATTACTGCAGGCTGTGTCGATTGTCGACGAAGCGGCTTTCTTCATCGAAAGCATCACCGGCGTCGACTGGATCAAAGAAAACCAGATGGAGGTCATCTACGACTTCAGTCGTTACGACTTCGATACCTGCCGAGTGGTGATCAGAACGAGGGTCGACCGCACCAATCCCGTTCTCCCGACCATCACCGACATATATGCCGGAGCCAACTGGCACGAGCGGGAAACCCATGACTTTTTCGGCATCAAGTTCGAGGGCCATCCTCATCTGATTCCGCTCCTGCTTCCCGAGGACGCCGATTTCCACCCACTCTTAAAGGACTTCAAGGCATGAACTCACCAATACTGCTCCAGCCTGACGAGACTTTCGTTCTCAACGTCGGTCCCCAGCATCCCGCCACCCATGGCGTTTTGCGGGTAAAAATGGAAATGAACGGTGAGTATATCGTCAATGCCGAAACCGTCATTGGTTACATTCACCGGATGCACGAGAAGATGGGGGAGCTGAAGACCTATCCGCAGTTTCTTATGAACCTCAGCCGGATGGATTATCTTGGCGCCCTCGGCTACAGCCACTGCCATGTCCTCCTGGTCGAGAAGGCCTCGGGGATCGAGGTGCCGGAACGAGCAGAGTATATTCGTGCGATCATGGTGGAACTCAACCGGATCGCCTCGCATCTCTTCTGGTTCGGCGCCTTCGTCATGGACCTGGGCGGCTTCAGCCCGCTCATGTACGCACTGCAGGACAGGGAACACATCCTCGATATGCTGGAGGCGGTGACCGGCTCCCGCCTGACTTACTGCTACTTCCGGTTCGGTGGGCTCTACAATGATGTTGATGACGACTTCATCGCCGCCGCCAGGAAATTCATTCCGAGAATGCGCAAGTCCCTCAAGAAATACCGGAGCCTTGTCACCGAAAACATCATTTTCAGGAAACGCCTCGAGGGCATTGCCCCCCTCACTCCGGAGATGTGCCGGAAATACGGCGCTTCGAGCGCCGTCGCCAGAGGTTCCGGGATCAACTTCGATGTCCGCAGGAACGAACCCTATTCAGTCTACCCCGAGTTCGACTTCGACATCCCCGTCTACCACGAGTGCGACTCCCTCGCCCGGTACATGGTGCGGATGGATGAGATCGAGCAGTCGCTGCGTATCGTCGAGCAGGGCTTGGACAAGCTTCCGGGCGGGCCGATCATGCCCGAAAAAAAACCGAAGATAATCAAACCGCCAGCCGGGGATTATTACCAGGCGGTGGAAACCGCTCGGGGCAGTTTCGGAGTAAGGTTGGTCAGTGACGGCGGGAAGAATCCCTATCGTCTGAAGCTCCGTTCGCCGACCTACTCCAACATGCATCTTTTCGATGAGGCATGCCGAGGCATGATGATCATGGATGCCCTCGCCTTTATGGGAAGTCTTGATCTGGTTATCCCCGAGATAGACAGATAAGAGGAAAAGCGTATGAGCTTAACACTGATAAATGTTGTCCTCGCGGTTATTGCCGCCATCGCCTTCGCCGCTCTCAACGCCGCCTATCTGGTCTGGGCGGAACGTCGGGGTGCCGCCCGCATTCAGCGCAGGCCGGGACCGAATATCAACGGCCCGCTCGGTTTGCTTCAACCGCCGCTGGACGGCATCAAGCTGATGGCCAAGCAGTTGACCATTCCCGGCGGGGCCGACAGGGCGATGTTCATCGCCGCGCCGATACTGGCCATGTTTCCGGCCATCATGAGTTTTGTGACGATCCCGTTCAGCGAAACGATCGTGGCCAAAAACATGAACGTGGGGATCCTCATGATCTTCGCCTTCGCCTCCATGGGCAGCATGTCGCTGGTGTTCGCCGGCTGGAGTTCGAGAAACAAGTATTCCATGATGTCGTCGGTGCGCGCCGTTTCCCAGGCGGTCGCCTACGAGATACCGATGCTCATCACCACCATCACGGTAGTGTTGATCGCCGGCACCATGGACCTCATGGAGATCGTCAGACAGCAGAGCGGCTCGTTCCTGAGCTGGAATGTCTTCCCCTTGCTGGGCAAGTCCCATAACCTGCTGATGCCTTTCTCCTTTCTCATCTTCTTCACCTGCACGCTCGCCGAAACCAACCGCGCCCCGTTTGACCTCGGCGAGGCGGAAAGCGAACTGGTGGCAGGCTTTCACACCGAGTACGGCAGTATGGGCTTCGGGCTCTTCTTCATGGGGGAATACGCCAATATCGTGGTGGGTTCCTGTATGACCACCATCCTCTTCCTCGGCGGCTGGAACGCCCCCCTGCCCTTCTTGAACTTCATCCCGGGGATCTTCTGGTTCCTGTTGAAACTGTACCTGCTTATCGGCACCTTTATCTGGATTCGCTGGACCTTCCCAAGGACAACCATTTACGGACTCTTAAACCTCAGCTGGAAGATTCTTATCCCGCTCTCCCTGTTCAACCTGCTGTTTACCGCAGGATTATTAAAGGTGTTTTAAATGGTCGCCTATTTTACCGAAATATTTAACGGCCTGATGAGCCTATTCATCGGCATGGGAATCACCTTCAAGGAGTTCTTCAAGCCTACCGTGACTGTCGCCTACCCTTACGAGACCCTGACCATGTGTGACAGGTATCGGGGACATATCGAACTGGTGCCGGATGAGGAAGGCAATGCCAAATGCGTCGTCTGCGGACTCTGCGAAAAGGCCTGCCCCTCCGATTGCATTTCCCTTGCGGGCGAAAAGCCGGAAGGTGGGAAAAAGAAGGAGCTTACCAAATACATGCTCGACTTCACCAAGTGTTCCCTGTGCGGCTCCTGTGTCGAGTCCTGCAGCTTCGGAGCCATTGATTTTTCCAAAGAGTACAATCTGGCGAGCACCAGGAAGGAAGATTTCGTCTTCAATCTTCTGCAACGACTGGAGGAAAAGAAAAAATGAATCCGTCAACGGTTGCCTCCCCCACGCTCTTGAGTGCCGACGGGCTGGTCGGGGTAATTTTTCTCGTTATGGTGTCGATCACCCTCATCGGCGGCCTCATCGCCTGTAATTCCGACAGGCTGGTTCGATCCGTCGCCGGTCTGATCGTCTGTTTTGTCGGGGTGGCCGGCATCTACTACTTTCTAAACTCCCCGTTCGTCGCCATGATGCAGATTCTTATTTACGTCGGTGCCGTGGCGGTCACCATTTCCTTTGCAATCATGCTTGCCGCACCGGAAGAGAATAAGAAGATGGGATTCGCCGGTCCTCTTGTCGGGCCTTTCGGCTTCGGCACAGCCGCTCTTCTGGCCGGCGGTTTCGCCGTTCTCGCCCTAAAAACAGACTGGCCCGTTCAGGCGAAGGTCAATGACGGGTCGGTCAAGCTTATCGGAATCCAATTGCTGACCGATTATTCCATGGTCTTCGAGCTTGTCTCGATAGTACTTCTGATCGCAATACTCGGTGCCCTGGTTATCGCCCGGGACGGGAGGGAAGGTCAATGATACTCACCCTGTATAACAATCTCAACATGTACCTGATCATCGGCGCCCTGCTGTTCGGCATCGGCATTTACGGCATCGTTACCCGCAGAACACTTATCGGCATGCTCATCGCCGCCGAATTGATACTGGCCAGCGCCTCCATCAATTTCATGGCCTTCAACCGGTTCACTGCCCCCGATCCGGTTACCGGTCAGATCTTCACTCTCTTCATCATGGCGATAGCCGCTGCGGAAGCGGCGATCGGCCTAAGTATCATCATCGCTGTGTACCGTCACTTCAAGTCCATTGACACGGAAGACGCCGTACAACTCAAAGGTTAGTCAAGGAGTCATCGGGAATGGAATACAAACTACTCTTCGCCCTGCTCATCCCACTCTTCGGCACCCTGGGGGTGATGTTCAAGGGCAACAACGAGAACGTCCGCGAGGGGATCTCGTCGATCTCATCGCTCCTCCTGCTGGTTGTTGTCTGCTCGATGATTCCTGCGGTCTGGCATGGAGAGACGCTTACTTTTAAACTCTTCACTATTATAGATCCCGGCGTCACCGTTACTCTGCGGGCCGATTCTATGTCCATGATCTTTGCCTTGGTGGCATCATCATTGTGGACTATCGCGGTATTCTATTCCATGGGATACATGCGAGGGTTGAACGAACATGCCCAAACCCGCTTCAACGCCTGTTTCGCCTTGGCCATTTTCGGCGCCATCGGGGTAGCTTTTTCCGACAATCTCTTCACGATGTACCTGTTTTACGAGATCGTCTCGGTCTGCACCTACCCGCTGGTTGCCCACCACCAGGACGATGAAGGGTACCACGGCGCGCGGAAATACCTGGTGTATCTCACCGCAACCGCCAAAGCCTTTCTCCTGCCGGCCATGATCCTCATCTATGTTCTGACCGGCACCCTTGATTTTGCCCCGAACATCACCACAGGCATCTTCCCGGCCGACGTCAACAAGACACTGGTCATAATGCTGTACATCTTCTGTCTCTTCGGCTTTGCCAAGAACGGCGTCATGCCGTTCCATCACTGGCTGCCGGGCGCAATGGTCGCGCCGACACCGGTTTCCGCACTGCTCCATGCGGTTGCAGTGGTCAAAGTCGGTGTCTTCTGCACCACGAGGGTAATGCTGTATGTATTCGGCACCGACACCATGCAGGCTCTCAATCTCGGCATCCCCACGGCCTATTTCGTCGGGTTTACCGTAATCGTCGCCTCCATCATCGCCCTCTCGAAGGACAACCTCAAGGCCCGGTTGGCCTATTCGACGGTCAGTCAGCTCTCCTATATCATCATGGGTGTGGCCCTGCTCACCGCTCCCGGCATCCAGGGCGGCTTGATTCACATCGTCAACCACGGCTTTTCCAAGATCACCCTGTTCTTCTGCGCCGGCGCCATCTATGTTGCCACCCATAAAAAGAATATCTCCGAGATGGACGGCCTGGGAAAAACCATGCCCTTTACCTTCGGGGCCTTCGCCATCGCCTCCCTGAGCATGATCGGCGCTCCTCCGGTAGCGGGTTTCGTCACCAAATGGAATCTCCTGGTGGGTTCAGTGCAGGCGCATCAGATCGGCATCCTGCTGCTGCTTATCGGCAGTACCATGCTGAATGCCGCCTATTTCGCACCCATCACATACAGGGCCTTTTTCGGCAAGAGGCCTGTCGGTGAGGCGGTCATCGGCATCAAGGAAGCCCCGCTTTCCATGCTTATCCCGATTATTATTGCCTGTGCGGTCTCTGTAATCATAGGCATCTATCCCGATTTCATGCTGCATTTTGTCAAGGCGGTGACAGGATGATTGTACAACTCATAGACTATCTCAAAGAGCGACTGCGGACCGTAAGGCTGCTATTCGGCATAGCTATCGCAGTCATGGTGGTGTGGACCGTTGTCGGCGTCGATACCCATCACGCCCACACCTGGATGGAAGCTCATATTCCCGGCTTCTGGTCGATTTTCACTCTTCTTTGCTGCGGAGTGCTCATCTACTTCGCAAGATGGTTTGGAAAAAGCGGAATCATGACCCGTGAGGATTACTATGGAGACTAATTTCATCCACCCCTCGCTTATATTGATAATCGGAGCCCTGCTCTTGCCGTTCGTGAAAGAGCCGTTCCGCAAGCTCTACCTCTGCGGGGTGCCGCTTCTAACCTTCTTCGATGTACTCTATCTCAACTGGCATCCCGGGACGCATGGCATCGTCACCTTCATGGGCGACTGGACTCTGACCTTCGGCAGGGTCGACAATCTGTCGATGATCTTTGCCTTCATCATGTCGCTGATGGCAATCATCGGTACTGTCTACGGGCTGCATGTCAAGGACGATGTCCAGCATATCGCTGCCTGGTTCTATGTCTCGGGAAGCCTTGGGGTCATTTACAGCGGCGACTACCTGGTGCTCTTTCTTTTCTGGGAGATGATGGCCTTCGCCTCGACATTCCTGATCTGGCTGAACAAGGATGCGGGGTCGCTGGCCGCAGGCTACCGTTACCTGCTGGTGCACACCTTCGGCGGAGTATTGCTGCTCCTCGGTTTTGTCCTGCGCTACCAGGTCACTGGTGATCTGTCTTTTGTCCAGCTCGACGAACAGAATACGCAGCTTTTCACCTGGCTGATCATGGCCGGTCTGATGTTGAATGCCGCCGTTCCGCCGCTCCATTCGTGGCTGCCGGATGCCTACAGCAAAGCCACCATTACCGGGGCGGTCTTCATGTGCGCCTTCACCACGAAGACTGCCGTGTATACGTTGGCAAGAGCCTTCGCCGGCTTTGACATTCTCATCATTCTGGGTGTGGTCATGGCCATCTACGGCATCATCTACGCCATGATGGAAAACGACGTCCGAAGACTGCTCGGTTGGGAGATTGTCAGTCAGGTCGGCTACATGGTCGCAGGAGTAGGCATTGGCACTGCGCTGGCCATCAACGGCACCTGTGCCCATGCGTTTGCACACATTCTCTACAAGGGGCTGCTCTTCATGGCAGCCGGGGCAGTGATCCACGCCACCGGTAAATCGAAATTCACCGAGCTTGGCGGCCTGTACCGGAAGATGCCCAACACCCTCTTCTTCATGGTCATAGGTGGCATATCGGTTTCGGCCTTCCCCTTCTTCTCCGGTTTCGTCTCCAAGTCGATGATCATCTCGGCAAGCTTTGAATCGCATGTGATATGGGCCGGATTCCTCCTCACCATGGTTTCGGTGGGGACGTTCCTGGTCGCGGGCCTGCGTCTGCCCTATCTGATCTTCTTCGGCGAGGACCGCTGCAGCAAAGAGACCAAGGATGCTGCCGTCGATCCGCCATGGAATATGCACATGGCCATGGCAACCGCGGCTTTCCTCTGTCTGCTGATCGGTTCGTATCTGCCCTTTCTCTACAACATGCTTCCTTACCAGGAGGCTTCGTACCATCCCTACAGCGGTTATCACCTGAGCGAGACATTCCAGATACTCGGGTTTACCGCGGTGGCCTTCATCTTTCTCAAGAATAAGCTTAAAGCCCGCCCCACCATCAGTCTCGATCTCGACTGGTTCTATCGGATGGGTGGCCGCGGTTTTCTCTGGCTGGCCTCGAACCCCATTCAAGGCTTGGATACTGCCTGGGGAACCGTCTATCGGGTAGTCGGACTCTATATACTTATGGTAACTGCGAAATTCTCGGCGTGGTTTGATTGGCACGGCATCGATGGGGTCGTCGACGGCAGCGCCAACTGCGTCAGGGCGATCGGTCAGCGGGTGGCTGAAGTTTTCCAGAGGGGGCATATACAGCAAACGATTTATTATTCGATAACTTTTGCCGCCATTCTGCTCGTCTCTTATGTTTGGTTATAACCTTATCGAAACCAAGGAATACAGGTAATGGATCAACTACTGATGAATTCCGGCTTTCCCATCCTGAGTGTGCTCGTTTTTCTACCTCTCGCTGGGGCTCTGCTACTGCTCTTTGTCAAGAATGAGTCAATATGCCGATATCTTGCTCTTGCCACGACCAGCATTGTTGCTCTCCTGTCTATAAAGTTGCTGACCGGTTTTGACAGGAGCACCGACAAGTTCCAGTTTGTCGAGAAGCATAACTGGATCGAGACCTTCAACATTCAATACATAGTCGGCCTTGACGGCATCTCCATTCTGCTGGTCATTCTGACGACCTTCATCATGCCCTTCTGTGTCCTGGCCTCATGGTCCTACATCAAGACCAGAGTCCAGGCCTTCATGGTGTGCCTGCTCATAATGGAAACCGCCATGGTCGGGGTATTCGTCGCTCTGGATTTCGTGTTGTTCTATATCCTGTGGGAGGCTATGCTCATCCCGATGTACATGCTCATCGGGATATGGGGAGGGCCGAGAAAAATTTACGCTTCGATCAAATTTTTCCTCTACACCCTGGCCGGATCAATCCTCCTGCTGGTGGGCATTATCTGGCTGTATGTCGCCAACAACTACAGCTTCTTCATTCCCGACATGATGTGGCAGAATTACTCGCTCACTGCCCAAGTCTATCTTTTCCTGGCCTTCTTCCTCGCCTTCGCCATCAAGGTGCCGATGTTCCCTTTCCACACATGGTTGCCGGCAGCGCACGTCGAGGCCCCTACCGCAGGTTCTGTGATTCTGGCCAGTATATTGCTAAAGATGGGGACTTACGGCTTTCTCCGCTTTGCCCTGCCCATTACACCGGATGCAACCCATTTGCTCATGCCTTATGTTCTCTGGCTGTCCATCGCCGGCATCATCTATGGCGGGTTGACCGCCCTGGCGCAAAGCGACATGAAAAAACTCATCGCCTACTCTTCCGTAGGGCACATGGGATTTGTCACCCTCGGCATCTTCGTCCTTAATGTGGATGGGGTTGAAGGCGCGATCCTGCAAATGGTCAACCATGGCATCACCACCGGCGCCCTCTTCCTCTGCGTCGGGATGATCTACGAGAGAACACACAGCAGAGAATTGCTCTCCGCCACCGGTGTCGGCAAATATATGCCGATCTATATTACATTCCTGGCCTTTTTCTCTTTGTCCTCCTTCGGTTTTCCGGGAACAAACAGTTTCGTCGGCGAATTCAAGATCATAGCCGGTGCCTTCCAATTTGAAACAGCTTTGCAGAAGTTCCCGTACCTGGCGATGGCCGCCATTCCCGGGGCTGTCCTTGCTGCTGCATATATGCTCAGGATGCTGCAAAAAATCATCTGGGGAGGCACGAACAATCCGGATCAATCCTGGATAACCGACCTCAATGCCCGGGAAATCGTAACGCTGGCACCATTTCTTTTCTTCGTATTCTGGATAGGTCTTGGACCACAGCCGTTCATCGACTTGATGCATACGAGCGTAGCCCAGCTTCTTCAACAGTATGACGCGCACCAGACCGCCCAGGCGGTTGCTGCGACGGCCTTACAATAAGACTATCAACCAACGTCCCGTAAAGGTAATAAAATGCTCTTTCTACCTGAATTGACACTGTTAGGAACTGGACTGGTTTTTTTCTTCCTCAGTTTAGGAAAGCCGAGTAGCGGGAAAATAAAGGTGACCGCAATTTCCCTGTCGGCCCTTACCGTCTTTGTTTCGCTTCTCTGTCTGCGCAGTGAGGGAAGCCTCTTTTATTCCGCCTACCAAATCGATCTCTTTTCCCAGATTTTCAAGGCACTCATCGCTCTGGCAACGTTCATTGTCCTGGTTTTCAGCGACAAGCTGGCAGGGGTGAAAGAGGATATTCAGGCAGAGTACTACCTTTTCCTTTTCATGTCGGTACTGGGGTTGATGATGCTGGTCTCGAGTGTTGAACTCCTTGCAATTTTTGTATCCCTGGAGCTTTCCTCTTTCGCCGTGTATATCATGGTCCCGATGCGGAATAGTTCGACTGCCTCAGGCTACCAGGTCGAAGCGGGCATCAAGTATCTGTTGTTCGGCGTTATGGCAACCGGTCTCATGCTCTTTGGCATGAGCTACATCTATGGCCTGACAGGTTCGACCCAGCTTGCAGTCATCTCTGATAAACTGGATCAACTCTACACCCAGCCCGCGGGAGTCATTGCCATTGTCATGGTTCTCGCCGGCTTCTTTTACAAGCTTGCCCTTTTTCCTTTGCACTTCTGGGTTCCCGATGTCTACGAAGGAGCTGCCAACGAAACCACGGCCTTTATTGCTGCAGTGCCGAAACTCGCTGCAGTGGCCCTCTTGATTCGTCTCGTGAGTCTTGTCAGCAACGAAGGCGAAGCGATAGTCAATATCCTCATAGTTTGCGCTCTGCTATCGATGTTTTACGGCAATCTCTCGGCACTCATACAAAAGGATGTGAAAAGGCTCCTGGGTTTTTCCGGAATTTCCCACGCCGGTTTTGTCCTTGTCGGCTTGCTCACCCTGCAAATCACCGGTTTCTCCACGGCCATGTATTATATCATCGGCTATGTTTTCATGAACCTTGCCTGCTTTTTGGTTATATGTTCGATTGCCGATAAGGGTGGTAATGTAGCAATCGCCGATTTCACCGGACTTCATAAGCGCGCTCCACTGCTGGCTCTGACTTTGACCGTCGGTCTTTTCGCCCTGGCCGGTATTCCGCCCTTCGTCGGTTTCACCGGCAAATTTCTCCTGCTCCTAGGGGCTCTTCGTCAGGGTCACTTAGTTTTGGTCATCTTGGCAGCGCTGAATACGGCCATAGCCATCTATTACTATCTGTCAATTGTGAGGGTCGCGTTCTGCACCGATACAGAGGACCGAGGTGCAATCCAGTCGAGCGGCATGAATAATGCACTTGCCGTGCTACTGATAGTAATTATTGTCGTGATGGGAGTGACGCCCTCTCAATTTATTGATTTTGCCTCAACCGCCGTACAGCATGTGATGTAGCGTGTAACTCCTTGAGAAATTCCTTTACAGGGCGTCCGCAACTCAGATGCCAGAGGCGCCTTGCCTATCAGCAGCTGTTTCTATTCTTCTTTTGCAATGAATTTCTGGCTGATTTCCATCATTTGTATCATATGCGCCTCATATCTCCTGGAACTCATTGTTTCGGTCTTGAATGTCAGGGCGCTGTCTCCCCACCTTCCCGCTGAATTTGCCGAAACGTTTGATTCCCAGGAATATCTGAAGTCTCAGGAATATACCCGAGCTACAGCCTTCGTTTCCATCGTCGAGTCGAGTTATACGGTCGTACTGACGCTTCTTTTCATTGCCATTGGAGGATTTTCCCTCCTCGATCGTTTCTCCAGAAATCTTTCTTCCCAGGAGATCCTCGCAGGGCTCATTTTTACCGGAACCTGCCTGTTTCTGTCGTTTATCGCACGGTTACCTTTCTCCATCTATTACACTTTTGTCATCGAAGAACGCTTCGGCTTCAACAAGACAACGGTAAAAACTTTTTTTCTGGATATTTTGAAAAGCGGTTTTCTTATTCTGATCATAGGAGGACCGCTTCTTGCCCTGATTTTCTGGTTTTTCATTCACACCGGATCCTACGGGTGGCTGTTCTGTTGGGTTGGTGTCGTACTCTTCTCACTCCTCATGCAATACCTTGCGCCGGTTGTTATCCTGCCGCTGTTCAACAAATTCACTCCGTTGCCTGAAGGGGACTTGCGTGAGGCGATTCTTGATTACGCTCGGCAACAGGATTTCCTGATCAAAGGCATCTTCACCATGGATGGTTCGAAAAGGTCGGCGAAGCTGAATGCCTTTTTTATCGGGTTCGGTCGGTTCAAAAAGATCGTTTTTTTCGATACTCTTCTTGAGAAGCTCGAAGAAAATGAGATACTTTCAGTCTTGGCTCACGAAATGGGTCACTACAAACTGCATCATATCCCCAAAATGATCCTGGCATCGATACTGCAAACCGGGATTATGTTTTATCTGCTTTCAATTTTTTTGAAGTTTACCGGAATTGTCGAAGCCTTCGATATGGAGCCATCAGTATACGCAAGCCTGGTCATCTTCGGTTTTCTCTATTCCCCCTTGAGTCTCATCGTTTCAATTCTCTTTCATGCCATCTCCCGCAAGCATGAATTCGAGGCGGACAGATATGCGCTCAAAACTACAGGTTCAGCGGATAAGCTGATAGCCAGCCTGAAAAAGCTGAGCAAGGCCAATTTGGCCAATCTCACCCCGCATCCAATCAAGGTATTCATCTATTACAGCCACCCGCCGCTACTCGAGCGCATCCGGAAACTGCGTGCATTGAGAAACCATGAAAACTTGTCGTCAGAAATGTCTTGACACTACAATTTGTTAGAAGGATAATTTTCTAGCTTGCGTTGCCGATCAGCCTTGGATACTTGAGTTGCTTTTTGGCGAGGAAATGGTAATATCCAAGGGCATTTATGAATCAATAATCATTTTTACTTATAGGAGAAAATCATGAAAAACGATAAGTTCCGTACCCCTCTTCTCCAATCCGCCGCTGTGCTTGCTGGTGTAGTCGCTTTGTCTTTGATCGCCGCCTCATCCGGTTCGGGTCATGAAGGCGGAGGATTTTTCTCTGTACTGGCAGGGATCGGCAACGCTATCCTTTTCGTCATCGGCTTGGCAATTTCCTTGGCCATTTGCATCGCAATTCTTGTGGGGATCTTCCTTGCCGCCGTCGGCATGGTGTCGCCGGAACAGGCAGCTCAAATATATTCAGACTTAAAAAAAAAATTCGCTCTCAGCCTCATAGCCTGGTCTTCCAATAACCTAAGCGGCTCGGGTAACTGGATCAGTGAAGAAGAGTATAATAGGATGAAGCAGGAGATCACCAATCTCCAGAACACGAATAGGTCCTTGTCTCAAAAGATAAAAGAAATCGAAGAAAACAAGGATCTTCAGTGAGGTGTTGCACGCATGTTTGTTGCGTTTATCTCTGTAATATTCTCAAAGATGTTTGAGCAATCATACCCCTTCCATCTTTTCTTCTTGACTGATCTTTCCCGATCAAGTAGTTTGCCGCGGTCCTGTCGATGAGGGGACGCGCTGCCCGTTGCAAGAGGTTAATCGGACAGCCGATCTTCGAATTGAAGGACAAAAAGAGTAAAAAAGAGA